>NZ_JARBWD010000001.1:0-1340306 GCF_030140925.1 Parerythrobacter aestuarii
GGAGCCACGGCGGTTGGCCGCGAAGCCAATGCCGGCTTCGATAACTCGACCGCGATCGGTTACCAGGCCACCACCACGGCGGCCAACCAGGTCACGCTGGGAGGGACCGGGTCGTCGGTGAGGATCGGCGATGTCGCTGCGTCCACCGCTGCCCAGAGCGGGCCGGTCGAAGCGGTCACGGTCGATGGCAATGGTGTGCTTGGTACCACGGCTGTTGCCTCGGCTGCCGCAGTCCGCGACGTCCAGGCCGGGCTCGGCTATCTCGCGGCGGTCTCCGACCAGCAGTTCAGCGCGCTCAGCGGAAGGGTATCGGGGCTGGAGAATGGGTTTGCCAATGTGAACTTCCGGCTCGATGAGCTCGACGAAAGCACATCTGGCGGGATCGCCGCTGCGATGGCCTTTGGCGGAACCATGATCGTCCCTGAAAGCAATGTTTCCGTCAGCGTCAACGCTTCGACCTACCAGGGTGAGCAGGGATTTGCCGGAACAGTCACGGCCCGTGTCGCGCCCAAGGTCTACGTCTCAGCCGGTGTTGCCGGATCGACCGCCCGGAACTCCACGGGTGGACGGGTCGGAGTAGCGTTTGGGTTCTAGCCAGGAGTCGAACATATGCCTGCCCGGGAAGCGTGGTTTTCCCGGGCGGGCATCTACAGCCATTCCAAACTGCGCTGAAAACTTGGAATGCTCCGGGAAGCGCTGGGTTGAGCGATTCCTGTGGTTTGTGCTGACGCCTGTTGCTGATCTTCAGCGGCGATTTCATGCTTGGCTTGACCTCCCTGTCCCCAGGAATGACGCGCCAAGCCAGTGGGTTTTTTCCTAATTATCAATTGTTTGGCGAGACGTTTGGTGCCTAATAGACCGCCGAAGTCCTTGAACAAATGGCAATACCAGCGCACTTTCCTTGAAACCAGAGTGCACCCCCAATAGTTGGCCGAGCATGTTCAAACGATATAATCCTTCAAATTGGGAGCTCGATTGGGTTGCCGTCGGCGAATCCGCGATGATCGTCGCTCTCGCTGTGTCAGCCGCCTACCTTCTGTACCGGGTTGTCTTTGCTATCGCCTATCGGATCACGCGATCTTCCGACACTCCGATTGACGACATGGTGCTGCGCAAGATCCAGCGTCCGATCAAATGGGCAATGATCGCCGTCTCGATCACTCTCGTTGCGGAAGCCAATGCTACGCTCGCTTCGATCTGGGAACCGATCGCCCGCTTCGTTCGCCCGGCGATCATGGGCTGGATCGCCTATACGCTGGTCAAGGCTTTTGCTGCCGGGTTGGAATATCGGCTCGAAGTTCGCGAAGAAGGCGAAGCGATCGACCTGGCAGCATCACGCAGCCGCAAGACGAGGATCGCCATCCTCTCGCGTACGGCGACATTTGCCATCGTCTTCATTACCGTCGGGCTGATGCTGTTGAGTATCCCGGGCGTGGCCGCAATCGGGACGACAGTCCTCGCCTCGGCCGGTCTTGCTGCCCTGGCTGTCGGTGCCGCTGCGCAACCTGCCCTGAAGTCGCTGATTGCCGGATTGCAGATGGCCCTGACCGAACCCTTGCGGATCGGCGACCTCGTCGTCGTCGACGGGCATACCGGGCGGGTCGAGGAAATCCGCATGAGCTTCATTACCGTGCGGACATGGGATGAGCGCGTTATCATCGTGCCGACCAGCCGCTTCTTGGAACAGAGTTTCGAGAACTGGTCGCGCAAGAGCGAGATGCTGACCGGACCGGTCTTCCTACATCTTGACCCAATCGCCGAGATCGAGCCGATCCGCATCGAGTTCGAGCGCTTCGTCAAGGCCCACCCACTTTGGGACCAGCGCAACATCGGCCTGTTGATGACCGATGCTTATCCAGAGAGCATCGCATTGCGGCTGTCGATGAGTTCCAAGACGATCGGCGACCTGTTCCAGTTGCGGTGCGATGTCCGCGAGCACATGCTGGAATGGCTTCGCGCAAACCAGCCAAATGCGCTGATCCGGCACCGTCTCGAATTGCCCGGGGGCCATCCGAAAGCGGAAGAACCACAACTGCCCTAGCCGGCTTCCGAATCATGTTTCTGGTCGCGTGTGGACTCAACCATCCCTTCGTGAATGAAGCCGATCGGCGTGACTTCAGCAGCGCGCTTCTTGAGCTCGCCGCGCATCTTGCGATATTCCTCTTCCATCTTGGCAGTGACGGTCGCGCGAGAATCCTTCAGCGCTTCGGCGAAGTCCGCTGAGGAAACTTCCTGCACGTCAGCCCCCGCCCGATGCAGCGCGTTCAAGCCAGCGCGGCGGACGACATCTTCGAGGTCCGCCCCCGTGAAACGCTCTGTCTTGCCAGCAAGATCGGCGAGGCTCACCTCGCTCGCGAGGGGCATCTTTGCGGTGTGAATCCCCAGGATCTGTTCCCTACCCTTCTTGTCCGGTGTGCCGACATACACCAGCTCGTCAAACCGCCCCGGTCGAAGGAGTGCGGGATCGACGAGAGCGGGCCGATTGGTGGCACCAATCACTACTACTGACTGGAGTTCTTCCAACCCGTCCATCTCGGCGAGGATAGTGTTGACCACACGCCCCGTGACCTGCGGTTCGCCTTGGCCCGATCCGCGCGCAGGCACGAGGCTGTCGATCTCGTCGATAAAGACGACGCAGGGTGAAACGGAGCGGGCGCGTTGGAACATCTTGGCAATCTGCTGTTCGCTTTCGCCGTACCACTTGGACAGCAGGTCGCTGCTCTTCATGGAAATGAAGTTGGCTTCGGCCTCCTTGGCGACAGCCTTGGCCAGCAAGGTCTTGCCGGTCCCCGGCGGACCGTAGAGCAGGAAGCCTTTGGCCGGACGGATCCCGAGCCGGCGGAACGCCTCCTGGTTCTTGAGCGGGAGTTCAATGCCTTCCTTGAGTTTCTCGATGGCATCGTCGACTCCGCCAATGTCTTCCCATCCGACATTAGGCATCTGGACCATGACTTCGCGCATGGCCGAGGGCTGGATCCGCTTGAGCGCGGAGAGGAAATCGTCTCGCTCGACGCACAGCTCTTCGAGCACTTCTTGCGGGACTTCGCGGGCATCGAGATCGATTTTCGGCATGATCCGGCGGACCGCATCGATTGCAGCTTCTCGCGCCAGAGCCGCTATATCAGCGCCGACGAAGCCATAGGTCATCCGGGCCAATTCCTTGAGGTCGACCTTGTCGCCCAGCGGCATGCCACGGGTATGGATCGACAGGATTTCGCGCCGACCATTCTCATCGGGCACCCCGATGACGATCTCGCGGTCAAAGCGACCCGGGCGACGCAACGCCTCGTCGATCGCTTCGGGTCGGTTGGTGGCCGCAATCACAACCACATTGGCGCGTGCTTCCAGCCCGTCCATCAGCGTCAGCAGCTGGGCCACCAGGCGCTTCTCCGCCTCGCCCGGTACCCGGTCGCGCTTGGGCGCGATGGAATCAATCTCGTCTATAAAGATGATCGCGGGCGCATTCTTGCTGGCGTTCTCGAACACTTCGCGGAGGGCCTTCTCGCTCTCGCCATAGCCCGACCCCATGATCTCGGGGCCGTTGATGATCGAGAAGTCGGCATCGCTCTCGTTGGCGACGGCCTGCGCGAGTCTGGTCTTGCCAGTCCCCGGAGGGCCATGCAGCAGCACACCCTTGGGCGGGTCGACGCCCAGCCTGGTAAACAGCTCGGGATAGCGGAGCGGCAGCTCGACCATCTCGCGCAACTGCTGGATGGTGTCATCTATGCCGCCCACGTCATCATAATTGACTACCGCGCGACCAACCTTGGCTTCTTCGAATTCGGTGCGGAGCTCGACTTCGGTGTTCTCGTCGATATGGACCGCCCCCTTGGGAACGGTCGAAACGACCCGCAGGCGAATCTGCGTGAGGGCATAGGCCGGAGCGTTGAACATCCGGCGTACTTCGGGCGGCATGTTCTGAACCGGCTGCTGGCCGGTCGTTGCGACGAGATCGCCTGCCACCAGCGGCTTGCGAAAGAAATTGCGCTTCAGGGCCTGGGTTGGCCCCTGCAACCGCATCTCGCGGCTGGCCGGCGCGAATACGACCCGCGTCGCCGGGCGCGATTCAACGGCGCGGATCATCACATGTTCGCCTGAACCCGCTTCGGCATTGCCGCGCTGCAACCCGTCGAGCCGAACGACTTCGAGACCCTGGTCCTCGGCATAAGCGGCCATCGCCACAGCGACCGTCGCGCGCTTGCCTTCGATCTCGACGACATCGCCTTCAGTGATGCCAAGCGCCTGAAATGCGGAGCGCGGCATGCGTGCAATGCCCTGTCCGCTTTCTTCCTGGCGAGCGGCTGCCACTTGCAGGCGTACCTGCCTGTCTTTCACCGCACTCTGCGCATCGGCCATCTAAGCTGGCTCCCATCTTGTCCGTATTCGAGGTCTTAACCGCCTAGCTAAGGAGCGCGGAGCCACTATGCAAATGTCCGCCGCTACAGCCAGTTTCCTGCATCGGGATGAACGCCAGGCAAGGACATGCCCTGAGGACAAGAAAAAAGCCCGGCTGGCGGACCAACCGGGCTGGAAAAGTTTGGGAGAGGATGCCTGAAAGGCCCGCCCTATGTGCTTGCATTGCGCGCATTGTGCAAGTGCGAAATAAGCCAAGACTGTTGCGTAAAACGCAATGTATGCGTTGCGCTGATCACTCAGGCTTCTGAAATTTCATGATAAATCTATCTGTCTTACCACGAACGCTTTCGTCAAAGACCGATAGGTTGACGTCGTCATTGCTGCGCCGCAACACGTCCGACTGGCCGACAAGGACGAACCCCGCCCCTGTCATTCGTTCGACCACCGTGGCAGGGTGGATCCGGTGCAGGCGATTCACGACGTCGCGCGGATCGCCCGCCGGACCGACATGGTCGATGATCGTGACTGTACCCCCGGGCCGGACCGCCGCAAACCAATTGGCAAGCATGAAATCAACGTCGAGCCGGGGAAATTCAAAGCGTTCCGATTCGAAGAACAGGTCATGGAAGGTGAGGTGGGCGAAGATGGCATCGACGCTGCCTGGTGCAAGCTGCATCCCGCGCGGGTCGCTCACCAAGGTGCGGATATTGCTGTCTGCAGCGAGTCGCGCTTCCCAGGCTTCGACATTGTGGAATCGCGTTGGATTGACAGCATAGACCAGCCCGCTGGGACCGACGAGATCAGCCAGTAGCGATGTGTAATAGCCCCCACCGGCCATGAAGTCGGCAACGATGTCTCCGCGTTCGACCGCGGAAAACTCCAGTACTTCGACCGGTTGGCGGCCTGCATCCATTTCGCGGTCGGCATCGCTACGTGCACTGTCGGTGACGGCGTCTTCGACTGACTGCGCGAAGGTGACCTGCGGCACGGCCACCGCCAAAGCAGCGACAAGAAGGCAATGCATTTTCATAGTAGCAATCCCCTGACAATCCCTAGCCTCGACGCTGCTCGCGATTGCGTCAATTGTGCAATCACGCTTCGACCAACCAGCATCGCCAGCCGACGGGTGGTTGGCGGATGACAGCCCACCCGATGGGCGCTATGCCGCGCTGCAACACCTGCCCTCCTCAGCCAGGAAGTAGTCATGCAGAAGCTCTATCCCGATGCCACTAGCGCCCTTGAAGGGGTGTTGAAGGACGACATGTTGATCGCCAGTGGGGGCTTCGGCCTGTGCGGCATTCCCGAACGCCTGCTCGATGCCATTCGCGATAGCGGGGTCAAGGGCCTGACCTTTGCCAGCAACAATGCCGGGATCGACAATGAAGGCATCGGCAAGCTGCTGCGCACCCGCCAGGTCAAGAAAATGATCAGCTCCTATGTCGGTGAGAACAAGGAGTTCGAACGCCAGTTCCTTGCCGGCGAGCTTGAGGTCGAGTTCTGCCCACAGGGCACACTGGCCGAACGGATGCGCGCCGGCGGAGCTGGCATTCCCGGTTTCTACACCAAGACCGGTGTTGGGACGCAAGTCGCGGAAGGCAAAGAGGCCAAGCAGTTCGAGGGCGAAGACTACATCCTCGAGCGGGGGATCTTCGCTGACCTCTCCATCGTCAAGGCATGGAAGGCCGACGAGACCGGCAATGTGGTGTTCCGCAAGACCGCCCGCAACTTCAATGTCCCAGCCGCCACCTGTGGCAGGATTTGCGTTGTGGAGGTGGAAGAAATCGTCCCGGCCGGCTCGCTCGACCCGGACTGCATCCATTTGCCCGGCGTGTATGTGCAACGCATGATCGTGGGCGCTCCCTACGACAAGCAAATCGAGTTCCGCACCACGCGTGAGCGGGCCTCGGCGTAGCTCGCCATGGAGCGTCGCGCCTCCCTGCTTGCGCTTCTGTTGCTGGCATTCGGCCTGCAAGGCTGTGTCGCGGCGGTGATCCCGCTGGCTGCGGGGGCAGCGATGGCGACCACCGTCCGCGACAACCCTGAAACACCGCAAGTGGAAACGAAGTTGTCGCAGCAGGCCGCGCCGGCAATTGCCGCATCCCCTGCATTGCGACCGGAAGATTCTGCAGGGGAAGGTACCGTCGCGCTAGCCTTGCCTGTCACGGATGCTCCCGTCGAAGCGGGCACCAATTCGCCGATCCCGCCCATGGCGACCACCACAGCCAGCGATGCCGCAACCTATGCTGCCTTCGCCGACTACGCGCTGGAGAACGCTGCGCGCACGGCGCTGGGCGATGCACTGCGACCTTCCGCGCTGCTGGAAAAGCCAGGCACCCTCACCCCGGATCGCGCCGCCTGCCGTTCGACTTCCAGTGCCGTATTGATCGACCTCGACCCGGTCGCCGACAAGCTCGATCCGACCGAGCCAATGACGCGGCCCGCGCTCGCCAATGCACTCGAACGTTTGCGGGAAGGCGACGTCGAAGTGGTGTGGAGTACAGGGCTGACCGCTGACCGTGCAGGCGAAGTGCGCGAGTGGTTGCGCCGCAGCGAACTCGATAGCGAGGGTGCTGATCGCCTGTTGCTCCTACGCTATCCGGAAGATCGCAAGCAGACCCGCCGCAATGAGGCGGCGCAGGATAGTTGCCTTGTCGCCATGCTCGGCGACGAGCGCGCCGATTTCGATGAGCTGTTCGATTTTCTCAAAGACCCAAAGGCCGCGTTTGGCCTCGACAAGATGCTGGGTGCAGGCTGGTTCCTCGCGCCCATCCAGGAAACCTCGCCGGCGGCAGACGATGCTCCGCCCGCAAACGATGACAATGAAGGACCTACCCCATGAGCTGGAACCGTGACGACATGGCCGCACGTGCCGCCCGCGAATTGCAGGATGGCTACTATGTCAATCTCGGCATCGGCATTCCGACGTTGGTCGCCAACCACATTCCCGAAGGCATGCATGTAACGCTGCAAAGCGAGAATGGCATGCTCGGCATCGGGCCGTTCCCCTATGACGACGAAGTCGATCCCGATCTCATCAATGCCGGCAAGCAGACCATCAGCGAGCTGCCGCACAGTGCCTATTTCGACAGCGCCACCAGCTTCGGCATGATCCGCGGCGGGCACATCGACCTGACAGTGCTGGGGGCGATGGAAGTGGCGGAGAATGGCGACATCGCCAACTGGATGATCCCGGGCAAGATGATCAAGGGCATGGGCGGCGCGATGGACCTCGTCGCGGGCGTGAAAAAGATCATCGTGGTGATGGACCACACCGCCAAGGACGGAACGCCCAAGTTCATCCCCGAATGCACGCTGCCGCTGACCGGCACCAATGTCGTCGACATGATCATCACCAACCTGGGCGTGTTCCACCGTGTCGACCATGATAGTCCGTTCCGCCTGATCGAGCTGGCACCGGGCGTCTCGGCCGACGAAATTGCTGCGAGCACGACCGCCAAATACGAGGTCGCGCTGGGCTGATCCTCCATGTGGTTTGAGCAACCCCGCAATCCGAACTCCCCGCTGGCCGGGCTCAAAGTGCTCGAGCTGGCACGTGTGCTAGCCGGGCCGTTCTGCGGGCAGATCCTCGCCGACCTCGGGGCCGATGTCGTCAAGGTCGAAAGCCCTCAGGGCGACGGCACGCGCTTTTGGGGGCCCCCGTGGGTAGAGCGTGAAGGTACAGATGGCATCGTGCACCGCGAGGCGGCCTATTACCATGCCTGCAATCGCGGCAAGCGATCGATCATTGCCGATTTCGGCAACCCGGCAGAGCTGGAGCGGGTCAAGGCGCTCGCAGCCGAAGCCGACGTAGTGCTGGAAAATTTCAAGACCGGCAGTCTTGCCAAATTCGGGCTCGACTATGCGGCGCTGGCCCCTGCCAATCCGCGGCTCGTCTACTGCTCGATCACCGGCTTCGGCCACGACGGCCCGCGCGCGCATGAGGCGGGGTACGACTTCGTCATCCAGGGCATGAGCGGCTTCATGTCGCTGACCGGCGAGCCCAACGGTGTGCCGGTCAAGATGGGGATCTCGATCTCCGACCTTTCTACCGGGGTGTGGTCCGCCAATGCGGTGCAGGCTGCATTGCTGATGCGCGAGCGTACTGGCATGGGTCAGCACATCGACATGTCATTGCTCGACTGTTCGGTTTCACTCCTGTCCAACCAGGCAAGCTATCTCTTTACCACGGGCGAGAACCCACCACGCATGGGCAATGCCCACGCACAGGTTGCACCCTATGGCGTTTTCCCCACCAGCGATGGGCATGTGATTCTCGCCCCTGCCAATGACCGGCTGTTTGCGCGGCTGATGTGCATGCTTGGGCTGGACGGACTGGTGCACGATCCACGCTTTGCCGATAATGGCGCGCGGATTGCCAACGCCGCCGAACTCGACGGGATGATCGCCGAAGCAACTGCGCGGATGACCAAGGCAGAGCTGTTGGAAGCCTGCCACCAACATGGCGTGCCAGCCGGCCCCATCAACCGTCTCGACGAGGTGTTTGCCGATCCGCAAGTGCGGGCGCGCGGAATGCAGGTCGAATTGAACGGCATGCTCGGCGTACGCAGTCCTTTCACATTCTCCGATGCAGAACTGGCACTCGATACCCCTTCGCCGACGCTGGGCCAGGATGACCGAAGCGATCCCGACTGACGGACTCGCTAGCCCGGGACCATGCCAGCCAACCAGCGCCACAGCCGTTCCAGCGGCCCCTGCCCGAACTGTCGGGCCCACAGCGGCGACGACCAAAGTATCAGTGCGATCGGTAGAACTATACTCGCAATGGCTTGCCAACGGCTCACTTCGCCAAACAACCCAAGGCCCCAGCTCGCATAGAGGCCGCTGAGCACCATGCTTGTCAGCACATAATTGCTCAGTGCAAGCCGTCCGACCGCAGCCAGCCGACCACATGTCGCACCGTCCGGAGCGAACAACGCCATGGCAATCGCTGCATAGGCCACGCCTAACAGCATGTCGAAAGGAGCGGAGAAGACCAGCGAAGCAATAGCGACGACCGCACCCGGGAAACCGCTATCCGCAATCCACCATGCCATCCAGAACAGAGCCGGCAACGATGCCAGCGCACAGATCGCCGCCAAGCGCTGCAACCGATAGATCGGCCATCCGGCCGCCAGCATGCGATTGCGCCACAAGGCCATGCCCAGGACAATGGCGGCAAGGTTCAGCGGTATCGACCCGGCGACAGTCCACAATTGTCCGCCGAGCCCGGTCAGGCGTCGGGAGAATCGTTCGCCAAAGGCCTCGCGGCCTTGCTCAAGCATATATTGGACGGCGGCCGGATCGGCTCCGAAATTCCGTTCGGCGAAATGAATCGCCTCACTACCCAATCGGCCCGAGAACCAGTCCCACAGTCCTCCGCCCAGCATGGAGAACCCTGCCCCCACGTGTAGTGCGACTAGCCCGACGGACGAAGCGATGAGGGCAAAGTTAGACAGACGCACAAAGAACGGCAGGAATAGGCCGGCCATGGCATAGGCCCGCAGGATATCATTGCTGGCCAGCAAGGTTGCGTGGACAATCCCGATCGCGAAGAGCACTCCCATACGGGCATAATGCGCGCGCCAGGGGTGCGCCCCACCCCGATCGAGCAGGATCGCGCAGCCAGCCCCGAACAGGATGGCGAACAGGGTGCGAAACTTGTCCTCGACGAAGACGAAGCTGATCACCCAGACGACCATGTCGGCTTCGGACTGTCCGCCCCAAGCCATCGGGTTGTAATAGCCCTGCGCAGGCATGGCGAAGATGAGCACATTCATCCACGCAATGCCAAGTATCGCCAGCCCGCGCAGCGCGTCGAGCTGGACGACGCGGCTTGCCGGATCAGGAGGCGGAGGCGGTTGCATGGCGCCGCCTTCTAGCAGGTCAGGAAAGGGCTGCCTTCAGGTCTTCGACCAAATCCGTCCGCTCCCAAGGGAACAAGTCGCCTTCCGCCTTTCGGCCAAAATGACCATAGGCGGCGGAGACCCGATAGATCGGCTTGTTGAGCCCAAGATGCATGCGGATCGCACGTGGGGTGAGCCCACCAAGTTTGCCGATGGCAAGGATTGCGTCTTCGATTTTCGCATCGTCGACTGTGCCGGTGCCATGGGTATCGACATAGAGCGACAACGGCTCGCTGACACCGATGGCATAGGCGATCTGGATCGTGCAGCGCCTGGCGAGACCGGCAGCGACCACGTTCTTGGCCAGGTAGCGAGTGATGTAGGCAGCCGAACGGTCGACCTTGGTCGGGTCCTTGCCGCTGAAGGCACCACCCCCGTGCGGCGCGGCACCGCCATAGGTATCGACGATAATCTTGCGACCGGTCAGGCCGGCGTCCCCATCTGGCCCGCCGATCTCAAATGAGCCGGTCGGGTTGATGTGCCACTTGGTTTCGTCCGACAGGAACCCAGCCGGCAGGATGTCGGCCACGACGCCCTTCACGTAATTCTTGAGCTCGGCTTCCTTCTCGCCCTGGTCATAGCCCGGCGCGTGCTGGGTGCTGACGACAACTGCGGTGCAGGCGACCGGCTTGCCGTCCTTGTAGCGCAATGTGACCTGGCTCTTGGCATCGGGTTCGAGGAAGGGGGCGGCACCGCTCTTGCGGTCGACAGCCATTCGGTGGAGGATCTTGTGGCTGTAGTCGATCGGTGCCGGCATCAGGTCTGGCGTCTCATCGCAGGCAAAGCCGAACATGATGCCCTGGTCGCCCGCCCCTTCATCCTTGTTGGAGCCATCGCTTCCGGCATCGACACCCTGCGCAATATGCGCGCTCTGGCCATGAAGATAATTCTCGAATGCGAGCGTTTGCCAGTGAAAGCCATCCTGTTCATAGCCGATTTCGCGGACGGTCCGGCGAACCGCCTTTTCGATTTCTTCCTTGGCCCCCGGGGCCCAGCCGCCATTCTCGGCCCAGTCTTCATTTGCGGCATCGTACATCGGTGCGCAGCGAATTTCGCCTGACAGGATGACCCGCTGGGTCGTCGTCATCGTTTCACAGGCAACGCGAGCTTCGGGATCCTTCGACAACATGAGGTCGACGATGGCGTCGGAGATCTGGTCAGAAACCTTGTCGGGATGCCCTTCGGAAACGCTTTCGGACGTAAACAGGAAGTCGCTGCGCATCATGCCTCGCTTGTGAAGGATATAAAGAAAACTTTATGTCTGATGCCAATCTCTAGCGCTGCTGCAAGCGCATGGCAACCAGTGAGGCGACCAGCAGGAGCATTGCCCAGATCAGTGCCACGGCATTCCCGAAACGAGCGAACAACGTTGCCGGTTTTGCAGGCGGGATGGCTCCGTCGATTCGCCCTTCCATCCGCTGGCCGAGCGAATGGCGCACGACTCCATCGGCATCGATCACACCGCTGATACCGGTTGTCGTTGCACGGATAACCGGCAAGCCTTCTTCAAGCGCCCGCATGCGAGCCTGGCCGAATTGCTGCGGTGGTCCCCAGCGGCCGAACCAGCCGTCGTTGGAAGGGTTGAAGATGAAATCCGGCCGCTTGCCACGATCGACGACCTGGCCTGAGAACACGATCTCGTAGCAGATCTGCATGCCTACCCGGCCAAACGCGCCGAGCTCCAGGGTCTGCGGGCCCGGCCCCTCGAAGAAGTCGATCGATCCGGCGACCAGGCGGCTGAGCCCGAGCGGTTCCAGCACCGATCGAATCGGCAGGTATTCGCCATAAGGCACAAGATGCGCCTTGCGATAGGAGCCAACGATCGCTCCATTTTCGTCGAGCGCTGTCACGACATTATAGGCACCAACCGCACGATCATTTTCGATCACCAGATCGGTGGCACCCGTCAGCAAAATGCTGTCGGGTCCTATTACCGAGGCAATCCGGCTCCGGGCATAGGCAGGGTCGCCGCCAGCGGTCGTAGCGCTGTAGTAGCGCTGCGGATACCCATCGCGGAGATAGTCAGGCAGGCCGGATTCCGGCCAGAGCACAATTCGCTTGCCCACATCGTTCTCGCGGCGCTGGCTGAGATCCGCAATGGTCACGAAAGAACGTTCGTACAGATTGGGGTCAGTGATGTCTTGCTGGTCGAAATCGGGCTGCGCGATCACGAAGCGCTGCGACCCTTCTCCTTCCGATCCGGACGGCAGATACATCCCGGCAGTCGCTATTGCTGCCAACAACAGCGCTTTGGCCCACGCCCTGGTTGAAAGCCACCAGACTAGGGCCCCTGAAACAACAATAGCGACCCCTGACAATGCGTAGGTGCCGAACCAGGGCAACACCACGGCCAGCCCGGGCGTATGATCCGGCCCCAGCAAGGCGAGGCTGAACGGCCCCCACGCAAAGCCGGTAAACATCCAGCCGCGCATCCATTCTGTGACCGTCCACATACCGGCAAAGGCCAACAGGAAAGCCGGCGATCCTTGCGGGCTTGGCACCAGCAGGTGCGACCCGACAGCCGCCAGCGCCGGATAGACTGCAAGGTAAAGCGACAGCAGCGGAACCGCGACCCAACCGAGAAAGGCGGGCATCTCGGACTGGTGCGTAAAGGCAGTGGCAATCCAGAAATTGGTGACGGTGAAATGCGCGACACCGAACAACCATCCACGCAAAAGCGCCGCCTTCCAGTCAGCGCTGCGCGATATCAGGACAACGGCCAATCCCATCGCCAGCAAGGCCAATGGCCAAAGCTTCAGTGGCGGGAAGCCAAGCGCAGCGATCGCTCCCAGGAGCAGGCTGGCCGACAAGGGGGCGCGTTCGAATAGGCGGTCAAGCTGCGGCACTATGGGCGGCATGAGGCGCTTCCTGAAGCTCGCTCCTTGCAGCTCTCGGTTTAGCCCACGGCGCTCAACGTACCGCCGTCGTCATCCGCCTTGCGCCGCCGACGAGGCTTCTTCTCGACCGGTTCATCGCTATCGGCTGCAATGGGCGGGGGAAGAACCGAAGCATCGATTTCGCCTTCAACGCCCTTCTCGCCTTCGTCCTCGCGACGCGGCTTGCGCGGTTTGCGCTGCTGGCGAGCCGGACGGTCATCCTCGCTATCGCCATCGTCGTCGCTGTCGTTGTCGTCGCGTTCCGGCTTGCGTCCCTTGCGGCGACCATCCTGGCGGTTGTCGTCATACCCGTCATTGTCATCGCGACGCGAGCGGTTGCCCCGGCCCTTGCGGCGATTGTCGTCGCCGTCATCATCGTCGTCGTCATCGTCCTGGTTCGAGCCGCGCTCCGCATCGCGCTTGGCGCGGGCTTCGTCCTGGCGGGCCTTGTTGTCGGCGATGACACGGAAATAATGATCGGCGAACTGCAGGTAGTATTCCATCTGCACACGGTCGCCATTGTGCTGTGCGTCCTGCGCCAGCTTCTTGTATTTGTCGAGCAGCTGCGGGGCATTGCCCCGCGCCCGGCTGTCAATACGATTGGCGCTATTGCCGCCACCACCGCCCTGGTTACGATTGCCGCGACCGCGACGACGGTTGTTATTACGATTGTTGTTCAAGGAATACTCTTCCTCATTCCCTGGGCGAAATTTGCCCTGCCTGGCCCCATGACCCGGCTGAAAAGTTCCCCACTTGTGCGATTTGGCGCCCAAGCGCGGCCCGTCATCTGCATTGCTGGTAAGCGCTTTCGCGCTGCGCATCTTCGCAAATGTTGGATCAAGACCGGGGAGAGCAGCAGTGCAATCCGCAGACCTTGAAATGAGAGTTAGCCCGTGATTCTTCCTTTGCCAAGCCCTTTGCGCAGAATCAGCGCCCGAGGTCGACCAGCAAGATCATGTCTAAGCGTTGATTCGTAGCCATTTTCCGCTGCCATTGCTGCGACCGAATCAGCCTGTCGATAACCGATTTCGAGCACAATTATTCCCTCAGGCGTCAGCAGGTCGGCAAGCTGCGGAATCAAGGCCCGATAATCGTCAAGGCCCTCGGGTCCTGAGAACAGCGCTTCAGGCGGTTCATGGTCACGCACCGACGGGGCAAGCTCGGCCCCTGTTTCGACGTAGGGCGGGTTAGCGATGACAAGGTCGAAAGAGCCGAGGCCACCTGCCCACCCGGCCTTGTTCCAATCGCGCAGGTGAAATGCCCAATCGCCTTCAATATCGAGCGCTATCGCATTTTCGCCGGCCACTTCGACTGCGGTCGGCGAAGCATCGATCCCGATCCCACAAGCGCCGGGACATTCGGCCAGGATCGTGAGCAGCAAGGCACCCGACCCAGTGCCGCAATCGAGCACGCGCTGCGGCGCAGGGCACGCCTCGAGAGCTGCAGCGACGACTGTTTCGCTGTCCGCGCGTGGGATCAGGATACCCGGTTCGACGTCGAAGATCCGTCCGAAAAATTCCTGCTCGCCAGTGAGATAGGCAATAGGCTCGTGGCGAAGGCGCCGGGTGACCAGGTCGTCGAATGCCGCAGGGGCCGAATCGCGCTGATGCCTGAGCAACAACTCCGATCGTGTCACACCCAGCGCATGCGCCATCAACAATTCGGCATCGAGCCGCGCGGTGTCGCTGGTCGCAGACAAGCGCTCGGCAGCGGTGCGGAGAGCATCGGCGACGGTCGTCAAAAGACCGTCACCCTTCCATCGCGGCCAGTCGCTTGGCCTCGTCCTCGGCGATCAGCGCATCGACCAGTTCGCTCAGCCCCGGCCCGGCGAGGATCTCGTCGAGCTTGTGCAGCGTCAGCCCGATGCGGTGATCGGTCACGCGGCCTTGCGGGAAATTATAGGTGCGGATGCGCTCGGAACGGTCGCCGCTGCCGACCATCGCCTTTCGCGCTTCCGCTTCCTCTCCCTGCACGGCTTCGCGCTGTTGCTCATACAGCCGCGCGCGCAGAACCTGCATCGCTTTCTCGCGATTCTTGTGCTGGCTGCGCCCGTCCTGGCAGGTGACGACAATTCCGCTCGGCTCGTGCGTAATCCGGATGGCGCTGTCGGTGGTGTTGACGTGCTGGCCGCCGGCACCGCTGGCACGGTAGGTGTCGATCTTCAGGTCGCCCGGATCGATCGCGACATCGACCTCGTCGGGTTCGGGCAGCACCGCCACCGTCGCCGCCGAGGTGTGGATACGCCCGCCGCTCTCGGTCACCGGCACGCGCTGGACGCGGTGGACCCCGCTTTCGAACTTGAGCTTGGCGAACACCCCTTGCCCGGTGACATTAGCGACGATTTCCTTGAACCCGCCAACTTCGCTGGCGTTCATGCTGACCGGCTCGACCTTCCAGCCACGCTCGGCGGCATAGCGCTCATACATGCGGTAGAGATCACCTGCGAACAGCGCGGCTTCATCGCCGCCGGTGCCAGCCCGGATTTCCAGCATCGCGGGCTTGTTGTCGGCGCTATCCTTGGGCAGCATGGCGACGGCCAGCTTGCGCTCGGCATCGGGCAAGCGCTCGCGAATATCCGCCAGCTCTTCTTCCGCCATCGCCTTCATTTCCGGATCGCCAAGCATCTCCTCCAGCCCGGCAATTTCCTCGCGCATGGCCTTCACGTCCGCCGCGACCTTGGCCACCGGCTCCAGTTCGGCATAGTCGCGGCTGGCCTTGACGAATTCATCACCCTCCAGCGTGCCCGACGCCATCCGCGCTTCGAGCTCGGCGAAGCGGTTGGCGATCTGGTCAAGGCGTTCGGCGGGGATGGTCATGGGCGCGTCAAAACAAGATTCTCAACCGCCGTAGCAATCTCACCGCCATCGCCCAGCACTCGAACCGTTATGCCGGCATCAGTAACTGGAAAAGTCACCAGAGTGTGCGAGGGGATCTTCTTCGCCTTGTCGAATCTCTTGCGTGGCGATCCACTTGCGAAAAGCTCAGCTGAAAACCCAGCACCACGCAGTCGAGCTAGCAACTGCACGGCATTCATCATGTGCTCGTCGTTTTCCAGCACAACGACTGCATCGGCTTTTGGTTCGATCCGCTCTCCAACCAACATTGCCAAGCGCTCAATACCTGCTGCCCAGCCGACTGCAGGCGTCGCCTGCCCGCCCAGACTCTCTATTAGGCCGTCATAGCGTCCGCCACCGAGAACCGTGCTTTGCGAGCCAAGCGTATTTGCTGCTGTCGACCCGACGTCTGGCATGAATTCAAAAGCCGTATGCCTATAGTAGTCCAAGCCACGCACCAAGTTTTCTGCCCGCTTCCATTTGACGCCAGCGGCGTTGAGCCCATCAGTAACAGCTTGGAAGAAGGCAAGCGCATCGTCAGACAAAAAGTCGTCAATCTTCGGTGCGTCACCGACGAAAACCTGATCCTTCCGATCCTTGCTGTCGAGAATGCGAAGCGGATTCTTTTCCAGCCGTTCCTGACTGTCCTCGCTCAGGTCACCCCTTACTGCGGTGAAGTAGTCAACGAGTGCAGCACGCCATCGTTCACGGCTCTCTGAGTCGCCAAGCGTGTTCAGTTGAAGACTAACGCCTTGGATGCCGAGTTCGCGAAGCAATTGATCTGCCATCGTAAGCAGTTCAACATCAGCCTGCGGCTCAGCAGCGCCGATAATTTCGGCATCAATCTGGTGAAATTGCCGATAACGGCCTTTCTGTGGTCGCTCAAACCGGAACAGGGGACCATGCGTCGCGAGTCGAATAGGCGCGTATTGAAGCCAACCATTGCTCAAATAGGCCCGGGAGATGCCTGCCGTAAATTCCGGACGCATTGTGACCTCATCGCCCCCACGATCAACGAACGAATACATCTCCTTGCCGACCACGTCGGTCGTCTCTCCGATGGACCTTGCAAAGACCTCGGTCATTTCCAGCACCGGCATCTCGACCCGGCGGAAGCGATAGAGCTTGCGGACGCGCTCGAAGGTTTCGACGACGAAGGCAAATGCCTCGGCATCGGCACCGAAAATATCCTGTGTGCCGCGAATGGCCTGCGGTGTGTTCTTTCCCATGGGCGCGCAACTAAGCGCAACTGCCCCCTTCCGCAATGCCGCAACCGCCGCTATTGGGCGCTACGTTTGGGAGGGGGCCGAACATAGAGTAAGAAAGCCCCAATATGCGCATCGACAAGATCCCCGCGGGCAACAACCCGCCCGAAGACCTCAACGTCATCATCGAAGTCCCCACCGGTGGCGAGCCGGTAAAGTACGAGTTCGACAAGGAATCGGGCGCGCTGTTCGTAGACCGAATCCTGCACACGCCGATGCGCTATCCGGCCAATTACGGCTTCGTCCCGCATACGCTCAGCCCCGATGGCGACCCGCTTGATGCGCTGGTGATCGCCCGTTCGCCCTTCATCCCGGGCTGCGTCGTACGCACTCGCCCGATCGGCGTGCTCAATCTCGAAGACGAGCACGGCGGCGACGAGAAGCTGATCTGCGTGCCGGTCGACACGACGTTCCCTTATTATTCGGATGTCGGGGAAACCAAGGACCTGCCGTCAATCATCTTCCAGCAGATCGAGCACTTCTTCACCCACTACAAGGATCTCGAAGCCGAGAAGTGGGTTCGCATCGGCAAATGGGGCGATGCCGCCGAGGCACGCCGGGTCGTAGTCGAAGCCATCGAACGCGCGTCTGTCTCTTGATACCTCAAGCGCCGGGCGCATCCCGTCCGGCGCACCTGTCTGTTCTAGCCATGGCCCCGGCGCGCAGTGGTGCATGCGACGCCATTGGCGCCGAATCGGCATTCAGCAGGGAAAGACTCAGGCTACGGCGGCGAACACCAGCTTGAAGAAGCCGGTCAGCACCAGAGGCAGGCCAATGGCCAGCAGCCACAGCAAGGTCTGGTCGCGGCGAAAACCCGAGGCGAGCGATTCGTCGGCTGCGGCCTCGTCGGACAAGTCGCGCCAGCGCCGTTCGAAAGACCGGCAGGCCGGGATGATCCCTGCGACCAGCACGCCGAGCGCCAGATAGGGCAGAATCGACATTCCGCCTGTTTTCATAGCGTTGACCGTCACGAAGATGGTCAGGCCGGTGTAGACGAGCAACGCATAGGCGACATTGTCGCTCATCGATTTGCGCCAGTCGCGAGCAGCTTGCGACTGCCCGTGCTGTGACTGCTCGTGGATGCTGTCCTCTCTCAGCGCTTTGTTCATGCGCGTCACTCTCCCCCGAAAGTTAAGGCTGTAGTATCTCAAAGAGTCGCGGTGCTGGCAAGGGCAGGTAACCAAAGCGTCTTGCACCCCGCCCGGCTTTGCCATGCATAAAGCCTGCCAATCTTCGAGAAACGGGGTTTTCGCGAGCGCTGGCGATGCTACATGAGGGCCATGAGCATGCTTGAGACCGACGATCCGGCACACGCCATCGAAGAAGCGACCAAAGCCGCCGCGCCCCCTATCCCGCAAGGTGGGCTCGAGGTCGTCTCCATCGCCAAGAGCTACGACAAGCGTGCAGTGCTGACCGATATCTCGCTAAGCGTCGGCAAAGGCGAAGTGCTGGGCCTGCTTGGCCCGAACGGGGCCGGCAAGACCACGTGTTTCTACTCCGTGATGGGTCTGGTGCGCCCTGATGCCGGACGCGTGCTGATGGATGGCGAGGATGTGACTCACTTGCCGATGTACCGCCGCGCGATCCTGGGTCTGGGCTATTTGCCGCAGGAGACCAGCATTTTCCGCGGCATGACGGTGGAGCAGAACATCAACTGTGTGTTGGAAATGGTCGAACCAGACCCGGAAACACGTGAGAAGGAGCTCGACCGGCTGCTCGACGAATTCGGGCTGCAACGCTTGCGCACTTCGCCCGCCATGGCGCTCTCAGGCGGGGAACGGCGACGCTGCGAGATTGCCCGCGCGCTGGCAGCGAAACCATCGATCATGCTGCTCGACGAACCCTTTGCGGGGATCGACCCCCTGTCGATTCACGACATCCGCGATCTGGTGAAGGACCTCAAGACCCGCGGCATCGGCGTTTTGATCACAGACCACAACGTACGCGAAACGCTGGAGATCGTGGACCGCGCCTGCATCATCTATGGCGGCCAGGTCCTGTTTGCCGGGACGCCGCAAGAGCTGGTGGCAGACGAGAATGTGCGACGGCTTTACCTCGGAGAGAGCTTCACGCTCTAGAGGACACCGCCATGGCGCTCGGACCCAGACTGGATCTTCGCCAATCGCAAAGTTTGGTGATGACGCCGCAGCTGCAGCAGGCGATCAAGCTGCTGGCGCTGTCCAATCTCGAGATCGAGACCTTTATCGGCGAAGCGTTGGAATCTAACCCGCTGCTGGAAGCTGGCGAAGTCAGTCGCGAAGACAGCATCGGCGATGCGCCGGCCCTGCCCGAAGAAGCCGGCGCCGATACCTACGGCGGCGACGACAACCCCCTCGACATAAATGTCAATGCGCTCGACCGGGATCGCGACACCGGCGATGGGGAATGGGGTGCGGCTGGAGCGGCATCCTATAGCGACGACCTCACGCCGATCGAGGATCGACGTTCGGCCGACACCACTCTGGCCGAGCACCTGCACGAGCAGGTTGGCGCTCTTGCCTTTAACCAGCGGGAGGAATTCCTCGCCCGCAATCTTGTCGATCGGCTCGACGAAGCGGGGTATCTCGATGCGGACTTGCGGTCTGTCGCGGCCGATCTTGGCGTTGCCCTTTGTGAACTCGAAGACGCGCTCGAGCTGGTTCAGACGCTCGATCCCACCGGTGTCGGTGCGCGCAGCTTGAGCGAATGCCTCGCCTTGCAAGCCAAGGAAGCCAATCGCTACGATCCCTGCATGGCGCGACTGCTCGACAATCTCGATCTCGTCGCCAAGGGCGAGTTCGCGCGGCTCAAGCGCATGTGCGACGTAGATGACGAAGACTTCGCCGACATGCTCAGCGAGCTGCGCAGCTACGATCCCAAGCCCGGCCTGCAATACGGCGGTGGCGAGGCTGGCGCAGTCGTGCCCGATGTCTTGCTGACGCGCGACGACGCGGGCCACTGGAAAATCGCCCTGAATGAAGCCACCCTGCCCCGACTGGTGGTCAACCGCGGTTACTTCCTCGAGCTGCGCGAAGGCTGCACCGACAAGGACAGCAAGGCCTGGCTCAAGGAGAAGCTCGGCGATGCAAACTGGTTGATCAAGGCGCTCGACCAGCGGCAGAAGACCATTCTCGCCGTGTCATCTCAGATCGTGAAGAAGCAGGCCGGGTTCTTCAAGAAAGGCGTGAGCGAGCTCAGGCCGCTGACGCTGCGCGAAGTCGCGGAAGAGATCGACATGCACGAAAGCACAGTCAGCCGTGTGACCAGCAACAAATACCTCAACTGCGATCGTGGCACCTTCGAGCTCAAATACTTCTTCACCAGCGGTGTCGGAAGCGCCGATGGCGAAGGCGCGAGTTCGGAAGCGGTCAAGGCACGCATCAAGGCCCTGACCGACGCCGAGGACCCCAAGAAGATCCTCAGCGACGACAAACTGGTAGAATTGCTCAAGGCCGAGGGCTTCGATCTCGCCCGACGCACGGTGGCCAAATACCGCGAGGCCATGGGTATTGGTAGCTCGGTTCAGAGGCGCAGGGCGAAGAAGCTGGCAGGCTTGGGATAACCTTTTCCACGCACAGCACGTCGAAAGTGTTGCCATGGCCGCAGCCAAAAACCGCCAAAAATGAACGGCTTTCAGGTGTGACTCGAAAGACTCACTCAAAAAGTCTTAACGTCGGAAACGGGTTGTTAACCTTTTTTGGTGAGAACTGACGTGGTTAATCCAAGGCAACACCTCTGAACGAGGGGTTACCAGCCCATGGGGGCCAACAGTAATTACAAGGGTAAGGGGGACCACCCGATGCGTGTACTGCTGATCGAAGACGAGCCGACAACGGCAAAAGCCATCGAGCTGATGCTGACGACTGAAGGCTTCAATGTCTATTCGACCGACCTCGGCGAGGAAGGCCTCGATCTGGGCAAGCTGTATGATTACGATATCATCCTGCTCGATCTCAACCTGCCCGACATGCACGGCTACGACGTGCTCAAGAAACTGCGCGTTTCGAAGGTGCAGACCCCGGTCCTGATCCTGTCCGGCATTGCCGAAATGGACAGCAAGATCCGCTCATTCGGCTTCGGTGCCGACGACTATGTGACCAAGCCGTTCCACCGCGAAGAGCTGGTCGCCCGCATCCACGCCGTGGTGCGCCGTTCGAAGGGCCACAGCCAGTCGATCATTCGCACCGGCAAGCTGGCCGTGAACCTCGACACCAAGACCGTCGAAGTCGACGGTGCCCGCGTCCACCTGACCGGCAAGGAATATGCGATGCTCGAGCTGCTATCGCTGCGCAAGGGCACCACGCTGACCAAGGAAATGTTCCTCAACCATCTCTATGGCGGGATGGACGAGCCGGAACTCAAGATCATCGACGTGTTCATCTGCAAGCTGCGCAAGAAGCTCAGCCTGGCATGCGGCGGCGACAATTACATCGAAACCGTCTGGGGCCGCGGCTACGTGCTGCGCGATCCGGACGAGACCGCCGAAGCGGCGTAGTTCCAGGTTCAACCAGTTAACCAATACGCCCGGGGTTCGCGCCCCGGGCGTCTTGCTTTCAGCGTTGACACAACCAGGGTTGCTCCCTCGCTATCCCTGCGGTCGCAAGGTTGCGACCGTTACATGCGGCCAGCTCAACCCGTTGAAGTCCAGCAGGACCATCTGCGTATATTGAAGCTGGAGAAGTGGTGAGCCATCGCGATCGGTACCGGTCTCGATCCAGAAGGTGGACTGCGCCAATGGTACGTCGGCGTTGGGGCCGTTTTCCGTGCCTTCAAGGAACGCGATGTTGGCAACGCCTCCTCCAACCTCGGGTGGAATCGGGTCAGCCGCTCGCGTTGTCAGCTGGATCACAACGGTGCGATCGATGGTCTGGCCGTCGAGAGCGTCGCGCAAGAACTGGTTGGGATCGTCGAGATGCGCCTGGTCGAGCCCCGGCACACGGGCAAGGTCGGTCCGCGAATCCAGGGCATTGGAGAGATCCTCTTCCGGAAACGGTACAAGGCTGGTGGGATCACCAATGACAAACGGCGTGATCGACACCGGGTCGATGCGGGGCTCAACCACTTCAAAGGCGATACCCTGCATATTGATGGTGGTGCCGTGGGGGATCGAGCCCATACGCACGACGGTAACCGGCTCGTTCGGGTCGGTCGTGGCCGGTACGAGATTGAAAACGCCGGGCTCGAAATGCTGCCCGCTGTTGTCGAATGTATCGACGATTTCCTGCAGATAGGCGGCGCCGCCGAGGAAGATATCCTTCTCGAACAGGCTGCGGTTGGCGATGCCTGTGTCCCCGCTGATGTCGGTGAAAGACAGGGTTTCTCCTGTCATGTTCAATTGCAGGAAATGCGCTGTGTTTCCCGATTGCCCGCCGAAGTTGGGCCGCCAGATCATGTTGAAGCCGGTCCCTTGCCACACTCGTCGCGGCTGGTCTGCGGGCTCGCTCCCGACAAGTCCACGCAGCAGCTGGAGGAAGTCGGTTCCATCTTCGGTCAGCGATTTCAGGGCTTCCGCGCCCAGGGGCTGGTTGTGGTCATGGCTAAACCTGAAATTGGTATCGATTGGCATGGCTAGTCTCTCCATCTGCGAGCGAGGCGTGCGTGCCGCTCCTCCAAACAGAAGCTAGTCGATCGATGGCCGGGCAAGCGTGACCGCTGTCACGCCGGAAAAGGGGTGGGCATTCCCGCTCTCAGCCCAGCAGTTTCAACCGATCGCGCTGGACTAAGAGCCAGTGCGCGACTAGCTCTCCGGCGCATGTCAGCATTCAAGGAAGGCGACCCCACCACATTGGGTCGGCTGTATGGCCGCAGCCAGGGCAAGCCGCTGCGCCAGAAGCAACAAGACCTCGTCGACAATCTGTTGCCGCAGATCGCGGTACCGGAAGAAGGCCCGGTGACGGCAATGTCGCTGTTCAGCGAGGATTGCCCGCTGCACTTCGAAATCGGCTTCGGCGGCGGCGAGCATCTGGCCTATCGTGCCGACCTGCTCCCCAACCACGGCTTCATCGGGGCCGAGCCTTTCGTCAACGGGGTGGCACAGGCGCTGACCCATATCGACGAGCAGCGTTTGTCCAACGTACGCTTGCATATGGGCGATGCCCTGGATGTGCTGCAGCGCATTCCCGACGGCGCGCTGACCATGATCTACCTGCTCCACCCCGATCCCTGGCCCAAGAACAAGCACGCCAAGCGGCGGATGATGAACGATGGCCCGGTGCAGATGTTCGCCGACAAGCTCAAGGCCGGCGGCGAGCTGCGCTTCGGCACCGACCACCCGATCTATTTGCGCCACGCGCTGATGGTGATGCGCCGCCATACCGAGAGCTTCGAATGGGTCACCGAAGGCCCTTCAAGCTGGCAGGAGCGCCCCAGCGGCTGGCCGGAGACGCGCTACGAGCACAAGGCCCGCACGGTCTATGGCCATGAGGTGTGGTACTTCCGGTTTCGGCGGAAGTAGGTCGTGATCGGGGGCAAAGGCCTGGTCGGTGCCGCTTTCCTTCTGGCGGGGCTCGTTTTTGTAGGCGGCGGCGTTTTCAAGACCTGGGAAGTGAATGCGCTAGCGGCTACGGGGGTGCATACCCGCGGTGAGGTTACCTACATGAAGCGCAAGTCAACCAGCGGTCGGAGCGGAGGGCGAAGCTGGTATGCCTGGGTTGTCTTCAGGACTTCGACCGGCGAGGAAATCGGTTTTGAGAACAGACAGGGCAGCGCCCTTCGATCTCACGAGGTGGGCGACATCGTGGACGTCGTCTACGACCCGGCGGATCCCAGCGACGCCATCATCGACAATTTCTGGACCCGTTTTGCGTGGGTTTTCGCAACGCTGTTTGCCAGCGTCTTCGTTCTACTGGGAGGCTGGTTAGTCCGGCGCGATCGCCGCGAACAGCGAGAAGACGGCTGGATACGCTGAGTTTCCAACCGCCTCCGCAGGCGATACACCTGCAGGAGGAGGAACGATCATGCCGCGTTTCATGTTCTGGATAGGGTTGGTGTTTGCGCTTGTCGGGACTGGGCTCGCCTATGGCACCTTCTACGCCTGGACTGCTTCACAGAGCATGGTCAATGACGGAGTCCAGACCGAAGGCAAGGTTATCGACCTCGAGTACCGGCCCAGCGACGATGGCGGGGGCACCTATGCCCCGGTGGTCGAATTCCACGACCGTGATGGCAACCGGCAGGTCTATTATTCGGCCGCATCGAGCAATCCACCGAGCCATTCGCGCGGGGATGTGGTGACGATCTATTACATGCCCGACACGCCCGAACGAGCGATGATCGACAGTTTTTCCGACCGCTGGATGGTCATCCTGATCACCGGGATCATGACGCTCGCTTTCGGTGGCATCGGCTACGGCATCCTGTTCTTCATGGTCCGTCGCTGGCGCACCGTCCGGCGGCTCAAGGCACATGGCATGGCGATCATGGCGGATTTCGAAGGCTGCCATCTCGACACCAGCACACGGGTCAACGGTCGCAGCCCCTGGCGCGTGGTCGCGACCGCGATCCATCCCGGCACCGGCAAGAAAGACGCCTTTGAAAGCGAGCAGATCTGGGTCAACTTGAGCGAAGAGCTGCAGGGCAAGAAGCTGCGCGTGCTCGTCGATCCGGCGCGGCCGCACGATCACTACGTCGATTTGTCCGAGTATATAGCCGAGGACTAGCGCGCTCAGGCGAAGGTGAAATCGACCATGATCTCGCTGGAAATTGCCTCCAGTGCTTCCTGTGCCCCCTCGGGCCTCACCGCATCGGGCAGGCTCACGCTGACATGCGCGCGGAACAGCCGTTCGCCCGCATGCGCGCCGGTTTCCTCGCCGCTGGAAAGGCTTTCGATATTGGCGCCGAGCCCTGTGAGGATGCGGGTCACTTCGCGGATGATACCCGGCCGGTCCTGCCCGATCAGTTCGAACATCAGGGCGCGGCCACTGGCCGCCGGGCTCTCGCCTGCCGGCAAGGCCGAGACAGTCAGCCCATGCGCGTCTATGCCGCGCACTTCCTGCTCCAACTCGGCCACGCGCAGCGGGTCGATCTCGACCAGCACGGAGCCGACATAGAGTCCGCCGAGTCGGCTCAGATGCCCTTCCTGCCAATTGCCGCCGGCTGCGAAAATCGCGGCCGAGAGCGCTTCGGTCAGCCCCGGCTTGTCGCTGCCGGTGACGGAGAGGACAATGCGGGTGATTTCGGTCATGACCTTAACCCACCACGCCTGCGGCGGCCAGCACCGCCAAGGTGAGGATATCGGGCGCAATCGCGGTCATCGGGGCGATCTGCACCGGCTTTTCCATCCCGATCAGCATCGGTCCGATGGTGGCGTTGCCGGCGAGTTCGCGCAGCAGCTTGGCCGAGAGATTGGCCGATTGCAGGCCGGGCATGACCAGCACATTGGCCGGGCCCGACAGGCGGCTGAAAGGATAGAGCGCCATCACCTTGGGGTTGAGCGCGGCATCGGGTGCCATCTCGCCTTCGTATTCGAAGCCCGGCTGTTCGGCATCGAGGATCGCCACCGCGTCGCGGATATTGCCGAGCCACTGGCCCGACGGGTTGCCGAACGTCGAATAGCTGAGGAAAGCCACCCGCGGTTCGTGCCCCATGCGGCGGGCGACAGCGGCGGTTTCCTTGGCGATATGCGCCAGCAGTTCCGCGCTCGGCCGTTCGTTGATGGTGGTATCGGCGAGGAAGGTGGTGTGGTTCTTGCCCACCATCATGTGGATGCCGAAGGGCACCGCGCCCGGCTTGGGATCGAGCACCCGGTTCACTTCGCGCGCGGTCTGCGAGAAGGTACGGGTGAGGCCCGAGATCATCGCATCGCCATGGCCCAGCGCCACCAGCAGCGCAGCGAAGACGTTGCGTTCCTGGTTGACCATGCGACGCACGTCGCGCTCGGTATAGCCTTTGCGTTGCAGCCGCTTGTAGAGATAGTCGACCATCTCCGGCACGTAGGACGAATCTGCCGAGTTCTGGATTTCGAAGCTGCCCGGATCGGGCACACCCAGCATGTGCAGCCGGTCGACCACCTGCTTGGTCCGCCCGACAAGGATCGGCGTGCCATAGCCGAAATCGCGATACTGGATCGCTGCGCGAAGCACGACATCCTCTTCGGCTTCGGCAAAGACCATCCGCTTGGGATTGGCCTTGCACACTTCGTAGACATTGGTCAGCGCGGCGGTGGTCGGGTTGAGCCGCGCCTTCAAGGACAGGCGGTATTCGTCGAAATCCTCGATCGGCGCACGCGCCACGCCGCTGTCCATCGCAGCCTTTGCGACGGCAGACGACACGACTTCGATCAGGCGCGGGTCGAACGGGGCCGGGATGATGTAATCGGTGCCGAACTTCTGGTTCATGCCATAGGCGGCAGCGACTTCATCGGGCACGCGCTCGCGGGCGAGATCGGCGATGGCCTTGGCGGCGGCAATCTTCATTTCTTCATTGATCGCGGTCGCCTGCACGTCGAGCGCGCCGCGGAAGATGAAGGGGAAGCCCAGGACATTGTTGACCTGGTTGGGAAAGTCGCTGCGCCCGGTAGCGATGATGGCATCGGGCCGCACCGCCTTGGCTTCGTCGGGCATGATCTCCGGCGTCGGGTTGGCCATGGCGAAGATGATCGGGCTGTCAGCCATTTTCGCGACCCATTCGGGTTTGAGCGCGCCGGCGGCGGAGAGGCCGAGGAAGATATCCGCCCCCACCAGAGCTTCTTCGAGGCTGCGCGCTTCGGTCGGCACGGCATGCGCGCTCTTCCATTGGTCGACCCCGTCGCGGCCCGGATAGATCGGGCCCGAGCGATCGCACACGATCACGTTCTCGTGCGGAATGCCCAGCGCCTTGATCAGCGCGGTGCACGCGAGGGCCGAGGCCCCGGCCCCGTTCACCACCATGCGGCAGTCCCTGAGGTCGCGCCCGGTCAGGTGGCAGGCATTGATCAACCCGGCTGCAGCGATGATGGCGGTACCGTGCTGGTCATCGTGCATCACCGGGATGTTCATCTTCTCGCGCAGAGCCTGCTCGATGATGAAGCATTCGGGAGCCGCGATGTCCTCGAGGTTGATGCCGCCAAAGCTCGGTTCCATCAGCGCCACCGCGTTGATGAAGGCTTCGGGATCCTCCGTGTCGAGTTCGAGGTCGATCGAATCGACATCGGCGAAGCGCTTGAACAGCACCGCCTTGCCTTCCATCACCGGCTTCGAGGCCAGCGCACCAAGGTTGCCAAGTCCGAGGATCGCGGTGCCGTTGGAAATCACTGCAACCAGGTTGGAACGGGCGGTATACTTGGCTGCCGTCGAAGGATCTTCGGCAATGGCTTCCACCGGCGCTGCCACGCCCGGTGAGTAGGCCAGGCTGAGGTCGCGCTGGGTCGCCATCGGCTTGGAGGCGATGATCTCGATCTTACCCGGGCGGATGGTCTCGTGATAGAACAACGCTTCGCGCGTTGTGAAACCTTGCGGTTTGTCGTCGGCCAACTTGCGGCTCTCCTTTGCTTTGGCCGCCCGATACCCAATGCAGCCGTGCAGCGATAGGGGGAAAGCTGGTGTGCTTCGCTTCCCGAATCGCTCGTCCCGACGCTACGGCATGCCGCATGGCGGGCAAGTCCACACCCATGATGGAACAATACCTGGCGCTCAAGGCCGAGGCCGGGGACGATTGCCTGCTGTTCTATCGCATGGGCGACTTCTTCGAGCTGTTCTTCGACGATGCCAAGGTCGCCAGCGGCATCCTCGACATCGCGCTCACCGCACGCGGCAAGGACAGCGGCGAACCGGTGCCGATGTGCGGGGTCCCCGTGCATGCGGCGGAAGGCTATCTCGCCCGGCTGATCAAGGCCGGGTGCCGGGTCGCCATTGCCGAGCAGGTAGAGACGCCCGAGGAAGCGCGGGAACGCGCCAAGCGCGAGGGCAAGCCGGTGTCCAAGGTGCTGGTGAAGCGCGACATCGTGCGCTTCGTCACCGCCGGGACATTGACCGAGGACGCGCTGCTCGAACCACGCCGCGCCAATGTGCTCGCCGCAGTGTGCGAGGTGCGCGGGATGATCGGGATCGCGCATTGCGACATCTCGACCGGGCGGATGGAGCTGGAGGAATGCGCGCCCGAAGCCATGGGTGCCGCACTGGCGAGGCTCGGTGCGAGCGAGGTGGTGGCACCGGAAGGCTGGACCGAAGCGCCCGAGCAGGCGACCTTGCGCCCCCGGACCGAGTTCGCCAGCGACGAAGGCGAGACCCGGCTCATGGCCATCCACGAGGTCGCCACGCTCGATGGCTTCGGCGACTTCTCGCGCGCCATGCTGGCGGCAGCGGGCGGGCTGGTCGGCTATCTCGACCACGCCGGGCGCGGGACGCTGCCGTTCCTGCTGCCGCCGGTCATCTCCAGTGGCGAAGCGCGCTTGGCGATGGATGCGGCGACCCGCAGTTCGCTGGAGATCCTCGCCTCGCAACAGGGCGAGCGCGCGGGAAGCCTGATTGCCGCGGTCGATCGCTGCGTGACAGGAGCCGGCGCGCGCCAGCTGGCGGAAGACCTGTCTGCCCCGCTCACCAGCCGCGACGCCATCGAAATGCGACTCGCGCTGGTCACCTTCTTCCACCAGGACCCGCTGTTGCGCGCCGACCTGCGCGAAGTGATGCGGTCCGTGCCCGACCTTGTTCGCGCGCTGGGGCGGATCGTCGCGGGCAGAGGCTCACCGCGCGACCTGGGGCAGGTTCGGGACGGGTTGGCCGAGGCGAGGCGCATCCGCGACCATCTGGCGGGCAAGCCTGACCGTCCGGCGCTGCTCGAGGCACTGCTGCCGGCGATGGCCGGGCACGGCGCGCTGGTCGATCACTTGCAGCGCGCATTGGTCCCCGCCCCGCCGACCACGCGTGACCAGGGCGGTTTCATTGCTACCGGTTACGACGCGGCGCTGGATGAATTGCGCAGCATCTCCGGCAATGCCCGCCGCGCCATCGCCGCGCTCGAGGCCCGCTACAAGGGCGAGACCGGCATCGCCGCGCTCAAGATCAAGCACAATGGCGTGCTCGGCTATTTCATCGAAGTGCCCGCCAAGCATGCCGATGCGCTGATGGCACCCGACAGCGGCTTCACTCACCGCCAGACCATGGCCGGTGCGGTGCGTTTCAACTCACTGCAGCTGCACGAGGAAGCGACTCGGATCGGCGAGGCGGGCGGACGCGCGCTGGCCGCCGAGGAAGCCCATTTCGAGGATCTCGTCGCGACCGTTGCCGCCGCCCGCGAAGCCATCGCCGCGACCGCTGCCGCGCTGGCCCGGATCGATGTGGCAGCAGGACAGGCCGAACGCGCCGCCGAGGGTGACTGGTGCCGCCCGACTGTGACCGATGAGCACAGCCTCGCCATCACCGGTGGCCGTCATCCGGTGGTCGAGGCAGCGCTACACAAGGCCGGCGTACGCTTCGTCCCCAACGACTGCGCGCTCGCCGAAAGCGACCGACTGTGGCTGATTGGCGGCCCCAACATGGGCGGCAAGTCGACCTTCCTGCGGCAGAATGCGCTGATCGTGC
The DNA here is from genome assembly GCF_030140925.1 of Parerythrobacter aestuarii. Lineage (NCBI taxonomy): Bacteria > Pseudomonadati > Pseudomonadota > Alphaproteobacteria > Sphingomonadales > Erythrobacteraceae > Parerythrobacter > Parerythrobacter aestuarii. The sequence goes on from NZ_JARBWD010000001.1 coordinate 29,708, forward strand.
TGTTGGCGCAGGCCGGGTGCTACGTGCCTGCCTCCTCGGCCACCATCGGCCTCGTTGACCGGCTGTTCAGCCGCGTCGGCGCGTCGGACAACCTCGCCCGCGGCCGCTCGACTTTCATGGTCGAGATGGTCGAGACCGCGGCGATCCTGGCGCAGGCGACCGAGCGCAGCTTCGTCATCCTCGACGAAGTCGGGCGCGGCACCTCCACCTATGACGGGCTGGCTCTCGCCTGGGCGGTGGTCGAAGCGGTGCACGAGACGATCCGCTGCCGTTGCCTGTTCGCGACGCATTATCACGAGCTGGCACGGCTGGCCGAGACCTGCGATGCGCTGTCGTTACACCATGTCCGGGCCAAGGAATGGAAGGGCGAGCTGGTGTTGCTGCATGAGCTGTCCGAAGGCGCTGCCGATCGCAGCTATGGCCTTGCCGTGGCCAAGCTGGCCGGGGTTCCGCCACATGTCGTCAAACGCGCCAAATCCGTGCTCGACCGACTGGAGAAAGGCCGCGCTGAAACCGGCGGGCTTGCCGCCGGGCTGGGCGAGTTGCCGCTGTTCGCCGCAGCGATGGAAGAGGTTGAGGAAGGCACAGGCGACACGCTCCGTACCAGACTTGCCGAACTCGATATCGATGCACTGTCCCCGCGCGAGGCGCTTGATGTACTTTACCAATTGAAAAACGAAGCCAGCCAAACGGAAACTTAACCTCCGTCTGCCATGCTTGCTCTTCATGAAGGGCTACATGTTCCAAAGCCGCGGCGGCGCGTTGTTTTTCGTTGGCCTGACTCTGGTCGGCGTGGCCGGACTCGTCGGCACGGAAGAGACCGATGGTGCCATCGCCAGTGCGACCGCCCAGTTCGAGCAACAGGGCGAAGACTTCCGTGAGCAGGCCGAAGCCATGTCCAATCCGGGCGAGCCGGTTCCGGTTGTCGCTACTGAAGCCGAGCCAGCCCCGCCGGAAGACCTCGAATTCGCATCCGACGAAGATTTGATTGTCGATCCGACCGGGATCGACCCAACACCGGTCATCGAAGATCCTGCTGAAGGCGAAGTGCTGGAAGTCGAGACGGGCTCGAGCGGCCCCGCCGAATAGAATCCAGGACCCAAGCCGGCATTCGTCCGTTTAACCTTCTCAATGGATCAGGAGGGACAGTGGCGGAATCCGGCTACAGCAAAGGCGACAATGCGGCACAAGGCGAACGCAGCACGGCGCTTGCGGTCGATCGTACGGAGATGGCCGAGGACCGCACAATCATGGCGGTGGAGCGCACATTCGCCGGCTGGATCCGCACCGCTTTCGCGTCCATCGCCATCGGATTGGGCTTCAGGGCCCTGTTCGGCGAACTGCAGCCACCGTGGCTGGCAAAAGCGATTGCCACCAGCTTCATCCTGCTGGCGATCTGGATTGCACTGAGTGCAGCCAACCGCGCCTGCACCTCGATGGAGAAAATGCGCGAGCATGCCGTTGACCGTCCGCGGCAGCGCCAGCTGCGCTGGATCGCCTATGCCGTCGCTACCGGTGCCGGGCTGCTGGTGCTGGGTCTGTGGGTGCTCAACGATGGCAATCTTGCCGATGTCTAGGCTCAAGCCCTAGCGCGTCGGCACCGGGGCATCGCCCGAATAATCGTAGAACCCCTTGCCGGTCTTGCGCCCGAGCCAACCGGCTTCGACGTATTTCTGCAGCAGCGGCGCCGGGCGGTACTTGCTGTCGCCGGTGGTGTTGTAGAGCACCATGATGATGTCGAGGCAGGTATCGAGCCCGACGAAATCGGCCAGTTCGAGTGGCCCCATCGGATGGTTGAGGCCGAGCCGGCAGCCCTTGTCGATATCGGCGATGCTGGCGGTCGACTGGCCGAGCACGAAGATCGCTTCGTTTATCATCGGCAGCAGGATACGGTTGACCACAAAGCCCGGTTCGTCCTGCGACAGTACCACCTGCTTGCCCAGCCCCTCGGCAAAGGCAACGGTACGCGCTTCGACGTCCTTCGCGGTAGCAAGTCCCGGAATAACTTCGATCAGGCCCATCACCGGGACCGGGTTGAAGAAATGCAGGCCAATAAACCGTTCCGGATCACTGGTGTAGTTGGCCATGCGCGTGATCGGGATCGAGCTGGTGTTCGACGCCATGATTGCGCCTTGCGACAGCACTTCGCTGGCTTTCTCGAAAATCGCCTGCTTGATGCCTTCCTTCTCGGTTGCCGCTTCGATGATCATTTCGGCCTCGGCCATCGGCGCGTAGTCGGCAACCGGAGTAATCCGGGCGAGAGCCGCTTCCGCGTCGGCAATCTCGATCTTGCCGCGCCCAACCAGCTTGGCGAGCGCCCTTTCGATCCCGGCCTTCGACTTCTGAGCGACTTCCAGCGAAACGTCCGCCAGCAGCACGTTCATCGCGTTCTGGGCAATCGTCTGGGAAATGCCCGAGCCCATCTGGCCCGCGCCGATAACGCCGATAGTCTTCATGGAAATGCGCTTTCTCTTCGCAGTTGCAGCAAAGCGTGCCTGTTAGCGAGCCATGGCCGCGCTGGCTACCTGTTTGCGCCCTACCTGTTTTGACCAGGAACCCACTTAACATCGGCCTTGCCATCGTCATTGGCGACCCGGGCAAGCACAAACAAGAAATCCGACAGGCGGTTGATATAGGAGAGCGCGGCGGGATTGACGGGTTCATCCGCCGCCAAGGCAACCACGGCGCGTTCGGCTGCGCGGGTTGTTGCACGGGCGACGTGGACGCGCGCTGCTGCCTCGCCACCACCCGGCAGGACGAAGCTGGCCAGCGGTTCGAGCCGTTCATTCATCGCGTCGATGGCCTCCTCAAGCCATGCGGTCTGCCGCGGCACCATGCGAAGTGTCATTTCACCCGGTTCGAAATCTTCTCCGGGCGTAGCGAGATCTGCGCCGAGATCGAACAGGTCGTTCTGGATACGGAACAGCGTAGCGGCGTGATCGGTGCCTTCGAGCGCGACCGCCGCAACGCCTATGGCCGAATTCGCTTCATCGACAACACCGATCGCGGTCATCCGCGCATCATGCTTGGCGCGGCGCGAGCCATCGACGAGCCCCGTTGTCCCGTCATCGCCGGTGCGGGTGTAGATCTTGTTGAGCTTGACCATGGGTCAGCCCGCTAGCGCACCTACTGCGAAATCGCCAGCAGGATGGCGACTACCACGATGGCGAGCGCCTGGTACTTGATGCGGTTGAACATCATCTTGTTCTGCAACAACTGCATCTCGGTGACGTTTTCGCCTTCCCCGGTTTCCAAGTCGATCTTGGTGCTCTGGAGAAAGGCAACGATCCCGCGCACGAGCGAATAGAGCACGAGGCCCATGAGGATCACGAGGGCAATGATGAGTATCCAGGTCATGGCTAGTATCTAGGTGCTCCCAAGCGATATTCCACATGGCCATTGGTCCATGCGCAGGCGATCGGCCCATTGAGTGCCATTTTCACCTGCCTTGCGATGATCCGCAAGGGCCTTCGACCCACGTCGCTTGGCGAGTTTCTGCCCGGCCTCGTCCAGCAACAACGCGTGGTGGTGCCAGCGTGGGACCGGCAGGCGCAGCAGCGCCTGCAATAGCCGGTGAACATGTGTGGCGGGAAACAGGTCCTGCCCGCGCGTCACCAGGGTCACGCCATCGGCGGCATCGTCTAGCGTTGCCGCCAGGTGGTAGCTCGCCGGCAAGTCTTTGCGCACCAGCACGACATCGCCAAGGGTGAGAGGATCGGCGGCTTGAGCACCTGCCAGATTGTCGTCCCAGGTCAGCGCGCCGGTGATCGTGAGGGCTTTTACCACATCGAGCCGCATGGCTGCCGGAAGCGATGGGTCGACCGATTTGCCCTTGCAGGTACCGGGATAGACCAGTCCCTCGGGGCCCGGCCGTGCACCTGCGGCCTCGATATCTTTCCGGGTGCAGGTGCAGGGATAGAGCAGGCCCATTGCTGCCAGCTGCTCGGCGGCGTGCTGATAGCTTGCCAGCCGCGCCGATTGAGGTAGCACCTCGTCCCATTCCAACCCCAGCCACTCGAGGTCGCGACGGAATTCATCGGCCAGCTCGGGGCGACTGCGCGGCCCGTCGATATCCTCGATCCGCAGCAGGAAGCGCCCACCCGCCGCTTGCGCGAGGTCATGCGCCACGATCGCCGAATAGGCATGGCCCCAGTGGAGCAAACCGTTGGGACTGGGTGCGAAGCGGGTTGTGACCATCTTGACTCACATTCTTCGAAAATGGCGCGACTCGCCAAATCCCGCTGTGGATAGCGCAAATGTCATGGGGTTGACGCTTTTTGCCGTAAATGATTCCTGTGATGTCAGTCGGGGAGAACAAGAGTGTTCAAGGCCGAATTGATTGAACGGGCGGCGCATTTCCGCAGCGCCGAGGGGGATCCGGTCCGCAGCCTGGACTCCTGCCCTTCACTTGTCCTCAATGCGGACTACACCCCGCTCTCCTATTACCCGCTGAGCCTGTGGCCGTGGCAGACCGCGATCAAGGCGATCTTCCTCGACCGGGTCGACGTGATCGAGACCTATGACCGCGAGGTCCACTCGCCCAACCTCGACATGAAGATCCCCAGCGTGATCGCGCTGCGCGACTATGTTCGCCCAAGCGAATTTCCGGCCTTCACCCGCTTCAACCTGTTCCTGCGCGACCGCTTCGCCTGCCAGTATTGCGGCGGTACTCAGCATCTGACCTTCGACCACGTCATCCCCCGCCGCCAGGGCGGCAAGACGACGTGGGAGAACATCGCCACCGCCTGCGCGCCGTGCAACATGAAGAAAGGCGGGAGGACGCCGCGCGAGGCGCATATGCACTTGCACACCCAGCCAATCCGCCCGACGCACTGGCAGCTGCAGCAATACGGCAAGCAGTTCCCGCCGAACTATTTGCACGAGACGTGGCGGGATTGGCTGTATTGGGATGTTGAGCTGGAGGCTTAGGGTTCAGGCCAACAGCGCGGCAATCGCTAGGTCAAAGTGCAAGCGTGCACCAGAAACCGGCCTTATAATCCCGATACCTGATGCAAAGTCAGATCCACCGGAATCGAAAAGCCGCTTGTAACGGTGATAACGCCAATCCTGCAGCGCTTCTTTGGCAAGTTCTCTAGTGGCGAGGTCGAGTTCGCCGTGAACCGCGTAGAGTCGGTCAACGGCATATTCCCTGCCCCGCGTCCCTAGTCCGCTTACATATTCTAGCTTTCCGCTCACCCACTTTTCTTTGATGATCGCGGCAAGCGTCGAGCTGATGGTCGCATTGAAGTTGTCTGCGTCCCCGCTGGCATCAATGACGATGAGAGGCTGCAAGAGGGCGCCTTCAGCTTCGGGATCGAAACTCTCAATCGCCTTCAGAACGGTCTCTTCAGCCACGTTCGCGAGATATCGGGGTGCCATCGGACTAAGTCACCGCCGCCCGCTGCTTAAACTCGGGCGTATCCCACGCCTCTGTCGCCAGAATATCCGCAAGCTCCTCCGCCGTGCGCGCCATATCTTCGAAGCGCAGATATGCCGGTGCGAAGCCGAGGCGCAGGATATCGGGTGCGCGGAAATCGCCGATGATGCCGCGAGCGATCAGGGCCTGGCACAGGGCGTAGGCTTCCGGGTGGCGGAAGGAGAGCTGGCTGCCGCGCTGCATAGGGTCGTCAGGGCTCACGAGTGGCAGATCGACGCCTGCGTCGGCCAGACACTCGCGGAAGAACTCGCTCAGCGCGCGGGACTTGGCCCACAGCCGCGAGACGCCGACCTTGGCGATCAGCTCCACGCCTACTTCCAGCGCGCTCATGGCAAGGATCGAGGGCGTGCCGCACAGCAGCCGGTCGACACCCGGAGCGGGCGCATAGTCGTCGGAAAAGTCGAACGGGGCGGCATGGCCCATCCAGCCGGAAAGTGGCTGTTCGAGCGCATCATGGTGCCGCTCGGCAACGAAGGCATAGGCCGGGGCACCGGGGCCACCGTTGAGATATTTATAGCCGCAACCGACCGCGAAATCGGCCCCGCACGCGTTCAGATCGACCGGTAAGGCACCGCCCGTATGCGACAGGTCCCACAGCACCAGCGCACCCACATCATGCGCCGCCTTGGTGAGCGCCGCCATATCGAACATCGCGCCGGACTTGTAGTGCACATGCGTCAGCAGTAGCAGCGCGACGTCTTCGCCCAGCGCGTCGGTCATCACATCGCGTTCGGCCAGCCGCTGGGTGGCGAGGCCCTGCCCCTCCAGACCCTGGATCATGTAGAGATCGGTCGGGAAATTGCCCGGTTCGCTGAGGATCACTTTCCTGCCCCCTCCCGAACCATCACTTCGCATCTTGAGCGCCGCGCTGATCAGCTTGAACAGGTTCACCGAGACACTGTCTGCGACGATGACCTCATGCGGCTGCGCCCCGATCAGTGGCGCGATCTTGCCGCCGACGCGTTGCGGCAGGGTGATCCAGTCCGCGTCGTTCCAGCTGCGGATTAGCCCGTCGCCCCATTCGCCGCGCATGACCTGCTCTAGCCGCGCTGGCGTCGCCTTGGGCAGCGCGCCGAGTGAATTGCCGTCGAGATAGATGACGCCCTCGGGCAGGTCGAACCGCTCGCGATACTCGGCCAGCGGGTCCGCCGCATCCAGTTCGCGCGCCTTACTCAACATCGGGCAACTCCCGCAGGATCGCCCGGCACAGACCGGCGTCGCCGCCGGCAATCTTGAGCGGCAGCGCGATCAGCTCGTAGCGGCCTTCCTCGACCCCATCGAGCACCAGCCCTTCGAGGATGCGCATGTCGTGTTTGAGCACCGCCTTATGCGCATCCATGGTCTTGGATTCCTGCGGATCGACCGAGGGGGCATCGGTGCCGATCAGCTTGACGCCCTGCTCGGCAAGCCAGTGGATCACGCCTTCGTCGATGGCAGTGAAATCACTATCCCAGGTATCGTGCGGGAAAGCCTCGAAAGTGCGGAACAGCACCCGGTCGGCACTGGCGAGATGCGGCAGGTCGCCCACGCGGACCTTGCCGTTCGCCCTTCGCGCATCGACCACCAGGCATTCGCCGATATAAGGATCGAGTTCCATGCTGGCGGCATCCAACCCGTCCTCGGCATAATGCAGCGGCGCGTCGCCATGGGTGCCCGAATGGGTGCTCATGGTCATGCGCCCGACGTTGACTGGCGAGCCTTGGTCCATCCGCCAGGTCCGCTCGAACGCGAAGCCGGTATCGCCCGGCCACACCGGCAGGCCTGGTCGCAAGGTCTGCGAAATGTCCCAGATACGGCGCTGCGATCTCCACGAACTCATATCGCCGTTCTCACGCTCAGCAGCTCGGGAAAGAAGGCCTGTTTCAGCACTCCTTCCAGATAGGGTACGCCCTGCGTCCCGCCGGTGCCACGCTTGAAGCCGATGATACGCTCGACGGTCTTCAGGTGCCCGAAGCGCCAGCGCTGGAAATGGTACTCGAGATCGACCAGTTTTTCGGCCAGCTCATAGAGATCCCAATGCGCCTGCGGGTCGCGATAGATTTCCGCCCATGCCGCTTCGACCTCTTCGGAGCGTTCCCACACCGTGTCGAGTTGGCGCCCAAGCACAACCTCGGGAATCGCAAACCCGCGCCGTGCCAGCAGGCGGATCGTCTCGTCATAGATGCTCGGCTGCTGCAGTTCAGCCTGCAGGCGATCGGCCCAGTTGCCGGTCTTCTCGTGCATCACCACCATGTCAGGGTTGCGCCCGCCGAGGAGGAATTCCATCATCCGGTACTGCGGCGACTGAAACCCGCTGGAGCGGCCCAGGTGTGGGCGGATGGCGGAATAATCATGCGGTGTCATGGTGCTGAGCACATCCCAGCTCTGGATCAGCTGCGTTTGCGCCCGCGCCACGCGGCTGAGCATCTTGAAGCTGGGGCGAAGGTTGTCTGCCGCGATACAGTCGCGCGCCGCGAACAGCTCGTGCAGGCATAGCTTGAGCCACAGCTCGCTGGCCTGGTGGACGATGATGAACAGCATCTCGTCATGCGCGTCCGACGACGGATGCTGCGCCGCGAGGATGCGGTCGAGATCGAGATAGCTCGAATAGGTAACGTCTTGCGCCATGCACGAGGCACTAGCGGGAAGTGGTTGCGGAGGAAACTACTGCTCGATGATCTTCGTACGTGGATGATGCTTGTCGAGGTGATCTTTCACGATCTTCAGATTGCGCGAGTTCGAGCGATAGATGAAGTCAAGTGCATCGCCGACGATAGGCACTGTGCCGACCGCTGTATCGAGCGCAATATTGCCGGCCATTCGCCACAGCTTCCACCTGGGCAGGTCGAGGTTGCGGGCTTCCCACACGATGTAGGCCGCCATGCCGGCCGCGATCAGGTCGCCCACCACGGGTACGAGCCCAACGATGGAGTCGAGGCCGACGGGAATATTGGTGCCCGGGACCTTGAAACTGCGCTCTAGGACGAATTCCATCGCTTCGATGCGTTTGCGCACGGAGAGGGGATCACTGCCGGTGGGCACCTCGATCCCCATGACCTGCACCCGCGGGCCCTGGCCAGCACCGGAACCCTGCGAACCCGCAGGACGAATTGGCTCCAATCGAGACCCGTCGTTCATAAAAGTCACTCCTTTTCTTAAGATATGGGAGCGATTGCCAAGGGAAACAAGGGGTGACGACCCCAGCGGTTTTCGCTGAAGCCCCCGACCCCGCCGCGAACGAGTGACCAACGGATCGGTGCCCCGAACGGAATGAACACTTCGGCATCATTCATGGCTCCTTCCGCTCCGGCCAGCAGATTGGCCGCTTCATCGGCAGTAGGAGCATCCAGCGACTGGTCGACAAGTACGTCTGCATCAGGCGAACATACGGGTTGCGAAATGTCGCAATTGAACTGGTTCAGAAACCAGCGCGCACCGGCATACCGCGCCAGCCGGTCAACCAGGCGCAGGTCGGCTGCCTCGCCGGGCTGGGCCCGCTGCAGCGTCACCCCGATGCTGGCGAAATCTTCCGCAAGCTTTTCAAACAGCAGGTTCGAACCCGGGCCTTGTGGCAATGAGACGGACAAGCGCGCGGCCGTGCCGGCTGAACTGGTCCATTCTGCGATCCGCCTCCTCGCCTCGCCGCGCCGTTCCTCCAGAGACTGGCCGGTCCAGCGCTCGCCAGCGGCACGGCGGTCGCCGGGCAGCCCCGGGGCGACAATACGGGTCGTCGGCACCCAGCCAGCAAGGTTGAAGGCTTGCAGCAAGCGCGGCCGGTCTATCGCCATAGACAGAGCTTCGCGCCGCTCCGCAGTAGCAAGGAGCCCACGGGCATTGCGGAACGAAAGGCCAAACAGTCCGACGGTCGCATCGAGCCGCAACGTGCCACTGGAAAGCGGTCCAGTCTCGGCCAACGGGAAACTGGACATACGACCGTTGAGCACGATCTCGAGCTCACCATTGCGGAATGCATCGACCGCCCGCTGCGCTGGAATGCCCGATATTACAACGTCGAGGACATTGTCATCCCAGGCCCGAAGCTCCGGCAAGCCCCGAAACTGCGGAGCGATCGGCTGCAGCCGCATTTGCTCGTCGCCTTCGAGTCTTCGCATCGGCCCGGTGCCCTGGCCGTCAAGGCGCAAGCCAAGTTCCGGCTGAGCCAGCATTTGGAGGAATTGCGGCATCGGTCCACGGAGGCGCACCTCAAGGACCCGATCCGCCATTACCCGGATCTCGTCAATCTTCTGCAGGTCGAGGCCCAGCGTGGTACCTTCAAGCGATTGGATGGCGCGTTCCAGCGAAGCCTTCACCGAAGCAGCATCAAGTTCGTCGCCATCGGGCCAGTCCGAGCCGCGTATACGAAAGAAGAAGCTGAGCCCGTCTTCCGTCACGATCCAGCGTTCGGCAATTGCAGGGACGACTTCACCGGTTTCGTCCATTGCCACCAGCCCTTCGCTGGTAGCCTCGCGCACGAGCTGGCCGGCATAGGACAGGCGGTTTCCGCTCTCGAATGGATCGTCCTTGTCGCCGATCACGGCGACCGAGACCGCGCCTTCATCCGCACGCGATGAACATCCTGCAAGCAGCAGGCCGGCACAGCTCATTGTCAGGGCAAACAGGCGCATGGCTGCTAACTAGCAGCGTTCTTGTCCTGGGTCAGCGAAAAGGATCAGATTTTGCGCAGCTTGTCGGGCTCGCCGTAGCCGGGCTGGAAACCGGCGGTGCGCACGAAGCGCGGCGTTGTCGATTCGTCCGGGCTTGTCGGCTGGCTGCGGGCCTGCGCCGGATCAACTTCGTGATCAAAGGCAATACCGAAGCGGTTATCCTGAACCCATGCCACGCTGCCATCGACCCATTCGATATTGCGCAGTTTGACCGACAGGCGTGCCCCGCGCATTACGCGGACCGAACCTTCCGCCATCATCCCGCCGGCAGACAGGTTGCGAACTTTCACCCGTTCAAGCGAATCCGCCCCTTCCAGACGCAGATCGGCCATCAGGAACAGGCTGTCGCGGGATATATTGCGCGTATCGACGGCAGGCATGGAGCGACGCAATCCTTCTTCGGTTCAAGCTAGCCCTCCCACTCACAGGACGGCTCCCCAGTGGTCCGGCATAGCCTAACTACCCTAACGAAGGTTTAAGCGTGTTTTGTGCTGGGTGCGTTGCGCTCAGTCGTCGCGCGAGATTTTCTCGCGGCGTTCGTGAGCTTCCTGCGCTTCGACAGTCATGGTGGCAACCGGGCGGGCTATGAGCCTCCTCAGCCCGATCGGGTCGCCGGTCACTTCGCAGTAGCCGTATTCGCCCTGGTCGATGCGACGCAGCGCGGAATCGATCTTGGATATCAGTTTACGCTGGCGATCACGTGTGCGCAGCTCGATGCCCCAGTCGGTCTCGCTCGATGCACGATCGTTGAGGTCGGGCTCACGGATAGGGCCATCTTGCAAGGACTGTAGCGTCGCACCGGCTGCAGAATGGATCGATTTCTTCCATTCGAGCAGCAGCATGCGAAAGTAATCCTGCTGCTTTTCATTCATATACGGCTCGTCATCGCTGGGGACATAATCCGCTTCCAGCTTGCTCTTTGCCGCTTTCAGAATCTCGCTGTCTTCATGTGCCTTTACGGCCATGGTTGTCCTCTCAGCCTGAGTATCCGGTCCGATCGCCCATCCTGCCGACCCCGAAATTTCGGTGGTCCAGCCGACCTGATGAGCGCGCCTATAGGGGTCACGCGGGGGGCGCACAAGCGGCAATGAGGCTCAATGTCCAAATGTGCACATACAAAGCCGAGTCCGGATCGAACAGGAGCTGAACAGACAGCAATCCGGCGACCCGGCTGAACAAAAGACGCAATGTGGTTAACCAAGTTTTTACCATAAGCGGCTTGAACTCTGTGTCACCAAGCCGGCGGGTCTCCTGTCGGTTCAAACAGGGGGAATGAGAGCCATGAAACTGACTGCAATCGAAAGCAGCAACGAGGCAACCGAGGCAACGGTCGCAGAGAGCCTCGTCATCGCACAATGCCTGGCAGCCGCCGCTGCTGGTGAAACGATAGCGTTGTTCGATCTGGGCGTAATCTATTCGACCGGCAGCCATGGCGCGCAGTATGATCTCATCGAAGCACATAAGTGGTTCAACCTCGCTGCTTCGCGCGGGCATGAGGAAGCCGCTTGGTGCCGGGCTGATATCTCCGACGAAATGACCGCCCGCGAAATCGCTGAAGCCCAGCGTCGCGCACGTGACTGGCTTGCGGCGGAACGCAAGGCTGCCTGAACCGTCTTACCCGCCTTTTCTAAAAGGCGTCCTGCGGTCGAGATGGTTCTGGTCGACTTCGACCCCATGTCGCTCGCGTTCGAGGAAATCGGCGACGGCTTCGCGAAATCCCGGATCGGCGATCCAGTGCGCTGACCATGTCTTGGCTGGGGCATAGCCCCGTGCCAGCTTGTGCCCGCCCTGGGCACCCGCCTCGACCCGCTTTAGGCCCCGTGCAATCGCGGCATCTATCGCCTGATAGTAGCACAGCTCGAAATGCAGGTAGGGCACGTGCTCGGTGCAGCCCCAGTAGCGGCCGTAGAGCGCATCCTTGCCGATCACATTGAGCGCCCCGGCAATTGGCCTCCCCCCGGCATAGGCGAAGATCAGCAGCAGCTGGTCCGCCATTCGCTCTCCCAGCAATGAGAAGGCTTCGCGCGTCAAATAGGGTGTGCCCCATTTTCGTGCGCCAGTGTCCTGGTAGAAGACCCAGAAAGCATCCCATTCCGCTTCGGTGATCTGAGCGCCAGTAAGGTGGCGGATCTCGACCTGCTCCTGCGCTTTCTTGCGTTCCTTGCGCAGGGCGCGGCGCTTGCGGCTGGCGAGGTCATCGAGGAAATCGTCCCACGATCCGTAGTCGCGGTTCTCCCAGTGGAACTGGATATCACTCCGCAGCAGCCAACCCGCAGATTCGAAGATCGGCAACTGGGCGGGATCGACGAAGGTCGCATGCGCGCTGGAAAACCCGTTCTGCTCGCACAATTGCTCGGCAGCGCGGAGCAGCGGGACGCCCAGCGCATCGTCGGCGAGCAAGAGGCGGGGACCCGTCGCCGGAGTGAAAGGTGCCGCGATCTGCAGCTTGGGGTAATAGTTCCCACCCGCGCGCTGAAAGGCATCGGCCCAACTGTGGTCGAAGACATATTCGCCCTGGCTGTGACCTTTGAGGTAAGCGGGGAGCGCCGCCAGCGGCACACCGGAATCACTTCCGATGACTATCGGCGCGGCCTGCCAGCCCGTGCCGGGACCCACGCTCCCCGAATCTTCCATCGCGGTCAGGAAAGCGTGCGACATGAAGGGATTGTCCGCCCCGCCCAGCGCATCCCAATGCGCCGGCTCGACCTCGCCGACCCCGCCCAGCACCCTCGCGACAAAGGCTGTCTCGCTCACGCCAGGCCCTCACCTTCCGCAATCAGAGAGTCGGCATGGAGCAAAGCCCGCGCCCGGGTCTCCGGCGAATTCACGGTCCAGGTCAGCACCGGCAGGCCCTTGGCGCGCAATCCGGCGATCCAAGCATTGGGCAGCGCCGCGATATGGTAAGCGAGGAAATCGGGCTTCGCGATGGCGAAGGCCAGCCGCCGTTGCCAGCGCTTCTGCGTGTAGCCGTGTTCGTCCTCGCGCATCACCAGTCCGGCCACCGTTTGCGGCGAATGCCTGCGGAACCAGCGTGCGACACGCGGGTCGAAACTCATCACCGCATGCTTGCCCGAGTAGCCCTCCAGACATCGGCTGACCTCGCGACAGGTCTGCTCGACATCATAGCCGCGCTTGGACTTTATCTCGATCAGCAAGGGCACGCGCCCGGCCACCAGTGCGAGCAGTTCGCCCAGCGTCGCCGGGCTTTCATCGCTGTCGAGATAGCGCAATTGCTTGAGCTCGACCCCAGTCGCACCTTCCGTCAGACCGTCCTTGCCGGTCAGCCGAAGCAAGTCCCAATCGTGGAACACCATCGGCCAGTCGTCGGCGCTGCGCTGGATATCGCATTCGATCCCCATGCCCGCTTCGACCGCCAGCTTCGTCCCCGCCAATGAATTTTCGGGGACACTGGGTCCATGCAGCCCACGATGGGCATATTCCCACTGCGTCAGCCAATCGGGAACCGGGCGCGTTGCCACCTAGGCGTTACTCCGCCAGCGCAACGATCGCGTCGACTTCGACCGCGACCCCCAGCGGCAGCGACGGCACCCCGACCGCCGCGCGGGCGTGCTTGCCGGCCTCGCCGAACACTTCCAGCATCAGGTCCGACGCGCCGTTGACGACCTTGGGCTGGTCCGTGAAGTCGGGCGTCGAATTGACGAAACCGCCCAGCTTGACCACCCGCTCCACCCGGTCGAGCGAGCCGAGTGCGGCCTTGAGCTGAGCGAGGATCATCAGCCCACAGCCGCGTGCCGCGCGCATGCCGTCTTCGAGCGAAACGTCTTCGCCGAGCCGCCCCTTGAGGAGCACTCCGTCAACGAAGGAGACCTGGCCGGAAACATAGGCAAGACCGCCCTGCACCACCACCGGGACATAGCTTGCCACGGGAGCGGCGGCTTCAGGCAGAACAATGCCCAGTTTGGACAGGCGGGCTTCGATGCTCATCGGATCATTCCTCCAGGCGTTCGAGGATCCACGGAAGCGCATGCTCCCATTCGTCGATGCGGGCGTGGGCGTGGCCCGCTTTCTCCCCGCAGGCGATATGCGGCGCAATGGCCGGTTCTCCGCACAGGTGCAGGCGGGTGACATGCGGAACGGTCTCCGCTGCCGAGCCATGATGCTGGGCCAGGTCGTCGATGAACAGCGCTTTGGTGGGCTGGCGTTCCTCGAGGATCTTCGCCAGCGCCGGGCCCTTGGGCCCCTGGTTGGTATAGACCGGGGCTTGAATCCCATAGCGCAGTAGCTGCTCGGCCCGCTTGTCGCGCCGTTCGTCGAGCAGGTTGGTAAGGATCACCACGTCGGCCTGCTCGGCAATGGTATTGATCGATTCCACCGCGCCGCGAATGGGATCCTGCCGGTCCATCTCATGGTCGAAGAACAGGTTGAGATACTTCCAGATATCGACCGGTTCGACCAGCGCGCCGCTGGCCTGGTAGCTCAACGCCTTGCCCCAATCGCCATTGTCGAGCGCGAAGTCGATCCCGTGCTCTTCATCGAGGAAGTCGCGGAAATGAGTGACCATGTGCAGCAGCACTTCGTCACAGTCGGAAATCACAAGTGGTCGGCTCATTTCGTGAGCTGCTCCCGGGCATCGAGCAGGACCTGCGGTTCTACGCCAAGGGCGTCGGCGGCGAGCATCAGGTCCGGCTCGTGATTGGCTAGAAAATCGAGGACCGCAGCGAGCACGGTGCGATCGGTCAACCGTTCACGCAGGATATCGGGTGTCAGGCCCGTCAGCGCAAGCAGGCGTTCAGCCCGCGTATCCTCCGTCAGCACCCAGCCGAGCGCCTTCAGCCCCAGCGCATCTGCGTCGTCGGGATTGTGTTCCGGGGAAGAGGGTGCGCGAATAATTGGCAAGGCTCCTTGCAGCGGGCTAGAGGAGTGGCACGAAAGGAACCGCTCCAGTGGCAAAGAGAATACTCGTTGTCGAGGATAACGACCTAAACCGGAAATTGTTCTGCGATGTGTTGCGGGCCAAGGGGCACGAGGTGTTGCCGTGTGCCGATGGCAACAACGTGCTCTCGTCCGCGCGCGAGTTCGGCCCCGACCTAACCATCATGGATATCCAGCTGCCCAATATCTCCGGCGTCGAGCTGATCGCGGCGATGAAGAAGGATCCTACTCTGGCAACGATCCCGGTGCTCGCCGTCACTGCCTATGCCGGCAAGGGCGACGAAGAGCGCATTCGCGATGCCGGGGCGGCCGATTACCTGTCCAAGCCGGTCTCGATCGGTCCGTTCATGGCAGCGGTAGATCAGCTGTTGTAAGGGCCGCGCGAAACACCCCGCGCTTGACAAGCGGAGCGCAAACCCGCTTTCCCAAGCGCAGCAACTACACGGGCCGGACGGTTCCCGCCCGCAACCAAGGATAGACCCTTTATGGATCGCGCCGACGTCGATAGCCGCATTCGCACTCTCATCGACCCCTTCAACAAGAAAGGCGTCACTATCACCGATGCCTCGACCTTCCAGAACGACCTGGAATTCGACAGCCTTACAGTGATGGATTTCGTGGCCGAGATCGAAGACGAGTTCGACATCATCATCTCCATGAACCAGCAGGCCGAGATCGAGAATTACGGCCAGCTGGTGGATGCCGTCACCAAGATGGCGAGCGAATAATGAGCGAAGGCATTTCGCAGCCGGACCAGCCGGCCGAAACCGAAGGCGGGGAAAAGGACCTGTTCTCCAAGTTCGACGACATCATCGCGCTGCGCAGCGGCTTGCTCGCCAGCGGGCAGGAAGACCCGTTCAGCCTGGTGATGGAGAAAGTGCTCTCGCCGACCCGGGCCATCTGCAACGGGCGCGACACAATCCTGCTCGGCACTTACAACTACATGGGCATGACTTTCGATCCGGAAGTGATCGAAGCGGGCGAACAGGCACTGCGCGATTTCGGCAGCGGCACCACCGGCAGCCGCGTACTCAACGGTACCTACCAGGGCCACAAGGAATGCGAGGACGCCCTGCGCGAGTTCTATGACATGGACCACGCAATGGTGTTCTCTACCGGCTACCAGGCCAATCTCGGGATCATCAGCACGATCGCCGGCAAGGGCGATTACATCATCCTCGACATCGATAGCCATGCGTCGATCTGGGATGGCTGCGCGATGGGCAATGCCGAAGTCGTGCCGTTCAAGCACAACGATATCGAAGCCTTGGAAAAGCGCCTCAGGCGAATTCCGGAGGGCGCGGGCAAGCTGGTTGTGCTGGAAGGCGTCTATTCCATGCTCGGCGATATCGCCCCGCTCAAGGAGATGGTCGAGATCTCCAAGAAATACGGTGCCATGGTGCTGGTCGACGAAGCGCATTCGATGGGCTTCATCGGTGAGCATGGCCGCGGTGTGTGCGAGCAGGCCGGGATCGTCGACCAGTGCGATTTCATCATCGGCACTTTCTCCAAGAGCGTCGGCACGGTCGGCGGCTTCTGCGTCTCCAACCATCCCAAGTTCGAGATCATGCGGCTGGTGTGCCGGCCCTATGTCTTCACCGCGTCGCTCCCGCCCAGCGTGGTGGCGACGGCGGCGACCTCGATCCGCAAGCTCATGCACGGCTCCAACAAGCGCGCGCATCTGTGGGAGAATTCCAAGACCCTGCACAAGGGGCTGACCGATCTCGGCTTCGAGCTCGGCACGAAGGAACCGCAGAGCGCGATTGTCGCTGTCATCATGCCGGACCTGCAGAAAGGTGCGGCGATGTGGGAAGCGCTGCTGAAGGAAGGGCTTTACGTCAACCTCGCGCGCCCGCCGGCGACGCCCGCCAACATGACGCTGCTGCGCTGTTCGCTGTGCGCCGAGCATAGCGAAGAGGAAGTGCAGACCATCCTCGGCATGTTCGAGCGCGCCGGCAAGGCGACCGGGATCATCTGATGCTGGGCGTGCTCGCCCCGCTGGCGCTGTTCCTGGTGTCGGGTGACACCGTGGCGGCGGAGGAAACGGAAACAGCACCGGCGTGCCTCGACATCAGCGGTGAGCTCACGCTTGAAGGCGAATTGAGTTCAGGCAGCGTCACTCTGACGCGGGGCACTGCCGACGGGGGCAGCGAAGAGTTTGAGCATCGCTTCCTCATCCTCACCCTGCCATGGCAGGAATGCTTCTTCGACAGCGATGGAGTGATGCACAAATTCGGTCGGGTCCATGCCTATACCGAGCTTGGCGATGTCGAAGAGCTGATGCGGCGCGCCGAGGGCAAGACCGTGAGGCTGACCGGCGAGGCCTTCCCCGGCCACACCCGCTATCACATGGCACCGCTGGTGCTGGAGGTCTATGGTTTCGCCACGGTCGACCCCGAAGACTTGGACGACCCGCTGGCGCATTAGTTTTTCGGCTGCGCGAGCAACCATGCCGCCAGCCTCGTCGCGATGGCAGCCCCGACAAACTGCGCCACAACGAACATCGGCACATCGGCGGGGGCGATCCCGGCGAAGGTATCGCTGAGCGAGCGAACAACGGTAATCGCGGGATTGGCGAAACTGGTCGAGGACGTGAACCAGTAAGCGCTGGTGATGTACAGCGCAACGCCCGCCGGAATCGCTTCGGCGCGATGCCTGAGCAGCAGCAGGATCGTCAGCACCAGCCCGAGAGTCGCGATCAGTTCGCCGGTCCATTGGCCAATGCCGGCGCGTGCCTTGGTCGAGAATTGCAGGATTTCGAGATCGAACATCAGATGGACGGCCAGCGCGCCGAGCGAACCGATTGCGACCTGCGTGGCGATGTACAACCCAGCCTCACGCGCGCCGATCTGCTTGCGCAGCAGGAACGCGAAGGTCACCGCCGGGTTGAAATGCGCGCCTGAAATCGGGCCAAGCATGGCGATCAGAACATAGAGGATCGCGCCGGTGGCGATGGTATTGGCCAGCAACGCCAACGCCACGTTTCCGCCGGCCAGTTGTTCCGCCATCACGCCGGAGCCGATGACTCCTGCAAACAGGAAGAAGCTGCCGATCCCCTCGGCAGAGAGTTTTCGGGAAAGAGTTGGCTCAGGCATCGCGGCTCCACGGTAGGTGGCTCGCGATTGCCCGATTGTGTGACGCGATCAAGACATAAAGTCGAGCGGGCAGCGCAAGGAGGTGATGCGCGGCCCGCTCGCTCTGTCAGGCAGCCTCTTGTGCTGCCCCCTCTCCAACCGGTGAAGCGATCGTCTCTTCCTTGTTCTCCGGGAAGATCGGCCACAGCAGCTGCTGGCCGAGCGTTGCTGGAGCGAGGTTCTCGACGCCATAGCTTTCTGGATAGCTGCGGGTGATCTTGGCGGTGCCGAACAGCACGTCCCAGAAGAACAGCAAGTTGCCGTAGTTGCCCTTGTAGTGTGTTGCGGGATCGTTGGCATGGCGGCCGTGGTGTGCATGGTGCGTGCTCGGCGTCGAGATCGTGCGCTCGACCACCCACATCACGGGGCTCAACCACTTGATCCGGTACAGCGGTTTGTCCCAAGCGACGTCCGAATGCGCGCCGATAATGACCGCCATCTTGACCACCAGATAGCCCGCATACACCCACCCGAGACCCATGTAGAGCAGTGCGCCTGCGGTCCACAATCCGGGCATCATCATGTAGTAAATGATGTTGTTCCGGTAGACGAGCCGCACACTCATGTACTTGGCGTTGTGATGCGCGCGGTGGAGATTGTAGAGCCATGGGAAGGTGTGGCTGGCGCGGTGCCACCAGTATTGCGTCATGTCCTCCAGGACCAGGAAAAGTGCGATCGCTGCAAAGACGTTGAGATTGGTCAGCGCCCCTTCGAGACCCGGTGCGATCGCTGCCATGATCGCGGCGGAGAGGAACACGATGCCGGGTTGGGTGACGGCCAGCAGCATGGTCATGCTGACGCCTTCGACAATCCCGTCGTCCCGCGTCTGCTCTCCCTTGGTGAACAGGTTCGAACGCCACAGTTCCAGCAGGCCGAAGCCGATGTAGATGGCGAGGACGGCGATGGTCGATGTCGGCATGATCCACTCCCTTGTTGCAAGCGGCATAGCGAGCTATCACCTCCAAGAATGTCAAATATTGAACAATTGGAAACTCCCCGCCAAGGACGCTCACTGGCCTCGCCGACGTTGTTCGGCTTGCTCGAGCCTGAGCTGCAGGCCGAGCTGCGCGAAGCTGCCCCGTTGCGCCGCTTCGCCTCAGGGCAGCTGATCCAGCAGCGCGGCGAGGAATCGAACGGTTTCTGGCTGATCGAGAGCGGCGCAGTGGTGGTCGGGCAATATCTGCCCGATGGCGACTTCCGCGCTGTCGCGCATTTGCAACCGGGCGATTCCTATGGCGAGCTGGCGTGGCTTGCCGGTCGCGCGCGGGTTGTAGACGCGGTGGCCAAGACCGCCAGCACCGTCCGCTGGATCGAAGGCGCGCGTTACGAAGCGCTTCTCGCCCGCAGTCCTGAGGCCATGCGCCGCTTGCTCGGCGGTCTGGCGGAGGAACTACAGGAGATGATCGACCTGGTCGCCGGACAGCACGGGGGCACCGGGCTTAACCGGATCGCACATTTGCTGCGCAACCTCTCGGCCACCGGCCCGGTCATCACGCTCGGGCAACAGGAGCTGGGCGACTTGGCCGGCGTCACCCGCGTCACCGCCAATGGCGCGCTCAAGGAACTGGAAGCGGCGGGCTGCATCACCCGCGGCTACCGCAGGATCACAGTCACCGACCGCGCCCGGCTGGCGGACTGGACTTGATCGAGCAGGCCTAGCCCGCGTCCGTCACGCTCTCGGTGGGCGCACCGGCGCACGGGTCTTCCTTCTCGCCCCTACCGCCGAGCTGGGTGATGGCGAGGATCCCGCCCACCACCAGCACCACGAAGACGGTCGTCACCCAGCCCAGGTACTTGTCGATGAAAGCCTTGATGGGCGCGCCGAAGATGCGGAATAGCAAGCCGACGGTGAAGAAGATCGCCCCGCGCCCGGCGAGACTGGCCAGGATGAACGGCACCAGCGCCATACCCAGGAATCCGGCGGTGATAGTCAGCAGCTTGAACGGTACCGGGGTCGCCCCGGCGATGATCACCGCAGCCACGCCATATTCGTCGAAGGTGCATTGCGCGGCGGGAAGCGCGTCATAAAGGCCGATCGCCTTGAGCAGCGGCACGCCGACCGTGTCGAACAGCGCCCAGCCGATGAAGTACCCAAACAGCCCGCCGACAACCGAGCTGAGGGTGGCGATGATGCCGAACCGCAGCGCCTTCTTCGGCTCGGCCAGGCACATCAGCCCCAGCAGCGGGTGCGGCGGGATCGGGAAGAAGCTCGCTTCGATGAAGCAGAAGAACGCCAGCCACCACTGCGCCGCCGGATGCGCGGCTTTTTCCAGCGTCCATTCATACAGCCCGCGCAGCGGTTTCATGACCATGTGAGACGTGTTCCCCAAAGTGGAACGCAGCGATTAGGGGAGGCGGCAGCGGCACGCAAGCACCAAACAAACTAACCTATTTGGCACTTTTCTATTGACATCGTCACGCTCTTTGGTTAGAGAAACGGAACATCGCGATATACCGATTCGACACGGGCGGCCCTGCAGGATGCAGCGTCGCCCGTTTGTGTTGGGGCTCGCAAGCGACCGGATGAACCGCAGGCCAATCCGGCAATGCTCCGGTGACAAGGATCGCCACACTCGGCTTGGGCGACGACGCACCCATCTACGCCGACCTGCGAAATGCGGGCTCGAGCATCATCCCTCCGCCACCGGTACACCCGCGCGCCCGAATCGGGGCGGCGGGCGAAAGAGTCTGGTGCTGGATCCGCCGAAGCCGGGGCGGCTGGCTGTGGCCAGACGCTGTCGAAGTGCCATTGGTGGAAGAAACAGAAGCCTACCTGGTCGGCGCGGGGCCTGTGTCCGTCCCGACCCGCAGTTGGCAGGTATCAGCCCCAAGGATCGAACTTTCAGCGAGTGAATACAGCCTCTTGCTGGCAGATGCAGCAGGGCAGGCCTTGTGGGTCCGGCAGATCGGACGGCACGCGCTTTCCGACCCGGTGCTGCTCGCTCAGCTTCCCTGACCTTCCAACCTGCAAGAGGACTCCCAAATGGCAGACCCCGTAACCTATCAGAGCAATTCGCCGCGCCACGCGTTGCCGCTGCTGTTCGCGGCGCAGGCTCAGAAGGAGCCCATCGTCAACGAAGCCCTTGGCCGGCTTGACGCTCTGCTTCATCTGGCGGTTTCCGGACAAAGCAATGACCCGCCGCAATCGCCTGTGGAGGGTGAATGCTGGCTGGTCGGGTCAAGTCCGACCGGCAGTTGGCAAGGTCAGGCTGAGAGGATTGCCGCATGGTTCGCCAACGATTGGCTATTCCTGGAACCACGTGACGGCATGCTGTGCTGGAACGCCGATACCTCGCAGTTCCATTTCCATGCCAGCGGCTGGAACGTTCCCGTGCGGCCTGGCGCACCTGCCGGGGGAGCGACGATCGATGCCGAAGCGCGGCTCGCAATTGATGAAATAATTGCTGCACTGACTGCAGCAGGAGTCGTGGGTCCGTAACCGGCTAAGCAATGGATTCGGAACGGATTCCGCAGCTACACATTGCAAATTACGCAAAGAAAATTTGCGAGCCTCCGGAAATGCGGCATTCTTGCAACAGATTGATGTGTTTGTCAGCTTGCCACTAACGGGGGGAAAAGTTAGATGGGAGTCTCTTGGTGGCTCCAATTCGCTTAAAAGGGGAATTACATAATGAGGAAACTCGTCATCGGAATGGCGATGGCCTCCACGGCCCTTGCATCGCCGGCCCTCGCTCGTGACGATGCTTGGTATGTCGAGGTAGACGGCGGTGTAATGGTCGTCGAAGACATCGATCTCAATATCAACACTGTCGCAGACGACCTGACCATTGGAACCGACGAAGGCTTCGACTTCGGCGGTATTGTTGGTTACGACTTCGGCGCAGTCCGCCTCGAAGCGGAAGCCAGCTATCGCGAAGCCAATGTCGATGAAATCGCCGTTGGCCTCGGTGGCTTCCCGAACGGCGGCGTCCGTGGCGCCCCGACCGGCAAGTTCCCGGGTGGTGGTGACGTCAGCGCGCTGAGCTTCATGGTCAACGCCATGGCCGACTTCGGTCCCGACGATGGCCTGCAGGGCTTCATCGGCGGTGGTGTCGGTGTTGCTCGCACCTCGATCACTGCCAGCACCAACCCGAACTCCGCTCCGGGTCTCGACGATTCGGACAGCGGCTTCGCCTGGCAGCTCATCGGTGGTATCCGCGCTCCGCTGAACGACAAGTGGGACGTTGGCCTCAAGTACCGCATGTTCAATGTCGACAGCGTCGAGCTGATCGATCGTGCCGGTCGCCTGGTTGACGACAACTTCCGTTCGCACTCGCTGCTCGGAACGCTGACCTACAACTTCGGCGAACCGCCGGCACCGCCGCCTCCGCCGCCGCCGCCGCCGCCGCCGCCGACCGCTCCTACGCCGCCGCCGCCGCCGCCTCCGCCGCCGCCGCCGCCGCCGTGCAACACCGGTCCCTACATCGTGTTCTTCGAATGGGATCAGTCGGACATCACGCCGGAAGCTGCGACCATCCTGAACAACGCAGTGGCTGCCTACGCCAACTGCGGTACGGCTTCGGTCATGCTGGCCGGTCACGCCGACCGTTCGGGCTCGGCTACCTACAACGTCGGTCTTTCGGAACGCCGCAATACCTCGGTACGCGAGTACCTCAACGGTCGCGGTATCCCGGATGCGCGGATCTCGTCGGAAGCCTTCGGCGAAACACAGAACCGCGTCCCGACCGCAGACGGTGTTCGCGAACTGCAGAACCGTCGCGTGGAAATCACTTACGGTCCGGGTTCGGGCATGTAAGTTCGGATTTTCCGACAAACACGAAGAGGGGCCGGAGCAATCCGGCCCCTTTTTCGTTATGGGGTCAGATACTCATTGCGGAGACCCTTAGACATGAAGACCCCGATTGCCTTGATGGGCGCATCCCTGCTCCTCGCCGCCTGCCAGTCGGTCGGCGACCTCCCGACCGAACAGCTCGCCGATGCGCGGCTGACTCTTGCCAATGGCGTTCCCGCCGGCACCGCACAGCTGGTAGCCAGCGGCGATACCGTCACTCTGGCTGTTGCCGTGGCTGGCATCTCCGAAGGCGCACACGGCTTCCATCTCCATACGACCGGCACCTGCACCCGGCCCGACTTCACCTCTGCCGGAGGCCATCTCAATCCGACCGGTGAGGGACATGGACTCGAGGACGACGATGGCAGCCATATGGGCGATCTGCCCAACCTTGTCGCATCATCGTCTGGAACGGCCACCGCTCGCGTGACACTGCGAGGATCGCGCGCCGACATCCTGGCCGCGTTGTTCGATGCCGATGGCACTGCCGTGGTTATCCACGCCGACCCTGACGACGGCACCAGCGAACCTTCCGGCAATGCCGGCAAGCGCGTCGCTTGCGGCGTGCTTACGCGCTAGCCCTGGGGTAGCCGGAGTCAGTCCTCCAGCTCTTCACCGGCTTCGCGGGCTCTGGCTAGCAAGGTCTGCTCGGCTGCCGGCACCGTTCGATAGGCCACGATCAACAGAATCAGCCCGATCGGCACTGCCACCAGTAGGCTGAGCCCACCGGTAGAAAGACTGCCGGTCATGGTCGAGACCTGGCCTGCCATGTAGGGTCCCAGCGCCAGACCGACGAGCGTCGTCGCTAGGAAGAACGTGGCCGTGGCTGTTCCGCGCATGCGAGGTAGGACCAGGTCCTGCGTGGTCGCAGCCGCCCCGCCCAGCGCAGAGCTCGCGAACAGAGACTGCAGGAATGCCGCGACATAGAAGGTTGTCGTGTCCTGTGTGGTAAACATCACGAACAGGAAAGGCGCCGCTGCCACAAGGCCGAACGCTACCACAATCAGCCTGCCCGCCGGATTGCGCTCACGTAGCCAGTCTGCGGCGCGACCGCCGCCGATTACTCCCAGGAAGCCGCCGAGGGCCCCCGGCCCGCCAATCCACCAGCCAGCTGTGGATGGCGCCTCTTCCAGGATGCGGATGGCATAGGGCGCTGCCCAGAACGAGGCTGCGTAGGACATGAAAGCGACCATGCCGTAACCAAGGATGGTCGTCAGGAATGCCGGTGTGCCCCAGATCAACCTGAACGTGGGCGCATCGCGCCGCTCCAGCGTACTGGCCCACGAGAAGATCGCGTAGTAGCCAATCCCGATAGCCCCCCATTGCTGGTAGTTCTCAGTGACCAGCGCCATGACGTAGGCGATGCCACCAATAACGAGCGCCCCCGCAAGGTTTAGCAAGAGCCCCCGGCTGCCTGCCTTCGAAGCACCGATCAAAGTGAAAGGTGGGATAACCGCGACCAGTTCGCGCAAGAACCCCCGGAATGGGTCCTTCGGAGGTGGGGTGATAATACCCTCACTCTCGCCGCGTAATGGCTCGCGCAGGGTGAAGACAAGGCAAGCCAGCAGCAGTCCGGGCAGACCGACGATGATGAAGGCCGCCTGCCATCCGGCCAGGCCCATTGGCGCATCGACCGGATAGGCAGCGTTCCAGCGCTCGACAATGGCGCCGCCGATCAGGAGCGACACACCACCGCCGATATAGAGACCGGAGGCATAGATCGCGAGCGCGGTGGCGCGCATCTTCTTCGGAAACCAGTCGGAAATGAGCGAATAGGCACTTGGGCTGGCGGTTGCTTCCCCAACTCCTACGCCAATGCGGGCAACACTGAGAGTAGCGAAGTTCTTGGCAAAGCCTGACAGCGCAGTGAAAGCAGACCAGATCGCCAGGCCTGCAGTCATCAGTCGCACCCGGTGCCAGCTATCGGCCAGCTTGCCGAGCGGGATCCCGAACAGCGCGTAGAACACACCGAATGCCGTGCCGTAGAGAAAGCCGATCTGGTCATCGCGCAGGCCAAGGTCGGCCTTGATGTCCTCGGCCAGGATCGAGATGATGTTCCGGTCGACGAAATTGAGGACGTAGATGATCACCAGGATCGTCAGCGCGTACCAGCTATAGGCTGGGACCTTCGGATCGGCAGCTGCCGCTTGATCCGGCACAGCCTGGTCGGTTGCCTCACTCACGCTCTCTCTCCCCTAAACACTTTTTAGACCGGCGGCGCATCTGCCGGGTATTGCAATCCGTCCTGCAGCCCCGCCTCGGCGAAACCCTTGCGCCTGAGCCGGCAGCTATCACAGGCACCGCATGGCTGCCCCGATGGCAACGGATCGTAGCATGACCAGCTCCAGGCTGAATCCAGTCCTAACCGATTCGCTTCACACGCGATATCTGCCTTGCTCATATGCTGCAGCGGGGCATGGATACGGAACGGCGCGCCTTCCTCCACTCCGGCCTTGGTGGCGAGATTGGCGGTGGCCGCAAAGCTCTCGATGAATTCCGGCCGGCAATCGGGATAGCCCGAATAGTCGAGCGCATTGACCCCGATGAAAATGTCACGCGCCCCCGAAGCCTCGGCAAAGGCCGTCGTCAGCGACAGGAACACGAGGTTGCGCGCCGGCACATAGGTCACCGGGATATCCGTCCCAACGCCGCCCTTGGGCACGTCGATATCGTCAGTCAGCGCAGAACCGCCCAGCGCGCGCAAGTCGGCTGCAATCTGGACATGGCGGGCGACCCCGAGCTCTTCCGCTATGGTTTGTGCCGCTTCCAGTTCGATCCGATGCCGCTGGCCATAGTCGATCGTCAGCGCGTGCACGGCATAGCCCTGCTCCTGCGCGATAGCGGCGGTGACCATGGAGTCGAGGCCACCGGACAAAAGGATCGCGGCGGCCTTGGGCGAAGCAGACGTCATAGCTTCGGGCTAGCGCATGTACCCTTGCACCCCAAGCCCAAATTCGCCTGGCGTGGTTTCAGGGGCAGGCCCCGACGCGGCGGCCTTCCGCAGTGAAGGAAAAGGGCAAGCCTCCCTCAATCCCCTGCGATTCGAGCTGCACCAGCGTGCTACTCTCGCGCCTGATGCTGGTGCGGCCATAGCCATTGCCTTTGCAGGTGTACTGTACGGTCACCTCGCTTGCCGCATCTTCCACTACGAACCGGTTGCAGCCGGCCTGCTTGTGCCGCAGCTGGATCAGGTCCCGCCCATTCTTCACGCACAGGCGTGTGGAGGGCTGGTCATCGCGATAGCGAATCTCCCACTGCCCGGGCTGGAGCTTGTCCAGCATGGCGAGCGATGGCGATTGCGCCGCAGTCGGCACAGTCAGCGCGATCATAGCAATGCCCATCGCGACCACAGTGGATCGCAGCCGGGCGAGGGAAACTTTCGTCATTCCTGTCCTCCGCCTGGCGACCTTATGTCTGCGCAATAGGCATACATGCTTTGATGGAAAGTGAACAGGAAGGTGCCCTCGCTAGAGCGCAATGGCGAATTGCCGCGAACAGAAGGCGCAATCGACGAGAATATTCCCGCTCTCGTCGCGCATTTCGGCGCGTTCGGCTTCCGGGAATCGACCGAGAACGGATTCGTAATGCTCTACGGAGCAGCGACAACCGCGCGTCAATTGCGCACCTTGCTCTATTCGGACCTCATCTTCCTCATGGAACAGCCGCCATACCAGCGCCTCCATAGTTAGCGCTTCGTCGAGCAGTTCTTCGTGGCGGATGCTGCCCGCCATGACTGCCACATGTTCCCACTCGGGATGGTCAAGCCGGACATGCAAGCGCTCACGCCCTTCCTCGCCATCGGGCAAGTGCTGGACCAGCAGACCCGCCGCAGAGCAGCCTTCGGCCCCGGAACGCACAGCCACCCGTATAAGAGTCGGCACCTGTTCCGACTGCGCGAAGTAGCTCTCGCACGCTTGCGCAAGGTTCTCGCCTTCCAGTGGGACTACGCCCTGGTAGCGCCCGTCCTTGCCCTTCATGTCAAAGGTCACCGCGAGATAGCCTTCCCCGAACAGCGTCGTGAGCCCGGGATTGGCCCCTACATCGGCCAACCGCTCGCGATCGAAATCGACATAGCCGCGCACCGCGCCCGCCTTGTAGTCGCAGACCAGAAGCTTGATGATGCCACCCTTCGTCTGCGCCTGCATGGTCAACTGGCCGTCGTCTTGCTTGAGCAATCCACCGACCAGCGTTGCCACCACCAAGGCTTCAGCCAGCAAGTGCGTGATCGCCGGCGGATAGTCGTGCGCCGACAGGACTTCGTCAAGCACACGATCGAGGCGAACCACGCGCCCACGCGCATGCCGGCCGGGGATGGAAAATGTGAACAGGCGATCCTCGTGGGTTTCGCCGTCATCGATCAGATAGTCGCTCATCGCGGGCAATATGGGCCGAATGCGCCCGAAAGGAAGAGGCAGCGCCGGATCAGAGTTTGCCGAAAGCCCACAGCAGCACCGATTTCTGCCCGTGGATGCGGTTCTCGGCTTCGTCGAACACCACCGATTGCGGCCCTTCGATCACGCTTTCCGTCACTTCCTCGCCAACATGCGCGGGCAGGCAGTGGAGGAAGATTGCATCGGGCTTCGCCAGTGCCATCAGCGCATCATTCACCTGGAACGGTGCCATGGCCGCCAGCTTGTTGTGCGCATGCTCCTGCCCCATCGAGACCCAGGTATCGGTGACGATGACATCGGCCCCGCGGGCAGCCTCGGCAGCGTCTTGCGTAAGGGTCACGGTCGCACCCCCTGCACGCGCCATATCAACAAAGCGCTGCTCGGGCTCATAACCCTGTGGCACTCCGACCCGGACGTTGAACTTCATTAGCCCGGCGGCCTCGAGGATCGAGTGGAGCACATTGTTGCCATCGCCGAGCCATGCGACTTCGAGCCCCGGCAGCGCCTTGCCGTGATCGATCACGGTAAGGAGGTCAGCCACGATCTGGCACGGATGCGAAGCATCGGTGAGACCGTTGATGACCGGCACTGTTGCGTGGCGCGCCATTTCCTCGATCTTGGCATGGTCGTCGGTGCGGATCATGATCGCATCGACCATACGGCTGAGCACGCGCGCTGTGTCGGCGATGCTCTCACCGCGCCCCAGCTGCATCGAACCCGCTTCCATCACCATTGCGCTTCCTCCGAGCTGGCGGATGGCGATGTCGAAGCTGGCGCGGGTGCGGGTCGAGCTCTTTTCGAAGATCATTGCCAGCACATGGTCCTTGAGCGGCACATCGGCATCGGCCTGGCCCTTGGGCCAGCCAGCACGCGCCGTCTTGCGGTCCTGCGCATCGTTGATCATCGCCGCGATGGCATCGCCCCCGGCGTCCGAGAGATCGAGGAAATGCCGGATAGCCATGGTCAGCCCTCCGGCACTTCGTAGTCGGCAGCACCGGCCGAAAGCTTGTCGAAGAATTCGTCGATCTCGGCATCACCGATCACCAGCGGCGGCAGCACGCGCAGCGTATTGTCGCCGGCCGCCACGGTCAGCAGCTGGTGGTTGTCGCGCAGGTGGACGAAGAACGGCCGGCTTTCGACCTTCATCTTGAGACCCAGCATCAGCCCCTTGCCCCGAACCAGTTCGAACAGGTCGGGATAGTTGCCGATGAACTGTTCGAGCCGGGTGCGGATGCGCTCACCCTTCTCGCGCACGCTGGCGAGAAATTCGTCATTGGCGACCGCTTCCATCACTGCGCTGCCTGCCGCCATCGCCAGCGGGTTGCCGCCATAGGTCGAGCCATGGGTGCCGAACACCATGCCGCGCGCGGCCTTCTCCGTCGCCAGGCAGGCACCAAGCGGGAAGCCGCCACCGATGCCCTTGGCGGTGGCAAGGATGTCGGGCTCGATGCCGTATTGCTCATATGCATAGAGCGTACCGGTGCGAGCAACGCCGCACTGCACTTCATCGAGCACCAGCATCAAATCGTGCTCATCGCAGATTGCGCGCAGACCTTGCAGGAATTCGTCCGACGCCGGGCGGATGCCGCCCTCGCCCTGGATCGGTTCGACCAGGAAACCGGCGGTATTCCGGCCGACCATGCTGCGGGCCATCTCGAGGTTGTCGAACTCGCAATATTTGAAACCTTCGAGCAGCGGCAGGAAGCCCTTGTGCATCTTTTCCTGATTGGAGGCGCTGATGGTGGCCATGGTGCGGCCATGAAAGGCGTTCTTGAAAGTGATCAGCTCGGTCCGATTCGCATCGCCGCCTTCGCTCTGGTGATAGGCACGCGCAGTTTTGATGGCGGCCTCGACCGCTTCCGCGCCTGAATTGGTGAAGAACACCGTATCGGCGAAAGTCTTGTCGACCAGCTCCTGCGCCAGCTTCTCGCCCTGCGGGCTGCCATAGAGGTTGGAGACATGCATCAGCGTTGCCGCCTGCCGCTGGATCGCCCCGATCAGCCCTTTGTGGCTATGGCCCAGCAGGTTGACCGCGATACCGCTGGCGAAATCGAGGTAGCGGGTGCCGTCCTCGTCGATCAGGTGGCAGTGCTCGCCGCGCACCGGACGCACGCCGCAACGCGGATAGACGGGCATAAGGGCGGAAATGGTCATCGCTGGGTTCCTCGAAAATTCGGCATCAATGCAATTTCAAACGAGAAATGGCGACCCCATGGGAGCCGCCATTCCGTAGTGTCTATTCGCTCTCGCAGGGAGGGTCAAACCACTCCCGCTAGTGCGCCGGGGTCATTCGCTTACGGGAACGAGATTGACCGCCGAATACTTGCCTCGTCGGTCGACCTCAAGATCGAACTCGTAGCGTTCGCCTTCGTTGAGTTCGCGTAGGCCCGAGCGCTCGACTGCACTGATGTGAACGAATGCATCCGGCTGGCCATCGTCACGCACAAGGAAGCCGAAACCCTTCATAGAATTGAAGAATTTAACCGTCCCGGTGGCCTTGTCGCCGGTCAGTTCGCGCTTCGGCGGGCCCGCATCTCGCGACTGGACCGCGATTACATCGCCAACGATCTGCAGATCCTGCGCGGAGACCTTGCCGCCGCGATCGACCAGGTTGAATTCGAGCTCCTGTCCTTCAGCAAGGCCTTCCAGCCCAGCCCGCTCGACAGCGCTGATGTGAACGAACACATCTTCGCCGCCGCTTTCTTGCTGGATGAAACCGAACCCTTTCTGGCCGTTGAAGAATTTCACGGTCCCCTTACCGGTGCCGACGACCTGTGCGGGCATGCGGTTGAAACCGCCCCCGCCGCCGCCGCCACCGCCGCGAGGGCCACCGCCCCCGCCGCCGCCAAATCCGCCGCGACCACCGCCGCCGCGATTATTGTCGAAACCACCGCCGCGATTGTCATCAAAGCCGCCGCCGAACCGGTCCGGCGGGGGTCCGCCGAAATCGCCGCCGCCCTGGAAGGGATCGAAACCTTCTTCTCCGAACCCGTCCCGCTTGTCGCGACCGCGACCGCGACGCCCTCTATCGTAACCCATAGTCTAGTCAGTACCTTGTATCGCTCGCCCCGTCATACTCGGGACAGGAAAACCGGACGGCGAGGCGTTCCTGTCCATCAAGATGCGAGCCGCCTGGGCCGCTGGCCCGGAAGATCCCACCCTCATCTTTGCACTGCATAGCGAACAAAGCGCCGCTATGCGAATGATTTAACATTGCAGGCAGTATCACAGGGCTTTGTGACAATTCCATAAACAGCCGCCGATCGGTGCAATGCTTGCGTCAGGGCCTATGCTTCGGCAAGGGTGGCGGTCCAGCATGGGGACAAGGATTGCCTGAATGAGCGACTTTCGGAAACTATCGGACACGATGCTCGCCAGCCCACAGATTGCGCCGGCAGACGTGGCTGCGGCGCGCGCGCAGGGCGTAACCATGATCATCAACAACCGCCCGGACGGCGAATCCGACGACCAGCCCAGCGGGGCGGAAATTGAAGCGGCTGCCCGCAATGCCGGCATGGAGTACGTCGCTATTCCCATCACCCAGAGCGGGTTCAGTCAGCCGCAGGTCGATGCGATGGCAGAAGCGCTGGCCAGAGCCGAGGGGCCGGTGTTAGGCTATTGCCGCTCGGGCACGCGCTCTACGTTGCTATGGTCCCTGGCTCAGGCCCGGCAGGGTATGGACCCGGATGATATCGCCGCCGCTGCCGAAGCAGCGGGTTACGATGTCGCCCCCGTGCGGATGATGATCGACATGCTGGCCGCAGAGGCGAAAGGCTGACGCCGCGCTATTCGCCCCAACTATTCGCGGTAGTCGAGCGGCGGATCGCGATCGCCCAACAGCGAGACATATTCATAGTCCTCACCGCGTGAAGCATCGAATTCAGCCTTGGCGGCGGCTCGAAGCTCGGGATCGGTGAACAGTTCGATCGCCATCAGCGTCATGGCCTTGGCGGCCACTTGCGCGCCCTTGGCGCCAATGGAATTGCCACTCGCCGCAACCGCCTGCCAGCTGTGCGCACTTGTTCCCGGGACCCAGGTCGCCGTGCGAACGCCCACCGTCGGCGTCGCCCATGAGACATCGCCAACATCGGTCGAGCCATAGCCAAGCATTGTGTTGTACGGTTGGATTTGCGCTGCTGATTCGAGTGGCAATGCGCCATCGCCCAATGTCTTGCTGATATCCTCCGCCCAGGCGCGTTCTTCTGGCGTGTATTCGACCCCACCGACCTGACGCAGCTTGGCATCCATCACCCGCGCCAGAGTTTCATTGACGAGCAACGGGTTGTTGCCGTGGATGATCTCCCACTCGACTTGTGTCCCTGTACCCAATGCCGCGCCGTGTGCGGTGTCCTCCAGCCGGGCCCACAGCGCCCGCACTTCGTCGGCGCTGGAATGGCGGACATAGTAAAACACTTCGGCAAAGTCGGGGATCACGTTGGGTGCCTTGCCCCCCTCTGTAATCACATAGTGGATGCGCGTGTCCATGCTGGTGTGCTCGCGCATCATATTGACCATCATGTTCATCGCTTCGACCCCGTCGAGCGCGCTGCGACCGCGCTCAGGCGCACCGGCGGCATGCGCAGAGACACCCTTGAAACGGAACTTGGCCGAACGGTTGGCCAGGCTGGTGCGGGCCGCCGCGCTGTTGCGATCGGCGGCGTGCCAGTGGATCGCAACATCGACATCGTCGAACAGCCCTGCCCGGGTCATGTAAACCTTGCCCGATCCGCCTTCCTCGGCAGGCGTGCCATAGAGCCGGATGCGACCGGGCGTCCCGGTCGCCTGCAACCAGTTCTTGATCGCAATCGCCGCTGTCAGCGAACCCGCCGCGAAGAGATTGTGCCCGCAAGCGTGGCCTGCTCCCTTGTCGGCGAGGACATCGCGGTTGGCGGAAGTCGACTGGCTGATACCCGGCAGGGCATCATATTCTGCCAGCACAGCAATAACCGGCCCTTCTGCGCCCCATTCCGCAACGAAGGCCGTGGGAATGCCTGCGACACCTTCCGTCACCGTGAAACCTTCGCTACGCAGTTCGGATTGCAACAAATTGCTGGATCGCAACTCGAGATACCCCAGCTCGGCCCAGTCCCAAATCTGCTTGGCAACCCGTTCGGTCCGGTCCGCCTCGGCGTCGACAACGGCGACGGGGTCAGGTGCATCCTGCGCCATGGTCGGAGCGGCAAGGCCAAGCATCAGCGTTGAAGCAAGCAGGTACGATTTCATCGGGCAGTCTCCTCAGCAGCGCGTTCTGCCGCGCACTGAGCCAAATGAAAAGGCGCGCTCGACACAATCCCAAGAGCGTGGCAATCGCGCCACCCATGAACTTCATTGTCCTGATCGGCTCGCTGGTTGCGATCCTCGCATTGGCTGGGCTTGCGCAGTGGCTGGGCCTCGGTCGAACCCCTCAGCTGGCAAACGAAGCAGATGCCTGCCGTGCGGCCAATGAAGCGGTGGAAGGATTCCAACCGGTTCGGTTCGGCCTCGACCGGAGCGGGCGCGGCGGGCTGCTGGAAGATGCACAAGGCCGCATCCTGCTGTTGAAGCCGCATGGCAATTTCTTCGCCGGTCGCTTGCTCGCGCCGGGCAGTACTGTTCTTGCCCGGGACGAGACGTTGACGATCGATTGCGGCGAGCGACGCTATGGCACCGTTATTCTCCAGCTCGACGATCCGGCCTATTGGGCCGAAGCCATCGATCGGCTACAGGCGGCGGCCTGATGCCCGATTTTTCGCCCACCGAATATGCTGTCCCGGCTTTCGTCCTGCTGGTCCTGATCGAAATGGTCTGGGCGAAGTTTCGCCGGCCCGATGCCTACGAACCGCGCGACACGCTGGTTAGCCTTGCCTTCGGGTTGGGCAGCACCGTTGCAGGCGCATTGCTGGGCGGGTTCGCCCTGTGGGTGTTCCTCGCTGCCTATGAATACCGCGTGTTTGACTTCGGTCCTGAATGGTGGGGCGTCTGGTGGGCCTGGCCGCTTTGCTTCGTGCTCGACGACATGCGCTATTACTGGGTGCATCGCGCCGGGCACCGTATCCGCTGGTTTTGGGCAAGCCATGTGAACCACCATTCGAGCCAGCACTACAATCTCAGCACGGCTCTGCGGCAAAGCTGGACCGGGGCCTTCACGCTGGGCTTTGCCTTTGCCTTGCCGCTGGTCCTGCTGGGCTTCCACCCGGGGATGATCGCCATCTGCTTCGGGTTCAACCTGATCTACCAGTTCTGGATCCACACCGAAGCAATCGACCGCATGCCGCGCTGGTTCGAGGCGGTGATGAACACGCCGAGCCACCACCGTGTCCACCATGCCACCAACCCACGCTACCTCGACCGCAACTACGCCGGGGTTTTTATCGTGTGGGACAAGATGTTTGGCACATTCGAGCCGGAAACGGACGAAGAGAAGATCCGCTACGGCATCGTCAAGCAGCTCGGCAGCTTCAACCTGCTGTGGGCGGTGTTCCATGAATGGATCGGGATTGCCCAGGACATGTGGGACAGCCCATGGAAGCACAAGCTCGGCTACCTCTTGCGCGAACCTGGCTGGACTCACGACGGTAGCCGCGACACTTCGGACACGATCCGGGCCCGGTGGCTGGAGCGGCAGGGTGGCGAAAATCCGGTTGCTGAACAAAACTCGATTGAAGCGAGCGGCAAGCCTGCGTAACGCTTTCCGCAAGAGGAGAGCATAATGAACCAGTACGACTACATCGTTATCGGCGGCGGCAGTGCAGGCAGCGCGGTGGCCGGGCGACTGGCGGTGGACGGCACGCGGCAGGTCTGCCTGGTCGAAGCCGGTGGTCGCAATAACAACATGCTGGTCAAGACACCGGGCTTCATGCCGTTCCTGCTCAAGAACTCCAACTACCGTTACGAGACCGTACCGCAGAAGGGCCTCAACGGTCGCATCGGTTACCAGCCGCGTGGCAAGGGTCTGGGCGGATCGAGCGCCATCAACGCGATGGTCTATATCCGCGGCAATCGCTGGGACTATGATAATTGGGCGGCGATGGGCTGCGACGGCTGGGCCTATGACGATGTCTTGCCCTACTTCAAGAAAGCCGAGGCCAACGAACGCGGTGCCGATGACTACCACGGTGCCGGCGGGCCGCTGTTCGTCTCCGACCAGACCGCTGCCAACGCCACCAGTCAGGCTTTTGTCGACGCCGCCGCGCAGCTGCAGCTGCCCCACAATGCCGACTTCAACGGCGAACGGCAGGAAGGCTTTGGCATCTACCAGGTCACCCAGCGCAAGGGGGAACGCTGGTCCGCAGCGCGCGCCTTTGTCGAGCCGATCCGCAACGCACCCAATTTCGATATCCGCACCAAGACGCAGGTGCAGCGCCTGATTATCGACGGAGGCAGGGTTACCGGCGTCGCGGTGCTGACTGGCGGCTGGGGCGGCAAGCACGAGATCCTGACCGCGCGACGCGGGGTGATACTGTCAGCCGGCGCTTTCAATTCCCCGCAGATCCTCATGCTCTCCGGCATTGGCCCGGCCGAGCACCTTAAGGAGCATGGCATCGGGGTGAAGCTCGACAAGCCCGCCGTCGGCAGCGAGCTGCAGGACCATATCGACTATGTCTCCGGCTGGGAAACGGAGAGCAAGGTACCAATCGGCGATTCGCTCGAAGGTACTACTCGCATGGCCAAGGCCATTATCGAGCACCGGCGCAAGCGGACCGGCATCATGACCACGCCCTATGCCGAGGCCGGGGGCTTCTGGAAGGTCATGCCTGATGCGCCCGCACCCGACGTGCAATGGCACTTCGTGCCGGCGGTGCTGGAAGACCACGGACGCGAGAAAGTGAAGGGCCATGGCTTCTCGCTCCATGCCTGTGTCTTGCGGCCGGAAAGTCGCGGCAGCTTGCGGCTCAATTCGAGCGACCCGGCGGATGCCCCGCGGATCGATCCCAATTTCCTCGATGACGACCGCGATGTGGCCGTGCTGCGCGAAGGCGTGCGGCTGTCGCACCGTATCGTCGACGGCCCTGCCTTGGCTGAGTTCAAGCCGACCGATCGCCATCCGATTGATCTTGCAGACGATGCCCAGCTCGACGAGCTTATCCGCAACCGCGCGGACACAGTCTATCACCCGGTCGGCACTTGCCGGATGGGCGCGGATGACAAGTCAGTTGTCGATACCAAGCTCAAGGCGCGAGGGGTCGAAGGACTGTGGATCGCCGATGCTTCAATCATGCCCAAGATCGTCAGCGGCAACACCAACGCCCCAACCATCATGATCGGCGAACGCTGCGCCGATTTCATCCTCGAGGCCGAACGAACCCAGTAGCGTGATCGCAGAGCACGGTCGCGCAGCGACCGCAAGGCCGGAGGCCAAGCCGACGGATGTGGGCGTCGGCGCTTGAGGCAAAACAGAAAGGGCCGGAGGTAGTACCCCGGCCCTTCTCTTGTTTCAGCGTCCGATCAGAACGTCTTGCGTGCCGTAAAGCCGATCGTGCGCGGCTGGCCGATGCGGTAGCCCAGGCGGGCGCGACCGCCACGTTCGCGGTCGAAGCTCAGCAGCGCGTTCTCGTCCAGCACGTTGTTGGCATAGATCACGAAGCTGTAGCCGTTCTCGAAATCGATCCCGGCGCTGATGTTCACCAGCTGATAGCTGTCGAGCAGCAGGTCGACCGTGGTCGAAGCATTGGCAGGTGCACCACTGAAGGGCAGGCCATGCACGAAAGTGCGCGGATTGCCTTCCTGGTCAGCCGGCTGGGTGTAGCGCGAACCGACATGCGTCACCGAAGCGGCGATATAGGCATCGGCGCTGTCGGAGATCGGCCATTCGTAGCTGCCGCTGGCGGCGAGCTGGAACTTCGGCACCGACGGCAGTCGGTTGCCTTCGCGGATGCCCGTGGCACCAGCCAGAGCACCCGGCAGCGTGGTATCGAACTCAGCCTCGATATAGCTGCCCGACAGGTTGAAATTGAGGCCCGGTGCCGGGTTGAGGCCCAGCTCCGCTTCAATCCCGGCCGAGTGTGCGTCTGGCACGTTGAAGACGATACGCGAAGAGCAACTGCCTGCATCCAGCGTCACCTGCAGGTTGCTGATGTCGTTGTAGAAACCGGCAGCGTTAAACGTGAAGCCATTGCCCTGCGTCTTCACGCCAAGCTCGTAGTTCCACAGCTTCTCGTCGTCATAGTCCTGGAAGCCGCCGAACAGCGCCAGGTCCTGTGCGTTACACAGCGGCACGTTGAGCGGATCGTTGACCCCGCCGAGACGGAAGCCCTGCGAAGCCTGCGCGTTGATGGTGACGTTGGGCGTCACTTCATAGCTGAGCAGGATGCGTGGGGTGAAACCGTCGGACGAGGTTTCGTCGATGACGCCGACATCGCCATTGGCGAACAGGCCGCCGGTGGTTATGGTGCGGGTTTCCTCGAAGTCATAATAGCGACCGCCTGCCGTCAAGGTCAGCGCGTCGGTGATATCGAAGCTCGCTTCACCGAAGATCGCAAACTGCGTGATGTCGTATGGCAGGTCGGAGTTGAACGGCGAATCCGCAGGGAAGCCGTTCGCCACTGCCGCAGACACGCCAGCGCCAAGTACGGCATCGGTGAAGAAGTCATACCCGGGCGTCGGCAGGCGCTGGGCATAGACACGATCGACTTCCGAATAGAACGCACCGATCAGCCACTGCAGGCGGCCTTCGCTGTTCGAAGCCAGCCGGACTTCCTGCGTAATCGTTTCCAGCTCGGTGGTGTCGCGCAGGTTGGATGGCAACAGGACAGCGACATTCGGATAGCCAAGGTCAACCGAGACCGAGCCCGTCAGCGCACTGGCATCGCGGCTGACGAGGATGTCGCGGTTGATGTAGGAGCTGACCGAAGTCAGCGTGACCGGGCCCAGGTCCACTTCAGCGGTGAGGTCGAACAGGAAGGTCTCGTCCTCGAATTCTTCCCGCAGGCGCAGATATTGCTCGCGCTCACCCAGCTGGACCGGATTGGACTTGTCCGGGTTCGCGTAGAGGTTCCAGATTTCCTGGCGGTTGAACCCATTGGCCTTGACCTTCTGGTAGACAATCCGGGGCGTGATGCTGAGCCCTTCGCCGGTGTCCATCTTGATGGCAATGCGGCCACCATAACGCTCGCCACCATTGACGTCTTCGCCGCCGCCCGGACCGAAGGCATCGATAAAGCCGGCGTATTTCGTGTAATAGCCAACCACGCGCGCAGCGAGCTGGTCATTGAGCGGAACGTTGATTGCACCTTTCAGGTGAGCGCCCAGATCATCGCCATCGACGAGGTTCATATTGGCTTCGAACGAGCCTTCGGTAACGCCGATCTCAGGCTGGTTGGTAATGTAGCGGATGGTGCCGCCGACCGAGCCCGAACCGAACAGCGTCCCCTGCGGGCCGCGCAGGGTCTCGACGCGATTGAGGTCGAACAGGTCAAGGTCGGGTGTAAAAAGCGAAAGCGAGATCACGCTTTCGTCGAGATAGACGCCGACCTGTTCCTTCACGCCTGGCTGGTCACGCACGACCTGACCGGCAGAAACGCCGCGCACCGACACCTGGCTCTGCCCCGGCCCGAGGTTCTGCACCGAGAGGCCAGCGACGTTGCGCGAAAGGTCTTCCAGCGTCACTGCACCGGATCTTTGGATGTCTTCCTGAGTCTGCGCGTTGATCGAGAAAGGAATGTCCTGGATCGTCGAATCCCGCTTGGTCGCGGTGACAACGATCACATTGCCCGAACCACCGCTGCTCGATGCGGCGGGCTGTTCGGTGTCCTGTGCGAAAGCGGGGGTCGCGGTGGCGGCAAAGGCGCAGCTGGCCATCAACAGATGCCGCGCGCGCAGCCTACCGCAAAACATGGAAGTGCGCATTATATCTCTCCTGCAAACTGGGTTCTGCTGCCCATGGGAGCGAAGCTGAATCCGGCAGGCGAAGATTACAAGGTTTGTCAGGAGCTTGGGGGAGCGAATTTTTACAACTGTGTCGCTGCCGTCACAGCGCCTTGCCCCAAGAAAAAGGGGCCGGAGCGCTTGGCTCCGGCCCATAGAGTCGATGTTCGCAGGAGGAACAACGGTAGGCGGGGGTGACTGGGAGAGGAATTGTCCCCCCCGCCAATTCGGTTGGATTAGTTGTAAGCGCGCTCTCCATGCTCGCCGATGTCGAGGCCATCGCTTTCGACTTCGGGCGTGACGCGGAGACCGATGGCGACCTTGGTAATGAAGGCGGCGATGGCCGAACCCACGGCTGCCCATACAATCGCCACAACCACGGCCTTGATCTGGATCCAGACCTGGGCGCTCATGACGAACTCAGCTGCATCACCGGGCCCACCAAGAGCTGGCGAGTAAACGATGCCGGTGCCGATCGCGCCGACGATGCCGGCCACGCCGTGGATTCCGAAGACATCCAGAGCGTCGTCATAGCCGAGTTTGGCCTTGAGCTTGGCAACCGCGAGGTAAGCCACGACCGAAGCGACGATGCCGAGCACGATCGCGCCGAACGGGCCGCTGTTGCCAGCCGCCGGGGTCACGGCGACGAGACCGGCAATGATGCCCGATGCGAAGCCGAGGGCCGATCCCTTGTGACCTGCGAGGCGCTCCATCAGCATCCATGCCAGCGCACCGGCCGCAGTAGCGACGAAGGTGTTGATCATGGCGAGGCCGGCGGTGCCGTCGGCTTCAAGCTCGGAGCCGGCGTTGAAGCCGAACCAGCCCACCCACAGCAGGCCTGCGCCCACCAGTGTCAGCGTCAGGCTGTGCGGTGGCATCGGCTCGGTCGGGTAGCCCTTGCGGCCGCCGAGGAAGTAAGCCAGCACCAGCGCCGAAACACCGGCATTGATATGCACCACCGTGCCGCCGGCGAAGTCGAGCGCGCCCCATTCGAAGATCAGGCCGCCGCCCGCCCACACCATGTGCGCGATCGGGAAATAGACGATGGTCAGCCAGATGGCGGTAAACAGCATCGCGGCCGAGAACTTGAGGCGCTCTACAGTTGCGCCCAGAACCAGTGCAGCGGTGATCGCGGCAAAGGTCATCTG
The DNA here is from genome assembly GCF_030140925.1 of Parerythrobacter aestuarii. Taxonomy (NCBI): domain Bacteria; kingdom Pseudomonadati; phylum Pseudomonadota; class Alphaproteobacteria; order Sphingomonadales; family Erythrobacteraceae; genus Parerythrobacter; species Parerythrobacter aestuarii. The sequence continues at coordinate 68,988 of NZ_JARBWD010000001.1, forward strand.
GAAGCTGACGAAGACGTATTCGCTGATCACTTCATCGCTGAATGTTGCAGCCGTGCTGTCCGTCGTCACCGAGGAAAGGAAATACGCCCCGGTGCTGAAAAACGGGCTGAGCGCGCCGGTCGTTTCCGGACCGAAGGCGAGCGAGTAGCCCCACATCACCCAGATCAGCATGGCAAGGCAGGCTGCCCCGCCGACCTGCGTCATGGTCGAAAGCATGTTCTTGCTGCGAGTGAGACCGCCATAGAACAGCGCGAGGCCCGGCAGGATCATCAGCAGGACAAGGATTGTTGCCGTCATCATCCAGGCGTTGTTGCCGGGATTGGCGACTGCAGGCGCGGCTTCAGCCGCTTCCTGCGCGAATGCAGCGGTGCTGGCGAGGCCGGTCAAGGCCAGAGCGCCGGCGCTGCGAATAAGCGTGCGGATCATGGTCGTTTCCCCCCGGATCACAATGCGGTCTCGCCCGTCTCACCGGTGCGAATGCGGGTCGCAGTGGCAAGATCGAGCACGAAAATCTTGCCGTCGCCGATGGCATCGGTAGCGGCAGTGGTTTGGATGGTTTCGACGATCTGCGGTGCGAGGTCATCGCTGGCAGCGATCTCCAGCTTCACCTTGGGCAGCATGTTGGTCGAATACTCGGCCCCGCGATAAATCTCGGTCTGGCCCTTCTGGCGGCCGAAGCCCTTGACCTCGGTCACGGTCATGCCGGCGACGCCGATCCCGCCGAGCGCTTCGCGCACCTCGTCGAGCTTGAATGGTTTGATGACGGCGATGATGAACTTCATCGGGTCCCCCTTGCTTGGATCCGGGCCCTTCCCGGACTTCGCAACTGCAGCAAGAGGTGTGCCAGAATCGATTCCCACCGGAATCAGGTACCTGCAGCAAGATTTGCGCAGGATTGTTGCTTAAAATTTAGTCGGTGCCTACTTTTTACTCATTTGGACCGTGGCCCAGACCGGCAAGTGATCCGATGCCTGCGCACTGAGAGAGCTGTGATGGACCCCATGAGACACAACTTTCCATTGTGGGGAAAGCGCAATTCGGTCGAGCCGGGCGATCGGGCGTGAAGCTGGAAAGCTCGGCCCCGGGGAAAGCACCAGCCAACGTCCGTCGAACACGCGCATGGCGCCGCTACGCGCCGTCCACTGGTTGAAATCACCCAGCAGGATTTCGGGCATCGGCGGATGCGCCCCGTTCAGGTGCCCAAGGATCGAACGGATCTGGTCGCTTCGCCTGAGGCCCGACAGGTCGAGATGCGCGCCCACCACACGAAACGCGCCATCGCCATTGGCAAGGTCCACGCTGGCCGCTCCGCGCGGTTCCAGCATCGGCAAATCGAGCGGTTCGCTCGCCAGCACTTGCATGTCGCGGCGGACCAGGATGGCATTGCCGTGCCAGCCGATGCTGCGCGCCCGCTTCGCTACCGGCACGGCCTTCCACGGCGTGTCGTCAAGCGCCGCCCGGGGAAGCACGCTGGCTCTCTGGCCGAAACGCAAGTCGGCCTCCTGCAAGGCGATCACATCGGCATCCAGCTCGCGCAAGACAGAGATGATGCGCCCGGGATCGCGCCGTCGGTCGGTGCCGACAGCCTTGTGGATGTTGTAGCTGGCGACGGTGAGCTGCACGCGCGGCGCGGCCTAGTTGGAGTGCGCGCCCGGCCCACCCGCGATATAGCGATCGGTAGCCCGCGTCGGCAGCCCATCGATGCTGGAGATACGGGTCGAGACCTTGGCTGCCCACGCCTCCGGATCGGCATTGGCGTGATACTTGGTCAGCGTGTTGCGCTCGCTTTCCAGAGTCATCAGCGGCACGCCCCAGCCGCAGCTGGTCTGGACACTATCAACATCGATGACGAAGATCTGCCGCGTGCCCGGAAGCAGGGTGAACTGCGCCGCCAGTGCCTCCCACTCCTCGTCTTGCGGCAACACAGCTCGTCCGCGACCGTAGATGCGCAGGATCAGCGCCGGCTGCTGGAAATTGCAAAACATGATGGTGATACGCCCGTCGGCGGCAAGGTGCGCGTGGGTCTCGTTGCCCGACCCGCCAAGGTCGAGATAAGCGACCACCGTCGGGGTCAGCACCCGGAAGGCGTCATAGCCCTTGGGGCTGAGATTGATCCGCCCGTCTTGCGCTGCAGTCGCAACGAAGAACACGGGCTGCTGCTCGATCATGGCAATATGCTTGCCGTCGAGCCTGTCGAAGAAATCGGCCATGAGTGGATGCTACGCTCGAGCGGCGCGCTTGTCACCGCTCCTTGGTGGCGGAAAACGTCAGCTCAGGGTTCTTCTCAGCCTGATAGTTCACATCCCATGGGCTCTTGGCCATGAAAACCAGATCGCCATCGCGGTCGCGCGCAAGGTTGGATCGGTTGAAGCTCTCGAATTCATTCAGGGCCTTGCCTTCGCCCCTGACCCAGCGCGCCGTTGCGAAAGGAGAAGGTTCGAGGAAAGCGTCGACCTTGTATTCCGCCTCCAGCCGCGAAACGAGCACTTCCAGCTGGAGCTGGCCGACAACACCGATGATCCACTGCGCGCCTATCTCCGGGTAGAAAACCTGGATGACTCCCTCTTCGGAAAGGTCGTCGAGCGCCTTGCGCAACTGCTTGGTCTTGGTCGGATCCTTCAGCACCACGCGGCGCAGGATTTCCGGTGCGAAATTGGGCAGGCCCGTGAAGCGCACCTCGTTCTTCTCGCTCAGCGTATCGCCCACACGCAGCGTGCCGTGGTTGGGGATGCCGATGATATCGCCGGCCTCAGCGGTATCGGCGATCTCGCGATCCTGCGCGAAAAACATGATCGGCGAATGGATCGCGATCGGCTTGCCCAGGCCGCTCGGCGTCAGCTTCATGCCACGTTTGAAGGTGCCCGAAACTTGCCGCATGAAGGCGATGCGGTCGCGGTGGTTGGGATCCATATTGGCCTGCACCTTGAAGATGAAGCCGGTCACTTCGCTGCGATCCGGCGCAATCTCGCCGCCGTCGGCAGGCTGCGGGCGCGGCGGCGGGGCGTATTTGGCGATGGCATCGATCAGCTCGGACACGCCGAAGTTCTTGAGCGCCGAGCCGAAGAACACCGGGGTCAGGTCGCCATTGCGATACGCCTCGAGATCAAACTCGGGATAGCCAGCCTGCGCCAGCTCGGCTTCTTCGGCGAACTCTTCAGGAATTTCGGGATTTTCATCCCGCTTGCCAAGGAACTCCTTCGAACCGCCTTCAGGCCGCGCCACCGAACCACTGGAATAGTCGAGGATCCCCTGGAACTGTCCGCCCATGCCGATGGGCCAGCTTTGCGGACTTACATCGAGCGCCAGTTGGTCCGCAACTTCGTCGAGCAGCTCGAACCCCTCGCGCCCTTCACGGTCGACCTTGTTGACAAAGGTGATAATCGGCACCGAGCGCAGGCGGCAGACTTCGAACAGCTTCAATGTCTGCGGTTCGATCCCCTTGGCCGCATCAATCACCATGATAGCCGAATCGACGGCGGTCAGCGTGCGGTAGGTATCTTCGGAGAAGTCTTCGTGGCCCGGCGTGTCGAGCAGGTTGAAGGTGATCGTTTCACCGTCATATTCCTTCTCGAAGGTCATCACGCTGGAGGTGACCGAAATCCCGCGCTGCTGCTCGATCTTCATCCAGTCGCTGCGCGCGCGCCGTGCTTCGCCACGCGCCTTGACTTGCCCGGCCTGGTGGATCGCTCCACCCTGCAAGAGCAGCTTCTCGGTCAGCGTGGTCTTACCGGCGTCAGGGTGCGAGATGATCGCAAACGTGCGACGGGGGTTGGTGGATTGCGAGCTCATAAGTCGCGCGCCCATAGCGCCGGGGCGGACCCGCGTCCACCAGCCCGGAACCGATTGTTCCTTCAGCCTCGCGGCTCGAACAGAACCGCGCCGTTTTACTTCGATTTAATGCCGCTTCTTGTAGGGGTTGATCGCGTGCTTGATCGGAGGGGGCAGAAGTGGGCTCGGCATTTCTCAAACTACGGCTCATCATGATGTTCGCGCCATTCCTCGCGGGTGTAATGTGGCTAGGCGCGAGCGGTGGTGGTACGCATTACGACAAGACACCCGCCGAAGTGCGCTCCGCACTGCAGTCGGCCCTTGTACCGCTCCACGTATTGGGCGGGCAGGTCACAGGCAGCCGAGTGACCAGGCTCGACGATGAAACAATGGTCACGTCTCTGCTCGACGAGGGCGAGAATGAGCTGATGCGTTTCGTCACCACCGTGAGCGCCGACGGGGAAGGCTCCAGGGTCGAGACAATCGTCGAAGCCCCCAAGGGTGTACATGCCAAGCGCGCTGAAGAGACCATGAAGAAACAGGCGATTGCCGTTTCCCTGCTGGAACTGGTGGCCCAGGAGCATGTTGCCTCCGCCATCGAAGGGCGACCGTTCAACATGCTGGCGCTTAATCCGGCAGCCAACGCCATGGTGAACGCCATGCCGGAGACAACCTCCAGCGTCGACGACAGCAATGCTGCAACCGCTGAGTGGTCACGCCTGCAACAGCAAGGCTATGGCGAAACCCGAGACAACGGCTGGGGCAGCCCGAACGGCGACTATGGTGGCGATTGGGGATCGCAAGACTAGCGACGCAGGCGTTACGCCCTAGCCACGCAACTCTGCTCCCAGCTTGCCAGCCGCCGCCACGATACGGTCGGAGATCGCCTTGATCTCCTCGTCCTTGAACGATTTCTCGCCCGGCTGCAGTATCACTTCGACTGCTACGGACTTCTTGCCATCGGGCACACCCTGCCCTGCAAAAACGTCGAAGATCCGAGCTTCAGTGATGGCCTGTTTGTCTGCACCCTTCACCGCCCGGACGAGATCGCCTGCTACCAACTCGAACGGCACCAGGAAGGCAAAATCGCGCGTGATCGATTGCAGCGCCGGCGGGGCATAAGCCTCGCGGGCGAACCCGGCGTTCTTCCGGGCCGGGATTGCGTCAAGGAAGAGCTCGACCGCCACCACCGGACCATCGATGTCGAAGGCCTTGAGCGTAAGCGGGTGCAGCGCACCGAAGCGCGCCAGCACGTTCTTCGGTCCCAGCCGCAAGGTGCCGGACTGGCCCGGGTGGAACTGGCCTCCCGCCTCACCCATCACCATCAGTTTGTCTACCGGCGCGCCCGCGGCTTTCAGCAGGGACTCGGCCACACCCTTGGCATCATAGGCATCGAAGCGCTGCGACTTGCCAACGGACCACCCTCGCGGTGTCTTTTCGCCAGCCAGCACTACGCCCAGCGTCGGCTTCTCGTCGCTGGCACCATCCCTGCCCCGGAAATAGCGCCGCCCGATCTCGAACAAGCGGCTGCTTGCTGCACCACGATCGGCGTTGTTCTTGGCCGCCATCAGCAGGCCCGGAAGCATCGACGGGCGCATCGCCTTCATGTCTTCGCTGATCGGGTTTTCGAGAACCCATAGCTCTGCGCCGTCAGCGAAATGCTCGGCCTCCGCGGCTGGCAGGAAGGCCCATGTCACAGCTTCATGCAGGCCACTTGCAGCAGCCGCGCGGCGCAGCTTGCGCTCCAGCATTTGCAGCGGCGAAGCCGTCGGGCGCGCAACGCCATCGACCCGCGGCAGCGGCGTGCTGGCGACATTGTCGAGCCCGATATTGCGGACGATCTCTTCCACGAGGTCCGCCTGACCTTCGATATCGTGCCGACGGCGTGGCACTTCCATGACCCAGGTCTTGGCACCCGGACCTATCCGTTCCTGTGTCACCACAAAGCCTAGCGACTGCAGAATATCGAGCTGTTTGCCTTCGTCGACCTCGATCCCGCCCAGCTTTTGGACTTGCAGCGGTTCGAACTCGACGACCAGCTTGCCCTGCGGCGGAGTGCCAGCTCGCACCATCTCGCTAGCGCCCCCGCCAGCAAGCTCCACGATAAGACCCGTGAGAAGGTCGAGCCCGGTCTCGAGGAAATCGGGATCGACCCCGCGCTCGAACCGCGTTCGTGCGTCGGAGGCCAGGCCCAGTTTGCGCCCCGTTACGCCGATCCGTTCGGGATTGAAGTAGGCGATCTCCAGCAGAACGTCGGTGGTGCTCTCGGTAACACCGGAATCCTCGCCGCCCATGATGCCGGCAATATCGTGCACACCGGCATCGTCGGCGATCACCGTCATGGTGTCGTCAAGCGTGTAGGTCTTCTCGTTGAGCGCCAGCACCTGCTCGCCGGTCTTGGCGCGGCGCGCAACGACCGCACCGGTCAGCTTGGCGAGATCGTAGGCATGCGCCGGGCGGCCATAGGCCAACATCAAATAGTTGGTGAGATCGACCAGCAGCGAGATCGGGCGCTGACCTGCGCTGATCAGTCGCTGCTGCAGCCAGTCAGGCGAAGCGCCATTGGTCACGCCCTTCACCACTCGGCCATAGAACGCCGGGCAGCCTTCAGGATCGTCGGTCCGGATTTCGATCGGGCAGGGGTCCATCGCCTCGAAGCTCGGGATCGCAACCGGCTTCAGTGTGCCAAGACCCGCCGCCGCGAGGTCTCGGGCAATGCCGTAGACACCCATGCAATCGGGGCGGTTGGGCGTGATGGCAACGTCGATCACTGGCGAAGAACCATGATAATCGGCAAAGCTGGTGCCGACCGGCGCATCGGCAGGCAGCTCGATGATGCCATCGTGCTCGTCGCCAAGCTCCAGCTCGCGCACCGAGCACATCATGCCGTTCGATTCGACCCCGCGGATCGCGCTCTTGCGCAGTTCCATGCCGTTGGCGGGGACGACCGCCCCGGGCAGGCCCAGTACGCCCTTCATCCCGGCGCGCGCATTGGGCGCACCGCAGACCACCTGCAGCGGATCGCCTTCCCCGGTGTTGACGGTGAGCACCTGCAGCTTGTCGGCATCGGGATGCGGTGCAGCAGTGAGCACTTCGGCAACGCGGAAGCCTGCCAACCGCTCGGCCGGGTCCTCGACATCCTCGACTTCGTGCCCGATGCAGTTGAGTGTGGCGACGATCTCGTCGAGGCTTGCCTCGGTTTCGAGATGGTCCTTGAGCCATGTAATGGAGAATTTCATGCGCATGCTCCCACCCCGGCCGACAGGGTCGGCTGGTCGAACGGGCTGAAGCCATAGTGGCCCAGCCAGCGCGGGTCGCCATCGAAGAAGGCGCGCAGATCGTCCATCCCGTATTTGAGCATGGCGAGCCGGTCGACGCCGAGGCCCCAGGCAAACCCCTGCCATTCATCGGGATCGAGCCCGGCCATTTCGATCACGCGGCGGTTGACCATGCCGGACCCGAGCAATTCCATCCAGGCGTGTCCGTCGGCATTGCCGTCGCCACCGACGACGCGGCGACCACCTTCGCGCGAATAGCCGACATCAACCTCAACCGAAGGTTCGGTGAAAGGGAAGTAGCTGGGGCGCAGGCGCAGCACGATATCCTCACGCTCGAAGAAGGCCTTTAGGAAGGTTTCCAGCGTCCACTTGAGATGGCCCAGGTGGATATCGCGATCGATTACCAGTCCCTCGACCTGATGGAACATCGGCGTGTGGGTGGCGTCGCTGTCGGAGCGATAGACCTTGCCCGGGGCGATGATGCGCAGCGGGGCACCCTGTTCGACCATGGTGCGGATCTGCACCGGCGAGGTATGCGTCCTCAAGAGCATGCGGTTCCCGTCGGCATCGCTGTCGGGGAAATAGAACGTGTCATGCATGGCGCGCGCGGGGTGCGTCTCGGCCATGTTGAGCGCGGTGAAGTTGTGCCAGTCGTCTTCGATCTCCGGACCGGTGGCGACGGCAAAACCAAGGTCGACGAAAATCTCGGCCAGCTCGTCCATGACCTGGCTGACCGGGTGGACCGAACCCATCGGCGCGTCAGGCGCAGGCAGCGTGAGGTCGAGCGTTTCCGTGGCCAGCTTCGCTTCCAGCTCGGCCCGTTCGAACTCGTCCTTGCGCGCCGTGATCGCATCGGCGGCAGCGGCCCGCGCGCCCTGGATCCTCGGCCCTTCGGCCTGCCGTTCCTCAGGGCTCATCTTGCCGAGCGTCTTGAGAAGCGCAGAAATCGTTCCCTGCTTCCCAAGATATTCCACCCGCAGCGCTTCCAGCGCATCGGCATCTGCTGCCGCGGCAATGCGCTCTAGCGCCTCGTTCTTCAGTTCTTCAGCCGTACTCATGGTCTCATCCGCCCCTTCCGGAAGGGGCCTCATTTCTCTTGAAGGGGTGGCCTCTAGCCGAGGGGCGGGCGGTTCCCAACCCCCAATTGCGCATCAGGCCTTTGCCGGTTCGTGCAACACCTGCATGGCTTGGCCTGCGGCCTCCATCCGACCGCGCATCGCCGCCATCAGGATCGGGTGCTCCAGCTTGGCGTAAGCACTCGGGCTCATGGTCATGAAGCGGTGGAAGTCGCGTACAAAATGGGCCTGGTCATGATAGGCGCAATCGAGGCTGTCGATCCAGCTCATGCTGTGATCGAGCATATACCGCGCCAGGCTGCGTAGGAAGCGCTGGCGGCGCAACAGCAGCTTGGGCGGAAATCCGAAGACCTTGCGACACAGCCGCTCCAGCGTGCGCGGCGACATCGCCGCGTGTTCGGCAAACTCGGCCACGCTGTTCACCTCCGGGTCGACCAGCGCCGCATTGACCCTGGCGATCCGCTCCTCGCCGCTGACCTGGCGATCGAGCAGCCGTCGCAGCCCCAGCTGCAAATGCAGCGCTTCGCCCACGACGTCCATGGGTCCGTTGAAAAGGCCAACGCCAATACCCGCAAGATCGGTCAATCCATCATCGACCGTCGCATCGCAGAACCGGTCCCGATATTCGGATGCGTCGGCACGGCAGAACGTGGCCCATCCCAGCGGCAGCAGGCCGACGCCCCAGAACCGGCCCTGCCGGATGCGGAAGCGGGTGCACATGCTGGTCGGGCCAGTCATCACTGTCGAGGGCACCGGTGCCAGCGGATCGGGCCCGATTCCGGCTTCAAGCTCGGAGCCCTGGCGAAAGCGCAAGTTGGCCCACTCAGGATGCAGCCAATCTTCGAGGAACCCGCCGCCAATGTTGCCGACCTCCATATGATAGAGCGTTGTAACGAAGGGGGCCAGGTCCGGTCCGGGCATCACGAAACGGATGCGGATCGCCGGCGCGTCAGCCGAGTTGCTGCGCATGAATGTACCCCCATTGCATCAATCGTTTGCCATGCCTCTTAGCCAAGGTGGAAACCCACGGTCCAGCGCATCATACCGAGGTCAGACCCCAGTCGATGCGGCGTTGACATCGGTCACGCGGACCGGGGTGCCCCATACTTTCTGGCGGTTGGCCATGAAGGCCCGCATGATCGGGTGGTCCTGCGCTGCGTACTCGGTCGGGCTCATGCCCATGAAGTGGTGAAACTCACGCACGAAATGCGGCTGGTCATGATAATGACGATCAATCGTTTCGCTCCACCGGGCTTCATCTTCGACCATGAAGGAAGCGAGACTGCGAACCAGCCGTTGACGCCTGAGCACGACATTGGGACTGAAGCCAAACGATTTGAGGCAAACCCGCTCCAGCGTCCGCACACTCACCCCCGCCCGTTCAGCGAAGTCGGGGATCTGGAGCAGGTAAGGGTCGACCATGGCAACCTGGACGGCCCGGATCCGCTCTTCGTCACGGGGCGGGCGGAACTGCTCGGACAGTCCATCGCAGAGGAGGCGATATTCGCTCCAGTCATCGATGGCAGCTTCTTCCAATGCCGCGGCAATTGGCGCAAAATGCCGGAAGGCGGGGTGCGTCGAGCCGTCGGTTGCGAGATTGACCAGCGTGCTCGCCGGCGCCCGAACAAAACTCGCCCACCCCAGTGGCAACAGTCCGAAACCCCAAAGGCGGGACTTGCCGATGGAAAAACTGATCGGGCGATTGGTCGGGCCGGTAGCAAAGAAACCGCCTTCTCCTAGCGGTTGACCGTCAAGATGGCCCTGTCGTCGTGCACTATGGCTGAGAAATCGAAGGTTGCTCCATTCAGGCAGGAGCAAATCGGTCAGGACATCGTCGCTTGGGAGGTCTACTTCGAGCCGATAGATCGTCGTGATGCAATCCACGAACTGATCGGGCACCGGGAAGAACTTGAGGTCTAGGGCTGGCTGGTCGCTCATGGGCTCTCTTGGCAAGACCCTATCGTGTCGGATTCATACAAGCAACCACGGGGTCGCCCATAGGAAACGGGGCGCCGCGACCGTGTCGCGACGCCCCGCGTCATTTTCAACTTCAAATGACCGTTCAGGCCGGCAGGGCAGCCTTGGCCTGCGCTATGACGGTCTTGAATGCTGCTTCCTCGTTCATGGCCAGGTCGGCCATGACCTTGCGGTCGAGTTCGATGCCGGCGAGCTTCGCGCCGTGCATGAACTGCGAATAGGTCAGGCCTTCTGCGCGAACGGCAGCATTGATGCGCTGGATCCACAGGGCGCGGAAGTTGCGCTTCTTCACCTTGCGGTCGCGATAGGCGTACTGGCCGGCCTTCTCGACGGCCTGACGGGCGATACGAATGGTGTTCTTGCGGCGACCGCGATAGCCCTTGGCCTGGTCCAAAATCCGCTTGTGCTTGGCGCGGGTGGTTACACCGCGTTTGATGCGAGGCATGTCATCTGCTCCTTAAAATCGAACCGGGCTCAGTCGAGGCCGTAGGGGGCCCACTTCTTCACCGTCTTGGTGTCGGCTTCCGACAGGACAGTGGTGCCGCGGTTGGTGCGGATGTACTTCGCATTGTGGCTGATCAGGCGGTGGCGCTTGCCGGCCACACCGTGCTTGATCTTGCCAGTGGCGGTGATCTTGAAGCGTTTCTTCACACCGCTCTTGGTCTTCAGCTTGGGCATTTTCATCTCCTATTGCAGAGACACGTCCGAACCGGCCCTGGCAGCCCTTGTCGCCAGGCAGGCAGATAATCACGTGTCAGTGAAGGGCGCGCACATAGCGCCTCAGGCGCAGAATGCAAGCGATTCGGACCGACGCCGTCGTGCGCCTAGCCCTTGAGCACCGGCCGTCCGGTTTCTGCCAGCCAGCGGGCAAAATCGCCATGCTCGATCGGCTCGAGGCCAGTGATTGGTCGCTTCCAGCAATAGGCCTGCGCAGTGGTCCAGTGACCGCCCTCGGGCTGGACGGCAACTTCGCGGCGATCGTAGTCGATCCCTTCCAGCTCGAACGCGTCGAGCGCTGCGAGATCGACGCCGGCACCGTCGAACATCTGTCCATGCACCAGACCGCCGGCGGCATCGGGCACCATGGCCGGATGCCATCCGCCGCGTTCCTCGATGGCATAGAGATGGCCGGTGGTGACCGCCGGCATGCCCGCTCCAAGCCCGGCCACGAGCTCCACCACGGCACCTTCGGCAAGGTTGGGCTGCAGGACGCCGTAGAAGAACAGTGCCAGGCTCAGCCCATCGCCTCCAGCACGTCTTCCAGCCGCGCGGGATCGCCCAAAGCGATGACGCGGCCGTCGCTGCCAGCATCAAGCGGGTTGCCTTGCCAGTCGCTCATCAGGCCACCTGCACCTTCGACTACAGGGACCAGTGCGGCATAATCGTGCAACTTCAAGCCGGCCTCAATCACCACGTCGACATGGCCGCTCGCAACCAGCCCGTAGTTGTAGCAATCGCCGCCGTAGATGATCTTGCGCTCGGCGACCGACTTGGCGACGCCCATGAAAGCATCGACATCCGCGCCGGAGAATTGGTGCGGGGTCGTAGTGCCGAGAACGGCATGCGCCAGGTCCTTGCAGGCTGCGGCCTGCACCAGCTTGCCGTTGAAAGTCGTGCCTTCGCCAATCCGGCCAACCCAGCGTTCCTGCGCGATCGGCTGGTCAATCACGCCCAGCACCGGCCAGCCGTCCTGCAGCAAAGCAATCAGCGTGCCGAAGATCGGACGACCAGCGATGAAGCTGGTGGTACCGTCGATCGGGTCGAGCACCCATTGCCGACCTGCGCCTTCGTTGCGGGTGCCAAATTCCTCGCCAACGATGCCGTCATCGGCACGCTCGGCCTCGATAATCGCCCGCATCGCCGCCTCGGCAGCCTGGTCAGCTTCGGTCACGAAGCTGCGGTCGGCCTTCTGCTCTAGGTTCCATTGCCCCCGGAACAGAGGGCGGATCGCGGCGCCGGCAGCATCGGCGAGGCGATTGGCGAGAGCAAGGTCGTTCGTGATTGTCATCACGCGCGGCGATGCGCGCCCGGCAGCATCGGGTCAAGCCAAGTTTGCCTAATTGCTACATGCAGCGTAGTCGGCACCGTTGAGGGCAGAAAAACCTATGGGGTTTCAGGAACAACGTCGTCAGTCGCGACTAAAGGGTTCACAATTCGACACGACCAGAGATGGCGCCCGGATTTCGATCAACCGGCAGCCGCGCGAGAGCTTGCGCCCTTGGGTCGCACATGTCTACGGCATGGAGCTGCAGGCTCCAGTATCCTCGGTCATTTCGTGCGGAATCTTCGCAGATTCTGCCATGTTGCGGGTCCTGCTGCATGGTGACTGGCACGCCGATTCGCGTGATGGCTCTTTTCTCTTCAGCGAGGAAGCTCTCTATTTCGGGCCCCAGAGCAAGCGCATGCCGGTGAGCGTGCGCGGCGGCTTTGCCAGTGTCGGCATGGCCTTGCGCCCCGGCTCCAACCGGGTTCTGGGAGGGCCGAGCACACCCGACGTGGTCGATCGGATCATCCCCTACGAGGGGTTGGGCTGGAACCAGCAGGCACTGATGGCACGGTTCGATCCGACTGCCAGCGTGGAAGAATGGATGGTGGAGCTCGAAAACTGCATGGAATTGCTGGTCCGGCAATCCGGTGGAACGGAGCCCGATGCCACGACCGCAGGATTCCACCATCTCGCGCTGAGCGATCCCAACATCACTGTAAGCGATGCTTCCGACCTGCTAGGCGTCGACAAGCGCAAACTGGAACGCGTGGTCAAACGCGACTTTGGCCTGACTCCGAAACAGGTCCTGCGCCGGGCACGGGCACTGGACATGGCCGCTCATCTGCGCGGCGTTGCCGACATTGAAGAGGCGCAGGAGCTGGTGCTGCGCTATTTCGACCAGTCGCACCTGTCGCGCGACTTCACGACCATGTTCGGCATGACCCCGCTGCAATTCGTCCGCACGCCGCAACCGCTGCTCACCATCACGCTGGAATCGCGCCAGGCCCGACGGCTGGAAGAGCTGGAGCGGATTGGCCCAGGCGACCGGAGGCCCTGGCAGTAGTCGGAACCAGCCCGCGCATAAGCGCTTGGGGCCTATTGCCTCTACTGCCGGAGCGTGACAGGCATCGCAACGTGGGTCGCACCACCCCGAATTGCCGGGAAACCAACCGTGTCACGACCGGGTCCATCACCGCAACTGTCGCAGACAGGAGCCACTCCCGACGGGGTGCCGCTTGCGCTCAACCGGGCGCCTGCGGCCGATCTTGAACCGTGGATCGCCCGCGTGATGGTCGCCATGGCCGATGCTCGCGATGACAGCACCCAGACTGGTTATCTGTGCAACGATGCTGCCTATGTTCGCACAGCGATCGGGGCCGACTGGACAGTCGAAACTGCCGACGGAAGGCTGGAGATTCGCGACGAGACTTTCCTTTGCGGCCAGCACAGCAAGGCCTGGAAGTTGCTCTACCGAGGCCCGGTGATCGTCGCAGGCTTCATGCTCAAGCCGGGCGCCATGCGCGCTATTTGGGGAGTCGAGGACGGGACACTCGTCGACCGGATCCGACCGATGGCCCATATCGGCGTGGCCGATAGTGACCTCACCGATATCTATCGCAAAGGCATCGAAGGCGAGGACTGGCTTTGCCAGATCGAGACCTGGCTGCGCGACCAGATCCGCCAGCGCATGGCCCGCCCTCCGGCTCGGCTCTCGCAGAAATTCGAAGAGGCTGCCTTTGCCGACCCCAACATTGCGCCGGGCGAGTTCTGCGGCGCAGAATCTCTGTCGCTGCGCCGGTTGCAACGGGTCTGCAAGCGTGATTTCGGTCTGACGCCGAAACAAGTGCTGAGGCGCGCCCGCGTGCTCGACCTGGCCGCGCGGATGTGCGGGGTCGCCGACGAGGCAGAGGAAACCGAGTTCCTGCTGCGCTATTTCGACCAGTCCCATCAGATCCGCGACTTCTCCGCCTTCTTTGGCAGCAGTCCGCGCCAGTTCATGGACAACCGCCAGCCCTTGCTGACCCTGAGCCTGGAGATCCGGCAGGCACGGCGGCTTGAACTGCTCGACCGGATCGCACCCGATGCCGTGCGCCCGTGGATGCGGCAGCAGCTGGTCCCGGCGGTCAGTCGAACAGCGAGCTGACAGAGCTTTCGTCGGCGATCCGGCGCACCGCCTCGCCGATCAGCGGGGCAATGGTGAGCGTGCGGATCTTCTTGGCGTCGGTCACCGCATCGGTCGCGCCGATGGTGTCGGTGATGACCAGCTCGGTAAGTGCCGAGCCCTCGACCCGCGCCACCGCGCCGCCCGAGAGCACACCGTGGGTAATATAGGCGGCGACCGAACTCGCCCCCTGCTCCAGCAACGCTTCGGCTGCGTTGCAAAGCGTACCGCCGCTATCGACGATATCGTCTATCAGGATGCAGTGGCGGCCCTTCACATCGCCGATGATGTTCATGACTTCGCTTTCGCCCGGGCGATCGCGACGCTTGTCGACGATCGCCAGCGGGGCATTGTCGAGCCGCTTCGCCAGCGCGCGGGCGCGGACCACGCCGCCGACATCGGGGCTGACGACCATCAACTCGCGATCGCCGTAGCGGGCCTGTATATCGGCCGCCATAGTCGGCGCAGCATAGAGGTTGTCGGTAGGGATATCGAAGAAACCCTGGATCTGACCGGCGTGCAGGTCCACCGCCAGCACCCTGTCGGCACCGGCCTCGGTAATCAGGTTGGCGACCAGCTTGGCCGAAATCGGCGTGCGCGGACCGGGTTTGCGGTCCTGTCTCGCATAGCCAAAATAGGGCACCACCGCGGTGATCCGCTTGGCTGAAGCGCGGCGCAGCGCGTCGATACCGATCAGCAGTTCCATAAGGTTGTCATTGGCCGGGAAGCTGGTCGACTGCACCAGGAACACGTCCTCACCGCGAACATTCTCGTGGATTTCGATGAAGATCTCTTCATCGGCAAACCGCCGCACGCTGGCATCACACAGCGGGATCTCGAGATAGGCGGCAATCGCCCGGGCCAGCGGCAGGTTGGAATTGCCGGACATGATTTTCATGAGCGAGGTCCCCATTGGTGCTGCGAATCGCCGGGCGATCCGGATCGCCACCGGATTAGCCGTGCGTCATGGTATTGCAACATGGCGAGGCAGCGCTTTCCCCGCCCCTTGCCAGTCAGATCCGGTGTTCGCCCTTGATCCACCTGACAGTGCCCGAGCTGGCCCGCATGACAACGCTTTCAGTCGTCATCACCCGCTGGCCGCCGACACCGCGCTTGCGCTTGACGCCTTCAAGCAGAGAGCCCGATGTCACGCCGGTGGCAGCAAAGATGCAATCGCCCTTGGCCAGCTCTTCCAGCTTGTAGATGCGGTCGAAATCGGAATCGGGAATGCCCCATTTGCGGGCGCGGGCCTTCTCGTCATCATTGCGGAACACAAGCCGGCCGTTGAACTGGCCGCCCACGCAGCGCAGCGCGGCTGCCGCCAGCACGCCCTCGGGTGCACCGCCCTGGCCCATATACATGTCGATAGTGGTATCTTCGTCGGTCACTGCAATGACCCCGGCAACGTCGCCATCGCCAATCAGCACCACACCGCAGCCGAGGCCACGCAGCTCCGCGATCAGCTCGGCGTGGCGCGGGCGGTCGAGCACGCAGACAATGATGTCCTTGGGTTCGACACCCTTGGCTGCGGCCACAGCCTGGACGTTCTCTGTCGGTGTTTTGGCCAGGTCTATGATCCCGTCGGGATAGCCGGGGCCGATCGCCAGCTTGTCCATATAGGTGTCGGGGGCATTGAGCAGGTTGCCTTCTTCCGCCGCAGCCAGAACCGCCAGCGCGTTGGGGCCGGCCTTGGCAGTGATGGTGGTGCCTTCGAGCGGATCGAGCGCGATGTCGATCTTGGGTCCCTTGCCCGGCGCACCGCCCACCTTCTCGCCGATATAGAGCATCGGCGCTTCATCGCGTTCGCCTTCGCCGATCACCACTGTGCCGTCCATGTAGAGCTCGTCGAAAGCCTGGCGCATGGCTTCGACTGCGGCGGCATCGGCGGCTTTCTCATCACCGCGACCGATCAGCTCGGAGGCGGCGATGGCAGCAGCCTCTGTCACGCGGACCATTTCCAGCACCAGCACCCGGTCGAGGACAGAGCTGGCGGCGGTGGTCTTGGTGGTGTTCATGGCGAATTCAGTCCCTCTCGTAAGATGTGCGGGCCGCCTAGACCGGGAGTATGGCAATGTCGATACAGCGCGTGGGCGTTACCACATGTTGCGCCATGCTGCTGATGGGACAGGCGGCCCCGCCTGCGAATGGACCGCTCGATCCGAAACCTCCGGAACCCGGCACCGCTGAAACAGCCTTTGCCGATGCAGAAAAGGTCTATGGCCCGCCGCCGCCGGAACCCGAAGTTGCCGCCGACTGCGACGATCCCAGCGGTGACGAGATTGTCGTTTGTGCAGCGCTGGAGGAACAAGAACAGTTCCGGGTCCCCTCAAGCCTAGACGAGGGAAAGGAAGACCACCTGGCCTGGACGGGCGATCCACCCGATGTTGCCGGCCCTGGCATTTTCAAGGGTAAGGCAACGGTCAGCGGATGCATCAAGGGTGTGACCTGCCCACCGCCCCCCGCCTACATCTTCGACATCACTGCCCTTCCCGAAGCACCGCCCGGTTCCGATGCCGACAAGATTGCCAAGGGCGAGATGCCCGAGCCCTGAGCAGCTCAGCTGCGCAGGATCGGCATCACCAGCGGTTCGGCGGTCAGGCTCTCGGACCCTTCGAGCATGGTGATAGCTTCGCGCACATTGCGCACTGGCCCCATATGCGTGACCATTGCCACCAGCACGCCGTCATCGCCATCGGGCCCCGAACCGTTGACACCTTCCTGGATAAGGCTCTGGATCGAGACCCCGGCATCGCGCATGGCAGCGGCAATCTCGGCAAGTACGCCGGGCCGATCGGCAACCATGAAACGAATGTAAGAGCGGCTTTCCCGCGCACCGGAATCCGCCTTGGGCATGGGCACGAGATCATGTGCGGGGACCGAGAATGGCGCGCCACTGTCGCCCCGGGCCAGCTCGATCAGGTCCGCCACGACAGCACTGGCCGTCGGACCATCGCCTGCACCAGCCCCCTGGAACAGCAGGCGGCCAACGAAATTGCCTTCCGCGACCACCGCATTGGTCGGGCCATTGATCGGAGCCAGCGGATGGTCCTTCGCGACAAGGCAAGGGCGCACGCGCTGCAGCAGCCTGGATGTGCTACCAGCAGCCTCGACATCGGCCACGCCGATCAGGCGGATGACATAACCGAGGGCATCGGCTTGCGCGATATCGACTGCCCGCACCCGCCGGATGCCTTCGACTTCGACGCTGGCGAAATCGATTTCCGCCCCAAAGGCAAGTGCGGCGAGGATCGCCAGCTTGTGGGCGGCATCGACCCCGTCGATGTCAAACGCCGGGTCGGCTTCGGCAAAACCCAGTCGTTGCGCCTCGGCGAGCGTTTCGCCGAAGTCTGCGCCGCTCGCTTCCATGGTCGTGAGGATGTAATTGCAGGTCCCGTTGAGGATGCCATAGACGCGTTCGATAGCATTGGCTGCAGCGCCTTCGCGCAGACCCTTCAGCACCGGGATACCGCCAGCGACCGCAGCTTCGAACCGCAGCCCTGCACCATTGCTTTCGGCCAGCTGCGCCAGCTCCATCCCATGATGCGCGATCATCGCCTTGTTTGCGGTGACGAACCCCTTGCCCAATCCCAGCGTCTTCCGTGCCAGTGCCAGCGCGGGGCCATCCGAGCCGCCAACCAGTTCCAGTACGACATCGACATCGGGGCGGGCGGCCATGGCGGTCATGTCATCGCACCATGCATAAGGCGCAAGGTCGACGCCGCGATCCCTGGCACGGTCGCGTGCGCTGACAGCCGTCACTTCAATTGGGCGACCGGCGCGCGCTTCGACAAGCGAACGGTTCTCTTCCAGCAAGCGGATCACGCCGGCACCGACAGTGCCCAGCCCGGCGATGGCGATACGAAGGGGTGATACTTCACTCATGCGCGCCGCTCTAGCGAGCGGGAGGCACGCGAGGGAAGCATGAAATCTTGGTTTTGTGCTAGCTGGCCTACATCCGCACAGGCGGCGTCCGGTAGCGCGGACACGGACCCAGCTGCTCCACCACGAAGCGATAGTCCTGTTCAGCCCGTGCGCGGTCTGCCGGATCGCGTGAAAGGTTCGCCGCCCCGGGGAGCCGGGTCGGCAGGAAGCACGCCAAGCGATACCAGCCCAGCGTTTGCGGCTGCGGGGCGCGCACGGCCTGGTCGACAATCTCGGAATAAGACACGCCCCACACTGGCCGCATGCCCGGCCGCCGCACGATGCTGAGTGATAGCGGTTTGCCGCTCAGGGTATCGAGGAATATCTGGGTCTCCGATTCTCCCGCCAGATTGCCGCTGATCGAGAGCGCATCGCGCACACCAGCGATCGCTGGAGGAGCGTCGGGCGCGACCAGCGCGGCAAGGATTGGGCGCAATCTCTGCTCAAGCTCGGTGCTCCAAGGCAATTGCGCATCACGGGCAACCAGCTGGATCTCACCGGGACGCGATGGAACGGGACGAGCAAACAGAATCACTTCGGTTTTCTTGAGCTTGGGCACCTTGCCGCGCGCATCAAGCGGGACATCGACCAGGTAGCGCAGCGATTCGCCAACTGGCACGCTGCCGGATATCAAGGTGACGGTTTCTGCCTCTATGTAGAGTCGGACCGAGCCGGGCGCGACGCCCGCCGCGCGCTCTGCTTCAAGCGCCGCCTGCTTCTTGACCACTGCCCTCACTACCAATTGGGCAGCGTCGGAAAGGTCCGCCAGGTCGGCCCATGATACCTCTGCATTCGCCGCGGATGGTTGCGCCTCCGCTGGCACCGGACGCACCACGAGGAAAAGCGGGAGCGCCGCCAGGAGTGCGGCGGACACAAGAGAGCGAATCGGGTTGCCGTCCATTAGAAACACAGTCTCCGGAAGTGCGCGTGGAACCGTTTCACAGCTTGGTCCGTTCCTAGGCGTGAATCGGCCCTTAACCGATAAAGCGTTTGCGAAGGCTGTGGACAATAGCTAAGGGTCGGACGATCCGGGGCTGGAGAGACTACTTCCCGGATTGAATCCATCTTGGGGGCCAGGCCCGATCGACGCAATGTCGATTCGACTTGCTGCGGCCTTTTTGAGATGGATGAATGGATCGCCGTCCGGTTCAAAGACCGGACATAAGAAGCCGGGATCACCGGCGCAGACGGAGTGATGCGACTGCATGGCCTACGCTGACCAACAGATGAGCGGCAACCGCGTTGTTGCCATTATCATCGTTGCTCTCCTTCATGTGGCTATTGGCTACGTCCTTGTCACCGGTCTTGCCTACGAAGCGGCGAAGAACATCGTCGAACGGGTAACGACAATTGACGTGGAAGAGCCGGAGCCCGAGGAAGAGCCCCCGCCCCCACCTGAAGAGATCCCGGAAACGGCGCCGCCACCAGTGGTTGTGCCGCCCGCGCCGATCCAGTTCGAATCGCCGAATATCATTCGCGATACGACCAGGGAAATCATTGATCGGCCTGCGCAGCCCGAACGGGTTGTGACGCAGACTTGCGCCGACGGACGAACGATCCCTGCTTCCGCTTCCTGCGGTCCGGCTACGAAAACGTGTCCGGGTGGCCAGGTCGTGCCGGTGAACGCACAGTGCCCGGCATTCGTCCAGCCAAAGAACCCGACGCCGCGGGGTAATCCCGGCCGGTGGGTGACGACCAACGACTATCCGTCACGTTCGCTGCGTGAGGAAGAAGAAGGCGTCACAAGTGTGGCTCTCTCCGTTGATGCAAACGGTCGCGTGACCGGCTGCCGCGTCACCGGTTCGAGTGGTCACCCGCGCCTCGACGAAGCGACCTGCAAGAACATGCAACGTCGCGCTCGTTTCAACCCTGCAACCGACAGCAGTGGCCGCGACGTCGCCGGCACCTATACGCAGTCGGTGCGCTGGGAAATTCCGCAATAATCGCAATCTGATTCAGCCTTTTTCGAGAGGAACTCGCAAATGTACATCCAACTTCTTACTGCTGCTGCAGCCGATGCAGCTCCCAAGCAGGCTTTCGGTTTCTGGGAAGCCATGGAACAGGGCGGCGCGATCGCCTGGTTCATTTTCAGCGTGCTCGTGATCATGTCGATCGGCTCGTTCTACATCCTGATCACCAAGCTGCTCGAGCAGAACAAAATCATGCGTCAGTACAAGAGCCAGGTGCGCGGTGCGTTCTGGAAGGCTCCCGCCCTCAAGGACGGCGCTACCAAGCTCGAGAAGAACAGCGCATGGCGCCAGATCGTCGACGATGCCCTCAAGGCTGACGAAGATCACTCCAAGATGGTCGATAGCCGTGAAGCTCATGACTACCTGCACGGTTCGCTGCAGTCGTCGGAAGATTCGATCAATGCCAAGCTGGCAGGCGGTCTGCCGTTCCTCGCGTCGGTCGGTGCAACTGCACCGTTCATCGGCCTGCTCGGCACCGTGATCGGTATCTACCGCGCGCTGATCAACATCGGTCTCGCCGGTTCGGCTTCGATCGACAAGGTCGCCGGCCCGGTTGGTGAAGCGCTCATCATGACCGCCATCGGCCTGCTGGTCGCGGTTCCGGCCGTGCTTGCCTACAACTGGCTGCAGAGCCGCAACCGTCGCATTGCGGAGCTGCTGACCGGCTTCTCGACCGACGTGCTTGCCTACATCAGCTCGGACGGCAAGGTTAAGCCGACCGTCCTGGCAGCTGCTCCCAAGGCAGCTCCGGCCAAGCCTGCGGCTCCCGCTGGCGGTGCACCGGTCAAGAAGTAATCCTGGATCCGGGGACGGCGCCCTGCGTCGTCCCCCCCAGACACGAACGAGACCACAGACGGATAGGATGTAGTCATGGCGATTTCCACGGGAGGCGGCGGCGAGACGCCGATGTCCGACATCAACACCACTCCGCTGGTGGACGTGATGCTGGTTCTCCTAATCATTTTCCTTATCGCGGTCCCGGTCGCGATCCAGACCATCGAAAAGCTCGAAATTCCGGTTATGGAATCGGTCGAATCGAAGGACAAGGTCGAGAACCTGCTCCTGACGATCAGCACGACCGACAGCGCTGGGCGTAGTGCCGGCGATCCGGGCTTCGAAGGCGCAGCCCGCGAAGGCGAGTGCCGGGTCTATTTCAACAATGTCACGCCGGTCAGTTCGGACGAATTGTACGACAAAGCCTTCGAACGGCTTGACGCGATCGTCCAGCGCGCCGGCGGTGCCGAAGCCATCATGCAAGAGCCGGATCTGATTCCGCAGGTGCATATCCGCGGAGACATCAACGCTCCGTGGCGGTGTGTTGCAGGCACGATCTTCAATATCCAGCGTGCGGGTTACCCGACCGTTGGCTTCATCTCCAACCCGGTCGACCCGAACGGTTGATCGGCCAGAGACGAGAAACAGGAGTAATCCACCATGGCAATGTCAGGCGGCAAGGATGATGGCGCCCCGATGATCGACATGAACATGACGCCGTTGATCGACGTCCTGCTCGTGCTGCTCATCATGTTCATCATCACCATCCCGGTGGCGACACACTCTGTCGACATCGACCTTCCGACCCCCGACAACTCGGAACCGCCCCCGGATCAGATCGACCCGATCAAGAACAAGATCGTCCTGACCCAGCAGAACGAGATTCTCTGGAATGGCGAGTCGCTGAATATGGGCGAACTGGTTCGCAATCTGAACCTGACCAAGGAAATCGTCCCTGAGCCCGAACTGCAGTTCGAGCCGGAAGGCCAGGCCAGCTACGAGCTGTCGGCCGATGTTCTCCGCGTCATCAAGGCCTCGGGCGTGACGAAGTTCGGCTTCGTCGGCAACGAACAGTTCCGTTCGTTCGGCAAGGCACCGAATGCAGTGGGCGGCCAGCAGTAAGCCGACTTCCACACATTCAGACATTCGAAAGGGGCGGAGCGATCCGCCCCTTTTCTTTTGAGACTCAACCAGAAAGACCTCATTTCAATGCAGCTTGGCGTTCTCCTATTGTTATGTTATGCTGTTACATGAAGGGAGAGGGAAATGCCAAGATCGCTCAGTGTGCCGAACAAGTACCGCAAGCCACCGTTGGCGCGCACGACAGGCGAAATGAACATGACCCCGTTCATCGACGTCCTGCTCGTGCTGATCGTGATGCTGATTCTTTCCGTTCCGATCCTGCAGCACAATCTCGAGGTGCCGCTACCCGCAGCTGGGCCGACAAACCTGCCGGTGCAGGCCAGCAATACCGTGGCCATTGACCGCCAGGACAGGCTCTACTGGAACGGAATGCCGGTGGATCGGGACACGCTGGGCGCGCAACTGACCGCGACCGCCCGCCACCCTGACAAACCGGCGGTCAGGTTCCAGCCCGATGCCTATGCCAGCTATGATCGCTCGGCCAAGACCATTGCCCTGATAAAGGACTCAGGCGTCACCAAGTTTGCCTTCGTCGGCAATGAACAGCACCGCGAGTTTGGGCGTGCCGATTAGGGCGCGCTCCACCGTGACGGAGCGCCGGTCACCCCGCCGGCGCTTCGACCATGGCAGTATCGCCGCCCACTAGTCCGCGACTCTATCCACCCGCATGGCCGCGCTCGCCAGGCTCTCCGCCTCCAGCAGCAGCTCGTCATCGACCGCCCCCTGCGGCAGGCTTTCACGGCCGATCATCACCATCACTGGCACCGCGAGCGGGCTGACCCGCTCCAGTTCTACATGCTCGAGATTGTCGACCGAACGCTCGAGCAGGTCCTGCAGCCGTCCGATATCGGTCAACCGCTCGCGCGCATCGGCCCAGGCCGCCTCTAGCAAGACGTGATCAGGTTCGTACTTGCGCAGCACATCGTAAATGAGGTCGGTCGAGAAAGTGACCTGCCGCCCACTCTTGCGCTTCCCCGGATGCTGGCGCTCGACCAGCCCCCCGATCACCGCCACTTCGCGGAAACTCCGCTTGAGCAGGTAACTCTCCTGCACCCATCCGATGAATTCATGGGCGAGGATATCGGGCGAGAGCAAAGGCCCCGGATCGATGACCGGCTTCAGCCCCCACACCGCCAGGGAATAGTCGTTGGCGACGAAACCGCCCGGCATCAGGCCACGCGCTTCCATCCGCTGGGTGATCAGCATCCCCAACGACTGGTTCGCGTTCCAACCTGTGAAGGTGTAGTAGACCGTGTAGTGCTTCATGGCGTGCGGGAAGCTTTCAACAAGGAGCTTCTCCGGCCCCGGCATCCGGCTGCGCCAGTCCTGCACTTCCAGCCATTCTCGCACATCGTCTGGAAAGCGCGCCCAGCCCGCGCGGTCCACCAGCATGGCGCGCACGCGGTCGGCCAGGTGCGTCGTCAGCGGCATGCGCGCGCCGCCATAGCTCGGGATCATCGCCGATTTGGCGGTGGCGCGGACAACGATCTCCATGTCGCGCAGCTGCTCCACCTCCAGCGCCTGCCCGGCGAAGGCAAAGGTATCGCCCGGGCGCAACGAGGCCGCGAAGCGTTCCTCGACCTTGCCCAGCGAGCGGCCGTTGCGGAAGCGCACCTCCAGCATCTCGCTATCGATGATGATCCCGGCATTGAAGCGGTGCTTGGCTGCCAGTTCGGGATGCGCCAGCCGCCAGGTCCCGTCCTTGTCGCGCACGATGCGGCGGAACTTGTCATAGGCCTTGAGCGCATAGCCGCCTGTGGCGACGAAGGTCAGCACGCGCTGCCACACCGTCTCGTCGAGCCAGGCATAGGCGAGGCTGGCACGCACCTCTGCCAGCAGTTCAGCCTCGCCAAAGGGTGCCGCGCAGGCGCAGGCCATGACATGCTGCGCCAAAACATCGAGCCCGCCGGGACGGAAGTCTTCGCCGTCACGCTGACCCTCGTCGACAGCGTCCTTGGCCGCCTGCGCCTCCAGGAACTCGAACCGATTGCCAGGAACAAGCACTGCACGACTGGGCTGGTCGAGCCGGTGGTTGGCGCGCCCGACCCGCTGCAGCAGGCGCGAAGAGCCCTTGGGGGCACCCATCTGCACCACGCAATCGATATCGCCCCAATCGACCCCGAGATCCAAGCTCGCCGTCGCCACCAAGGCACGCAACTCGCCACGCGCCATTGCTCCTTCGACCTTGCGTCGCGCTTCCTTGCTGAGCGAGCCATGGTGGATACCGATCGGCAGCGTATCCTCGTTCGCCTCCCATAGCTTCTGGAACAGGAATTCAGCGAGGAAACGCGTATTGGCGAAAACCAACGTGGTTCGGTTCTTGCGGATCAATTCGTAGAGCTGTGGAATCGCCCAGGTCCCCGCGTGTCCGCCCCACGGCACGCGCTCTTCCTCAGGCAGCAGGATCTCGACTTCAGCTGGCGCGCCCTGTTCGCCTTCGACCAGCACGACCGAATCGATATCACCCCATGGCGCGAGCCATTCGCAAAATCCTTCGGGATTGGCGAGCGTCGCCGAAAGCGCCACGCGCTGGAGATCGGGCGCAATGGCCTGTAACCGCGCCAGGCTCAGCGCCAGCAGGTCACCCCGCTTGCCGGTGGCGAAGGCGTGGACTTCATCGATCACGATCCGCTTGAGGCTGGAGAAGAGCTCGAAACTGTCGGGATAGCTGAGCAGCAGCGAGAGCGATTCCGGGGTCGTAAGCAGGACATGCGGCGGTTTGGAGCGCTGGCGTTTCTTGCGATCGGACGGCGTATCGCCGCTGCGGGTCTCGATCCGGATCGGCAACCCCATCTCTTCGACCGGGGTGACGAGATTGCGCTGCACATCGTGCGCCAATGCCTTCAAGGGCGAAACGTAGAGCGTGTGCAGGCCTTCCGGCGGCTTCGCCACGCCCAGACGCGAAGGGCAGAAGTCCGCCAAGGTCGGCAGGAACCCGCCCAATGTCTTGCCTGCCCCGGTATCGGCTACGAGCAGCGCATGTTTCCCACTATCGGCCGCCTCCAGCATTTCGGCCTGGTGCCGCCGCACCCGCCAGCCGCGCCTGGCGAACCAGTCGGTGATTTCAGGTGGGAGGGCGGCAGGCATGCGCGAACCATAGGCCCCTCTCCGGGGCCGGTCACCATGCTCCGTGGGCGGCGGCGCTAATCACCAGGGAGCCGAGCCAGTTCGTCAGGCAACAATTCAAGGCCGAACCCATCCGAGACCACTTCGCGCCATTCGGAATCGCTCGACAGTTCGCGCGCTTCGCGCTGACCTTCAGCGACCAGCGACAGGCTGCGCCCGTTTAGCGCCATGAACCCCTTGGGCAGCGCGAGGCTCAGCCGCGGTGTGCCGACAAAGCGGGACTCATGCCACGTTGCGGTCCAGTGGTTGGCCTGCAGCAGATCATCCGCTGCCACTTCCGCGAGATCGAAAGAATATTGTGCCTGCCAATCCGCGTCAGGCCGCGCACGGCCATCGGTGGCGGAGATATCGCCCGACCGCTCGAGCAGCCAGTCGCCTGCGACAGTCCCGCCATCGATCCGGCGCAGGCGGTGGCGGGCGCAATCATCGGTCTCCTGCTGCGTTCCATCCACCAGCGGCAAGGGCGGGACATAGCTGCCGCCGAACCCGACATCGGCAATCCAGCTTCCCTCGGCCAAGTCCACCAGCAACAAGACATGGCTACGCGGCGGCGTTGCCTCTGCCTCGAGCCCCAACCGGACGCGCGCCAGCAGCGGGCGGCAGGCGAAACCCAGCTCGCCCAGCATGTCAGCATAGAGGCGGTTCTGCTCGAAACAGTAACCGCCCCGCCGACGTGTCACGAGCTTTGCGAACACGCTGGCGCTGTCGATCCGAATGTCGCGCCCGAGCAAGATGTCGAGGTTCTCAAAGGCAATCGCCCGACGGTGTGCCTGTTGCAGGGTCATGAGGCCTGTCGGATCCACAGAGGGCTGGCCAGCCAGCCCGATCCGAGCAAGGTACGCAGCCAGACCCGGCGGGCGCGACATATTCAGTGCCCGGCCTGCTCGCCGCGTTCGAGGCCACTCAACGCCAGTTGCTCGTCGATCTGTGCCATCAGCCGTTCAACGGCTGCCTCGCTGTCGCCTTCAGCGCGGGCGACCAGCACATCCTGGGTATTAGAAGCACGCAGCAGCCACCATCCGTCTTCAGTAGTGACGCGCACGCCGTCAGTAGAGTTGACCTCTACCCCTTCACCCGCATGCGCCAGCCGTTCCTTGACCTCATCGATCGCCGCAAACTTGCGGCTTTCATCGACCTGGAAGCGCATCTCGGGCGTGTTGACCATAGCCGGCATCGCGCCCCGCAATTCAGTCACCGATTTGCCCAGCCGTGCGCTTGCCGCCATCAACCGCAGCGCAGCGTAGAGCGCATCGTCGAACCCGTAGTAAGTGTCGGCAAAGAACACGTGACCACTCATTTCGCCGGCCAGCGGGCTGCCAGTTTCCTTCATTTTGGACTTAATCAGCGAGTGGCCGGTCTTCCACATCAGCGGCTTGCCGCCGTGCTTTTCGACATGTTCGAACAGCGCGCGGCTGGCCTTCACATCGGCGATAATCGTCGCATTAGGTAGTCTTCCGAGGAGGTCCTCGGCATAAATCATGAGTAACTGATCCCCCCAAATGACCCGGCCTTCGCCGTCGATCGCGCCAATCCGGTCGCCATCGCCATCGAAAGCCACTCCGAAGTCGAGATTCTTCTCGGCGACGAGCGCCTTCAGGTCCGCCAGATTGGCTTCAACCGTGGGATCAGGATGATGATTGGGAAAATGACCGTCGACCTCAGTGAACAGCAAGTGATGCTCCCCGGGGAGCCGCGCCGCGAGAGCTTCGAGCAGCGGACCCGCCGCGCCATTCCCGGCATCCCAGCCGATCCGGAGCTGCGCGAGTTTGTCATTGTCGATATCGTCGAGGGCGGTGAGCAAGCGTTCGACATAGGGCTCGGCGATGGCCTTTTCGACGATCTTTCCGGCACCGTCGAGCCAGTCACCCCCGGCCGAGACCGCCCCAAGGTCCTGGATGTCGGATCCAAAGAAGGGTCTTCCCTGGAATACCATCTTGAAGCCGTTGTAATTGGGGGGATTGTGGCTGCCTGTTATCTGAATGCCGCCATCCACCTGTTTGGATGATGCCTCTGCATAATACAGCATAGGCGTTGGCCCGAGGCCGATCCGCACGACATCGCAGCCACTCGCCGAAAGCCCTTCCACCAGCGCATGTTCGAGCACGGGTGAACTGACCCGGCCATCGTATCCGACCGCCACGGTCTTGCCCCCGGCCCTGCGCAGCATGCTGGCGAAGCTGCGCCCGATAGCACGCGCATCTTCGGCCGACAGCGTCTCGCCGATAATGCCGCGAATATCGTACTCGCGCAGCATAGTGGGATCGAAAACATGAGTCATGCTGGGGGGCCTCCGTCGGGCAATTCATCGAGCAGCAGGTCGCGCGCAGCGTTGGCCTCGTGTACCTGCTCGTTAGAGCCGCCGCGATCGGGGTGGACCATGGCGACGAGCCGCTTGTGCGCGGAAATTATTTCAGTTCTGTTGGCATTCTCGCGGACCGCCAGCAAACGGCGGGCTCGAAACACCGCCTGGCTGCGGGTTGACCTGGCGGGGGAGAGGTACTGCCAAGGCCATTTGCCAACTGCCCAGCGACACAGCACGGACAGGACGGCGGCGATTATCAGAAGTCGGATGATCATAGCCGCTCAGGCTACTTCGAGGATCGCCTCGGCGCTAGAGGGTATCGGCAGGTTCAGCCCCATCACCAGCTGGCGCAGCTCCTGCCGCGCGACCAAGTGGCTGGTGCCCAGGTCGCCCAAATGGCCCTTGTCGAGGAGCGTAAGGCCCGAGGGGAACAGCTCGCGGTAGATCACGCGTTCGGAAAGGCCGGCGGTGACCCGGAAACCCACACGCTTGCTGAGCTCCGTCAGCGCGCGCTCGATACGCTGCATGTTGCGCGCTTCGGTATAACCGGTGCGGTTGCGGACCACGACCCAGTCCATTTCGCGCCGCTGCTGCTCGACCGTCGCCTTGCTGCGCTTGATCCGCGCTTCCCAGATCAGCTCGGCATAGAAGCTCAGGCGGCGAACCTTGAAGGTTTCAGCATCGACCTGCCCGATCAGGTCGAAGTCGACAAAACTGTCATTTAGGGGCGTAACCAGCGTATCGGCCTCAGTCGCGGCATGGCGGGCGAGCGGGTCGTCGCGCCCGGGCGTGTCGAAGATCAGGAAGTCTGCTTCGCGACCGAGTTTCTCTGCCAGAACCTCCAGTCGCTGCTCGCTGGTGTCGCTGAACACTTCACAGTGTGCCCCGGGCAACGCGATGCCGCGCCGCTGTTCGGTTTCGACCCGGTTCTCGAAATAGCGATGCATGGTACGCTGGCGATGGTCCAGATCGATCGCCGCCACTCGCGCGCCCTTGTAGGCGAGCGCCACCGCGACATGCACTGCCGTGGTCGACTTGCCCGTGCCACCCTTCTCATTGGCGAAAACGATGCGGTGGGGACGGTGTGCGGTCACGCGAGGGGCCTTTCAGGGCTGGTTGAGGAGCGCTAGGGCTTAGGCAGGAAACATACGGGAGGGCGCAGGACCGTGCAAACCGTCACCGAACTGGACATGTTGAGAAATGTCGTCGCCGCGCTACGCGCAGATCGCGGTACGATCGCGCTGGTGCCGACCATGGGCGCACTCCACGAAGGACACCTGACGCTGATGCGCGAAGCCACGAAGCACGCTGACCATGTCGTCGCGTCGATCTTCGTCAATCCGACCCAGTTCGGCCCCAACGAGGATCTCGATGCCTATCCGCGCCAGCTGGCCAAAGACAGCGCCATGCTGGAAGCAGAGGGGGTGGCGCTGTTGTGGGCGCCCACCGTCGACCAGATGTATCCGCAAGGCTTTGCGACCAGCATTTCCGTAACCGGCGTCAGTGATGGCTTCTGCGGCGCTTCGCGCCCGGGCCATTTCGATGGCGTGGCGACCGTTGTGTGCAAACTGTTCCAGCAGGTCCTGCCGGACGTGGCGTTCTTCGGCGAGAAGGACTTCCAGCAGCTAGCCGTCATTCGCACGATGGCGCGTGATCTCGACCTTATCCAGCCGCATGTGACCGCGATCCACGGCGTGCCGACAGTGCGCGAGGAGGACGGTCTCGCGATGTCGAGCCGCAACCGGTATCTGTCGCCCGAAGACCGCATCAACGCCGCTGTTCTGCCCAGGGCAATGAAAGAAGCCATCGGCGCGATCGAGAATGGGGCCGAAGTCGCACCGACACTCGCTTCGCTGGAAGCGGCGTTGCTCCAAGCCGGGTTTTCCAGCGTCGACTATGCAGCCCTCGCCGATGTCGAAAGCCTGCAAAGGCTTGATGCCCTGAGCAAGCGACCAACGCGCCTGCTCGTCGCCGCCCGCCTCGGCGGGACACGCCTGATTGACAATATGGCGGTTGGTTGAACCTTAGCCCTCAAGTAGCGAAGCGGCAGGGCAAAGAAACACACTGGAGCGGGTAAGGGGAATCGAACCCCTCTAGCCAGCTTGGAAGGCTGGAGCATTACCACTATGCTATACCCGCGTGTCCGTGCGGAGCAGCGCCTTTCCCTCATTGGCGCGGATTCGTCAACATTTCGCGTATCACGATAGTGCCACGATGCTGGCGAGGACCAGACGCACCAGATCGGCCTGCCCGCGGGTGCCGGTCTTGGCGTAGACACGCTTGGAATAGAGTCGCGCGCTTTGAACCGTAAGGCCGAGCTGACCGGCAGCTTCGGCGATCTTCACACCGCGGCTGATCAGCAGCGCCAGTTGAGCCTCCTTGGCGGTCAGGCCGAATAAGTCCTGCAGCTGAGCGTTGCGTTCGCTTCCGGTCGGGCCTTCGCCATGGACATAGGCGGTGACCATCGGGGCCGCACCCGGTCGCCCACCACGGCGCGGTGTCAGTAACATGTCGAGCCATGGCTCGTCCGAGAGATGGATAGCCTTCGATCCAGGATGTCCCTTCGACAATTGGTCGAGATAGCGCCGCATCGCACCCTGGGCTTCGCGCAATTCGGGGACGAGCTTGCCAGCCGGGCTGCGCAGCAGCGCGCGGCGTTCATGCAGCAGTGCCTCGGCCTCTGCGCTGTGGTCTATGATCGTCCCACCGGAATCGAGCAGGAACCAACCAAAGTTGAGACGCTTGATGGCATCTCCGGTGATCCCAGCCCTGAGCCGCTCCTGTTCGAGCGCGCTCCAGGTTCGCAACGCAATCTCCAGGTGATCCGCCAACATGCCAAGGAGCGCCACGTCCGCTGCGCCGAAATCCTCGCCCCGACGCCCGATCACCAACCATAGCCCAGCACCACCCGGCTCACCGACCCGCACCGTGCGCAAGTGCGCAAGACCATAGGTGGCACCCAGCCGGGCCAGCGCTTGCCCCTGCCGCACATCCAGCAGGTCGCCGAGTTCCCTGGCGGCATAGACCCGCTTGGGCCGGAGCGGACTGCCGCGCGTGGCAAGCTCTGCAAGGTCCGGGTCGGCCATGGTGGGGCTACCTTCCTGCATCGGCCCCAGCTGCACTACTCCGCCGCCTGTTGCTCCGCTTTCAGCCAGGAAAAGCACCACCTCGTCAGCTCCGGTCCGGCGTTGCAGGGCGAGCAGGAAATCGCGCCACAAATTACTGCCAAGCGTGCCGCGATGCAGCAACGCAACCAGGTCTTGTGCTTCGAGCAGCGTAACAGCCATTGCGTTGATATCCCATATGGGAACTGCGGAAGCAATATGCCGCTGTCATTGCGCCCGAATTCGCGAATCGTCGCAAAGGGAATTCGATGCGCCGCCTAACCCATCTCGAACGGCTTGAAGCCGAAAGCATCCACATCATGCGCGAAGTGGCGTCTGAGGCGACCAAGCCCGTCATGCTCTATTCGGTCGGCAAGGATTCGGCGGTGATGCTGCACCTGGCGAAAAAGGCGTTCTATCCTTCCCCGCCGCCTTTCCCACTGTTGCATGTCGATACGACGTGGAAATTCAAGGACATGTACGCCCTGCGCGAAAAGAGCGCCAAGGATGCCGGCATGGAACTGCTGGTGTGGCAAAACCCGGAAGCCAGCGAACGTGAGATCAATCCGTTCGACCACGGGCCGCTGCATACCGACATGTGGAAGACCGAAGGGTTGAAGCAGGCGCTCGACCACTACGGCTTCGATGCCGCCTTCGGCGGTGCCCGCCGCGACGAGGAAAAGAGCCGCGCCAAAGAGCGTATCTTCTCCTTCCGCACTGCCAGCCATGGCTGGGACCCAAAGAACCAGCGCCCCGAGCTATGGAACGTCTACAACGCCCGCAAGGCCAAGGGAGAGAGCATTCGCGTGTTCCCGCTCTCCAACTGGACCGAGCTTGATATCTGGCAGTACATCATGGCCGAGAACATCGAGATCGTGCCGCTCTATTTCTCCGCCAGGCGCCCTACTTTCGAATATGAAGGCGGCCTGTTCATGGCCGACGATATCGAGCGGCTGGAAAAGGTCATGGGCAAGCGGCCCGAGATCACCGAGCGTTCGGTGCGGTTCCGCACACTGGGTTGTTTCCCGCTGACCGGTGCAGTCGAGAGCAAAGCGGCGACGCTGGCCGAAGTCGTGCAGGAAATGCTGCTCACCACCACCAGCGAACGCCAGGGCCGCGTCATCGACCAGGATGAAGGCGGTGCCGGGATGGAGAAGAAAAAGCAGGAGGGGTACTTCTGATGACCGAGAACACCGGAACCGAACCCGTCTACGAAGTCGACAGCCTTATCGCCGAGGATATCGACGCCTATCTCGACCAGCACCAGAACAAGGGCCTGCTGCGCTTCATCACCTGCGGCAGCGTGGATGACGGCAAATCGACCCTGATCGGGCGGCTGCTCTACGATTCGAAGATGATCTTCGAAGACCAGCTGGCTTCGCTTGAAGCGGACTCCAAACGGGTCGGCACGCAAGGCGGCGAAATCGATTTCGCATTGCTGGTCGATGGTCTGGCCGCCGAGCGCGAGCAAGGCATTACCATTGACGTCGCCTATCGCTTTTTCGCGACCGAAAAGCGCAAGTTCATCGTCGCCGACACCCCGGGCCACGAGCAGTACACCCGCAACATGGTCACCGGGGCCTCAACCGCCGACCTCGCCGTGATCCTGATCGATGCGCGCAAGGGCGTGCTGGTGCAGACCAAGCGCCACAGCACCATTGCCCACCTGCTGGGAATCAAACACCTGGTCCTCGCGGTGAACAAGATGGACTTGGTCGATTACGACAAGGACACGTTCGACAAGATCGTCAGCGACTATTCCGAATTCGCCAAGGAATGCGGGATCGAGGAGTTCACACCCATCCCGATCTCCGGCTTCAAGGGCGACAACATCACGGCGGCACCCTCTGCCAACACACCGTGGTACGAAGGCCCGAGCCTGATCGATCATCTCGAAACCGTCGAGATCGCCAATGTCGCCGCGCAACAACGCTCGTTCCGCATGCCGGTCCAGTGGGTCAATCGCCCCAACCTCGACTTTCGTGGTTTCTCCGGCCTGATCACCGATGGTGCAGTCAAGGTCGGCGACGCCATCCGCGTAGTTCCCTCGGGCAAGACCAGCGTTGTAAAGTCCATCGTCACCATGAACGGCGAGCTCGATGAAGCCGTGGCCGGCCAGTCGGTTACGCTGACACTGGCAGACGAGATCGACTGCTCGCGCGGAGACACCATTGCCGCCGCCGACAATCCCCCGCAGACCTCCGACCAGTTCGAAGCAACGCTGGTGTGGATGAGCGAGGAAGCCATGAAGCCGGGCCGCGCCTACTGGCTCAAGCTCGGCTCGCAGAATGTTTCGGCGACGGTCCAAGTGCCGAAGTACGAGCTCAACGTGAACACGCTCGAGCACCTTGCCGCCAAGACGCTCGGCCTCAACGGCATCGGCGTTGCCGAGGTGCACACCGACCGTCCGGTCGTATTCGAACCTTATGAGAAGAGCCGCGCGCTGGGTGGTTTTATCCTCGTCGACAAGATCACCAATGCGACCGTTGCTGCCGGCATGCTCAACTTCAGCTTGCGCCGGGCTGACAACGTCCACTGGCAACCGACCACAATTACTCGTGAAGACCATGCGGCGATGAAGAATCAGACTCCGCGGCTGCTCTGGTTCACGGGGTTGAGCGGATCAGGGAAATCGACCATCGCCAACGAAGTCGAACGCAAGCTGGCGCTGATGAACCGCCACACCTTCCTGCTCGACGGTGACAACATCCGCCACGGACTCAACAAGGACCTGGGCTTTACCGAGACCGACCGGATCGAGAACATTCGCCGGATCGGTGAAGTCGCCAAGCTGATGGTCGATGCCGGCCTGATCGTGCTGACCGCCTTTATCAGCCCGTTCCGGGCGGAACGGCGGATGGTTCGCGAGATGCTACCCGAAGGCGAATTCATCGAGATCTACGTCGATACGCCGCTGGAAGTTGCTGAAGAGCGCGACATCAAGGGACTCTACAAGAAAGCCCGTGCTGGTGAGCTCAAGAACTTTACCGGTATCGACAGCCCCTATGAAGAACCGGAACTGGCGGAAATTCGTGTGAACACGGTCGAGATGACGGTAGAAGAGGCGGCTGACTATGTAATCAGCCAGATCATGCCTCTGAAATAGGCGTGGGAGACCGACCCGGATGTTCCTCTTCAATGGGCGCGAAGCGCATAGCCGTTCGTTCGCCAAGGCCGTCAGCTGGCGCGTTCTTGGCAGCATCGACACGTTCCTCCTCAGCTGGTTCTTCACCAGCAGTCCCAAGGCCGCCGGCGCCATCGCCGTCACGGAAGTGCTGACCAAGATGGTGCTCTATTACTTCCACGAACGGGCCTGGGGATCTATCGCCTGGGGGCTCGCAGATCATCCCCCACTCGACCCCATTGATTCCAATCCGGAGACGACTTGATGACAGATGCCGAACTCGCCACAGCCCTTGCCGAAGCGGCAGGCAAGATTCTGATCGACGTGCGCGAGAGTGGCCTCATCGATGGCAAGGCGCTGGGCAAGGCCGGCGACCAGACCGCCAACCAGTTTCTTGTCCATGCACTGCGGCAGCAGCGTCCAGATGACGGCCTGCTGTCCGAGGAAAGCAAGGACACCGACGAGCGTCTCTCCAAGGAACGCGTCTGGATCATCGATCCGGTAGATGGCACGCGCGAGTATGGCGAAGCACGCAGCGATTGGGCGGTGCATGTGGGCATGGCCGTGAATGGTGTGGCCACCATCGGCGCGGTAGCATTGCCGGGCCTCGATGGCGGCACCGTGCTACGGTCCGACCAGCCGGGAGAGCTGCCTCCGATGGCTGAGACGCCGCGGATGCTGGTCAGCCGCACCCGCCCGGCTGCAGAAGCAGTGGCGGTTTCCGAAAAGATCGGCGCCGAGCTGGTCCCAATGGGGTCGGCGGGCGCAAAGGCCATGGCAGTGGTGCGGGGCGAAGCAGAAATCTACCTGCACTCGGGCGGCCAGTATGAGTGGGACAATTGTGCACCCGCCGCGGTCGCTGCTGCCTATGGCTTGCACTGCTCGCGCATCGACGGATCAGAGTTGCAGTACAACCAGGCTGATACCTACCTGCCCGACCTGCTGATCTGCCGCAAGGAATGGGCGGATCGCGTCTTCACGGCGCTGGCGGAGATCTAGTTTTCCGCAGCCTTGGCAAAAGCCGGCTCAGCCCGGATCATCGTACCTGCGGGGACATCTACCGTCACCTCAACCCTGCGGTTGGCTGCCCGCCCCGCTTCATTGGGTGACCCGTTCGGCAGGGCGTTGGGCTCAGCCGGGTTCTGCTCTCCGAATGCGATGACTTTAATGCGGCCCTCGGCAACGCCGTTTTCGACCAACCAATCCCTCACGGATTCAGCCCGTTCCTGCGAGATCCGCAGGTTTACTTCATCGCGTCCGCCGGCATCGCTGTGCCCACGCAAGGTGATACGCCCACCTTCGGTAAGCTGGCGGGCCTCTAGCAGCGTCTCGAGCTGGGCAATGCTGTCGTCAGAAAGTTCCGATCCAGAATCTCGGAAGACAATGGTGGCATTGAGTGCCTCCAGCGGAATCATAACCGCTTCCTCGATATCGGGGCGGATGATGGAAACCGGCTCGGATGCTGCAGGCTCAGGAGCTTCCATCCCGACCGGCTCTTCGCTGTTCGATGCCGGTGTGTCGCTGCAGGCAGAAGCGGCCATCAATACGGGTACGAGGAGGAAGGTGCGATGCATTCTTGGTTCTCCGGATCTTGTCATGCCGGTGCTGTCTCGGGGCCGCGCTTGCCTGACTTGCGGGCGGCGGTCTCTTCTGCAGAACGCGCTTGCGGCGGGGCAAAGGAAATGACTGTATCGCCGGCCCGCGGTTCCGGCCGGGCGGCGTGCGTAAAGAAGCGCATGGTGCCGGTTTCCCGCAGCAACATGAGCAAGTGTGTATCTTCCGGCATGTCGGCCTGGGCGCGATCAAAGGTGTATTCTTCTGTCAGGCGGGTCTTGCGGAATACCCAGCCCTGCTGCTGGCGATCCTGCACATCGGTCACACCGAAGCCGGATTCGAACAGAGCACGGCCGCGGATTGATTCGGGCAAGGCACGATGGTCGCCTTCCGATGATTCACCGAGCTGGTAGACGCTGTCGCGACCCACTTCATGCGCGAATTCGTTGCAGACGAGCGCATTGTACGCCTCGTTATCGGTCGCCGCCACCAGCACCTGGTACGGTGTCAGGTCGAGATTGTGCTCGGTCGCCTCGTTGAGGATCTCGCCGTGATAGTATGGCAGCCCTTCCCGCCGCGCCGGGGCGAGCCGCTGCCAGCTGGGATCGACGACCATGACCGGGGTCTTCAGGCCCTGCATCTGCTTCGCCAGCGCAATGGTCCAAGGATTGCTGCCAACAACCAGCAACCCCGGTCGCGAGGTCCCCTTGATGCCGAGCAGTTTCGCGACGAAATTGACCGAGAAGCCGTGGAAGATGACGGTCGCCACCACGACCGCGAAGCTGAGCCCGATCAGGACATTGCCGTCGGCATAGCCCAGCTCGCTGAGCCGCAGTGCGAACAGGCCGGAAATGGCCACTAGCACAATCCCGCGCGGGGCGATCCAGGCGATAAACAGCCGCTCGCGCCAAGGGACGTTTGTGCCGAGTAGACTGATAAGAACCGTCGCCGGTCGAACAAGGAACAACAGGGCGATAAGGAAGGCGCCGAACCGCCAGTTCACATATTGCAGGTCTTCGGCATGCAGGCTCGATGCGAGCAGAATGAAGATACCCGATACGAGCAAGACCGCGATATTCTCCTTGAACGGATGAATGCTCCGCAGGCTCGACACATTGAGGTTGGCAAGTGCCACGCCCATCACAGTCACCGCGACCAGTCCGGCTTCGTGCTCGATGGTATTGCAGAACACGAATACCCCGATGACAGTGATAAACAGCACCGGGACCTTGAGGTATTCCGGGATTGCGCCGCGTGGAAACAGCCAGGCGATTGCGGCGGCAGCAGCATAGCCGATCAGCCCGGCGATAATGGCGGCGATGATCAGCGGCGGGACAACTTCGAACAGCGATGCACCCGGGCTTTCCTGGATCTTGCGGAAATACTCGTAAGCAATCACCGCACACAGCGCGCCCGTAGGATCGTTGACGATGCCCTCCCACTTGAGGATCGATGCCGGACGCGGCTGGATATTGGCCTGCCTCAATAGCGGGATCACCACTGTCGGCCCGGTCACGATCAGGATACCGCCAAACAGGATCGCGACCGGCCAAACCAGCCCGGCAACGTAGAATCCCGCTGCTGCACCCAGCGCCCAGCCTGCAAGCACGCCAATGGTTGCGAGGCGCCAGACGGCTTGGCCGGAATGGCGCAGCTCGCGCAAGTCGAGGCTCAACCCGCCCTCGAACAGGATGAGCGCAACGCCTAGGCCGATCATGGGCTCCAGCAGGTCACCGAACGCTGCCTCGGGATCCAGTAAGCGCAAATCGAAGGCACCAAGCACCGGCCCGGCGATAAACCCCGCTTGCAGCATGAGCACGATTGCAGGCCAGCCAGTCCGCCACGCCAGCCATTGTGCACCAATGCCCAGCACGCCGATTGTGGCAATGACGAGTGCCTGTGATTCCATGAACTTGTTCTACGCCCCTAGTCGCTTTTCAACAAACCAATGAGCGAGCGGGATTTTCTTTCCCGAAACGCAAGTCAGGGAAAATCTAGTGGCCTTCGAATGCCATCAATGAATCGACCGTGATCCCTGCCTGCCTGAGCCTTTCGACACCCCCGAGTTCCGGCAAGTCGATGACAAACAGTGCCTGTTCGACAACCGCACCGGCCCGCCGCAGCAGTTGCGCCGCAGCAAGCGCCGTTCCACCGGTCGCTATCAGGTCATCGACAATAACGACTTTTTGACCCTGAGGGATCGCGGAAGGATCGATCTCAAGCCGGTCGGTCCCGTACTCCAGATCATAGTCCACACCGATGGTTTCAACCGGCAGCTTGCCGGGCTTGCGAACCGGGACGAAGCCGATTCCCAGCTCGACAGCGACCCCCGCGCCAAAGATGAAACCCCGGGCTTCCATCCCGGCAATCGACTCTGCACCAGCCATCCGAGCTGCTTCTGCAAGGTGCCGCATGGTCGCGGCAAGACCGTCGCCATTGCTGAGTAGGGTGGTGATGTCGCGGAACTGGATCCCCGGCGACGGGAAATCGGGCACTGTTCGAATAAGCGCCTTCAGTTCATCGGTCGTCATCTCTTCCCCCCTGGAAACGAAAGCGCCCCTCGCATCACGGGATGGAGGGGCGCCTTTGCTAGCTCTTGTCCGAACAAGTTTGGTCTTACTTGGCCTTCTTGGGCTTCACTGCTGCCCAGATCTGCTGCTTGGAGAAATAGGCCAGCACGGTGGCGAAGAGCAGGAAGATCATCACTGCCCAGCCGGTCTGCTTGCGCTTCACCATCGAAGGTTCGGCAGTCCAGGTCATGAACGCAGCAACGTCCTGCGCCATCTGGTCGACCGTTGCCTCGGTGCCATCGTCATAGGTCACCTGCCCGTCGGTCAGAGGCTTGGTCATGGCCAGGTTGAGGTTCGGGAAGTACGGGTTGAAATGCAGCCCGGCCGGCGTCTCAAACTCGGGGAACTGAGCCTTCAGCTCTTCCGAGGGCTCGCCATAACCGATGAGCAGCGAATAGACATAATTGGTTCCGTCCTTGCGCGCCTTGGTCATCAGCGAGAGGTCAGGCGGAAGTGCGTTGTTGTTGGCCAGGCGGCCTTCGACGTCGTTGGCGTAAGGCGACGGGAAATAATCCGTTGCCAAGCCCGGACGCAATTCGTTCTCACCCGTGTCGGGATTGATGCCGGGAACCTGCTTGGTGGCGGCAAATGCCTTCACCTGTCCTTCGGTGTAGCCGATCTTCTCAAGGTCACGGAACGGGACATATTTGAGCGAGTGACAGGCTGAGCAGACTTCGTTGTAGACCTTCAGCCCGCGCTGGAGCTGGGCATAGTCCCACTTGCCGAGCGGGCCGTTGAAGGAGAAGCCGCCTGCGGGAGCAATCGGCTTCTCGGCGAAGTAATACGATGCGTCATGCACCGGCTCTTCAGTTGCGGCGGTGTAGGCACCGACCACGAAGGCAAGCATCACTACGAAGGTGAATACCAGGCCGGCGGCGATAGAAAACAGGCGGATCATGGTTGTGTCTTTCCTATTCGCTTCAGGCCGCAGGCGCTTTGTCTTCGCCCAGCACGGCGTCCTTGTCGGAACCCAGCACCGCTTCGGTGATCGAATAAGGCAGCGGTTCCGGCTTCTCGATCGAAGAGACGATCGGGATGATCACGAGGAAGTGGAGGAAGTAGTATGCCGTCGCGATCTGGCTGAGCATGATGTAGGGTTCCTCCGCATGCGCGCCGCCGCAATAGAACAGCACGGCCATGCAGGGGATCAGCCCGAACCAGAAAAACTTGCGGAACAGCGGACGATAGTGGCCGCTGCGAACCGGCGAACGGTCGAGCCAGGGTAGCAAGAACCACAGCAGGATCGAGGCGAACATTGCCAGCACGCCCCACAGCTTCGCCGGCAGGATGAAATCGAAGGTGAAGGCGCGCAGGATCGCGTAGAACGGGTAGAAGTACCACTCAGGTACGATCAGCGCCGGGGTCGAAAGCGGGTTGGCTTCGATGTAGTTCTCCGGGTGGCCCAGCGTGTTGGGCATGAAGAACACGAACAGCGCATAGATCAGCAGGAAGATGCCGAGCCCGTAGCCGTCCTTGGCCGTGTAGTACGGGTGGAACGGCACGGTGTCGCTTTCGCTCTTCACTTCAACGCCGGTCGGGTTCGACGAACCCGTCAGGTGCAGCGCCCAGATGTGCAGGATCACCACGC
This sequence comes from Parerythrobacter aestuarii, assembly GCF_030140925.1. Lineage (NCBI taxonomy): Bacteria > Pseudomonadati > Pseudomonadota > Alphaproteobacteria > Sphingomonadales > Erythrobacteraceae > Parerythrobacter > Parerythrobacter aestuarii. The sequence goes on from NZ_JARBWD010000001.1 coordinate 108,411, forward strand.
CGGCGATCACGAAGGGCAGCAGGAAGTGCAGCGAGAAGAAGCGGTTGAGCGCCGAGTTGTCAGGCGCATAGCCGCCCAGCAGCCAGACCTGCAGCGGTTCGCCGACCAGCGGGATCGCGCCGAACAGGCCGGTGATGACCTTGGCACCCCAGAAGCTCATCTGGCCCCACGGCAGGACGTAGCCCATGAAGGCGGTTGCCATGCACAGCAGGAAGATGACCACGCCCAGGAGCCAGATCATTTCGCGCGGAGCCTTGTAAGAACTGTAGAAGAAGCCGCGGAAGATGTGGATGTAAAGCACGAGGAAGAAGAAGCTCGCCCCATTCGCGTGCATGTAGCGCAGCATCCAGCCCCAGTTGACGTCGCGCATGATGTGTTCGGTCGAGGAGAAGGCCACCAGTGCGTTGGGTGCATAATGCATCGCCAGCACCACGCCGGTGACGATCTGCAGCACCAGGCAGAATCCGGCGAGCACGCCGAAGTTCCAGAAATAGCTCAGGTTGCGGGGGACCGGATAGCCGGCACCGACAGCGTTATAGACGAGGCGCGGAAGCGGCAGCTTCTCGTCCATCCACTGCATGAACCCGTTGGTGGGTTGATATTGCTTGGCCCAGGGAAAGCTCATGATTCTGTCTCTTCCAGTCCTTAGCCGACGACGATGGTGGTGTCGGAAGTGAAGCTATATTCAGGCACTTCGAGGTTGGTCGGTGCCGGACCCTTGCGAATGCGGGCGGCGGTGTCGAACACCGAGCCGTGACAAGGGCAGAAATAGCCGCCGAACTCGCCGCGGGTCTCACCCTCGGCAGCACCCAGCGGGACACAGCCAAGGTGCGTGCAGACACCCATGGTCACGAGCACGTCCTGGTGCCCTTCCTTGGTCCGGTCGGCGAGGGTCTGCGGGTCGCGCAACGACGAGACGTCGACTGCGTTGGCAGCATCGATTTCCTGCTGGGTAAGGCGACGCACGAACAGCGGTTGCTTGCGGAAAACCGCCTTGACGGCCTGGCCGGGCTGGATCGCGGAAATGTCGAGCTCGGTCGAGCTTTCTGCCAGAACGTCAGCCGACGGCGCCATCTGGCTGACGAGCGGGTAGACTACGGCGAGACCGCCGACACCCGCTGCGCTGATCGCAGCAATGTTGATGAAGTCGCGGCGATCAATCTCGCCTTCGCCGTGTTCGGTAGCTGCGTCCGCCGTTGAGACGCCCGAAGTGTCAGCCATTAGTCCTGCCTTACCAATAGCCGGACAAACGTGGCCCGGCTCAGTTCACTCAACAAAGCAGGCATACCGCGACAGTTCCGAAATTCGAGCCCCATCGCGCGCCCTTGGTTGGGCGCTACGCCTGTTTGGGCGCGCTACTAGCCCGATTGGCCTGCGATGCCAATGGCCTTTTGGGCAGGATTTGTGCAGATTCATGCAACAGGGTTAGCCAGCCCGATCACAGACGCCTGCCGGCCGTAGTTTGCCTCACCCAGATGCGTGGCGCGGCGGAAGGAATAGAAACGCTCGGGATCGGTGTAGGTATCGCGCCCCAGCCGCTCGATGCGCCGAACGCCAGAGATCATCAATCGCGCCTCAACATAGGCCTCGAGATCGAACTGCCAGTGACCGCTGCGACCAGGCGCGAAAAAGCGCTCGTCTGCGGCGGTGAAATGGGTGCGGAACCGGGCATCGACCTCATAACTCGCCTGCGCGATGCAAGGACCTATTGCAGCGGCGATACGATCGATTTGTGCGCCCAGCGAACGCATGGCCTCGATGGTCGATTCCAGCACGCCCGCCTGTGCACCGCGCCAGCCGGCGTGCGCCGCTGCCACAACCCCGGCCTCATGATCAGCGAGCAATATCGGCGCGCAATCGGCTGTGACGACCCCCAGCAGGAGGCCGGGCCTGTCCGTCACCACCGCGTCAGCTTGCGGGCGGGCATCCTGCGGCCAGGGATCGGTTACGACCACAGCATCGGGCGAATGCACCTGGTGCGGCATGACGAGCGCCGATTCGGGCAGGATCGCCGCGACGGCACGCCGCCGGTTCTCCGCCACGGATGCGGGATCGTCATCCGCGCCGATCCCGAATTGCAGTCCTGCGACTTCTCCGGTCGAGACCCCGCCCTTGCGAGTCAGGAAACCGTGCGGAATGCTACCCAACACTCCCGCCCGCAGGATTTCGAGATCGCCAGCCATAGGCCTTAGCCAAGCGACCGCGTGACTTGCTCGAAGGTGTCGCGCGAAAGCGTTTCCGCAGCAGCGATCCGTTCCAGTTCTGTCCGCATCAAGGCCGCCCGGCCCGGCTCCATCCTGCGCCAGCGGCCCAGCGCCGGAACAAATCGTGCCGCTGTTTGCGGATTGATCGGATCGAGCGCCAGGATCAAATCGGCAAGGACCCGGTAGCCTTCACCGCTTGCGACATGGAATGCATGTGGGTTGCCGGCAAAGGCCATGTAAAGCGAACGCACCCGGTTGGGATTGCGCAGGGTGAAATCCTTGTGCTTGGCCAGCGCCTTTACATGCGCAAGCGCGTCGGGGTGGAGCGACAGCGCCTGCAGCGTGAACCACTTGTCGATCACCAGCTCATTGCCCTGGTAGCGGTTGTAGAAGTCGAGCAGTGCATTGGTGCGATCGACCCCTTCGAGCCCGGCGAGCACCATTAGAGCGCCTTGCCTGTCGGTCATGTTGTCGGCCGCGTTGAACTGGTCCCAAGCGCGCTCTGCCGTAGCTTCGGGAGCGGCCGCAGCCAAGTACACCAGTGCCTGCGTCTTGACCTTGCGGGCCCCGCGCGCGGCGCTTTCCATGCTGTAGGGCACTGCCGACACACGGTCGTGCAAGGCTTCGAGTTGGCTGAGGAAACGATTGCCAAGCCATGCCTTGAGCGACTCGCGCTCCACATGAATCCGGCCCGGGTCGGCGACCAGCATCTGCTCCATCAGATAGGTCTGGCTCGGCAACATCATCAGCTCGCCACGCATCGAGTCGTCTAGCGCCTCGTCAGCGATGATCGCACCGAAGGCACTTGCGATCGCTTCCTGCCCGGCCTCGCGGTCGCTGTCGCTCAACCCGTCGCCCAAGGCTGCAACGAGATGGCCGACAACCAGCTCCTGCATCGCCTCGTAGCGAGCAAAGCTGTCATCATCCTGCGCTGCGAGGAAGACGAGATCTTCGCGCGGGACGTGCCGCTCGATCGCCACGGGGGCGGTATAACCTCGATTTATCGAAAGCACGGGTGCTGCGGCGAAGCCCTCGAAGCTCAGGACTTTTTCAGCCCTGTCGATCACGATCAGCTGCTCGCCTGCATGCGTTCCCTTCTCACGGTCGAACAGTGCGATCCGCAAAGGTATCGGCATCGGCAACTTGGCCGGCTGCCCAGGCGTTGCCGGGACGGTCTGCCTGAGCGTCAATGTCGCAATATCGCCTTCATGGCTCAGCGTCACATCGACCTTGGGCGTGCCGGCTTGCGAGTACCACAAGCGGAACTGGCTAAGATCGAGCCCAGCCCCGTCTTCCATGGCCTTGACGAAATCTTCGCAGGTCGCGGCCTCGCCGTCGTGGCGATCGAAATAAAGGTCGGTTGCCTGCCGGAACGCCTTGGGTCCCGCCATCGAGCGCATCATGCGGATGACTTCGGCACCCTTGTTGTAGACGGTTGCAGTATAGAAGTTGCTGATCTCGCGGTAGCTGTCAGGCCGGATCGGGTGCGCCAACGGGCCGGAATCTTCCGGGAACTGCGCCGAGCGCAGGATCCGCACGTCCTCGATCCGCTTGACCGCTTCGCCCTGCATATCCTGCGAGAACAACTGGTCGCGAAGCACGGTGAAGCCTTCCTTCAGCGAAAGCTGGAACCAGTCGCGGCAGGTCACGCGATTACCTGACCAGTTGTGGAAGTACTCATGCGCGATCACGCCCTCGATGGCGTCGAAATCGGCATCTGTCGCGGTGTCGGGGTCGGCCAGCACATACTTGGTGTTGAAGACGTTGAGCCCCTTGTTCTCCATTGCCCCCATATTGAAGTCGGAAACGGCAACGATGTTGAACAGGTCGAGATCGTATTCGCGCCCGAACACCTCTTCGTCCCATTGCATGCTCTTCTTGAGCGATTCCATCGCATGCTCTGTACGCGGCAAATCGCCTTCACGGACCCAGACGTTGAGTTCGACTTGGCGGCCACTCATCGTGGTGAAGGTCGAGGAATTGGCGACAAGGTCCCCCGCCACCATCGCGAACAGGTAGCTCGGCTTGGGCCAGGGATCGTGCCATTCTGCGAAATGCCGCCCGCCGTCGAGCGCGCCCTCGGTTTCCTTGTTGCCATTACACAGCAGGATCGGGAACTGCTGCGCGTCACCTTCCATCCGCACGCGATAGGTCGAAAGCACATCCGGCCGGTCGGGGTAGAAAGTAATGCGGCGAAAGCCTTCCGCCTCGCACTGGGTGCAGAGCATGCCGTTCGAGGCATAAAGCCCCATCAACTGGCTGTTGGCTGACGGAGCGATCTCCGTCGCGATTTCGATCTCGTGCGCGTCGCCAGAGAGTGGCACGATCAAGTCGTCGCCATCCATGGTCCAGTCGCTGATCGGTTCGCCATCGACCTTGACCGAAGCCAGCTCCGCACCGTCACCATTGAGACGAATTGAGTCGACCCGATGAGCCTTGGCGTTACGCGCAACCGTGAGCTTTGAGACAACACGTGTCGCCTCCAGCCCAAGGTCGAAATGCAGACGCGTTTCCGGCACCAGCCAGGGGAAAGGCGTGTAGTCCTCTCGTCGGATTACAGGCGGTTCGTGCGGGGTCGGGGCCGCGTCGGCCATCTCGGGATTACGTGCTACGTCCATAATGCGCGGGAACCTACTCTTTCTCGGTGTGCTTTCCAAAAGCCATGTAAGAGCTAAGAGGCAGACATGAAGAGATTCTTCATCTTCGGATTGGGTTACACTGCCAAACGCATTGGAACTGCGCTGGAAAATGCGGGTTGGACCGTCGCTTCCACCGGGCGCGACGGTACTGTAGCCTTCGGCAACCATGCAGCGGTGACAGAAGCGCTCCGCGAATCAAGCCACGTCTTGTCCTCAGTGCCGCCTTCCCGTGACAGCGGCACCGACCCGGTACTGGAAACCTATGGCGATGCGCTGGATCATTGCTGGATCGGCTACCTGTCGTCTACCGGAGTCTATGGCGACGCAAACGGCGCCTGGGTCGACGAGAGCACGCCGACGGGCGGCGGCCGGCGTTCGGCCCGCGCCGAATGCGACGCGCTGTGGATGGAGCGCGGGGCGCACGTGTTTCGGCTGCCCGGCATTTATGGCCCGGGCCGCAGCGCGCTCGACCGGGTGCGCGACGGGCGGGCGAACCGCATCGATATCTCGGGCCAGGTTTTCAGCCGGGTGCATGTCGACGATATCGTGAGCGGGGTCATCGCCGGGCTCGACGCTCCGAGCGGTGCGTACAATCTCGGCGACGATTTGCCGTGCAGCCAGAATGAAGTGATCGAACATGCCTGCCGCTTGCTCGGGCAGGAGCCGCCACCGCTCCAGTCGCTGGAGGAAGCCGACCTCTCCCCCATGGCGCTCGGTTTCTATGCCGAAAACCGTCGCGTCGCGAACGGGAAGGCCAAGCGGATGCTGGGCTGGGAGCCGCGCTATCCGACCTACAAGGAGGGGCTTGCCGCACTTCTCAATGGGTGATCCCCTCATCCAAGCTTCGCTAGCTCCGTACGCTCGCAAGCTGCGCTTTCCTTCTCCCGATGGGAGAAGGATACGGAGGCTTGGCGACGCAGGAGCTTAGCCGGAGTCGGATGAGGGTCTCTGCTTTGAGCGGAGCGCCAGCACCATCCCGACCACCGCCAATGCCATCCCGCCAAGCGTCAGCAAGGTCCAGGCATAGTCTTCGAAAAGTGTCGATATGAACATCGCCACCGAGATGGTCAGGATCGAGTTGTAGGCGGTCCGCCCGGCCCCAATCTCGCGCACCAGGTTGTAGTGCAACGGGAATGTGACGACAGATCCGACTAGTGCAAGATAGACGATACCTGACCAGTATTCGATCGCTGTCGGAATCGGCGGTGCCCCCGTAGTCAAGAGCGCAAAACCGAAATCGAACAGCGTGCCATAGAGCATCGCCCACGCCAGCAGGCTGACCATCGGTACTCCGCGACCGACCGGGTTGGCCTGGATCACATTGGCAACCGACGCAGCGAGGATGCCCAGCATGGCCAACACGATGCCAAGCGCGACATTGCCGCCGACCACACCGGCATCGGGGTTGGCGCGCCATTCGTGCAGCAGCAGCAAGGACACCCCGATAATCGCCACAGCGCTGCCCAGCCAGAAGCCGCCTTGCTGGCGCTCGCCCAGGAATATCCTCCCAAGCAACGCATTCGGTACCATCAGCAGCCCGAACATCATCGCGACAATGCCCGAGGTGACGTAGAGTTCGGAGTGATAGACGAACAGGAAGTTACCGCTGAACTGGAACAGGCCGACAATCATCGCCAGTTTCTGCTCCGCCGCGGCAAGCCGCAGCCGCCGCTTCATCAGTAATGCAACGATGAAAAGGGCCGGGGTCGCCAGCGCAAAGCGATAGAACACCGACCACGCAGCGGGCACTCCGTCGATCTGGCCGGTGATGACGAACCAGGTCGAACCCCAGATCGTCCCAGTCAGCAGGAACGGGAGGACAACGCGCCAGTTCAGCATGTTGGCTTCAGTTGCGCTCACAGGCTGGCAATAGCCCGGCCCAGCGCGCGGGCGGCGGACTGGTCGCTGTCCCAAGCGGCGACAAAGCGCGCGGCATCAGCGCCCCAGTCGTAGAACTCGAAGCCCTGCCTGCGCAGTGCCTCACGCTCATCGGCAGTCAGCCGCATGAAGACCTCATTGGCTTCGACCGGGTGCATCAGTCGCTCGCTCGCCTCTGCAACGATAGCCTGGGCTGCCGCATTAGCCGCGCGGGCATTTTCCAGCCACAGGTCATCCTGCAGCATCGCCAGCAATTGCGCGGCGAGGAAGCGGCCCTTGCTCTGCAAATGCCCGGCGCGCTTGCGGCGGTATTGCACCATGTCGGCGAGTGCCGGGTCGAAGAACACGATCGCTTCGGCGTTCATTGCCCCGTTCTTGACGCAACCGAAACTGAGCGCCTTAGCGGGACCAACTGCCTCTGCAGGCGAGCAACCAAGATAGGCCACCGCATTGCCAAACCGTGCGCCATCGACATGCAGACCAAGACCGCGCTCCAGCGCCAATGCACCGATCGCCTGCAGTTCTTCAGGACGGTACGCGCGGCCATATTCGCTAGCCTGAGTGACAGAGATGGCATGCGGCTGGACCTGGTGGACATCGTCGCGGATCGGATCCACCACAGCACGGATGGCGTCGGGCGTCAGCTTTGCGCCCTCGCCTTGTGCCAGCATCAGCTTCGCACCATGCAGGTAGAAACCCGGCGCACCGGCCTCGTCCATCTCGATGTGAGCTTCCTCGTGGCACACTACCCCGCCATGTGGCTGGACCAAACCTGCCAGGGCGAGGCAATTGGCGGCCGTACCGGTCGCAACCCACAGCACTGCAACCTCGCGCCCGAACAGCTCACCAAAAGCCGTATCGAGCCGCTGCGACCACGAATCCCCGTCATAAGGCGTGTCGACTTCGTCGGCCGCCTGCAGTGCATCCCAAACCTTGGGGTGGACGGTGGCGGCATTATCGGACAGAAAACGCATGCAAACGCCCCTAGCGTGCGCACAGCCCAGCGCAAGAAGGAGGATGGCGATGAGCAAAGCGAACGACGGCATCAGCATCCTGCACCATGTGCAGGGTTCGGGCGGAAAATACGTCGCCCATATCCCCGGTGACACCCATACCGCTATGCTGGAATGGGAACAGGGACCCGGCGCAAAGGATGTCCATATCGCGACTTACACAATGGTCCCGCGCGCCTTGCGCGGCCAAGGCATAGCGGCATTGCTGGTCGAGCGGCTGGTGGCCGATGCCCGCGCCCAGGGCTTCAGGATTGAGCCCAAGTGTTCCTATGTCGCTGCGAAATTCGACGAGAACCCGGACTGGGCCGACCTTCGCGCCTGAGCCGCCCTCAGCGGTTGAGTTCTGAGAAATCGGTGCCGGCAATGCTGCCGAGGATGCCATTTCGCAGAGCCCTTGCCCGGTCAAGCGGGATCCCCTCGATGGCATAACTTCCGCCGGCCAGGCCCAGATGCAGCGAGGCGTAGCCGAAACGCCGGGCCAGCGGGCCTTGCTTGATCTCGACCGACTGCAGCTTCACCCGATTGGCAATGGTTGTGGATGGCGCAAGCCAGCCCGCACGGCGAACAACCTGCCGCAGGCTGAGCGCATTGCGCGCATAGCGCCACACGAAGAACTCCCGCAGAACAAGAAAAGTCCCGACCGAAAAGGGGATCAGCGCAAACCACGCCTTTCCACTGAGTGCATCGTTATCCGTGAGCGTGGTCAGGGCAAGCACGAAGGAGGTCATCAGGCCAAGGATAGTGGCGTTCACGAGCATCGACAGGTTGCGATGAGCCGTACACCCGCGCTGCCAGTCGAGATCTTCACCGGCCGGTTCGAAACCGGCTGCACGAATAATCGGGGCAAGCTCATCATCCTGCGCAAATGGGGCGACCACGTGGCTCGAAGAGCCCGAATCCTGAGCGAGGCTTACGAACTTGAGCGCGTTCCAGCCGAAGCGGCGACGCACGATGCCGGTGCTCATAATCAACGCCTGCACGCGGTGGGCCGGCATGACAACATCTGTCCGGGTCAGCAAGCCACGGCGGCGGCGGAAACCCTTGGGTGTCTTCTCCAGCCGGAACCCCCAGTCGCGCAGGAAGGTGCGGATAACGCCAGTCACGATTCCGACGGCGAGCAACGACAGAACGGCCAGTACGCCGCCGATCATCTGAGCGGCCAAGCCCCAGCCGGCAATCTGCGCCGTCGGAACTGCAACAAGCCCGCTCCACTCACGCCAATCCCAGATGTCGAACGGGAGCAGGAAATCGAACTGCTGGGCGAGACCGCCGATAACGGCGACCACAGCCAGCGAGAATTCAAACAGGCCAAAGGTGAACAGACGCCTGGGACCCATGGCGAACAACGTGGCCGCCGGGGTGGTTTCCACCGCATCCTCGGTTTCCTGCACGGGACTGGCGGGCACATCATCGCTATCCTCACGCCGTTCGCGCACCAACTCGCGCAAGGCTTCCCCCTCCTCCTCGGAAAGGTAGGCCAGCGCCAGCTCGTCCTTACCGCCAGCGCCGGTTTCAAATTTTACTTCGACGAGGCCCAGCAGGCGCGGCACCAGTTTCTGTTCCAGGCTGACGTCCTGGATCCGCTCGTATGGTACAGAGCGCGCCGCGCGGGAGAGCAGGCCGCTTTCGACCCGTATATCCGTTTCGCCAATACGATAGGTGAAGCGGCTCCATTGCAGGAAGGACGACAGCAGGATCAGCGCCAGCGCAGCCGCTGCCAGCAGCGCAAGGTATAGTGCCACGCCGCCGAACTCGCCGTCGGCGATGCTGTAGGATGCGAAGCCCAGCGGGATGAGCAGTTGCGGCAGCACTGTCACTGCCTTCACGACAAAGGTCAGCACATCGGTGCGCTGGGGCTCGCCTTCCGCCGTTGCTGCAATGACCGCTTCCCCGTTCACAGCACCTCGCGCTTGATGTGAGCGCGAATTTCCTCGCGCATCGCCAAAGCGGTGTCATGCGCGAGCCCCGGCAGGTGCACCGAGGCATTGTGCGACCCAGCTGTATGCAGGGTCAGCGTCGCCAGTCCGAAATATCGCTCCAGCGGGCCGCGATCGACATCGATATGCTGGACCCGGCCAAACGGGACCACCGTGTCGGAGCGGAACAGCAAGCCCCGCACGACACGCAGCCGGTCATCGTTGATCGAATATCCCCGCGCGATGAAGCGGCGATGCGGCATGCGCCACACCAGCAGGAGCGCGACAATCACGACAGGGATGACAATCGCACCGTTCCAAACCGGCAGTGCCACGTCGGCAACCAGCGCGGCAGTCGAAACGACCAGGGCAGCAATGCTCCCTTCCACGCGCATCTGCGTCTGGTGATTGGGATGCAGGCGTGTCAGGACGCCATCCTCATCCTCGAAAATATCCGCTGCTGGGACAATCGCAGGCGCTGTTGGCGCGGCGTCATCGGCCTCATTCTCATCCATAGTGTATGAATGGGATAAGACAGTGGCGATTTCAAGCGGGAAGAATGCGCTCAACCAGCAAAGCGGTAGTGCGACAAAAATCTGGTGCTGCTGGGGAGGATTGAACTCCCGGCCTCACCCTTACCAAGGGTGCGCTCTACCACTGAGCTACAGCAGCGTACCGGAATGAGGCGCGGCCTATTGTCGCGAGCGCCCCGAATGTCAAGCGGTGCTTGAGGTTGGAATGCAATAACGGCAAGGGATTTCCCATGGGTGAAGAACCGCACAAGAATATGTCGCGCGAAGAGCGCCTGGCAGCCAAATTGCGCGAGAACCTGCGTCGGCGGAAGGCTCAAGCGCGCGAATTGGGCAACGAATCAGGCGAGTCCGGGCTTTCCAAGGGAAGCGAGGGCGGCTAACGCGTGGCGCTCCCGAAGGGATACGGAGCCAACATGCCTACTCTCATCCTCGTCCGCCACGGCCAAAGCCAGTGGAACCTAGAAAACCGCTTCACCGGCTGGTGGGATGTCGACCTGACCGAAAAAGGCGTCAGCGAAGCCAAGGCGGCGGGCGAACTGTTGAAAGAGAAAGGCGTGTTGCCGACCGTCGCCTTCACTTCCTACCAGACCCGCGCGATCAAGACGCTGCATTATGCGCTGGAATATTGCGGGCGGCTGTGGATCCCGGAAACCAAAGACTGGCGACTCAACGAGCGGCACTATGGCGGGCTGACCGGGCTCGACAAGCAGGAAACCCGCGACCGGCATGGCGACGAGCAAGTGCATATCTGGCGCCGCAGCTTCGACGTGCCGCCGCCGGAGATGGAAGCCGGCAGCGACTACGATCTGGGCAAGGACCCGCGCTATGCCGGGATCCCGATCCCGAGCACGGAAAGCCTCAAGCTGACCATTGAGCGCGTGCTGCCTTATTGGGAGAGCGATATCCTCCCCGTTCTCGCCAGCGGCGAGACAGTGATCATTTCCGCCCACGGCAATTCGCTACGCGCACTGGTGAAACATCTGTCCGGCATTTCGGATGAGGACATTACCGGGCTCGAGATTCCCACCGGCCAGCCGATCGTCTACGAATTCGACGACAACATGCAGCCGGGCGAGCGCTACTATTTGAAGGATGCCTGAAATGGCTGACGCCAAAATCGCGATCATCATGGGCAGCCAGTCCGACTGGCCGACCATGGAATGCGCCGCCAGAGTGCTGGACGAGCTCGAAATCGCCTATGATGCGCGGATCGTCTCGGCCCATCGCACGCCCGACCGGATGAGCGACTTTGCCAGAGGCGCTGAGGCCGAAGGCTTCAAGGTCATTATCGCCGGAGCCGGCGGTGCAGCTCACCTGCCGGGCATGGTCGCGGCGATGACCCATTTGCCGGTGCTGGGCGTGCCGGTGCAGTCCAAGGCGCTGAACGGCATGGATAGCCTGCTCTCGATCGTGCAGATGCCCGCCGGGGTTCCTACCGGTACGCTGGCCATTGGCGAAGCGGGTGCAACCAATGCCGGCCTGCTCGCCGCGAGCATTCTCGCTACATCCGACGAAGCCATTGCTGATCGGCTGAAAGCCTGGCGCGCCGCGCGCACCGAGGCAGTAGCGGAGAAGCCCCGGTAAGATGATCACGCCGGGGGGAACGATAGGCATTCTGGGCGGCGGCCAGCTTGGCCGGATGATGGCCATGTCTGCCGCACAAATGGGCTACCGCTGCATCGCCTTCACGCCGGACAAGGATCATGTTGTCGGCGATGTCTGCCACGATGTCTTCGTCAACCGTTGGGACGACCGCCAGGCCATGGCTGCCTTCGCGCAGAAGTGCGACGTGGTGACCTGGGAATTCGAGAACGTGCCGGTGGAGCCGCTTGGCCCGCTGGAGAGCCTTCTCGCCCCGCACCCGCGCGCACTGGAAACGGCCCAAGACCGCCTCAACGAAAAGCGCTTTGTCGAAGGGCTCGGTGGCACCCCGGCACCCTATGCCCCGATCGATTCGCGCGCCGACCTTGTCGATGCGATGGAGCGGATCGGCACGCCGGGCATCCTGAAAACGCGCCGCGACGGCTATGACGGCAAGGGCCAGTGGCGCATCGACGTTGCGCGTGACGCGGAGGGAATCGCCCTTCCCGATGCCCCTTGCATCTACGAAGGCTTTGTCGAGTTCGACGCCGAATTTTCCGTCATCCTCGCCCGCACGGCCAAAGGCGACAAGGTGGTCTGGGACAGCACCGCCAATGTCCATGAGGGCGGCATGCTGCATACCTCCACGCTGCCGGCCGGGGCCTTCGTCGAAGGACAGGTGGAAGAAGCGCGCGACTTGGCGGGGCAAGTCGCCGATGCGCTCAATTACATCGGCGTGCTGACGCTGGAGTTCTTCGCCACAGCGCGCGGCCCGGTGTTCAACGAGATGGCCCCGCGGGTCCACAATTCGGGCCACTGGACCATCGAAGGCGCTGCCACCAGCCAGTTCGAAAACCACATCCGCGCGGTGTGCGGCCTGCCGCTGGGCGATGCCCGCACCGTCGCGCCGGGCATCTGCATGACGAATATCGTCGGCAAGGATGCGCTCGATGCGACCCACTGGCTGGACGATCCGGCCACGCACCTGCATCTCTACGGCAAGGCCAAGGCCCGTGAAGGGCGCAAGATGGGCCACGCGACCCAGCTGATCTGGGAATAGACGCGTGGGCGATTTGCCGCAGCCCTTCATGATCTATGCCCGTGCCGCCAATGGCGTGATCGGCAAGGACGGCGCAATTCCCTGGCACATCCCGGACGACCTCAAGCGGTTCAAGCGGCTGACCATGGGCCATGCCATGATCATGGGCCGCAAGACCTTCGAGAGCTTTCCCTCGCCGCTGCCCGGTCGCCGCCACATCGTGCTGACGCGTGACGAAGGCTGGCAGGCGGATGGCGCGGAAGTCGCCCGTTCGCGCGCCGATGCATTACAGCTGGCCAGTGGCGACCCCGTCGCCATCATTGGCGGGGCAGAGATCTATCGCCTGTTCGAGCGGGAAGCCGAACGGATCGAACTGACCGAAGTCCTGGCCGAGTATGACGGCGACACCTTCATGGACCCACCCGGCAAGGGCTGGACAGAAACCGCACGCGAGGACCATGACGCGAGCGAAGGCCGCCCGGGCTTTTCCTATGTCACCTATGTGAGGGCTCAAGCATGAAGAAGCGTTACTGGATCCCGGCGCTAGTCTTCGCGCTCGTTGCAGTTGCGTTCTTCGCCATCGCGCCCGGCTATCTCGAGCGCAGCATGAACCAGGTCGACGGCAAGCCGCTGCCTGAAGTCAGCGAGGAAGCGAAGGCACTCCATGCCACGCTGGAAATCGTCGACCTGCATTCGGACACGCTGCTGTGGAAGCGTTCGATGGTGGAACCGGCATCGCGCGGGCATGTCGACTTGCCGAGGCTCAAGGCAGGCAATGTCGCGCTGCAGGTTTTCTCGAGCGTGACCAAGACCCCCACAGGGCAGAACTACGACAGCAACAGCGCCGACGGCGACAACATCACTCCGTTGGTGATTGCGCAACTGCAGCCGATCAAGACGTGGGGCTCGCTGCTGGAGCGGACCAAGTGGCACTGGAATAAGCTGGTCGAAGCAGAGACCGATTCTGCCGGGCGGTTCTATCTTGTCGATTCCCCAGCCGGGCTCGATGACTTGTTGGCCATGCGTGAAGGTGGCAACACCGACCAGATCGGCGGGCTGTTCAGTATCGAAGGGCTGCACAATCTCGAAGGCAAGCTCGCCAACCTCGATGTGCTCTACGATTACGATGTGCGCATGGCCGGGCTGACCCACTTCTTCGACAACGAGCTGGGCGGCTCGATGCATGGCGAGAAGAAAGGCGGACTGACTCCGTTCGGGCAACAAGTTGTTGAGCGGATGGAAGAAAAAGGCATGATCGTCGACATCGCCCACCTCTCCCACAAGGGCGTCGCAGACGTGCTGGCGATGGCGCGGCGGCCGGTCGTCTCCAGCCACGGCGGGGTGCAGGCGACCTGCAAGGTCAACCGCAATTTGACCGACGAGGAAATCAGGGGCGTGGCAAAAACGGGCGGAATCATCGGTGTCGGCTATTGGGAAGGCGCGGTGTGCAGCACCGATCCCAAGGCGGTGGCAGCGGCGATGAAGCATATCCGTGACTTGGTCGGGATCGAGCATGTGGCGCTCGGAAGCGACTTCGACGGGGCCGTAACCACCCGTTTCGACACCGCACAATTGGTTCAAGTGACGCAAGCGCTGATGGACGCGGGTTTCACCGAGGACGAAATCCGCGCGGCCATGGGCGGCAATGCGATCAGGGTCATTCGCGAAGGGATGAAGCCGCTTGCGCAAGTGACCAAGCCAGCTACCAGCAACTGATGCGCTGGCTCGACCATCGAAACCCCGTTCCTGAACCGCTGCGAGGTGCCATCATTGCCTTGGGCAATTTCGATGGCTTCCATCGCGGACACCAGGCAGTGGCAGGCGAAGCGATTGAGTGGGCACACAGGGAAGGACGCCCGTCGATCATTGCCACCTTCGATCCGCATCCGGTACGTTTCTTCCGGCCCGACACCCCGCCGTTCCGCCTCACGACGCTGGAGCAGCGGCAGGAGCTTTACCTTGCCGCCGGGGCGACCGCGATGCTGGTGTTCCATTTCGACAAGGAGCTCGCCAGCACCAGCGCCGAGGATTTCATCGCCGATATCCTGATCGACCGCTTCGGCGCGCATGGTGTAGTGACCGGCGGCGACTTTACCTACGGCCAAGGGGCGAAGGGAAATGTCGATCTGCTAGCCGGGTTCGGTGCCGAACGGGGCTTGCGGAGCCGTGTGGTCGGCGTGGTCGAGGAGGACGGCGTGGTTTCCTCCAGCCGTATCCGCGAAGCCCTGCGCCAAGGCGACCCTGAGACTGCCACTCGGCTGCTGACTCGCCCTTTCGCCATTCGCGGCGTGGTCGAGCATGGCGACAAGCGCGGGCGCACCATCGGCTATCCCACTGCCAACCTCACCATCGAGAGCTATTTGCGCCCGCGCTACGGCATCTATGCCGTCACCGGGCGCATCCTTGCCACCGGCGCAGTACTCAAAGGAGCCGCCAACATCGGCGTGCGCCCGCAGTTCGAACCGCCCAAGGAGCTGCTAGAACCCTATTTTTTCGATTTTTCGGGTGACCTCTACGGGCAGGAAATCGAAGTCGCCTTCCACCATTTCCTCCGCCCTGAGGCCAGGTTCGACAGCCTCGACGCGCTGACCGAGCAAATGGAACGCGACTGCGCGAAGGCGCGCGAGCTGCTGGGATGAAACGATGGCTCCTGATCGCGGCAACCCTGCTCGCGGTCGCTTTCCTCACCCTGACAGTCGTCAATGCTAGCTGGCTTGCGCCTGTTCCGGTGGGCAATCCCAAGCTCATCGCCCATCGCGGGCTTTACCAGCTGTACGATCACGAGGGTGTCGGCCGTGATACCTGCACCGCCGACCGGATCGAGCAGCCGCAGCACGACTATCTCGAGAACACCACCCGCTCGATCCGCCGCGCCGCGCGGTTGGGCGCAAGCATGGTCGAAGTCGACATTGCGCCCACGAAAGATGGCGAGATCGCGGTCTTCCACGACTGGACCGTCGATTGCCGCACCAATGGTAGCGGCGATGTCCGCGAGCTGACCATGGAACAGCTCAAGGCGCTTGATGCCGGGCATGGCTACACCGCCGACGGAGGCAAAACCTATCCGTTTCGCGGGCAAGCTGTCGGCGCAATCCCGGCGCTGGCGGAGGCAATCGAAGCGATCGAGCGCAAGAAGCTGATCTACAACTTCAAAAGCGGCGATGCCGGGGAAGCCGACCTGCTGGTGGCGAAACTGCGCAAGGCCGGACGCGATCCGGCGACTTCGGGCGACGGCTTCTACGGCGCGCCCGAACCCGTCGCCCGGATCCGCGAGCTGGTGCCAGAGGCCTGGGCCTTTGCGACTGCGGAAGCGCGTGCCTGCAGCAAGGATTATGTCCTCACCGGCTGGACCGGCCTTCTGCCCGACAGCTGCAAGGGCGGGACGATGATCATCCCGCTCAATTACCAATGGGCGTTCTGGGGCTGGCCCAACCGGCTGATCGCGCGGATGGAAGAGCATGGCGGGCAAGTGATCGTGATGGGGCCCTATGCCGACAATGCCGCCACCGGCCTGACCCTGCCCGAGCAGCTCGGCGAAATCCCGGACAGCTTCAACGGCTGGATCTGGGTCGAGGACGGCTGGAACGTGATCCCGGCACGATTCCCACGGCTCGATGATCGGCAGGACCCACAGCTGCGCGCGGCGCAGGATACGCTTGAGCGGCGGCGGGCGGACCAAGACTAATGCGTCGCCCCTGCGCAGGCAGGGGCCTAGGTTACGCCTGTTGTGCGTGTTGCAGCCGATGACAGGGCGCGTGGCGATCGGCTGCCACCCTCTCGATGAAAGCCACGACATATGGGCCCCTGCCTGCGCAGGGGTGACGGCAAGTTTGTTGTCGAAGTGAAGCGGTCTCCAAGAGAGGCTTTATCGCGGCGCACAATTGCCCTAACGGCGCACTCCTATGTCTGACGCCAATCCTTCCGAACGCGACTACCGCGACACGGTCTTCCTGCCGAAGACCGATTTTCCCATGAAAGCCGGCCTTCCGCAGAAGGAGCCGGCCATCCTGGCGAAGTGGCAGGAAGAAGACCTCTACGGGCAGCTGCGCGCCAACCGTGCGGGCAAAGAGAAGTTCATCTTCCACGACGGCCCGCCCTACGCCAATGGCGAGATCCATATCGGCCACGCGCTCAACAAGGTGCTGAAGGACATGGTCGTGCGCAGCCAGAGCCTGCTCGGCAAGGATGCGCCCTATGTGCCCGGCTGGGACTGCCACGGCCTGCCGATCGAATGGAAGGTCGAGGAACAGTACCGCAAGAAGAAGCTCAACAAGGACGAAGTCCCGGCGAAGGAATTCCGCGCCGAATGCCGCGCCTATGCCCAGCATTGGGTCGATGTGCAGCGCGAGCAGTTCAAGCGGCTCGGCGTGCAGGGCGACTGGGACAATCCCTACCTCACCATGGATTTCGACGCCGAAGCGACCATCGTTTCCGAGCTGATGAAATTCGCCGAAGCGGGCAATCTCTATCGCGGCGCGAAGCCGGTGATGTGGTCCCCGGTCGAAAAGACCGCGCTGGCCGAGGCCGAGGTCGAGTATGAGGATATCACCTCGACGCAGATCGATGTGGCGTTCGAGATCACGGAATCGCCGATCCCCGAACTGGTCGGCGCGCACGCGGTGATCTGGACGACGACACCTTGGACGATCCCGGTGAACCAGGCTTTGGCCTATGGGCCGGAGGTTGAGTATGTCTACCTCAACATCGTCGGCCATCCGAGTGGCAAGACCAGACTTCTTATCGCTTCAGAGCTCTACGATGGCTTCGCAGCGCGACTTGGCCTGCCCGGCATTTCGAAGGGTGCGGATGAAAATGGCGTAAGCGTCGAATATGATGGGGTCTACAAAGGCTCCGACCTCGCCGGAACCGTTGCGCGCCACCCGATGCACCATCTCGGCGGGTTCTACGCTACGCCGCGTCCGCTGTTGCCGGGCGACTTCGTCACCACCGACAGCGGCACCGGCCTCGTCCATATGTCGCCCGACCATGGCGAGGACGATTTCGACCTGTGCAAGGCACATGGCATCAATCCCGTCTTCGCGGTCGATGACGGCGGGGTCTATCGCGAGGACTGGCCGTGGCTGGGTGGGGCGGACGAGCGCCGCCGCGCGGTCATCAACGCCGGTTTCAATGCGCCCGACGGGCCAATCTGCTCCGACCTGCGCGAAGCCGGGGCACTGCTGAGCGCAAGCCAGGATTACCAGCACTCCTACCCGCATTCGTGGCGGTCGAAGGCCAAGGTCATCTATCGCTGCACTCCGCAATGGTTCGTGCCGATGGACAAGCCATTGGACGTGGGCGATTTCGATGTCGCGCCAGGCAATCCGCTTGGCGGTGCAGTCGCGCCCTTCGTGGCGAAGGACCATTCGACCCTGCGCGAACGCGCCATGGCCGAGATCGAGCGGGTGCAGTTCTTCCCCGAGAAGGGCCGCAACCGCATCCGCTCCATGGTCGAAGGCCGCCCCGACTGGGTCCTCTCGCGCCAGCGCGCCTGGGGCGTGCCGATCACGCTGTTCGTGCGGCCCGACGGCAGCTACCTGCAGGACCCGGTGGTCAACGCCCGCGTCGTGGCCGCCGTGCGCGAGGAAGGCGTCGATGCCTGGGATGAAGCGCGCAAGGCCGAGTTCCTCGGGCCGGATCACAACCCCGATGATTATGACATGGTCATGGACATCCTCGATGTGTGGTTCGATTCGGGCTGCACCCATGTCTTCACGCTGGAATCGGACCGCTGGCCGGATCAGCGCTGGCCTGCCGACCTTTATCTCGAAGGCAGCGACCAGCATCGCGGCTGGTTCCAGTCCTCGCTGCTGGAAAGCTGCGCTACCCGCGGACGCGCGCCTTACGACCAGATCCTGACCCACGGCTTCACCATGGATGCGACGGGCCGCAAGCAGTCGAAGTCGCTCGGCAACACGGTCGATCCGCTCAAGGTGATGGACACCTACGGCGCGGACATCATCCGGCTGTGGGCCCTGTCGGTCGACTTCACCGAGGATCACCGCATCGGCGACGAGATCCTGAAGGGCGTGGCCGACCAGTATCGCCGCTTGCGCAACACCTTCCGGTATCTGCTCGGCGCTCTCGACGGCTTTGTCGGTGACATGGGCGATGCCGGCGAGATTCCTGAACTGGAGCGCTACGTGCTGGCGCTGCTGGCCGATCTCGACGGCAAGCTCAAGCATGCGATCGAGACCTACGATTACAACACCTATACGCGGTTGCTGGTCGATTTCTGCAACGAGGACCTTTCGGCCTTCTTCTTCGATATCCGCAAGGACAGCCTCTATTGCGACGGGGCCGACAGTACCAAGCGCAACGCCTATCGCACCGTGCTCGACCTGCTGTTCCATGCGCTGGTGCGCTATGCCTCGCCGGTGCTGGTCTATACTTCGGAGGAGGTGTGGCTGACCCGCTATCCCGATGGCGGCAGCGTCCATCTGCTCGAATGGCCGGCCGTGCCGGGCGTGACCGCTGATGGCGCGCGCTGGGACGCGCTCAGGGCCCTGCGCGAAAAGGTCAACGAAGCGATCGAGCCGCTGCGGCGCGAAAAGACCATCCGCTCCAGCAACGAGGCCGATGTGGTCGTGCCCGCCGCCGAAGTGCCTGAAGGTTTCAGCGACGAAGACCTCGCCGAACTGTTCATCGTTGCGTCAGTCACGCGCGGCGATAGCGATGGGGTGACAGTCACTCGTTCCAGCGAATCCAAATGCGGCCGTTGCTGGCGCCTGCTGCCCGATGTGGCGGAAGATGGCGCGCTTTGCGACCGCTGCGAGGATGTCGTTGCCGGGATGGACGCCGCCTGATGGACAAGCTGTGGAAGCTGCGCCTGTGGGGTCTGGGGTTCGCCGCGCTGATCTGCGCGGTCGACCAGTACATCAAGTGGGTCGTCCGCGTGCAGCTGGAACTGAACCAGCCGCCGGGCGTCTATGAGATCTTGCCGTTTTTCGACCTGCGCTGGACCCGCAACTTCGGCATTTCGCTCGGCATGTTCGAAGCCACAAGCGTGGAGATGCGCTGGGGGCTGGTGCTGGGCACTGCGCTGATCGCTGGCGTCGTATTCGTGTGGATGCTGCGCGAGAAGGCCAAGGGCGATATCTTCGGCCTGTCGCTGATCCTCGGCGGGGCGCTGGGCAATATCTACGATCGCTACACCTGGGGCTATGTGATCGACTATGCCGACCTGCATTTCGGGGAATTTCGCCCCTTCCTGATCTTTAACGTCGCCGATGCTGCGATTACCATCGGCGTGCTGATTATCCTTGCCCGATCCTTCCTGGTGCCCGACAAGGGTGCCAAGAAAGCCGACAAAGACGAGACGCCGGACGAGCTTCCGGCAGAGAGTTGAGAGTGATGAAAAAGACCACCAGCCTGATCCTGCTCGGATGTGCGAGCATGACCCTGACCGCTTGTGGCGGCGGCGGGTTCCTCAACCGCGACCGGCCCGACGAATTCGCAGTTCAGCGCCAGGCCCCGCTGGTGGTGCCGCCCGATTTCAACCTCGAACCGCCGAGCCCCGGCGCCCCGCGTCCGACCGAAGGCACTGCCGCCGAGCAGGCGCTCGACGTACTGTTCGGCGGTCCGGCCCCGCGAAGCTCGGTCGAAAGCGCCGCCATCAGCCGCGCCGGCAGCGCCGAACCGGGCATCCGTTCTAAGATCGGCGATCCCGACACCAACACCGTCGCCAAGGGCCGCGTGACTCGCGACATCATCGCCGCCCCCGAAGGAGACGGGCAGGCGGCGCAGGCGGTCATACCCGGCTGAAAGCCGGGGATGACCTGATTTTGGTGTTTCGCTCGCACATCCGTGCGAGCGTCCTCGGTGCAGTTCCTCCTTACAGTCGGGCACCTGCGGACGGCCAGTCGGCCTTGCGGGGCCTCGGCCGGCCCCGTCCCGACGCGATTATCGCAAGAGTTGTGGCTTGGTGGCGGAGCACGGCTTGCGACTAGCTAGCCGCAAGGGCGACCGCCCGCCCGCAGCGATTGGGCCGTCAGGCCCCTTGAGCAAGGAAATCGCGAGCGCGGATGCGCTTGCGGAAAACAAATACTCGCGGACGCTTGGGGCTGCCTCTCTGCTTAGTCCTTTTCCGCCTGCTCGCTGACCAACAATTTATCGATCTTGCGCCCGTCCATGTCCACAATCTCGAAGCGCCAGCCCTGGTTGTGGAAGTGTTCGCCTTCGCTGGGCAGCTTCTTGAGCACCGCCAGCGCGTAACCCGCGACGGTCGCGAACTCGCGGTCTTCGCCGTAGTCGAGTCCCAACCGGTCAGCGAGTACGTCCGCTGCGAGCGCGCCAGAAACCAGCAGCGAGCCGTCCTCGCGCTCGATCACTTCGGGGATCTCGCCCTGGTCCTGGTCGCTGGCAAAATCGCCGACCATGGCGGTCAGCAGGTCGACCGGGGTCACGATCCCGTCCAAGTGGCCATACTCGTCATGCACCATGGCCATGGCGATCTCGGCCTGTTGCAGCACCCGCAGCGCATCCATTGCGTCGAGCTGGTCAGGGATGACCTCGGCCTTCTTCATCAGCTTTTCCAGCATGACAGGTTCGCCAACCACCTGCGCTGCCAGCACTTCACGCACCTTGACCACGCCCATTACCTTGTCGGGCGAGCCATCGGCCACCGGCAGCAGCGAATGCGGGCTGGCGGCGATGGCCGCGGAAATCTCTTCCTGTGTCGCGCCAAGATCAACCCAGTCCATGTCGGTGCGCGGAGTCATGACCTCGCGCACCGGCCGCTCGGCAAGCCGCACGACGCCGGTAAGGATCGCGCTTTGCTCTTCTTCGATCACACCGGAATGGGTGGCATCTGCAAACAGCATCTGCAGCTCTTCCGCGGTGACCGAGGAATGCCCGCCGGGGCGCACGCCGAACAGTCGCACGATCGCGCCCGAGGAGGTATCGAGCACCCACACCACCGGCGCGGCGACCCGCGCCAGCCATTGCATCGGACGCGACATCACCACGGCGATCGGCCCCGCTGCACGCAAGGCCAGCTGCTTGGGCACGAGTTCCCCGACCACCAAGCTGAAATAGGTCGTCAGTGCGATGACCACGCCGAAGCCGAGCTGCCCGGCGAGCTGGGGCGAAAGCTCGAACAGCGCCTGCAATCGCTCACCCACTGGCCCGCCAAGGCTGGCACCCGAATAGGCCCCGGCAATAATGCCGACGAGCGTGATACCGATCTGGACCGTTGACAGGAATTTACCCGGATGCGCAGCGAGCTCCAGCGCCGCCTTGGCACCGCCGCTGCCTTTTTCCGCCTTGGCTTTCAGCCGCGCCGGCTTGGCCGAGACGATGGCGAGTTCAGACATCGCGAAAACTCCGTTCAAGAGTATTAACGCGGCGATTATGAGCAAGTCAGGCCAGGGAAAGGGTGTCACAGCCATTCCGCGCTAGCACAAATTGGCACCTGTGCCAGCCTTGTGCCGTGGCCGACCACAGTTTCGGAACGTGCTGCGACGGCAAGGGTTTATTAGCCATGAAAGCGCCTCTTTCAGCGCTTACGTATCCCACGCGGGGGCTGCCGCGAGAATAGAGAGGGATTACAATGAAGAATTCACGCATTTTCCTGTCATCGGTAGCAGCGGTATCGCTGGTGAGCATGTCAGCCTGTGTGACCGACCCCAACACCGGCGAACGCAAGGTTTCGCGCACCGGCATCGGTGCAGTCCTTGGCGGCACGCTAGGCTACCTGCTCGGCGATGTCGTGGGCGGCCGCACTGCCCGCATTATCGGTGCCGGTGTCGGCGGCACGGCTGGTGCAGTGATCGGCAAGCAGTTCGACAACCAGATCAAGGAACTCGACGAGCAGACCGCCGGTAGCGGCGTCGATGTCGAGGAAGTGGGCGACCAGGACGCGATTCTCGTCCGCCTGCCCGATGGTGTGACCTTTGCCAGCGGTTCGGCCAGTATCAACCCGGGTTTCTATCCTACGCTTGATGCAGTGGCAGAGAGCTTGATCAAATACCCCAACAGCTTGGTCGACGTCTATGGCTTCACGGATACCACCGGTTCTGCCGAGTTGAACCAGCGGCTGTCGGAGCAGCGCGCCCAGGCCGTGGCCGACTATCTTGCAGCCCGCGGTGTCGCCCGCTCGCGCCTTGCCACGCAAGGCTTTGGCGAACGCTATGAGTACCTGCGGGTGAAGACCGGCGACAACGTGGCCGAGCCGCTCAACCGCCGCGTCGAAATCAAGATCATCCCGATCAGCCAGGAAGATGTACAGGCTGCACAGGGGCAATGATTGACTAGGCGAGCTTGCTGTCAGGACAGCATGCGAGAGGTCGGCAGCAATGCCGGCCTCTTTGCGTTTCAGCTTACTTCGCGCCGCTGTCCGGCGGTGATCGAAGCCGCACGTGCGGCAAGGTGATTGACTGCGTCACCATGGATGGCAGGGGCTGAAACCAGCAGGCCGAAGGCGCGCGGATCGCGCTTGTTATAGGCCAACGGCTTGCCAAAGGCGTCACTGATCGCCGCTCCTGCCTCGCGCGCGATCAGCGCGGCGGCACCGATGTCCCATTCATAGCCCCAGCGCAGCGTGGCGACGAGATCGGCCTCGTCGGCAGCCACCATGGCGACCCGCAAGGCGATACCGTTGGGCTTGTCGACTGTCTGCAGCACCCGGTCCTCCTTCATCAGCGAATCGGCCGGCACACGCGCGCCGGGAAACTCGGCCCGCCGCGAGGCCTTGAGCACCACGCCGTTTCGTTCGGCTCCCTGCCCGGCAATGCCGACCCATTCCTCTCCCCGCGCAGGGGCGCTAAGCAAGCCGATCAGCGGTCGCCCTTCGCTGATGAGCGCGACCGAGACCGCCCAGCCGGTGCGCCCGCGAATGAAATCGCGGGTCCCGTCGATCGGATCGACCAGCCAGATCAGGCGGTTGTCGAGCCGCCCGGGCGCATCGGCAGTTTCTTCCGACAACCAGCCAGCCGACGGCAACAGCGCCAACAGTTCGCGCTTGAGAAAACTATCGACTGCCATATCGGCGGCGCTGACCGGATCGCCCGGTTTCTTCTCCCAACTCTCCAGCGCATGCCCCGCCCCCGGCCATGCAGCGTGTGCAATGGCACCGGCTTCGCGGACGATTTCCTGGAGGCGGGCATGGTCGATCATTTGCTAGTGAGGAGCATTGCTATCGGAATGGCCACTTTTCAAGCGCGCCGATCCATGCTTAGGCGCGCGGGCACATATTCCTCAGATTCACGATCCACAGGACGCATCTTCCATGAACATCCACGAATACCAGGCTAAGGAACTGCTGGCGAAGTACGGCATCGGCGTTCCCGCCGGCCACGCCGCGCTGACTGTCGAAGAAGCCGTCGAAGGCGCAAAGAAGCTGCCCGGCCCGCTTTACGTCGTGAAAGCGCAGATCCACGCCGGTGGTCGCGGCAAGGGCAAGTTCAAGGAACTCGGCCCCGACGGCAAGGGCGGTGTGCGCCTGTCGAAGAGCATTGAGGAAGTGGAAGCCAATGCTCGCGAGATGCTCGGCAACACGCTGGTGACGATCCAGACCGGCGAGGAAGGCAAGCAGGTCAACCGCCTCTATGTCACCGACGGGGTCGACATCGCCAAGGAATACTACCTGTCGATGCTGGTCGATCGTGCCTCGGGCCGCGTCGCCATGATCGTCTCGACCGAAGGCGGGATGGATATCGAGGAAGTTGCGCATTCCACGCCTGAGAAGATCACGACCATCACCATCGATCCGGCGCAGGGCTTCATGCCGCACCATGGTCGTGCCGCTGCCTTCGCCCTTAAGCTGACCGGCGATCTCAACAAGCAGGCACAGAAGCTGGCGAAGCAGCTCTACACCGCCTTCATGGATCTCGATTGCGAGATGCTGGAGATCAACCCGCTGGTCGAGACCGAGGACGGCAATTTGCTGGTGCTCGACACCAAGATGAGCTTCGATGGCAACGCGATGTTCCGTCACAAGGACGTGGAAGCGCTGCGTGACATCACCGAGGAAGACCCGGCCGAAGTCGAAGCCAGCGAATACGACCTCGCGTACATCAAGCTCGACGGCAACATCGGCTGCATGGTCAATGGTGCGGGCCTCGCCATGGCGACGATGGATATCATCAAGCTCAATGGCGCCTTCCCGGCGAACTTCCTCGACGTCGGCGGCGGTGCCACCACCGAGAAGGTGACGGCGGCGTTCAAGATCATCCTCAAGGATCCGGCGGTCGAGGGGATCCTCGTCAATATCTTCGGCGGGATCATGCGCTGCGACACGATTGCGGAAGGCATTGTGATTGCCGCCAGGGAAGTCGACCTCAGCGTGCCGCTGGTCGTCCGCCTCGAAGGCACCAATGTCGAAAAGGGCAAGGAAATCCTCGCCAATTCGGGCCTGCCGATCGTCCCCGCCGACGATCTCGGCGACGCCGCGCGCAAGATCGTTGCCGAGGTCAAGCAGGCGGCCTGATTGCGCTGCGCATCGGCGGTCAGGCCCGGACGATTCTTCGAACGTCTATTGGGCCGGGTCAGGCTTGGGTAAGCCCGAGTCAAAGGCAGGCGTAGGAATGAGCCAGTTGCCCCAGATCACCCGGATTCTTTCCTGCGTCATCTGGATGCGACAGGCTGTCTCTATCATTGCCCCCAACGATCCTCGACCGAACCGGGCAGACTGAGCCGCACATTCCGCAGTGCGGTAGGTAACGAATTGCTTTTCGCCGAGCGCGATCGATTGCAACAATTCGGGATTGTCCGCGTATCGGCTAATCGCCGCATCGAGGTACGTCTGCCGAAGGTCATCGATACTGGAAAATCGTTGCGCCATGCACGAATCGATGGCGCGATCTCCAACTGCATCCGCGCAAGGCTTGTCAGCAAGTCGACGTGAGCGGGCGGAATAGAAATTGAAGCGCAACTCTTCTCCTGATTTCATCCTAACGGCGACGATCAGCCCGCTGGCAGGGCCCGCCCCTGGATCGACACAGCGATAGGTCAGCGCCTGGAAATAGAGCGCGCAGGGCTCGACCGCGAGCAGGCGGAAGGTGACCACGCCTTCCTTGTCTTCCCAGCCGGTCAAGTCAGGATTGAAATGCTTGAGCTTCACCGCGAGGCTGCCGTCGAGCTCCATCAGGTACATATGCTCGGTGAACATGATGCCGCCGTCTTCGGTCTCCTGCACGAAGGTGCCGACCATGGTATCGCCGGATGGTGCCAGCCAGCTTTCGTGCGCTTCGGCCCCGCCGATGCCTTCGCCGCTCCATTGCCCAACCAGCCATTCGGCGTCGGCAATGGTCGCAGGCGGCGATTCGAAGCCTTCTTCACCCACGCGGGTTTCCTGCGCTGCAAGCGGGAATGCCAGAAACGCGGAAAGATAAAGCAAGCGATGCAGCTTATGCATGGTGAGACCCTCTGTCAGACGTCTCACCCGAAGATGCAGCACACTCACCAAAAAAGCGAGTCTTGACCTCGGCGCGACGCAGGTGAAGGGGGAAGGAAACGGTTCGAGTACTGGTCCCGGCTCGCTTGACGTTTACGTAAACGCAAGCTAGGGCGACACCAAGATTGCCGTTCGTGATTCTTTGAGAGGAAGGAACTCCCATGAAAATCCTCGTGCCCGTCAAACGGGTGATCGACTACAACGTGAAGCCGCGCGTCAAGGCGGATGGCTCAGGCGTGGACCTGGCCAACGTCAAGATGAGCATGAACCCGTTTGACGAGATCGCGGTCGAAGAAGCGATCCGCATCAAGGAAGCGGGCAAGGCGGAAGAAATCATCGCCGTGTCGGTCGGCCCGGCCAAGGCGCAGGAAACGCTGCGCACTGCGCTGGCCATGGGTGCCGACCGCGCGATCCTCGTCGAAGTCGAAGACGGCGTCGATGTAGAGCCGCTCGCCGTCGCCAAGATCCTCAAGGCCATCGCCGATGAAGAAGGCCCGGGCATTGTAATGCTCGGCAAGCAGTCGATTTCGGACGACAGCAACCAGACCGGCCAGATGCTCGCCGCCCTGATGGGCCGCCCGCAAGGCACCTTCGCCAACACCGTCGAAGTCGACGGCGACAGCGTGGTCGTGAAGCGCGAAATCGATGGCGGTCTCGAAACCGTCAAGCTCTCGCTGCCGGCCATCATCACCACCGACCTGCGCTTGAACGAGCCGCGCTACGCTTCGCTGCCCAACATCATGAAGGCGAAGAAGAAGCCGCTCGATACCAAGACGCCGGGTGACTACGGCGTGGATATCACCCCGCGCCTCACCACCACCAATGTCTCCGAACCGCCTGTGCGCCAGGCCGGTGAGAAGGTGGAAGACGTCGATGCGCTCGTCGCCAAGATCAAGGCCCTCGGCATCGCGTAAGCGGGCCGACAGGACAAAAGGATTTCAGATATGAAAACTCTCGTTTGGGTCGAACACGATAACGCTTCCGTCAAGGATGCGACCCTCGCCGCCGTGACTGCCGCTTCGAAGCTGGGTGAAGTCCACCTGCTTGTCGCTGGCTCGGGCTGCGCCGGTGTGGCTGACGCCGCCGCCAAGATCGCCGGCGTGGGCAAGGTCCACCTGGCCGACGACGCTGCCTACGAGCACGCGCTCGCCGAAAACGTCGCGCCTCTGGTGGCGGGCCTGATGGACAGCCACGATGCTTTCGTCGCGCCCGCCACCACCACCGGCAAGAACGTCGCTCCGCGTGTCGCTGCGCTGCTCGATGTGATGCAGATTTCGGACATTCTCTCAGTCGAAGGCGAGAAGACCTTCACCCGTCCGATCTACGCCGGTAACGCCATAGCCACCGTCGAAAGCTCGGATGCCAAGCTCGTCATCACTGTGCGTGGCACAGCCTTCGACAAGGCCGCGGCTGAAGGCGGTTCTGGCACGGTCGAAGCCGTTGCCAGCACTGGCGACGCCGGTCTGTCGACCTTTGTCAGCAGCGAAATCGCCAAGAGCGAGCGCCCGGAACTGACCAGCGCCAAGGTCATCGTTTCCGGCGGGCGGGCGCTGAAGGACAGCGAAACCTTCGAAGCCACCATCACCCCGCTCGCCGACAAGCTCGGCGCGGGCATCGGTGCGTCGCGTGCTGCAGTCGATGCGGGTTACGTGCCGAACGACTACCAGGTCGGCCAGACTGGCAAGATCGTCGCCCCGGAAGTCTACATCGCCATCGGTATCTCGGGCGCGATCCAGCACCTTGCCGGCATGAAGGATTCGAAGACCATCATCGCCATCAACAAGGACGAAGACGCCCCGATCTTCCAGGTCGCGGACATCGGCCTGGTTGCGGACCTGTTCAAGGCCGTGCCGGAGCTGACCGGCAAGCTTTGATCCAGGTGGCAAGTTGAACAAAGAGGCCCGGGAGCAATTCCGGGCCTTCTTGCGTTCAGCTCAGCTCCACCACCGCGTGAATCGCCAGACCTACCAGCCCACCCACTAGCGTCCCATTGATGCGGATGAACTGGAGGTCGCGGCCGACCGCGCCTTCGATACGGTCGGTAACGGTGGTGGCATCCCAGCGCTTGACCGTTTCCGACACCAGCCGGACGATCTCGTCGCCATAGCGGGTGGCAATGCCGACGGCGGTGCGGCGGGCGAAGCGGTTGATCTGGTGCTGCAGCCGCTCGTCCTGCTGCAGCGCCTTGCCCAGTTCGGCGAGGCCCTTGCGCATTTCTTCGCCCAGCACATTGTCGGGCTCGCGCGCACGGCGGATCAGCGAGCGGCGGATGCGTTCCCACACACCCATCCACCATTCCGCCACCGCCGGGTTCTCCAGCAGGTCGCGTTTGATCTCTTCCACCTTTTCGCGCGTGGCCGGGTCGTTCTTGAGATCGCTGGCGAGCTTCTCCAGACCTTCCTCGATCTTGCTGCGCAGCGGGTGCTCGGGATCGACCAGCACTTCGGCCAGCAAGCGATAGAGCCCGTCGAGCACCGAGGATGAAATGCGCTCGTCCAGCCCGGTCCAGCGCAGCACGGCATTGGCGCGATCATGGATTATCTCACGGACGGTTTCTTCATTGTCCTCCAGCGTCAGCCCCGCCCAGCGGATGAAGCCATCCATCAGCGGCATGTGGCGCTTGTCGGCAATCGCGCCTTCGAGCATCCGCCCCGCCAGCGGCGAGACATCGATCTTGGCGAACTGGCCCGCCAGCCCTTGGCGAACCTGGTTACCCAGTCGGTCGGGATCGAGCGATTCAAGCACTTCGGCCATCAGCTCGGCCGCGCCGCCGGTGATGCGCGAGCGATTGTCGTCGCTGGGAGCGACAAGGTAATCGCCAACGCCGCGGGCGACATTCATGCCCTGCATACGACGCGCGACAACAGCGGGCGTCAGGAAATTGCTGCGCAGGAACTGCGCCATCGTGTCCGCAATCCGATCCTTGTTCGAAGGAATGATCGCGGTGTGCGGGATGGGAATGCCGAGCGGATGGCGGAATAGTGCGGTGACTGCGAACCAGTCAGCCAGCCCGCCCACCATGGCCGCTTCTGCGAACGCATTAAGGTAGCCCCACGCCGGATGAAGATCGAGCAGGCGGTGGCTGGCAATGAAGACGCCCGCCATGACCACCAGCATCAGCGTGGCGGTAATCCGCATAGTGCGCGCACGATCAACCAGCAGGTCATGGCCTGCTGCAGCTTGGGGCTGGCTGGTAAGCGGCTTCACTCGGCTGGGGCCGGCTCCGGCTCGCCATGCGGGCGCGTGTCATCACGCTTCTCATCCCCGGGCCGGTAAGTGAGGAAACGTTGGCGCATCCACGGACCCATGCGTTTCTCGAGACCGTCCGCCAAGCTGAAGCCCGCCGGCACGATCAGCAAGGTCAGTACCGTCGACATGATCAACCCGCCAATCACCATCGTGCCCATCGGGGCCCGCCAGGCGCCATCGCCGGAACCGAGCAGTCCGGAAAACGCGATCGGCACCATCCCGGCGGTCATTGCGACCGTGGTCATCACGATCGGCTGGGCTCGCTTGTGCCCGGCGTCGACAATGGCTTCGAACTTGCGGGTACCCTTGCCCATTTCCTCAATCGCGAAGTCGATCAGCAGGATCGAGTTCTTCGAGACAATGCCAAGTAGCAGCAAGACCCCGATATAGACCGGCATCGACTGCGGCTGGCCCACCAGCCAGACAAGGAAAATCCCGCCCAGCGGAGCCAGCGCCAGTGACGTCATGTTGACCAGCGGACTCATCAGGCGCTTGTAGAGCAGTACCAGCACTGCAAACACGAGTAGAACGCCAGCGATGACCGCGATCAGCAGGCTGCGGACAAGCTCCTGTTGCCATTGGTCTTCGCCCACGACATCGCGAATAACGCCTTGGGGCAAGTTCTGGAGGATCGGCAACTGGTCGATTTCGGCCTGCGCTTCGCCCTTGACCACACCTTGCCCGAGGTCGGCCCCGACCAGCACGCGGCGATTCTGGTTATAGCGCTGGATCGCCGTCGGACCTGATCCAAAGCTGATATCGGCAACGCGCGACAACGGCACGGAACCGCCGGTGCGAGTCTGGACCGGCAGGTTGGCAATTGTCGACAGGTCCTCGCGCGAGGATTCGGGCAGCTTGACGGTGATCGGGATCTGCCGATCGGACAGCGAGAACTTGGCTGCGTTCTGCTCGATCTCGCCCAGCGTCGCGATGCGGATGGTCTGGCTCAACGCCGCCGTTGTCACACCCAGCTCTGCCGCCAGTTCCGGGCGCGGGGTAATGATGATCTCAGGCCGATTGATGTCGGCACTGATCCTTGGGGCGACCAACTTGTCGATGCCCTTCATCTGTTCGACCAGGGTCGCTGCGGTGTCTTCCAGCAACTCTGGATCGGACCCGGCCAGCATGACCGTGATGTCGCGCCCGCTGCCGAAGCCACCCGACTGCGACTGGAAGCGCACCCTCGCATCGGGAATCTGCGCCAGCGTCGGGGCAAGGTCGCGCTCGAACTGGATCGAAGTCCGCTCCCGATCGGGCTTGAGGGCGATATAGAGTGTGGCATTGCCTTGCCGAACGCGCTGCAGCGCGCGTTCGACTTCCTGCTGCTCATACAGCAGGTCGGCCACCCGGTCGGCCACCGCCATGGTGGTCTCGATCGTAGTGCCGGGCACCATCTCGATTTCGACCCGGCTGTTTTCATCGTCGACCGTGGGCTGGAACTGCGCCGGGACACTCATGAACAGCAACAAAGTCAGCAGCAGCGCAAAATAGCCAACCATCAGCATCCACACGCGGTGGTCATAGAACCGCGCTTCGAGCCATCTCCAGCTGTTGCGCATCCCGTCGCCAAAGAACCGCACGAGACCGAAGACCTTGAGCAAGAGCCAGCCGACCCCGAAACCGACAGCGAGCGACAGCGACAGCAGCACGAAGTTGACCAGGCGGCCGGCGAGTTGCGCGGCTTCGGCCTGCGGGTCGCTGGAGATGGCACGGGTCACAGCATCGGACAGGCCGAAACCGCCGAGAATGCCATTGGTAGTGAATACCGCCATGCCCGGGACTATCATCATGAGCAGGATGACGAGGATGAAGCTCAGCACATAGAGCCACCGGTGGCGCGGCGGCGCCAGGCCCTCGCGGCGGGCGTAGAGCTTGCCACGGTCGAGCGACCAGCGCAGGATCCCCATGTAACGGTCCATCATCGGGCCTTCGCCATGCGCGGCGTGGCCCTTGGCCTTGAGGAAATAGGCCGCCAGCATCGGCGTGATCATGCGCGCCACTGCCAGCGACATCAGCACGGCAATGACCACCGTTATGCCGAAGTTCTTGAAGAACTGGCCGGAGATACCGGGCATCAGGCCAACCGGCAGGAAAACGGCGACGATACAGAAGCTGGTTGCCACCACCGGCAAGCCGATTTCGTCGGCTGCGTCGATACTCGCCTGGTAGGCGCTCTTGCCCATGCGCATGTGTCTGACGATGTTCTCGATCTCAACGATCGCGTCATCGACCAAGACCCCGGCCACCAGCCCCAGCGCGAGCAATGACAGCTGGTTGAGGTTGAACCCGAGCAGGTCCATGAACCAGAAGGTCGGGATCGCGGAGAGCGGGATCGCGATGGCCGAAATGATCGTCGCGCGCCAGTCACGCAGGAAGAAGAACACCACGACGACAGCGAGAATTGCACCCTCGATCATCGCCGCCATCGAACTCTTGTATTGCTCCTCGGTATATTTGACCGAGTTGAGCAGCTGGGTGAACCTTACGTCGGGGTTCTCTTTCTGGATCTCGGCGATGACCTCCTTGGCCTCGTAATAGACCGTAACGTCGGATGCGCCCTTGGCGCGCGACATCACGAACGGCACCACTTCCTTGCCGCGCAGCTTGGAGATCGAGGAGCGCTCGCTGTAACCGTCACGCACCCTCGCCACTTCAGCGAGCTTGATGGTCCGCCCGTTGCCCAGCTGGATTTGTCGTTGCGACAGGTCATAGGCGCTATCGGTGTTGCCCAGCACGCGGACCGACTGACGGGTGCCGCCGACTTCCGTCGCACCGCCTGCGGCATCGATGTTGGTCTGCCGCAACACGTTGTTGATCTGGCTGGCGGTAACACCGAAAGCCTGCATCTTGGGCAGGTCGAGGATGACTTCGATTTCGCGATCGACCCCGCCGATGCGGCGGACTTCCGCCATGCCCTGGATCCCGAGCAGGCGCTTGCTGACAGAATCGTCGATGAACCAGCTAAGCTGCTCGATGGTCATGTCTTCGGCTTCGACGGCAAAGATGCCGAGAAAGCCGCCGGAGATTTCGATCTTGCTGATGCGGGGCTCCAGGATCCCGTCGGGCAGGCTGCCGCGGATCGAATCAATCGCATTCTTGACTTCAATCGTCGCATCGTTGGGATCGGTGCCGACTTCGAATTCGATCATCGTGCTGGAGCTGCCCTCGCTGGCAGTCGAGTTGATCGAATTGACCCCGTTGATCGACCGGACCGCAGATTCGACCCGTTGCGTGATCTGGTTCTCGATCTCTGTCGGGGCGGCGCCCGGCTGCGAAATGGAGACACTGACCGCCGGGAATTCGATATCCGGGTTGTTCACCACATCCATGCGCGCGAAACTGAGCAAGCCGGCCAGCAGAACCGCGGTGAAGAACACCAGCGGAATGACCGGGTTGCGTATCGACCAGGCAGAGATGTTGCGAAAATTCATGTCGGACTAGCCTTTGCTCTGGGTCTTCGCAGCGGTTTGAGCCTTATCGCCACCTTCCAGCTGGGGCGAAATCGTTTCGCCTTCGGTCAGGAACCCGCCCGCGCGCAGGACGACTTTCTCACTGCCATCGAGGCCGTCGGTCACAGCAATGCCTTCGCGCGTGACGAGGCCGGTCTTGACTCCGCGGCGGCGTACCTTGTTCTCTTTGTCGACGATATAGACGAAGCTGCCTTTGTCGTCGGACAGGATCGCGGATTCAGGCAGCATGGGTGCGACCAGCGTACCGCTGCTGATGGTCGCTGTCGCAAAACCACCGGGTCGCAACTCAGGCGCATAGGGCAAGGCGACGCGAGCCGTACCCTGCCGGGTCTGCTGGTCGATTGTTGGCTCGAGCTGCCAGATCTGTCCGCTGAATGCTTTGGTTGTACCAGCCGGGGTAACGGTGGCGGACACGCCTGAAGTCAACTTTGCCAGGTCCGTTTCGCCGACCTGCGCCAGCAATTCCATTTCGCCGCCTTTTGCGATGCGGAACAGCACGCCCGATCCGGCGCTGACAGTCGCGCCCGGTTCGACGTTCCGCTCAAGCAGGAGGCCGGACGCCGGTGCGACGATGTTGAGCCGGGCATTGCGAGCGAGCAGCTCGTTATACTGGGCCTCGGCGACATTGACGCGCGCCCGCGCAGCATCGCGGGTGGCTGTGAGCCGGTCGATCTCGGCCTTGGAAATGAAGCCACGTTCAACCAGTTGCAAAGCACGATCGAGATTGGCCTGTGCCAGGCTCGCGTCGGACTTGGCAACTTCGATCTGGGCACGCTGCGCGCTGGCCTGCTGGTTCTGAACCGAGCGGTCGATCGATGCCAGAACCTGGCCCGCACGGACCCATTGGCCCTGCTCCACCGGGACCGAAACCACGCGCCCACCTTCGCCAACGACGCCGACGGGCATTTCACGCCTTGCGGCCAGGGTACCGGTCGCGTTGATCGCTCCCTCGATAGTCCCTCGCCCTGGCGCGATAACCGTGATGCGCGGGGCCTGTTCTTCATTATCAGCGGCTGGCACTGCAGTGCCAGAACCGCTGCTCAGCAGCATCCAGGTCGCGACAAGAGCGCCGACAATAATGATCCCCAGGATGATCCAGCGCCACGGCAGGCTGCGCTGTTCGCCCCATTCCACCGTACTCAGCGACTCGCCACTCACAGTGGTCGGGGTATCGCTGCGAATTTCGCTATGCGGGTAGTTCATCTTTTTCCCATCACCGGCAGGGTTATTTTCGCCGCTGTATTATCCAACTAAGTCACCGAGCGCAAGCAGCGGACACACACAGGGCGTGAATTGCATGGCTTGGCCCTAGGCTTCGTTGGATTGAGGCGCAATGCAGCGCTCTACCAACGGCCCAGCCTGCCGGACGAAAGCCAAATCCGGCCTTTGGTTCCCCGTTCACGCAAAACGGGGCCACCAAAAAGGCGGCCCCGCTTGATTTTGGCGAAAGATAGCGCCGCTTAACGGACGCGACCGCGCTGGATCAGGTTGACGATACCGAGCAGCACCACCGCGCCTACGACAGCGATGACAAGGCCCGTCAGAGAAAATTCCTGCACGCTGCCGGTGATCCCCAGCATCGGGCCGGCAATCCAGTTGCCGACGACCGAGCCGACGCAGCCGACCACGATGTTCCAGAAAATCCCCATTGAAGCGTCGCGGTTCATGACCAGGCTTGCAAGCCAGCCAGCGATGCCACCAACGACAAGAGCGATAATCCAACCCATTTCAATTCCTCCTATTGCGAAGCGTCTCACAACTTCAAACGGTTGTAATTACGCGACGTTCCCCGAGAGCCGGGGCTCGCGGGGAAAGAGGCTAAGGGTTTTCTGTCGGTTTGACCAGCTAGGTCAGTATTTGAGTTGGCGCTCGTAGAGGTCGCGATAGTGCTGGATGCGAGTTACACGCAGGCCTTGCATGCCCGACCGATCGACAGCGCGCTGCCAGGATGCGAATTCCTCGAGCGTCAGGTTATAGCGCTCGAGCACATCATCGATCGTCAACATGCCGCCATTGACGGCAGCAACCACTTCCGCCTTGCGACGCACCACCCACCGCTTGGTGTTGGGGCTCGGCAAGTCATCCATGGTCAGCGGCTCGCCAAGCGGGCCGATTACCTGGGCCGGTCGAATTTTCTGGTTCTCGATCATGTTGTCTCTCGGTCGCCTTCCGCCGCCCCAGATGCGGCGTCGACTTGATTGGCCCACGGATATTTTCCATGGCTTAAAGCATCACGGTTAATATTGGGTTTGCTATCCCCGCGACCTGTCAACATGGCAGCGGCACAGGGATTGAAGCTGGCACGTCCATCGCTGTCACGCGATAGCAAAACGCTGCGCAGATCGCGTTGCGCCGCCAGCCGGGCGACCAATTCGGGCCATGCAATCGCACGCAATTCGCCAGTTTCCTGACCATCGGTGCGACCCGGGATTTCCAGAGTGTTTTCGTACATGACGCTTCCCTTACCCCCGCGAGCGTCAAGATCGGGTAAAGCCGGAGTTTACCTTGGGTTAGGATTGTAAAATGGGAAGTAAACGCGAACTCGGTGCTTCTACTTTCCCCATCGCCCGCGCCCGTGTATGGGCGCGCGCACAATGAACGCTCCTGCACTCCTCCCCCCTGCCGACAGGGCAGCGGACATGTTCGACCTGCCACGCACGGCGACCGAATGCCGCATCGTGGTGGCGATGTCGGGTGGTGTGGATTCCTCGGTCGTCGCCGCGCTCGCACATGCCACCGGGGCAGAAGTCATCGGGATCACGCTGCAGTTGTATGACTATGGCGCCGCGACCGGTCGCAAGGGCGCATGCTGCGCTGGCGACGATATCCGCGATGCCCGGGCAGTCGCTGACCGGCTAGGCATTGCGCACTATGTCTTCGACCATGAGAGCGCTTTCCGCGAAAATGTGGTTGAGCAGTTCGCCGACGACTACCTCGCCGGCCGGACTCCCGTCCCCTGCATCCGCTGCAACATGGGACCCAAGTTCACCGACCTCTTGCGCATGGCGCGCGAGTTGGGCGCGGATTGCCTCGCCACCGGGCATTATGTCCGCCGGGTGATGGGGCCTGCCGGGCCGGAACTCCACCGCGCGCTCGATCCGGCACGCGACCAGTCCTACTTCCTCTATGGCACTACCGAAGCGCAGCTCGATTTCCTGCGCTTCCCGCTGGGCGACTTGCCTAAGTCCCAGGTGCGCGAGCTGGCCGAGGCCGCCGGTTTGCGCAATGCCGCAAAGCCTGACAGCCAGGATATCTGCTTCGTGCCAGACGGCGACTACGCCAAGATTGTCAGGAAAATGCGGCCGGAAGGCGGGACTCCCGGCAATTTTGTCCATGCCCAGACCGGTGAAGTGCTGGGCGAACACAAGGGCATCATTCACTATACCGTCGGCCAGCGGCGCGGGCTTGAGATCGGCGGCCAGCCGGAACCGCTCTATGTCGTCGAACTCGATGCCGAAGCGGGGGAAGTGAAAGTTGGGCCCAAGGCCATGCTCGCCGTGACCTCGGCCTCGATCATCGAGACCAATCGGATCGGCCCGCTACCCGACGCACCGCTGACCGCCAAGGTCCGCTCGCTGGCGAAGCCGGTCCCCATCACGCTGACAGGCGTGCCGGGCGATGGCGCAACCGCCACAATCCGCTTCACTGTGCCCGAATATGGCGTCGCTCCCGGGCAGGCGGCAGTGATCTATGCCGGAGGCAGGGTCGTCGGTGGCGGCTGGATTGCCGCCACTCAAAAAGCGGCCTGAGCGATGCGCACGCTCCCCATACAATCGCTTGAGAAGTGGGCTGGCTAGTCGTCCCAAGGCTCCAGCACACAACCGTATCCCTCACGCAACCGGGCCTTGTCGCTGGACACGAGCAGGAAACTCGCTGTGACGCTTTTCTCTTCCTCATCATCGCTGAGGGAGACGAGCTCCATGCCCGCCAACTTGTCCCTCGCGCAATCCTCCATCGTCCGCCCCGCCACAAAGCGGCACGAGCAGGCCACCCGCGCAGAATAGGCAGAGGTAGCCTGAGCATAGCCGGTGATAGGTCGGTTAAACCATACGAACAGTCCGACCGCGACGACCAGTACGGTGAGCACGGCCCACGGCCAGTGACGTGAGCTGTGAGTCGAGCGCGCACGAGATCTTGCGGTCGGGCGTTTAGCCATTGCCAAGCGATTCCCCATCATGCGAGAGGCAGCTCCATGCCGCGTCGCTCCGCCTCCCTTATCGCCATGCTGGCCTGCGTCTCAACCCTTGTTGCATGCGGCAAGCCTGAACCCGTCCAACAAGAATTGACGGAAACGGCGCTGGCGGCAGTGAGCGACGACCCAGGTGCCCCGACCAAGCAGCTGGCGCGTCAATTCGATGATCTTTTCGCCGATGAAGCGCTCGGCGAAACGCGTGCAGCCGTGGTGCTCTACAACGGCAAGGTCGCGGCTGAACGCTATGCGCCGGGGTACGACGCCGACACGCGTTTCGTCAGCTGGTCGATGGCTAAGACCGTCACTGCAGTGATGATTGGCATGTTGGTGGCCGATGGCCAGCTGCGGCTCGACGAGAGCCCACCGATCCCAGAATGGCAGCGCCCCGGCGATCCGCGCGGCGAAATCACCCTTCGCCAACTGCTGCAGATGCGCAGCGGGCTGCGCCACACCGAGGCCGGCGATCCACCTTACGAATCGTCGGAAGTGCAGATGCTGTTCCTCGAAGGGCGCGACGACATGGCGCGCTGGGCCGAAGAGCAGCCGCTCGAAGCGGAGCCTGGTGCCAAGTTCGAATATTCAAGCAGCACCACCGTCATCCTGGCCGACATCGCAGCCCGCGTGATTGCCAAGGGCAGCGATGATCCCGACATACGTCGGCAAGCGGTGACCGATTTTCTCCAGGCGCGGCTGTTCGGACCGCTGGAGATGTCCTCGGTAGTGCCCGAATTCGATGCCAGCGGCACGCTGATCGGCGGCAGCCTGATCCACGCTAACGCCCGCGACTGGGCCAGGTTCGGCGAGTTCCTGCGCGAAGGCGGATCGGTCGGCGGGGCGCAGCTGGTGCCGCGCAAATGGATCGATTTCATGACCACGCCCAGCCCAAGGGCGGACTTTTACGGTGCACAGACCTGGCTCAACACCAGCGCCAGCGTTGAAAGTGATTCGCTGTATCCCATCGACCAGCCAGCCGGTGTGTTCGCCGCCATCGGCCACATGGGGCAATATGTCATCGTATCGCCGCGGCAGCGACTGACGATCGTCCGGCTCGGCCATTCGGATGCCGAGCAGCGCAAGGTGCTGCTGGCGCAACTGCGCGATATCGTCGACCTCTACCCGGAGAGGTAGAACGTCCCTTCCACCACCGTGACGCAAGGCCCGCCGAGCCAGGCCCGGTCGCCTTCCAGGCGGCAGGTTGCATGTCCGCCACGCTGTGAGGCCTGGAAGGCTGTAAAGTTGTCGCGGCCGAGCCGGTTGGCCCAGAAATGCGTCAACGCGGCATGGGCCGAGCCGGTAAAGCTGTCTTCATCGACCCCGCCACCTGGGACGAACACCCTGCTGACGATATCGGTTTCGGTCCCGGACGCGGTGCAGATGAACTGGTCATCACCCAACGCGCCGAGGCCGCGCAGGTCAGGATCGAGCGCCCGCACCTGCTCTTCGGATTTGAACAGGTAGATGCCGTAGCCGTCGGGATTGAGCCAGACTTCGGCCGGCGGCCTTCCCAGAAGCGAAACCGCCTCTGGCCAGTCGCTGCGCTCGGTCGGGATTGCCGGTAATGCCAGCTCGTAACCAGCCTCGCTGCGGCGGACCTCGAGTATCCCGGCTTTGCGGGTACGGAAAGTGACGCGGTCACCCCCGTCCCGCTCCAGCACCACATGCCCGCTGGCGAGTGTCGCGTGGCCGCACAGGCGAATTTCGCAGGCCGGCGTGAACCAGCGCAACTCATAGTCGGCCTCGCCGCTGGCATCGGGTATGATGAACGCCGTCTCCGCGAAGTTGTTTTCCTCGCCAATCGCCTGCAGCACATCGTCTTCCAGCCAGGCATCGAGCGGCATGACCGCCGCCTGGTTCCCGGCGAAGGGCCGGTCGGCGAAGGCATCGACATGCCAATAGGGTATCTTCATGGGGTCACTCCCTCGGCGGTTTCGGGCAGGAGCTCGGCACCCTCCTGGCGTGGCAGGCCGACCGGGTCAGGGTGGATGAGCACTTCCACACCGGGAAAATCCTGCGCGATGCGGGCCTCGACGTCGTCCATCAGGTCATGCACCGTCACGATGCTGAGACCGGGATCGACCGCCATGTGGAACTGCACGAAATCGTCATTCCCGCTGGTCCTGGTGCGCAAATCATGCACCCCGCGAATGTCCGGGTGTTTGGCAAGCACCGCGAGGAAGGCATCGCGGCGTTCCTCTGGCCATTCCTTGTCCATGAGGTGATCGATCGCTTCCCCCGCAGCGTTCCACGCACCCCACAAGAGCCAGGCGGCGATGGCGAGCCCGAACAAGGGGTCAGCCTGGGCAAAGCCGACATACTGGTCGAGCGCCAGCGCTGCGATAACCGCAAGGTTGAGCAGCAGGTCCGACTGGTAATGCACGTGATCGGCCCGGATCGCGACGGAGCGGGTGCGCGCCATGACATACCGCTGCCACCCAAGCAGCAACAAGGTAGCGACAATGGCGATGGCGGATACTGCCATCCCCTCTGGTGCCGCTTCGACCCGACCACCCCCGATCAGCTTCGTCACTGCACGATAGGCAATACCTGAAGCCGACAGCGCGATCAGCATGACCTGGAACATCGCCGCCAGAGCTTCGGCCTTGCCGTGGCCGAACCGGTGGTTGTCGTCGGCCGGCATCGAGGCGATCCATACCCCCACCAGCGTGGCAATACTGGCAACGAGGTCGAGGCCGCTGTCCGCCAGGCTGCCGAGCATGGCGGTTGAGCCGGTCTTCCATGTGGCCCAGGTCTTGAGCGCAATCAGGAACACCGCAACAGTGATCGAGGCGAGCGCGGCACTCCGCGCGAGGAAGGATTTTTTGTCGGTCATGGATAGAGCAACGTATTGGCCCAGCCGTGGCCGGTGCGGGTAAAAAGACGGCGATCATGTAGCCGGTTGGGCCGGTCTCGCCAGAACTCCATCCGCTGTGGCTCAAGCGTGAACCCCGTCCAATGCGCGGGGCGCTCGATTTCCCCGTTGGCGAATCGCGCCTTAGCCTCGGCAAAGCGATCCACGAACACCCGCCGATCCGGCAAAGGGCGTGACTGGTCGGATGCTACCGCGCCCAACTGCGAATCCCGGGCACGCGAGTGGAAATAGTCGTCCGCGACTTGCGGGTCGACTTCATTCAGCGGGCCTTCGATGCGGATCTGGCGGCGCAGGCTCTTCCAGTGGAACAGCAGCGCCGCCTGCGCATTGGCGCGGATCTCCTCGCCTTTGCGGCTTTCGGCATTGGTATAGAAAGTGAACCCTTGCGGCCCGTGATCCTTCAATAGCACCATCCGCACCGATGGAGCCCCGCTTGGCGTTGCTGTAGCCAGTGCCATGGCGTTGGAATCGTTGAGTTCGCTCGCGCGCGCCTCCGCCATCCACTCCGC
Organism: Parerythrobacter aestuarii; assembly: GCF_030140925.1. Classification (NCBI taxonomy): domain Bacteria; kingdom Pseudomonadati; phylum Pseudomonadota; class Alphaproteobacteria; order Sphingomonadales; family Erythrobacteraceae; genus Parerythrobacter; species Parerythrobacter aestuarii. The sequence continues at coordinate 148,896 of NZ_JARBWD010000001.1, forward strand.
GAAGAGGGCAAAAGGATCGGTGACAGGGACTTCACTGCTTGCGAGCGGTTCTGGCATGGCACGTTCTCGGATCGGATGGGTGCCTGCTCGCTAGAGAATTCCCGCGATTCAAGCAATTTCACTTCAAAATGACATATGCCGCCGTTTATAGCGACCCGCCATGAGCAGTTTGATTCATCCGGTTATTCTTTGCGGCGGCGGAGGCACGCGCCTGTGGCCCCGCAGCCGCCAGCAAGCGCCCAAGCCCTTCCTTCGCTTGCTTGGCGAGCGGACCCTGTTCCAGCAAACACTGGATCGCGTGTCCGACAGGTCGGTCTTTGCCGCCCCCATCGTGGTAGCAGGCGTCGCGCACATCCCGTTGATCGTCGAACAGGCTGCAGGGCAGGATATTGCTATCATTGCCGAGCCGATGGGCAAGAACACCGCACCGGCAATTGCGCTGGCGGCCCATCGCATGCCGGCGGGCGAAGTCATGCTGGTATGCCCAAGCGATCACTACATCGGCGATACCGCTGCATTTGTGGGCGCAGCACAATCGGCCCGGCAACTCGCCCTTGACGGCAGGCTGGTGTCGTTCGGGATTACGCCAAACGCTCCTGAGACGGGGTATGGCTACATCAAGCGTGGCGTGTCCTTGCCCGAAGGGTACGAAATCGAGCGCTTTGTCGAGAAACCCGACCTCGAAACCGCACAGCAATTCCTCGCCGAAGGCGGTTACAGCTGGAACGGCGGGATCTTTGCCTTCGCTTCTGATCGATACCTGAGCGAGCTCGCACAGCACAGGCCCGACATGGCAGCAAAGGTCCAAGCGGCCGTGAGCGATGGTGCCAGCGATGGCATCACCTTCACGCCCGAAGAGGCCTCGTTCGCGACCATCGATGGCGACTCGATCGACTATGCAGTGATGGAAGCGACAACATCGGCCGCCGTCGTGCCGGTTTCGATGGGCTGGTCCGACATCGGCAACTGGCAAGCCTTGCGCGATGCCCGCGAGGGGCAATCCAGCGGCCCGCATGAGCTGGTCGATTGCGTCGATGTCATGGTCTTGTCGGATGGCCCGCGCGTGTCGGCTGTTGGCCTGGAGGATGTCATCATCGTGGTCGATGGCGATGAAGTGCTGGTGACCAGCGGAGCCGGAGCGCAGAAAGTCGGCAAGCTGACCGGGGCGAGCGGTCGATGAATGCGATCCTGACCACGCACACCGTGGAGAAGGTCTGGGGCCGGGACATACTGCCACCACCATTCTCGAACGAAGGCGCGGCCCGCATCGGAGAAATCTGGTTCGATCCCCCGGCGCAATTGCCCGAACTGCTGGTCAAATACCTGTTCACGAGCGAGAGGCTGTCGGTGCAAGTGCACCCTGACGATGAACAAGCCCCGGCTGGCTCGCGCGGCAAGGAAGAGTGCTGGTATATCCTCGATGCCGAGCCTGGCGCGCAGCTCGCGATCGGCCTCAAGAACGCTTTGAGCGAAGGCGAACTGAAGGCCGCCGCGCTGGATGGTTCGATCGAGGACCTGCTTGATTACCACACGGTCAAACCAGGCGACTTTTTCTATCTCCCGGCAGGGACGATCCATGCCATCGGCCCGGGTATCTCCTTGATAGAGATCCAGCAGAACTGCGATATCACCTATCGGCTTTATGATTATGGCCGCCCCAGAGAATTGCATCTCGATGCTGCGATGGAAGTCGCCAAATGCGAGCCCTACGGCCACCAATGGCACCGCTCGCTGGGGGAGACAGGTGCCGTCTCCATAGTGGAAGGGCCGCACTTCCGGCTCGACCGCGTCGAGGGGCGACCAGGCGACGAGCTACGCAGCAAGTATGCCGGCAAGTGCCTGCTAATTCCGCTGGCCGGACACTTCGCAATTGGGACAGTGGAGGTGGAGCCGGGCGGTTGCGCGCTGGTCGAAGACATCGATATGGTCGATTGCGCGGAAGACAGCCGAGCGCTCATCACCCAGCCCTGCTAACGGCCGTTCGGCTTTGCCAGGCCGCCTGTGCAGGCCCGGCTTGATCAACAATCCTTAACCATGTTCGCTTAGTGCCCAGGCAGCTAACGTCACGCACCAAGGCGAACTCGATGGTAAAGGAACTGGCAAGAACTCAGGGCGCGCCTCTCGTGGTCGCCTTGCTGCTCGGCATCATCATGCCGGTCATCACCGCGATCGCCTTTCCGACCTATATGCATCAGATGCCCACTCCATCGTGGGAATGGGCGCGCTTGCTCGAACTGCCTTTCGTCTTTTGCGAAATCGGAGTGGTGATGTGGGCTTCACATCAGAAATGCGACCGCGCCAAACTGTGGTTCGCCCTGCCGCGCGACGTGCGTGTGGCGGCGGTGATTTTCCTGTTTGCGATCGTGATCAGCAGCACGATCATGTCGACCCGCATGGCGGCAACGCTGACGATGGGTTTGATGACAGTGATCCATGGCCTGTTCGCCCTGGCAGTCTATCACCTGTTCATGCAAACCCGATCCCGCAGTCCGGACCTCTTCCTCAGCCTGCATGGTCTCGGCCTCGCAGTCCTGGCGCTTTATACTGCGTGGTGGTTTGCCACGCCGCCACCCGCCAGCGAAGTGATGGGCGGAGTGATCGAATGGCGATCCGCCGTTCCCAGTTTCATCAGCGTCCGACATCTGGGATCGTGGACCGGCGCGATCGCGGCTGGCTTCGCGATCCAGATTCTTTTTTGCCATCGGGACGAAGAGCTGGGCTGGGAGCATTTCTTCTATTTCCTCGCCGCTGCAATCACGATCTGGTCGGGCACTCGAGCTGCGATCCTGGCGATTGTCGCTGTGGTGATAATCATGACCATCGCTCTGCGTCGCCTTCCCGCGATGCGCAATGTCGGTCGCGCCGCCCTGCTCACCGGGCTGGCCTTGCTGGCGGCGTGGCTGTTCCTGTGGGAGCAGGATAGCGCCTTCTACCTTTGGTATCCCGGCGACATGGACGGAATGGTCGAGGCGACTTCGGGCCGGACCAACCTGTGGCTGCGTGGCATCGCCCTGTGGGTCGAATCGCCGTGGTTCGGGTGGGGGACAGGGGCCTATTTCTGGGAAGCCGAACCCGGCAACCAGACCCAGCCGCACAATTTCCTGATCCAGTTCCTGGTGTCTTGGGGACTTGTAGGCGCTCTTGCTGCAACCTGGCTTGTCGGGCGAGGAATTGTTGCGGTGCACAAGGCAGCGCTGGCAGCACCCGCCTATCTGGGAGTGCTGGGCATGATGTATGGTTTGTTGTTCCAGAGCTTGCTGGAAGGGATGCTGCACTACCCGCGCTTTATCGTGTCGATCATCGCGCTGGGAGCATTGGTGTTGGCGCAAGCCCACTCCGGTCGTATCGCACCTCAGCATCACTGATTCCCGCGACACCTTGCACCAAACCACTGTTCCACCTAGCTAACACGCTATGGCAGATCCGTATGCAACTCTGGGCGTTTCGCGCACCGCAACTGAGGCGGAGATCAAGAGCGCCTATCGCAAGCTCGCCAAGGAGCTGCATCCGGACCGCAACAAGGACAATCCCAAGGCTGCAGAAAAGTTCTCTGTGGTCACGCAGGCCTACGATCTCTTGTCGGACAAGGATCAGCGCGCCCGTTTCGATCGCGGAGAGATCGATGCCGAGGGCAATCCCACCAACCCCTTCGCCGGGATGGGAGGTGGCGGCTTTCGCGGCGGAGGCGGCCAGCGCCAGTACCGACCTGAAGACTTTCAGGGGTTCGGAACCGACGACATCGATCTGGGCGATATTTTCGAAGGGCTGTTCGGCGGCGGTGGCGGACGCGCGCGCCAGAGCGGTTCGCCGTTCGGCCGACGCGGACCGCAACCCCCTCCTCGCAAGGGCGCGGACATTGCTTACCGGCTGAAGGTCCCTTTCGTCGACGCTGCGACGCGGCGTGACCAGCGGATCACGCTCGCCGATGGCAAGACCATTGACGTGAAGCTGCCCGCCGGGGTCGAAGACGGGACCAAGATCCGGCTCAAAGGCAAGGGCGAGCAAGGCCCCGGGGGAGCCGGCGACGGTATTGTGACCCTTGCCGTCGATTCGCACACGTTTTTCGAACGCGATGGCGACAATGTCCGGCTCGACTTGCCCCTGACACTCGACGAAGCCGTGCATGGCGCGAAAGTGAAGGTCCCGACAGTCGACGGGCCGGTCATGCTGACGATCAAGCCCGGAATGTCGGGCGGAACGGTCATGCGGCTGACAGGCAAGGGCTTCAGCGGAAGAAGCGGCAAGCGCGGTGACCAGTTGGTCAAACTCCAGATTGCCCTGCCCGAGGATATTGCCGAGCTCTCGGAGCGCTTGAAAGACTGGCAAGACGAAGGCAACCCTAGGGGCAAACTGGGCGTCTGAGGGTCGGCAGCACGTGTCCAAGCAGCAGGAGAGCAGGACCATCCCAACACCTGAGCTGCCCAATGCGAGCGAGCGGATCGTTCATTCACCCACACCAGAAGAGCGGCGCAGGCAGGCCAGTCTCGCAAGTGCCATAGCGGCCCGCGTAGGCCCCGGTTCACGCGCTTTCCAGATCATCAAGCGGGTCGCCATCGGCACGTTCAATGATGGCTTTATCCATGCCGGCAACCTCGCCTACCTTTCCATGCTGGCGATCTTTCCCTTCTTCATCACCGCTGCTGCCATCTTCACTGTCGTAGGCGAGCAGTCGGAGCAGTTGCGCACCATCAATGCCGTGCTCGCAGCCATGCCGCCGTTGGTAGGCGATGTAATCGGCCCTGCGGCCCGCAATGCTGTCGAGGCTCGTTCCGGCTGGCTGCTTTGGGTCGGGGGGGCCGTGGGCCTGTGGACTGTGGGGAGCCTGATCGAGACCCTGCGCGATATCCTGCGCCGGGCCTATGGAACCGAGCCGGTGCATGCCTTCTGGCAATATCGCCTGCTCTCAACCGGGATGATCGTCATCGCGGTAGTGCTGCTGCTGCTGTCGCTGATCGCGCAGGTCGCGATTTCCACTGCGCAAGAGGTCATTGCATCCTCATTCCCGTGGCTGACAGAAGTGGCAACCCAGCTTTCGCTTTCGCAGATCATTCCGGCCATCGGCGTGTTCGGCTCAGTGTACCTGCTGTTCCTGACGCTGACCCCGTTTGCCTATCGCGGCAAGGCCTATCCCAAATGGCCCGGCGCTCTGCTGGTGACGCTGTGGTGGCTGGGTGTAACCGTCGCCCTGCCCACTATCTTGCGGCGCTTCTTCACCTATGACCTGACCTATGGCTCGCTGGCCGGGATCATGATCGCGATGCTCTTTTTCTGGCTTGTAGGGCTGGGGATGGTCGTAGGGGCGGAGCTCAATGCAGCCCTGGCCGAACCAGGCGGCGAAGACCGGGTTGGAGCGGGCGACGAAGCGGACTAAGGAAAGGCCAGACTTGATGGAGGAAATCGAATGACCGGTCTCATGGCAGGCAAGCGTGGGCTCATCATGGGGCTCGCCAATGACAAGTCGCTGGCCTGGGGTATTGCCAAGCAATTGGCCGAACAAGGGGCTGAACTGGCCTTTTCCTACCAGGGTGAAGCGCTGGCAAAGCGCGTTGTCCCGCTGGCAGCACAACTGGGATCCGACTTCTGCTTCGATTGCGACGTTTCGGATATGGAGGCGCTCGACCGCGCTTTCGACACCTTGAAGTCCCGCTGGCAGACGATCGATTTTGTCGTCCACGCGATCGGTTTTTCCGACAAGAACGAACTGCGCGGGAAATATGTCGATACCAGTCTCGACAATTTCCTCATGACCATGAACATCTCTGCCTACAGCCTGGTCGCAGTAGCAAGACGGGCCGCAGGGATGATGCCCGAAGGCGGATCGATCCTCACGCTAACCTATTACGGTGCGGAGAAAGTCATTCCGCATTACAATGTCATGGGTGTGGCCAAGGCAGCACTCGAGACCAGCGTAAAGTATCTCGCCAACGACCTCGGCCCGCAAAATATCCGCGTCAATGCGATCAGCGCCGGGCCGGTGAAGACGCTCGCGGCCAGCGGCATCGGCGATTTCCGCTACATCCTGAAATGGAACGAGTACAACGCACCGCTGCGCCGCAATATCACTATCGAGGATGTCGGCGGTTCCGGCCTCTATTTCCTGTCCGACCTGTCAGCCGGCGTGACGGGCGAAACGCATCATGTCGATGCCGGATATCACGTGGTGGGGATGAAGCAGGAAGATGCGCCCGATATTGCAGTAAGCTGATCAAGCTCCGGTCAGGCTCACGCTCTCGATGGCACCATCGATAGGCGTCCCAGTCGATCCGGGCCGGGCGTAGATCGTCATGCGCACGAATTCACATTGCGCCGGGCGATCCGCTATCGAAATGACACTCTCGCTGGCCGGGAACTCGACCGAACGAAACGGCTGGGTGTTATTACCGCAAAGAAAGTTCACCCGCATCATGGGCAAGGCGGAGCGATCCAGCGAATGCTTGATCGTGAGTTTCATACCGGCGCCAGATCCAGCTACCGGAACAATTCTTTCAGCCAGCACGCCGGCCTGACCCGGTCGTACGAAGACATCGAGTGAGTTCCCCGTGCGCGAAATCTGGGCCCGGAAGCCGGAGCGATTGGCCAGTCGCCAGTCAAACGGCTGGTACTGATTCCTCCAAAGGCCGCTTGCCTCGGGCTGGTCCTGCGCCGATTGATCCCTGATGCTTGAGTAGGTCTCGTACGCAGTCTTCAGATCTCCGACAGCAACCAGCCTGGCGATCAGCCGCGCATCGAAATACTTGTAGTCCATGCTTGAGCCCCGGCGCAGATCCGCGAGGGTTTCGACAGCAGCATCATTCTCGACCGCGAACATGGCAAAGTCCTCAAGCCACTGAGGCGGGTCGCGCAAGAGCCCGGCAAGTTGCTCCTTGCCCTGTTCGTCGCCCAGCGCCTGAACGAGGATAGGAAAGAATTGCTCGGACAGGTCGGGGTTGACGCGAAGGATGCGGTCCACCGTCTCGAACACGCCGGCATAGTCTGCTGCGGAGACCCGGTTTTGCAGCAGCACGCCCTGGAGCGACACATCGCGCCGGTTGAGATTGGTGGCCAGTTCCAGAAATTCGGCCTGCGCCCCCTGGTCCTGCATCTCGAGCGCCAGTACCGCGTGCGCCTTGGGCAGCAAGGGCTCGTCGGCGATCGCCTCGCGCGCGGTCGGGGCGGCCGAAATGGCGGACTGGATTACCGAAGCCATATCGGTCGGATCGGTTGCGCCAGCACCGAATTCCGCAAAGGCAAGCCTTTCGCGAGCCAGCCCGTTCATCGGCATGAGCGTGGTCGCCAGCTGCGGTGCCTGCCTGTAAGTGATCCCGCTCATTGCTTGGAGCAGCATCACTACGGCCAAACCCAGACCCAGCAGCGTGGCCCCGACAAGTCTTTGCGGACGGTTGATCTTCATCGTGAGCTGGTTCCGAGGGCTCGATCAGGCCTTGTTTTCGGCATCGGCGCCATAGCCGTAACCGTATCCATAGCCATATCCGTAGCCATAGCCGTAGGCGGCGTCACCTTCCTTGAGCTTCGTCACGATCCCGCCCAGCAGGACTGCGTTGGCGCTGCGCAGGCGATCGATTGCATTCTCGATACCGCGCACCTTGATGCGATCGGCTTCGATAACATAGACCACGCCATCGACGGCCTTCGACAGCTCGATACCATCGGCCAGGGCCAGCATCGGCGCGCTGTCTATGATGATCTGGTCGTATTGACCGCGGGCTTCGGCAATGACTTCCTTCAAGCGGTCGCCGGCAAGGAGTTCGACCGGGTTGGGCGGCGGATGCCCGACCGGAACGAAGTCGAAGCCGAAGCGGTCGAGGTGCAGGCTGGCGGATTCCAGCGACAAGTTGCGGTTGGACAACAGCGCGCTGAGGCCGTTCTCGACCCGCTGGTTGATGTCCAGCACTTCCATCATGCGGGTGTTGCGCAAATCGGCATCGATCAACAGCGTCTTCTTGCCGAGCTGCGCAAAACTGGTGGCGAGCGCTGTCGCAGAGACACTCTTGCCCTCGCCTGGCACGGACGATGTGACCATCATCACCTCCGGCGCGCCATTGGCGGTCAGGAAGCCCAGGTTGGTCCGGATCGAAGCATAGGCTTCGTTCGTCTCCGATGCCCGCGAGACGATTTCGTTGGTGATGTCGGTGGTCTGGGCCTCCGGCACGCTGCCCAGCAGCGGCAGGCCCAGGCGGCGTTTCACATCTTGCGGATCGCGCAAGGTCTGGCTGAGCGTTACGCGAAGATAGACGAGCGCCGCAGATCCAAAGAGGCCGAGAAGCAGGGCGATCAGCACGTTTTGTACCAGCGACGGGGCATAAGGCTCCTGCGGTGGAGTGGCGCGATCGATCAGCTTGATGTTGTTCTGGCCCGCACCGGCAGCCTCGAGCTCCTTGTAGCGCTGCAACAGCGCTTCGTAGAGTTCGCGGTTGGTGTCCGCTTCGCGCTTCAGGATGCCGTACTGAATGCCCTGGTCCTGTTGGCCAAGGAAACGGCCCTTGGTCGCGTTGAGTTGTGCTCGAAGCTCATTCTCGCGCAGCACTGCAGCATTGAAAGCTGCGCGCAGGTCACCGGCTTCCGATGATTGCTGCTCGGCAATCGCCTTGCGCAAGGACTCGACTTCGGCTTCCTTCTGGATGAGCGCGGGATACCCCGGTCCAAAATTGGCGCGAAGCGATGCCAGTTCGGATTCGGCATCGGCCAACCGCGTCCGCAGTGCATCCTGCGTCATCCGGGTGGGCGTCGCCCCTGCCCGCAGCGCCGCTTCAGCCGCGATCCGGTCGGTGGTCGCCTGCGCCAGGGCGGAATTGATGGCTGACAGGTCCGAGGCGATCAGCGACTGGCTTGCAGTTTCCGTCCCGTTGCCGTCGGTGCGGTTGGTTTCCAGCACGAGAATTCCGTTGGCGTTGGCGTAGTCGACCAGCTCCTTCTCGGACTCCGCCAGGCGGATGCGCAACTCCTCGATCTGCTGCTCGAGGAATTTGCGAGCCTCGATATTGGTACCAAAGCGCTTCTCGTAGTTTGCAGCGATGAACTCTTCGACCCACAGATTGGTGATGTCTGCGGAGAGCTGCGGATCCGAGCTTGAGAAACCGACATCGACCAGGCTCGAATTCGTGATCGGGCGAATCGTCAAATTCTCGAGCAGAACTTCCTCGAGATCGAGATCAGTCGGGCTCTCTTCGCCAAGCTGGCCAAATGCAGCGAGGAACTCGTCGTTGCGAACCAAATTACCTGCTTCGATAACCCGCTCTGCCATGAAGCGCGATTCCAGCAGCTCGAACTGAGTGTTGAGATACTGCAATTCCGATACAGTGCTGTCGGCTTCCAGCGTATCGATATCAGTCACATTGGCAGCGACCTGGTTGATCTCCAGCCGGGCCTCGGCGCGGAACAGCTCGGTTGCGAGCAGTGTGACGAGCAGGCCGGCGATGATCGAGAACGCTACAATCCCGGCCAACCAGAACCGCAGCGACCGCGCTTCGATTAGGTAGCGCTCAAGATTGATGTGAAAGCCGTCATCGCCCGGGTAATTGGCGTCGGCGGAATTCAGCATTCCGCCGGAAGCAGGAACTTGGCTAGCCATGGTCTTGTGCATTACCTCGTTGTGCGGTCGATGATGATCGACGCGGCAGTTGCAAGCGGCACCAGGCCGAGAATGGTCTCAAGCCGCCGCTTGGCAGGTGAATCCCCCACCATCACTATGTCGTTGGGAAACAGGGCTGGATCGCTGTAGTTGCCGCGCTGGATAGCTTCGAGGTTATAGAGGCCGATATAGTCCTGATTGTCGACGGTGCGCATCACCAGCACGTCATCGAGCTGGGCATATTCGCTCACTCCGCCAGCGGCGGTGACCGCCCTGAGCAGGGTCTGCTTGCCAGCCGCAGGATAGGTCCCGGGCCGATTGACCTGTCCGCCCACTGAAATTGTCGGGACCGGGAATTCTTCCGGGACAATGCGCACTTGCGGATTGACCACATACTCGCCGCGCAGCGCATCGGCGATTTTTCCGGCACCTTCATTGGGTGTCTGGTCTTTTAGCTGGACGGCACCCAGCAGCGGGAAAGCAATCGTACCCTGGTCGTCGGTGAAGTACTTGCCGCTCAACAACTCGGCCCCGACCACTTCGATCTGCAGTGCCTCTTGCGGTCCGATCCGATAGCTGAAGTCGCCACGCGGCTCAGGCAGCGTATCGAGCTGAGTGACCTCGATTCCGGCGGCAGCCCCAAAGGTGCGGTCGGTGGCGCAAGCGCTCAGCAGCACAGCTAGCCCGAGGGCGAAAACAGGGCGGATATTCAATATCATCGTGAAGTTCCCAAATCTCCTTGCCGACATAGCGGACTATGCGCCCAAGCCAAGCGCTGCGTTCTTGTTTCCGCTCGGCGCAGCGTCCGTACGGCCATTCTCGAACGCAAGGGCCAGAAGCAGCCAGATGGCCGTGAGTTGGAAAACAGGTGCCCGAAGCGGATAGTCAAACACCGATGCGAAGGCAATGATGGCAAACACAGCCACCCAGAAGATCCGCGCCGGGAAGGCCTCCTGTCGGCTGCCCCCGATCCGCCAGATCGAACGCCCGACCCAGCCCAGCAACGCCAGCAGGATGGCTGCAGCAGGGATGCCGCCTTCGAAAACCAGCTGCGCCCAGTCGTTATGCGCCATGTTGATGTATTTCGGGCCAAGCAGCGCTGTCGGCTCGAAGATATGATAAACTTCCTCGAACGAGCCGAAACCAGCGCCTACAGTCCAGTACGTTACCACCATATCGCTAATTGTGGGCCAGATGGCCCAGCGCAAATCCTGGAATGCATCGCGCGCCAGGAGGTCGGAGAAACCGGGCATCCTGTCGAAGGCAAAAAAGGCTGCGGGAACCGCCAGCGCCAGCGCAAAGCCGATCCCGACGAGCAGACGCGGGCCCGGACGGAAACGGAATTGCGCGGCGCGCGAACGCGATGGTTTTCGTGCAGGGTCCAGCGAAGTCCAGACCATTAGCCCGGACCCAGCCATGGCAATGAAAGCAGCGATGAATCCGGCCCGCGACCCGCTGACGAGGGCGGCGACCACAACGAGCAGGAACGCCCCCATATAGGCCATCCGCATCAAACCGGCCTCCTGGTTGCGTGCAGTGTCGAGGCCGAGCCGGGTCAGCACCAGCAGCGTGCAGGCGGAAAAGACCGCAGAATGGTTCTCGTTGGCAAATATCCCTACCGGCGCGCCGCGGCTGCTAAACGCATAAAAGTAGAGCGGGCTGGTTGGCCCCGACGCGACTTGCAGCAGCCCGAGCAGCGCATCGAGCGTGCCGAGTGCCGCTACGGCCAGCAATAGAGTGCGCCAATTGCTTCCGGCTGCCATGGCCAGCAGCAGACCGGCAAGCGGAAGCACAAGGCTTGCCAGAGCGTTCCAGCCGCGGACCGGGCTCATCGCTATGGGGCGCCACAGGTCCTGCAATCCGAGCGCGGCATCCATCGCCACGATCGGTTCGCGTCCCGGCAAGGAATGCCAGATGCCCGGCGGCAGCGGGATGAGCTGGATCAGCATCCAAACGGCCAGCGCCGCAAACAGAATGACCAGAAACCGCGCCTGCTGCAGCTGGACCCGGTAGAGAGCGTAGACGGCCGGGATCAGGAACAAGGCTGACAGAGGGCGCAAAGCCGCAAGCTGGACCGGGTCGGGGCGCGAGCTACCCCCGAGGAGTGCGGCCACGAGTGCCAGCAGCCCGAGCAGTATCAGGTCGGCTTTTCGCGATGTTACACGCTTTTCAGAATTGCCCAACACGCCACTCTTTCATTTTCAAGATTCGAATCGTTGAATGCCATGCGCATTTCACGCCAATGGGCATTCGGGCAGGCGACAGCGCAATTCAATTCGCATAAGCTGATGTAATAAGACCCTGCGTGTACCAATGTTTTGCGCGGCAATAATCGGAAGATGGAAGGCCTGCAAGCGAACTGGAGAACCAATTTCTTCATGCCGGCCGCATTGTGAGGCGCTTGCGCAGTCCTGGCAGAGGCACCCGACTGACAGCGATCAACAACCCGCCAGCCAACAGTGGCCTTTCGATCCCGGCTTGCGTAATACGCGCGAGCTTCCGCCTGTTCAGTTCGGCGGCGCAGTGTGTCACCCGCATTTCATCGGGACAAACCCAGGCTTCTCACTTGCGAAAGAAACGAAAAGGCAAGGAACCCAATGATCGCACCCCAGCAGATGGATGACGTATCCGGCGGGCCTTTGCGCATCCTCCAGGTCCACAACTACTATGGCAGCTCCGCACCCTCTGGCGAGAACGGGGTTGTAGACCTCGAACGGGCAGTCCTGCTGGAAGCGGGGCACGACGTACGGCTGTTTTCCCGCCACAGCGATACAATTCGCGCTCAGGGCGCCCTGGGCTTGCTGAAAGGTGCCGTTTCGACTCCGTGGAACAAGGCGGCGGCTGACGACCTGTGCCAACAGGTAGCAGGGTTCCAGCCCGCCATCGTGCATACCCACAACACGTTCCCGCTGATCTCGCCGGCCATATTCAAGGCCTTGCGCGGCAAGGCTGCCCGCGTGCTCACCCTGCATAACTACAGGCTCTTCTGCCCCGCAGGGATTCCGATGCGGGAGGAAAAAGTCTGCACGCTTTGCCTTGACCGGCACAGCGCCTGGCCGGCCCTGCGCCATGGCTGCTACAGAAACAGTCGCCTGGCGACAGCCCCCCTGGCGCTGACGGTGGAGCTCCACCGGCGTATCGGCACCTGGGCCAATGAGGTCGATGCCTTCATCGTGCTGTCGGAGTTCCAGAAGGAGCTGATGGCCGAGGCTGGGCTTCCGGCAGACAAGCTCCACGTCAAACCCAACTTCTACACCGGGAACCCCTCAGTGACGGACTGGGGCGACCGCAGCGGAGAAATTGTCTTCGTGGGCCGCCTTTCCCGCGAAAAGGGCGTGCACACCTTGCTCGAAGCGTGGCGCCACTGGGGTGCCGACGCGCCCCGGTTGAAACTGTTCGGCGATGGTGACGATCGCGAGGAGCTAATGCGCCAGTCGGTAGGGCTCCCGATCGAATTCGCCGGGCAGGTTTCCCCCAAGGAAGCTGTGGCCGCGATCGCCAATGCCAGGCTGATGGTCCTCCCTTCCGAATGGTTCGAAGGCTTTCCGATGGTCATTGCCGAGGCCTTTGCGCATGGGACCCCCATAGCCGCATCGGAGATTGGCCCGCTGGACACCATCGTGCGGACGGCAGGCGCAGGAACGTCATTCCCTGCGGCCAATGCCCGGGTCATGCAGGCGAGAATCGCCGAACTCTGGAGTGATCAGGCGGCACTTGCGCGTTGCTCAAGCAACGCCCGCACTGCGTTCGAGCAACATTTTACAGCCGAAGCCACAGTCAGCCGGCTCCGGGAAATCTATGCCGCAGCGCAGGAAGAGAGCCGGAAGTGCAGCAGCTCCTGAACCAGCGCCTTGCCCGCTGGATGCACATCCTTCGCGGACCGGCGATCCCGCTGTTGTTCGGTCAGGGCCTGATATCGCTTGTAAGCCTGATCGTCGCAGTGGCGGTGTCATCGGTCTTCGGAGCAGCCATCTTCGGGGCCTTTTCGCTAATCGCGATCTTCGCCAACCTGCTGCTGAATGTGCTTCGTGCCGCCTTGGTCGAGCCAGCCACCCGCATCGCTGCGATGGCCGACGAGAGTGCGCGGGCCGATTACCTGAGCGGCCTGGCGAGAGTTATTCTTGCCGGGTTCGTAGTGCTCGCCGTTCCCCTGCATTTCGCCTGCGCGGCCCTTGTTGCATTCTTCCTCAAGGACGAGAACCTTGTCACACCCGCCATTGCCACCGCGTATGTCGTAACATTTGCCGGTGCCGAGATCTTGCGGGCTTTCTTCCAGGCATTCGCCGCCAGGACGCAGACAGTCCGGTTCGACATCGTCAGGGCCACGCTCACTCTCGCGTTGCTGAGCGCAGTCCTGCTGCAGCACAGCGGGTTGGGGGATATCGCTCCGACCGATGCGGTGCTTGGCAGCCAGGCCATCGCGCTCATGGCGGCGCTCGGCATCTTCGGACTGCTCAATGCGCGCCATCTACTGGCCCGTCGCACAGTACCCTGGCCGCTCCTGGCCCAGCATTTCCGCGCCGCCGGAATGGCATCTTCGATTGCCTTCATTCGTACCTTGCAGAACACGGCACCGTTGCTCATCGGGCAACTCATTTTGGGTGAAGCCGTGCTTGGTGTCGTGCGGCTGTGGCAAAGCGTCGCCAACGTTGTCACCTTGCCTGCCAATGCGATGCGCCTGAACATCATGGCCAAGGGTGCCGCCCACTTGCGCGACGGCGATCATGGGGTACTCGCTGCTTACGTCCGCAACATCTCCGTCAAGATGGTCCTGCTGACAGTCGCCATGGCAGCGCCCATGGCTGCAATCATCCTGCTGTTTCCCGGCAAATACGACCTCGCCCGAGATGGGTTCGCCTACATGGTTTTGTTCGTGCTCTACAATATTTGCGCGAATACCAATGCATCACTCTCAAGCGCCTTCTACGCGGCTGGACTTCTCAGGCCGCTGCTTTTACGGGTCACACTGGCCTTGGTCGTGGTGTTGGCGATCTCTTATCCTGTGATCACCGCGCTGGGTCCTTACGGAATACCCGCAGTTCTGGCACTCGTTGCGTTCGTACTTGTGGGAGTCAACCTGCAGATGCTCAAGCATATGGAGCGGACATAGTCAGATGCAAATGCGCACCTGTCGCGTGTCGAAGGAAGCCTGATGCCCAAGTATATCTTTCACCTTGGCTACCCCAAGACCGGAACGACTTACCTGCAGCGGAGGATATTCTCGCAGCTGGCAGGGCAACAGGTGGTGATCACGCCTGAATCCGAAAACATCGGGATGAGCATCCAGGCGCTCAAGTCCCAGATCCAACGGGACGAAGTATCCGAGAAGTTCTTCGACAATCTGGGCGACAGGAACCTGCTGCTATCGATCGAAGGCATGTTGTTCGACCCCATCCAGCAATTTCATCGCCCCGAACAGCGGCGACCCAAGTTTCCTGCTGCACTGCGCGGCATAAGATCCATCATCAGCCGCAACCCCGGCACTGACGCCGCCCTGGTTGTTACGCTCAGAGCGCAGCCCAGCCTCCTGCATTCGCTTTACGCCGAAAGCGCCACTTACCATTTCAACCCGATCGGCCTCGATACCATCGAGGCCTACGCGCAGGCGGTGATGGATTCGAGCGAGGGTCCGCACCAGGCTGGCTGGTATTACAACTTCGACAATACGCTCGCCGAGATCCGGGCAGAGTTGCCCGATATTCCGCTCCATGTGCGATATTACGAGGAGCTGGGGAATAACCCGGCCGGAGAGATCGCCTTCTGGTCCGAGCTCACCGGGCGAACACTCGAACATGTCCAAGGGCGGGATAACACCAGGGCGCAAGGTGAGGGCATCAAGCGCGCCGACCCACGCAGCCTGCATGTCCCGATCATCAATCTGAAGACCAAGCTCGCTCCCGGCCTCAAGCTCCCCAACAAGATGCGGTTCTTCGTGCGCGATACGCTCAAGAAGATCGGGCGCGGGGAAAGCTATGACATTACGCTCAGCGACGAATTGGAAGGCCGGCTGTTTGCCCATTTCAGCAAGCTCAACGCCGACCTGTCGGCGCTGGGCGTCAATCCGCCGGAGAGCATCGCGCATCTCTATCTGGACAGCCTGGTGACTGCCTCGTGACCTTCCTGGGAAAACTGCAGAAGATCAGTCACTTCGTCGGTCGCCCTGGCTGCGACGGGCCGCCGGTGTTCGTCAATTCCATGCCCAAGGCAGGCACCAACCTGTTCGAATCGTGGCTGATCCAGTCCGGCTACAAGCGCCATCCGACGAAATGCATCGACGAGCATAATGTGGATTCTGCCAAGGTCCGCCCTGTGGCAGGGAAGTTCTATGTCAGCCATCTGGCCCAGGACGACATAATGCACGGGCAAGGCTTCAAGACCTTCCTGGTCACGAGGCCGCTGTGGCAGTGCCTGCGTTCATATGTGAACTACATGCACATCGATACCAAGCATCCGGTCAGCGTGTTTGCCCGCGAGACTCCTTTTGAAGAAATGCTCGAGAGGCTGTTCTTCTCGGACAACAATCCGAACGGCAGGCCGCTGGTCGATGAGTACCTGCGCTTTAGCACCCTCGACCGATCCCGTTATGACCTCGTGCTGACGTTTCGCGAACTCATCGACTTGGATGACAAGATGGTGGCGACCACCGCCGACGTCCTCGGCTTGCCGACAGTGGACATGGCGGCCAGCCTGAAGTCCGCGCTCGAGCGCGAATCCTACACCAAGAACCTTGGCAGGATAGACCTGTTTGCCGAGCTTGAACCGGATCGCCTCGCAGCCCTGGTGAAACGCGTCGAAGAGCTGGAAGCAGCGGCCGGAGAGGTGGGCTAGTGAGACTGTCGCGCTCCGAGCTCAATGGTTTCGTCATCCATGTGCTGGTTCCGGCGTGCGTGCTGCTGGACGCAGGTTTCATCGCCTACGGCATCCTTGCGGCCTACATCCTTCGGCTGGCAAAACCGGTGACCTGGCTCCTGCTGCTCGGCCTCGTGGCAGCGGCATGGTGGCTAAGCCAGCTTGCTCCCGGTTATGCCGCGATGTCGCAACAGACCCAGTTCAATGCGCTCAACACCACCGTAGGGCTCTTGTTGCTGCTTTCGGGCCATTGGCTGAAGTTCGGCTTTCGCGTCGCTCCCTCAACGATGACCGATATCGGGATCGTTGTCCTTCTCGTGTTTGCCGTCATCGACACAATGGTGCTTGGTGCTCCTGCTGCGCTGCTCCAGGTGGCGAGCTTTTCCGTCATCCTCTACATGCTGGTGGCCGATACCAAGCTGCGCAAATCCATTGCCGTCGCAGGTGCCTTCGTGGCGGGCGCCCGAGTGCTGATCCTGGCGATCGTCGCCAGCTGGACCTTCTTCCGCTGGCGCAGCTTTGCCCTTGCGCTGACCATCCCGGCCCTG
The DNA here is from genome assembly GCF_030140925.1 of Parerythrobacter aestuarii. NCBI lineage: Bacteria > Pseudomonadati > Pseudomonadota > Alphaproteobacteria > Sphingomonadales > Erythrobacteraceae > Parerythrobacter > Parerythrobacter aestuarii. The sequence continues at coordinate 165,861 of NZ_JARBWD010000001.1, forward strand.
TGCATCGCGGTCTATCTGGCCGTGCAACCGGAATCCTATCAGGAGGCCAGCCTGTTCCTGACGGAACTTCGCAACGACCGGATCTTGTTGAAGGGGCGGACCAATTTCTGGCTGGCGCTGGTTTCCAGCCAGATGACCTTCTTCGGCAACGGCGCTGGCAGTGCGGTCATGCTGATCGAGCAGACGATCGGATTCTACCAACTGCCGCACAATGAATATCTTCGCATCATGTTCGATTATGGCGTGGTCACCCTGGTGGCCACCCTGATCGTGCTCGGGTGGCAAGTGTCCAGCCAGAGCAACCACCGCCGGGTCGCCACTCTGTTTCTCGCTTTCTACATGCTGACGGGCAACGTCCTGAGCTTCCCTACGGTTATTGTTTCCTACCTGCTGATCATGCACAGTGAGATTCGGGTGCCGTTGAAAAGAAAGACAACAGGCCCGGCAACCGCCAATGGGAGTCTGGAGCTAGGCCAAGTTCGAGCCTGAAAGCATAGTGAAGAGCTGGTCCAGCAAGGGATTTTTTAGAAAATGAACGGCGTTAAGCCAGGATTTGAGTTTCGAGAATACACTGTGTTCTCAGGCGAACCGAGCGAATGCGCGGACGCAATCGTGACCGCAGCACTCGACGGAAACCGTAGCTGCGCCATGATGGCCTGCCTCAATCCGCATTCATTCGTTGTTGCCGAACAGGATGAACAGTTTCGCGCTGCGCTCAAAAGCGCCGAATGGCTGTTGCCCGATGGTGCGGGCATTGTGTGGGCAGCCAGGAGGTTGGGCGACAAGACTGTCTCGCGCATTACCGGGCCGGATACCTTCCTCGCGGTCATGGAGCGCCTCGACGCCAAGTCCGGCTCAGTGTTCTTCCTCGGTTCTTCCGAGGCTGTCCTGGCCAAGGTGCGGGATCAAGTCGCGCTCCATTATCCCAATGTGACCGTTGCCGGTACCTACTCACCCCCGTTCAAGGCCGAGTTCACCCAAGACGACAATCAGGCGATGATCGATGCCATCAACGCTGCGAAGCCGGATGTGCTTTGGGTCGGGATGACTGCGCCAAAGCAAGAGAAATGGCTGGCCCGGCATTCGCATGACCTCAACGTGGGAGCTGCCGGAGCCATTGGTGCCGCATTCGATTTCTTTGCCGGTACGGTAAAGCGATCCCCGCCGATATTCCGTTCGCTTGGGCTGGAATGGTTGCCCCGTTTGGTACAGCAACCGAGACGGCTCTGGCGCAGGATCTTTGTTTCTGGTCCGATATTTGCCGCAGCAGTCTATCGCGAACGCCAGACGAGAAGAAAAACATAACAAGCCGTCGCAGACGCCCTACAGGCCCAGTGCCTCCACCACTTTAGTGAAACAGAGAGAACAATGACCAAGCGCGCTTTGATTACCGGAGTAACCGGCCAGGATGGATCGTATCTGGCCGAATTTCTCCTTGAGAAAGGCTATGAGGTGCATGGCATCAAGCGGCGGGCCTCGCTCTTCAATACGCAGAGAATCGATCACATCTACCAGGACCCGCACGTCGACCATGCCCGCTTCAAGCTGCATTATGGCGATTTGACGGATACTTCGAACCTGACCCGTATCATTCGTGAAGTCGAACCGGACGAGGTCTACAACCTGGGCGCGCAAAGCCATGTCGCGGTGAGCTTCGAAGCGCCTGAGTATACCGCCGATGTCGACGCTATCGGCACGCTGAGGATGCTGGAAGCGATCCGGTTCCTGGAGCTCGAGAAGAAGACCCGGTTCTACCAGGCTTCGACTTCGGAGCTCTACGGCTTGGTACAGGAAGTGCCGCAACGGGAAACGACGCCATTCTACCCGCGCAGCCCCTATGCAGTCGCCAAGCTCTATTCTTATTGGATCACCGTCAATTATCGCGAGGCGTACGGCCTGTTCGCGTGCAACGGAATCCTGTTCAACCATGAAAGCCCGCGCCGCGGCGAAACCTTTGTCACCCGCAAGATCACGCGCGGGATGGCCAATATTTCGCAAGGGCTCGAGAAGTGCCTGTACATGGGGAACATCGACAGCCTGCGCGACTGGGGCCACGCCAAGGATTATGTCCGCATGCAGTGGCTGATGCTGCAACAGGACAATCCCGATGACTTCGTGATAGCAACGGGCGAGCAATTCTCGGTCCGCGAGTTCATCCGCTGGTCGGCGGCCGATGTCGGCATCGGCATCCGCTTCGAAGGTGAAGGCCTGGAGGAAAAGGGTATCGTCGATTCCGTCGAAGGGGACAACGCTCCGGGCGTCAAACCCGGGGACGTCATTGTTCGCATTGACGAGCGTTATTTCCGACCGGCCGAAGTGGATACGCTGCTTGGCGATCCGGCCAAGGCCAAGGAAAAGCTCGGGTGGGTGCCGGAGATTTCTGCGCGCGAGATGTGCAAGGAAATGGTTGCATCAGACCTGGCGGCGGCAAAGCGTCACGCCCTGCTCAAGGCCCACGGCCTCGAGCAGCCGGTGCCGTTGGAAAACTAGGGGGCACAGAACGTGAAGATCTTTGTCGCCGGCCATCGTGGCATGGTCGGAAGTGCCATCACTCGCAAACTAGAGGCCCGCGGCGACGAAATTGTCGCCCGGAGCCGCAACGAACTCGACTTGTGCAACCAGCGCGCGGTGCGCGAGTTCATGCAGGCGGAAAAACCCGACCGGGTGATCCTGGCGGCGGCCAAGGTCGGCGGGATCCATGCCAACAACACTCGTCCCGGCGAGTTCATCTATGACAACCTGATGATCGAGGCCAACATCGTCCACCAGGCCTACGAGGCCGGGGTCCAGAGCCTTTTGTTCCTTGGCTCGTCGTGCATCTATCCCAAGCTGGCGAACCAGCCGATGGCAGAAGATGCGCTGCTCACAGGCGGGCTGGAATCCACTAACGAACCATATGCAGTGGCCAAGATCGCCGGCATCAAGCTGTGCGAAAGCTACAACCGCCAGTACGGCACCGACTATCGGTCCGTCATGCCCACCAACCTTTATGGGCCCGGCGACAATTTCCACCCGGAGAACAGCCATGTGCTGCCCGCTCTCATGCGCCGCTTTCACGAAGCGGCGCGCGAGGGAGTGGATGAAGTCGTAGTGTGGGGCACCGGTACGCCGATGCGGGAATTCCTGCATGTGGACGACATGGCCGAGGCTTCGCTGTTCGTGATGGACCTCGATCGTGAGACCTACTTGCGTGAAACTTCGCCGATGCAATCGCATATCAATGTCGGAACGGGCGTGGACGTCACGATCCGCACGCTGGCCGAGACCTTGGCGCAGATTACCGGCTTCAAGGGCAGGATTACTTTCGATTCCAGCAAGCCCGACGGAACTCCCCGCAAGCTGCTCGACGTGAGCAGGCTGGCCCGCATGGGCTGGAAAGCGGCCATCCCGCTCGATCAGGGGCTAAAAGACACCTATGACTGGTTTCTTGATACTGAAGATGCGCATCTGCGTAAGGTTTGACAGCGACCCGATTAACAAAGAGGGCAAACGTGTTATCGAGTGGCTGCGAGAGAGGCCCAACAGTTGCTTGTCGCGGCTGCACGGCCCCGTTCGTTGGCGAGAGCCGTTGGCAGCGGGCTGGTGCCATGGGAGACGTTGAATGTTAGTTCACCAGGAAAAGGTGCCGGCGGTCTCCCGGAAAAGCTGGATGGCGCTCGCCGAGGTGCAGTTCCTTGGCTACATCCTCGCCACTCTTGGCCCCCCGATATTCTTTTGGACCGTTGTTCGGGGCATGTCGTACACATCGGTGTTCCTGACCAACACGCTGATGTTCCTGACGATGGCCGCAATTGCGACCTGGTACGTCCTCGGCCGCTTGCGTTTGTATGCCAAGGCGCGGCTCCTGTCCTATGTCTTCCCAGTAAACTTCCTCGCGTTTGGAGGCATCCTCTCAATCATCGCCATCTTCAGGCTGACCTATTCCGCGTCGCTGTTCACCATCGGGATGCTGGGCGCGCTTGTGATTAGCTACGTGTTCGTCGCCGGCAACCGGCGGTCGCGCAGCGTACAATACGTCGTGCCGGGCGGCCGGGTCGACGAGATGGCGATGGATTCCTCCTTCCTCCCCGCCCCGTCGCTGGTTGAAATGGAGTCTCTCGTTGAGGCCCGGCGGTTGAATGGTGCCATAATTGCCGACCTGCACCATGATCACCCCGATGAATGGGAGCGGCTGTTCGCCAAGGCTGCGCTGAACGGCATCCCGGTCTACCACTTCCGCCAGATCGTGGAACTGCAGAGCGGCCAGGTCATCATTACCCACTTGAGTGAAAACAGCCTGGGATCGTTGATCCCGAACGTTCCCTACATGGCAACCAAGCGCGTGGTGGATGTAGTTGCAGCCTTGCTTGCGCTGCCATTTTGCCTCGTCGCCTTTGCAATCATCGGCCTCGTCATCAAACTCGATTCCAGGGGCGGCGTATTCTTCATCCAGGATCGGATGGGCTTTCGTGGCCAGACTTTCCGCATGGTCAAGTTCCGGACCATGCGCGATCGCGGGCCGATCGAAGACGAGGAAGAGCGACGGAAAGATGCGATGACCCAGGACGGAGATGCGCGCGTCACCCGGGTCGGGCGCCTGCTCCGCAAGACCAGGCTCGACGAGCTGCCGCAGATATTCAATGTGCTCAACGGCGAGATGAGCTGGATCGGCCCCCGCCCCGAAGCGGCCGAGCTATCTGCCTGGTATGAAAGCGAGCTGCCGTTCTATTCCTATCGCCACATCGTGCGCCCCGGCATGACAGGCTGGGCGCAGGTCAACCAGGGCCACGTCACAGACCTCGACGACGTCAATGCCAAGCTGCGCTACGACTTCTACTACGTGAAGAACATCTCGCTGTGGCTCGACATGTTGATCGCGCTCAAGACGATCCGCATCGTCTTCGGCGGGTTCGGCGCAAAATAGGCTGGGGAGCGACAGCGCCATGGCAACCATCCTCGTTACCGGCAGCGCTGGCTTCATCGGCTACCACCTGTGCGACCTGTTACTGAAAGCGGGACACACGGTCATCGGCTATGACGGTCTGACCGATTATTACGAAGTCGCGCTGAAAGAACGGCGACACCAGATGCTGCTACAGCACGAATGCTTCACTGCGCATGTCGGGATGTTGGAAGATTTCGACAAGCTCCACACCATTGCCTTGGACGCGAGGCCCGATGTGATCGTGCACCTCGCCGCACAGGCAGGCGTTCGTTACAGCCTCGAGAACCCGCGCGCCTATGTCGATGCCAACCTTGTCGGCACTTTCAACGTCATGGAGTGCGCGCGCGAGCTGGCGGTCGATCACTTGCTGATGGCGTCTACCAGCTCGGTCTATGGCGCAAATGAGGACATGCCGTTCGACGAGCGTGAGAAGTGCGACACTCAGCTGACGCTCTACGCCGCGACCAAGAAGGCCAATGAGGCGATGGCGCACAGCTACGCCCATCTATGGAACCTGCCGACGACCATGTTCCGCTTCTTCACGGTCTATGGCCCGTGGGGACGGCCTGATATGGCGCTGTTCAAGTTCACTCGCGGGATCCTCAGCGGCGAGCCGATCGACGTTTACAACCACGGCGAAATGTACCGCGACTTCACTTATGTCACCGACCTGGTGCGCGGGATCGCGCTGCTGATCGATACCCCGCCGGAGCGCCCCGACAGCAAGGACGACATTCCTGAGTGGGACAGCCTGTCGCCGGTCGCGCCGTGGCGGGTCGTCAACATCGGCAATAGCGACAAGGTCAAGCTGACCGATTTCGTCGATGCGATCGAGGCCGAATGCGGCGTCCCGGCCAAGCGCAACTTCATGGAGATGCAGAAGGGTGACGTCCCGGCCACCTGGGCCGATGCCACGCTGCTGGAGGAGCTGACCGGCTACGCCCCGCAGACCGATGTCCGCGAAGGGGTGCGCCAGTTCGTCGCCTGGTATCGCGACTATTACAACGTCTAGAGTGGCTTAGCTGGCGAGGCGTAGCGCGGCGGCTTGCCTCGCAGCGGGCTGGTCCGGCCAGATCCCGCGCGTATCATAAACCATCGCTCCGGCACGCTCCTCGACCGGCACGGCCTTGAAGATGTCATGGTCGACCAGCACGATCAGGATGCCGCAGTTCTCCAGCGCATGGTCGAGATCGACCAGTTCGGCACCAGTGGAGCCGAATTCGATCGGCAGCTCGCCAGCATAGGGTTCGACGATCTTCACCTGTTCGCCGAACTTGCGCGCCAGCCGCGAAGCGACAAAGCGCGCCGGGCTCTCGCGGAAGTCGTCGATATTGGCCTTGAAGGCGAGCCCGAGACAGGCGACCGGCACGCCGGGATTGGCCGCGATCAGCGCTTCGGCCTGCGCCACGACATGGTGCATCTTGGCATCGTTGACTTCGCGGCCCGTGCGGATGAGCGGCGAATGCTCAGGCGCACCGTTGATGATGAACCATGGATCGACCGCAATGCAGTGCCCACCCACGCCGGGCCCGGGAGTGAGGATGTTGACGCGCGGGTGGCGGTTGGCGAGCTTGATCACTTCCCACACGTCGAGGCCCATGTGGTCGGCAATCATCGACAGCTCGTTGGCGAAAGCGATGTTGACGTCGCGATAGGCGTTTTCGACCAGCTTGGTCATCTCGGCGCTGCGAGCATCGGTGGTGACGCAGGTTCCGCGCACGAAACGCTTGTAGAACGCCAGCGCCTTCCGCGCGCAGCGTGGGGTAATGCCGCCAATCGAGCGGTCGTTATGGGTCAGTTCCTCGAGGATCTTGCCCGGCAACACGCGCTCAGGGCAATAAGCGATCGAGACGTCCGGTGTTTCTTCGGTCTTGCCCGGCATCTTCAGGTCTGGACGCAGCCCGGCGATCAGGTCGCGCATCGCCTCGGTCGTGCCGACCGGCGAGGTCGATTCGAGGATGATGCAGTCGCCCTTCTTGAGCACGCCGGCGACTTCGGTCGCGGCGGCCATGACATAGGTCACGTCTGGGGTGTGGTTGCCGTCCTTTTCGAACGGAGTCGGGACCGCGATCACGAACACATCGGCAGGGGCAACCTGCGTCGAAGCCTTGAGCAGCCCGCGCTGGACAACTCCGCGCACGAGCCCGTCGAGATCGACTTCCTCGATATGGATCTCGCCGCGATTGATGGTGTCGACGACATCCTGCGAAATATCGATCCCTGTCACCTGGCATTCGGCCCGGGCAATGATCGCTGCTGTCGGCAGTCCGATATAGCCAAGGCCGACCACGCATACATCAGGTTTGGTTTCGCCGTGCATTCAATGGGTTCCTGTCCGCTTGGGAATTGCAACATCCCATCGCAGAACGAGGTAAAGATAACGGTAATGAATGTCGGATTTCACCGGGCGAGCAGGTCCGCGATCCGCGCGGCGCTCTTGCCGTCGCCAAAGGGATTGTGCGCCTTGGCCATTGCTAAATAAGCGGATTCATCGTCCAACAAGCGCTCCACTTCGCGCACAATGGTGTCTTCGTCGGTCCCGACCAGCTTGGCCGTGCCGGCTTCGACGCCTTCAGGGCGCTCGGTCGTCTCGCGCATGACCAACACGGGCTTGCCCAGCGCGGGTGCCTCTTCCTGCACGCCGCCGCTGTCGGTCAGCATCAATGTACAGATATCGAGCAGGCGAGCGAAATGGGGGTAGTCGAGCGGTTCGAGCAACGCGACATTGTCCAGACCCTCCAATTCGGCGTTCATGATCGCGCGAACATTTGGGTTCAAGTGCACCGGAAAGATCAGCGCCACATCCTCGCGAGCGGCCAGGCGCTTGATAGCACCCGCAATATTGCGCATCCCATCACCGAAATTCTCGCGCCTGTGGCTGGTCACGCCGATGATCCGCTTGCCGGCGAAGCGTTCTTCAACGTCTGCCAGATCCCATGCCAGCGAAGGCTCAGCTTCAACCTTGGCGGTGATCCAGTGCAGCGCGTCGATCACTGTATTGCCGGTGACGTGGACGATGGCAGGATCGACATTCTCGCGATGCAGAGCAGCCGCCGATGTATCTGTGGGTGCAGCATGCAGCGCTGCAAAGCTGCCGATGACTTTGCGATTCACTTCCTCGGGCCAGGGGTGGTAGATGTCGCCACTGCGCAGTCCCGCTTCGACATGGCAGACCGGGATCTTGCGGTAGTAGGCGGCCAGCGCGCCGCACATGGCGGTAGCGGTATCGCCCTGCACCACCACCCAGTCGGGCTGCTCGGTGTCGAGCACAGAGCCAATCCCTGTCAACAGGCGGGCCGTAAGGGCATCGAGAGACTGGTTGGGCTGCATGACATCGAGGTCGTGATGTGGCGTGACCCCGGCAATCTCCAGCACCTGGTCAAGCATGCCGCGATGCTGGCCGGTGACGAGCACTCGGCTGTCGAAACGTTCATCTGCTTCGAGCGTGTGCACGAGGGGGAACAGCTTGATCGCTTCGGGCCGTGTGCCGAAAACGGTGACGATATTGCGCACGGGGCTTTCGAGGGTGCTCATGCCAGTGCCATTAACCAAAGAAAGTTAAGCGCTGGCTAGCCTTGAAAGGAATTTATTCGTCCTTGGGGCCCGTGGCTTCCGTGTCATTGTCATTCGCCGGGCCTTGTGCCTCAGGCTGCGGCAGCGGCTCTTCGGAGGGCTCGCCAGCCGCCTCACCTGCACGTTCACGTTCGAGCCGTTCCATATACTCGCGTTCAATCGCCTCGACCCGCTCCTGCTCGGCGGCGGCATCCTCGTCGATCTGCGAGAGTCGTTCTGCCCGCGCCGCTTCGATCAGCTGGCTGAAGCGCACGGAGGAGGATTCGCGCTTGGCGTCATAAGCCGCATCGATCAGCGCCTTGGTGCAACCGGTGATTCCGCCCGCTCCACTCGGCGAGCACGAAAGCGTGCCGAACTGGCCGACAAACTCGAATTGTTCGACCCGGCGCGCCCAGGCGGTATTGTCAGGATCATCGCTGTAGCGCAGCGCCTCGGGGATACGATAACGCTCTTCCTCGGGCATGCGCGCAACTACGACGATTTCATCGCCGTCGGGTTCAGGCGCGTCATCTTCACCGTAAACAATGACCATGCGAACCTTGTCACCCGCCTCATCCTGCGCCTCGGCGGGAGACGAAAAGGGCATGACTGCGGCGATCAAAAGGGCAGCAAGAGTAAGCGGGTTCAGGCGACGGATCATGGTGAGCCTCATGCAAAATCAGGTTCGCTTGCGCCCATATAGGAACCGATGGCCGTGAATGCACCCTGAAGCGGGCAAAACCCTCAGACGCGTTCGCTGATCTTGATCGCAGCGCGACAGCCGAGCCGGATGAGACCAGACAGGATTGGGTAGCCTGGTGCCTTTTCCGCTCCCATCGCCAATGCTGCATCGCGATGCTCGCGCTCGTCTTCGCGGAATTCATGGATCATCGCGGCAAGTTCGGGGTCGTCGCCCGATGCCTCCAGCGCATCGAGCTGGTCGGAATAATGCTTGTCGATCTCGGTCTCTATGGCAGCGGTACACGCCATCGCAGCTTCCGGGCCCAGCAGGGCGGTCCCTGCACCAAGCGCATAGCCGGCCACGGACCAGAACGGTTGCAGCGCAGTGGGCCGAACGCCGCGTTCTGCCATCAATGCATCGAAGCGGGCGCGGTGGCCTTCCTCTTGCCGGGCCATGGCTTCGATCTCGCCCGAGTGCGGACCGCGGTCACCCATCACCGCCAACTGGCCCTCATAGATTCGTGTAGCGCCGAACTCTCCCGCCTGGTCGACCCGGATCATGCGGTGGAGGGTGTCGTTGTCGATCTTGCTCATGCTTCAAGCCTTGCGAGTCACCAGCGTGAATATCGACAGTCCAGCTAGAGTGGAGAAAAGGAAATTCCAACCCGCGAGCGAGATGCCGAACAGGCTCCACGGAGCTACATCGCAACGGATAAGAGGTGCCATCTGGATCGATTCAAAGCTGTTGCCGCCCGTTGGAGCGACACCGGAACACTGCGTGATACCGGGCCACCAGGCATACTCGACACCAGCATGAAATGCTCCAATCGCGCCGGACACCATGATCGCCAAAGCTGCCAAGCTTATCCATACACGCGTCGGTTGCACCATGAAGGCCAAGGCTGCGAAGGCGAGCGCCGCAAAATGCGGCCAACGCTGCCACCAGCACATTTCGCATGGATAGAGGCCGAAGCCATATTGCGAAATGTAAGCCCCGGCCAGCAGTAGCGCCGGTGTTGCCAGCGCCAACTTTTGCGCAAGCCGAAGCGAATTCGTCGTCGTCATGGCTGCCCTATGTGGCTGTTATTTGCGCAACGCAACCGAACTGGGCGTGGTCCGCCTCAGCGTTTCCAGCGCATAGTAGAGCTGGAAGTCTTCGATACCCTGTTCCTTGAGCTGATCGGCAGTCTGCTGGAAGCGCGGATCCTTCTGTCCGTCGGCCTCGAGCTCTTCATCCTTGAGCCCGACTTCGTTGACCAGGTGTCCGCGCAGGTCGCTTTCGCGCAGCTGGAACTTCTTGCGCTTCTCCCAGTCAGGGTCCGAAATCTGGGGGACGAGGATATCGGGTTTGATCCCGCCTTCCTGCACCGACTTTCCGGCCGGGGTATAATACCTTGCAGTGGTCAGCTTGAGCGCGGCATCCCGGCCCAGCGGCAGCAGTGATTGCACGCTGCCCTTGCCAAAACTACGCTCGCCCATGATCAGCGCGCGGCGATGATCCTGCAAGGCACCGGCGACGATTTCAGACGCGGAAGCCGAGCCGGCATCGATCAGGACGATCAACGGGATGTCGCTTGCCATGTCACCGCGGTAGACGGTTTCTGCATCATAGAGCAGAGTTTCACCGCGGGCGCGGCCACGCTGTGAAACGATCCGGCCCTTGTCGAGGAAGAGGTCGGACAGCGCAACCGCTTCATCCAGCGACCCGCCGGGGTTCGAGCGCAAGTCCAGCACCAGCCCGTTGACCCGGCCGGCGGCCTCGCGCTTGATCGATTGCCAGGCGTTGTAAACGTCCGAGCCAACATCGCGGGAGAATTCATTGACAGTAATGACCCCGATATTGCCCGTTTGCACTTCGAAGGTGACCGGCTCAAGCTCGATTACACCGCGCGTCACGCTGACATCGAAGGGCTCGTCGCGACCCGGGCGGAAAATAGTCAGCCGGATCGACGTACCTGCAACACCGCGCATGCGCTGAACCGCATCGTCGAGATCGCCGCCGTAAATGAGCTCGCCGTCGAGATGGGTGATGAAGTCGCCGGCCTTGATGCCCATCTGGTCGGCCGGACTGCCACGGAATGGGCTGATCACCTTGACTGCGCCATCTTCCATGATGACGGAGAGGCCAAGGCCCGAATAATTGCCATCGATCATGGTTTCGAGGCGTTGCAGGTCGCCGCCGTCGAGGTAGGCCGAATGTGGATCGAGCGAAGCCAGCATGCCATCGATCGCGCCGCGGATCAGCTTGTCATCGTCGACATCCTCGACATAGCTGGCCTGGATCCGCTGATAGACCGCGAACAGCTTGGCGAATTCCGGCCCGGCCCGGCCATCGACCTGGGCAAAGCCAACGGTCGTAGCCGGGATCAGCGCGACAGCGGTGACAAGGGCAGCGGAGCGCAGCAGCGGGGCGATCTTCATGGGCCTATCTCTCTCGAATTTTCGTGCAGTCTATCGCGCCTTGGGGATGAACGCCAGATGAGGCCGGGGGTCGATCATGTCGCTCGTCCCGCCACGGGGCAACGCCCGTCGAATTGTTAACATGCGGAGGTGCAGCTAGCCGATGAGGTCGAGCGGATTCACCGGGGTTCCGTCGCGGCGCAGCTCGAGCATGACCTGCGGGCGTTCGACCGCCGCAACGCCTAGCGGAGCGCCTCCGACAAGCTCGTCTCCAACGGCGACGTCGCTCCGCGCGAGGCCGGTGACGAGGCTGGTCCAGCCGGCGCCATGCTCGATGATCACAATCCTGCCATAGCCGCGATAGGGACCGGCAAAGGCCACACGACCGGCAGCCGGAGCCACCACCTGTGCCCCGGGGCGCGGTGCCAGAGTGATACCGTCCGAAGCCACACCGCCATCCGCTATCGAGCCGAAGCCCGCAACCGTCCGTCCGGACACCGGCAATTGCAATCCGACGGGAGCCAGGGCGGCGTCCGAACTAGTGGGAACAGGGGCCGCGCTAACGGTCGCGAGAGCCGGTGATTGCGGTCGGATGAGCGGGCCGGGAAGTGCTGCCAGTTCTTCGCGCAGGGAGCCCAGTTCGCCGACCTTGCGCGACAATTCGTTGAGGTCACGGGCATCCTCTGCCAGCGCCAGTGCCCTATCGGTTTCGCGCGCCGCAGCACCGCTACGCTTGCGTGCCTCCAGCCGCTGGCGGGTCTCCAGCGCGGCGAGCTGACTGCGGCGGCGATCAAGAGTGCCCTGCTCGTCCTGCAAGGAGGCTAGCGCGCGGCGAGCCTGGGCTTCCAGCGCGCGCCCCTTGTCGATCTCCGAGCGCAGAGCTGCGGTCCGCGCGCGCACTTGCGGCAAGGTCGTTTCGAGCATGGCGCGCAGATAGACGGTTTCGCGCAACGAGCCGGGGCGCAGGACGGACAGGCCCAGCGGGCGACGGGCAAATTTCTGCAGTGCCCCGGTCAATCGGACCAGGGGTTCTCGCCTTTCTGCGAGCCTTGCCAGCAAGGCCTGCCGCTGCCCATCGATCAGCGCAATGCGTCCTTCGGCGGCACCGATGCGGGCTTCGGATTGCTGGATGCGGGCGGCGAGAGCCGCTGCTTCGCTGGCCGTCTTCTCGGCTGCCTCGGTCGCCTCGCGAGCGGCCTGCTCCAGCCTTTCGCTGCGCTGGGATGCTTCTGCGGCTTCGGCCCTCGCCGAAGCGATCGCTGCGCGAATTTGCTCGGGGTCGTCGGTCGCTTCAGGTGCCTGGGCTGTAAGCTGCGTCGACGCCAACACCAGCCCACCCGCCGCAAAGGTCGTCACAACAAGCAACAGAACGCGTCCCGAAGTCATGACGCTATCCTGCCCGATGATAGGGATGTCCGGCAAGTATGCTGGTAGCCCGATAGAGCTGTTCCATCAGCATCGCCCGGGCGAGGAGGTGCGGCCAGGTGGCAGAGCCGAAGGCCAATAGCAGATCGGCCTGGTCGCGCTCCTGGGCAGAATGCCCATCTGCAGCGCCCAGGACGAAGCGCGTTTCGCGCATGCCGTCATCGCGCCAGCGCTCGAGTGTCGTGGCAAGTCTTTCAGAGGTCAGGTCCTTGCCGCGTTCGTCGAGCAGCACGGTCTTGAAAGGCGTCTCAGGATCGGGGGTGCGACCCCCTGATTCCGGGAGTTCGGTCAGTTTCAGCGGCCAGGTGATCCGCTTGGCATAGCGTTCGACCAGCTCGGCCTCTGGCGAGCGGGCGATCTTTCCCCGGGCGATGATGTGAAGGAGAATGAGGAAAGTCCTTTGTTTCCGTGAGCTTGCTTGTTTCCTCGCGGCTGTCCCTCCCGCTGGTCGGGCCGCTGCGGGGCGGGCGGTCGCCCTTGCCGGGCCTCCGCCCGTCCGGTGCTACCGCGACCAAGCCGATACTGTTGCTCAGGCGGTCCCTGCAACCGGCGGCGCATCGCCAAAGGCCCACATGCGTTCGAGATTGTAGAAACTGCGGACTTCGGGGCGGAACAGATGGACGACCACATCGCCGGCATCGACCAGCACCCAGTCGGCGGCTGGCAGGCCTTCGAGCCGGACCGGCCCGTGGCCAGCCTGCTTGATTGTCTCAGCCAATTTCTGGGCGATGGAAGCCACCTGCCGGGTCGAGCGCCCGGAGGCGATAACCATGTGATCGGCAATCGAAGATTTTCCTTCGAGCGGCACGGACACGATGTCCTGCGCCTGGTCTTCATCCAGTTGCTCGAGCACGAGCGCGTGAAGCGAGCCGGGCTCGGCTTCAGGCAGTGCGGGCGGTGCGTCGGCTGGCGACGGAACGGAATGCGCCGGTGTCATGGGCGAGTTGGGTACTCCTGTCATGGTGCAGAGATGGGAAGCGCAGCGACCAGTTGCGAGTCATGATTTCGATCATGCCGAAGGCCTGTGCCTTCGGTGCGGGTTTTCGCTGAAGATTGCCCGATGAGTGACCTGGTCGAACAGCGGCCCATGCGGGTAGCGGCACGCCCAGTCCGGATCGGCGCGGCGCAATGCCGTGGCCGAGCGGGGATCGGGATCGAAACGCAAACTCACCAGTGTCGGTGCGCTCCTTGGCCCCTGTTTCAGTGCGCTTGCCGGGACTTGGTGCCCCCGCAGCCATGCCATTGCAGGGCTGGCAACAGCAGCGGTATCATAACCCGGGCGAGCGATGACTGCAATCGGCATGCTGTTGGCAATGTCCCGCCACGCCTTCCACTTGTGGAATGTGGCAAGATTGTCAGCCCCCATCAGCCATATGAACTCGCGTTTGGGATAGCGGCGGGCGAGCGCCCCAAGCGTATCGACAGTATAGCGCGTACCGAGCTCTGCCTCGATCGCAGTGACCCGGATCGGGGCCCGGCGAGACTGCGCCAGAGCGGAGCGGTAACGCGCTTCATGCGAGGACATGCCCTGCTTCGGTTTGAGCGGGTTCCCCGGTGAAACAAGCCACCAGATCTCATCCAGTCCGAGCGCCTCCAGCGCGAACAGCGAGATCCTGCGGTGGCCGCCATGGGCGGGGTTAAAGCTCCCCCCCAGCAGCCCGGTACGCACTGGCAATGTCATGCCCGCAGCGGTACCGAATCGCTCGACCGGGGCCAAGGCGAAAGTGGAGTTGTAAATTCTCGCCAAATTGTGAGCGTTCCCATACCCGATTTGCGAGCATTCCCTAGCGGAGAATCCGTTTATCGCGCGACTCGCTCGACTCGGCGGTTACGCCGATAAGGGGATTCGACCTGTCAGGATTCGCTTGCTAGCGCACCGTCGGGGAAAAAATACAACGCCTGAACGGGGTCGCCTTGCAACAGCAGATTGAAAAAAGCGGGTTTGCCGCGAAGCTGGCAAACTGGTTTCCGGATCGTGAGTTCTTCATGCGATCCCAGGGCCAGGTCCGCTTCATCAAAGTCAGTTCCAAAGTACAGAAGGTCGGCGCGGCAGCGGTCGTGGCGGCCTTGCTCGTTTGGGCCATCAGCATGGGCGTGATGAGCTATTTGCAGTACCGCGCCCAGGCCGACCGTCTGTCGCTGCTCGAGCGAGAAGCGCAGGTCGCTACAGCCGAAGAGCGGCAGAAATCCTACGGCGACGATCTCAACGGTGTCGCCGAAGACCTCAAGAAGCGGCAGGATTTTCTCGAAGCGATGACGGCGTCGCTGCCTGAAGACATCAAGAACGAAGATACCGAAACCGTAACCGACAGCTCGTCGGAGACGGCTGCCCTGGTCGAGAAGGTCAGCGCCGCGTTCCCGCAGGCGCTTGAACTGGCGAAGATCGAGGCCCGCCAGCTCGCCTATGTCGAAAAACTGACCCGTTATGCCGATCGCCGTTCGGCCCGCGCAGCGCAGGCCATCCGCCAGCTGGGCCTCAACCCGCAGGCGATGCTGAACAGCGCTGAAAAAGAGGCCGTGGGTGGCCCGCTCGAATTGCTCGCGACGGGTGCAAACGGCCATATCGATCCGCGTTTTGAACGTCTCGGCCTCAGCCTTGCGCGCATGGCGGCGCTGGAGCGTGGGCTTGAAGCTATCCCGCAAGTCAATCCGACAAGCCTGAACGTCACCAGGGTTTCGTCCGGCTTCGGCTATCGTAGCGACCCCTTCACTCGCCGTGGTGCAATGCATTCCGGCCTCGATTTCAAGGGCCCGACCGGCGCGCCGATCTATGCTGCGGCCAAGGGCACCGTCACTTTCGTTGGGCGCAAGTCCGGCTATGGCAATGTCGTCGAAGTCAGCCACGGCAATGGCCTGATGACCCGCTATGCGCACATGTCACGCTTCAAGACCAAGGTCGGCACACAGGTCGATGCCGGCGATGTTATCGGCGCGATCGGCAGCACCGGCCGTTCGACCGGCCCGCACCTGCATTTCGAAGTTCGCGTAAACAATCGCGCGGTCAATCCGCGCCCGTTCCTGGAGGCAGCCCCCGATGTTCTCAAAGAAGTCCGCCGAGCCGGAACCGAGGAGCGCTCCGATGGCTAAGTCCTCCGGTAGCTTTTCCGTGATCGGCAGCGATGTCACCATTACAGGCAATATCTCGGCCTCGACCGAATTGCATGTCGACGGGTCGATCGAAGGCGACATCACCTGTGCTTCGCTGGTGCAGGGTGAGACCTCGACCGTGAAAGGTGGGATAAAGGCCGAAAGCGCACGCCTGGCCGGCAAGGTCGAAGGGTCGATCGATGCTCGCGAACTCGTGATCCTGCGCACTGCCAGCATCACCGGCGATGTGCACTATGACGCGCTGACCATCGAGCAGGGCGCATCGGTCGATGGTCGTTTTGCCCCGCGCACCAATGGCAAGACCCCGGCAGCATCGCCGATCAAGGAAGTTGCCAATGAAGGTGTTGCCCCGCCGCTGACGGCCGCCAACTAAGCGCTCAATTGGTTCAATCGCTTGAAGAGGGCGCGGTGCAAGCTGCGCCCTTTTAGATTCCGGTTCGATTAGACCTCAGCTCAGCACTTCGGCCCGCAAGGCCTTGCGGTCGAGCTTGCCGATCAATGTCCGTGGCAGGCTTTCGCGGATGACCACCTTGTCGACCCGTTCATGCTTGCCGATCCGGTCGTTGAGCCAACTCTTGAGAGCGTCGCCACCAATGTCCGGCTCGCCCCGTAGTGTTACATAGGCACGCGGAACTTCGCCGAGGTAGTTGTCGGGCACCCCGATCACCAGCGCTTCCTTCACCGCCGGGTGCTCGAGGATGACATCCTCTACCTGGCTCGGGAACACCTTGAACCCGCCGACAGCTATCATGTCCTTGATCCGGTCGACGATGGAAATGAAGCCGTCTTCATCGATCACTGCGACATCGCCGGTTCGCAGCCAGCGCTTTCCATAGTGTTCGACAAAGACATCGGCGGCGGCATTAGGACGGTTCCAGTAGCCGCGCATGATCTGAGGGCCGTGCACCGCCAGTTCGCCCGGCTCACCGTCGGGCACGATCTTGGCCGGATCTTCCTTGTCGAGCAGCAGCACTTCAGTGCCGGGTACGACCTGTCCGATCGTCCCGCGCTTGCGTAGGCCCTCATAGGGATTGACGGAGACCACGCCCGAACTTTCCGTCAGGCCATAGCCTTCGACCAGCCGGACGCCCGTTGCCTCTTCGAACTTCTCATGCACCGGTGCAGGCATCGGTGCCCCGCCGGAGATGCAGACCTTGAGCGAGGACACATCGGTCTTCGCCAGGTCGGGGTGATCGAGCAGTGCCTGGAACATCGTCGGCACGCCGGGGAAGCCGGTGGTGCGATACTTCCGGATCGTCTGCAGCACCTGGCTCGCTTCGAAGCGCGGCACCATGGCGATCGCGCCGCCGCTGGCCACCGCGTGGTTGAGCAGCGCGGTATTGGCGAAGACATGGAAGAACGGGAGCGCGCCCATGAAGACTTCGCCCGCAGGATTGCCGAACGGATTGATGGAAGCGACCTGCTGCGCGTTCATCACCAGCTGGCTGTGCCCCAGCATCGCCCCCTTGGGCCGCCCGGTCGTGCCGCCGGTATATTGCAGCAAGGCAAGGTCTTCCGCCGGGTCGAGCGCAACCGGGGAGGGTTCCCCGGCACGGATCATGTCCGACCAGCGAAGGGTCGTCGCATCAAACGCTACGTCGGCAATCTGGCTGCGCCTGAACAGCCGCAAGGCGAGGCCTTTGAGCGTGGGCAGCATGTTGGCCAGCGAACCCACCACGAGTGTCTCGAGTCCCGAAGCCTCGAGCACGGCGCTGGCAGTCCGATAGAGCTCAGGCACGTCGAGCGTCACCAGCATCCGCGTGCCCGAATCCTCGACCTGCCAAGCCAGTTCCTCGACCGTGTAGAGCGGCGAGAAATTGACCACCACCGCGCCAGCCATCATCGCCCCGTAATAGGCTGAAGCGTAGATCGGGACATTGGGCAGGAACAGCCCGACCCGGTCGCCCTTGACGATACCGGCGGCCTGCAGCCCGGCGGCGAACCGCTGCGCTTCCTGCAGGATCGCCTCATAGCTGTATGTGCGGCCGAGGAAGTGCAGGAATGGCGCGGGGGGATTGGCTGCCACAGTGCGTTCCAGCAATTGCGGCAAAGTCATCAGCGGGAATTGCGTGTCCCACGGGAAGGGATGATGATAGGCGACCTTACTGACATCCATGTCAGTGGCATGACGGGAAAGCCCCCCTCTCGCAAGGCGAAAGGAGGGCTTCGCTGAAATGAATTCGAGCAGTGCGGCGCGTTCGCCGCGCTGGGCAAGTTACTCTGGCGCTTCGTCGCTTGCCGCAGCTTCGCCGGCTTCTTCAGCCCGCTTGTTCTCAAGCCATGCCGCAGCTTCCGCTTCCTGCGCAGCTTCCGAGGCAGCCTTTTCGGCCGCTTCGCGCTCGGCGCGCAGTTCCTCGATCAGCTTTTCCTTGTCGCTGGTGCCTTCGCCTTCGACCGGCGCACCTTCGACGAGTCCGGCTTTCTTGGCGGCCTTGGCTACCACGGCATCAAGCTCACGCTGCGAACACAGCCCCAAAGTCACGGGATCCTTGGGCTGGATGTTCTGGATATTCCAATGCGTGCGCTCGCGAATCGCGCCGATGGTGTTGCGGGTAGTGCCAATCAGCTTGCCGATCTGTGCGTCGGAGATTTCGGGGTGGTTCCGCAGGATCCAGGCGATCCCATCGGGCTTGTCCTGCCGCTTCGAGACGGGGGTATAACGCGGGCCCTTGGTGCGAGTGACCTCGACCGGAGCCTTCTGCATCTTCAGCTCATAGCTGGAGTCAGCTTCGCCGCGCGCGATTTCCTCGTGGTTGAGCTCACCGGCATGCACCGGATCGCGCCCAGTATATTTCGACCCCGCGAGATCGTCGGCCATGGCCTGGACCTCGAGGATATGCAGGCCGCAGAACTCGGCAATCTGTTCGAACGACAGGCCGGTGTTGTCGATCAGCCAAGTGGCGGTCGCATGCGGCATCAGCGGTTTGGGTTGGTCGGCCATGAAATCTTCCTTGAAAATAGAAGGGCCGCCCCTTTCGGAGCGGCCGCTTAGCGGATCATGTAGGCGATCACGACGATTCCGGCAAGGGCTGCCGGACGCATTCAAGCCATGGGGATGAAGCCAGGCAGGGTAGGAAGGCGCGCCAGCCAGCGCTCAACCGCAGGATAGGCGGCAAGTTCAAACCCACCTTCATCGGCGACGTGGGTGTACGCAAACAGCGCGATGTCGGCGAGCGAGGCGGCGCCACCGGCGAACCAGTCGCGGGTATCGAGGTGCCGGTTCATCGTCTCCAGCGCTTCCTGGCCGGCCATCCGCTTGGGCAGCATCTGGCTACGCTGCTGCTCGCTCAGATTGGCCTGGCCGACGAAGCGACACCAGAACCTGAGCGTCGCGATATTGGGCTCGTGGCTGTATTGCTCGAAGAACATCCAGCGCAGCATCTGCGCGCGCTCGAACGAGT
Source organism: Parerythrobacter aestuarii (assembly GCF_030140925.1). NCBI lineage: Bacteria > Pseudomonadati > Pseudomonadota > Alphaproteobacteria > Sphingomonadales > Erythrobacteraceae > Parerythrobacter > Parerythrobacter aestuarii. The sequence continues at coordinate 185,352 of NZ_JARBWD010000001.1, forward strand.
CGCCCGGCACCAGCGTGCTGCCCTCAGCGAGATACCAGCAAGCGGCGTTGCTTTCCGGGAGCATCCGCTCGCCCACCTGCAGCACGGGAATGCGGCCATGGGCGTTAATGGTCGAAGTAAACTCCGGCGTCCGCGTCTCGCCCTTGAGGATATCGTACTGCCGAGTCTCCAGCGGCAAGCCGAGCAGCGCCGCAGTCAATTTGATCTTGTAACAATTGCCGCTGCGAGGGTCTTCGTGGAGGATCAGATCGTCAGCCATCGGCTGCGACTTGTAGCACAATCTTTCCGATGTGGTCGCCTGCTTCCATCCGTGCGTGGGCGGCTGCCGCTTCAGCCAGCGGGAAGCTCTTGTCCATTACCGGGCGGATGGTGCCATCGGCGACCAGTGGCCAGGCGACCTGCTCGATCTCGTCGCACAGTGCGGTTTTGAAGGCATCGGTGCGCGGGCGCAGGGTCGAGCCCGTCAGCGTAAGCCGCTTGCTCATCACCACAGCCATGTTGAGCGTCGCCTGCATCCCGCCGAGCACCGCTATGGTCACATGGCGACCATCCTCCGCGAGACATTTGAGATTGCGCGGGACATAGTCGCCGGAAACCATGTCGAGCACCAGCTCCACTCCCTTGCCGCCGGTCAGCGCCTGCACCGTGTCGACAAAATCGCTGGTCTTGTAATTGATCGCATGGTTGGCCCCGATTTCGATCGCGGCTTCACACTTCGCTTCATCGCCGCAGGTCACGATCACAGCCATGTCGAAAGCCTTCGCCAGCATGATCGCCATGGTGCCGATGCCGCTGGTGCCGCCGTGGACGAGCAGCGTTTCGCCTTCGCGCGCCATGCCGCGCTGGAACACATTGTGCCACACGGTGAACAGTGTTTCAGGCAGTGCCGCCGCTTCCTTGAGCGAGAGCCCTTCCGGCACTGGCAGGCAATGCCCCGCAGGCGCAGCGCAATATTCGGCATAGCCGCCGCCGGGCGTCAGCGCGCAAACGGTTTGGCCCAGATGCGCCGGATCGACCCCTTCGCCGAGCGCGACGATCTCGCCTGATACTTCCAGCCCGAGGATCGGCGAAGCACCGGGTGGCGGCGGGTAAAGCCCGGCGCGCTGGATACAGTCGGGCCTGTTGACCCCTGCCCAGGCTACGCGGATCAGCACTTCGCCCGCCTTGGGCTGCGGAACCGCCAAGGTCTCTGTCCGCAGCACATCAGCCCCGCCCGGTGCCTCGAACCCGATTGCGGTCATCTCTCCTGGAAGAGCCTGAGTCATCTGCGCCTGTCCCCTGTCCAGTCGGGCCTGTAGCCCAACAGCACCATCTCTGCGACAGTTGGGCACCTAGCCTTACGGCTTATTGACAGCAAGCGCCCGGCAAGATGATTATACGTCCTGCAATGGAAGACGATGATCGTCCGCGCCCAAGGGGCGATGCCGCCAGCCTGCTGGCGAAGGAAGATCTCGGGCCGTATTCGCAGGACGAGCTGGCCGAGCGGATCCGCATGCTGCAGCTCGAGATTGCCCGCGTCGAAGCGCACCGGAACAAGGCTGACGCACACCGCGCAGCCGCCGATGCACTATTCGGGAAGCCCCCGGCGTGATCCGTTCCGCTCGCATTCGCGCCGCGGGCACCTATATCGACACGGTGCCGAGCCATGGCGACGCTTTAGATGCAGTTAATCCTGGCCCGTCATACTCTCCCCTCAGAGAGTATTTCTCTCCCGATCTGAAAGTGACCTGATGCCCAGTTTCGCCCAGAACCTCGAAAAGACGCTCCATGCCGCGATCGATTCGGCACGCGAGCGTCGCCATGAATACGCCACTCTCGAGCATTTGCTGCTGGCGCTGGTGCAGGACGAGGACGCTGCCGAGGTGATGACCGCCTGCGGCGTCGAGCTGGGCGAGCTGACCGAGGTGGTGAAACAGTATCTCGATCAGGAATACCAGTCGCTGCAAACCGAAGAGAGCAGCGAACCGCAGCCGACCGCCGGTTTCCAGCGGGTGATCCAGCGCGCCATCCTGCATGTGCAGTCCTCGGGCAAGGATACAGTGACGGGTGCCAATGTGCTCGTGGCGCTGTTCTCCGAGCGAGACAGCTATGCAGTCTATTTCCTGCAGCAGCAGGACATGAGCCGGCTCGACGCGGTCAGCTTCATCAGCCACGGCATCGGCAAGGGCGGCAAGCAGCTCGAATCAAAGCCGCCGCAGGGTTCGGAAGAAGGCCAGGCCGAAGAAAAGGCTGCCGACGGGAAAGGCGGCAAAGAAACCGCGCTCGACCAGTTTACCGTCAACCTCAACAAAAAGGCCGAAGATGGCCGGATCGATCCTCTGATCGGACGCGGGCCCGAGGTAGACCGGACGGTGCAGATCCTGTGCCGCCGCAGCAAGAACAACCCGCTCTATGTCGGTGATCCCGGCGTCGGCAAGACCGCTATCGCCGAAGGCCTCGCGCGCAAGATCGTCGAAGGTGACGTGCCCGAAGTGCTGGAAGATGCGGTCATCTATTCGCTCGACATGGGCGCGCTGCTGGCCGGCACCCGCTATCGCGGCGATTTCGAAGAACGGCTCAAGCAGGTTGTCTCCGAACTGGAGAAAATGCCCGAAGCGATCCTGTTCATCGACGAGATCCACACGGTGATCGGTGCCGGTGCCACCAGCGGCGGGGCGATGGACGCTTCCAACTTGCTCAAGCCAGCACTTTCCAACGGTTCGATCCGTTGCATTGGCTCAACTACCTACAAGGAATTCCGCAACCACTTCGAGAAGGACCGCGCGCTGCTGCGCCGGTTCCAGAAGATCGATGTCAACGAGCCGACCATCGAAGACACGATCAAGATCCTGAAGGGTCTCAAGAGCGCCTTCGAGGATCACCACAAGGTCAAGTACACGCTCGATGCGCTCAAGACCGCAGTCGAACTCTCGGCCCGCTACATCAATGACCGCAAGCTGCCCGACAAGGCGATCGACGTGGTCGACGAAGTCGGTGCGATGCAGATGCTGGTGCCGCCCAGCCGCCGCAAGAAGAAGATCACCGCGCGCGAGATCGAGCAGGTCATCGCAACCATGGCCCGCATCCCGCCGAAGTCGGTGAGCAAGGACGACAAGAAAGCGCTGGAGAACCTCGAGCGCGACCTCAAGCATGTCGTGTTCGGCCAGGATGCTGCGGTGAAGAGGCTCTCCACCGCGATGAAGCTCAGCCGCGCAGGGCTGCGCGATCCCGACAAGCCGATCGGCTCGTTCCTGTTCTCGGGCCCCACCGGCGTAGGCAAGACCGAAGTCGCGCGGCAGCTCGCCTCCATCATGGGGATCGAGCTCAAGCGCTTCGACATGTCCGAATATATGGAGCGGCACTCCGTCAGCCGCCTGATCGGCGCGCCTCCGGGCTATGTCGGTTACGACCAGGGCGGATTGTTGACCGATGCAGTCGACCAGAACCCGCATTGCGTGCTGCTGCTGGACGAGATCGAGAAGGCTCACCCGGACCTGTTCAACATCCTGTTGCAGGTGATGGATAACGGCCGCCTGACCGACCACCACGGCAAAACTGTCGATTTCCGCAATGTGGTGCTGATCATGACCACCAATGCCGGGGCCGCCGACATGGCGCGGCAGGGTATCGGTTTCGGCGATGTGTCGAAGGAAGACGCCAGCGAGGAGGCGGTGAAGCGGATGTTCACGCCGGAGTTCCGCAACCGCCTGGATGCGATCGTGCCGTTCGGATACCTCGGCAAGGAAACCGTCGCCCGCGTGGTCGACAAGTTCATCCTCCAGCTCGAACTGCAGCTGGCCGAACAGAATGTTGATATCCAGTTCGACGCCGACGCTCGCGCGTGGCTCGCGGACAAGGGCTATGACCGCCTCTATGGCGCGCGCCCGATGGGCCGCCTGTTGCAGGAGCGGATCAAGCAGCCGCTCGCCGAAGAGCTGCTGTTCGGCAAGCTTTCCGATGGCGGTGAAGTGCATGTCAGCATCAAGGACGGCAAGCCGAGCTTCGAACTTACGCCCGCACCGCCCAAGGCCAAGCCCAAGCGGCGACCGGCGGCGAAGAAGAAGCCTGTGCCCAAGACACCTGAAGCGGAAGCGGGCGAAGGCAAGGACGACAGCGGGAAGTAAGCACGGACTCGTGAGAGCGAGTGAGGAGGTCTTACGCGGCCTCGCTGACCCATGCGTTGCCAAGATTGCAGATTGCAACAGGCTCGGATGGCGCTATATAAGTTGCAAATTGCAACCCTAGGAGCACCCGATGTCCTACGCCACATCCGCCCACACCGTGTTTGACCAGATGCTGGGGACGCTTGAGCACCTGCTCGGCAAGGCTGCGGACAGCGATCAGGCCGACGCGCATTTCGGCGGAAGGCTGGCAAGCGACATGTATCCGCTGCCCACACAGGTCCGCTTCACCATCCACCAGGTCGTCAACACGCTGAACCGGTTGGCCGGAACGGATATCGCGAACGAGGAAGAGGACTATCCCGATTATGCGGCCGCCCGCGCTGCCGTAGCCCAAGCGCGCGAGCTGCTCTCAGCACACAAGGCAGAAGCCTGGCTGGACGCCGTGGAACCGGTCGAGTTCGACCTGCCCAACGGAATGGTCTTTGCGATGCAGGCGCATGAATATGTCCGCGACTGGTCCGTGCCGCAGTTCTATTTCCACCTCATGGCGACCTACGCGATCCTGCGCAAAGAGGGGCTGGACGTCGGCAAGGCCGACTATGTCCCTTACATGATGAGGCATTTGAAGGCCCCGGCCTAGCCGGCCAGCCTAAACAGCTTGTCGCGCGCACTGGCCCCACGCAGCAATTCCAGCTGCGACGGCGCACAGCCGAGCGCACGGGCGAGCAGTTTCAGGACAGCATCATTGGCCTTGCCGTCTTCCGGCTGGGCGCGGGTCCTGACGAGCAGCCGCCCGGCTTCTATCGTAACCACTTCACTGCGGGCACCGGGTGTAACTCGCACCGCGATCCGCCCCTGCCCGTCGAGCAGGACGCGAACGGCTTCGGGCGGCGGCAGGTCGGTCTTGGGGCGCGCCATCGCGGTAGAATAGCCTCGCTGCGAAGGCGGCTATTTCATGCCGCTTTCGAACACCGCAATTGCGTGCGCCTTGGCATTCTCGACATAGTGCGCGGTGCCCATACGCATGCCGGCAATGGCGGCTTCTGAAAGCTCCCGCATCGGCTTGGCCGGTCGACCAGCCCACAGCATGCGGTCTTCCATCACCTTGCCTTCGGTCAGCATCGCCCCCGCCGCCAGCACGGCGTCGTGGCCGATCACCGCCTTGTTCATGGCAATCGCGCCCAGCCCGACAAAGCCGCGATCCTTGATCGTACACCCATGCACCATCGCCATGTGTCCGATCAGCACGTCGTCGCCGATCATCAGCGGACAGCCATCGGGGTCGCCGGGGCGCGGCGGGTCACAATGGAGCACGCTGCCATCCTGCACATTGCTGCGCTCGCCAATGGTGATCGAGGAGACATCCGCCCGCAGGACGCAATTGTACCAGATCGAGCTTTCTGCCCCGATCGTCACATCGCCAATGAGGGTGCAGCCCGGGGCGACGAACGCGGTTTCGTGGATGTGCGGGGTCTTGCCGTGGATCGGGATGATGTTCACGCCCGGTCGGTACATGTCTGCTGCTCCCATTGCTCGCGGGTGAGAGAATACTGGATCGTCGGATTGTCTTCCGGCGCAAAATTTGGATCGTCGAAGTCGAGATCCGTGCGGCGCACCATGCCAATCTTCTCCATAAAGCGCCAGCTGGGCACATTGCGCTCGCTGGTCAGCGCGACAAGGAAGGAAGCATCGTGCCGGGTGAAGGCCCAATCGATGATCGCGCGCATCGCTTCGTTGGCATAACCGTGGCGCCACCGATCCTCGCGCACCAGCCAGCCGATCTCGAAGTCGCCGGGGTTCTTCGCATGCGGATGGTCGACTTTCTTCAGGCCGGCATGGCCGACCAGCTCGCCGGTCGCCTTCTCGATCATCATCATGAAGCCGAAGCCTTCCTGCGCGAACCAGGCCATGGTCTTGGCGTGCTTGGTCTCGATCTCGTGCAGTTCCTTGACCCCGCCGAGATGCTCCATCACCTTCGGCGTGTTGAGGATGTCGAACTGCAGCTGCGCATCGCTCTCATCGATGGTGCGCAGGACCAGCCGCTCGGTTTCCAGCACGATCTCAGCCACGCTCTGCTTGCCCCCGCGCGTCGGCCCGCTCAATCGCGTAGACGACCTGGCGGCACAAAGGATTGTCGGACGGGATGGAGGGAGAATCAAAATCCAGTTCCGGGCGGCGCGTCAGGCCAAGCTTCTGCATCAGACACCGGCTTGGCTCATTCTCGCCCGACGTAAATGATACAATCCGTGACAGGTCCGTGCTGCGCCATGCCCAATCGATGCAGGCCGAAGCCGCTTCATAAGCAAGCCCTTGCCGCCAAAATTTGCGTGCAAGGCGCCAGCCGATTTCCGTCTCTTCGGCGACCGGCGTGTTGTCCGGCCCCCGAGACAGGCCGGTGAAGCCGAGAAAGGCTCCATCGGACTTTCTTTCCAGCGCAAACAGGCCGAATCCTCGCGAAACGAAATGATCGCGGATACGGTCGACCAGGGCATCGCTTTCGCTACTCCCAAGCGTTGACAGGAAATATCGCATCACTTCCGGATCGGCATTCATGGCAGCAAATGGAGCGCGGTCTTCATTCTTCCATGGGCGCAGGACCAGCCGCTCGGTCTCCAGCACGATCTCAGCCATGCCACGCATCTTTGCTGATGGAATAGACAATGATGACGCCGGTCTCGGCGTCGAATTCGTCATTGGCGAAGTCGAGGTCTTCACGCCGCAACATGCCCAGCCGCAGCATCAGCCCCCAGCTCGGCGCATTGCCGTCGACCGTCATGGCGATGACCTCGTCTGCACCGAAGCGGTTGAAGGCGAGGTCGAGCGAAGCGGCAGCCGCCTCTTTCGCATAGCCCTGCCCCCACGCATCCTGTCGCAACCGCCAGCCGACCTCCATCATACCCATCGGCCCGCCGGCCTGGTTCGAACGCTTGAGCCCGCAAAAGCCGAGCACCGCTCCATCCGCCTTGCGCTCGACGCACCAGAAGGTGTGGCCATGGTCGCGTTCGTAGGACAGCAAGCGGTCTTGCGCCGCCTGCCTTTTGGCGTAGTCGCACACCCCGCCCAGCCAGCGCATGACCTCGGGCGTGTTGGTGCCTTGCCAGAACTGCGGCCAATCCTCGTTTTGCCAGTCGCGCAACACCAGCCGTTCGGTCTCGTAACGGAAGTCAGCCATTGAGGAGCCTGGCGGCGACCGGTGCATGATAGGTCAGCACGCCGCTCGCTCCCGCCCGCTTGAAGGCCATCAGCTTTTCCATCAACAGCGCATCACGATCGCCCACACCCGCTGCTGCGCCAGCTTCGATCAGGGCATATTCGCCGCTGACCTGGTAAGCAAAGACCGGCACGCCGAAGGCGTCCTTCGCGCGCCAGATAATGTCGAGATAGGCGAGGCCTGGCTTGACCATCACGCTGTCTGCGCCCTCGGCAATGTCGAGCTCGATCTCGCGCAGCGCCTCCAGCGCATTGGCCGGGTCCATCTGGTAACTCTTCTTGTCGCCTTTCAGCAGGCCGCCACTGCCGACCGCATCGCGGAACGGGCCGTAGAAAGCTGAGGCATATTTGGCCGAATAGGCCATGATCTGGACATTCTGGTGCTCGCCCATCTCCAGCGCCATGCGGATTGCCTTCACGCGGCCATCCATCATGTCGGACGGGGCAATGACGTCGGCTCCGGCCTCGGCCTGGTTGATGGCCTGATCGACCAGCACCGCCACCGTGGCGTCGTTAACGACGTAGCCCTTGTCGTCGAGCAGGCCGTCCTGCCCGTGGCTGGTGTAGGGGTCGAGCGCGACGTCGGTCAGCACGCCGATATCCTCGCCACAGGCATCCTTCACCGCCTTGATCGCGCGGCACATGAGGTTGTCGGGGTTGTAGGCTTCCTTGCCGTCATCACTGCGCCGGTCCGGCTGGGTGTTAGGGAACAGCGCGATGCAGGGGATACCCAGCGCCACCGCTTCCTTTGCGCGGGCCACGATCCCGTCGACCGACCAGCGCGAAACGCCCGGCAGACTGGCGATTGGCTCTTCCTGTCCCTCTCCTTCGACAATGAACATCGGCCAGATCAGATCAGCCGGAGTCAGTACTGTTTCGCGGTGCATCGCGCGGCTCCACGCATTGGCGCGAGTGCGGCGCAGGCGGGTATTGGGATAGCTTGCGGTCATACGCGGAGGTCTGCCGCAAAGCCGGGGCGAGCGCAATCAGGAGATAGTCTGGCCTCAGCCGCCGATATGCTTGGCCTGGCGCGTCGCCAGCTTGTCGATCTCGCGCTGAGGCGCTTCTTCTTCGGCCGGCAGCTTGACGAGGTCTTCCAGCGCAGCGCCGGTCTCGATGGTCTTGATCTGTGCCAGCCGCGCACGGAAGCGCGCCAGCTCTTCTCCGGCCAACTGGGCGCGGGTCACATAGCGTACAGAGGCCGGATCGATGGCGCGGCCGTTGCGATACATTTCATAGTGCAAATGCGCGCCGGTCGAGAGGCCGGTCGAACCGACATAGCCAATGACCTGCCCGCGGCGCACGCTCTGCCCGGCGTTCACGGCCATCCGGCTCATGTGGCAATAGCGGGTCTGCAAGCCGCTTCCATGGCTGAGCTTGACGGCGATGCCGCAGCCGCCGGCGCGCCCGGCCGAAAGCACCCGGCCATCGGTGACAGCACGGATCGGGGTGCCGTAGCCGGCGCGATAGTCGAGGCCCGAATGCATTCGGCGATAGCCAAGTATCGGGTGGCGGCGCATGCCGAAGCGCGATCCCACGGCACCGGGCACCGGGCGCATCAGCCCGCTGCGTTCCTCGCCAACGCCTGAAGCCTCGTAAAACCGGCTGTCCTTGCCCCAACGCATCAGCTGGGTCTTGGCTTCACCTCCGCGTTCGACCCCGGCATAGAGCAGTTCGCCCGCCTGCCGTTCACCGGTTGCCGCCCGGCGATAAGTCACGATCATGTCGAAGGTGTCGCTCGCCCGCAGGACCTGGTCGAGGTCGCCATAGTCGCCGACTGCCTTGAGATATTGCTGTACCGCGCTGGCCGGTGCTCCTGCTGCACGAGCCGAGCGATAGAGGCTGGAGCCAACCGTTCCACGTATGCGCAATGGTGTATCATCGACACGGATTGGTTTGCGGACGAGCGCCAGATTGCCCGACTCGCTGCGCTGGATCGCCAGCGCGAGGTCGAAGCGGGCGCGAAACTCCATCTCCTCGAGCGGTCGTGTTGCCCCGGCCTCGCTGCGGCGGCCAAGCGTGATGTCGAGCTGGGTGCCGGATTCGATTTCGCCAAGCGGGATCGCGCCGGAGACCAGCTGCACGACGCGGTCGGCATCGTCAGCGCCCACGCCGGCACGGCGTAGCATGCGTTCGAAGCTGTCGCCCTGGACCAGGGTCGCGACGAGCTGGACCTGGGGGCGCTCGGGAGCGGAAGGGAGGTCTGCGACCAGCGCAGTTGCGCCCATGCGGCTGCCGCTATCGGCACCGAGTGCGAGCGGCATGATCGCCTGGCTGCGAAATTCTTCGCGCGCGGTCTCGTCGAGGACTTGCGCAGGAGCGGCTTGCAGTGGGTTAAAGCTGGGCCAGAACGACAGGGCGAGCGCGGCAAGGCCGACCATGGTTGCCATGCCGCGCAGCCAATGCGTGCTGCCGATGTCTTCGGCAAGATTGGGGGCAAGGTCGATGCGGTCGAGCTTCTCGCCCATCTCGAACCGCCAGCTGTCGTATTTCTCGCGCAGGGAATGGGCGCGCTGGAGAATGCGCTGGCGCGGTTCACCGATGATCTGAGCATGCGAGAGCGCTGCGGCGCGCCAGTCGCCGCTGTCGTCATCGCCGGGTGCGATCCCGACTCCTGTCTCTACGCGCGCCTGGTACAGGGCGGCCTCCTTAGATCCCCGGAGTCGGCGGCATTTGCCGTAAGCGACCCGACCCGCCTTGCTCCTTGGGCGATTGCGATGGCGGATTAAAGTTAACACCGGTTTAAGACGCGCCCAGCCGAGTCAGGCCTGCGACGAACGCATGGCGGGTGTGGAAAGCCGTTCGGCGGCTTGCCGTCACTACGCACCAATGGCAGGAACGGCGGGTGACCGACAGCACCATCCGGGCGGTCCTCGGGCCCACCAACACCGGCAAGACCCATCTCGCGATCGAGCGGATGTGCGGCCATTCGAGCGGAGCGATCGGCTTCCCGCTGCGGCTGTTGGCGCGCGAAGTCTATGACCGGGTTGTCGCCATCAAGGGCGAGAAGCAGGTCGCCCTGATCACCGGCGAGGAGCGGATCGAGCCGCCGGATGCCCGCTATTTCCTGTGTACTGCTGAAGCCATGCCCAGGCTGGGTGGTGGGCACGCCTTCATCGCGCTGGACGAAGCGCAACTCGCTGCCGATCGCGAGCGCGGGCATGTTTTCACGGACAGGTTGCTGCATGCCCGGGGGCGCGAAGAAACGATGCTGCTCGGAGCTTCGACTCTGGAGCCGATGTTGAAATCGCTGGTGCCCGAGGCGCAAGTCGAGACCCGGCCACGCTTCTCCACCCTCACCCATATCGGCGCGCGCAAGCTGTCGCGGCTGCCGCCGCGCAGCGCCATTGTCGGCTTCAGCGCCGAGCAGGTTTACACCGTGGCAGAGATGTTGCGCCGCTTTCGCGGTGGCGCGGCGGTGGTGATGGGCGCGCTAAGCCCGGAAACCCGCAACAAGCAGGTCGAGCTGTTTCAGTCGGGCGAGGTCGACTACATCGTCGCCACCGATGCCATCGGCATGGGGCTGAACCTTGACGTCACCCATATCGCCTTCGCTTCGCTGACCAAGTTCGACGGGGTGAGCCAGCGGCGGCTGACCCCGGCAGAGATGGGACAGATCGCCGGGCGCGCGGGGCGGCACCAGAAGGACGGTACCTTCGGCACACTCGCAGGCGGGCGCGGACAGGTGCCAGAGCTGACCGACGAAGAGATCTTCGCCATAGAAGAACACCGCTTCGCACCCCTCACCCATCTTTACTGGCGCGAGGCCGAACCGCGTTTCGATACGCTCGCCGTACTGATCGGCGACCTCGATGCGGCGCCGCAAGAGAAGGGGCTGCGCGGCGCTCCTGAAGCGATCGATCTGGCTGTGCTCAAGAAGCTGGCGGAAGAACCGCTCGGTGCATCGATCAGGGGGGCCGGTATGGTCCGCCGTTTCTGGGAAGCCTGCTCCCTCCCCGATTTCCGCCAGTCGGGGGCCGATACCCACGCCCGCTTCGTCGCCCGACTGTGGCAGGATTTGCGCGAAGGCTACCTCGGGGCGGACTATGTCGCGGCGCGCATTGCCGAGCTTGACAATATGCAAGGCGACATTGCCACGCTACAGGGGCGCATCGCGGCAATCCGCAGCTGGGCCTATATCTGCCAGCGGCCCGACTGGGTGCTCGCCCGCGACGAGATGGCCGCCCGCGCCCGTGGCGTGGAGGCCAAGCTGTCCGACGCGCTGCACGCGCGGCTGACGGAAAGATTTGTCAATCGAAGGACCGCGATCCTGATGAAGAACCTGGGCAACGACCCGAACCTGCTTCCCGTCACGCTCGACGATGACGGCGGCCTGCTGGTCGAAGGCGAACTTATCGGCACCGTCACCGGCTTCCGCTTTGCTGTCGATGCCAACGCCAATGTCTCTGACCGCAAGATGCTGCTCTCGGCAGGCGAAAAAGCCCTGCCCCGCATCCTCGCCGAACAGGCGAAGAGGTTGCGCGAAAGCGGGTTCGAGGGCGTGACGCTGGAGCGCGGCGTTATTCGCTGGGTCGGACAGGTCGTGGCGAGCCTCGACACCGGATCATCGGTGCTGGAACCGTGCCTCGAGCCGGTCCGCGAGCTGGATAAGCTCGAAGACGGCGAGAAAGCACGCTTCCTTGCTGCGTTGAGCGACTGGGTGAAACAGCAGCTCGTTTCGCTCGAACCGCTGGCGAAGCTGGAAGAGGCCTCCAAAGACCCGAATGCAGGCTCGGAAGCGCGCGCGCTGCTGCTCAACCTCATTGCCGGGCACGGGCTTGTTCCGCGCGAGAAAGCCGGGATCCAGCACCTGCCCAAGGAGATGCGGCCATACCTGCGCAAGTTGGGCGTGACGTTCGGGGCGCTCGATGTGTTTGCGCCGGCCTTGCTCAAGCCCGCACCCCGGCTCGCGCTCAACAAGGCCGGAATAGACCGTCGACCGCTTGAAGAAGCAATGCGCTCGGTCCTTCCGGGCTCACGCCAGGTCCCAGCCGGCTATCGACCGGCCGGCGACCAGCTGATCCGGGTCGATGTGGCGGAGAAACTGCTGCGAGCCGCGCATGACGTGCGCGGCAAGAAGCCCGATGCGAAAAATGTGATCATCGATCCTTCTCTGGCGGTATCGACCGGGCTGACGGAAGCGAGCTTTCGGCGCTTGCTGGGTGCAGCCGGCTTCCGGCTGCATGGGAGCAAGGCGTTGGCCGAAGGCGCATTGGGCCCGCCCGCGCCTGACCGCTGGAGCTGGCGGCCCGGCGCTATCAAGCGCCATGGCCAGAAGCAAAGCAGCGGTGCGTCCCATGGTAAGACCGGCGGCAAGAAAGGCAGCAAGCGCAAATCCGCACCCAATAAGCAGGGTCCGGTTGCGGGCAGCCCGTTTGCCGATCTCGCCAAGCTGGTTCGGTAGTGCGGCTGAATTCATGCGGTTAGATTTGGCGCTGACACGGTTGCGGTTCACCAAGACCCGCAGCACTGCACGCGCGCTGGTCGAAGCCGGGCATTTACGGGTCAACGGACAGCGTGTCACCCAATCCAGCCGTTCAATCTCTGTCGGTGACGTGCTGACACTCCCGCGCGGCAAGTCGGTGGCCGTCGTCCAGCTGCTGACCTTGCCCGAACGGCGCGGTCCGCCCGCTGAAGCACAAAGCTGCTATCGGACGCTTGACCCCACAGGGGAAACCGCCATAGCGAAGGATAACAGTCAGGATATCAAGGGGAACCTCTCGCCATGACCTATGTCGTCACCGACGCCTGCATCAAATGCAAATACACCGACTGCGTCGAGGTCTGTCCGGTCGATTGCTTCTATGAAGGCGAGAACATGCTCGTCATCAATCCGTCGGAATGCATCGACTGCGGCGTTTGCGAGCCTGAATGCCCGGCCGAGGCGATCTTGCCCGATACGGAAGACGGGCTGGAAAAATGGTTGGAGATCAACACCAAGTTCTCTGCCGAGTGGCCCAATATCACCCAGAAGAAGGAACCGCCGGCAGACGCCGACGACCACAAGGGCGAAGAAGGCAAGTACGAAAAGTTCTTCAGCGAAGAACCCGGCGAAGGCGACTAAGCCAGCCCCCCACCCACCGCTAGGCGTGCTGCCCGATTTGCCGGTCCCGATGCGGGATTCGGCGCTAATTGTCGTGCACTGGCAATTTTGTTGCGAATCTGTTATATAATCCATCAACCGCAAGCGCTTCGATTCCGCTGGCGGAGAAATCTGGAAAGGCAGGATCGCAGACCACTGACAATTTGGCCCGATTATCGGCACGCATGGCGTAGCCGCTAGAGAGCTACACTGTCAGTGGATCCAATGCCTTCGGAATGAAAGGACACTACATGGCAGCCCAGGCTCCCGCCTTCGATGTTGGCGATTATGTTGTTTACCCCAAGCACGGCGTAGGTCGTGTGATCGAACTGCAGAGCGAGGAAATTGCCGGCATGCAGCTCGAGCTCTACGTGCTGCGGTTCGAGAAAGAGCGGATGACCCTGCGCGTTCCCGTCAACAAGGTCGAATCGATCGGCATGCGCAAGCTGTCGAGCGACAAGACGCTGAAGGAAGCGATGGAAACGCTCAAGGGCAAGCCCAAGGTCAAGCGCACCATGTGGTCGCGCCGTGCCCAGGAATACGAAGCCAAGATCAACTCGGGCGAGATCGTGCTGATCGCCGAAGTGACCCGCGACCTGTTCCGCCCCGACGACCAGCCCGAACAGAGCTATTCGGAACGTCAGATCTTCGAAGCGGCGTCCAGCCGCCTCGCCCGCGAACTCGCAGCGATGGAGAAGACCGACGAGCCGACCGCGCTCGAGAAGATCCTCGACGTGCTGCGCGAACATGCGCCGCAATATTACGAGAACACCGAAGACGCCTGATTTAGACAGGCGACCGATAAGGTTCGACGAAGGCCGCTCCTCTCAAGGGGCGGCCTTTTTCGCGCCCTGGTTTGGGGGCCTTGCATGGTGCGGCACAGTGTATTACATCACCAATACACATTTTCGGAGGACCCCCATGCTGAACACCTTTTTCAAGAAGCTCCTGCCGGTTGCGGCGCTGGGCTTCGGCCTCGCCGTTTCCGGCTGCGACGGGATGAACATCCAGATCGGCGATAGCGATGGCGTGCCGCTGTCAGAACTCGACATGAGCGGCGATGCGCCCACCGGTATCGTCCTCGCCGGGCCGGATACCGTCATCGTGACCGAAGGCGACGACCTGGCGATCGACGTCGAAGGCGATGACGATGCGGTCGATGCGCTGCGTTTCTCACTCGAGGACGGCACGCTCGGGATCATGCGTGATAAGGATGGTTGGTCGGAAACCGGCACAGCCATTGTCCGCGTCACCATGCCGCTGCCCGAAGACATCGTGATCGCCGGTTCGGGCCGGGCTGAAGTTCCCGGCCTGGCCGAGCGCGCCGAAGTGACCATTGCCGGCTCTGGCAAGGCCATCGTCAGCGATATCAAGTCCGAGCGGCTCGAAGTGACCATCGCCGGATCGGGCGATTTCGAAGCCAGCGGGACCGCCGAGCGGATGGAGATGACAATCGCCGGTTCGGGCAAGGGCCGCATGGCCGATCTCAAGGTCGATCGCGCCGAGATCACCATCGCCGGATCGGGCGATGCCGAATTTTCCTCCGATGGCCGGGTCGAAGCCAATATCGTCGGCTCTGGCGATGTGACCGTGAACGGCCGCGCCAAGTGCTCGATCGACGCTGTCGGCTCCGGCACGCTCAACTGCCGCGAAGGTGCAAGCACCGCCGAGGACGCCGAGAGTGAAGATGCGGCGACCGAGGAAGATACCGGCGAAACAGACGCTACCGAAACCGAGTAACCACTATTCATGGACGGCTCACTTCCGGCGCGATAAACATCCGCACAGGAAGGGGTCGTCCATGCGCTTACCCACACTTGCCCTGATCGTTGCCAGCAGCTTTGTCTTGCAAGGCTGCATCGCTGCGAGCGCCGTAGGCGCCGCAGTCGATGTCGCTACACTGCCGGTCAAGGCCGCGAGCAAGGGCGTCGACCTCGCCACCACCAGCCAGTCCGAAGCCGATGAGAAGCGCGGGCGCGAAATCCGCAAGCGCGAAGAGCGGCTGGGCAAGCTGGAGCGCACATACGAGAAGCAGCGCAAGAAGTGCATCGACGGCGATCGCGTTTCCTGTGATGAGGCGCGCCGGACCTATGAGGAAATGCAGGTGCTGATGGCGTCGATCCCGGTCGAACCAGAAACGCCCGAATAATCAGGCCGCTGCGCGACGCAGGCGATCGTTTATTGCTTTTCCAACCCCTTGGTTGGGGACCGGGGCCACCGCAATTCGTGATTCTGCTGACGCTGCCGCCTGATGCAAACAGTCATACAGGTTGGCAGCGGCCTGAAATAAATCGCCAGTTGCGGAAAGCGTCGTGTCGCCATCCACAACACCGAAGCCGATATGGAACTCATCTGCATCTGCCAGAATTGCGTTGAGCCGGACTGGCTTCCCCGGAGCATAATGACTGGCGAGTTGTCCTGGCGCTTCGATCACCTCCCCGCCTGGTGGCTGGGGCATAGGCAAGTCGAAATAGTGTTCATGTAGCCGATCGAGATCGACTGGCCCGGGGCGCAGTTCCTGCCATTTCCCATCATCGCGAATTGCCAGAATCGTCGATTCAATGCCGGCATTTGTGGGTCCGGCATCGAGGACAAGGTCTATCCGGCCGTCCAAAGAAGCAAGGACATGCTGCGCTGTAGTTGGGCTAATGAAACCGCTGCGGTTGGCTGACGGAGCCGCCAGAGGAAAGTCGACCTCGTGGAGCAATGCCTGCATGACTGGGTGGCTAGGGCATCTGAGAGCAACAGTTTCCAATCCTGCGGTCACTGCCCCAGCCAACTTCGCGTCTGGCCTTTTCGGCACCACGAGTGTCAGCGGACCCGGCCACTCTGTCATGACCGCGACCTGCGCGCCATTCGGCCAGGTTGAAAACTCTTGGGCATGGGTTTCGTCACGCACATGCACGATCAGCGGGTTGAAGCTCGGTCGGCCCTTGGCCTCATAGATCTTCGCCACCGCCTCGGCGCTGTCGGCGCGTGCGGCGAGGCCATAGACCGTCTCGGTAGGCATCGCGACCAGACCGCCCGCCGCCAGAATCGCTGCCGCGCGCCGAATCCCTTCGGCATCGGCCAATAGCGTTTCCGTAGCGTTCTTGCCGGGCATGGCCGCGCGCTATATCTGATGGCTCAGATTTCCAAGCAAACAATGCTGCCAGAGGATTGCCTGACGTGACTGCCTATACCCCGCCGACCCAGGACCAGCTGCTCGCCATCCGTGCCAATGCGGGTATCGAAGAGCTGGCGCAAAGCGAACGCTTCGCCGCGGCCGAACCGGATATGGTCGAAGCCATCGTCGAAGGGGTGGGCCAGTTCGCCGCCGGGGAGTGGGCCCCGCTCAACCGGGTCGGCGATCTTGAAGGGGCCACACTGGAGAATGGCGTCGTGCGCCTGCCCGATGGCTTTGCCGAAGCCTATGCCCACTATGTCGAGCAGGGCTGGAACGCGATTGGATCGCCGGAGGAGTTTGGCGGCCAGGGCCTGCCCTTCACTCTTGCCTGCAATGTGCTGGAGAACCTCGGCACCGCCAACATGGCTTTCAACTTGCTGCCCATGCTCTCGGTCGGCGCTCTCGATGCCATCGAGCAGCACGGCAGCGAAGCACAGCACGCAAAATACATGCCCAAGCTCGTGAGCGGCGAGTGGTCGGGCACCATGAACCTGACCGAGCCGCAGGCGGGCAGCGACCTCGGCGCATTGCGCTCTACCGCGACCCCGATCGAAGAAGGTGAGCACGCCGGCAAGTACCGGATCGCTGGCCAGAAGATCTACATCACCTGGGGCGATCACGAGCTGGCGGAAAACATCATCCACCTGGTTCTCGCCCGGACTCCCGATGCGCCCGAAGGCAGCCGCGGCATATCGCTGTTTATCGTGCCCAAATACCACCTGAACGAGGATGGCTCGCTCGGTCCGCGCAACGATCTTCGCCCGGTGAGCCTCGAGCACAAGCTCGGCATCAATGCCTCGCCCACCTGCGTCATGAGCTATGGCGACAATGGCGCGTGCATCGGCGAGCTGGTGGGGCAGGAAAATCGCGGCTTGATGGCGATGTTCACGATGATGAACAATGCCCGCATCAATGTCGGCAACCAGGGCGTGCAGATCGCCGAACGCGCGACCCAGCAAGCACTCGCCTATGCCCGCGACCGAGTGCAGTCGGCCCGCGCCGGATCGCCGGACAAGAGCCCGGTGGCGATTGTCGAGCACCCTGACGTGCGCCGTATGCTGCTGAGGATGAAAGCGCTGACCGAAGGTGCACGGGCATTGCTCTACTACACCGCCGGGCAGGTCGATCGCGGCACTTTGGGCGATGCAGGCGCCGGCCATCGCGGCGAAGTGCTGGTGCCCATGCTCAAGGCCTGGGGCACGGATATCGGTTGTGAAGTGACTTCTATCGGCGTCCAGGTCCACGGCGGCATGGGTTTCGTCGAGGAAACGGGTGCTGCACAGCATTTCCGCGACGCCCGGATCGCACCGATCTACGAAGGTACCAATGGGATCCAGGCCGCCGACCTCGTGACCCGCAAGCTGGGCCTCGACGGCGGAGAAGCGCTCAGCTCGCTGATGGCCGATATCGCCAGGGACGCTTCCGGCGAGCCGGGGCTGCAAGCGCTGGCACAGGATTGCGCTGCTATCGCGACCTGGATGCGTGAGGAAGCGAGCCTCGACGACCGGCTGGCGGGCAGCGTACCGTTTACCAGCATGTGTGCGGTAGCCGTCGCCGGCTGGCAGCTCACCAGGCAGCTCGATGCGATTGCAGATGGTGCCGCGCCAGCGCTGGCCGAAAGCAAGGCTGTGACGGTCCGCTTCTTCCTTGACCGAATCGTTGCGGAGGCTGGCGGGCTGAAAGCCTCGGCAGTTGGCGGGGCCGAGTTGCTCTATTCGCTCGCCAGCGACAAGCTAACAGGCTGAAGGAATGACCGACCAGGGAGATCCGCTCGCCCGCATCGCCGATGCATTGGAGCGGCTATCCCCTGCGCCGGGTCCGGAGACCGACTGGCGGTTGTCGCCGGGCTATGTCTGGAGCAACGGCGAGGTCAGACCGGTTGAAACCATCATCGCCCTGCCACTCGACCGCCTCAAGGGTATCGAGCGGCAGAAGCAAGTCGTGGTCGAGAATGTCGCCCGCCACGCCCGCGGAGCCGCCGCGCATGACATGCTGCTATGGGGTGCCCGCGGCATGGGGAAGTCGGCTCTCCTACGCTCGGCAGTCGCGGCTATCCAGCATGACACAAGCGAACGCCTTGCGCTGGTACAACTGGACGTTGCCAGCCTCACGCAGCTACCGACCCTGTTTGACGCTATCGGCGGGATCGATCGCCGTTTCCTGCTCTATCTCGACGACCTGGCGTTTGATCGCAGCGACGAGGCTGCATTGCGCAATCTGCGTAGCGCGCTTGAAGGGAGCCTTTGCCCGCGTCCGGACAATGTCAGGCTGGCAGTGACATCCAATCACCGGGCCATACTGGCACGGGATTCCAGCGACCAGGCCGATCCGCTGCAAGAGCGCGACCGGATGGACGATTCGCTGGCGCTGGCGGATCGGTTCGGCCTGCGGCTGGGCTTCCACCCCTGCGACAAGGACACCTATCTTGCGATCGTGGCCGCCCATGCCGATCCGGCCGGCTTGGCGTTCGATGCGGACGAAGCGCTGGAATGGTCGCGGGCACGCGGTCCGTTGTCAGGCCGGAGCGCGTGGCAATACGTGGTCGAAATCGCCGGCCGCGCCGGAAAAAGCGTCTGACGCCTAGTTGCCTGGCGAATTGCTGTTGCGCATGAAGTCTTCGGCGAACGATTCCTCGGTCTGCCCGTTGAGCGAAGCGCGCGGCTTGAGTCCTTCGGCCTTGTAGCGCCCAATCGCCGCAGCAGGTTCAGCACTGGGGGCGATAACCCGCCAGATGATCCCGGCGGTATCGTCGCTGATGAGCAGCGAGCCGTCCCCGGCCCATTCGACCCAGGTCGGGCGACCCTTGGTTGTGCCGTCGTCATTGAGGAAGCCCGTGAGGACTGGCACCGGCTTGCCGAGAGGATTCCCGCGCTCGTCAAAAGCGACATAGACTACATCGTAACCCGAAGGCGGTTTGCGATTCCACGAACCATGCCGGGCGATAAAGGCACCGCGAGCGAAATCCTTGCCCATGCGGTTGCCTTCGGCGCTGAACACCAGGCCGAGCGCGGCGACATGCGGCCCAAGCGCATATTCGGGTTTGCGGGTATATTCGACCAGGAAGGGCGGACGGTCGGCATCGACCCGCTGGTCGAGATTGTCGCCCCAATAGATCCAGGGCCAGCCATATTGCGCGCCGACAGGCACATTGGTGAGATAGTCGGGCACCATATCGCCGCCCAGCATGTCACGCTCGTTGACTGTAGTCCAAAGCTCGCCAGACATCGGGTTCCAGTCGAGCCCGTTGGGGTTGCGCAGGCCGGTCGCAAACTGGCGCTGGGTGTTGGTGGCGAGATCGTATTCCCAGATCATCGCCCGACCCTCTTCGACCTCCATCCCGCTTTCGCCGATGTTGGAGACCGACCCGACCGCGACATAGACCTTGGTGCCGTCGGGGCTGAGTTCGAGATTGCGCATCCAGTGGCCGCCGCCCGGGGGCAGGTCCATCAGCTTGCGCGGATCGCCCGAGACTGAGTCCGAACCCAGCTCGTAATCGAATTCGAGCAGGGCGTCATGATTGGCGATGTAGAGTTTGCCATTGGCCCAGCCGATGCCCGACGGCGAATCAAGGTCGTCGCGCAAGGTCTGGCGCACTTCGGCCACTCCGTCCCCGTCGGCATCGCGCAACAGCACCAGCTCATTGGGCGATTCCCCGGTTGCCCCCGCTTCGGACAGCAGGATACCCGCGATCCAGCCCTTGATCGCATCCATTATCCCGCCCCCGTCGCGTTCGACCTTGGGGGCGCGGGTCAGTGTCACCAGGACATCGCCGTTGGGCAGGCGCTGCAACACACGCGGATGGTCCAGACCCTCTGCAAAGCGGACGACTTCCAACCCCTCGGCCGCGACAGGCTTCTCGCCGTCGGCCCAGCCGACCGGCTTGGCGATCTGGACGGTTGGGAAGGATTCTTCCTTCGGTTCGCTCAGGGTCGGATCGGCACCGGTCACCTCTTCCACGGACAGGTCCGCCGGGGTGCCACGGGTCAGCCAATAGCCGAGCGCGGCGAGAACGAGGATGAAAACGACGAGGGCGATGAGGATCTTGCGCATGGTGCTCATGCGGTGCGAGATAGGCCAGCTATCGGCCAGCGGCAAATGTTTTGCGGGCGCATTCGCTTGCAAGCGCCGACGATCCGCCTAGATCGCGCAGCATGTATGATTTCGCTCCCGATGCCGACCTGCCCGCTGCCGAACGCTATCGCCAGTTGGCCGACGCCGCCGATGCCCTGACTTCGGGGGAAAGCGACAGCGTCGCCAACATGGCAAACCTTGCGGCGCTGATCTGGGAATTCGTTCCGGGGCTCAATTGGGCGGGATTCTATCGCATGGTCGAAGGCGAGCTGGTGCTGGGGCCGTTTGTCGGTCGACCTGCCTGCATACGCATCCCGTTGGGCCAGGGTGTCTGCGGCACGGCGGCACAAACCGGCGAGACCCAGCTGGTCGAGGATGTCCACGCCTTCCCCGGCCACATTGCCTGCGATGCCGCGAGTGAGAGCGAGGTGGTGGTGCCGGTCCTGCGGGATGGTCAGGTCATTGCCGTGATCGACCTCGATGCTCCGGACAAGGGGCACTTCGGGACCGACGACGCGGCCGGGCTCGAAAAGCTGGCGCGCAGGATTGCCGACCGGATCTGAGCCCCCCTCACATTGGTTAGACGGGTTAGGCAACTTTCCGACCCGAAACGGGACAGATCGGCGGGTCTTCGTGACTCTGCAGGCACTTATGGTAACTTTTCTCTTAACGCCGCCGCTCGCTGCATCTCGCGTGAGTCGGGGTTCAAGTGAAGAGGAAAGCCGATGCCGACCGCCCTGCCCATCCGTATTCTTGCCGCCGCCGGGACCACCGCCGCAGCCATGATCGCCGCCACTCCGGCGCTGGCCCAGCAGATGGGCTATGAGCAGCGGGTTTATGAATACGCCCAACCGGCTCCGGAAGGCGAACCGCAGACCGTGTTCGTGCGCCAGCCTGTTGTGCAGCCGATCCCCGAGCAGCCGGCCTACCAGCCGCAGTATACCGCCTACGAGACCTACTCCGGCGACGGCGATGAAGAATACGCGGCGGATTACGAGGTCGAGTACGAGCACCGGGGGCCGATGATGCATCATCCCATGCCGCACCCGGCGCCGCATCCTATGCCTGCGCACCATCCGCAGCCCGCATACCAACCGCAACAGGGCTATCCGCCGATGCCACCGGTCGTCGACCGCAAGGCATGGATCGGCGACTGCCAGGCCTATCTGCGCGATCGACGCAAGCGCGCAGACCGCGGCGCTGTCGCAGGCGGCCTGCTAGGCGCGGCAGCCGGCGCAGCCATCGGCAATCGTGTTGCCGGTGCCGGAGAGCGCCTCGGCGGCTCACTCATCGGGGGTGGCGTTGGCGGACTGGTCGGCCTGTTCATCGGTCAAGCCATTGCGCTGGCCGGTGGCGACGGCACCAAGAAAGACTGCAAGAACTGGCTCAAGACCTATGAGGAATCCTACGCCACTGGCGGGGGGCGCTGGCCGTATCCGATGCAACCGGGGTATGGCTGGAACGGCGGCTGGCACCAGAGCTGGAGCGGCGGCTGGTCCGGGGGCTATGTTGTCGTGCCGATGGCGACAATGACCGTCTATCAGGTGCCCATGGTCCCCGTCGTCCGCGAAGTCGTGCGCGAGGAATGGGTCGAAGAAACCGTGATGGTCGAAAAGACCATCGTCACGACCCAGCCCAAGCCGGTCAAGAAAGTCCGCTACATCAAGTCCAAGCCAACCAAGCCGGTCAAGTATATCAAGGGAAAATAAGCCCTTGGCCCGAAGTCGTGGCGTCTTGATGCGGCTTGACTGGCCAAACTGGAGCCGGGTCCTGGTACGCATGGCCAGAACGCGCCCTTAGCTTCATCTTAACCATATGCTGCGAAGGCGGCTGGTGTGAAAGAAGTGCCAGCCAAAGACTGGGTGCGCGATGCATCCGGCAAGCAGCCCTCTGCAGGGGACGCCGCTGCGCCCGCCAAACTGCGCGTGTTGCTGGCGGAAGACACCGCGATCAGCGCCGAGATGATGCAGGCCATGGCCGATCGCCTCTCGATCGACATGGATATCGCAGCCAATGGCCTCGAAGCGATCGACATGGTGCATGCTGCCATCGACAAGGGCGAGCCCTATTCGTTGCTGCTGGTGGATATCATGATGCCGATCCTCGACGGGATCGAAACTGCCCGACGGCTGCGCAGCGAGGGAATCAATACGGTAGAGTTGCCCATTATCGCTATCACCGCCGCCACCGAACTCGACGAGGTCCGGATATACCGCAAGGCCGGGATGCAAGCCTTCCTGGAGAAGCCTGTCGCCCTGGCCGACCTGCGGGCCACGCTTCACGCCTGGGGGCACGGGACGAAGAATCGTGCGCAGAAGCTGCGCTCGGCCGCCTTCGAGGCACTCAATGAACAATTTTCCGAACGCAAGGTGAGCACGCTCAAGGCGCTCCGCGACGCGCTTGCGAGCGATGATCTTTCGGAAAGCGTGATAGTCGAGTTGCGGCGCATCCTGCACCAGCTCGCCGGAACCGCCGGATCGTTTGGTGAGACCGCGCTCGGAGAAGAGGCGCGCGCTCACGAGATAGAACTGATGGCAACATACTTCGAAGGTGGCGACGTACGCGACATTCTTGAACGCGCCGCCCAGTCGATTGCACGGAAGATTTGAGCCATGCGCTGGTACTCTGCCCTCCTTTCACTTTGTGCTGGTGCCGTCATGATGGCCGGAACGCCCGCACGGGCGCAAACCGATGATGCCTTCAATGCCGATCCGACCGCAGAATTCTCGTTCCGCGTTGTCCAGTCGGACCTCGACTTCGATGAAGGTGAGGACATCGACAGCTCGGGCATAGGCGTACGCGGTGAAGTCGGATTTGATTTCGATCTCGGCAAGACCACCGGGGCCCGCATCGAAGTGCAAGGCGGCTATTTCGACTATAATGATGTGACTCGCGAAGATCGCACGACATATGGCGGAGCGATCCAGGTCGAGCAGGAAATCTCGGAAACCATAGGCGTGCGGTTGCGCGCCCGCAGGATCGAGAATGTCGCTGTGCTTGAAGCTCTCCCCGGTGCAGACCAGACCAGTATCGGGGTGCGTGTACAGTGGGAAAAGGGCAATGATCGCCTGCGGGCCTATGCCGACTATCTCGAGCGCGAGTACGACTATAACACCACAGTCCACAGTGATGGCTGGCGCCTTGCCGTGCAATATAACCGTCGCCTTGGATCCTATCACTGGTTGCGGTTCGACCTACGCCACGAATGGATGGACAGCGAAGATTCGCCTCGCCGCAGCTACCAGCGAACGGTTGCACAGGTGAAGTACAGCCTACCGATCACCAGGCGCCTGCGCTTTCGGCCATCAATCGAATACCGCCAATGGTCTTATGACGAACGGATTGCCCGAGGCGATCCGCAAGGCGACCTTCGGCGAGACAGTTATGTCGGCCCGGGAGCAGAGATTGCTTATGGCCGCACCAAGGGCATCTATGCGACTGCCAGCGCACAGTACCGGATCAAGAGTTCGAACGACGAGCGCTACAATAGCGACACATTCCGCGTGGGCTTGACCGTCGGCTATCGCTTCTAGCGGAAAAGCACCTGTCCGGGCCAAACTCTCAGTCGCGGCGCAACTTTTCAGACAACTTTGTCGGGATTTCCTGCAAATCCTTGGCCAGCCAGCCGCCTTTTTGGCGCGAGGTGAGCTTCTTGAGTTCTGTCGCCGCGCGCTGGCTGGAAATCTGTTCTGCGATCAATGCCTTGTAGATCCGGTCAGCTGCCTTGCGTCGGCGGACCGCATCGCCGGCATCGATAAAGGCTTCCGCGAACTCGAGCATCGCACTGCCCAGCCCGGACAGCCAGCCCCCTTCTTTGGGCTTGTCGGCATCTGCTTCACTGGCCGATGAATCGAATTGCTTCATCTGGTCGTCCAGCCGGGTTTCAAGCGCATCGAGCTGGAGCGGCGAAACAGTTGGGACCTGTTCGATCCGCGAACGAAGCCCTGCAATCGCGGCCCGTACCGCTTTTTCGCTGAGGATGCCGAATTCCTGGAACGAGGCGAGGAAACGATAGCCACGCTCGACCGTGCCGGGATCCTCGTCACGCATCTGCTCGCAGGCCTTCCACACAGCCTCCCACGCCTGCCAGCGATAGACCCAGTCGAGCCCTGTCCCCTTGATGTTCTGCATCCCCATGATGCGATTGATAAGTCCGGGCGGGGTGCTCTCAGCGACCAGCCGGACAATATATTCGCCCTTCATGTAGTAATCGTAGACCGGCACCAGCTTGGCATGGAACGCCTTGGCAAGCAGCGCGCGCACGGCCTGGTCGCTGGCACTGCCGCTGCGCGCCTGGTCGGCGAGAGTCGTATACTCGGCATGGAGTTCAGCCAGCGCGGCGTAATGCGCAGCTATCGCATCAGCCCCCTTGATTCCTGCTTGCTGCAGATGGTCGGCAAGGGTTCCGGCCTTCGCAGCCCCCAAGGCGGCCGTTACATCGGCTGCGTCGTCAACACCGGCCACCATGGCTGTCAGTCGACCCGCAAGCTCTTCGGCGGTGACCGGGATCCGCTGCTTCTTCGCGAGCTCCTCCAGCAGCGCAGCAGGCTCGGCATCTTCGTCGACCAGCGTCACTTCGGCAGCGTAAGCGTCCCATTCTTCCTCGATAAAGCCCAGCAGGCCTTCGATGTTGGACCCGATCAGCACATGCTTGTCGGCCGATACATCGTGCACCAGCATGCGCGCAAAAACACGGCTGCGCGGCACGCGGTCGGCGCGGTTGTTGACGATCGTGGAGACGAATATCTCCGGGTCGCGCTCCAGCGAATGGTCGATGAAGCCCATGCGGGTCCAGTTGCCCATCGCCCCGAAACGCTCGTTGGCGGACATGCCCATCACGAACTCGAGCGTGCGGCCATTGATGGTCGAACGCGGATAGGTCTTGAGTACCCCAAGGTCGGCCACCACCCGGTCGGACATTTCCTTGATGCAGAAATCGGGCTCAAGACCCAGTTCCGCCCCCATCGCGGTGACCAGCGCGATATTGTAAGGGTGTTCCTCATAAGGGAAGCGGTCGAGCAGACTCTGGTGGATCAGGCCGGCTTCCTTCCATGTGACTGCCTGCATCCTTGTCCCGGCCTTGGCCGCGCCTTCGGCCAGGATCGGCAGCATTTCCTCCTCCGTGGTCAGCAGGAAGGAATCGTGCGGGATGAACTGGCACATGACTTCCGGTATGTTACGCCCGGCCGGGCCCTGCACGTCTTCGTGGTCGGGATAGGTATTGGTGATGGTGCCGATATCGTCGCGCATCCAGTCTTGCTGCAGCACTTTCACATAGGCCGGGTTGAGTCCCATGCATTCCCACAGGAACACTCGCCCTTTCAGCCCGTCGGAGGTCTGCAGCAGCTGGTATTGCTCCCAGATTGTCGCCTTGTCGTAAGGGCGGAACAGAAACATCTCGGTTAGGTCGCCGAATGGCGTACCGAGCAGGAACATGGCCTCGCAGCCAGTGGTCTTGGAGACAATCGACGGGCCCAGCGCATTGATAAGGCCGGCCTTGAGACGTTCTGTCCCCGATTTGCCCCGCGTCCCCCATCCGCCGAGCGATAGTGGCAAGCGCGCTCGAAGGCGCCGGGCATGCCAGCCCAGCGCCATGTGGCGCCCGAAGAACCACAGGCTCGCCAGAGCGACAAAGATGGCCAGTTCAAGGAGGTTGTTCTCGTAAACGGTCGAGAAATAGGCCAGCGCCCGATCCCACAACACGGGCAGGGCCGCAAATACGCCGCCGACGCTGAACAGCTTGACCACCTTCGGATTGGGCTCGCCCGGGCTATCGCGATAGGGGCGGAACGCGATGTCGATTTCGAACTTGCGCAGGGCCGCGAGATAGTCGTCAGGTTCGCGATTGCGGAGCGAGGCCAGTCGCGGGAAATCGCGCGAAATACGCCAGAATGCCCGCATGCGGCGGACAATGCTGTCGGGCGCGGTGATCGCCGTGATCCCGGCGCTGGTATAGATCTCACAAGTCCCGCCGCGGTCGAGCACGGTGAGCACCTGGTCAAGCAACGGCAGGTAGTTGCGCCACCCACCCTCGCTACTTTCGAACAGTGGCTCTCCGGGCACCTTGGTCGGTGCCAGCTCGGCCATCCGCGCGCTCGGGGCCCACATCGTGCCATGGTAATGACGCCCGATCGCATGGCGAAAGGCCTGACGCTTGTCGGTGGCGCTGTTGCCGCCTTCAAAAAGGATGCGCCACAAACGGCGGCGGAAGAATTCCCCGCGTTGCACGCTGGGAAAGGCAGATGCCTGCAACGACAAGCCGAAGTCGCGCTGTGCGAGCACCGCCATAACTCGCCCGACCAGCTCCGGATCGTCGTCGAGATAGGGCTTGAGCGCCCTTGCGCGCCTGACGGTGCCTTCCAGCTGGCCGTTGACAATCTCGGCGAGGATATCTGCGATTTCGATTGCTTCGGCCGTTGCATAAAGCCAGCTGCGCTCACGCGCTTCATCGAGCCAGCGCAGCACCTTGGCGGATTGGGTCCGCTGCTGGAGCTGCGCAAAGCCGGCCTTCAAGGTCTCGTTCGTTCCGTCCAGCTCGGACGAGCCCGTCTCACGCAGGTGGCGGAGGGTCCCGGCAGCTGCATCAAGCGCGATGCGAAGGGTGAATTCCTGTTCCTCATGAGTGAAGATGCGGCAAATATGCGCAGCCATGGCTGCGGCCCCGACGTGAGCGATAATGCGCGCTGGATCGGCGAAGATGGCCGCGCGTACCTGCGGATCCCGATCGACCCGCAGCCGGGTCAGCATCCCTTTTGCCGCTTCAGGCGGCAAGTGATGCAGGCTGTCGGCAAAAGCCTGGCGAACCGCGCCTTCCCGGCTGTTGGCGAGGATTGGCAGATAGCGGGCAAACTTGGGCGAACGGTGGAAGTTGTGGCACAATAGCCGGACCAGGTGTCGTTGTACGAACAGGGCCCGGTCGCGGAGCACCTCGGGCTTGGATTCGAGATCGCCGGACAGGCGTCGATCGATCACGGAAGGCAGGGATTCAGGCGAAAGTGCGAGGAGCGCGTCGATCGCCTCGCATTGAGTCCAGACCGCTTCGCTTTCATCGAGACACACCCGGCGGGTGGCGCTGATCAGCATATCGAACCAGGCGTCTTCAGGTTCTTCAATCATGCGCTCGGCCATCTGGCGGACACAGGCATGGGCAGCAGTGCGCACGCGCGGATCGCCTGGCCATTGCCGCATGCGGGCAATCAGCGGAAGGAAGGTTTCGCTGAAGAAGCTCGCGCCTCTGATATCGGCGCTTTCGGCCATTGCCGCTCCGATAGCAACTCCCAGGCGATCAAGTCCGTAGGCAAGCGCCCTTTCGCGCTCACCGCCCCGCTTGGCGAAGCGTTCCAGCACGGCATCGGCATCGAAGAACCGGTCAAACGCCTTGGCGTCGCCACGGAGCTGCTGCTTCGTCTGGCCGAGCTGGTCGGCAAAGGCGAGAATGGCCGCGCGCTGCTCAGCCTCGTCGAGAGCGCTGGCGAAGCGGGTCTGGAACGCTGCTTCGGCCTGGGCCAGCGCCGCAATCTCATCCGCCTGACGTTCGCAGAAGTAGGCCAGCACTTCTGCATGACGGCGCGCTGGAGATGCCTGCGCGCGCTCAGCCGCATAGGCCAGCACCTCGTCGCGCATGTCCGCATAGACCGGGGCCAGCTTGGGCGCGTAACCATGCTCCAGCCTGGCAAGGAGGTCGAGCGGTTCAGGCGCGCTCACTCGAGCCCTCCGAACAGGCATTGCGCCAGCTGAGCCCGCAACATTTCATCTGCGACCAACGCAGCACGGAGGTCTTCGGCCATTTCGAGATGGACGAAACCGGCAAATCCCTTGCCTCGCAAGGCCTCACCCTGGGCGTTGGTCAGCGCACCCAGTTCGCCGGTTTCGTAGGGGAACACCCGCACTGGATAGGGGGCGAGCGCGACGCTGAGGCAGTCAGCAAGGTCGAGCAGTCCTGGCTCGGGCTCCATGGTCCCGTTGCTGAGAATGATTCCAGCCGATCGGCCCGCTTCGTCGGCTCGCTTGCTCCGGTCGAAACCATGCAATTGCACGATCCGGCCCTGCGGAAACCGGTCTGCAAATGCCAGCGCAAAGCCGGTGAAGGGATGGCGTGGTGCCTTGGCAAGGTCGAGTGCAGCGGGGCAATCACTTGTCGGCTTGCGCGGAGCAGAGTTCCACGCCGCAGCGGCGGCCCCGGTTTCGAGGAAGAGTTGCGCCGCGAGCGTGCCAGTGTTTCGATCGGCCCCGCGGTGGGGGGCCGTGAGGGCGACCGGGCGCACGTTGCCATCGCGCAAGAGGTAGATTCCGCGGCCTTCGCACATTCCCGCAGGCTCGGCGATACGCACCCCTTCCCAATCCGCACCCCCGGCAGACACTTCCAGGCCGATTGATGCAGCCTCGGCAACCAGGCTACGGCTGCCGGGGTCGGTCATCGCATCGTTGAACAGCCGCTCGGCCGCCCGCAATGGCGCAGGACCGCCAGGCGCAATACCGATCGCGTCCCGCAAGGGCGGGAACAGAATGGCTGCAAGGCCGGTACCAAGTGTCACCAGCAGGGTTGCCGCAAGAATTGTCCCACGCTTCACTGCTCCCGCGCTCCGCGGACACGGCGCCGCGTGCCTTCGTAGAGGACCAATGCCTGGTAATCGCGCCCGGCGATCCCGCTCGGCCCCAGCGGGCGCCACAGGTTGATGGCGATGTTGGACATTTCATCTTCGGTCAACATGTCGGGCGGAAAGGCGTTGCCCAGCGTCATGGCGAGCTTTTCATTGTCGCTCCGGCGGCGAAAATTGGACAGCGCCTGCGATGCGAGCAACGGGCGGCGTTCATAGACCCGGATATCGACCGCCTCGATGGCAGGATCCGCTTCGACGAGCCGCCACTCCGACCGCACTACCGGGCTTGGCGCGCGGATAACGACATCGTCCATTCCCGCCACGACTTCTGGTCGGTTGCGGAAGAAGCGCCAGCTTTCACCGGATGCGAACACCCGGTCGGGGGCGTCGGAATGCAGGTAGAGCAGGTGGTTTGCCACCTCTGCCCCGGAGCTATCGAACAGGCGCGCTTCCACCGCATAGACGAACCCTTCCGGCCGCGCACGTTCCTCCGCAAGAACGGCTGATTGCGACAGCAACCTAACCCGCTCGACTGGTTGACTGAAGACGAACACCAGCGGGCGTTCGCGATCCAGACGATAGACCAGCGCCCGATTGTCGATATCGGCATCGACCGTGGTCGAGCTTTGAGCTTCGGCAATATAGCGACCGACGGGGCCACCATAGCGCCAGCCCAGGGCGGCTGCGACAGCCAGCAGCACGCCGAAAGCAGTCAGCCGAGCGAGGAAACGCAGGCTCATTGCGGCGGAGCCCCCCGGTCGATCACCCAGCCGACCGCATAGCGACGGCCCGACGTCTGGTCGAGATAGCGCAAGGCCGTGGCGGGACGCTTCTCGAAGCCAGCCCAATCCTTCCCGTCACCGGCAAATTCAGCCCGCAGGCCGGATTGCCGCAGCGCGGAGAGGATCGGCATGAATTCCGCATCAGTGGTCCCGACGATATCCCGTGCAACAACCACATCTGCCGGCCCATCGTAACGATAGGCGGATTCAGGGGCTGACCTGAGCTGGAAGATGGACGGTCCTTCTCCCGGTTGTTGCTGGCGCAGGCTTTCCTGCCAGACGACATCAAACGCTGTCTCCGATGGACGGAACAACGAGTCGGTCTGCGGGGCGATCAGCAGGGCATCGGCATTCCATTCGCTGTGCACGGCCGCGCCGATACGGGCTGCCAGCGTGTCGTCGATTGCGCGATAGCTCAAGACGATGCGTTGCGGCGCTCCGCCTTCGGCGAAGAAGGCGTACCCCTCATCCCTGAGCGGAGCCAGCAGCGCCCAGTGGTTGCGGCCGCCAAGACGGCAGCGCGAGAGTGCAAACCCTCCGATGTCTGCGGCGGCGCGGGCCACGTCCGGCTGGGATTGGCTGGAAATACTGGCAAGCAACGGTTCGGCGATTTCGAACCGAAGGTAGGCCAGCTGCCCCAGTCCCTCCCACCCTTCGGAAACATTGCCTGCCCGCGGCATGCTGCACCGCTCGATGCCCGGGGTGGCTTGTGGGCCAAGATAGGCGAGCGACAATTGACGGACAGCCGCGCCGTCCAGCGTAATCAAGGCTTCGTTGCCGACAATTTCCGCAGAGGCTGCCTGCAGGGTTACATCGATCGCCCGGATCGCACCGCGCAAGGCCGCAATATCTGCCGCGCGAGCCGATTGGTTGGCGAATGTAGCGCGCGAGCCCTCCCCTGCGGTGGCCTGCTCCACCAGCATGCGAGGAGAGGCACTGGTAGCGCGGAAGACGTCGGCAACATTGGCGTTGCCCAGCGCGGTCGGACCAGCCGGGGCCGCAATGACCAGCCACCGGGCTCGCTGGTTTCGCTGCAAGGTCACGGCGGCTGTTCCCAATCCCGGTGCCCCGGTAGGATCGGCGGCGACGATAGCGAGATTGCGGGGTGCAGCGGGGTCATAGACCAGCAGTTCCTCGCCGGCTCCATCGGCCCGGATGATGGCGTAGCGCCCACCTTCCACACGCTGCACTCGCCAGTCGTCGGCGGTCAGGTCGAAGGTCGGACTGCTCGCTGGAACCCCCGCTTCGAAAAGCTCGATCAGTTCAGCGAGTGATTGCGCTGCTTCGGTCGAAAGCGGTTCCGCTCTTGCTCTCATGCGGCGGACATGTGCGTCGCCTACGGCGCGCACCACCAGGGCGTCGAGGCGCGGGGTGCGCGACTCGCCTGGCATCAGTTCGGGATCACCCGCTGTCGCTGTGGCGATTCGCGTGACACCAGCGGAAAGAGCAAACCCGACAATGTTGCCAAGCACTGCACCGGCAAGACTGACCTGCAGTGTCGACCGCGCCAGGCGTGGGAAGATGTTCTTGTCATGGGCCTTGATCGCGATCAGCGTCGAAAGCAGGTAGCCGAAGCCGTAGAAGTCAGTGGTCTTGACGTCAAACCCCTGCCACACGATCACCCAGCCGATCAGCATCTTCCAGGCGAAACTGATGTTGAAGAACAGCAGCAGCTTGCGCCCGCCCTCGATCGTGGCGTTGGCCATCATCGGCAACTTCAGGATCAGCCGCGCGATCAGGTAGATAACGATGGCCTCGAGGAACGAGGTCAATACCTTGGTCGGTTGGTACCATTGCAGCGCAATCAGCGCCGGGATCAGGATCCCGGAGAAATCCCAGCCGTAGCGAACATTGACCTGGCTCGCGATCATCGCGGTCAGTGTGAGGATGATATAGGCCTTGGGGCTGGCAAGGATCGAGCTGGCAAGGCCTTCATAGAGGTAGCTCACCCCGCTCATGCGGAAGTTGGTGAATTCCATCAGCCCATAGCGCACGATCAGGAACGTCAGCCCGATGGTAACGATGGCTGCGACCAGCCCCCGGCCCAGCCCCGGCTTCCAGAACTGGTTGGCCAGCAGCGAGATGATGACGAGACCGAAGCTCTGGAGATTATCCTGCCAGTCGAACCTGCGATCGAAGTTATCGAGCAGCCACTCGGCAAATGCCGGCAAGACATAACCATCCATCGACAGTCGCACGGCGATGCTGGCAAGAATCAGCCCCATGAAGCGGTCGCGCCCGAACAAGGCCGGGAATCGCCCGGGGGCGATCCGCTCTGAAAAGGCCCAGACGATCACGTAGGTCAGGATTGCTTCGATCACGATGACTACCGCAGCCCACGGCTTTACGATCACGAGCGGAACGAGATAGCCGGGTACGACCAGGCCCGACAGGACCCAGCCATACCGCAGGTTGAAGAAGCATAGGACGAAAACGCCGACCCACACCGTCGTAATGACGGAGCTGGCAAGGCCTCCGTCCGGAAAGATGGTGAGGGGCAGGGAATCCATCGCCGCGTCAGGTCCCGGCGGCGAGAACCTCGCCTACGCGCGCAACCAGCTTGGCCGGTTCAATCGGTTTGCGAGCGATACCGACGACTCCAAGCGCACGGAAACTGTCCGTCAGTTCATTTCCGGCAGCCGAAGAAATCACGAGGATAGGCGGACGCTTGGCACCGCTGTCGTTGAGCACCCGCAGGAACTTGATCCCGTCCATCTTCGGCATGACGATGTCGAGAATGATAGCATCGAAATCCTGCGTTTTGAGAATCGCCAGCGCATCGCTGCCGTCGGGTGCCGTCGTGACAGCATAGCCTTCCAGCTCGAGCGTGAGCTGCAAGAGCCCACTGAGGATAGTGTCGTCGTCTACGATCAGGATCCGGTGCGTGGTCATCCGATGCGCCTCAAATTGATATTGAACCCGAAACCATCGGCCTCACGACCCCAGTAGGATACGCTGGCATCCCACTGTATCGCGCGTGCCATCCCCTCAGAGATAGTGCGGAAATCGCCGATGGCTTCGCCTTCATGGTTGGACAATAGCTGCAACAGGCGCTCCAGCGCGATCCCGAAACCCCCAGATATCCGGATGTGCGTGCGCTCATCGAGCTCTTCGAGGACGAGTTTGACGCTGTCGCCCTGCGGTGTATCCGCAATCAGGACTCGCAGGATCGCACGCAACATGGCGCCCAGCGCGGTCGGTTCAGCGATTGTGAAGCCGCTTGCTCCGGGCAATTCCGTTTCGATACGGACATCAAGGTCCTGCGCAAAATCAGCTGTTCGTTCGGTTGCGTCGAGCACAAGCGACCGCGCATCGACCGGATAGCTGGCATCCTGCAAGGCCCAGATGTCTTCGCGCACGAGTTCAGCCACTTCGTCGAGTCGGGCGATGGCGCGCCGGGTCGTTTCCGTGATCCGGGCGACAATCGGCTTTACCTGCTCACCGGTTACGCGCGGATCGGAAGCCAGCTCGGACCCCAGCATGATGGCTTCGAAGTCGTTGCGCAACTGCAAGTCCATGAACAGTGCGACCGCCTGGCGCAAGTCCGCGGCCCGGTGCAGTTCGGAAACATCGATCGCTTCCAGCACGATCACGCGCTCGCGGCTGCGGGCGACCCGCTGCGGCGCGGCGATGCGGAAGATATACTCTTCCGGCCCGAAGGAGCGCATGGGCACCCGCATTTCGCCGCCATTGAGCAAGAGATCCTGCAGCATTGCATCGATCCGCACTTCGTCGAGCTCGGTCAGGCGCAACAGGGCTTCGGCAACGGTTGCTTCACCTACACTCAGCCCGGCCTTCCGGTAGATCGCATGCATCGGGGCGTTCGCATGCAGCGGCGATCCCACCATGTGGAAGATCATCACCGCCGTGCCGACCGTGTCGAATCCGTGCCGGATCTGGTCGGACGACTGGGCAACGAGCGAAATGGCGCTCGCCACCTTGTCGTCGATCGGGACATAGCGTTGATCGAGGCGCTTGCGGGCATTGAGGTTGGCGCGCCAACGAAACAGTTCGCGAAATGAAGCCGTGACGGCGCGGACGATGTGAGCCGTCTTGCGGGAATGGGCGGTTTGCGGAAGACTGTAGAGCCAGTAGAGGTCGCGCTCTGTCCCGCCGAGCCAGCTGATCCGGGCCTGGCCGGGCCAGCCCGGAACAATGTGTTCAGCGGAGACAACAGCGTGGCGGGCACGCAATGTGGCGAGCAAGGTGTCGAGCTCCTTGGTGGATACCGCGATGTCGCCAAAGTCGGCATTGTAGGCGTTTAGCTGACCTATTGAGCCATTGGCCTTGCGCTCGATCAGCAGGCTTTTCTCGACCCCGGCGAACCTGGCCGCGCCGCGGACGAATTCTGGAAGGCGCGCGCCTTCGCGCAGTGCCGAACGGCCGAAAGCGTGCTGTACGGCCCGGGCTGAAGCATCTTCGAGGCGACGATCCTGCCAGCGTTCGCGACCCAGCACGCGGAGGAACGACACGAGCCACGGTACGATCAACATCGCTGTAACTGGCAACAGGCGTCCTGCGAACTGGAGGGCCGCCCAGCCTATCGCGAGGACCAGCAGGTTCACCGCCAGTGGCAGGAGTATCGCCAATCGCTTGGGATCGCTGCGCATATAGGCGATGCCGATGGCAGCACCGAGCAGGGCAATCAGGAGCCAGCTCTCCCACGTCCGTGCCGGCAGTACGATCCGCCCTGCTCGCAAGGCTTGGATTGCATAGGCGCGAAAATGAGCTTCGCTCGTCGCCCTGCTGGTGGGGTCGAGCGGGGTTGTGAGCGAGCCTTGCACCGTCGACGGGTCAGCCAGGATCGCCACAGTCCCGGCCAGTTCTCCTACTGCCAGCTGTCCGTCAAGAACCTGGCTGGCAGTGATGACCGGCACACTCTGGCCGACCGGCATCCGGATGAAGAACCGCTCGGGCTTACCGGTGGTCCGTCCGGCAAGTGCCGTTTCGAAGCTAGGTATCTGTTTGTCTATTCCGGGCAGGGCCGACCATTGCTGGCGGTAGATCCCGTACTGGGCGCTCGCGAGGACTCGTGCGCTCGGGATTGCAGGCGCTGCTTCAGTTGGCGGGAGTTGCCATCGGTCGCTGGCGGGGACCGGGCTTGGTGAAAGTCCGATCACGGCCGGGATGGCGCGACCGGCTGCACCTTCCCAGTTGCGAACATCGAGATAGCCCACTCGCTCCACACCGAGGCGCTCCAGGGCGGTCTCTAGCCTGGGGATCCCGCCTCGGCCTGGTGCAACGAGCTCCTTGTCAACTTCAACGATGACCACTGTCGGGCGTGTTCCCGCTTCTCGTGTCGTCGCGATGTCGAAGAAGCGCCCGTCAGTAGCGGTGAAAGCGGCCGTCTGCTGGAGCGCGGCAATCGCACCGACGACCAGGACGATCGCCACCCAGCTCCCCACCCCCTCTCGCGCGAGCACGCGCGCGAGGAAGCGCAGATTGCGGGCGAGTGCCCTCGATGTCCGGCGTGCGTTCAAGGGTGATGGACCCCTGTCGACAGAGGCATCGATTTGGAAGTTGCGCCGCGCAACTTGGGCCTTGTGCTCGGTCGCCGACACGAGATCGGCAGGCCGGCTTCGGCCCCCTGTCGATTGCGAATGCCCATCATGCGATGCCCCTGCGGCGACGACCGCGCGCACCGGGAAGGCACGACGCGAGCCAAGACGGCAGAAACCCTAGGACAGCATGGTTAAATTCACGTTAGCACTCGGGCAGAGGAAACCCCCACGCCTTTGCAAGCAGCACTGGCGCGCGAGGAGCACTCTCTCCAGCCCGATTGGTAACTGTTAAATACCTGATATTAAATCAAATATCCCCGCCAGTGAGGCGCTGGCAAATGAGATCGAGCTGGTCAAGCGTGCGGTACCGGATCGTCACCGCGCCGGAGCGCGGGTCTGCATCGGTCTTGATCTTTACCGGCAAGCCAAGGAATTCCTCCAGATGGCCTTGCACCGCAGCAATATCCGCGTCCTTCATCGGATCGCGCGACGCCTTGGCGGCTTTGGCGGGCCGTGCTGGCGCACCCGAAGCACGGACGCGCTTTTCGACTTCTCGAACCGAGAGCTTGTGCGACACGATTTCCCGCGCCAGAGCGCTGGCACCGTCAAAACCGATCAGTGCCCGGGCATGCCCCATCGATAGCGAACCGCTTTCGACCAGCGCAATCACGTCATCCGGCAAAGCCAGCAAGCGCTGGAGGTTTGCGACATGGCTGCGCGATTTGTCGACCATCTTGGCGATATCAGCCTGGCTCAGTCCTTCATCCTCGGACAAGCGGTGATAGGCGCGCGCCTCTTCGATCGGGTTGAGGTCCTCGCGCTGGATATTCTCGATTAACGCCAGCGCCATGACTTCGCGATCGTCCAGTTCGCGTACGATGGCCGGAATCTGGTGCAAACGGGCCTTTTGCGCCGCCCGCCAACGACGTTCGCCGGCGACAAGCTGGTATTTCCCTTCGCCTTTTGGTCGTACAATGACCGGCTGAATAACCCCGCGCGTAGCGATCGAAGCGGCCAGTTCATCGAGCGCATCGTCATCGAAATGGGTGCGCGGCTGGCCCGGAAGTGGTGAAATCCGGGCAACAGGGATCGCAGCGAGCCCGCTGGAAGGCGCGGCGCCACCGTCTACACCTACTGCAGCAGGGGCCGAAGAAGCATTCGGGGCCCGCACCAGCGGCTCTTCGCGCCGCGTTTCACCCAAGAGGGCCCCGAGACCCTTGCCGAGCTTTTTCTTGCGATCGGTCGGGCGAGGCACGGCGCTGATGCGGATCGGATCGGACGGTTTGTCGCTCATGCGGCTTTCCTCTCTTCGGGCAGGCGACCGATCAATTCGCGTGCCAATGCCATATAGGCCCTGCTCCCGGCACAATCGTGGTCATAGACAAGCGCCGGAAGGCCGTGGCTTGGAGCTTCCGACAAGCGCACATTGCGCGGGATAACCGATTGAAAAACAAGCTCTCCCAAGCAATCGCGCACATCGTCGGCAACTTGGTCGGTGAGCCGGTTGCGCCGGTCGAACATGGTCAGCACGACCCCGATGATGCCGAGATCGGGATTGAAGCGCTGCTGGACCCTCTCAACGGTCTGGAGCAGCTGGCTGAGGCCCTCGAGCGCGAAAAACTCGCATTGCAGCGGGACCAGCAGCGTATCGGCCGCACCCAGCGCATTGAGCGTAAGCAAGCCCAGCGAAGGCGGACAATCGATAAAGCAGATCTCATGTTCGCCATGCCCGGCAATGGCATTGCGCAGCCTGTCCGTGCGATCCTCGACCGAAACCAGCTCGACTTCGGCCCCGCTCAGGT
Organism: Parerythrobacter aestuarii; assembly: GCF_030140925.1. Taxonomy (NCBI): domain Bacteria; kingdom Pseudomonadati; phylum Pseudomonadota; class Alphaproteobacteria; order Sphingomonadales; family Erythrobacteraceae; genus Parerythrobacter; species Parerythrobacter aestuarii. The sequence goes on from NZ_JARBWD010000001.1 coordinate 222,669, forward strand.
CTTGCGTTGCCGGGACAATATCGAGGCCGGGAATGGTGCTCGGGACAATGCATTCGCCGAGCGGCATTCCTTCAACCAGCAATTCGTAGCTCGAATTGGCGCGATCCTCGTTCTCGACACCCATGCCTGTCGAGGCATTGCCCTGAGGATCAAGATCGATCAGCAGCGTTTTCCAGCCGGTCGCGGCCATCGCCGTGGCGATATTGATGGCTGTGGTGGTTTTCCCAACCCCGCCCTTCTGGTTCGCTACGGCGATGGTAATCATGCTGCGCTCTTCCCTTTCACTGTGCCCTTGCCGACCAATATGGCCGCCTCCGGATCGGTAGCCGTTTGTTCCACGTGGAACAGTTTCTGCCACTTCTTCCCGATTCCCTGCAGTTCTACCCCGGCGGAGCGCCCCTTGGGCAAGAGCCAGACGGTGTCGTCGGTGGAAAACCTTGCGGACAAACGGAGGAGTTTTTCGAGTGGGGCGAAAGCGCGTGCCGTTATGACACGCGCCTCGAACGCAGCCACGGCTTCGAGCCGCATCCCCGCGACCGTGCAATTCGCCAGGGCGAGCCGATCAATCATCGACTCCAGCCATTCGATCCGCCGCTTGCGCGATTCCACCAGCAAGATCCTGCTGTCGGGCCGTATCGCAGCGATTACCAAACCGGGAAATCCGGCTCCCGAGCCCAGATCCATCCATGGCGATGTTTCACGTGGAACATGGTCGAGCAACTGCGCGCTATCCGCAATATGGCGCTGCCAGACGTGGTCGAGCGAGCCAGACGAAACCAGGTTCTGGCGCTGGTTCTCCTCGCGCAGGGCAGCAATCAGTGCCTCGATCCGCTCCAGCGCAGAATCATCGCCCCTCGCCGCAACAAACGCGCGCGCATCGTCCTCATTGCTGATCACGCCGCTTTTTCCAGTCGTTTGCGAGCAAAAACCAGCACGGCAGCCAATGCAGCGGGCGTCACCCCCGGAACTCGTCCGGCAGCAGCGAGGGTTTCAGGGCGCGCACGCGACAGCCGCTCAACCATCTCGTTCGACAACCCCGGTACATCGGCAAATGGGAAGCCGGGGTCGAGCGAAACCGCTTCATTGGCTCGCAGTTCGCGCAACTCGGCGTCCTGGCGTGCCAGGTAGGGCGCATAGGCTGCCTCTTCCTCGATCTCGCTCGCGAGTTCGCCTGAGAGCTCATGTCCCACGAGAAGGGGTTCCAGCGTTGCAAGGCTGACATCGGGAAACCGCAGCCACTCACGCAAAGGCATGCGTCCAGCATCGCTTCGCACCGAGTGCCCAAGCGTATTGATCTGATGTGCGGTCGCTTGCTGTTCCAGCGCCTGTTCAAGTGCACCGCGATGCTCCTCGCGCCGATCAAACCAGCGCAGCCTGTCTTCGCCAACGCAGCCCAGCTCAATGGCCATCGGTGTCAGCCGTGTCGATGCATTATTGGCCCGCAGGCGCAGCCGATATTCGGCGCGAGAGGTCAACATCCGATACGGTTCAGTCACACCCTGTAGCGTCAGGTCGTCGAGCATCACCGCCATATAGCTGTTAGCGCGATCCAGCGTCGGCGCTGCCATACCCCGCACCGCACAGGCGGCATGGATCCCAGCGACGAGACCCTGTGCTGCGGCCTCTTCGTATCCTGTCGTGCCATTGATCTGACCCGCACAATAGAGTCCCGGCACATCCTTGAGCTCCAGCCCGGAAGTGAGGGTACGCGGATCGATGTGATCGTACTCAACAGCATAGCCGGGAACGACCATTTCCACGTGGGACAGCCCGTCCATGGCCCGGAGCATGCCCAGCTGCACGTCGGTCGGCAGCGACGTGGAAATCCCGTTGGGATAGACCAGATGCGTGTCCAGTCCCTCGGGCTCCAGAAAGACCTGGTGCCCGTCACGATCGCCAAAACGGTGGATCTTGTCTTCGATCGAGGGGCAGTAACGCGGCCCCGCAGCTCCAATCGCACCGGAGAACAGCGGCGACCGGTCAAGATTGGCGCGGATGATGTCGTGCGCCCGCTCGTTGGTGCGGGTGATGGCGCAGAAAACTTCCGGATTGGAGCGCGACCGGGTGATGGCGGACATGGTCCAGTCCTCGCCGTCGGACGGCTGTTCCTCGAGCATTGCCCAGTCGATGGTGCGCCCATCGAGCCGCGGAGGGGTGCCGGTCTTGAGCCGCGCCATCGGCAGCTCGAGCCCATACATCTGATCGGCAAGGCGCGAAGCGGCACTTTCGCCGACGCGTCCGCCGATCATGCGTTCTTCGCCCCGGAATAGCTTTCCGCCGAGGAAAGTGCCTGTGCACAGGATAACTGCCTGCCCTTCGAGCCGGGAACCATCGCCCAGCTCGATGCCGGTTACACGCGCGCCGCTGAAGCGTAGCGCCGCTGCTTCCCCGGCAACGACAGTCAGATTGTCCTGCCTGCCTACAATATCCTGAACCGCGCGGCGAAATAAAGTCCTGTCAGCCTGTACGCGTGGCCCCCAAACTGCGCTCCCTTTCGAGCGATTGAGCATGCGGTAATGGATCGCGGCAGCATCGGCGGCGCGAGCGAGTACTCCATCAAATGCATCAACTTCGCGCACCAGGTGGCCCTTGCCCAACCCGCCAATGGCCGGATTGCAGCTCATCGCACCGATCTTTTCAGGCTCGAAGCTCACCAGCGCGGTACGCACACCCATGCGCGCGGCCGCGCAGGCCGCTTCGACACCAGCATGTCCGCCGCCGACCACGATGATATCGAAATCACGCATGCCGCGCCCTTTACAGTCTGGATGCGCGGCTCGCCACCCTTGATTGGTGACAGTATTTCACGTGAAACACCTATTTGCCGATGCAGAACCGGCCAAACAGGGCGTCGAGCATGTCTTCCGTCGTAGCGTGACCCATGATCCGATCGAATGCCACTCGCGCCGAACGCAGCTGTTCTGCAACGACCAGCAGGTCAGTATTTGCTTCGATACCCGCAAGGGCTGTGCTGGCATCGTGCAGCAAGGCGTGCTGGCGCGCATTGACCGCTTGCTCGCCCGGCTTGGGCAGCAACGAACGGGCGCAGGCAGTGATTTCTCCCACAAGCCCGTCGATCCCCTCACCTGTCTTCGCCGAGAGGCGCAGGCGCGGTGCCCGTTTGGGGTGATGTGCGGCATCATCGCACCTTGCCTCGATTTCCCACGCGCCTTGTGGGCCCGTCCCTTCTGGACCAAGCCACAGGACGATATCCGCAGCATCTACAGCTGCCCGCGCCCGCTCCATGCCGACCTGCTCGATCTCGTCTTCGCTGGCCTCGTGCAATCCTGCAGTGTCCACCAGTGTCAGCGGGATTCCGTCGATCGCCACCGAGCGCTCGAGTACGTCGCGGGTCGTCCCGGCAATGGGTGAAACGATGGCCGCCTCGTTGCGCAAGATCGCATTGAACAGCGTCGACTTTCCCGCATTGGGTGGGCCAGCCAGCACAACACGCACACCATCTCGCAAACGCTCGATCTGCGGGCGTGCCAATTGCTCACCGATCTCGATTGCCAGTCGATCCACCTCGGCGAAAAAGGCGCGAGACAGGCCGTCGACATCGCCCTCGTCGTCGAAATCGAGCGCCGCCTCGACCTGCGCCCCCAATCCAAGCAGGCGCGAGCGCCAACCTTCGAATGCCTGCGACAGTGCACCTGTTGCAGAAGACTGAAGGACCCGTCGCTGCAGTTCGGTCTCAGCGAATAGCAGGTCCGCCAGGCCCTCTGCCTGGGCAAGATCCATCCGGCCATTGGCAAAGGCCCGACGGGTGAACTCTCCCGGTGCCGCCCGGCGAAACCCGTCGACTGACAAGAGTGCTTCTTCGACAGCGGCGATGACCGCCCTGCCCCCGTGGCAATGCAACTCTACAGTATCTTCCCCGGTCGAAGTATTCGGCCCCGGCAGCCACAACACCAGCGCCTCGTCCAGGACATCGCCAGCGCTGTCACGCAAGGTTCTCACCGACGCGCGACGGGGTGCAGGTATTGCAGCACCCAGGTGTTCGAGAGCGGCGCTTGCCCGCGTCCCGCTAACACGAATAATACCGATCGCTGCTGGCGGTGCACCGCTCGACAGTGCGACGATGGTGTCCTCACCATGTTTCACGTGAAACAGACCTCGGGTCTAATCGTCGTCCTTCTTGGACGATGCCTTGCTCATCCCACCCGCAGCCAGGCTGCCTTCGACAAAGTTCTGGAACAGCTTGAGTCCAACCTGCCCCATCGGAGCCATGTTCTTTGCCAGCTCCTGGAGCTGGTCCGGGCTGGAAACGCTCTTCATCGCTTTCGCCATGTTGTCGACATAGACGCTGTTCGCCTTGCTCACGTCGGGCAAGCCCATGAAGCTGCGCGCTTCCTCCGGCGTACAATCAATCTCGATATTCACTTTCATGGCCACTCCTCCCGTCGGTCGACACATCCGGTCATCACAGGCCCCTCTCTCTCACCTCTATTTGGGTTTGCCAAGCGCCCCACGCAAGCGATAGGCCTTCGCGCCAAGAAATTGAACCGCAACCGGATTCGCACAACACACCTGTCAGGAGAGCCCCCGATGACCGAGACCGTCACGATCCCCTCGCACTACAGCGACCATTCATTCCACGCTTACGTCGCCCGCCCCGCCGGCGAACCCAAGGCTGCCATCGTGGTCATCCAGGAAATCTTCGGCGTGAATCCCGGCATCCGCCAGAAATGCGACTTGTTGGCCGAACAAGGTTACCTCGTAGTCGCACCGGACCTGTTCTGGAACCTCGGCGAGAATGTCCAGCTCGACCCGGACGTCGAAGAAGAACTGCAGCAAGCCTTTGACTATTTTGGGAAATTCAATGCCGATGAAGGCGTCAAGGATATTGAATCCACCATCAAGTGGGCGCGCTCCGAGACAGGTGGCAAAAAGGTCGGAGCGGTGGGATACTGCCTGGGAGGCAAGCTCGCCTACATGACCGCAGCACGCACCGACAGTGATGCCTCGGTGGGCTACTATGCCGTTGGCGTGCCCGACATGCTTCGCGAGAGCCACGCTATCGCCAACCCGCTGATGTTGCATATCCCGACAGCAGACGGTTTCGTCGATGCCGACGCACAGAAGGCCATGCACGAAGGGCTCGACGATCACCCCAAGGTGACACTGTACGATTATCCGGGCCTCGATCACGGTTTTGCCACCCAATTCGGTGCCCGGCGCAATGAGGAAGGTGCCCAACTGGCAGATTCTCGTACAGACGCCTTCTTCGCCGAGCACCTGGCGTAAGGTCCGCACCCCTTGTTCTGGTGGCGCTATCTCATTCCGCTGGTCCTTCTGGCGGCGTCCTTGGCGGCCCTTGCATGGCTGCCAGCGGCCCTGTGGCTCCTCGTGCCCTGCTTGCTCATAACTTTGTGGGACTTTCTCCAGTCTAAGCATACACTTAGAAGGAATTATCCGCTGGTCGCGCGGATCCGCTGGGTGATGGAGGACCTGCGCCCCTTTGCGCAGTCCTACCTCGTGGAAGGCGACCTGGAGGGACGTCCATTCAGCCACCAGGCCAGGGCACTCGTTTACGCGAGGGCCAAGGGCGACCTCGACAAACACCCGATGGGGACCGAGCTCGACGTCTATTCGGACGAGTACGAGTGGCTTAGCCACTCCGTCGTCCCCGACGCGAACGCGCCTGAGGAATGGCGGCTGAGCATCGGTGAGGGTACCTGCAAGCAGCCCTACTCTTCTTCGTTGCTCAATATCTCGGCGATGAGTTTCGGCTCATTGTCTGCGCGGGCCATCGAGGCTCTGAATGCGGGGGCTGCGCAGGGCAATTTCGCACACAACACCGGTGAAGGCAGCATCAGCCGCTACCACCGGATGCATGGCGGAGACCTGATCTGGGAGCTTGGCAGCGGCTATTTCGGCTGCCGGGCACCCGATGGTGGGTTCGATCGAGGGCAATTCACGGACAATGCATCCAGCGATCAGGTCAAGATGATCGAGGTCAAGCTCAGCCAGGGTGCCAAGCCCGGGCACGGCGGGGTGCTCCCAGGCGAAAAAGTAACGGCAGAAATCGCCGAAGCGCGAGGGGTGCCGATTGGCAAGACGGTCAACTCGCCCGCAGCCCATTCGACATTCTCGACACCGATCGAAATGCTTCAGTGGCTGACCGAGCTACGCGATCTGTCTGGCGGCAAACCTGTCGGGATCAAGCTCTGTGTCGGCCAGCCGCATGAGCTCATGGCCCTCGGCAAGGCCATGCTCGAAACCGGGATGCACCCGGATTTCATCACGGTCGACGGCGCTGAGGGCGGCACCGGGGCGGCACCGCTCGAACTTTCCAACAGTGTCGGCATGCCCTTGCGTGAAGGGCAGATCTGGGTTCGCAACATGCTGGTTGGTACGGGCTTCAAGGACCGGGTGAAGATTGCCGCGTCGGGCAAGATCCATTCCGGTGCGGGCATGGCCAAGGCCTTTGCCATCGGGGCAGATTGGTGCAACGCCGCCCGCCCCTTCATGTTCGCACTCGGCTGTGTCCAGTCGATGGAATGCCATACCGGCCACTGCCCCACCGGCGTCGCAACCCAGAGCGCATGGCGGCAACGCGGATTGGTGGTCGAAGACAAGGCTCCGCGCGTTGCACGGTTCCAGCGGCAGACACTCTACTCACTCCGCGAGATCACCATTGCCATGGGACTGCGGTCACCATGGGAGATTGAACCGAGAGACATGCGCGAACGAGTCAATGGGGCGCGATCGGACGCGATTGACCGGATCTATTCTTTCGTCGAACCCAATGCGCTGGCACTCGACCCCAACAGTACCCGCCTTGCCCATCATTGGCACGCGGCGCGCGCCGACAGCTTCAGGAGAGCAGCATGACATCTACCAACCCAGGCCTCGCAAAATGGCATGACTATATGGAAAACCATGAAGGCTCCGCCGAAGGCCTCAAGCAAGTCCTGCACGAAGACTGCGTGTTTCATTCGCCCGTCGTGCACACACCCCAGCGCGGAAGGCCGATCGTCACCGCCTACCTGATGGCAGCGGCCGGAACACTTGGCCAAGGCGACTTCAAATACGTCCGTGAGATGGCCGACGGAAACCATGCCCTGCTTGAGTTCACCACCGAGATGGACGGGATCCACGTCAACGGGATCGATCTCATGACCTTCGACGATGAAGGCATGATCACCGATTTCAAGGTCATGGTTCGCCCACTCAAGGCCGTGAACAAGGTATGGGAGCAAATGGCCGCGATGCTGGAGAAGCAGAAAGCAGCCGGCTAACTGGATGCAAGCTGGTCGATGACGAATTGCGCACGCTCGTCGATTGAGACGAGCGGCAACTCGACCAGCTGATAGCCATAGTGCCTCCAGGACCGCACAACCGCCCGATCGCTTGCCACGGCCTCATCCCAGCTCTGGATTCGTTCCTCGTCGGGCGTGTAGATCGCGCGCCAGGCGGGAGCGTGGAATATCGGCCCTTCGAAGCGCAGCTCTCGGCAAGCCCTGTCGATATCCGGCGGGACGGCAAGACCTGACAGATCCAAGAATCCCGCAATGTCGGCAAATCCTCGGTCGAACACCGTGGTGCCCTGCCCAGCCTCTTCGAAAAGAAGTAGCTGCGCCCCATACATCGCTTGTGCGAAACCGAGCGGGTCCTGCTCTCGCAACGCCATCCCGCCCGGGGCTTGCAGGATATTGCGTGCCACTTCGTCATGCGTAGCTACGTCCCGCCGGGCCAGCTCGGCAATCAGGGAGGACTTCCCGGCACCGGGGCCTCCCGTGATGGCCGCCCGCCGCATATCGTCAATTCAAGGCTGCATAGTTGAGCAACTGCTTTCGCACCGTGTCGTCGAGCGAAGCCGGAAGGACGGCGGAAAGCTCCTCCTTCCTTTGTTCGACGGAACTCGAGAGACGGACGAGCTGCATGGACCAATCCGGAAAACAACGTTCCGAGATATCCAGGTCGCTCATCACGACCAGGCCAGAATGGCGCGGGTCGACTTCGATCCTGTCGACCAAGGCATCGAGCATCTCATCGGACCCTTCCAACACCTGCAGGAAATTTTGCCCATTAAACAACAGGATCCCGGTAACGCCGATATCGACATTGTTGTCTTTGGCAGCTTGCAGGATATCTTCGAGATCACTCTCGGCGATCTTCGCCGCGGTGCTGATATAAACGACCTGTCGCAACGGTCCGACCCTCCCGAATTGCATCTTCGGTAAAGGCGATTCAGGTTTTACAAGTCAACCCTATACCGGTTCAGATCCAAACACTTCGGCCGCCAAGCAGCGCAATGGCACTCCGGTTGTTCCAGCCAATAATGCGCGGTCCGAACGGGATCAGGCCGGGTCCAGTTGCAGGAATCCTTCCACGAGCTCGAGGATACGGTTCGACCGTGCACCAGCTGGCAGGTTCGACCGCAGTTCATCGAACGAGGCATCCGCAAGCGAACTTCCCGCTGCAACCCTTTTCATCCGCCATTTAGAGAACAGCCGGTCTTCAACCGCACCACGATCAACGACATCGATCGAGTGATGGCGATCATCCGTTTCCAGAACCTGCATCAGCCCATCCAGGTCCTCACGCTCACCCTCTACCAGCTGCAGAAAACGACCCTGATGAAACATCAGGAAGCCAGTGATATTGCGCGACAGATTGTTGCGCGAGGAAGCCTCGATGATGGAAAAGACCTGGTCGGTTTCCATCTCGGAATTGGCGGTGCTGACGTAGACGAGCTGCTGCATTGGTTGTCCCCTTTTTGCGGCGACGTCCAAAGCAGTGAACCTGTGAAGAACCCGTAAACCGAGGCGTGGGACCTACTGGTTCATGGTGTCGAAGAAGTCCTCGTTGGTCTTGGAATCCTTCATCTTGTCGAGCAGGAACTCCATCGCATCGACTGTGCCCATCTGCATGAGGATACGGCGCAACACCCACATCTTGGAGAGCTTGTCCTTCTCGACCAGCAGCTCTTCCTTGCGGGTACCGGACTTGCCGACGTCGAGGGCCGGGAAGATGCGCTTGTCGGCAACTTTGCGGTCGAGCACGATTTCGCTGTTACCGGTGCCTTTGAATTCCTCGAAGATGACTTCGTCCATGCGGCTGCCGGTGTCGATCAGCGCGGTGGCGATAATCGAGAGCGAACCACCTTCCTCGATATTGCGCGCGGCACCGAAGAAGCGCTTGGGGCGCTGCAGCGCGTTAGCATCGACACCGCCGGTCAGCACCTTGCCCGAGCTGGGGACGACAGTGTTGTAGGCACGGCCGAGACGGGTGATCGAATCGAGCAGGATGACGACGTCGTGCTTGTGTTCGACCAGGCGCTTTGCCTTCTCGATCACCATTTCGGCGACCTGGACGTGGCGATTGGCCGGCTCGTCGAAAGTCGAGGAGATAACCTCGCCCTTCACACTGCGCTGCATGTCGGTGACTTCCTCCGGGCGCTCGTCGACGAGCAAGACCAGAAGGAACACCTCGGGGTGATTGTCGGTGATCGCCTTGGCGATGTTCTGCAGCAGCACGGTTTTACCGGTACGCGGCGGAGCGACGATCAGTGCACGTTGGCCTTTGCCCTGTGGCGAAATGATATCGATCACCCGGGCCGACTTGTCCTTCACCGTCGGGTCGAGCGTGTCCAGATTGAGTTTCTGGTCCGGGTAAAGCGGCGTGAGGTTGTCAAAATTGGTCCGCCGGCGCACCGCTTCCGGATCGTCGAAGTTCACTGCCTTGAGGCTGGTCAACGCGAAATAGCGTTCGCCTTCGTTAGGCGCGCGGATCTCGCCTTCAACGGTATCCCCCGTGCGCAGACCCCATTTGCGGATCTGGTTGGGCGAGACGTAGATATCGTCCGGTCCGGCGAGGTAGTTTGCCTCAGGCGAGCGCAGGAAGCCGAAGCCGTCCTGCAGCACCTCGATGGTGCCGATGCCCATGATCTGTTCTTCGTATTCTTCGTCTTCTGCCAGCTCGCGCAGGATGCTGAACAGCAGGTCCTGCCGACGCATGGTGCTGGCACCTTCGACGCCCAGCTCTTCGGCCATGGAGACAAGCTCGGCCGGGGTTTTCTCTTTGAGGTCTCTGAGATGCATGTGTGTTTCCGTCTTGGGAAAATTGGAAAAGGGCCGGCCGGTCTCATCGGGCTTTGGGAAAGCGAGACCTGGATATGCCACACGCTATGGACGCGTGGGCTTAAGGCCAGTTGCGGTGCAAATACGTGTGCGCCAGCGGTGCGTCAATCGCCGAATGGATCGACTGGAGGCGGGATGAGACCAATCGAACCCTAGAACGGCTTTACGATCACCAGGATGACAACGACGATTGCAATCAGCGCGGGCACTTCATTCAGCAAGCGCAGCTGCTTCTCGGCCAGCGGACGCTCTCCACGCGCCATCTTCTTGGCCGTCGCACTCATCCAGCCGTGATAACCGCTCAGGACAAGCACCAGCAACAGCTTGGCGTGGAACCAGCCCTGGGTGAAGGCTCCGATTGCTGCAGCAAGCGCCAGGCCGAGAACCCAGACCAGCACGATACTGGGAACCAGGATGACCTTGGACAAGGTCTTGGTCCGTTCGGCCCACAGCGCCTCTTCATCGGATCCGGATGCGCTCGCATGCATGTAAACCATCTGCCGTGGCAGGATGAACAGGCCCGCCATCCAGAAGATCATGAAAATGACATGTCCGGCCTTGAGCCAGTAATAGGTCATGGCGAGAAAGCTCTCCATCGCGCTACCTTACCTTGCGTCCTTCATCCCTGCCAGCCCCGAACGGTTGCGACCAGCTTCTCGACATGGGCGATCGGCGTGTGCCGGTCGATCCCATGGCCGAGATTGAACACATGGGGACGATCGGAAAGGCTGTGAAGGATGAATTCCGCGCGTCGAGTGAGCTGGTCGCCGCCGGCCAGGATCAGAAGCGGATCGAGATTGCCCTGCACGGGCATTCCGCCCGGAAGGACACTGTCAGCCCACACCGGATCGATTGTCTCATCGAGCGCCATCGCATCAACCCTGGTTTCATCGGCATAGGCGCGCAGTTTGGCCCCCGCCCCCTTGGGAAAACCGATGACCGGCGTTTCAGGTCGGGCAGCCTTGAGCGCTTCCACGATCCTGGCATTGGGCGCGATGACCCATGTCTCGAACTGGTCGGGCGCGAGGCTTCCGGCCCAGCTGTCGAACAGCTGCACGGCTTCAGCCCCGGCATCGATCTGCCCGATCAGGTATTCGACGGTTAGCTCTACGATCGCATCGACAATCGCCTGCAACTTGCCGGGATCCGAGTAAGCCATGCTGCGCGCAGCTTGCTGGTCGCGGCTGCCCTCGCCCGCGATCATGTAGGTCGCGACGGTCCACGGGCTGCCGGCAAAGCCCAACATGGTGGTTTCCGGCCCCAGCGCAGCACGGCAAAGGCGCACCGTTTCATAAACCGGGTCGAAATGCTGCTTGGCCAGGGTCAACCCTTCCAGCGCATTATCCGCCAGTCGCGGCGAAAGATGCGGACCTTCTCCGGCAAGGAACTGCAGGTCCTGTCCCATTGCATGCGGGACAATCAGGATATCCGAGAACAGGATTGCTCCGTCGAACCCGAAGCGCCGGATCGGCTGTAACGTTACCTCGCATGCCGCCTCGCTGTCATAGACGAGATCGAGGAATCCGCCCTTGGCCGCCCGAAGCTCGCGGTATTCCGGCAGGTAACGTCCTGCCTGGCGCATGAGCCACAAGGGTACGCGCTTGCTTCGCTTTCCTTTCAGAGTGTCGAGAAGGGGACCAGGCATCGAAGGGGGAATCCAATCAATAAATATATTTATAATAGGATGATGGAGTCTGTTGGCCCTGTGGAAAACGGGCACAACCCGTGAGTGCCCGATTTCTCCCGCCTATTCCACCCCCAACATGGCCTGCGACTCTGCACAAAGCGGGAGTCAATGGAATCTTATCCCCTCTATCCCCAGACTGTCCAAAACCTTCGTTGCTTGTCGGTATCTGCACAGATGAACTGGCCGGTTGCGGGGGTGGAATTTCATGCCCGCCTTGTCCGCAGTTTCATCCCGTGGTTTATGCCGGTCGTTCTCCACAGGCGAAACTGCAGTCACCAATGAAGCGTATCCATCTCCACCTGCTATCGGATTCAACCGGCGAGACGCTGGAGATGATCGCCAAGGCTGCGCTGGCACAATTCGAAGATGCCGATGTAGTTCGGCACTTCTGGCCCATGGTGCGCTCGCGCCAGCATCTCGAGCGCATCGTCCCCGAACTATCGAGCAATCCGGGGCTCGTGTTGTTCACGCTGGTCAACACGGAAACGCGCGCTGCCCTTCGTGACCACTGCCGCCGTCTGTCGCTCCCGGCCGTCGATGCACTCGATGAAGTGACAGCTGCGCTGGAAGTCCAACTCGGCGAAGAAGCGCATGGCCGCCCTGGCCGCCAGCACCGGATGGACGAGGCCTATTTCAAGCGCGTCGAAGCAATCCAGTATACCATTGCCCACGATGACGGCGTGGGGTGGGACAATTGGGAGCAGGCCGACATCGTCCTCGCCGGCGTCTCGCGCTCGTCGAAAACGCCGACCAGCATCTACCTCGCCAATCGCGGCTACAAGGTGGCCAATATCCCACTGGTGCTGGAAAGCCCCCCGCCGCCCGCACTCTATTCGCTCAAGAACCCGATGGTGGTCGGTCTCACCACTGCACCCGAACGGCTGGTGCAGATCCGCCGCAACCGGCTGCTCACACTCAACGAGCAGGCCGAGACCTCTTATGTCGAGAAGGACCGGGTGTCCGAAGAGGTCAAGTTCGCGCGTCGCATGTTTGCCGACAACAACTGGCCGGTGATCGACGTGACGCGCCGCTCGATCGAGGAAACCGCCGCCGCGATCATCCGGCTGCACAACGAACGTCACGCACGGGTCAAGCCGGAGGAGAAGCCGATATGACCCTGATCCTCGCTTCGAAGAGTGCATCGCGCCGGGCGATGCTGGAAGCGGCCGGTGTTCCCTTCGAAACACGCGCTGCCGAAATTGACGAACGCGCCCTGGAAGCGGAAATGGCCAGCGCAGACCCCGAAGAAGTGGCGCAAGCGCTGGCGGCGGCGAAGGCAGTTGCGGTATCGCGCGGCGATATTCACCGGTTGGTGCTCGGCAGTGATAGCCTGGTCGAAGTCGATGGCCAACGCTTCGACAAACCGGAAAGTCGCGAGCAGGCAGCCGAGCACCTTCGGTTCTTCTCCGGCAAGGCGATGCATCTGCACAGCGCCGCTGCGCTGGCGGTCGACGGGCGTATCACCTGGATCGACCATGGCCTGGCCACATTGCATGTGCGCGATCTCTCAGACGGCTTCATTCAAAGCTATCTCGATACCGAGTGGCCTGAAGTGGCTGGCTGCGTCGGGGTGTTCCGGATCGAGGCGCGCGGGGTCCAGCTGTTCGACCGCATCATCGGCGATCAGTTCACGGTATTGGGCATGCCACTGCTGGCGGTCCTTTGTGCACTGCGCGCACGCGGCGTGATTGCAGCATGACAAGACCCTACGCCGAAGTGATCGGCGATCCGATCACACAGTCGAAGTCGCCGCTCATCCACGGCTTCTGGCTCGACCGGCTGGGGCTCGAAGCAGACTATCGCGCAGAGCATGTCAGCGCCGACCAGCTCTCCGGTTACCTCGAAGCGCGCCGTGCCGACCTGCATTGGCGTGGCTGCAACGTTACCATGCCGCACAAGCAGGCGATCATCCCACTGCTCGACCAACTCCACCCGCTGGCTAAAAAAGTCGGGGCGGTGAACACCGTTGTGCGGGGGGACAACGGTACGTTGACCGGCTTCAACACCGATGTGGGCGGATTTCTTGAACCGCTGCAACAGGAGCTGGCTCAGCCGCACCTGTTCCGGATGGCGCGAATCTTGGGTAACGGCGGCGCTGCGCGTGCGATCATCGCCGGACTCGCACACCAAGGGTTCACGTTGGTGTTGGCGGGGCGCGACCCCGACAAGGCTGCACGCTTGATCGCCGATCTCGCCAGCGACGGTGAACACCATACCCCGCCGCTCAGTCATTTCGCCGAACCCACCGACTTCGCCTTCGATGATCGCGAGGGAATACTCGACCTTGTGGTCAATGCCTCACCATTGGGAATGACCGGGCAACCGCCGCTGGCATTTGACATGTCGCATGCCCCGCCCGGTGCGATTGTCTACGATATCGTCACCCACCCGGTCCAAACGCCCTTGCTGGCGGCGGCTGAGGCAGCGGGGCACCCAACCATCGACGGTCTCGCGATGCTGGTGGGACAGGCCGCCGAAGCCTTCGAGAAATTCTTCGGGATTGCGCCACCGCGCGACGAAGACGATGCGCTGCGAGAAAGGCTGATGGCATGAACAAACCTCGCATCATCGGGCTTACCGGTTCCATCGGCATGGGCAAATCTACCGTGGCCGCGATGTTCGAAGCCGCCGGCGTACCGGTGTTCGATGCCGATGCCGAGGTCCGCGGCATGCAGGGGCCGGAGGGCGAGTTGATCGACGCTATCGAAGCCGCCTTTCCCGGCTCGACCGGGTCCGAAGGGGTCAAGCGCGAAGCATTGGGGGCGCAGGTGTTCGCCGACAAGGCAGCGCTTGCCCGGCTCGAAGCGCTCATTCATCCGGCGGTAGGCAAGAAGCGCAAGGCTTTCCTTTTCGAACATGCGGACAAGCCGATGGTGGTGTTCGACATCCCGCTGCTGTTCGAGAAGGGCGGGCTCGAAGCAGTCGATACAGTGGTGGTCGTTTCTGCCCCGGCCGATGCCCAGCGCGAACGGGTATTGGCTCGCCCAGGCATGACAGAGCAGAAGTTCGAGCACATCCTCTCATTGCAGGTTCCCGATGCGGAAAAGCGCGCCCGGGCGGACTATGTGATCGATACTGGCAGGTCACTGGCGGAGACGGGCGAAGAGGTTGCAGCGCTCATCGCGCGACTTGAACAGGGACAATGATCAGCCCCCTTGCAGACTCGCGAGGATGGGTGAATAGTATTCCCAATGCGTGAAATTGTGTTCGATACGGAAACCACCGGCCTCGATCCCAAGACGGGTGACCGGATGGTCGAAATCGGCTGCGTGGAACTGTTTAACCGGATGCCGACCGGTGAGACCTTCCACGCCTATTACAACCCCGAACGCGATATGCCCTCGGCAGCCGAAGAGGTGCATGGCCTGTCCTCTGCCTTCCTGTCTGAGAAGCCGATCTTTGCCGATGGTGCCCAGGCACTCCTGGAGTTCCTCGGCGATGCCCCGCTGGTGGCGCATAATGCGGGCTTCGACTTCGGCTTCCTCAACAACGAGCTGGCACTCGTGGGCCGCGAGCCGATCGACATGGGCCGCATGGTCGATACAGTCGCGATTGCTCGCAAGAAGCATCCCGGTGCCAAGGTTTCGCTTGATGCGCTTTGCAGCCGTTATGGTGTGGATCGCAGCCACCGCGTCAAGCATGGTGCGTTGCTCGATGCAGAATTGCTGGCGCAGGTCTATCTTGAGTTGCTTGGTGGTCGCCAGATCGGCCTGACGCTCGATGCCGAAGCGAAGCGGACAGCGGCTGCGGACACCACACCGAACATGGAAAAGATCGAGCGGATTTTCCGTGCACCTCGTCCGCATGCGGCGAGTGCGGAGGAACTCGCCCGGCACAAGGCTTTTATGGAAGGGATCGAATCCCCACTTTGGAATAACTAGCGTTAACCCAGCAGGTATACGCTGCGAGTCGCACAACGATAAGGAGACAGGCGTCGATGGATATTCGCGTTTCGGGCCACCAGATGGACACAGGTACTGCTCTCCAGGATCAC
Organism: Parerythrobacter aestuarii; assembly: GCF_030140925.1. Classification (NCBI taxonomy): domain Bacteria; kingdom Pseudomonadati; phylum Pseudomonadota; class Alphaproteobacteria; order Sphingomonadales; family Erythrobacteraceae; genus Parerythrobacter; species Parerythrobacter aestuarii. The sequence goes on from NZ_JARBWD010000001.1 coordinate 238,438, forward strand.
GCTTCCGACCGCCTCAACGCCATCGTCGAGAAATATTTCAACCGAGCGCTTTCATCGCATGTGACTTTTGGCAAGGCTCCCGCCGGTGCCTTTGCCTGTGACATCGTGACTCACGTGATGCAGGGTCTGGTGCTCAAGGCGCACGGCGAAGCGCACGATGCGCATCTGGCGTTGGATGCTGCGGCAGAGAAGATCGACAAGCAGTTGCGCCGCTACAAGCGTCGGCTCCAGGATCGCCATGCGCAGACCGCGCACGCGCTCAAGGAAGAGGAAGCAGCTTACAGGATCTTTGCTGCCCCGGAACCCGACGAGCCCGAGGAAGTCGCTGGTGGCGATGCCCCGCTGGTGGTGGCAGAAACCAAAGTCGACATTCCGGAAGCCTCTGTGGCAGATGCCGTCATGATGCTCGACTTGCGCGACACCAACGCGATGTTTTTCAAAAATGCTGGCACCGGACGGCATAATATGGTCTATCGCCGCCGCGATGGTTCGATCGGCTGGGTCGAGCCGCACTGAAGAGATCAACCGACCGAGCGAGGAACACGCTCCCCCACTGCGCTGAGCCAAGCCCCGCAGTAACCCGCGCTCGCAATACGACAGGCAAGTTTTCGAATACCCATGGACGCATTGTTTTTGTTTCCCCCGGAAGCCGTGGCGAGTGTCGCGGCTGGCAGCAAGGCTGATATTCTCGCCTTGCTGGCGGATCATCTTGCCACGACATATGGGCTCAACCGAGACGTGGTTCTGGAGGGGCTGGAAGAGCGCGAGAAGCTGGGCAGTACCGGTTTTGGCCGCGGAGTCGCCTTGCCGCATGCGCGGATTGAAGGATTGAGCAGGCCAGTTACGGCCTTGCTGCGGCTCGATACGCCGTGCGATTTCGACGCGGCCGACGGAATGCCGGTCGATCTTGTGTTTGGCCTGCTCTCACCCGTCAATGCCGGAGCAACGCATTTGCATGCGCTGGCCGCAATCTCGCGGCTTGTTCGCGATGATGACACGCATCAACGGTTGGCAGAGGCGCCCGATAGTGAAGCGCTGTATGCCCTGATCACCAATGCGGTGGATCGTGACGCAGCCTGATGATGGCAGTGGGGCGGCGCTCCACTACCGGGCGCTTGAGCGCCTCTACGCCTCCGCACCGATCAACCAGCTATTCAAATCTCAGCTTGCGATCGAAGAGCGGGGACGCTCACGGATAGAGTTCGAGGTGTCCGAACAGTCTTACCATGCCGCCGGTGCGGCGCATGGCACGATCTATTTCAAGATGCTCGATGATGCGGCTTTCTATGCCGCCAATACGCTGGTGACCGACCGTTTCCTGCTGACAACCTCTTTCAACCTCCATTTCACCAAGCCGGTTCGCACCGGCAAGGTGATAGCAGAAGGTCGCTGGGTCAGTGGCAAGCGGCGTGTCTTCGTAGCCGAATCGCGCCTTGTGGACGATGAAGGCGAGGAGATCGGTCGAGGCACCGGCACTTTCATGCGGTCGCACATCGCGCTGTCGGGCTTGCCCGGCTATTCCCCCAACGCACCATGAGCGGCGATTCACGTCTCCCTGCTCACCTCGAGATCTCTGCGCTGATTCGACTTGTCGAAACCACGGGCGGATTTGCGACTGTGCTTGCCAAAGGCGAGCGGGATGCCGGTACAATCTTGCTGGTTACACAAGAAAATGGCCGGAACGCGCAACTTTATGAAAGGATGCCACAGCTCGATGGAGGCCGCGCATGGACGCTTGTGCGCAAACAAGATACTGAAAAACCGAATGATTTTAGCGATTATCTCGATCGGCGACGAAAACAGGACAGCGATGTCTGGATTTTGGAGGCAGATATCGCGGATGGCGCACAGTTCGTCGAAAGTCTGCCGCGTTAAGTTGACTTAAACGTCAACTACCCTATTTGGCCCGCCAGCTTCCAGGTGCGCAGGCGGCGCGACGGCATTTCGGTCGTTACGCAAGCACGCAGACGGGGGGCGGCCGGCAGGCCCAAACACGAACCAACCACAAGCTATCGCGAACAACGCGGACACGGTTCCAGCCTGCGTCGGGTGCGCTCACCGCACAGTAACTGAGTTCAATGAGTCGTAAGACCCACCTTGTGGGCGTTGCCGCGATTGTCGCGGGCGCCGTCATGATCGTTGGCACTTCCGAAGTTTCGGGCGCCAATGCGCAACAGGCAGACGTGGCCCCCACCACTGATGCTCCCCTGGTCGATGAGACCGTTCCGGTGTTCGTTTCGGAAGAAGTGGTCCAACCCATTCCGGAATCCGGCACCGAACCGAGCGTGCAGACCGAAGCTCCAGTCGATGCGGCCTCGCTGCACGACCTGCTGGCGCGGATGGATACTCCCGGTGAGCTTTCGCGGCAGATGGAATGCCTGGCCGGAGCGATCTATTTCGAATCGCGCGGCGAGCCGGTCAACGGCCAGTTGGCTGTGGCACAGGTGATCATCAACCGCGCGGAATCGGATGTCTTCCCGTCGGACTATTGCGGCGTCGTCTACCAGAAATCGCAGTTCTCCTTCGTCAAGGGTGGCCGGATGCCGCGGATCGCGCGCAGCTCGGCATCGTGGCAAAATGCCAAGAAGATTGCCCGCATTGCCCATGAAGGGCTTTGGGAAAGTGAAGCTCAGGATTCGCTCTACTTCCACGCGAAGTACGTGAAGCCGAAGTGGAGCTATCGCAAGCAGACCCGTGCGACGATCAAGACGCACATCTTCTACCGCTAGGATTTCAGCGAGCTAAAACCCCGCCCACGCGCCTCCCCGCGTTCGGGCAGGGTCGCAGGGAGCCCCTTCGTGTCCGACGGGACGCGGAGGGGTTTTCGCTATCTGGGGTTCAATCTGAAGCGATCTCCACCCACACCGGGGTGTGGTCGCTGGCTTTCTCACGCCCGCGATATTCCTTGTCGACACCGGTGGCGACGAGCCGGTCGGCCAGTTCGGGCGACAGCAGGCAATGGTCGATCCGGAACCCATGATCGCGCTGCCACGCGCCGCGCTGGTAGTCCCAATAGGTCCAGACGCCCCCGCGCGGATTGAGCGTGTTCACCGCATCGGTCCAGCCATCGGCCAGCAGCCGGTGATAGGCATCGCGCGATTCGGGCTGCATCAGCGCATCGTCCTGCATGGCCTTGGGCGACCACACATCCTTGTCTTCCGGGATGACATTGAAGTCGCCGGTAACGATGGTCGGTTGTTCGCTCGCCCACAGCTCGGCCATGCGTGCGCGCAGTTTTTCCATCCAGGCCAGCTTGTAGTCGAACTTGGGCCCCGGGTGCGGGTTGCCGTTGGGCAAATAGAGGCAGGCGATACGCACGCCGTTGACGTCGGCTTCGAGATAGCGGGCCTGTTCGCCTTCGCCCTCCTTTGGGCCATCGATCCCCAGGCCGCGCTGCTTCTCCTCCGGCTTCACACCGTCAGCGAGGATCGCGACGCCATTGAAGGCCTTCTGGCCGTGCCAGATCGCATGATAGCCGATCTTTTCGAATTCCTCAGCGGGGAAGCCATCGTCCTGACTCTTGATTTCCTGCAGGCAGGCGACGGTGGGCCGGGTTTCCTCGAGCCATTCGATGAGACGCGGCAGCCGCGCCTTGATGCCGTTGATGTTGAATGTGGCGATCCGCATGCAGCGGACCTTAGATGCCGAAGCTCGAACCGCAACCGCAACCTGCGGCAGCTTGCGGGTTTTCGACCCGGAACGCCGCGCCGCCTAGCGATTCAACGAAATCGACGATCGAGCCTGCCACCAGATCGAGGCTGATCGGATCGACCACCAGCTTGACTCCTCCGGTCTCGCTTTGTGCATCGTCGCGGTCGGCAGCGTCGGCCAGTTCGAACTTGTACTGGAAACCCGAGCACCCCCCGCCCTCGACAGCGAGGCGCAGGATCGCAGGCTTGCCTTGCTTGTCGGCGATCCAGCGCACGCGCTTGGCGGCGGCTTCCGTCAGGGCGGGAGTCGTTGTCATGCTGTCGATGTAGGGTCTTGCCCGACCACTCTCAAGCGGTCTGGATATAATCGCGCATGGCCTGTGCCTCATGTTCGACTTCATCGATGCGCGATTTGACCAGGTCTCCAATCGACAGGAAGCCGACGAAGGCTCCGTTGTCAGTGACTGGAAGGTGGCGAATGCGACGCCGAGTCATAAGCGCCAACGCTTCCAAGACCGTGGTGGACTTTTCGACGGTGATCGCAGGAGCCGTCATGACTTGGCCAACGAGCTTTTCGAGGCAGGACGTGCCTTCATCTGCCATGCGGTAAACCACATCGCGTTCGGAGAAAATCCCTGCAACCGAACCGTTCTCCATAACCGGCAAGGCGCCGATCCGCTTGCTGGCGAGGATTGCTATCGCCTCGCTCACCGGCTGGCCTGCATTGCAGGTGACGATCTCGGACGCGTTCCGTCCTGCAATAAGCTGAGCGATTTCCATGGCGAACCTCCTTCCACCTACACCGCAAACATGCCACGGAACGCCCGATTTGGCGAATCGTTGTAGTAATATCGATCTCCCCGCCGCGCAGGACCCTCTCATGCTGCCCAAGTCCCCTCTCGAAGACCCGGAGAACGCCGCCTACGCTTGGGCGCGTTATCGCCGGCTGATGCGCTTCATGTTCCTTGCCACGCTCGGTGTGGTCGTGATTGCCATGGCGCTGCTCTATACCCAGAACGACAATCTCTCGCCGCACTTCTTCATCGCTGTGGCACTGGGAATCGGTTTCTCGATGATGCTGATGAGCGCACTGATGGGGCTGGTATTCCTCTCCAACGGAACCGGGCATGACGAATCCGTCGACAACCGCCTGCCACGCCACGACGAGGATTAGCCGGGGATTGAGTGCAGCCGGTATTGCTCGACCGGCTTTCCGCCGATCAGGTGTTGCTGGATAATCGCTTCCAGCGCTTCCTCGTCACAGGAGTGGTACCAGACCCGATCTGGCCAGACGACAGCGATCGGCCCTGCCTCGCAGACCTGGAGGCAATCGGCCTTGGTCCGCTGCACCCCGCCTTGCCCGGCGAGACCCAGCTCCTTGAGTCGCCGCTTGAGGTACTTCCACGCCCGTTCACCCTCTTCCCGGCGGCAGCATTTCTGCTTCTCCGACAGGCCGCACAGGAAGATGTGCCGTTCGATCGTCTCGCCACCGATCTTGGCGAGCGCACGGCCGGCTTTTCCCAGATCGCGAGAGGAGCTCACTCTTCCGGCGACTCGCCCAGCCAGCGTTCCAGCCACGCGAACACCGTGTCGTGCCATTGCAGCGAATTCTTCGCACCAAGCACCCAGTGGTTCTCTCCCGGGAATACCAGCAGTTGCGACGGGATCCCGCGTTCCTGCAAGGCGGTGAAGCTGGCAATGCCCTGGGTGTAGGGGACGCGGAAGTCCTTCTCACCCGTCACGACCAACATCGGCGTCTGCCACTTGTCGACGTGGTTCACCGGGTTCCATTTCTCGTAGAGTTCTTTTGATTCCTCGTAGGAACCGCCGAAATCCCAGCGCGGAAACCACAGTTCCTCGGTGGTGTAATAGAAGCTGCGCATGTCGAACAGGCCGTCATGCTGCACGATGCACTTGAAGCGTTCAGGCCAGTTGCCGGCAATCCAGTTGACCATGTAGCCGCCGTAGCTGGCACCCATGGCGCAAGCCCGATCACCGTCGATCTGGGCATCGAGTTCGAGCGCGGCAGCGAGGCCTTTCTGCAGGTCTTCCAGCGGCTTGCCGCCCCAGTCCTTGTTGATCGCGTCGGTGAAGGCCTGCCCGTACCCGGTGCTCCCGTGGAAATCGACCGAGATCACCGCATAGCCCTGGCTGGCCAATACGCGCGGGTTCCACCGACTTGACCAGCCATCGTTGAACGAACCCTGCGGGCCGCCGTGGATATAAAGGATCGCCGGCATCGGACCGTCGTGGTTCTCCAGCTTGGTAATCTGGCCCCACACGGTGTCGCCATTCGCGCCGGCAAAGTTGAAGCGCGTGGTGACGGTGGAGGCCAGCGCCCCGACCTTGCCCGAAGCGACCTGCGTCAGCGGCTTGGCCTGCTGCCACTTGCTCGACAGGAACAGTTCCGCCGGCGCCCCGATCGAATCGCGGGTGAAGAGCAAGCGGCCTCCGGCGAGCGGGATCACATTGCCGATATGTGCTTCATTGCCGGCCATCAGGTCGAGCTTCTCGACCTTGCCGCTTTTCGGGTCGACCCGGAAGGCCGGCGTATCGAGCACGTCCTGCGCGGTGGCGACGATCCACTTGCTGTCCGGCGTCCATGCCAGCGACCCAAAGCTGCGGTCGAAGTCCAGGGTCAGCGCGCGGGTTGTGCCGCTGCGAAGGTCGCGCAGCATGATGGTGAGCTTGTCCGCCTCGTAGGTCGGGCGCTCCATCGCGAGGTAGGCGAGGTACTTGCCGTCGGGTGAAGGCACAGGGCTGGTGTCAGTTGCCGCGTTGCCAGCGGTGAGGTTGGTCGGCCCACCGCCATTGAGGTCAGCGCGGTAGATGTCGAGATTGGTCGAGAGGGGCTCGGACTTACCGGCTTCGCGGGCAACGAAATAGACTGCGGAACCGTCAGGAGCCCAGGCAATGTCCTCGCCACCGCCAAACGGCTTGGTCGGGGTGTCGCCCACAATTGAGGTCTTGTCCTCTGCCGGCCCGTCGAGCGCTTCACCGTCACCTACCGCCTTGCCGTCTTCGAGGCCGAAGACAAAGACGCGGCTGTAGGTGCCAGGCGTTTCCCAATCATCCCAGTGGCGCACGAAACCGTCATCGCCCTCGTAGAGTCGGCCATCGCCGGGCCCGGGCAGGTGGAAGGTTCCATCGTTGTCACAGCCAAAGGCTTCGCAATCGCGTGCGATCGATGCCCACAGCGCGATGTTGTTGCCATCGGGCGAGAGTGCAAAACCGTCAATCGGGGTGCCGATATTGGTCACTTGCATCGGGCCCGTGACGTTTCCGTTTGCTTCAAGCGCGGCGCGCCAGACTTCGGTCGAACCGCTTTCGTCGCCGCTACCTTCGTCGGGGCGATCGGACAGGAAATAGAGGAAGTTGTCGGACCCGAACACGACCGAGGAAACCGAACCACCCAGATCCAGCTCGACCGGTGCGGATTCGAGATCGGTCAGACTGCGAAGATAGAGCTTGCTGCTCCTTTTGAGCGTTTCTTCGTCGGTAATTGTCACCGAGTAAACCGCGAATTGCCCGTCGCTGGATACGGTGGGGCTGCCCAACCGCGGCATGGTAACGAGGTCGCGTGCAGTCATGGGCGCGACTGCGTCCTGTGCCAGGAGCGGCGCGGAAAGCGAAGTTGCGAGGGCCAATGCCAGCGCAGTCCCGAGATGTTTTGTCATGGCGCGCAGGTCTAAGCCTTCAGCCGCGCGCTGCAAGGGATTTCCTGAAGCCCGTGGGCTTGGGCGTTAGCCCTTCTTGCCGGCGATACGGGCAATCTCGTCGCGCACCATCTGCTCGACCATCGGCGGCAGGTTCTTGTCCAGCCACTCGGCCAGCATCGGGCGCAGCATTTCGCGCACCATGCCTTCGAGCGAGGTCTCCCCCGAACGGACGATCTGGGGCTTGGCACCCGGTTCGGCCAGCATGGCGAGAGCGGCGAGGTTGTCGCGCATCGAATCACGCACGGCATTGGTGAGCAGCGGGGAATCGTCTGCTTCGCCGGCTGCGTCGCCAGCATCGTCCGCGTCGAGATCGTCCACCATTGCGTCGGCATCGAGCTCGAGTATCTCTTCCGCCTGGTTGTCATCGGCAGGTTCCGGCAGCTCTTCCGTTTCGCTTTCGCGACGGCGGCGTGCCTCCATCGCACCGGCGCGGTTGTCGCGCGCGATGACTTTCTTGATCGATTCGAGAATTTCCTCGACCGAGGCTTCGCCCTGCTGGCGCATGCCGTATCCCCCGATTGCCCTCAGTTGACCCTATTGCTGCGGCGATGGATCGGCCGCTGCAGCCGGAATCTCTGCATTTGGAGCAGGAATGTCAACGGTTCTTGTAGCTTGCGCTTGCGGTTCGGGGTCGCGATCCCAGTCCCAGAAGCGCCCGTTGACGCGTTCGTAATTGTCCATCGGGTCGTACAGGACGCCGCCTTCGAGACCGAGATCGCGGGCTTCGGCCTTGCCCATCGCAGCCAGCAGCGAGAAGCCGGCGACATAGGCGTTGCGCCGCGCGGTCACCAGCTGAGCGCGGGCTGTGAGCAGCTCCTGCTCGGCATTGAGGACGTCGAGGATCGAGCGGTTGCCGATAGAGTTCTCCGCGCGCACACCTTCGAGGCTAAGCTCTGCCGCTTCGACCGCAAGGCGCGAACTCTCGATGACCTGCAGTGAAGCCAGATGGCTGGAGTAAGCTGCGCGTACTTGTGCAATCACATCGCGCTCGGCGGCAATGACCTGTTCCAGCGACGCCGATTCGCGCGCTGCCGCTTGCCGCTGGCGCGCGGCGGGCAGGCCACCCTGGAAAATCGGGATGGAGAAACGAACCCCGGCACTCGCTGTCGTCTCGGTCTGTGAGAACAGCGGGTTCCCACCGGCGAGGGTGCCGAAGTAGTCATTGTAGTCCAGTCCGGCAAACAGGCTGACGCTGGGCAGCCGCCCTGCCCCGGCAGTCTTGGTATCGAAGCCGGCGGCCTTGGCGCGTTCACGCGCGGCGATCAGGTCCGGATTGTGCTCCAGTGCTGTCTCGACAGCTTCCACCGGCGATTGCGGGAGGTTGGGCAGGGGTGGCGGTGGCTGCAGGTCGTCAGGTGCCGAGCCGACGAGCCGGATATAGGTTTCGCGTGCCTGGATCAGGCCCGCCTTGGCGTTCTCAAGGTCGCCGCGGGCGAGTGCCAGCCGCGATTCGGACTGGGCAATATCGGTACGGGTCAGGTCGCCGATCTCGAACCGATCGCGGGTTGCTTCGACATTGACGGACAGGACATCGACCTGGTTGGCATTGAGCGCAACCAGCGCCTGAGTGCGCAGCACATCCATATAGGCTGCCACGACCTGCGCGAAAATGCTCGATTCGGTCCCGCGCAGGCTGGCCTGCCCAGCCTGCACGCGCTCTTTCGCAGCCTTGAGGCCGTTCTTGACAGATCCACCTGAATAGACCGGCACAGAAAGATCGGGCCCGACATTGAACAGCCGTTCGGTCGGGTTGAACGAGTTGGGCGACGGCTTGACGAACTCCACATATTGCCCGGTCGCCTGGACGCTAGGCAGGCCCGCCGCGCGCTGGATGTTCGGGTTCTCGTCCTCGGCCCGCTGGGTTGCCCGGGCAGCCTGCAGCGTCGGGTTGGTCTGATAGGCTTCGACCAATGCTTCGCGCAGCGTATCGGCCTGCGCCGGGGTGGCGGCCAGCACAGCCACGCCTGCCAGCAAGCCAGCACTGCACGCGCGTCGCGCCATGATCAGAAACTCCAACCTTTGGGTTTGTCGAATGCGGAGAGGCGCGGGAGAGCGACGTCTTCCACTGTCTTGAAGGCGATATCCTTGCCGACCTTGCGACCGGTGGCGAGGCGAGCCACACCATTGCCGAACAATCCGGTCACGAGCCGACCGGTGTCGGCCAGTCGCTTGGTCAGAGCGGTCGGGCATTCCTCGATCGCGCCGTCCACCAGGATCAGGTCATAGCTGCCGCGCTTCTTGCCTGACAGGGCATCGGCCACCGATACCGTATCAACTCGGGCAGCGAGCGGCGCGACGAGTGTGGCCAGGTAACCATTGCTGTTGTCGACGACCAGCACGGTTTCCCCTGCTTCGGGGCGGGCCTCGGCCAGCATCTTGCCGTGCGACACCGGCTGCGCCAGCGTGCCACCATCGGGCAGGGCGATCGCGCGGTCCATGTAGCAATAGCCCTTTGCGTCGGCCGGTACGAAATCTTCGCGCGCAACGGCACCCATGCGTTCCAGCACAAAGGGCGCGTTGACGCCGCTGGTGCGGAGCTGGCTGTCCAGCATGGCGCGGCGCGCAGCCGCAAAATCCAGGGGGCGGGTGGCAGTGTCGATCATGATACCTCGTTCCGGAAGCTGTATTACAGCAACAACACAGTTCGTCAATTGCCGCTTTAAAGACACGCAGCGCCCGGGCCAAGTGCTTTGACGCCTGCCGCATCACGCGCCTATGGGCGCATCGTGCCAATTGGCATCCCGGTTCTACGAGAAGGAGGTTCGCTTCGATGAGCGACATGGTGGTTATCAAGGAAGACGACCTGATCGAAAGCGTCGCCGATGCGCTGCAATTCATCTCCTACTATCACCCGATGGATTATATCCGCGCGCTGGGCGCAGCCTACGAGGCGGAGCAAGGCCCGGCGGCCAAGGACGCCATTGCGCAGATCCTTACCAACAGCCGCATGTGCGCCGAGGGCCACCGCCCGATCTGCCAGGACACCGGGATCGTCAACGTGTTCGTCAAATGGGGCCAGGAATGTCGCCTCGAATCGAAGCTGAGCTTGCAGGACGTAGTCGATGAAGGCGTGCGTCGGGCCTATAACCACCCTGACAACAAGCTGCGCGCCTCGATTCTCGCCGATCCCGCCTTCACCCGCCGGAACACCCGCGACAACACGCCGTGCGTCCTCTCGGTCGAGATGGTGCCCGGCAAATCCGTGAGTATCGATGTGGCGGCCAAGGGCGGCGGCAGCGAAAACAAATCCAAGTTCAAGATGATGAACCCCAGCGACAATATCGTCGACTGGGTGGTCGAACAGATACCTTCCATGGGTGCGGGTTGGTGCCCGCCGGGCATGTTGGGTATCGGCATCGGCGGGACCGCAGAGCATTGCATGAAACTGGCGAAGCAAAGCCTGATGGACCCAATCGACATGGCCCAGCTCAAACAACGCGGCGCACAGACAGATATCGAACAGCTGCGGATCGACATCTTCGACGCGGTCAACGCCCAGGGGGTCGGCGCGCAGGGATTGGGCGGCCTCTCGACCGTGCTCGACGTGAAGATCTACGATGCTCCGTGTCATGCCGCAGGCAAGCCAGTGGCGATGATCCCCAATTGTGCGGCCACCCGCCATGCGCATTTCACTCTCGATGGCTCGGGCCCGGCCTATCTCGAACAGCCTGACCTGTCGCAGTGGCCCGATGTGCATTGGGAGCCCGATGCTGCAGCCAAGCGGGTCGATCTCGACAATCTGACGCAGGAGGAGGTCAACAGCTGGCAGCACGGCGACAGGCTGCTTCTTTCGGGCAAGATGCTGACCGGGCGCGATGCCGCGCACAAGCGGATCCAGGACATGCTGGCCAAGGGCGAAGACCTCCCCGTCGATTTCAAGGGTCGCGCCATCTACTACGTCGGCCCGGTCGATCCGGTGATGGGCGAAGTCGTTGGCCCGGCCGGCCCGACCACCGCGACCCGCATGGACAAGTTTACCGAGATGATGCTCGATCTCGGCCTGCTGGCCATGATCGGCAAGGCCGAGCGCGGGCATGACGCGGTCGAAGTGATCAGCCGCTATAAGGTGGCATACCTCATGGCGACCGGCGGCGCAGCCTATCTGGTGGCGCGCGCCATCAAGGAATCCAGGGTTGTCGCCTTCGAAGACCTCGGGATGGAGGCCATCTACGAGTTCACCGTCAAGGACATGCCAGTGACAGTCGCGGTCGATAGCCGGGGCAACAACGTCCACACGCTCGCCCCGGCGCAGTGGAAGCGGCGGATTGCCGACGAGCACCTGCTGGAAAAGGGTTGAGCGAGGCAGCCACGACAGGAGAGGTATCGCGCTCGACCAAGCGCAGAGTCGCTTCGACCACGGTGCTGGTATCGGCGACCCGTGTCAGGCTAGAGGCGAGCTGACGATATGTTTGCAACTGAAACCTCTTCTCCTGACAGCACGGCGCGCCTGCCGCTGCGCTATGTGCTTGGCTCGATCATCGGCCTGTGGGCGGTCTATTATCTATTGATCACCGCCCGTGGCTCGTTGATCGGGATGGAAATGGAGACTGAGCTGCTGCTGCGACGCGGCGCAGTCTGCCTCACCGGCGTCGGCGTCACCATCGTCCTGTGGCTGATCATGCGTCTGTTCGATGCGCGCGCGACCTGGCTCAAGATCGTGGTTGCGCTTCTGGTCGCGTTTCCCGGTGCGGTCATGATCGCACAGGTCAACCAGGTCATGTTCGCTGAGATTCAGGAGAAGATGTACCAGGAATTCGCCAAGGAGCGCGGCGTCAGCCTGCGCCGCGACGAGGCGGGTAACTTGCTGGTCGAGATTCCCCAGCCGCGCGACTGGACGCTCGAAACCGATGGCGAAATGCTGGATGGTGAAATGGGTGAAAAGGCGGAAGAACCGATGTTCACCTTCACGCTGGAAGAAGCAGGCGAGGGTTATGCCCGCTGGTTGCCGATCGTGGATGCCGCCCTTAGCCGGTATTACCTGCTTCTGACCTGGGCGGCGCTTTATCTCGCCATGTTGGCAGGGGCGCAGGCGCGCGCAGCAGAGCGGCGCGGAGAACGGTTCCGTAGCGCTGCCAAGGCAGCGGAACTGCGATCCCTGCGCTATCAGGTCAATCCGCACTTCCTCTTCAATACGCTCAATTCGCTGTCGTCGCTGGTGATGACCGGCAAGGCAGAGCGGGCCGAAGAGATGATCCAGGCGATGAGCAATTTTTATCGCCACAGCCTCGCCGATGACACCACTGCCGATGTCCCTCTGGTCGACGAATTCGAACTGCAGAAGCACTATCTCGATATCGAGAAACTGCGTTTCCCCGACCGGCTCAAGGTGAAGTTCGAACTGCCAACTGCACTCGAATCCTGCCGTGTGCCAGGCATGATCCTGCAGCCGCTGGTCGAAAATGCGGTCAAGTATGGAGTGGCGACAGTCAACCGCCCGGTGACGATCCATGTCAGCGCCGACGAAGAATTCGACCGGCTGGTCATCCGCGTGGCCGACGATGGCCCCGGCGTTCCAAAGGGCACCGCACCTGGCTTCGGTATTGGCCTTGCCAATGTGAAGGACCGGATCGAAGCCCGTTTCGGACGCGATGCGACCATCACCGCTGGGCCGGTCGAGGATGGCTATGTTACGGAGCTGCGCCTGCCGCTCGAACGGAGGAGTTGACGTGACAGAAGAGACCCCCGCGCTGAGGACCCTGATCGTTGACGACGAACCGCTCGCCGTCGAGCGGATGCAGGTGATCTGTTCGAAGATCCCGGCACTCAATGTCGTTGGCACCGCCAGTGATGGCGAGGCCGCGCTGCGGCTCGTCGAAGCCCTGGCACCCGACCTGGTGCTGCTCGACATGACCATGCCCGGGCTCGACGGCCTTGGTGTCGCACGCAAGCTCAGCAAGCATGAAAGCCAGCCCGCTGTGATCTTCGTTACTGCGCATGATCATTTCGCGGTCGAAGCCTTCGATACCGATGCGGTCGACTACGTGCTCAAGCCGGTGGCTCAGGAACGCCTTGCACGGGCCATCGATCGCGCCGTCGCGCGGCGCGGCGAAGCCCGCAGCGAGCGCGAAAGCGAATGGCTGCAGGAGCTGTGGGTCCCGCATCGTTCCGAGTTGATCCGTATCGAGACCGCGCAGGTTGGCCGCGTGGATGCCGAGCGTGACTATGTGCGGCTCTATGTCGGCAACGGCGAAGATGAGCGCACTTACCTGTTGCTGCAAACCATCGCCGGCCTGGAGAAGCGCCTCGATCCGGTCGAGTTCATCCGCATCCATCGCTCTACCATCCTGCGCAAGGATCGCATTCGCGGCCTGCGGCACGATGGGTTGGGTGTGTGGTCCGTCGAACTCGATGACGGCGAAGCCTTGCGCATAGGGAGGACCTATCTCCCCAAGGTCAAGGCAATGGCTGGGAGGTAGTGTTTGTTCTCCGCTCCCACCGCCGTGGGAGCGTCCTTGCAATTGTATTGCGCAAGCGCGCCCCGCAGGTGCTCGACGCGAAGCGTCGAAAGCGCACCGAGGACGCTCGCGCGGAGGTGCGAGCGAAACACCAAGACGCAAAAACCCCGAGCCGGGGGACTGCATCCGGCTCGGGGCTCGAAGACCGACCTTGGGGGTGCAGTCTCCTTAGGCGGCTGGGGTCGCGTCAGCCACCCATACGGGCTTCTTCAACCACCTGTGCGAACTGCCGGGTCGCGAGGCGCTTGGCTTCCTTGTAGCACTTGGTAGCGGTGCGGTTCTTCACGCGGCTGCCGGTCTGGATGGCATCGACGCGGCAGAACTTCTTGGCTGCGGAATCGATCCGGAATTCCAGGGTGGCCTGGCCGGCTTCGCTGGTGAGGTCGAGATCGTCATACTGCACGACCATGCTTTCGGTCTGCTCTTCAGCCAGCGCGGGGGCACCGGTCATGGCAGTGGCGAATGCCGCAAGGGCGATAAGGGGGGTCTTCATTGTTCGTTTCCTCCGTTAGCGACGGCCTCAAAGGGGGGACTGGCCATCTGCGAATATGGAGATACGGGGCGCAATCGATTCGTGCATTGGAGCTTCGATTACAGGCGTCATCGAGTCGACAAGGGATGCCGTCGGCAGACGGATCGGCGAAAACGGCGGACGAACGACCATTGGCAATCGATGAAGGATTTTGTCAGAATGCGACCATGCCGCTGATCTTGCTCTTCGTGCTGGGAATCGCCAATTTCGCACTGCATCGTGCGGTGTTGGCGAGCAATCATCCGGTCATTCGCGATTCGGCCTGGTTCACCAAGGCGCTTGGCGGCAAGGCGACTTTGCTGACGGAATTCGTCGTGCTGCTCGCCGCCATGCTGGCAGCGGCTAACGGCTATGGCTCCATTGTCTGGGTCTATGCCGGCTACACCTTGCTCAATGGCCTGGCGGCCTGGCTGATCCTTTCACGCAGGGTGTAATGCTCGATGCAAAACCGGCTGGCGTGTGCTTCGCGATCTGCTAGGCGCGCGGCATGGCAGCTGATCAGACCCGTGTGTTCCACGTCAGCGATGTGCATTTCGGTGTCGAAGACCGAGAGGCACTCGACTGGTTCGCTGCCGCTGTGGCGACTGAGCGCCCCGATGCGGTGATCTGCACCGGCGACCTGACCCAGCGCGCAACACATGCCCAATACCGGGTCGCGGCTGACTGGTTCCAGTCCTTGCAAACACCGATCATGCTCCAGCCCGGCAATCACGACATGCCATACTACAACCCGTGGGAGCGGTTCCGCACTCCTTACGCTCGAGCCGCGGCGCTGGAACAAGCGGTAGGCAGCGAACTGGAGCTTCGGCATGCGCTGGTGGTCCCTTTCGACACCAATGTACGCGCACAGCTGCGGTGGCCCTGGTCAGATGGTGTGGTGACGCGGGGCAAGCTCGATGCGGCGCTCGATCGCCTGGCCCGGCTGGCCGACGACCCGCGCCCCAAGCTCGTCGCTTGCCATCATCCGCTCTTGCCGGCCGAAGACGGGAGGAAGAACCCCACCATTCGTGGCGACATGGCATTTGCAGAGCTGGCAGCGGCAGGGGCAGACGCGGTGCTGAGCGGCCATGTCCATATCCCCTTCGACATGGTGCGCGCGCGGGGCAATCACTCGATGCGGATGATCGGCGCGGGGACGCTATCGACGCGGCTGCGCAACAATGTGCTGCCGTCGTATAATGTCGTCACAATCGGCGCGGATGGAACCATCGAGATCGAGATCCGCTCGATCGCGGGCCGATAAGCAGGGCAGGCAACGAAAAAGGGCGACCCGTGCGGGCCGCCCTTCTCTTGGTGTTTGGTGATTTGAAGGCTTAACGCTTGAAAATCAGCGCTTGCTGAACTGGAAGCTGCGGCGAGCCTTGGCCCGGCCGTACTTCTTACGCTCGACCACGCGGCTGTCGCGGGTGAGGAAACCAGCGGCTTTCACCGTGCTGCGCAGCGCCGGTTCGTACTTGGCCAGCGCTTGGGCGATGCCGTGCTTGACCGCACCGGCCTGGCCCGACAGGCCGCCGCCGCGCACGGTGGCGACAACGTCATACTGGCCCTGGCGTTCGGTGATGGTGAACGGCTGGTCGATGATCAGGCGCAGTGTCGGGCGAGCGAAATAGATTTCCTGATCGCGACCGTTCACTGTGACGGTGCCCTTGCCCGGCTTGATCCAGACGCGAGCCACGGCGTCCTTGCGGCGACCGGTGGCATAAGCACGGCCTTCCTTGTCCAGCTCCTGCTCGCGCAGAGGCGCAGTGCTGGCCGCGATTGCAGCAGCATCGCCTTCCGGCGCGTCGCCGGCGATGGCGCCGAGGTCGGCTAGGTCGGAGACGGTTTCCGCCTTCTTCTCTTCGGCCTTCTCGTCAACCGGCGCAGCTTCTTCGGCAGCTGCTTCTTCAGCAGCAGCCTCAGCCTGCGGAGCCTCGGTTTCCGTGGTTTCGGGAGTCTCGATAGCCGGAGTTTCGGCCGCCTGCTCTTCGGTCTTCTTCTTGTCGGCCATTATGCGGTGACCTTGTTCTTGCGGTTCATGGAGGCAACGTCGAGCACGGCCGGCTTCTGGCCGTCATGCGGGTGCTCGGTGCCGGAATAGATGTGCAGCGCCTTCATCTGCGCCCGGCCCAGCGGACCGCGCGGGATCATGCGCTCGACAGCCTTTTCCAGCACACGCTCGGGGAAGCGGCCTTCCAGCACCTTGGCCGGGGTCGTTTCCTTGATGCCGCCGGGGTGGCCGGTGTGCTTGTAATAGACCTTGTCGGTCATCTTCTTGCCGGTGAACTTCACCTTGTCGGCATTGAGGATGATGACATGATCGCCGCAATCGACATGCGGGGTGTAGCTCGGCTTGTGCTTGCCGCGCAGGTGGTTGGCGACGATCGCCGCGAGGCGACCGACAACCAGTCCGTCGGCATCGATAATATGCCAGTTCTTTTCGACCTCGGCCGGCTTGATCGACCGGGTCGCTTTGGTAAGCGCCTTCATGGCTGGTCTCGTTCCTTAGTGTTCAGCTGGCTGCGGCACGGGCCGCAGGCATCAGTCGCGAATCCCCTAAGGGACGTCGCTCAGGGCGCGCCAAATGGTCGCGAATGGCCGTCAAGTCAAGCAATAGTGCGGGTTTGGGCGGAGGTAAAATAATACCGTGCGCTAGTCGCGAGGTGTCAACCCGCCCAGCCAGGCGGCAGTTGCCGCGCCTGGGGCATCGCATTTCCAGCCGAGCACGGCTGGCGTATCATAGGGGTGCAGCGCTTCGAGCCGCGCTACGGCTCGCTCCAGCAGCGTCACATCGGTCTTGAACAGGACGCCGATCTCGCTCCCTTCCCCGCGTTCTCCCTGCCATTCGTAAAGCGATTCCACTGGACCCAGCAGGTTCGCGCAGCCGATCAGCTCTTCGTCGAGCAATTGTGCAGCGACCTCGCGCGCGCTCTCGCGGTCGGGGAAGGGGGCATATACCAGCGCTGCCATCAGGCCGTCCTACGCGCCGTGCCGATGGCATGCGCCGCCCAGGCGGTGGCGATCACCAGCAGCGCCCCGGTCAGCTGGTGGGCGACCGCGAGCCACAGGTTCACACCCGTCATCACTGTGGCGATGCCGAGCAGAACCATGGTGCCAAAGGCCGAATGTACCGCAATCGAGGCACGGCGGTCGAGCGGGCGGACCTTGCGGGCAAGCCAGACCAGCGCCGCCACCGCGACCCAGGCCCACCATCGGTGCAGGAAGTGCAACAGATACGGGTCGTGGGTTATCGCCCAGAAAAGCCCTCTCGAACTGTCATATTCGGGTACAAAGCGCCCTTGCATTAGCGGCCATGTGTCGGATGCCAAACCGGCATTGAGGCCGGCCACCCACGCGCCCAGCAAGAGCTGCATGAACAGCACGATAGCAGCGATGGCTGCGACCCCACTCAGCCGCGCGGGCTTCGCATCGGGCACGCGCGACAGGCGGCGCAGGTCGAGCGCGGTCCAGACCAGCCCCGCCAGCGTGAAAAGGGCAGTAAGCAGGTGCACCGAAAGCCAGAAATGGCTGACATCGGTCATGTCGCCGCTCAGGCCAGAGCGAACCATCAGCCAGCCAAACGTCCCTTGCAGACCACCCAGCGCCAGCAGTGCGATGAGCCGCAGCTTGTAGCCCTGCGGGATCATCTGGCGAATCCAGAACCAAGCGAGCGGCAGTGCAAAAGCCAGCCCGATCAACCGCCCGAGCAACCGATGGAACCATTCCCAGAAGAAGATGAACTTGAAGTCGGCCAGCGTCATCCCGGCCGGCCCGGCTTCAAGCCGATATTCGGGTGTCGCCTGATACTTGGCAAACTCGGCCTGCCAGGCCTGTTCGCTGAGCGGGGGAAGGGTGCCTGTTACCGGCTGCCACTGAGTAATGGACAGGCCCGATTCGGTAAGGCGCGTGATCCCGCCGATGCCTACGATTGTCACAACCATGGCGGCGACCATGAACAGCCAGCGATACAGCGCCACCGGCGATGCGCGAGCGCCCGACTCGCCAACCGGTACTTCGGAAAGTGTTGCCATAGAGCCCCAATGGTCGTGCCCGCGCCCCGTTTCAAGTCGGTTGCATGCAACAACCCTTGCGAAAAGATATACCGTAACATACATGGGGCGCA
The DNA here is from genome assembly GCF_030140925.1 of Parerythrobacter aestuarii. Lineage (NCBI taxonomy): Bacteria > Pseudomonadati > Pseudomonadota > Alphaproteobacteria > Sphingomonadales > Erythrobacteraceae > Parerythrobacter > Parerythrobacter aestuarii. The sequence goes on from NZ_JARBWD010000001.1 coordinate 256,896, forward strand.
CGATGAATCAGCCGAGTCACTCTTTCCGGTCGCGCCTGGACCGGGCAGGCATTGTCCTGTCGGGCCTGTGCCTGATCCATTGCCTTGCCAGCATTGCAGTGATTTCGGCCCTCGGGCTGGGCGGGCAATGGCTGTTGTCGCCGGAGATTCACCGATGGGGCCTCGCTTTCGCATGTGTCATCGCCGGTGTGGCGATCGGCTGGGGAGCCATCCGGCACCGCCAGCGCACGCCGTTTGTGATCGCCATGATGGGGCTGACATTCATGGGCGGCGCGCTGGCGGCCCCTCACGGTGTTGAAGAGGCGGTGCTGACAATCATCGGGGTCACGCTGGTTTCCACCGGGCACATCCTGAACTTGCGCCATTCGCATTGACCGCTATTTCGCTCGCATGAGCGAACAGCTGACCCTGACCGTCAACGGTGAGACCCGCCGCACAGCGACGCGGACCATTGCTGACCTGGTGCGCGAGCTTGACCTGCTGCCGGAAAAGGTAGCCGTCGAGCACAATGGCGAGATAGCCCCGCGTTCGCGGCTCGCCGAGATAGCCTTGAGCGATGGCGATATGCTGGAGATCGTGCACTTCGTGGGCGGCGGCTAGGTAACGCTCGTATTGCCGCACCCCGCAAACCGGACTAGGCGAGGCATGACTTATTCCGGGGAAGTCGCATGAAGAAATCGCTTATAGCAGGCGCATTGGCCGCCGCCGTCTGTCTTACCGGTGGCGCGGCGCAGGCCAAAGCACCCAAAGAGCGCTTCTGCAGTTTCATCCATCAAACCGAAGACGGAAAATTCAGGCACGAGAGCAAGCTGGGCTGGAGCCTCTTCTCTGCCCAGGCTGAGCCGGGCGAGATTTCGTATCCGGCAAGCGTGGTCGGAGTGACCTGTTTGCGTGACCCCATCTTGCTGGTTCCAGAGGATGCCGAGTCGCTGCGCCTCGGGCTCAAGCTCTATCTCGCCGACCCAAAGTCGGGACAGACTGTCAAATACGAAGCCGTTGACGGCAAGGTCGTGCACAATGCCTCTGCTGCCGTACTGGGCAGGTCTCTGATGAAGAAATTGGAGAAAGCGATAGCGCAGGTCGAAGCGCTGCTGTGATGCTTGCCGGGAGCTGCCAGGGACACTAGTGGCCCGGAACATGACCAATGCGATCACTCCCCAGCCGGCAGACAATTGGACCGTTGCCGGGCGTACCTTCAACTCTCGGCTGATTGTCGGAACCGGCAAGTACAAGGACTTCGAGGAGAACGCCGCCGCGGTCGAGGCTTCGGGTGCGGAGATCGTCACTGTCGCGGTGCGCCGGGTCAATGTCAGCGATCCCAAGGCGCCGATGCTGACCGACTATATCGACCCCAAGAAAATCACCTACCTGCCCAACACCGCCGGCTGCTTCACCGCCGAAGATGCTATCCGCACGCTGCGGCTGGCGCGCGAGGCCGGGGGCTGGGACCTTGTGAAACTGGAAGTGCTGGGTGAAGCCCGCACGCTCTATCCCAACATGGTCGAGACCATCCGCGCCTGCGAAGTGCTGGCCAAGGAAGGGTTCAAGCCGATGGTCTATTGCACCGACGATCCGATTGCGGCGAAGCAACTGGAAGAGGCGGGTGCGGTGGCGGTCATGCCGCTGGGTGCACCGATCGGTTCGGGTCTGGGCATCCAGAACCGCGTGACTATCCGCCTGATCGTTGAAGGGGCGAGTGTGCCGGTGCTGGTCGATGCGGGCGTTGGTACCGCGAGCGATGCCGCGGTGGCGATGGAGCTGGGCTGCGACGGTGTCCTGATGAATACTGCCATTGCCGAGGCCAAGGACCCGATCGGCATGGCCCGAGCCATGAAGCTGGCGGTAGAGGCGGGTCGGGAGGCATATCTCGCCGGCCGCATGGCCACCCGCAAATATGCCGACCCGTCCTCGCCGCTGGCCGGACTAATCTAACTTTCACCTAACGGCTTGTTAACCAAACTGCGCGACATTCCCCTGGCAACAAGGGAACTGTCTTATGGCTACCACCGGCATCCAGAGCCTGAGCATCGCTGAAATGCGCGAGTTCGCCAGCTTCACGGCCTGCGAACAGCGCTACATCCGCCGCAGCCTCGATATCGGCCTCGGCCGTTGCGACGCCTTCAAGGTGTGGGCACGCAATGCGGAAGAGAACATCGCCATCCGCAGCCAATACGTTGCCTACCAGGAACTCAAGCGCCTGCGTGACGAGTTGGCGCATGTCGGCCCCGGCGATCGCATTGACGGCCTGATCGGGACGCTAATCCACGTTGCGACCTTCGACCTGGGCCAGGACAAGATCGAAGGCTTCTCCGCCTTCCGCTTCCTCTACGAACGCCTGCTCGGCGCAGAAGTACGCCCGTGGCTGCCCAGCACTTTCGTTGCTGCCGCAGCGCTGCCCGATATCCGGCCGGAACGTCGCAAGATCCTGCTGCAATCGCTGAGCGAAGCCGCCGCCACCGCGCCCGGCTGGAGCGACCAGCAGCCGACCTTCTACCCCGAATTCATCGAGGCCGAAGCGGCCTGAGCCGGGTTGCCGATACCATACCGGTCAAGATTTTCACTCCAGTAACAAGGCGGCCCGCCCCGAATGATGCGGGCCGCCCTGTTTCGCGTCTGACCTGATTGCTCGACGGTTCTAGAAGGCCGCAGTCGCGCCTACGAGAACCACTTCGGTGTTCGCTTCACGATCCGACCATGTGCTTCCGTCGGGGAAGTTGCCACCCGACACGAAGTTGAGCGGCGCAAACCCGTCGACATGGATGAACTCAGCAAACAGGTTGAGGTTGGAAACCGGGAACCACGATAGGCCCAACACGGCTTGGTTCTGGCGTTCCCATGGCGAATCTTCCGACCCTGCGATGAATTTCGAGAACTCGCCCGACACCGCCAGCGTTCGTCCTTGCTCAGCGTCCGACACTGCTCCGAAGCTGTAGCGACCACCAAGTGTGAAGGCCTTGGTCTTCACGGCCGGAAACACGCTGAGCGGATTCGTCGGGACCGGTACATTCGAACCCGGCCACACTTTCGTGGTTTGCGCGTACTCGCCCAGCAGGCGAATCGGGCCATAGGTCAGCCGGCCATAGGCGGCGATACCAGGGTTGTTGTCGGCACACGGATTGAAATGAAAGACCGGATAGCCCTGGCAATAGGAAGTAGCATGCTGGTAGCTCGCCCCGACCATGACCCCGTCACCATCGCTATTGAAGGGCACGGAATATCGCGCGTCGACGGCGAAGTTGTTGAGCTTGGAAGGAACGTTGGTTCCACGCACCGGCGAGTTGGCCGAGCGGAACTGAGCACCGCCCTGTACTGCCATTGCCCGGATGTCGAGTCCGCCTGTCGTTACTCCCAATTGGGCACCGTAAGCCAGCGGCGAGAAGGCGTGCCAATTTGTCGAATTGGTGAATGGGCTGACCGTATCGTTGAGACCGAACGGGACATCCATCTTGCCGACCAGAGCATAGACCGGTGACTTGTCGAGGTTGCCCCACATGATCCAAGCCCGGCGCAAGGAGATATTGTTGCGTGCCAATCCGGTGATCGTTCCGGACGCGAAGTTCTGCTGCGGGTCATAGAGCAACTCGGCATATGCGGTCAGATCCTTCGTGACGCGCGCCGTAACTGCAATGTTGGCGCTGTGCAGCAAGGCTTCGGATACCTCGAAGCCGATCTGGTTGGCGCTGGTCGGGTTGCGCATCAGGTAGCCGAACTTGCTGTCGCGGTTTGACCACTGGAAATCCGCAATGGCGGTCACCTGGCCAGACAAGGTGAGCCGGTCGTCCAGCGAACCGGCTTGCAGCGCGCGAAGCTGGACCAGCGGCTTGCTGTTTACGTCGACTGCCTGATCGAGCACGCGGAAGGCATAATCCGACCGGATTCCGATGGTGTCGGTGAAGCCGCGCGCCGGACGCGCATCATCTGCAACTTCGCCAACAGCCGTCACCACTGGGCCGCGAGCTTTGGCCTCGGCAATGCGAGCGTCCTGCTCGGCTGCTTCGAGCGCCGCGTCAGCTCGCAAGGTTGCGAGCTCTTCTTTGAGAGTCCGGTTTTCCTGTTCCAGCGATTCGAAGCGTTGTTCAAGCGCTTCAAGGCGTTCCAGCAAGGCTGCATCTTGTGCCGCGGCTGGAGTGGCGAAGGCAATGGTTGCAGCGCCTGCCAACAAAGCCAGGCGTGCAAAGCTGCGCGTATCCGGACGCGCATGCGGAGTCGATTTCACAAATGTCCCCAGTACGAATGAATTGATCCCAAGGTGTACCCGGCCACGACCCCTTGGCACGGACACAAGCCCGGCTAACCGGGTCGGTTGCGGATTGAAACAGGCAGTCTAAAAAAGCCTGCAATATCTTAGGTTAATCCACAGATCAGGACTGGCCCGGATTCATCCCCGATACAACCCGTCGAGCCGTTCCTGATACCGCTCGCGGATCTTGTGGCGGCGGATCGATTGCTTGGGGGTCAGTTCCTCGTTGTCGATGGTGAAGGCCTCGTCGGCGAAGGCGAAGCCGCGAACCTTTTCGATCACGGACAGGTCCTGATTGACCCGGTCGATGGCGGTGCGGATCGCGCTGCGGAATTCGGGCGTGTCCTGTAGTGCCTTGAGATCGAACTTCTTGCCGTTGGCCTTGGCCCATTCCAGCGCCCATTCGGCATCGGGCACGATCAGCCCGACGACATAGGGTCGCCGGTCGCCCGCCACCATCGCTTGCCCGATCTCCGGCTGCAGCGTCAGCAGGCCTTCGACCTTCTGCGGGGCGATATTGTCGCCCTTGTCGTTGACGATCATGTCCTTCTTGCGGTCGGTGATGACGATCCGCCCGGCTTCGTCCAGGTGTCCGATGTCGCCGGTGTGGAGCCAGCCATCTACCAGCGTGCGGCGGGTCTCGGCATCATTGTGCCAATAGCCGTGCATCACCAGCTCGCCACGCACGAGGATCTCGCCGTCTTCGGCGATCTTCACTTCCACGCCTTTCATCGGCGGGCCGACCGTGTCCATCTTGAGGCCCGCCGCCGGCCGGTTGCAGCTGATCACCGGCCCGGCCTCGGTCTGGCCATAGCCCTGCAGCATGGTCAGCCCCATGGCCTCGAAGAAATTGCCGACTTCGGGGTTTAGCGGGGCACCACCGCTGACCATGGCTTTGATCCGCCCACCGAAGCGCTGGCGGATCTTGGGCCGCAGCAGCCGCTCCAGCACGAAGTCCATCGGCTTGTCGCGCTTGCGGCTCTTGCCCCCGGTCTTGTGTTCTTCGATGCTGAGCGCGCGGTCCATCATGTAATTGGCGAGCCGGCCTTGCTTGGAAACTTGCTTCATGATGCGGGTGCGCAGCACTTCAAACAGGCGCGGCACCACCACCATGATGGAGGGCCGGGTCTCTTCGATATTGCTGGCGAGTTTTTCCAGCCCTTCTGAGTAGAAGATCTGTGCGCCCACCCCGATGGGGAGGAACTGGCCACCGGTGTGCTCATAGGCATGGCTCAACGGCAGGAAGGAGAGGAAACGCTCGTCGTCGTCGAGCCCGAAGTCATTGGCGAGGATTTCCGCTGCGCCGTACACATTGCACAGGATCGAGCCATGGTGCTGAATCACCCCGCGCGGTGCGCCGCCGGTGCCACTGGTGTAGATTATGCAGGCGGCATCCCCACGGCCGATGCCCTTCAGCCGTTCCTTCACTGCTGCCCGCGCAGCAGCTGCATCGCCCTGCAGCAGGTCAGCCCAGAAGTGGACTTGCTCGGCCCCGGCGGACTGATGAGAACGGATCGAATCGATCGCGATGACATGGTCGGCCATGCCGGTATGCATGATCGCCGGAAGCAGCGGATCGGACAGCTTCTCGTTCGAAACGATCACTGCCCGTGCGCCCGAATTGTCCAGGATATGAATGTGGTCGCGCTGGGTATTGGTGGTGTAGGCGGGGACTGTGATGCAGCCGGCCGCCATGATGGCAAGGTCGGCGATGCACCATTCGGGCCGGTTCTCGCTGACCAGCATCACGCGGTCGCCATCTTCCAACCCCAGCCGCCTCAGGCTTTCCGCCATGAGACAGACCTGATCGGCGACTTCGCGCCAGCTCTGCGTGACCCAGGCCCCGTCGCGCTTGGCCCCGAGGAAAGGCTGTTCACCCTTGGCATCGGCCCGATCGAGGAAAAGGTCGACGAGGTTCTGGGCCGTCTCGATATCGCTCAGCTGCACCAATGCTTGCTCCTGCACCCCGGGAGGGTGTCGAAATTGTAACTATGTTGTCCGGTTTAGGCTCCCGGCCCACGCCCGGCAAGACGGGTGAACGCCGCTTCGCGCGTTGCCAGCATGGCGGTGCCTGCCTAAGAGCCGGGGTATGAGCCCGCCACGCCTGCTTGTCCTCGGCCTTGCTGCGACCCTCGCAGCATGCGCCCCCGCTGCCCAGACTATCGAATCGGCAGCCACCGCGCCCACGCCTGCAACAGAGGCGGTCGAATCCGTCCAGCCTTTCGTCATCGCGGCGAACCCGCTGGCGGCCAAGGCGGGCATGGACGTGCTCGAACGCGGCGGCAGCGCCGCCGATGCAGCACTGGCGGTGCAGACCATGCTGTCACTGGTCGAGCCGCAGAGCTCGGGCGTCGGGGGCGGCGCCTTCCTCAATTACTATGATGCCGAAACGGGCAAGATCACGATCTATGACGGGCGCGAGACGGCCCCGGCGCAGGCCAGCCGCACCATGTTCCTCGACAATGCCGGACAGCCGCTCGATTTCCGTGCTGCGGTGACCAGCGGCCGCGCCACTGGCGTGCCGGGTGCGATGGCGGCGCTAGCGATGCTGCACGAGGAGCACGGCGCGCTGCCGTGGGATGGGCTGTTCGCCGCCGCAATCAAGACGGCTGAGGACGGCTTCACCATTTCGCCGCGGCTTGGGCGGTTCCTGCAAATCCCGTTCCCGCAGCTGTCGCAACCCGATGCTGCGGAGTATTTCGGACGTCCCGACGGCACGCTTAAGCAGGCCGGGGACCTGCTGAAGAACCCTGACTATGCCGAATTCCTGCGCCGCCTTTCCGCCACCGGGATCGATGCGCTGCTGAAGGGCAGCACGGCCGCGAAGATCGTCGAGAAAACCCGTGCCGCGCCGCTGGGCGGCACCATGGCGATGACAGACCTCGCCAATTATCGCCCGGTCAAGCGCGAGCCTGTCTGCGGGCCGTGGCAGGTTTATCGAGTCTGTGCTCCGCCGCCGCCGTCGAGCGGAGCAGCGATGATCGAACTCCTGAGCCTGCTGGATCGCACCGATATCGCCGAGCGCAGCCCTGACGATCCACAGGCGTGGTACCTTTTCGCCGAAGCCAGTCGGCTCGCCTATGCCGACCGCGACGCCTACTTCGGCGATGGCGATTTTGTCGATGTGCCGGTCGCCGGCCTGCTCGACCCGGCCTATCTCGATGCCCGTGCGGCACTGATCGGCGCGAAAGCGGCGGAAGCCGTCGAGGCTGGAACGCCAGCGGGCGCGAAGGTCGCCATGATCGACATGACTCGCGAACCGGCGGGGACTTCGCATTTCATTGTCCGCGACCGTCAAGGCAATGTGCTGTCGATTACCACCACTGTGGAATCGATCTTCGGCAGCGGGCGGATGGTCGACGGATTCTTCCTCAACAACCAGCTGACCGATTTCTCGTTCAACCCGTTGCAGCCCAATGGCGACGCAGCGCCCAATGCAGTGGCACCCGGCAAACGCCCGCGCTCATCGATGGTGCCGCTGATCCTGCTCGATGCCGACGGCGAGTTCGCCGGGGCGATCGGCTCTGCCGGGGGCAATTCGATCCCGGCCTATGTCGGCAAGACGCTGGTCGCTGCGGTCTATTGGGGCATGCCGATGCAGGATGCGCTGGCCCAGCCCAACCTGATCGCACGGGGCAACCGGATCGGGGCGGAAACGGAATTGTTCGACCCGGCGATCGTGGCCGGCCTTGCCGAACGTGGAATCGTGCTGGTGCCTGGCCAGGGCGAGGATTCGGGCGTTCATGGCGTGCTGATCCGGAAGGGGAAAATCGACGGTGGCTACGATCCGCGCCGCGAAGGGGTGGTGCTGATCGGGCGTTAAACGCTCTCGCTCCCGACTGCCTCGGCAATCGACGCCATGCCATGCGCGCGCAGTTTGCGCGCCAGTCCTTTGGTTATGGCTCGCCCGAGGCTAGGTCCCCGGTAGACCATGGCCGAGTAGACCTGCACCAGGCCAGCACCGGCACAAATGCGTTCCCAAGCGTCATCAGCACTGGCGATACCGCCGACGCCGACAAGTGGCAGTGCCCCGCCAGTGGCCGAGCGGAAATCGCGCAACCGCTGGAGCGCCAGGGATTTGAGCGGCGCACCCGACAAGCCGCCGGCCTCTCCGGCATCGCGCGATTTCAGGAACGGCCGCGAGATTGTGGTGTTCGAAACGATGAGCGCGCCTAGCCCTTTGTCGATCCCTATCCGGGCAATCGCATCGATGTCTGCAGGTTCGAGGTCAGGCGCGACCTTGAGGAACACAGGCGGGCCATCGGCACCGCGCGCTTCCATGATCGCATCGAGCAGGGCGGTCAGCGCATCTTCATCCTGCAGAGCGCGCAGGCCAGGTGTATTGGGGCTGGAAATATTGGCGGTGAGATAGGTGGCATAGGGGGCCATTCGCCGGGTCATCTCGACATAGTCGGCGACCCGATCGGCCGAATCCTTGTTGGCACCGATATTGATACCCAGCACCCCCCGCCCGCGACGGTGGGCGAGGCGTTCTTCGGCCGCGGCGGCGCCGGCGTTGTTGAATCCCATGCGGTTGATGACAGCCTTGTCCTCGCTCAAGCGGAACAGGCGCGGCTTGGGATTCCCTTGTTGCGGCTTGGGAGTGATCGAGCCGACTTCGACAAAACCGAAGCCGAGCTTGAGCAACTTGTCGGGAACTTCGGCATCCTTGTCATATCCCGCAGCGACGCCGACCGGGTTGGGAAAGCGTATCCCCGCTACCTCCGAAACCAACGCTTTATCGGTCGCCGCCAGCGACGGCAGCGGCGCCAGCTTGAGGGCTTCGATAGAGATTCGATGCGCCCGTTCGGGGTCAAGCGCGTGAATGGCGGGTTTGAGCAAGGGAAATAGCATGATGGCCGCTGCATATGACTGGAAGGACGGGGCCTGTCGAGCACCTCTATCTTCTTGAAATTTCTACATTGATTGTGGGAATGCCCTGACCTTCCAGCAATCTTGTCGTTTTCATACAATCAAAGAATCATGCGAATCGCTAGCTAGGCCTTGCGACCCGAAGGGCTCGAGGCAGCGATGCAACGAGTTCCTCAACTTCGAAGGGCGGCTTTCCGATTTTCGGGAGCCGCCCTCTTTTTTGTGCATTATATCTCTGGAGACCGGGAGTATGAACCGGCCGGACGGAGAAATTGCATGACGATCGCGCGCTTCCTAACCCTTTCCTGTGCTTCTGTTGCTCTTGCCGCCTGCTCGCAAGGCTATGGCGATGTTGCTTCCGCTAGCAGCCCGCCGGCCACCGCGGCTGCTGAAAGCCCGGTGCAGGATATCAACGCGCTGTTCGACAGCTATGACGAAGCACAGCTTGCGTTGTCGCCGCTGGGCAAGGCCTATCGCGGCATTCGCGACGAGGACTATGGTCGCTGGGGCGATTTCTCCGCTGAAGGCGAACGCAAGGACTATGAGTTGCTGCAGCGGACAGCGCAGGATATGCGCGACAGGTATGACCTGGCCTCGCTTTCGCCTGACGAGGCGCTGTCCTGGCGGCTGTTCGATGCAATGGCGAAGCGCAGTGCGATGCGCTGGCCATTCCGCAACCACGATTACATCTTCGACCAGATGAACGGCTCGCAGAGTCGTTTGCCCGCTTTCCTCATCAACATCCACCGCGTGTCTGACGAAAGCCAGGCGGCGGATTATGTCAGCCGCATCGAAGGCATGGGCAAGGTGCTCGACACGTTGACCGCTGAATCCCGCTCCCGCGCCGATAAGGGCATCATGCCGCCCGACTGGGTCTATCCTTATGTGATCTCCGACATCGGGAACCTGCTCAAACCGGGAGAGAGCAATGCCATTCTCGATGATTTCGCCGCCAAGGTATCCAGCTTGGATATTGCCGACGAAGCCAAGATGGAGCTGGTAAATGCTTCGGTCGAGGCATGGGCCGGTTCGGCCAAGCCCGCTTTCGAGCGCTTGCTGGCTGAAATGGAGCGACAGCAGGCTATTGCGCCAACCGATGACGGGATCTGGCGACTTCCCGATGGGGCAGCCTATTACAAGGCCCTGCTGGCCAACTATACGACTACCGATTTGAGCGCCGACGAAATCCACGCCATTGGCCTGCGCGAGGTCGAGCGCATCCACGGCGAGATGCGTGCCATCATGCAGCAAGTCGGCTTCGAGGGTACCCTTCAGGAGTTTTTCGAACACACAAGGGGCGGCGACCAGTTCTTCTACACGACGCGCGAAGAGTACCTCGCCGATGCGCAAGCGCGGCTGGACGCGATGGAAAAGAAGCTGCCGCAGTATTTCGGCGTCCTGCCCAAGGCGCCGATGGTGATCAAGCCGGTCGAGGCCTTCCGCGAGAAAAGCGCAGGGAAGGCGTTCTACCAGAGCCCGGCCCCGGATGGTTCGCGCCCGGGGACCTATTACGTCAATCTCTATAACCTGCGCGACATGTCCAGGAACGAGCTCGAAGCGCTCGCCTATCACGAGGGCTTGCCTGGCCACCATTTGCAGCGCGCGATCCAGACCGAACTTGGGGATGTGCCGCCTTTCCGCCGCTTTGGCGGGGTGACGGCCTATACCGAAGGCTGGGGCCTCTATTCCGAGGAGCTGGGCAAGGACATGGGCTTCTACACCGATCCCTATTCCGACTTCGGTCGACTGGGGATGGAGCTTTGGCGCGCCTGCAGGCTGGTCGTCGATACCGGCATCCACCACAAGCGCTGGAGCCGTGAAGAAGCTATCCAGTACCTGAAGGACAACACACCCAATCCCGACGGCGATATCCGCAAGGCAATCGAGCGCTACATCGTTTATCCCGGACAAGCGACCGCATACATGATCGGCAAGCTCAAGATCATGGAGTTGCGCAGCAGGGCGCAGGCTGAGCTGGGCGAGGATTTCGATATCCGCGCCTTCCACGACACCGTGCTCAAGAGCGGCCCGGTGCCGCTCTCGATCCTGGAAGAAAATGTCGATGCCTGGATTGCCGGGGTGAAGGCGCAGGGGTGATGGAAAGCAGGTTCCGCTTCAAGTTCGTCGCAGCGCCTGAAGACCTCGCTCCATATATCAATACGCTGTTCGTCTTCACCACGGACGAGGCACAGCTGGACGATGTCTTGCCGGCGTACTCGGCGCAGCTTATTGCGTTTGGTTGCGGGAAAGCGCGGATGCAGTTCGACGATGATTATGTCGCCGAATCAAGCCAAGCGTTCTTTGTCACACCGATGCAAAGAGCCGCTTCCTTCTCCATGGCGGGGCCGGTGCGTGCCTGCGGCGTTTCGCTGACAGCGATGGGCTGGGCCGCCCTTGCGCGCCTGCCGGTGGATGAGTTCGGTCACCGCAAGATGGACGTGGTCGAAGTGCTCGGCACAGAGGCTGCGCAAGCCGTCGCAGATGCTGGCCGATCGTTTTCCGAAGGACACCGTGATGCCGCACAAACCTGTGCCGCCATGGCCGAAATTGTGCGCTCTTCACTCACGCCACTGCGGCCCGAACAAGCCGATTTCATAACTGCAACGATGGAATGGCTGGGTACGGGCTTTACGCCCGATCTCGCAGTATTGGTCGAGAAGACGGGCTTGTCGGAGCGCCAGATCCAGCGCCTGTGCCGTCGTTTCTTCGGCAAACCTCCGACCGCGCTTGTAAAGCGGTACCGCGCCATTCGCGCTGCGACCATGCTGTCACAACCAGACTTGCGCGAGAGTTTTCGCGATGAAGTGATGGCAGCGTTCTTCGACCAGGCTCATATGATCCGCGACATCCGTCACTTCACCGGTCGAACCCCCAGGCACCTTGCCAATGGCGCGGCGAACGTGACCAGCGACACACTCGGCCCGGAGGGATATGGGGTAGTGGATCTGTTCGGCGGCACCGCTACGAATTAGCTCCAAGAGTTGGCCCGGTGACGTAAACTCTTGGATATTGCTCGAAAAGAGCGCACAGTTGGGAGTAGGACAGCAATCACGAAGGTTGTGGAATGAAACGGGTGGCAGAGGCTGGAGGGGCAGCCTTGGGACTGTTGCACGGGGGTGAGGCCGATCTCACGCCCCGTTCGCGCGTTGCCATCGACTATTTCAACCCACCCGAACACCTGCGCCCTTATATCACCACGCTGTTCCATTTCCGCTGCGACGATGACGAGATCCGCGACATCCAGCCGGCTGATGTCGGCAAGCTGATGCTGGTCTTGAAGGGCGAAGGAACCGCCTATTTCCGCGATGGACGGATTGAGCCAATTCCGCGCTGCTCACTGCAATCGCCCACCAGCGTCGCCATGCCGTTCCAATTCGTGAACGGGTTTCATTCCGTCGGTGCGGCGCTCACGCCGCTTGGCTGGGCCGCGCTTAGCAATCTGTCTGCCGACGAGCATGGCAACCAGCTGTTCGATGCCGGCGAGATCCTCGGTGCCGATGTGAACGAAGCGGCGGATGGCCTGGTCGAAGCCTATGCGGCCGGAGAAGTCGAATCCGACGCAATGATCGCCGAGATAGCGCGCTGCATCGGCGATCATGTCCGCAAGGTACCGGCGCGGCATGTCGCTTTGATTGAAACCACTGTCGAATGGCTGGGCACTTCGCTCGATCCGCAGCTCGACGACCTCTATGCCCGCACGACCTACTCCACGCGCCAGGCCCAGCGACTGGTCGAGCGCTATTTCGGGCTCAACCCCCGCGCGCTGAAGCGCAAGTATCGGGCCGTGCGCGCTGCGGCGATCCTGTCGGCACCCGATATCGACGAGCAACAGGTGATAGCGGTCGAGGAGCACTTCTACGACCAGTCGCACCTGATTCGTGAAATCGGCCTGTTTGTCGGGCGAACACCGTCGCGGCTCGGGGGTGGAGACCACCCGATCCTCAACGAGCTGCTCGACCTGAGGAATTTTCGCATCAGCGAACGGGATGCCGGGGACTTCGACCCCGGCATTTGACGGGGCGACGCGGCCAGATGCTAACGACTCGCAACAAGCTGTTTTGCGTTGAAACAAGGATTTCCGACGCCTAGCTGCAAATCGGAACGAATTGGTCCGATTTGAGTATGTGAGGCATATGCGCCTGTCCAACCTTGCCGATTATGCCGTCGTCACGATGAGCCACGCTGCCCGCCATTGCGGGGGCGGAAGGGTGTCGGCCTCTGAACTGGCGGCAGAAACGGGACTGCCTGCACCAACGGTGCAGAAAATCGTCAGCAAGCTCACTGCAGCGGGCCTGCTGCGCTCGGTCCGCGGTGCGGGCGGAGGCTTGCAGCTGGCCCGCCCGGCGGCGGCGATCACCGTCGCCGATATTGTCGAAGCAGTGGAAGGGCCGATCGCTCTGACCGCCTGTGTCGATGGGGCCGAGTGCGCGGTGGATCACAATTGCAGCGTCAAGCCGCACTGGCCGGTGGTGAATGAAGCGCTGCGCGGTGCGCTGGCGGCGATCCCGTTGACGCAGCTCGCGGCTGAGAAAGAAATGGCATGAGCGAAGATCTGGAACTGCAAGACCGCGAAGCGCGTGAAGCCGCTGCCAAGGCGGCCGAGTACGAGCACGGCTGGTCGGCGGAGATCGAGACCGAATTCGCCGAGAAGGGCCTGAGCGAAGACACCGTCCGTTTCATCAGCGCCAAGAAGGGCGAGCCCGAATGGATGCTCGAATGGCGGCTCAAGGCCTTCCGCCTGTGGCAGACCATGGAAGAGCCCGACTGGGCCAAGCTCGGCTATCCGGCGATCGATTACCAGGAAGCCTATTATTACGCCGCGCCGAAGAAGAAGGAGAAGCTCGCTTCGCTCGACGAGCTCGATCCCGAAATCAAGGCGGTCTACGACAAGCTCGGCATTCCCGTGGCGGAGCAGGAAGTGCTCGCGGGGGTCGAAGGCGCGCGCAAGGTCGCGGTCGATGCGGTGTTCGACTCGGTCAGCGTAGCTACCACCTTCCGCGAGGAGCTCAAGAAGGCAGGCGTCATCTTCCTGTCGATCAGCGAAGCAATCAAGGAACACCCCGAGCTGGTGAAGAAGTGGCTCGGCAAGGTCGTGCCGCAGCATGACAACTTCTTCGCCACATTGAACTGCGCTGTCTTTTCGGATGGCACATTCGTCTACATCCCCGAAGGCGTACGCTGCCCGATGGAGCTCTCCACCTATTTCCGCATCAATGCCGAGAACACCGGCCAGTTCGAACGCACGCTGATCGTGGCCGAGAAGGGCTCTTACGTCAGCTACCTCGAAGGCTGCACCGCGCCGATGCGCGACGAAAATCAGCTCCACGCCGCCGTGGTCGAGCTGGTCGCGCTGGAAGATGCCGAGATCAAATATTCGACCGTGCAGAACTGGTATCCCGGCGATGCGAACGGCAAGGGCGGGATCTACAATTTCGTCACCAAGCGCGGGCTGTGCCAGGGCGCGCGCAGCAAGATCAGCTGGACCCAGGTCGAAACCGGCTCGGCGGTGACGTGGAAATACCCGTCATGTGTCCTCAACGGCGAGGACAGCGTCGGCGAGTTCTACTCGGTCGCGGTGACCAACAATTACCAGCAGGCCGATACCGGCACCAAGATGATCCACAACGGGCGCGGCAGCCGCTCGACCATCATCTCCAAGGGCATCAGCGCGGGCAAGTCGAACAACACCTATCGCGGGCTCGTCCGCGTCGGGCCGAATGCCGATGGCGTGCGCAATTTCACTCAGTGCGACAGCCTGCTGCTCGGGTCGACATGCGGCGCGCACACCGTGCCCTATATCGAGGTGAAGAACCCGACCGCGCAGATCGAGCACGAGGCCACCACCAGCAAGATCAGCGACGACCAGCTCTTCTACGCCATACAGCGCGGACTGGACGAGGAAGAGGCCGTGGCGCTGATCGTCAACGGCTTCGCCAAGGAAGTGCTGAAAGAGCTGCCGATGGAGTTTGCCGTCGAGGCGCAGAAGCTGCTGGCGATCTCGCTCGAGGGGTCGGTTGGATGACCGACCGCAAGACCCTGCAGATCCGCGAACCCTCGGATTCCGCCGAAGCCCCCGCGCTCAAGAAGAAGGGCCGCGGGTGGGAGATTTCCGAGAAGCGGCTCGATGCGTTGCATGACATGGCGCGGCAGATGCGGCGCGAGGCTTCGCCGGCGCACAAGGCGCTCGCCAAGCGGTTTGCCGAGGCCAATATGGGGCCCTATGCCTTCAAGCGCTTCGCCGTGGTCGGCAGCGCGATTGTCGACTTCAACTGCCACAAGCTCGGCATGGCGATCATCATCGACGAGCCCGACCAGAACGACACCGTCGCCAAGCGCCGCGACAAGAGCCTGGAGAGTGTCGGCATCCGCGTGATGCGGATCAAGGCCGAGGACATCCTCGAGAACATGGACGCGGTGCTCGCCCGCATAACCGCCGGCATGCGCATGCGCATCGGCGACAAGGGCGAGGCCCGCCGCCGCCACCAGCGCGACAGCGCGCCGCGCCGCCCGTCCGGTGACAAGCGCGAATTCAGAGGGAGGGACTGATGCTGACCGCCATGACACTCGCCATTGCCATGTTGTTGCAACCCGCGGCCGAGGCCGAGGCCGAGGAAGCGCCGCAGCGCCCGCAGCAGCTCGAAGCCATCAACATCCCGCAGGAGCTGGCTCCGGCGCTGATGCCCTATCTGACCTGTCGCCAGACCGAGCAGGGCATCTCGCTCTATGATGACGATGGGCAGCTGCTCAATCCGACCAACACCAGGCAGGATTGCGCCCCACTGCGCGAGAAGGCGCGCGGCAAGACCGTCGGGATCATGAAAGACCTCTACCTCGGCCGCAATCGTACCGAGCGTGAGCAGGTTGCCGATTACTGGCTTACCCGGATCGATACGCTGACCGACGCCAGCCTCGAAGACGACTCGTAATTGATGCAGTCGCAGGAGTTACCCGAATGATTGCCACTGCCATGGCCCTCTTCCTGGTCGCGCAACAAGCCAACGAATCCGTGCTGGCCGTCTATCCTGATGACCCGACCAGCTGGACGCTCGACTACCCGGTGCGGATCGAACCGCAGGTCAGCGAGTATTACAACTGCCTGCGCGGCGGCTCCTACACGATCGGTGACGATGTCAGCTTCGAGACTCAATACCGCAACGACATCCCGCGTTGCGCAAAGCGAGGCGACAAGCTCGAAGCCGAAGCCAATGCCGTGCTTGCACGGAATGACAGTTCCGAAGCCACCCCGCCTGACGAAGTCGCGCAGATATTCGAACGGGCCCGGCGCATCCACGTTGCCCGCGGCCAGAGCCTTGATCTCGCGGTCCGGACACGTTTGGCAAGCGCCACCGCGAATGTGCAGGACACCGCTTGCCTTGCCGGGGTGCAGACGCTGATCGACCAGCGCGCAAGCTATATGCAGGCCGAGCAGCTGCGCATCGAAGCCCTGGTCGGCAAGCAACGCTACACAGACGAAGAGCAGCAGGTCCTGGCGCGCTATCGCGGGCAGCTGGCGGAATACAACACTCTCATTTCGAACCAGCGCGACCGGTGCCGGGCCAATCCGGCCCCGCAACCAGCGGCGTTCGACCAACCCCTGGAAGATACGGTTACCAATGCTCAAGATTGAAAACCTGACCGCCGAAATTGACGGCAAGCAGATCCTCAACGGCCTCAGCCTCGAAGTAGCAGCGGGCGAGGTCCATGCCATCATGGGCCCCAACGGCGCGGGCAAGTCGACGCTCGCCTATGTGCTCGGCGGCCGCCCGGGCTATGAAGTGACCGGCGGTTCGGTGAGCTTCATGGGCCAGGACCTGCTCGAAATGGAGCCGCACGAGCGCGCCGCTGCCGGCCTGTTCCTCGGTTTCCAGTATCCGGTTGAGATCCCCGGCGTTTCCAATGTCCAGTTCCTGCGCGAAGCACTCAACGCCCAGCGCAAGGCGCGCGGCGAAGAACCGCTCTCAGGTGGTGAATTCCTCAAGCTGGCGAAGGAAAAGGCCGGCCTGCTCAAGCTCGACATGGACATGCTCAAGCGCAATGTGAACGTCGGCTTCTCCGGCGGTGAGAAGAAACGCGCTGAGATGGTGCAAATGGGCATCCTCGACCCCACCTTCGCTGTGCTCGACGAAACCGACAGCGGGCTCGATATCGATGCTCTGCGGGTGGTCGGCGAAGGGATCAACGCGATCATGCGCGATCCTGCGAAAGGCGTGCTGCTGATCACCCACTACCAGCGCCTGCTGGAAGTGGTGCGGCCGGACAAGGTCAGCGTTTTGGCCAAGGGCCGGATCGTCCAGACCGGCGGTCCGGAACTGGCCGAGCGGCTCGAGAACGAAGGCTATGACGCGGTGATGGCAGATGCCTGAGGCTGCGACTCTCCCAACCCGCAGGCAAGAAGCGTGGCGCTATGCCGATATCGGCGCACTTGAGCGCCTCGGGGCGGCTGCGCTCGATGAATGGAAGGACATCACCCTCGCCCCCGACGAAACGCGTGCGCATTGCATGGTCGTCGGCAGTGACGCGCCCGAGCTACACCGCGTTCGGCTCACGCTGGGCGAAGGCGCACGGGCAGAGATGTTCACGACCATCATTGGCAACGACTATTGCCGGGTCGAAGTCGAAGTGACGCTGGGCAAGGGCGCGCATTTCGAATTCGGCGGCGTGACCATCGGCGGCGGTGATGCAGTGCGAGAATTCGTGACGCATGTCGTCCATGCCGAGGCCGAAGCGACGTCGAACCAGGTGGTGCGCTCGGTCCACTGGGGGCAGGGCACAGGCAATTTCCTCGGCAGCATCGATGTTGCCCGCGACGCCCAAAAGACCGACGCCGCGCAAGACTTCAAGGGCCTGCTGCTGGAGAAAGGCGCGAGTGCCAACGCCGTGCCACAGCTGGAAATCTTCGCCGACGACGTGAAATGCGCGCATGGCGCGACCGTCGGCCAGCTCGATGCGATGGCGGCCTATTACATGGCGGCGCGCGGTCTGCCGCCGGAAACGGCAAAGAAGCTGCTGGTGCGTGCGTTCCTCGCCGATGCGTTTGTAGCCATTGAGAATGCAGAGGAGCAGGAGCGCCTGCTCGACGCTGCGCTCGAGGCGCTGGGAGACGCGGTTTGAACGAAATGACCGCCATCTCTGCGCGCAAGGCTGACTTTCCCGGGCTCCTGACCCGCGACGGGAAGCCGTGGCATTATCTCGACACCGCGGCGACGGCGCAAAAGCCACAGGCGGTGATCGATGCCATGAGCCGCGCGCTGGGGCCGGACTACGCCACGGTGCACCGCGGGGTCTATGCCCGCTCGGCCGAGATGACGCTCGCCTATGAGGCAGCGCGGCGGCGGGTGGCGCAGTTCATCGGCGCTGCATCCGAAACCGAGATCGTGTTCGTGCGCGGGGCGACCGAAGGCATCAACCTCGTCGCCAGCAGCTGGGGTGGCGAGAACCTCAAGCCCGGCGACCGGATCATGCTCAGCCAGCTGGAGCATCACTCCAATATCGTACCGTGGCAGATGGTGGCCGAGCGCACCGGCGCCAAAATCGACGTCTGCCCGCTGACCGAGGACGGCCGGATCGACCTCGACTGGCTCGAAGCGAAGCTGACCGAAAAGCACAAACTGGTGGCGCTGGCGCATGTCTCCAACGTGCTCGGCTCGGTGCTGGGGGCGAAGCGCGCCGCGAAGGCGGCACATGCCGTCGGGGCCAAGCTCCTGCTCGACGGCTGCCAGTCGGCCCCCCGCATGCGGCTCGACATGGGGGAGCTCGACTGCGATTTCTTCGTCTTCTCCGGCCACAAGCTCTACGGCCCTACCGGTATCGGCGTGTTGTGGGCGCGTGAGGAGCTGCTCGATGCCATGCCTCCCTGGCAGGGCGGCGGGTCGATGATCGACAAGGTCACTTTCGAGAAGACCACCTACGCCCCGCCGCCGCAGCGTTTCGAAGCCGGGACGCCGATGATCACCGAGGCGATCGCGCTCCGGGCTGCGATCGACTATGTCGAGCAGCTGAGGATGGAGCGTCTCTACGAGCACGAGAACGGGCTGGTTCGGCAAGCACGTGAGGCGCTCAGCCAGATCAATTCGATCCAGCTGTTCGGGCCGGAATCGAGCGCCGGCATCCTCTCCTTTGCGATGGAAGGGGTGCATCCGCACGACTTGGGCACCATATTGGATGAAGAGAATGTCGCGATCAGGGCGGGCCACCATTGCGCCCAGCCCTTGATGGAACACCTGGACGTCCCCGCCACCGCGCGGGCCAGCTTCGGGCTCTACAGCGACGAAAGCGATATTGCCGCGCTGCTGCGCGGTATCGAACGGACTCAGAGGATCTTCGGATGAGTGACGAAGCCAAGAAGGACTATGTCGCGGCTCCCGCTCCCAACGAGCAGGTGCTGAGCGCGGAGGAGGCGGCAACTCTTGCCAAGCCGCCGCGTGCACGGGTGGAAGACGCAGCCGAGGAAACTCTGCGCGAATCGATGGAACGCAAGCGCGACTATCTCGAGGGTTTCCTGCAGAAGAAGCCCGAGGAAGCCTCTGCGAGCGGCCCCGGCGGCGCTCTGCAGGATGCGGTGATCGCGGCGCTCAAGGAGATCTACGACCCGGAAATCCCCGTTAATATCTACGACCTCGGACTGATCTACGGTGTCGAAGTCGATGACGAGAGCGATGCCACCATCACTATGACGCTGACCACCCCGCATTGTCCGGTGGCCGAGACCATGCCCGGCGAAGTCGAGCTGCGCGCCTCCAGCGTGCCTGGCATCCGTGATGCCGAGGTCGTGCTGGTATGGGACCCGCCCTGGGGCCCCGACAAGATGACCGACGAGGCCCGCCTCGAACTGGGGATGCTGTGATGACCGACCAGAAAACACGCGAAATCCCTGCAGCAGTCACTTTGACCAAGGCCGCCGAAGCGCGCGTGGCGGAGCTGATGAGCAAGGCTCCTGAAGGCGCCATCGGGGTCAAGCTATCGACCCCGCGCCGTGGCTGTTCGGGCCTCGCCTATTCGGTCGACTATGTCAGCGAAGAGGTGAAGTTCGACGAGAAGATCGCGACTCCGGGCGGAACCTTCTACATCGATGGCGCCAGCGTGCTTTACCTCGTCGGCAGTACGATGGACTGGGTAGAAGACGATTTCACCGCTGGCTTCGTGTTCGAGAATCCCAACGCCAAGGGTGCCTGTGGCTGCGGCGAATCCTTCATGGTCTAGACCGAACTGTCTTATTATTGTAAGACAGTTGCATGGAAGAACCAAGAAGAGACAAGTCAAACCGACACAAGAGACTGATGCGTCATGCCGGTAGGCGACGGCGTGCAATGTCGAGACTGTCTATTGCGAATGAACGCCGATTCCGGGACGAGTTGAATCGCATTGAGTTGGAACGAAGCGCCGAAGTAAACGCTGACCGCGTCCAGCGAGATCTTCGGCGTCACGCGGAGAAGTTGCATATTGCCGCCAGGATCGAGCAAGAACTTGCCGCCCTTAATAAAAGACTGGATGCTGCAATCGACGCAGAAGAGCGAATCATGCTCAAGGCCGAAGTTGTGCATTTGCGGGCTCTCAAGACAGAATTGACCGGCAGAGCACCGCGAAATCCCCGGCGCAGACCGCCCGAATCCGGCCTTGCCGTACCCGCCGTTCCGCCGCGGGGTCCGCTCCCGATGCAGGGCGGCGCGGCAGCTCCGCTCGACTTCGACTAACCCTTAGTCCAGCTCGGCCTCGACCCGTTCGATCAGCGCTTTCTCCAACGCGTCGAGTTCGCCATCAGCCTCGATCATGCGATTGAGCCATTTGCGCTCGTTCTCCGTCACCATTTCGCCTTCGATCGCACGCACGGTGTAGTCGGTTCCGACGCCCTTCTGGCCGAAGACCTTGCCGAAATGGTTGGCGACCCTGGGCGCTTCCTTAGCCATGCGGCCAAAGAACCGGCCGACATTCACTGAGTTGTCGCCGATGAAGCCTTCCAGCTCCTTCATCCGTGCATGCGAAAGCTGGGCATTGGCGGCGGTGAAGCCGCGCAGGTAGTTGGCAACCCCGTCGACGAACAGCTTGGGCCATTCCAGCGCGTTGGAGGCGTGGAGTGTCGCGTCCTTGATGCGGAATAGCATTTCCGCGTCATGGCGGCTGACCGCTGCCGGGCGATGGCCGCCGCTGGCGAAAACCAGCCGACGCAGCAAGGTGCACTCTGCAGTGCTGACGTGGCTTGACGAGAGCTCGCCCCCGTCACGCGTTGGGCCTTCGCCGTGTAGCACGGCGTGTTCGATCTGTTCGAGCGCATAGTGCTTGAGGCTGTCGGGTACGTTGCGCGCCTTCTCGACGATCCGCACCAGCGCTTCGAGCTCGGCCATGGTCTCCAGTCGGCCATCATGGTCGATCGCCTGCATCAGCCATTGTGCTTCACTCTCATCGCACATGCCCTTGGGCTCAGTGCCGTTGAGCACGAATTCGCTGACCGCTTCGACGAAGAAATCGACCCAGTCGTTGCCCGGCAGCACGATCTGGCGGTTGATGGCGAAGATCGCTTCGGCCTCTTCTCGCGCAATCTGGCCGTCACCCCAGCCAAGCTGGCGCAGCGATAGGATTTCATCGGGCGCAACGCGCCCGTCGTCGGCCACCGCGCGGGCAAGATTGTCGAACTGGAAACTCATCAGCTTGAACCCCTGTCATGTGAGGGTCCAGCCATGGCAGAATACACTTAAATCGGCGTTACCAAGCCATCTCACCTGCCTTTGAGCGCCCTGACACAGGCGGCGCGGTCGACATCCAGTGCATCGCTGGCGCGCCGCGCATCGACATAGGTCGCGGTCGGTTCTGCACCCTTGCGCAGCGGATAGAGGTAGATGTCGAGTACACAGGCCTCACCTGCGAACTGCAGCTTGCGCGCATCGCCTTCGTAGACATCCAGCCGCGCGGTGCCGAACTGGCGCTGCAGTTCATTGGCATTCGCCCCGATGATCCCTTCCAGCCCGGGCATGCTCGTTACTTGCGGCGTGCGGTAATCCCCGCTGGAGACGGTCGGTGCAGGTGTAGGCCTGGTCGGCGGTACCCGCACAGTGTTGGTCCGCGGCGGCGGAGCCGCAACGGTGCCGGTGCTGGCGACGGAATTGCCTGCACCTCCGCAGGCGGCGAGCAGCATTGGGGTGGAGAGCAAAAGCAGGTTACGCATGTGTCAGGGCATCCTTGCGGCCTTGCACCATATGGGTAGCCGCAGCCGCGCCAATGACCGGCGCGAGCAGGTTGAGGAAAGGGACAATCAGCAGGCAAGCGACTGACGCGCCAAGCAGGAACCGCGTTGCGCCCCCGAGCGGGATCGTCTCGTCGGAGCTGGCGCGGTGCCGCAGCCAGGCCATCTCGGTCAGTTCGCGCCCCAGCAGCACGGCATTGACGAAAAAGAACACTACCGCCGGGCCGATAGCGGTAAACAGCAGGACCAGCGCCACCGGCAATGCCAATGCGTTGAAGAGGATCGCTCGGCCGAGACCCTTCAGCGAATTTTGCAGGTCTTCGCGGAAGGGCAACACACGGGCGGTCGCCGCCGCTGCCGGATAGTGCCGCCGCTCCACCGCCAGGACGATCTCGTCGGCAAAGAACTGCAGCACTGCCAGTGCCACAATCCGGAACGCCAGCCACCCAGCCACGGCTGTCAGCAGCACAGCGGCGATGGCGCTCAACTCGGCGCTGAAGGCTGATCCGAGTGACACCAGCCAGGCGTAGAGGCCTGTCAGCAGCAGCCACCCAGCCAGCACGAACACCCCCAGTGTTATTGCGATGCTCTTCGCAAGCACCCGCAGGACCGAAGGGTCGGCCAACTGGCCAACGGCGCGGGCTAGGGCTGTGGGAAGGCTCATCATGGTTGCCGTGCTTGTGAGTCGGGCTTGCGGCCAAGTCAATCGCTCGCATGGCCCGCGCAGCCAAACAGGGCTTGGCCTGTGCATGGCGAGCGGCTAGGCGCTCCCGGCACCTCTCCCCAATCGACGGAATACCCATGACCGAACCCCGCTACGACGTAATCGCCATCGGCAATGCCGTGGTCGATGTGATCGCTTCCTGCACCGATGAGCTGATTGACGAGCTCGATCTTAATCGCGGCGGGATGACGCTGGTGGACGCAGAAGGGGCAAAGACGCTCTACGCCGCGATGGGGCAGGCCCGCGAGGTCTCGGGTGGTTCGGCTGCCAACACGCTGGCTGGCGCTTCGATGCTGGGCCTGCAATGCGCCTTTGTCGGGCAGGTCTGCGACGACCAACTGGGCGAGGTCTTCACTCATGACATGCGCGCCACCGGGATCGATTTCGACACCCCACCGCTCACCGACGAGCCGCCGACCGGACGCTGCCTGATCTTCGTCACTCCCGATGGCGAGCGGACCATGAACACCTTCCTCGGCGCAGGCCAGTTCCTGCCCGCCACGGCGCTCGACGAAGAGCTGATCGCGAGCGGCGCGATCCTCTATCTCGAAGGGTACCTGTGGGACCCGGAAGAGCCGCGCAAGGCGATGCGCAGGGCGATCGAGGTTGCCCGCAAGGCCGACCGCAAGATCGCCTTCACCGCCAGCGAAAGCTTCGTCATCGACCGCCATGGCGACGATTTCCGCGCCATGATCGAAGAGGGCGTGATCGACATCCTGTTCGTCAACGAACACGAGCTGGCGACGCTGACGGGCGAGAGCGACTTCGAAGCCGGGGTCGCGGCGGTGGCCGGCAAGGTCCCGGTGCTGGTCGCCACCCGCAGCGCCAAGGGTGCCATCGCCATCGCGCATGGGACACGCGCCGAAGTCGCTGCCGAGCCGATCGACAAGGTCGTCGACACCACCGGCGCGGGCGACCAGTTCGCCGCCGGGTTCCTGTCGGGCTACGCCAAGGGCGAGCCGCTCGACCGCTGCCTCAAGCGCGGCGCCATCGCCGCGGCCGAAGTGATCAGCCACTACGGCCCCCGGCCCGAGGTGGATTTGAAGGCGCTGATGGCAGAGAAGCTGGGCTGATCCTCCTTCTTCGTCACCCCGGCTCGGTGGCCGGGCTGACGAGGTGGGGCAGGTGAGTGGCTGGCCCGCAAGTTGGTTGCACCGAGTCCAAGTTGATCAAGTACATACAGCGGGCGGGGCCTGACCCCGCTCCATAGGCACGCCAGAAACGGCAAAGCCCCGCTGGCGGGCGGGGCTTGTCGGACTGTTGTTCTTCACATCTGTCAAAGAGCGGAAGGCAGGCTAGGCCAGAGCCAGTGCTGTAGGAAAGGTGTTTCTCGCCCAATATACCTACAGCATCTCTTCCTCACTTAGGTTGTCGCGCACCAAAGTCAGGATGCGTCCGAGAAAGTTGGTTCCGCGCCACTGATTCGGGTCGTGTGTGGCGGGGTCGTCTGCGGCGAGGCCGTTTCCCCAGACCCAGTCGCGCGGATTGGCTTCGACCAACATTGACGGAGCAGTGTTCCGCAGTCGACGACGCGCACCCGCGTTCTGCGAAAACTTCGCTATGCTGGCTGTATGAACAATGTGATAGCGCCAGCGAGACCAGGTCGCTGAATCGAAGCTCTTCACTTGCGCGCCTAGGCGCTTGTGCAGCGCCGGATCGTCGCTGCCCATGATTTGAGAGTAAATCGCCTCAGCACCGAACAGGCTGGCTTTCGCCGCCATCATATACTGTTCAGCGCAGTTGTAGGCGACTCCCTCAACCTCGAACGGAGTCGGATGCCACTGGCTGAATACCCCCTTCAGAAAGGGGTGAAAACTCCCGAACTCGTGCGCCGCGGGCAGGTCTGGTTCAGCGATCGCTGGCGAGGCGGGAAAGGCAATCACGAAGCCTCCCGCTCCACCTCGCGCCAGCCGATATCCCTCCGGCAGAATCCACTCGGGAAACTGATCGCATCGACAGCTGCGTAAGCTCCCAGCTGCGCTTCGCTCACACTCGAGCCCATCGCTGTGACATTGAGGACGCGGCCGCCATTGGCGACCAGCTGGCCCTCCCTGAGCGCCGTCCCGGCATGGAAAACCTTCGCCCCGTCCGCCTCAGCCCCGCCCAGATCGATCGCGCCGCCCTTTTCCGGGGTGCCGGGATAGCCTTTTGCCGCCATCACCACCGTCAGCGCGGTTTCGGCTGACAGCTTCGCTTCCGAATACTCGCCCAGCCGCCCCTCGGCGCAGGCCAGCATCAGTTCGCCGAGGTCTTCCTCCAGCCGCATCATCAGCACCTGGCATTCGGGATCGCCGAAGCGGGCGTTGTATTCGACAAGCTTGGGGCCTTCGTCGGTCAGCATCAGCCCGGCGTAGAGCACGCCCGAATAGGGCATGCCCTCGGCCCGCAGTGTGGCGACGGTCGGCTCGATGATCTCGCGCATCGCCTGCGCCTGCAATTCCTCGGTCAGCACCGGGGCGGGGGAATAGGCGCCCATGCCGCCGGTGTTGGGGCCGGTGTCGCCTTCGCCCACGCGCTTGTGGTCCTGCGCGGTGCCGATCGGCAGGATCGCGGTGCCGTCGGTCAGCGCGAAGAAGCTCGCTTCCTCGCCGTGCATGAACTCCTCGATCACGACCTCTGCACCCGCGTCGCCGAATTGCCCGCCGAACATGTCGGCCAGCGCCGCTTCGGCCTCCGCGCGGGTTTCGGCGATCACCACGCCCTTGCCCGCCGCCAGCCCGTCGGCCTTGAGAACATAAGGGGCGGCGAAGCGATCCAGCGCTTCGGTCGCCTGCGCCAGCGAGGTCGTGCGGACATAGCCCGCAGTCGGGATCCCGGCGCGTTCGCACAAATCCTTGGTGAAGCCCTTGGAGCCTTCCAGTTGCGCTGGGGCCTTGTCGGGTCCGAACACCGCCACGCCCGCCGCGCGCAAGGCATCGCCCAGCCCGTCGACCAGCGGGGCCTCGGGGCCGACGACGACCAGCCCGATGGTGTTGTCCGCGCAGAATTGCACCACCGCGGCGTGGTCCGCCACGTCCAGCGCCTCGCACTCGGCATGCTCGGCAATGCCGGGATTGCCTGGCGTCGCGTAGAAACGATCCCCATCTGCGGCAAGCAGGCGGGATTGCGCCAGTTTCCATGCCAAGGCATGTTCGCGCCCGCCCGAGCCGATCAGAAGGATATTCATGGCAGATCCCTATGGAGATGACAGTACAGGCGGGCTGGTAGCGCGCGAACGGGCCGGCGACAACGCCGAGCCGCTGACTGTCAGCGCCTTGTCCCAAATGCTCAAGCGCACGGTCGAGGATCGCTTCGGCTATGTCCGGCTACGCGGCGAGCTGTCGGGGGTGAAACGCGCCGCCTCGGGCCACCTCTATTGCGCGCTCAAGGATGACAAGGCGGTCATCGACGGGGTGATGTGGAAGGGCACGACCGGGCGACTGGCGTTCGTGCCGGAAGACGGGCTCGAAGTGATCGCCACCGGCAAGCTCACCACCTATCCCGGGCGCTCGAAATACCAGATCGTCATGGAAAGCCTCGAGCTGGCGGGCGAAGGCGCGCTGCTGGCGCTGCTGGAAAAGACCCGCCAGCGGCTCGAGGCCGAGGGGCTGTTTGCGCGAGAACGCAAGCGGGCGCTGCCTTTTCTGCCCCGGGTGATCGGCGTCGTGACGTCTCCCACCGGGGCGGTGATCCGCGATATCCTCCACCGGCTGGCCGACCGCTTCCCAAGCCATGTGCTGGTATGGCCGGTGCTGGTGCAGGGGCAGGGTGCGGCCGAGCAGGTGGCGCAGGCGGTGCGCGGCTTTGGCGCTATTCCCGAAGGCGGCGCGGTGCCGCGGCCCGATCTGCTGATCGTCGCCCGTGGCGGCGGCTCGATTGAGGATTTGTGGTGCTTCAACGAAGAGATCGTCGTCCGCGCCATCGCCGAGAGCCCGATCCCTGTCATCAGTGCGGTCGGGCACGAGACCGATACCACGCTGGCCGACTATGCCGCCGATCGCCGCGCGCCGACGCCGACAGCTGCGGCGGAAATGGCGGTGCCGGTGCGCGGTGAGCTGGCGGCGACGCTCAATGATTTCGCGGCGCGACAACAACGGGGGGTCCTGCGGCCGCTGGCACTCGGGCGCGAACGGCTGGAAGCGCGAGCGCAGCGCCTGCCCAAGATCGAGACGCTGCTGCAACCGCAGGCGCAGAAGCTCGACGAGCAGGTCGAGCGGCTGCGGCAGGGGTTGAAGGCACAGGCAAGCAAGGGGCGCGAAGCCCTCAGTGCGCTCAGGCTATCGCCGCAGGTGCTGGAGCGCGGCTTGCGCGATGCACGGCGCGGGTTGGAGCAAGTCCGGCTAAGCCCCGAGCTGGTGCAGAAGCAGCAGGCGCAGGTCGGCGAGCGCCTCGTCGCCCTCGCCCGCGTGCTGGCGAGCCTCGACCCCAAGGCTCCGCTCGAGCGCGGCTATGCACTGGTGCGCGATGCCTCGGGCGCGCTGGTGCGCAGCCGGGAGGCGGCGGCGAAGGAGGCCCAGCTGTCGGTCGAATTCGCCGATGGTGCGCTGGGCGTGGTCCCTGCAGTGGGACCCGCCCCGAAAAAACCTGCCAGCTCGCGCAAATCTCCTGCCTCAGGAACGCAGGAAGATTTGTTCGGTTAATCCTGGGCTGCTAGAAGGTCTCTCATGTTGATGTCATCACGCAACCAGCCCGCACTGCTCGAATATGGTCCCAACGGCTTTCGCGTCCTGCGCACGGGGCGCTTCGTATTGTGCGCGGTCAGCGGCGTCGAAATTGGGCTTGAAGACCTCCGCTACTGGAGCGTCGAACATCAGGAAGCCTACGCATCGGCCGAGCTGGCAACGAAACGCCTGACCGGGGAGGGCTGATGGCCCGCCGATGGCATTGGGGCGCTGCGGCTGGTGCAGCGCTTGCGGTTGCGTTTGTTCTCAATCTCGCTGCGCCCGGTAGCGGTTCGGCCGCGAGCGAGGCAACCGGGCCTGTTTTGCGCGAAACAACCAAATTCCTGCTCGAGGGCGAACTGGAGCAAGGTGGCTGGATACGAGGTCAGGCACCGTTGCGTACCGTACGATTACAGTTCGGTAATAGGCTGCTCGAGCTTGACCAGGACCGTCGCTTCTTTGCCGCCTTCGACCGCGATGCCGGGCCGTCGGCCGAGCTGATCGCCACCCTGTCCGACGGTAGCGCCATTGCTGCTCCGCTCACCATCAAGCCACGCGCCTGGAACATCGAGCGGGTCAATATCGCCCGCCGCAGCGGAGGGATGAGCGATGCCTTCTGGCAGCGCCGCAAGCCCGAGCTCGACCGGATCAACGCGGCGCGCAGCGTGGACGCTGACAGTCGCGGCTGGGCGCAGGACTTCATCTGGCCGGTGACCGGGCGCATTTCAGGCCGGTTCGGCTCGCAGCGGATCTATCGTGGCGAGCCGGGCAGCTATCATTCGGGCATGGACATCGCCACCGGCGCGAGCGGCACACCCTTCGTTGCCCCGGCCGACGGCGTGGTGACACTGGCGGCGACCGGATTCTCGCTCGAAGGCGGATTGCTCATTATCGATCATGGCAATGGGCTCAACAGCGCTTTCCTGCACCTCTCCAAGATCGCCGTCAGCGAGGGCGAGCGCGTGCGGCAGGGGCAATATGTCGGCAATATCGGTGCTACCGGGCGCGCCACAGGGCCGCATTTGCATTGGAGCATGAAGTGGCGCGATGCGCGGGTCGATCCGCTGCTGTTTACCGGCCCGATGCGCTAAGGGGCCGGGGATTGCCGATGAAGCGCCGCCTGATCCTGCTGGTGCTGGTTGCGGTCGCGCTTGCGCCGGGAACATGGCTGCGCAGTGCTCCTCCACCCGTGATGCTGAATGCCGGGGTCGAAGTCATTCGCCTCGCCATCGATAAACCGCGCATTGGAGCGCTGGACGTTATCGGGACCTGGCAGCTCAAGAGCGAACATTCCCTGTTCCATGGCTATTCGGGGCTCGTCGCGCTTGGTGGCGGCAAGTTCCTTGCTGCCAGCGACGCAGGGGCCGGGTTGGCGTTCTCCATGGCGTCGGGAGGCCCGACCGACTTCGAGCTGTTTCCCTACGATCCCGACACCAGGTTTACCGACAAGATGTACCAGGACATCGAAGCGCTGGCGCATGATCCGGGCACGGGGCGCGTCTGGGCAGCATTCGAAGGCCGCAACATGATCGAACGGCGCGAAGGGGACCTTTCGGACCCGGCCCAGGCCCTGCCGGAGCCGATGCGGCGCTGGGGCGAGAACAGCGGGCCCGAGGCGATGACGCGGTTGAGCGACGGGAGCTTCTTGATGCTGGGCGAAGGCAGGGCCGGGTTCATGGGCGAAGAATTTCCGGGCCTGAAGTGGCAGCGCGATCCGGTGCTGGGTGACAAGCCAATGGAGTTCAGCTTTGCCGCCCCAGAGGGCTTTCGCCCCACCGACATGGCGGCGCTGCCTGATGGCAGGGTCTTGATCCTTGTGCGCCGGATCGCATGGGGCTTTCCGCCGCATTTCAAGGTAGTGCTGCTGGTTGCCGACCCGGCGGAAATCGTTGTCGGCGAGAGTTGGAGCGGCACGGAGCTGGCACGTTTTGACCCGCCGTTTCCGACCGACAATTATGAGGGACTTGCGATCGAACCCGGAAGTGATCGCGGCACGGGCTACCCCGTGATGGTGACGATAATCTCGGATGACAATGCCGTATCCTACCAGCGCACGCTCCTGCTGCGGCTGCAATGGGACGGCAAACTGCCCGCGCCCTCAAGATAGGCCGGACACAGCAAAGGGCGCACAGGTTGCCCCGCGCGCCCTTGGATGCTGTCAGTGGCCCTGAGGCCCTTGGCTTACGCCGCGGCCAGAGCCTTCTTCAGCTCGCGCTTCACCTTGAGCGCGTTAGAGGAAAGCTTCTCGTCCTTGGTCTTGAGCAGCCAGTTGTCCAGTCCGCCATTGTGCTCGACCGAGCGCAGGCCCTGGGTCGACACGCGGAACTTGAAGCTGCGGTCGAGCTTCTCGCTCAGCAGCGTGACGTTCTGCAGGTTGGGCAGGAAGACGCGCTTGGTCTTGTTGTTGGCGTGGCTCACGTTGTGGCCGACCTGGCGGCCCTTGCCGGTCAGTTCGCAGATGCGCGACATGGTTCGTCTCTTCTCAAAAAATATCGGTCAATGCCGGGAAAGGCGCGCGCATAGCGGCGGAGGGGCGAATCGTCAACACGAGTCTGGCTATTCGGCACCAGCGGCGGTAGCGCCCATGGCATGACCCGCTGGCCCTTACCAGACCCGATGCGCCGCGCCCTCGACGCCGCCCGTGCGGCGGCCGAGGCCGGCGAAGTGCCGATCGGGGCGGTGGTGACACGCGGCGAGGACATCATCGCCGTCGCGCACAACTCTCCGCGCACGGACACTGACCCCACTGCCCATGCCGAAGTGGCCGCGATTCGCGCCGCTGCCAAGGCATTGGGGCAGGAGCGGCTGGAAGGTTGCGACCTGTGGGTGACGCTCGAACCCTGCGCCATGTGCGCCGGGGCGATCAGCCACGCGCGGATCGCGCGGCTCTACTACGCCGCCAGCGACCCCAAGGGCGGCGCAGTGGAGCACGGAGCGAAGGTGTTCGATCATCCGCAATGCCTGCACGCGCCGGAAGTGTATGCGGGCATGGGCGAGGACGAGGCTGCGGGGTTGCTCAAGAGATTCTTTGCTGAGCGTCGGTAGGGACAGGGCTTCCTTTGCCAAGTTGCTCTGCTCCGAGCCTTGTCAGGCATTCATCCCTTGCAGCCAACTCTCGGTCTGTCTTCGCTTCGGCAAGCAACGGTCCGAGGTGATAGAGCAGCAACTCTCGATCTCGTCGCGATTCCGGAACCAGCCTGCCCATCACCGAGAAGAACCTCGCCAAGCCCAGCAGTTTCCTGAACACAATGTAGGGCTTGGCATGGGCAAATACTCGCCCACGAAGATAATGCTCGGCCAGCGCAACCGCATCGACCCGCTTGAAAGAAAGATGCTCGAGCAAAGCGAATGCAACGCCGAGTTCGGAGGAATCGCGGGGATAGTTCGCGATCAGCCATTCTGACGCCTCATGGGACGGCATCTTGCGCAAGCGGGCAGCCTGTTCTCGAAGTTCTTTCCTCACAACCCCCGCCAGATCTTCGCCGACACATTGTCCCGCGCGCCCAGCTGGCTGCGCTTGCAGCGGGTCGGCATCCAGTCCTTGCCGTAGCAGAGCCGCAGTTCCTGTAGCCACCCGCGTTCGTTGAGTTTCACGCCGACCATCTCCGGCGTCCAGTCGGGGTTGGCGCGAGTGAAGGCGGCGCGGATGCGGCCTGCGGTCAGCCCGTCCTCGCGGCTCAGGCGGTCGTAGTCGGGGTGCTTGAGGCTGTTCCAGAGGATGCGGGTGACCTTGAAATAGGTCTCGGGCTTGCGGGTCAAGCAGGCGCCATGCTTGCGCCACTGGTCGGCCATCAGCCGGGCCGAGGGCATCATGCACATATTGCGCTTCGCCTCGGGCACGCTGACGCGCTGGGCGGTGCGGCAATATTGCGGCCAGGTGGAGCGGCCGTCCGGCCACAGGCCATGCACCACCATGCCGAAGCGCCCGTTGCGGCCCGAGCATTGCGAGCGATGGCGGGGCGAACTTTGACGGTTCTTGCAGAACTCCGGCGACCAGCTCAGCGCGAAGGTGTAGCCAGTGACCGGCAGCTGGCGCGGCTGGCCCGACTTGCCCTCCGGCACCAGCAGGTTCTGCGGCACGCGGCACTGGTAGGATTGGGCGAATGCGGGACCCGCACATAGGCCAGCCAAGCCGACAAACAGGGCGATCTTACGCATCGCTCCCCCGCGTTTGTCCAGATATGGCCCGTGATGCGGTGTAGCCGGCCACAGCGAACATCAGCAGGCCATTCAGGAGATACCAGTTCACCACCGTTTGGTTCACCGTATGACCATCATCCAGCGCAGCCTGCAGCCAGGGGATCGGCAGATAGAGAGCTAAGGCCCAGAAAACGAGATTCGTGATACGCCTCGGGTAGATCGCAAGAACGAGCGGTATGACTGCGTGAACGAACAAATACTCGACAATTTCCGGCCGGACGTAGGCGAACCTTTGGCGGACCTCTGGCTGATCCCAATAGGCGCGATATTCCGCAGTCGCAGCGGCGAGGTAGAAGAGGCTCGCAAGAAGCGCGCCTGCTATCAGCACACGCAAGACAATTACGGTCCTTGCATCGAGCCAACCGCGAGCGAACAGCCACCTCACAGCGGCTTAAAATCCAAGCCAATATCGGCTGCAGGCGCGCTCTGAGTCAGACGGCCGACGGAGACGTAGTCCACGCCCGTCGCGGCCTTGGCCTTGATGGTCTGGAGGTTGATCCCCCCGCTCGCTTCGGTCGGGACGCGGCCGGCGACGATGCTCACGGCCTCGCGCAGTGTATCGGGCTCCATATTGTCGAGCAGCAGCCGGGTCGCGCCCGCCGCCAATGCCGGTTCGATCTGGTCGAGCCGGTCGACCTCGCAGATGATCTCCTGCACCCCGGCCTCGACCGCGCGCCGCACCGCTTCGCCGACGCTGCCGGCGACCAGCACGTGGTTGTCCTTGATCATCGCTGCGTCCCACAGGCCCATGCGGTGATTGCTCGCCCCGCCCATGCGCACAGCATATTTCTCCAGATGCCGCAGGCCGGGGATGGTCTTGCGGGTGTCGAGCAGGGTGCAATCCGGATTGTCCATCGCGTCGACATATTCGCGCACCATGGTGGCGATGCCAGAGAGGTGCTGGAGGGTGTTGAGCGCGCTGCGTTCGGCAGTCAGCATGGCGCGGGCATTGCCTTCCAGCCGCATCAGGTCGGTCCCGGCGGGCACCTGCGCGCCTTCCTCGACGAGGATCTCGATGGTCATCTCCGGCTCGAGTGCGCGGAAGAACGCCTCGGCGATGGGCAGGCCGGCGACGCTGATGGCATCGCGCGTATCCATCACCCCGGCAAAGCGCGCCCCGGCCGGGATCACGCTTTCGCTGGTCACGTCATGCCCGCCGCCGGGCAGGCCATTGCCCAGATCTTCAGCCAGCGTGTCGCGAACGAAAACGTCGAGGTCGAAACCGGGGAGGAAGAAGTTGGTCATTGCGCGCTTTTGGCCTTTCTTTTGTTTGGCCTCAAGCGCCGGCGTTCGCGTCCGCTCACTTGGCTTCCGCCCTACCGGGCGGCGCGCAGTCGCGCGCTGTCGTCGCCTTTCAGGCGCCGAGACCTACGCTTGCTAGCAAACTCGCGCTGGACACGGCCATGATAGGGGCCGCAAGGGCGACCGCCCGCCCGCAGCGGGCGCAGCTTGCTGCGCGTCTAGCGAGGACGAAAGCGCGGAGGCGCATTCGAAAGCCAAATCAGTGCACGAAACGCGCGACGACATCCCTGTACGAGCGACTGACCTTCACTTCGGCGCCTGAATCCAGCACCAGGAAGCATTCGCCATTGGTATGCGGCTTGACCTGGCGGACCTGGTCGAGGTTGACGATGGTCGAGCGGTGCACGCGCTGGAATTTGCGCGGATCGAGGCGACGCTCGAGGTCCTTCATCGTCTCGCGCAGGATCAGCGAGTTGTCGCCGGTATAGATGCACATATAGTCGCCTGCGGCCTCGATATGTTCGATCGAGTCGGTTTCGACTCGGAATATCTGCCCGCGATCCTTGACGTTGATGAGCTTTTCGTAGCGGTCGCTGGTGTCGTCACCACCTTCGGCGAATTCCTCGGCCGCATCGGGTGCGACTTCGCTAAGGACGTTAAGCAGCTTCTCGGCCTCTTCGGCGCTTTTCTTCTCTGCCAGCCGCTGGCGCACACGCTCGATGGTGTCGGCCAGCTTGTCCTCGTCGACCGGCTTCATCAGGTAATTGACGGCATTTGCCTCGAACGCGCGAATGGCGTGTTCCTGGTAGGCGGTGACGAATACGAACAGAGGCGGTTCGATCTCCATCACGCCCTTGACCACGCTGAAGCCATCGAACCCCGGCATCTGGATGTCGAGGAACACCAGGTCGGGTTTCTCGGTCTTGATCTTGCGGATCGCTTCGCGACCGTTGGAACAGGTGCCGATGATCTCCACGTCTTCGAACGGCTGCAGCCGCAGCTGCAGGCCCTGGATGGCGAGCTTCTCATCGTCGACGAGGATGGTGCGAATGGTCATGGGTTCAACTTCCGGTGGCGCGATGGGCGTCTAGCGATTCCACATTGGCAGGCAGCTCCGACCTCGGGTTAGCTGCAGTTGGGGCAGGGCCGTTGGGGGAAATGGCCTCGCTATCTTCCAATGCGGTTTCATAGGGGAGTTCGATCACGACGGTGAAGCCGCCATCATCGGGGGTGCGAATTTCGAACAGGTGGTCCTCTCCATAGGCCTGCGCCAGCCGATCACGGATATTGGCGAGACCTACTCCGGTGGAGACAGGCTTGCCGGACAGCGCAATTGGCAAGCTGGCGCGCGTTTCAGGCCTTTGCAATCCCGGCCCGGTGTCGGACACGGTGATGCGAAGTCTCGGTCCGACCAATTGCGCCGACAGGGTGATGCGGGCACCCTCCTCCTGCGGTGAAACTGCGTATTTGATGGCGTTCTCGACCAACGGTTGCAGCAGCAATGACGGCAGCACCGCCTTGGCAGCATCGGGCGCTATGTCGAATTCGGTCCGCAGGCGCTCTTCGAACCGCATGCGCTCGATATCGAGATAGAGCTTCAGAGTCTCGACTTCCTGCGCCACCGTTACCTTGCCACCGGGCTCGCTGATCAGCGTGTGCCGCAGGAAGCCTGACAGGCGCGTCAGCATGGCATTGGCCGGCTCGGTCTGCTTGAGCAGCACCAGCGTGCTGATCGAATTCAATGTGTTGAAAAGGAAATGCGGGTTGAGCTGGTAACGCAGCATGGCCAGCTGGGCGCTGGTCGCCTGCGCCTCCAGGCGTTCCAACCGGTCGGCCTGCTCCTCGACCTGCAGGAAGAAGTTGATGGCGTAATAGAGCCCGGTCCAGGCACCCAGCACCGAAAAATCAACGAACAGGTACAGCAGCACCAACTGGGTCAAGGTGGTGGGGCGGTCAGCGAAATAGAGCGTGCTGATCCATGCTTCAACCAGGACATAGATGCCGACAGCGACTGCCAATACCCCGGCCGTTGCGCCCCAGGTAACCAACGGGGGCCTATTGATCAGCTGGCGGTAGACAACCGATAGCAGCGTGCTGAGCGAAAAGCCGGTGATGCCGACGATCAGCATCAGGATGATGTAACTGGCCGGCTGGCCGTTCGAGATGCCCTGAACCGATCGCAACATCACGGCCCCGGTCCAGCCGGCGAACTGCAGGTTCCAGAAAGCGCGGCTCTTGTTCTCGAAGAACGGGGTGGGGCGGAAGGGCAATACGGCCATGATCGTTTCGTCTTAGCGCAAATGCGCCGCATCGTCAGATATTTTGCTCACTCGGCGAATCTGCGATAATCTGGCACCCAAGAGGAGAATCCAGCATGAACGCACCGCAGCACCCCGAGCATGCCAGTGAGCATGAACGCGCCAAGTTCCGCGAGATGAAGGAAGGCACGGCGGAAGACTGGGCCCTGATTGGCAAGGAATATCGCGAGTTCTCGAAAGGACTGGCCGATCGCGTGCTCGACCATCTGAAGCTGCTCGATGGCGATTTCGGTGGCTTTCCGGTCGATCGGCTTGAGCATTCACTGCAGACGGCAACGCGCGCTCATCGCGACGGACGCGACGAACAATATGTAGTGATGGCGTTGTTGCACGATATTGGTGACACGCTGGGCAGCTACAACCACCCCGAAGTCGCGGCCTCGATCATCAAGCCCTTCGTTTCCGAAGAGATCCACTGGATCTGCCAGAACCACGGTGCCTTCCAGGGCTATTACTATTTCCACCACCTGGGCATGGACCGTAATGTCCGCGACAGGTTCGAGGATCATCCCTATTACAAGGCGTGCGCGGAATTCTGCGAGAAGTACGACCAGGCCGCGTTCGATCCGGACTATGACAGCGAACCGCTGGAGTTCTTCGAGCCGATGGTGCGGCGGGTCTTCGCCAGGCCGATCAACTCGATGTACGCCAAGGTGGCCGAGGAAGAGACGGCCTAACCCTGGGGCTTGATTTCGCGCCGGAAATTGCTGCGCCAGTCGGCTGTGCCAGTGGCGGCCATCTGTGCACGGACCAGCGGCACTTCGGCGGCGATGAATTCGACCCGCTCGTCCCACCCGTCATGCGTGCGCTTTCGGAAGATGCCGCCGCTGTGGTCGGGGCCCCAGGTCGCCATGAAACGCACCGCCGCTTCGGGATCGTAGCCGGCATTGGCGAGCAGCCACGGGGCGAGCCGGTCGGCCTCGCGCTCGGTCAACCGCACGTTCTTGCGCTTGCGACCTTTGGCATCGAGCCAGGCCCGGTGGCGCAGGACATTGTGCGCCAGCTCATGCGCCATGACCCCGGCGAGCAGCTCGTCGCTCCATTCGTGCCCGGGGAAGTCTTCGCCGATCACTACCCGGCTGCCATCGGCCACCGCGCGCTTGCCCAGGGGGCCGACTTCGAAGCGGCTCGCGCAGGCCGGGATAGCCTCGATCACCAGTGACTCGCCGCCGACAGCCTGAAACGCGAGCTTGCGCTCGGTCTGGAGCTGTTCGACCATCGCCACGCGGATGGTCTCGAGCCGCTTCCATCGCTTTTTTTCGTCGGTAGGCATCCCGGCGACGTCAAGCCCGGCAAGGCTGGCGATCGACTGGTCGGCGGCAAGTCCTGACTGGTCTGCGGGAGAACCCGGGACCACCGCCTGGATGCCAACGGGGCTGGTCATGCCCAGCAGCCGGCCCAGCTTCTCACCGTCGCCATAGGCCGCGAGATCGTGCAGCAGCAGCCCGGTGGCAGGGGTCTGCTGGTCGCAGAAGGCGGCATTGCCGGTCACCAGCTCATAGCCGATGCGAGCGACGCGGGCGTCCTTGGCGCGCAGTTCGACGAAGGCTTCGGGCAGTACAGCGGCGGCGCTAGCTCCGGCTGCCCACAGCAGCGCGGCACAGCCGAGCCACTTCGCACGCATCGTCACGCCCCGGTTTCGTCGCCCTGGGCGATCGCTTCAGCGAGCGTTTCTGCCGGAACCGCACCTTCGATGATCCGACCGCCGACGACCCAGCTGGGGGTCCCGGTAAAGCCCAGTTCGCGTGCGAACTGCGTGTTGCGCTCAAGCTCGTAGGCGATTTGCGGACTCCTGGCGTCAGCTTCCAGCTTCGTCACATCCAAGCCGACATGCCGCGCGGCGGCGATCAAACCGGCTTCCGAGGTGTCACCGCTGGCGAACAGGGCCTGGTGATAAGCTGCGTATTTGCCCTGCCGCCCGGCCGCGAGCGCCAAGGCGGCGGCGCGGTCGCTGCCTTCGAAGATCGGCCATTCGCGGATCACGACGCGTAGCTCGGGATCCTGCTCGATCAACTTCTGCACTTCACCGGCACTGGCGCGACAGTAGCCGCAATTGTAGTCAGTGAACTTGATCAGCGTGTGCTTGCCTTCAGGGTTGCCGAGCACCGCCCCGGCGAAGGGCTGGCGCACATCGTCCCCGGCGCGGGCGAGCCGGTCTTCAGCCTGCTTGCGCTCATATGCGGCAACCATCCGCGGCAGCAGCTCGGGATCGCTCATCAGGTAACGTTCGACCTGCCTGTCGCCGAGGCCCGACCAGCTGAAGGCGGCCGCCCCGGCGAAGCCGGCGACAATGGCGAGGATGGCGGTGAATATGGTGCTGCGCATGGGATTGGGCATAGTGTTGGCCGCTACCGTCGGTCACGCTCGCGTTCAAGCTCGGCTTCGGCCTGCAAGCGGATGTCCTGCGCCCTGATCCAGTCGGGTGTCCCCTTGGGCAGGGCGGATTCGGCGATCTGCGCGCTGTTCAAGGCCAGCACATATTGCCTCGTCATGACCTGCTGTTCGGCAGTGGCGAGCCTCGCCCGTGCCATGTCGCCGCGCGCGGCATAGACCACGCCCAGTTGATACCAGGCGAACGGCATGTAGCGATCCTTCGCCACCGCCGCGCGCAGGACCTTCTCCGCTTCGGCATAGTTGGCCTGGTCTTCAGTCGCGATCAGCGCATGCGCGAACAGCGAAGCAATCAGCGGCTGGTTGCGGGTGAGGTCGGTCGCCTTGCGCAACGCCGGGATCGCTTCCTGCGGGCGGCCTGATTCGAGCAGGACCTGCCCTTCGAGCTCAAGGAAATAGGGATTGTCTGGATCGGTCGCGAGCAACCCTTCGACTTCGGCGAGCGCTCGCTCGACCTGTGCGTCCTTGTGATAGGCATAGGCCCGGGCATAACGTGCGGGCACATCCATCTGCGTGCGAGGATAGTTGCGCAGGACGAAATTGGGTTCGGCGAGATAGCCATAGAGCTTGGCCTTGACCCGCTGGAATCGCGCCTCGATGTCGCGATCAAGCGGGGCATCCCACGCCGGGTCGATAGTGTAAACTTCGCGCAGGCGGGTGATGCGATCGCCAGAGAGCGGGTGGGTGCGGGTGAACTGCGCTTCGTCGGCCTGGCTGCGGCCATAGCGGAATTCCTGGTTGAGCAGCTTGCCGAAGAATTCCAGCGAACCCTTGCCCGTGATCCCGGCCCTGGAGAGATATTCGGCGCCTGCCGCATCGGCCGAGCTTTCCTGTGCCCGGCTGAAGGCGAGGAACTTGCCCATCGCCGCACTTTGGCCGGCCATCATGGCCGCCATTCCGGCATCTCCGGCGCCGGCGGCCATGGCTGCTACGCCCAGCAGCAGCGAGAGGATGGTGATATTGGTCGCCGCGCGATAGCTGTCAGCGCTGCGGATCACATGCCCGCCGGTGATGTGGCCGAGCTCATGCGCGATCACGCCCTGCACTTCATTGGCGCTGTCGGCGGCATCGATCAGGCCGGAATGGATGTAGACCACCTGCCCGCCCGCGACGAAGGCGTTAATCGACGGGTCGTTGATCAGCACGATGTCGACATTGCCCGGCTCCAGCCCGGCAGCCTCGACCAGCGGGGCGGCCATGTCCTGCAGCAACGCTTCGGTCTCGGCGTCGCGCAGGATCGATTGCGCCATGGCCGGCTGGGCGGTGAACGCCAGCGCCGTTACCAGCGCAATACAATGGAGGAGGAACCGCATCGGCCCCATGCCTAGCGCTCCGGGGGCTGAATGTCCCCTGAAGATTTCGCCTCCTGCCGAGCCAGGAAATCGAAGATCGCGGCTTTGACCTGCCCCTTGCCTTCAAAAGGGCGCGACAGGGCAAGGAGGATCGAAAGATGGGTCGTGCCTTCGAGCAGCACCGCTTCTGTCGGCTGGCCGGCTTCGGTCATGGCCTTTGCCAGTGCCTTCGAGTTGCGTGGACGGACAGTTGTGTCCTCGGTCCCCGAAAGCAGCAGCAGGGGCGGACCATTGCCGTGCGCGAAATTGATTGGCTGGGTCTGGTCCAGGTCCGCTGTGCCGCCAAAGGCATTGATCGTGCCTTCGCTGTCAAGCGGAAGGAAATCATAGGGGCCAGCAAGGCCGATCACGCCCTTGATCGCTCCGTCGGGCACGCCCGCGTCGGTGAGCCAGCGCTTGTCGAGCGCCAGCATCACCGCGTTATAGGCCCCGGCGGAATGCCCCATCAGGTAGATCCGTGAGGGATCACCGCCAAACCCAGCGATATTGTCGACCACCCACCGCATCGCGGCCGCGCCATCTTCCAGCATTGCGGGGTATTCACCACCGGGCACCAGGCGATAGCCAGCGCTCACACCGACATAGCCGCGCGCGGCCATGTTGCGGGCGACGAAGGCATATTCGGGGGCATGACCATGCGCCCAGCTGCCACCATGGATGAAAATAACGACCGGCCTCGGCTCGGTATCGCTGGCCTGCGTCCGGGCGACGACCAGCACTTGATCCTTGCCCGGACCAAACGCAATCGGCGTTGTTACCTCGGCCCCGCTGCCGGTGAACACGGCATCGGTGGTGTCGAGCAGCGCGACCGATTGCGCGCTCACTGCCCATCGCCATAGGCCAAAGAGGGCCAGCACAAGCCCCGCGAGGATAATCAAGCTCCAGCCGATCCAGCCCACTTTGCGCCCCCGGATTGTCATATCGTTCTGTCCAAAATGCAGCAGCGGCTGCCGGACCTAGCGATCCAGCAGCCGCATGCAAATGCAGATTGTCGCGGTCGCGTTTAGTCGAGCAGCTTGCGCGCTACCTTCTCGACCAGTGCTACCTCGTCGCTGAGGTCGCCGAGCAGGGCAATCTCGCCGTTTTCGAGGCGGCGGATGACCACCACACCGAACTCGGGACCATCCGGATCGAGTTCGTCGAACTGGTGCAGTTCGAGCTTGCGCAGTTTCTTCGCCAATGCCGGGCGCACTTCGGTGGCAGGGGCAACTTCCTTGCCTTCCTCTTCACGCCGCAGGCGGCGTTCGGCCTGGACCACGCCCTTGAGGCCGCCATCGGCCTTGGCAAGGAAGCCCGACAGTTCGCCACGCTCGATGCCCACGCGATGGGCATGGCTGAGCACGCTGGCGTATTCGGCCACACGAGTCTTGTCGTAATCGGCACCGAACACCAGCTTGACGATCGGCGTCATCGGCGCGCGATCCTGCATGGTCAGGCCGTTTTCAGCGACCAGTTCGGCGAAGTCTTCGGGCGCTTCCTCTGCGGCGAGGCTCACGTCGAAAGCGCGGCCGACCGCATCATACAACGCTGAGCGGCTGCGCTCTTCGCTGGTGCTGGCGATCTGCGCCAGTTCGCGGGCATCGGCGAGCGTGTCGTAAAGCCCCATCTCGTGGTCGTCCTGGCCGAAAGACGGCAGTACAATCTCGGTAGGCGGCTTCTCGGCAACCGGTTCAGTGACCATTTCCTCGACCGGGATTTCCTCGGCGGGGATTTCCTCGACCGGTGCTTCTTCGACGGCCTCCGCAGGCGTTGCCGCGACAGGCTCGTCATCCTCGTGTTCAGCGACGGGTACATCGATGGAGGCAGGAACTTCGAACCGATCCGGCTCATCGCTTGCCGGTTCTTCTACCGGCAGTGCGTCGGCGGGATCGAGATCGAGCGGGGCAGACCAGTCGTCCGTATCCTCTTCGACAGGCTCGTCGGTATAGTCGCCGCCCATAAGGCTGGCGAAGCGGTCGTCTTCCTGTCCGAAGGCGGGCGTCGGCAGGTCTTCGACCTCGTCGGGCTCGCCGACAGGATCGGGTTCCTCAGCCTGCGGCATCGGTTCGAGTGCGCTGGCAAGCGAAAGATCGAGCGGCTTCTTGGCCGGCTTGCTGCGCAGGCCGGTGAGGCTCGGTCCATCGTCCTCGTCTTCGCCAGCCGGAGCCAGCGAGGCATAGGCGGTGTGATCGATGGTGTCTTCTTCATCGGCATCGCCGATATCGGGCAGAGTGAACTCGGCAATCGGCTCGTCGTCATCATCGCCGTCGAACTCATCGTCATCGAAGCGCGCGGCGCTGCCTAGAAGGCTACCGAAACTCTCATCCGGGACCGATCGTTCGTCGGCGGACACCGACCACTGGTCTTCGCCCCCGGCCTCGTCCGCCGGTTCGGCGCATTCCTCGGCGGCTTGCGCAGTTTCGTCTTCAGCGACCGGACCTTCGGCCCATTCGCTTACCGGATCAGCTTCGGGCACATCGACCTCGCCGAGGGCGTTCTCATGGCCTGCTTCGCTGTCTTCGTTCTCTTCCAGAGCCTGGTCGATTTCGAGCAGCAACTCGTCGGTGGTCAGCTGGTCGGCCACTTCCTTCCAGTTGATCACGCCATAGATGAAATCGATGGTGTCATCGTCGCTGGAGAAAGGCAGCAGGATGCCACGATAAAGGATCGTCGCTCCGCGCTGGTTGACGAATTCCGCTTCGAAACCGATCGGCGCCTGGTTGGCGAGGATCTGCATGTAATGGTCGGTGATGCGGCTCAGCAAGGAGCGGCTGGGAACATCTTCTAGCGTGCGGATCGAACCATCGGTGCCACATTCTTCGCCCAGCTCATCGCCGAGATATTGCACAGCCGGGTTTTCGATCCCCGTAGTGAAGTCGAGCAAGACACTGTACGGGCCGAAGTCGGGCAGTTCTTCCGGATTGAGATCTTCGATCGACGGGAAATTGCGGTCCTGCAGCAGGCTGGCCCAGTGATTATAGGCGCGCACCTGCATGCGGCGCTCGTCCTGCCCGACGGGGCTTGGCGGCGCTTCGCGACCGATCTCGTCTCCTTCGAGTTCGGATTCGTAATCTTCGTCGCGGGTGTCGTCGTCAAACGAACCGAATTGGCCGCGCAGCGTGTCCATGACGTAAAATGCCCCTCACTTGGCGTTCAGGGCGGTTTTGCCGTCTCGTAGTAAACATCCCGTTAAGTGGACGTCGAAAGTATTTTCCTGACGTCAAAGGACCATTCGGGGCCGCTGCCTAGCGGAACAGGTAGCGCATCCGGATTTTCTGGTGGACCGGTGTCGAGCCGACCGTGAAAGCGGCGGCATCGAACTTGGGCGGACCCATGCGAATCTTGGCGTCGCGCGAGAATCCGAAACCTTCCTTGGGAATCATCAGTGTCTTGTCAGGCTTGCCATTGCCGTTCTCATCATGGAGCAGCGAAATGGCATAGGTTCCCGGCGTGACGTCACGAAAGGTGAAATTGACGACGTCACCGGCCTTTACCGTTACGGATTTCGCCTTGGGATCCTTGCTGCAATCGGGAAAGGCGTTGGGCTTTGACGTCAGGCAGGCCAGCACCTGCCCATCGGAAGAGCGCAGGTCGGTCACCGTCACGCTGACGTCCTGCGTTGCGGCCGCCGTGTTTGCCAGCAGCAGCGGTGCCGTCGCCGCCAGTGCTAGCGCCGATAGGCCTCGGCCAATCCCCCATCCGTTTTGCATATGCGATCCCAGAACCTGAAATAGAGCCCGTAGTTGCAGTTGTATCGTTCGTGATGCAGCTGGTGATGGCTCGCTGTTATCAGCCAATTGCCTAAGCGCGAGTGAACGAGCCAGCGCGGAAAGATCTCCCAGCCCATGTGGTTGGTGACCCCCATCACCGTCATGACCATGAGCACGAGCCCCAGCATAGCGACGTGGATAGGCAAGCAAAACACCAGCAGCGGGATAACCACAGCTCCGGTCAGCGCCTCGATGGGGTGGAAGCTCATGGCGGCCCAGGCGGTCGGCGGGCGGCTGGCATGGTGAACCGCATGGGCAAGCCGGAATTCGCGCGGACGGTGCATCCAGCGGTGGGTCCAGTAGAACCAGGTGTCATGGGCCAACAGGTAGAGGAACACCGACAGCGGCAGGTACCACAGCGGATAGGCAGCGATGTCGGTATAGATCAGCGTCCACCCCCGCGTGTCCCAGCCCCAGGCAACGATCCCAGCGGGAACGCCATAGATCGCTGCCGACGCCAGCGACCAGCGGATCTCCTTGCCGATCTGCGGGTCGAGCCCTTCGTAAAAGCCAGGGCGCACGCGCCGGGTCAGCCAGGCGAAAAAGCCGCTGGAGAGCAGGTAGCGCACCGCGACGATGGCGGTCATGGCGAGCGCTGAGAGGAGGATGGCAGTTGTCACTGGTCGCGCTTATGCCTTCGACGCCGGGTCGGCAACAAGGGCTATTTGGCGCGGCCCCACGGCTGGCAGGCCTCATCGGCCATCACTGTCATCCGGCGCATGGCGATCCGCGCCATCCGCTCCACCTCTACCTTGCGCCGTGCAGCGGCCAGTGCCCGGGTCGGGGCAGGCCTGACGATCTCCGCATCATAGCCGTCGGCGATGATCACGCCGCAGCAGTCGGGCTGGTAGGCTTCGCTCTCCAGCGGGCTGCGGTCGAGATGCGGAGCGACACCCCAGTAGAATCGGTCGCAATGCTCGAGATAGTCAGGCCATTTGGCATCGCCCAGCAAATCGCCGCGCGCGACCTTGATCTCGACAATAATGACCTGCCCCTTGGGATCGACCCCCATCAGGTCGGCCCGGCGGCCACCGCGCAGCGGCATTTCCGGCAGGCACCAGATATCGTTGCGGGCAAACAGCCGCATGATGCCGCGCGCCACAGCTGCGGCATCGGCCTGCGCAGGAGGTGAATCGATGAGCGAAGTTCCGTCCATCGGGCGATGATGGAACAGACCACGAACAACTGTCAAGAGGATGGGCGGGTCAAGCGCTCCTGCGCGGACCCATGTCGCCACCTTGGGGCACCAGTGCCAGCACGGAGTTGCGGGCATGATGGAACTCGCGCCACAGGGTAATGGCCGCAGCAGTTGCATCCTGTCCCCGGGCATTGACGGCCAACAGCGCGGTCACTCCGGGACGCATCATCGCGGTCAGGTCGCCGATCATTTCGGACGCCAGTTCGAAGCGCCAGCCGCCGACATCCTTGATCAGTGCGGGGAAATTGCGCACTTGCGGTGTCAACTTCTCCGGTGCGAGCCCGGCGAGGGC
The DNA here is from genome assembly GCF_030140925.1 of Parerythrobacter aestuarii. Taxonomy (NCBI): domain Bacteria; kingdom Pseudomonadati; phylum Pseudomonadota; class Alphaproteobacteria; order Sphingomonadales; family Erythrobacteraceae; genus Parerythrobacter; species Parerythrobacter aestuarii. The sequence goes on from NZ_JARBWD010000001.1 coordinate 301,288, forward strand.
ACCCACGGCAGAGGCTGCATCCTGCAGGGCGGTCCATTGCACGCTCAGCGACTGGGCAGTGCTGCGCTGACCGGTGCCTGCTTCGGCGGAAAAGCTGTTGGGTTGGGCGCTCATGACCCTGGTGCCATAGCGCGCCATCGCTTGCCAAATCGCTAATGCGGCCAGCTTTCCGCGCTATAGCCAAGCCGGGCAGCAAGTGGCTCGGTCATGTCCCTGACAACGCGCACCTCCTCGGCCGACAGCGCACTGCGCCATTGCGTCGTCGCCAACTGCGGGTCGCGCCGAATGTAGGAAGTGCCGTTCCCGCTCGGTGCGTCAGTGCGGAAGTTCCTCCGCAGGAAGCGGCCCAACCGGGGCGATTCGCTGCCCCCGGCAAAGGCGAGCAACCGTCGGGCGGTGACTTCGCGCGTCCCCATGAAGTCTTCCTGCCGCACCATTGCCGTGCGCTTATCGGGCAGCAGCTGGCGCTCGGCAAAGCCATACACCACGCGCCAGAGCAGCGCCGCCTGTGCCAGAGGCGGCTGCGGCTCCCGGGCAAAGTGCCGGATGGTCTCCGCCTCATCCGGCAGCTGCTCCATCAGCGCAGGCTGATCGACGAGATCGTTGAAATCGAACTGCCCCGCCTTGCGCACCATGCTTTCGGCAAACCCGCCCGGATGTCGCAGGCAAAGCACGACTTTGGTCCCCGCGCATTGCTGCAAGGTGCGCGCCGTGAAAGCAAGGAACGGATCTTTCAGGATCGCCGGCCGGGGCGCGATCAGCATGGGCAGCCTGCGCTGGGCATAACGCGCGACCTGCCCAAACTCCTTGCCGGAGCGGACCCGGCTCGCGCGCCTGAGCAGCTCGGGAACAATTGCTCTGCGCCGCAGCATCGGAATCAGGCCGCGCTGCAATCGCTCGAAATGGTCCTCGCCGTAGAAGGCATACCACTGCGGTGGCCGCAATGAATCATAGCTCAGGGTCGGTTGCGGATTGAGCGGCTCGTGCAGCAGGTGGAATTCAGGCGCAGTCGCAAGCAATGCTCCGACGAGGGTGGTCGCCGAATAATGCGTCCCTGTGACGATCACAGAACCGGCGAGCAAAGGGTCGATTGGGGCGGCTTGCGACATGTGGCCGATGTAAGCCACGCCGTGCACGCGGTGGCAAGCGCAAGGCCAGAGAGGAGGGCGCTTTTTACGTTGGCATCGGGCAAACCGCTCTGCTAGGTGCCCGCTTCGCTTCTCGCGATCCGCACCCGTAGCTCAGCTGGATAGAGCGCTGCCCTCCGAAGGCAGAGGTCACAGGTTCGAATCCTGTCGGGTGCGCCAAGGGGGAGAGCTCCAGCGGGGCTCTCCCCCTTGGCGTATCATGACGGTGCGCACCTCGGGATCCTCGTCCAGCCATCCAAACCGCAGGCGGTGCAGCGAGCGCAAGAAAATTTGGCGGGGCCGGGAATAAGCCATTGATCCAACCGTATTCGCTCCAATCGGAACTGTACGAGGATTGGATCGATGCTCTTGGAAGACGTGCAAAGCTTCAGCCATGAAAGCGAAGAGCTGTTGGCAACGCCAGTGAACCTTGGCTTTGGGCGTGGCGCTCATGTGCAGCGGAGGCTGAGCCAGGCGCGGCGCGCTTTTTCGACCCGCAATGTCGACTTCGGTTGCGCGGCGCAGCTAGACAGGACGGCCGCACCCGCGGCCGGTGACCTGGTCCTTGCCCGGGTGGTTTCGATTGGCCATCACACCAAGCTGGAAAGCCCCGAAGGGCGTCGCCAGCAGATGTATCCGGGCGACGAGATCGTGGTCGCCTATGGCAACCGCTATGCCCCCGATCAGTTCGAAGCAAAGGTCCCTGTCGACCAGCAGGAATGTGATCTCGTGGCCGGAGGCGGGATCGCCGCCGACATGCTGGCCAAGAACGCCCGCACCCGCAATCCGACCCGCATCCAGCCGCTCGGCCTGCTGGCTGACTGGAAAGGCGAAGTGCTCAACCTGCGCAGTTTCACCCCGCGGATCGAAGACTTCGTTGGCGGCACCGGCAATTGCAAGGTCATCGTGGTCGTCGGCACTTCGATGAATGCGGGCAAGACCACCACCGCTGCGCAGCTGATCCATGGTCTCAGCCGTGCCGGCCTCAAGGTCGGAGCCGCCAAGGTCACCGGCACGGGCTCTGGCGGCGACATGTGGGCCATGATCGATGCCGGCGCGCGCCTTGCGCTCGATTTCACCGATGCCGGGCATGCCACGACCGCCGGCGTTGCCGTGCCTCAGCTGGTCCGGGATTCGCTCAGGCTGATCCGGACGGTCAGCAAGGGCCATGACGTGGCGATTGTCGAAGTCGCCGACGGACTGTTCCAGGAAGAAACCGCCGGCCTGCTGCAACAGGCGGAGTTTGTCGATGCGATCGACCATGTGGTGCTGGCGGCAGGCGATGCGATGGGCGCTGCCTATGGCCATGGCTGGCTGGTCCGGCACGGCCTGCCGATCTCGCTGATCGCGGGCTGTGTCAGCTCGTCGCCGTTGGGCACTCGCGAGACCGAAGCTGCGACCGGTTTGAAAGTGGCAACGCTGAGGGAGCTGGCGGATGCCGAACTGGCACCGAGCTTCTGCTTTGCCGATCAACCGGTCTCGGCTGCGGCCTGACCCTGAAGGTTTCCCGAGCATGCCCGGTTTCCTGTCGCCCACGCGCGCACGCCTACTGGCGTTCCTGCTGCTGGTCTCCATGGCCCAGCTCGGAACCGCTGTCGCGGCTGCCGGGATGGTCGGCGAGCTGTTCCGGCGCATGATCGCCGGCGAGCCGGCCGCCGACGGGCTGTCAGCGATCCTGGCCGGCGCTATAGTGGTTACCGCCTGCACGGAATTCGGTCGCCGGCGGCTCACCGAAGCATTGGGGCTCGACTACGCGAAATCGGTGCGGCTGGCACTGTTCGAACGCCTCATTCGCCGCCCTGTTCGCGGGTCCCGGCCCCGCAGCAAGGGCAGCCAGCTGCTCCCCTTTGTCGGAGACCTGACAGCCCTGCGGCTATGGTGGGCAGATGGCATGGCCCGCGGCAGTTCCTCAGCGATGATCGCGCTCGGGGTGATTGCCTGGTTCTTCAGCACCGACCTGACGCTGGGCGCGTGGTTTGCCGGAGGGACAGCGGCAACACTGGCCGCGATGGCCCTGATTGCCCGCCCCTATTTCAATGCGACCCGGCGCCAGCGTTCGCGCCGTGGGGCGATGACGGCGCTGATTTCCGACAGGATCGGGGCGGCGCACACTGTGCTGGGGATGGGCGGCGTCCGGCGCGAACTCAATCAGACCGAACGGCGTATCGACCGGATGAACGGCGCTTCGCTTGCGCGAGCCGGCTGGTCGGGCGCCATGCGCGGGCTGGTTGCCGCATTCCCGTTCGCATCGGTGCTGGTACTGCTGCACCTGGCTGCGGCGGGAGCGGGCACCGGCAATACCATCATGCACGAATTCGCCGGGTTGCTGACGCTGGCGGGCATCCTGTCCGCCTCGATTGCCGATCTGGGCAGAGCGATCGAACTTGCGATCCCCGCGCGCATTGCGGGTAAACGCTTGCGCGACCGCCTGGCCGAAGTGGTTCCGATCGAGCGCGGCGAGAAGACCGGACGCGGCAAGAACGCAGCTATTGTCGGCATCGACCGGCTCAGCCTGGTGCCGGGATCGCGTGGGTTCACAGCCGAACTGAACCCGGGTGATATCGTTTCGCTCGCGGGCGCTGACGCGAAGGGGCTGGTCGAGGTGCTGGCCGGGCTGCAACCGCCGCCGGCGGGTGAGGTCTGCATCAAGGGCCGCCCGATCATCGGGCTTGGCCAGCGCCAGCGCCGCCAGTGGGTGGGTATCGCCGCCCCGTGGGTGCCGTTGCTGCTGGGGCAGCTGGGCGAAAACCTGCTGTTCCGCATGCGCCAGAGGGATGGCATCGCCGAGCTTCCAAAGCTGATGGAGCAAATGGGGTTGTCCCATCTCCTCGACGCTGGCGGCACGCCCATCGCGCTGCGGCTGCAGGACCAGGCACACGCGCTGTCACCAGCTGACCTGGCCGCGATCAAGCTGGTCCGGGCCATGATCGGCGCGCCCAAACTGCTGCTGCTCGATCGCGCGGCTCAAGACCTGGCACCGGCGCAGCTGACCGGACTGGCCCGGATCATTTCAAAATGGCGTGGCGTGGTTGTGATGACCGGCGAGCCACAGGAGCTCGGCGCGCTGTGCAATCGCCGCTGGGTGATCTCGGACAATGGCATCGAGGATACTGGAGAAGAGAGCAATGTGGCTACAGTCCACCCAATGTGCGGCACTCATGGGCGCTGAACCCGTGGCAGGAGCGACCCCTTGCCGGGCCTCGGAATCGGGCTTTCACAGCTTCGGCGAAACCGTTCCGCGCAGCTATTATTACCACGTTCCGGCAACGGTGCGGCGCGACAGCCCGGTTATCGTCTCGGTCCACGGAATTTCGCTCAATGCCGCAGAACACATGGTTCGCATGCGCTCGCTCGCGGAACGGCTTGGGGCCGTTGTTATTGCCCCCTGGTTCGACCGGACTCACTATCGCGGCTACCAGAAACTGCTGTGCCGCGATGGCGAAACCCGCGCCGACCTGGCTCTGATCGAGATACTGGATGATGTGACTGCTCGGTTCGGGGTCGATACCGGCTCCATCTTCCTCGCCGGATTTTCCGGCGGCGGGCAGTTCGCGCACCGCTTTGCCCTGCTTCATGCTGACCGGGTCCGGTCCTGCGTCACCTGTTCAGCGGGCTGGTACACCTATCCCGATCCATCTGCGGCCTACCCTTTCGGAACGGCGGCCGGCAGCTGTCCGGACGGGAGTTCCCCTCATCCCGATGCGCACAAGGTGCCCATCCACGTTCTGGTTGGCAGTCGCGACAATCACGTCGAGCCCAGCCTCAACATGGATGCGGACGTTGTGAGCCGGCAGGGCGTCGGGCGGGTCACGCGGGCACGGCGATGGGTCAAGGCGATGCAGCAAGCCCGCTCGCCGATCGACGGCGCGCCCGTCACGCTCCTGCGGGTCCAGCAAATGAAGCACGATTTCAGCAAGGCGGTCGATCGCAACGGGCTGGATGCCCTGATCATGGAACGGTTCGGCTTGCATGCCAGCGGAAGGGAATACGATGCATAAATACCAACACATTTCAGCACTGGCCTGTGCTGCGGCGCTCGTGTTCGGGCAAGGATCGGCCCGTGCCGACGAGGGGATCGACATTGGCGAGGACGGAATCAAGCTCTCGCTGGGTGACGATACGGTGGAGATCGACCTTGGCGGCAAGCTGATGTTCGATGCCTATACTTTCGATGACGAGGTGACCGACAGCACCTCGGGGGATTTTCGCAGGGTGCGGCCCGATCTGCGCGTCAAGATCGCCGATACGGTCACTATGCGGGCGGAATGGGAGTTCTCCGGCAGCAAGGGGTGGCGCAATCTCTATGTGCAGATTGAGCCGACCGACGGCCTCACCATCCGGGGCGGGAACTTCATCGTCCCCTTCGGCATGGATGATATCCAGAGCTCGAGCCGCATTCCATTTGCCGAAAGGTCGCTGGTCGGGGCGATTACCCCCGGTTTCGGACTGGGGGGACAGATTGGATATTCGGGTCGCCGGTTTACTGCCAAGGTCGGTTACTTCGACGATGCGCTTGATAGCGAAGAAGGTCGTTCGCCAGAGCGGGGCAAGGGCGTTTCCGGACGGATCACATGGCTGCCGATGGACAAGGGCAAGGCCAAGTTGCATCTCGGCCTCGGGGTTGAAAGTCGCAGCTTCGATCTTTCCGAAACCGTCCGCTACAGCGCGACCGGTGGGACCACGTTTGCTCCGAGAATTCTGCGCACGGCGCGGCTGGACGATCTTTCGTCTCTCAAATCCCTTAATGCCGAGATCGGGTTTGTTTCAGGTCCGGTCGCTGTCCAGGGGCAGTTCGTACAACAGTGGATCGATCGCCAGACATCCGCGAATGCGAAGGTCTCTGGAGGGTATGTCCAGGCGAGCTGGATGCCGACGGGTGAAAGCTATCGCTACTCGCGGGGCGGAGGTGCAATCTCCGGCCCCCGCATCAAGAACGGGATCGCGGTCGAGATTGCCGGCAGGCTGAGCTGGATCGATGCCACGGATCCGGCGCTCGGGGGTGTGAAAGCCCGGGCGGTAGACGTGTCGGCGGGTGTGTACCTGACATCCTTTGCCAAGATACTGCTGAGCGGGACGAAGGCGCGGAAGAGCGATGCTCTGGGTCTGTCTCAGGACCTGACAACGGCTGTGCTGCGGTTCCAGCTGGCCTTCTAGACCGGGGGCCAACGGGAATGAAGGGGCAGGTTCCCGGGTGCTTGCGTGCCGGGCTCCCTGATCCCTCTTTCGGCTCAGCCGGCTATTCGATCAGGCCGTAGCCATAGACCGGATCATAGCCCGGCTGCCCCAGGTCTCGTGCCGACTCGCGCAATCGCCGCGCGCAGCCTTGGGCGTTGTCCTTGCCTAGGCAACGGGCGATCCACGCCGCCACGTGAGGGGTCGCAAAACTGGTGCCATTGAAGCGCTTTACGCCGCCCTTGGTGTCGGCAGCAGGCTGGCCGACGCCGAATGCCGAAACAGTGATGTATCGCCCCTGGTTGGCGTAGCGATAGACACGGTTGTGGCTGTCAACGGCAGTCACCGCCACGACCTCTGGCAGGGCCGCCGGATAGGCCGGGGGAGCCGATGGGCCGCCATTTCCCGCAGCTGCCACGATCAGGGTACCCCTGCCGATCGATTGTTTGACAAGCCGGTCAAGGATCGCATTGCGCGGGCCGGACAGGCTCATGTTCACCACCGGCACTCGCTGGGCGACCATCCAGTCCAACGCATCGACAATGGCATCAGCCGAAGTGAACGGCTTGGTGGCCGTTCCCCTGAAGATATTGGCGCTGAAGAGCCGCGAGGTGCCTTCGCTGGCCAGGATCGAAGCGACTGCCGTGCCATGGGCTGGCGGGGCCGGGTTCCCGGAGGTGCCAAATGACTTGCGGGTAATCGCAACGCCTCGCATCAACGGGTGGCTCACCAGCCCGGTGTCGATCATACCGATCGTCAGCCTGCCCTTCTTGCGAGGCAGGGTTGCGCTATCCCCGACTTCGGCGACGCCCGACGTGGCGTATTGCATCCCGTAATAGTGGGTGTAGTCGAATGTCTCGCCCGGTGCAGCGTCGCGCGCCTGCCGGAGTGCGGCGGTGGCATCGGCGTCAGCTGGCGCGCGCAGACGGAAGACCGTGCTCCCGAGTGCTGGGAGCTGGTGCCGGGCGAGAACAAGGAAGCCCTGATCCTGCAACGTCGCAATTGTCTCGCCGGAAAGATCGAGCCCTACGATCTCGCCTTTCCTGACGGGATAGCCCCTGTCGTCATACTGGGGGCTTTCACTGTCGGCGAGGTCTTGCATTTGCGCGCTGCTGCCATATTCCGCCTCATCTTCGGAGCGCTCGGCGGCCTCTTTGGCGGCCCTTTCCTCTGCCTCTGCGGCTTCCTCGGCAGCTTCTTCCTCAACCTCGGCCAGCTCTTCGGCCAAGCGTTCGGCGATCTTCTCTGCTTCCTCCTGCTCCTTGGCGAGATCCTTGGCGCGGTCGGCGTCGAGCTTGGCCAGTTCTTCCTCTTGGCGCGCGGCATCCGTTCCGGTTTCCTCGAGAATGCGCGCCCGGTCCTCTTCGTAGCGGGTTTCGTCCCGCGCGGCTCGCTCTGCAACATCCGCAGCATCACGCTCTGCCCGTTCGATCGCATCGGTCGCATCGCGTTCCGCCCTGTCGGCGGCGCGTGCGGCGTCGCGCTCCGCCCGTTCGGCTGCGTCGCTCGCCCGATCCTCATCGGGCTTGGCTGCGCCTACGGATGCCCCCGCCAGAAGTGCCATGGCGCACAGGGGTGCCAGCAGTCGACGGCTACCAGGGTTGCTTGGTTTTCGCATCTCAATCTTGCCCTGAAACTATTGTATCGCCCGACAACGGACAAGTCTGCGCCCTATTCCCTTGCAGCCCGCTGAATCTGGCACTGTTTGCTTTGTTTGTGGTAAACGGGAATAAACCCGCTCCGCTTTCGTTCTTGGGGGGTAGGAATGACAGTTACCGAAGCAAGCGGAGGGGCTGATTTGCGTGCGCAGATCATTGAAGTCCTGCCACGCCTGCGAAGGTTCTGCCTCACGCTTGCTCGAGCGCCAGACCAGGGCGATGACCTGTGCCAGGCGACCGTGGAACGGGCGTTGTCGCGGGCCGACCAGTTCATTCCCGGAACGAGACTGGATAGCTGGATGTATCGGATCGCACAGAATATTTTCATCGACGAACGCCGCAAGCTGGCGACGCGCGGGGCCGAGATCGATGTTGACGAGGTTTTCGGCCTGGCCGGAGATGACGGGCTGCAGATTGTCGAAGGGCGGTCCGATCTCAATCGGGCCGGTGCGGCCCTGGCTGCCTTGCCGGAGGAGCAAAGGATGCTGATGACACTCGTGGTGCTGGACGGGATGAGCTACCGGGATGCCGCTGATGCACTCGGCATTCCGATTGGCACCGTCATGAGCCGGATTGCCCGTGCCCGCCGCGCAATTGACAGACAGATCAACGGGGAGCTGCTGCAATGACGAGCGCGCCGGACAGAATCGAGCAGATTGCAGCCTTCCTTGACGGTGCGATGTCTGACAGCGAAGCCGAGGCCTTCGAAAGAGCCATGGCCGATGATCCGCAGCTGGCGGAGGAAGTCGAACGTATCGCCGGCAATGATGCCTTGCTGCGCGAAGCCTTTGCCTTGCCGGCGGACGATGGCCTTGATGCCGGATTGCTCGAGCGGATGGGATTGGCGGACCGGGACATGGCAACCACGCCGGTTTCCGCGCTCCCGCCGCTGCCGGCCAACGACAACCCGCCATTCTGGCGGCGCTGGCAGGTCCCGCTGGGTGGTGCCATCGCCGCAGGCCTGGCCCTGGCGTTGACGATGACGCTTATGGGGAGCGGGACAATGAGTCCGATCGGCTCTGCGCTAGAGCAAACCCCTTCGGGTCAGATCGCCCACTTGAAAGGCGATACCGCGGTCACCCCATTGCTGACTTTCCAGTCGGGCGATGGACGATACTGCCGTGAGTTCAATTATGCCAACAGCGGCCGGGAGCGCAGCGGGATTGCATGCCGGGGGCAAGCCGACTGGACCGTCGAGGCCTGGGGTGAAGGGGCTGCAGCAATACCCGACCCCAGTGAAATCGCACTTGCCAGTGGGGCCGCCGAGGGATCGCTGGATGCAACATACCAGCGCCTCGCGGCTGGTGACCCTCTGGCAATGACGCTGGAAAAATCGTTGATTTCAGGTGGTTGGAAGAAATCTCCGTAAATTTTCCTGAGGGAGGGAATAAGCCCCTCATCGCGCCGTTGTCGTGCAGTCCGGGGGATGGACCGCCTCAAGGCAACGGAGAACCAGACAATGAAACCGATCACTTACTTTGGCGCAGCATCCCTAGGCCTGAGTGCCGCCCTGCTCCTTGTTTCACCGGTACAGGCACGCCCTGATCGCGACCGCAGCAGCGACCGGGCCGGCGAAGTGCGCCAGTGCCGTGGCTGCGACGATGGCCCCGGCGACATGCGCCGTGGTCGCGGGTCCGACGACCGGGGAGCCGAAGATCGCGGCCGTGGACGCGGTGCTGACGATCCGGCGGGCCATATCCGCCGTGGTCGGGGAGCGGATGACGGGCCGGGCGATGTAAGCGGCCGCCGTGGTCGCGGTGCCGATGATACGGGCGCTGACGATCGCGGACGCCGGGGTCGCGGCGCTGATGACGGGCCCGGTGACGATCACGGTCGTCGTGGCCGTGGAGCTGACGATTCGACCGACCGCGCCGGGGACGACCACAGCGTGGACGATACCCCCGGACAGGGCCGTGGTCGTGGGCGCGGTCGCGGCCGCGGCGGGGATGACTTCCCTGGCGGGCTGTAAGTCCGGTCGGGTCGCAAGGGGCAGCCCCGGTGGGTCCGCAGTCCGCCGGGGTTGTTCCCGCTCACATGAATTGACCAGCAGTATTTGGAATGCAAAAGAATTGTCCGGGGGAAGAACGATGAAGTTTTACGGGAAATCACTGCTTTTGCTTGCCGGCGCAGGCATGTTTGTTCTGCCGCATACGGCAATGGCGCAGGAAGATGACGGCGCTGCGGAGAAGAAGTCGAGCGATGGTTCGATCCGGCTCAGCACCGGCATTTCATACTCGAGTGGTGAATATGGCGAGCTGGAAGATACAGACGTCATCGCCATCCCGGTTAGCCTGACGTACAAGAAAGACGGGTTCAAGCTGCGCGTCTCGGTTCCGTGGGTGAAGATCGATGGCCCGGGCTCGCTTCTGGCGACGCCGGAAGGGCGCGATGCATTCTTCGGCGATAGCGGCGGCCAGGGTCGAGGGCGCGGCAGGGGACGCGGAGGCGATAGCGACAACTCCGGATCGGGATCGTCGAACTCCGGTTCGGGCAGCAATGACGTCGAGGTTGAAGATGAGCTCGACGATGACATTGTCGATGATGACGATATCACCGATGCGGACGGCTTTGCCGGACTCGACAACCAGCGCAGTGGCTTTGGTGACGTCAATGTCTCAGCGCTCTATTCGTTCAAGCTTGGTAGTGGAACCTATCTCGAACCGCAGGTGAAGCTCAAGCTGCCCACCGCTTCGCGGGCCAAGCGGCTGGGCACGGGCGAGATCGATGTAACCGTCAGTGCCGACCTGGTGCAGGAAGTAGGTGATGCCACTTTCTATGTCCACGGACGGCGCAAGTTCGCGGGCAAGCCGGAAGGATCGACCCTGCGATCGACTTGGGGCGCGGGTGCGGGTGCCAGCGTAAAGGCAACCGACGGTGTCTACATCGGGGTCGATTATTTCTGGCAGCAATCGGCGTTTCAGGGCCGTCCTGCGGCAAGCGAAGTGTCGGCCTGGGCGAGTACGCGCGTTGGCGGAGGTTTCAGCTTGACGCTGTACGGTGGCACCGGCCTCAACGACAACAGCGCTGACGTATTTGGCGGCCTCGCTATCGGAAAACGTTTCTGAGGATGCGGCACGACTGACCCCGGTTCGGGATCGAAGGTCTGCGAGGGTAGAGACGTTAAGGAGCTGATAGTCAGACAATCCTCTCTGGTGCGCGTCTACCCGCGCAACACACCATCAGTTCACCGCCCGCTCTTTCCCGTCCCAGTACGGTGCCCGCAGTTCCCGCCGCAGGATCTTGCCTGACGGGTTGCGGGGCAGTGCTTCGACGAAATCGATCGACTTGGGGCATTTGAACGCGGCGATGCGTTCGCGTGCATGGGCGATGATGCTGTCGGCGTCGGGGGTGCAGCCGGGTTTGGCGACGACAATCGCCTTGACCGCTTCGCCCCATTTCTCGTCCGGCACGCCGATCACCGCGACATCGGCGATATCGTCATGCCCGAACAGCGCGCTTTCGACTTCGGCCGGATAGACGTTCTCGCCGCCGGAGATGATCATGTCCTTGATCCGGTCCTGGATGTAGAGATAGCCCTCTTCATCGAGGATCCCGGCATCGCCCGTACGCAGCCAGCCGTCGCCGATCAGGGTCTTGGCGGTCTCTTCCGGCCGGTTCCAGTATTCCAGCATCACCGACGGGCTCTTGATGGCGACCTCGCCGATCTCGCCGGGCGGGAGCGGCTCCAGGTTTTCATCGAGGATACGGATTTCGTTGCCCGGCAGAGCCTTGCCGGCGCTGCGCATCACTTTCTCGCGCCCGGGCTTGTGGTCCTCGGGCGGCAGGCTGACGACGGTGCCATAGGTCTCGGTCATTCCGTACATCTGCGCGAAATCGCACTTCAGCCGCTCGACGCCTTCTTTCAGCAAGTCGAGCGGGATGGGGCTGGCGCCGTAGTTGAGGCCCTTGACCGAGCTGAAGTCGGCGGTTTCGGCGTCGGGATGCGACAGCACGATGCGGATCGCGGCAGGGACGAGGAAGATATATTCGACACGGTAATCGCGGATGTCGCGGATCGTCGCCGCCGGATCGAATTCGGCATGGATGATGAGCTGCTGTCCGGCAATCACCGCTCCGCCTGCCAGCCCGACCCCCGCGATATGTCCGTAGGGCATCGCCAGGATGATCGAGGTACCGGGATCGGCACTGGCCCATTCGAGCCCGGAAGCGCGCAATATCGGGCGCATCGCGGTGGCGTTGGCGTGGCTCAGCACGACCCCCTTTGGCAGGCCGGTGGTACCCGAAGTGTAGAGCTGGAGCATCGGGTCATCGACAGCGACTTCGGTCGTCACGGGCTCATCGCTTTGGGCGTCGCGCCAGTGGGCGAACTCGCGCTCCATCACGATCTTGCGGCCTTCGAACGGCACGCTCTCGAAACCTTCCTCTACGAACAGGACGGTCGAACCAGCGTCCTTGGTGATGAAGTCGATTTCGGCCGCTGCCAGCCGCCAGATGATAGGAACGAAAACCATCCCCGCGCGAACCGTGCCAAGGAACAACTCCACGGCCAGGTCGCTATTCTTGCCGAGATAGGCAATGCGGTCCCCCTTGCCGAAACCGAGCGCCGCGAGCCCATTGGCGATCTGCGTGGCGTGCCGATCGTACTCGGCATAGCTAGTGATGCGATCGCCGAAGCGCAGTGCAATCTGGTCGGGACGCTCTTGCGCTTGCGCGGCAAGTGCATGGCCCAGGGTCACGGGGCCGGGAAAATCTGGCATTGCTATCCTCTCCGTCTGCTTCTCCGTGCCCGAATCGGGCCGGAGATATCTCTCTGCCGAAAGACTGTGTCTTGAAGGCGGGTGCCAGTCAAAGCCCGCGTTAATTCGAGCATTACGCCGGATAGGGGCTGGTCCCCTGCGGGATTTGGCGGCATGGCGGTGTGCGATGACCGAGCAGGCGCCCATCAAGCTGTCCGATATGCCCGGCCTGCCGGTTACGGGCGTGCTGTATAATCCGCGCAGCCACCGCAATCGCGACGCCTCGATCGTAGAGCCTGACTACCCCGTGATCCGGGTCGAGCAACCGCAGCGGCGGCGCGAGCTCAAGGACGCCATGCAGCGCTTCGTCGATAGCGGAGTCGAGCTGCTGGTGATCAATGGTGGCGATGGCACGGTGCGCGATGCGCTGACCGGCGGGGCGATGGTGTTCGGCGACAAGTGGCCGGATATTGCAGTGCTGCCACGTGGCAAGACCAATGCGCTGACGATCGATCTCGAAATGCCGAAGCACTGGAGCCTTGAAGAGGCGATCATCGCCCACCGGGACGGCCGGCGGGTGCAGCGCCAACCGATGGTGCTCAAGCCGATGGACCGGGAAGACATCACAAGACTTGGCTTCATCCTGGGGGCCGGGGTTTTTCTCGCAGCGATCGATTCCGGTCAGGACGCGCACAAATGGGGGGCATTCGACGGGCTGGCGGTCGGTGTCACCACCGTGTGGGGTGTGGCGCAGGCGCTTTTTGGCAATGACGCCAACCCGTGGCGCCGCGGAGCCAGGGCCCGGATATTGTTGGGTGAAGCGTTGGAAGAACTGCCGCGCTCGCCGTTTGGCGACCCGGCATCGAGGGCAATGATCTTCCTGTCTTCGCTGACGCGGTTTCCAGCTGGCCTGCGCCCCTTTGGGGAATGCGAAGGCCCGTTGCGGCTGGCGGTGATCGACCACCTTCGCCGCCGCGTAGTAGCGCAGATGCCGTGGATCCTGCGCGGCTATCATTCCGATAAGCTGGCGGGGGCTGGGATGCACCGGCGCGGCACTGACCGGATCGAGCTCGACCTGGGCGACCGGTTCATCCTGGATGGGGAGGTGTTCAAGCCCGGGCGGTACTGCGTGACACCGGGGCCAATGCTGAATTTCGTGGTCCCATGAGCGGGGGGTTGGCGACCCGCATCGCGCATCAGCTTGAGCGCGAAGTGCGATCCGAAGTGGCGGAATTCGCGCGAGTCCTCGCTCAAGATGCAGGGGCGATGGCGGCGCTGTTTTATGGCTCCAACCTGCGCACTGGCTCGCTTGAGGGCGTGCTCGATTTCTACCTCTTGCTCCCGGGAAAGCAGCGCGAGAGGATCTGGCCTCGCGTCAGCTATCATGAGCACGACGTGGCGGGTATGACCTTGCGGGCCAAGGTCGCCACCATGAGCCTTGAGCAGTTTGCCAGGGCGTGCCGGGGCGAGAGCCGCGACACGACGATATGGGCGCGCTTCGTGCAGCCCAGCACGCTGGTGTGGCTGGCGGGCGAGCCGCTGGTCGATACAGTGGTCGAAGAGATTTCACACGCGGCACGCACGGCCGCGCGACTGGCGGTCGCACTGGGCCCATCCGAAGGCGCGGCAGAAGAGTATTGGCGGGCACTCTTCCGGGCGACCTACCAGGCCGAGTTCCGGGTCGAAAAGGCAGGGCGAGAGGATGCCATCCTGTCGGCCAATGCCGCCCATTTTGACGGGCTATTGCCGCTCGCGCTGGAAGCGGAGAGTATTGGCTTCGAACGTCGCGGCGAAATTCTGGTGCCGCAAATGCGAGACGCGGAGAAACGCAGGATCAGGGCCTGGTGGACGCCGCGCCGGCGGATTGGCAAGGCGCTCAACCTGCTGCGACTGGCGAAGGCGACGACGACCTTCGAAGGCGCGGCGCGCTATGCGGCGTGGAAGGTCGAACGGCACACCGGCGTCGCCATCGAAGTGACGCCGTTTCGTGAAAAGCACCCGCTGCTGGCGGCACCGGGCGCATTGATTGAAGTGCTGCGCGCGCGCCGTAGCGTGCAGGCAATGCCCGATCAGAAATAACGCATGTTGATGCTGATCGAAGTAACGCCCGAGCCAACGCTGAAGGCGGTCTTCTTGTAGCTTGGCTTGCCGAGGTTCCAGATGTTGATCGAGGGATTGTTAGACATCGCTCCGCCATCCGACCGCAGGTCCGTCTTGCCATTGCCGTTGGCGTCATGGCGCACCGCAATGCCATAGGTCCCGGCCGTAGGAACGGGCATGCAGAAGCTCATCGTACCCGCGCGGGCGGGAGCTTCCATGCGGTAGATCCACTTGCCCTTTTCCAGCCAGTCTTCCTTGGTCCCGCGATAGGATTGCACGCGGATCGTGCCGGACGATGACTTGATGCCGCTGACGGTGACCTTGACCGCCGGGCCTGCACCGCCGCTGCATTTGGACATGTCGTTGCTGATCTTCTGGCGATACTGCGCCGCAGCCGGGACCGCGATCCCGCCAAGCGCCATGGCCAGTGCCGCAGTGGTTGCGGCAATTGTTCCAGACTTGTTCATTCCGTTTCAGCCGGTGCGTTTCTCACACCGGTTCCCTTGATCTCGTTTTCGCGGATGTGCCCCGCAGTGTTGTCCTGTCACTAGGGATATGTGGGTGAATTGCCGCTGAATTCATTCTGTTCCCAATTGAAAGCCAGCCTCACCGGGATGGGCGGTCGGCAGCGATCCGGCCCTGCTCCAGCGTCACTACGCGCTCGGCGGTCTGGGTAAGGGCACCGCGATGGCCAATGATGAGGATGGTGCGCATGCCGCGCATGGCAGTAATGGCCCGGGCGACAGCCTCGTCTGCGGCGCGATCAAGCGCGCTGGTGGCTTCATCGAGGATCAGTAGCGCCGGGTCGCGCAGCAGCGCGCGGGCCAGCACAATGCGCTGCCGCTCGCCGCCCGAAACATGCTGCCCGGCATCGCCGATGGGGCAATCCAGCCCATTCGGCAGGTCGAAGACGAAACCCGCCGCCGCTTGCTCGAGCACCTGCCCCAAGCGCTCATCCGAAGCGTCGGGATCGGCCCACAGCAGGTTCTCGCGGACACTGCCATGGAACAGCGCCGGCCGCTGGTCGACATAGGCGACTTGCCGCCGCCACGCGTGTCTCATAGCTGGGTCAAGCAGGACGCCGTCGATCGCGATAGAGCCGCTGTCGGGCGCAATCAGGCCGCCGAGGATGTCTGCCAGCGTACTTTTGCCGGCCCCCGAATGACCGATCAGCGCCACAGTTTCGCCGGCGCGCAATTCGAGGTTGATATCTGAGACAGTAGGCGTGCCTTCGCGATGCGACAGGCTGACACCCCTGAGCGCGATCGACTGCTTGAAAGCGGGTGCTGCAGCCAATTCTCCGGGCGGATGTTCTGCCGCTGCCTCGGCTTCGCGGATCAGGCGATCCGCTGCGATGACGGCGGGTGCGGCATGCGCCCACAGCTGCCAGCTGTCGAGCCAGGCCCCGAGCTGGGGCAACGCGCGCGCGAACAAGGCAACCAGCGGCAAGGCGACCATAGCGGGTACGTTCCAGCGGGTCAGCGCGAACCACACCAGCACTGCCGCCAACACTGCCGAGCCGACCTGAAGCAGCGCCCGGCCGCGAGCGTTGTCGGCAGCAAATCCCACGCGGACATCGCGCAGGCGGCGGAACCCCTCTACGACCTTGGCATGCACGGCGTCTTCGCGCCCGAAGCTCTTGATCGAGCGCAAGCTGTCGAGGTTCTCTTCCAGCAGGCCGTGGATCCCGCGATACTGCGTGCTGAGCGCTTCCCCCAGGCTGCGTGCCCGCCGCCGTAGGCTGCCGTAAAGAAGGAACACCACGGCCCCGATGGCTGCCCCGACCACTGCCACTACAGGCGATATCGCCAGGGCGGCCAGGCCGATCGCGACCAAGCCGACGCCGATCCGCGCCAATGCGCCCAGCATGTCGATCGCGATGGCGGTCCGGTCGATCTCGGAGATCAGCAATGCGCGACTTTCGCTCTGCCGCATGGCGGACAGAGCTCTCCAGTCGGCTGCGAGCAAGGCTGCCAGGGCCCTGGCGCGCAGGCCGTCGACGATAGCAATCGATTGCCGCATGGAGATCACCAGCCGGGCATAGTCCGCTGCGGCCCGCAGGATCACAAGCCCGGCGAACACTGCCAGCAGCACTCCCAGCGACGGCTCCCAGTTCATCGCATCGAACCAGCGATAAACCGGTGACAGGAGACCGCCACCGTCCTCCTCCCCGACCACCAGCGCCAGCAGCGGCACCAGCAGCACGAAGCCGATTCCTTCCGTCAAAGCACCCAACACCGAAAGCGCTACGACAAGCGCTATCCGGCGTCGGTCGGCGAGTTCCAGCAGGATGGCGAATGTCTGGCGCGGCATGATGCACGGCGGGCTAGCAGGGATAGCGACGCTTGTCTCACCCATCGGTGTTCTCAGAGTTCGTTGAGCCCTTCGACAACACCGACGAATTGCGCTGCCAGCAGGCCCCGCGCGAGGCCCTGGGTATAAGGCAGGTTGTCGAACTCGTCGCTGCTGTCGCTTGCGGGGAAATTTTCCAACATGCTTTTCATGCGGGCTGTGTCGAGCAGCAGGGCGAGCTGTGGATGCCGTTCGATCCGCTCGAGATAATCAAGCAATTCGCTTTCTCGCGGGGCCATGTGGGCATGCCAATCTGCGCCGTGCCGACCATAGCGGCTTTCGAGCCGTTGCTCCTCCGGCATCCTGCCCTTCGCCAGTTCGCGCGCCAGCCAGCGGTGAACGCCATCGCGAACAAACATCCTTGTCGGCAGTCTCATGCAGTATTCGACCAGCGGTCGATAGGCCGTCACGTCGCGATAGCGCAGCCCATAGCGCAGCTCGAGCGCCAGAGTGATTTCGGCGCATTCATGGTCCTGTTCTGCGAGGTCGCGCCTGGCCGCCTCAGCCCGGCTTCTGGCAAAGGCAAAGCCTTCCCATGCCGGTGCCGAACCTCGATCCCTTGCTCGCCGCCGATAGGCGACCCTCGCGCGCGCAGAGAGCGGTGAATTCCACGCGAGTACGTCGCCACGAGCAGGTCTTACCAGTCGCTTGACCCAGACCCGCAAGGCGCGCGGCAGGTTGGGCAGCAATCCGAGTGCGAGAAACTTGCGCCAGAAGGGGCGCGGATCGTTGGCGCGACCGTGCAAATTGCTGGCCAGTCGCTTCCAGCGCAGCCCGCGAAAGTCCTCGGCATAGGACCAGCGCCCGTCGGCGCTGAAAGACTGGTTGCCAAGATCGGCCCCGAACAACCAGTCGCAGCCCAACGACCGGGCGGCTTCCCACACGCCATGGTGAGCGCCAAAATGTGCCAGCCCCGGATTGAAAGTGCCTGCCAGCGTAGCGATCTCGCGGAAGCGGTGATCGAAGCCGCCTTGGGCGGGCTCGGTGCGGTGGACGCGCAGCTGCTCATGCATCTTTGCGAACCGCTCGACCATCGGCCATTCCCTGTCGAACATGCCGGGCATGGTGCCCGTGCTATCTGGCGAGGAAGCATCGAATGTAACGCCATGCAACACTTGCCCGCCATCCATTTGACGCAGCAGCTCGTCTGCAACGGTGGAGGAATCTAGTCCGCCAGAGAGCGCGAGGGCAGGTTGGTTTGCAGGCCTCAGCGCCGCGTCGCAGGCATCGGCTAGCAACTGCGAGACCCGCTTGAGCACTTCGTCGTCGGTTGCCGTTTCGGTGGCGGGAATGCCACGCCTCGCATACCAACGATCCATGTGAGTGCCGCTGCTGCAGAGAGTAACAATGCTACCCAGCGGCACTCGCGAGATACCGGCGAAACCGCTGCCGGCAGGGTCGATGGCGATATCCATTGCCAACCGGTCGGCGATCTGCTCCCAATCAAGAGTCTGGGGGTACCCAAGGGCAAAGAATGCGCCCGGGAGACTGGCAGCCATCAAAGTTGTACCGATCCGCCCGTGCAGGAGAGGCGGGGCGCCCAGCGGTGAACGGGCAAGGCGGAGCGCCCCGTCCGGCAACGCTGTAATGGCTGCGTAGTGGCCGATGATATGTTCGTCAGCGGTCGCCCCCCAAGCGTCGATGGCGGCATCATAGAGCGCTGCGGGGTCGTCCTGGTCTACGCCCAATAGATCGGCCAGCTCCAAATTATTGTCGATCCAGCCGTCGAACAAGGTGCGCCTCGCGAAACCGCATCGTTCGCGCGCACCGACCAGCACGGCCTTGCCATATTCCTGCGAACCAGGTTCGAGGCCGTGTTGACCGATCCAGCGATTGAGAATGCCCAGCGCTGTTGCCGGGATATGCAATGGGTCGAGAACAGCCGCCAGCATATCAGGAGGGCAAGGCTAGCAAGAACTTCCGACTGGACCGATCGATCAGGATTTCCCGGCTACCGGCGTATTTCCTCCCGGATTGACCTGGGTCAATGGCGCCGGGCTGCCGGCGACATCCGAAAGATCGCCAAGGCACACCAGCTGCGGCCTTGTCCAGGCCGTGCGTGCGCCCTCCAGAGGTCGTTTCGAATGCATTGTCCTAGCTTCTTCCAGCAATCCGATCAAAGACTTGTTTCCGTGACGTCATACCATATAGCTTATGAACGCGAAGTTGACGCCTAAAAGTCTCAAGAATCCCCGAAATTTTACAAGGTTTGGCAGCTGTCACGATCGGCAGATGAAGTCGGCGGTTTCCAGCTGGTGAAGAAAAGCGTCGAGGTCGGCCTCCAATTCTGCAGTGGATGCGTCGAATTCTGCTGCAAGCTCCTCGAGGAGCGCACCCCTGTCGCGCGTTCCATCAATCTTCTGCCAGATGGCGAGCCCGGTATCCTTGAGCGAGAAGAACTGTCCCTTGTCGAGGCTGACGATCACGATTTCGTCATCGACCATGGTCTCGATGAAAGTTGACGTACATTTTTCTATTCCGGGCATGGGTCGGCACTTAGCCCGCCCGCTAACACTTGCAAAGCAGTGCGAGACCAAGCCCTTTGTGGATAAGGGCCCGCTCTGCCTGTCGGGCGATTCCACGCCGCGCTAGAGGTGGGCGAGTAGCCCCAAGGTGGATTTGCACCCGCAAGCACGGCCTCGAGACCCGCACATGCCCACGCCGCTTATTTCCCCCTCAATCCTGTCGGCCGATTTTGCCCGGCTGGGGGAAGAAGTGCGCGCGATCGACGAGGCCGGGGCGGACTGGATTCATGTCGATGTGATGGACGGGCATTATGTCCCCAACATCACGATCGGCCCGGCGGTGGTGAAGGCGCTGCGCCCGCATACGAAGAAGCCGTTCGACGTCCATTTGATGATTTCGCCAGTCGATCCCTACCTCGAGGAATTCGCCGACGCCGGGGCTGACATCATCACTGTCCACCCCGAGGCCGGCCCGCATACCCACCGCACGCTGCAGGCGATCGCCAAGCTGGGCAAGAAGGCCGGCGTGGTCCTCAATCCCGGGACGCCGGTCGAAGCGCTCGACTACCTGATCGATCTCGCAGACCTGGTGCTGGTGATGAGCGTCAATCCGGGGTTCGGAGGGCAGAGCTTCATCGACAGCCAACTGAAGAAGGTTGAAGCGATCCGGGCGCTGATCGAGCAGACCGGAAAGTCGATCCATCTCGAGGTCGATGGCGGGGTCAATCCGGAAACGGCGCGGCAATGCGTCGATGCCGGGGCTGATGTACTGGTGGCTGGCTCTGCCACCTTCAAGGGCGGCCCGGGCCAGTATGCAGCCAATATACGGGCGCTGAAGGGACTCGGCGGATGACTGACGTCACGACCCGCACTCCCGACATCGAAACGACAGGGCAAGTCGGCGAGCAGATAGCGATCCCGCTTGGCGATGGGCCTGAAGAGAAAGCGCTCGCCCGCCCGCACGAGCACATGGTCACCGAGCGTGTGCTGGAACCTTCGCGTGCACTTGTCCCGCTTGACCTGGCTGCCCCGCGGCTCAGCCCGGCTGAGCGGCTGATGCGGCTGGCCTACCGCGTTGGTGTGCCGGGCAAGACGCTGGCCGCGCCGTTCCGCAAGGCCAACGGCCTGCGGCTGCTGGCGACGGTCGAAACCCCGCTCGCGGGCGAACGCGCCGCGGGAGTGGCGCTGAGGGCCGGGCATTTTCTTGTCCATGGCGTCAAGGCACCGATCGGACAGGTCGATTTTGCTTCGGCCAGTGCCAAATTGACGCCGCCGTTCGAACGGGTGGTGCATGGCTATGGTTGGTTGCGCGACCTTGCCGGATGCTGCCCGCGCGAACAGGCTGCGCCGGTTGCGCAGCGAATTCACGCGGCCTGGCTGGAGGCCAATCCCAAGCCAGGCAAGGCAGCTGCCTGGGATGTCGAGCAAGTCGGCCATCGGCTCCTTGCGTGGCTGGTCAACGCACCACTGCTGATGACCGAAGAGCCGCTGCGCGGGAAGACACTGGCAGCCATCGAAGAAAGCGCCCGCTGGCTCGATCGCAATGTTACCAAGGCGAGCGACAGGCTGGGCGAAGTCGCCGGCTGGACTGCGCTGGCCGCCGCCGGGCTGCTGCTGTCCGACGGCAAGCCCCGGCGGCTGTATGCCGAAGCCGGCCTGGCCCGCGCGCTGGGTGACCTGATCGCCGAAGACGGTGGGGTGCTTTCACGCAGTCCGCTGGCACAGATGGATGCGCTGGCGCTGCTGGTCGAACTGACTGCCTGTTACCACGCCATGAAGCTCGATCCGCCGGACGCGCTCGCAACGATGATGGATCTGCTGGTGCCGCCCTTGCTGACCCTTATGCATGGCGAAGCCGGGCTTGGCAGCTGGCAGGGAGCCGGTGCGGTTTCGGCAGAGAAGGTCGCCGGGCTGATCCGCGCCAGCGGCGTGCGGACACGCCCGCTCAAGGATGTCCGTCAATGGGGCTTCCAGCGCGCCACCGGCGGCAAGACCATCCTGCAGTTCGACGCCGCCCCGCCGCCGCTGCCGCGCCATGCCCGCGCTGGCTGCGCTTCGACGCTGGCGTTCGAGCTGTCGAGCGCCGGCCAGCGCATAGTGGTCAATTGCGGCGGCGCAGCTTTCGCCGGGGGGCAGGTCCCGCACCGGATCGAACAGGGCCTGCGCGCCACGGCAGCGCATTCGACGCTAGTGCTCGACGACGCCAATTCCACCGCCGTGCTGATCAAGGGCAAGCTGGGCGCCGGGGTCAATGAAGTCGAAGTCGATCGTCGCGCCATCGGCACCGGCCGTGGCAGCGCGACTCGGCTCGAGGCCAGCCACGATGGCTATGCCCAGCGCTTCGGCCTGATGCATCGCCGCATCCTTGTGCTGCGCGACGATGGCAGCGAGCTGCTGGGTGAAGACGTGCTTCTCCCAGTCGGCAAGCGCGGCAAGACCGGCAAGATCGGCTATGCCATCCGCTACCATATTGGGCCGGGCATCGAGCTCAAGCTCTCGGAAGATCGCAAGGGTGCGGGCCTGGCCCTGCCCGACGGCACCTATTGGCAATTCCGGGTGGGTGGTGAATTCACCGGTGAAGTGGCGATCGAAGAAAGCCTGTGGGTCGATGGCAATGGCCGCCCGCAGCCGATCGAACAGCTGGTGGTACAGGGCATGACGTCACGCAGCGGGGGCTCGTTCTCCTGGCTGCTCAAGCAAATGGGGTGATTTTCACGTGAGCGATGTTGTCATCAAGCGGGCGCTGCTCTCGGTGTCCGACAAGAGTGGTTTGGTCGAGCTGGGCCAAGCGCTGGCCGGGCATGGGGTCGAGCTGGTCTCGACAGGGGGGACGGCCAAGGCGTTGCGCGATGCCGGTCTCGACGTGAAGGACATCTCGGAGGTGACCGGTTTTCCCGAGATGATGGACGGGCGGGTCAAGACACTGCACCCCAAGGTTCATGGCGGCCTCTTGGCAGTGCGCGACAACCCCGAACATGCCGCCGCCATGGCCGAGCACGCGATTGGCGCGATCGACCTGGTGGTCGTCAATCTCTATCCCTTCGAAGCCACCGTGATGCGCGGGGCGGAGCGCGACGAGATCATCGAGAATATCGATATCGGCGGCCCGTCCATGGTCCGCTCTTCGGCCAAGAACCACGCCTATGTCACCATCGTCACCGACCCGGCGGACTATGACACGCTTCTAGCGGAGATGGCGGATGGCGGCGCGACGTCGCTCGACTTCCGCAAAGCGATGGCGGCCAAGGCCTTTGCTGCCACAGCGGCTTACGATTCCATGATCAGCCAGTGGTTCGGTTTCGCCGACCAGCAGCAGCTGTTCCCCGATTTCCTCGCCGTCAATGGCAAGGCCCCGGTGACCTTGCGTTATGGCGAGAACCCGCACCAGAAGGCCGCGCTCTATACCCCGGTCGGCCCGCACGGACGCGGGATCGCGCAGGCCGAACAGGTGCAGGGCAAGGAGCTTAGCTACAACAATTACAACGATGCCGATGCTGCGCTCGAGCTGTGCGCCGAGTTCAAGGGCGGCGATCCGGCAGTCGTGATCGTCAAACATGCGAACCCCTGTGGTGTGGCGCAGGCTGGCACGATGCTGGAGGCATGGGAAGCAGCGCTGGCGTGTGACAGCGTGTCAGCATTCGGCGGGATCGTCGCAGTCAACCAGCCGCTCGACGGCCCGACGGCAGAAGCAATCTGCAAGATCTTTACTGAAGTGGTTGTCGCCCCCGCTGCCGACGATGCTGCGCGGGCAGCTTTCGCCGGCAAAAAGAACCTGCGGCTGCTGTTGACGGGCGACCTGCCCGATCCCCGCCGGGGCGGGCTCTCGGTCAAGCCGATCACGGGAGGGCTGCTGGTCCAGAGCCGCGACAACGGTGCGATCACGCAGGAAGAGCTCAAGGTCGTCACCGAGCGCGAGCCCACGGAGCAGGAGCTCAAGGACTGCCTGTTCGCCTGGACCGTGGCGCGGCACGTGAAATCCAATGCCATCGTCTATGCCAAGGACGGCGCGACCGCCGGCATCGGCGCGGGCCAGATGAACCGCCGCGACAGCTCGCGCATCGCAGCCATGAAGGCTGCCGAGGCTGCGGAAAAATACGACTGGTCACAGCCCAAGACAGTCGGCAGCGCGGTTGCTTCAGACGCCTTCTTCCCGTTCGCCGATGGCTTGCTCGCCGCAGCCGAAGCGGGCGCAACCGCAATCATCCAGCCAGGCGGCTCGATCCGCGACGATGAAGTGATCGAGGCCGCCAACAAGGCCGGCCTCGCCATGGTCTTCACCGGGATGCGTCACTTCCGGCACTAATCGGCAATCGATCGGGATGATCCACTAGCAATTGGGATCGTTTGACGGGCAAACTTTCTGGTTTCCAGCGGGTGATTGGGTTTTCGTTGGCGCGGGCATGTCGAACCGGCAGCCCTGGTAGAGGATTGTCTGACCATTCTGGGCAGAAGCAACAGGTCGGCCGCCCGGGCTACTCGAAGAACGGACCTGGCAGGATACATCGCGATAATAGCGGAACACCGCCTTCCCATTCGGCTGCTGCCAGTTTGACACGGGCCCGGTGTACCAATCTGCCGGTGCCTTGTGCGACGGGCAGTAGGAGAGAGCGAAATCCTCATCAATTTTTGCAGGGCTGTTTTGTGTAAAATACGATGGGGATTTCGACTGCTCGAAAGCGTAGTAGTCCTGCTCGACCAGAACGGTGGCAGTCGCATATGTCGCACCCCTGTCATCGCACGAAAGCAGTGGAGGCGGGGCCGCTTCGCCCGATGCTGTGCTATCTGCGACAGCCTCTTCTTGCTCTTCAGCCCCGCTACTGGCCGGAGAACTGCCGGAATCGGTGCAGCCAGTAACAAAGACTGTGGCAAGACACATCGATAGAGCAATACTATTGTTCAAATGACCCTCCATTCTTCTGATTTATTAGAGAAGAGTATTAATTCCGATGTGTCAAGTTGGAGATGATCTAAGGTGCAACTCGACCCTTACACTCCATCAAGTTTTACAAATGCCCCGTTCGCCTTGTAACCTCGCTCGCTCTCCGCTCGAATGAACGGAAGGCAACGGCAGCATTAACCGCGTTGCAAGAGCTTATGGTTTACACGGGGTTTCAATCGGACATTTCCAATGACGGACACTCGGCATGCGCCTCATCAAATCGGACCTTTCGCAGAACTTCGCTATCGGCTTCGCCATTGGCGCGCTGATGGTAGCCGTCCAGATCGCACCGCTCGAACTGTCGAGCCTGCCGCAGGCGCTCGCCGCGATCGTCGCGGGCTGACGCGGCTCTTCCCGCTCCTTGCCGCCGGCAGCCTCGCACTGGCGGGCTGCAATGCCCCGCTGACGGCGGCTGAGAACCACTTCCTCGCCCCAGCGCCCAAGGTCACCGCGAAGGAACGGCCTGGCCTCAAGACGGCGATTTTCGCCGGGGGATGCTTCTGGGGCATCGAAGGTATCTTCAGCCACACCAGGGGCGTGCAGAGCGCCGTCTCCGGCTATCATGGCGGGAGCAAGCGGCAGGCCAGCTACAACCTGGTTGCCAGCGGCATGACCGATCACGCAGAAGCGGTGAAGGTGGCCTACGATCCCAAACTCGTCAGCTATGACCAGCTGGTGCGGATCTTCTTCTCGGTCGGGGCCGATCCTACGTTGAAGAACCGGCAGGGCCCCGATGTCGGGACGCAATATCGCGCTGCCCTGGTCCCCATGAACGGCGAGCAGCGCAAGGTCGCCGCAGCCTATCTCAAGCAGATGCAGGCATCGGGCAAATGGTCGCGCCCGATCGTCACGCAGATCGAAGACTACAAGGCGTTCTACCCGGCCGAAGAGTACCACCAGGACTTCATGGCAAAGAACCCCAACCAGGGATATATCGTGCGCTGGGACAAGCCCAAGGTCCGCGCGCTCGCAAAGCTCTTCCCCCAGCTCTATCGCCCGACTTTCAAGCGCGACTGATCCGGGCCAGCCAGAGATTGGCAAAAGCGCGTCATGCGCCATATATGGGCGTCATGAGCGAGCATAAACATCACGAGCACAGCGGGCACGACCTGGTCCAGGCCGCCGAAGCGGCGCTGACGCAGGCCGGCGAGCAATGGACCGGCATGCGCGAATCCGTGTTCACCGAGCTGGCGAAGCACGATTGCCCGGCCTCGGCCTATGACATAGCCGACAACCTGTCCAAGTCGCGCGGCAAGCGGGTCGCCGCCAACAGCGTCTACCGCATCCTCGACCTGTTCGTGGCCAATAACCTTGCCATGCGGGTCGAGAGCGCCAACGCCTATCTCGCCAATACCCACCCGGGCTGCGAGCATGACTGCATCTTCCTCGTCTGCGACGAATGCGGTGAAGCAACCCATGTCGACCATGACGGGGTCTCACGCGAAGTGCGCGGTGTTGCCAAGGCCAACAAGTTCCAGGCCCGCCGTCCCATCATCGAAATCCGGGGTATCTGCGCCGCGTGCCGATAAGCGCAGCGAGGGGGCAAGCGCAGGTGCGGGTGCTGCCTCGCCTGCTGCGTGCGCTTCCCTATCCACTTTGGCCCCTGCTGTTACTTGCCTGCCTGGCGCTGCCTTTTGCCACCCGCGCGCTGCCGTTCACTGACGGGATCGAGCGCGCGATCCACGATCTCTATCGCTTCGCTCTGGCGCCGACCGTCCCGGAAGAAGGCAGCGATCCCGACATCGCCATCGTTACATATGACGACGCCGTCGCCCGTGCTTCCGGTAAGCTGAACCCGGTCGACCGGGCAACGTTGGCCGAGGCGCTGGGGGCGATCGAGGGTGCCGGGGCCAAGGCCATCGCCATCGACATGATCTTCACCCTGCCGACCAAGGACCAGCAGGTGCTGATCGACCGGTTGCGGTCCATGACCATCCCTGTCTACCTCGCCTACGCCGACCCGGAGCGCGACCGCGTGACCTATTGGGCCCCTGAGGTCGATAGCGAAGCGAGGCCTTATCAGGATTCGTTCTTCGCCAGCCTTGCCGGAGGCAAGGTCGAGCCGGTATCTCCTGCAGTAGGGACCGATGAGGCCGGCATTGCCCGGCGCTGGCCCCGCTTTGGCGAAGGCGGGAAGCCTCCGCTGGCATTCGCCATGGCCGACCTTCCCCGACAGTCCTACTCCGGCGGGATCGGTTTCACGCGGCTGACCTCGGAAGCGGCAGCAGGCGAAGGCGTCGAATACAGCCATGTTTTCCCGACCTTGCCGATGGACCTCACGGTCGACCCTGACCTGGCCGATATCTTCCTCCCGACCCTGACCGGCAAATATGTCCTGGTCGGTGCCGATACCTTCAACGACGACCAGCATGCGACGCCGATCACCCGTATCGCCGGTGACGTGCAAACGCCGGGCGTGACAATCCACGCGCAGATGCTGCGGCAGGCGCTCGATGGCCGTTTCCCGGTGCCGCTGTCGTCGTGGCTGGTGGCGCTGGTGGCAGCGCTGGCTACCATCGCAGGCGTGGCAAGCGCCATGATCGAGCGACGCGCGGCGCTGCTTTGGGCTCTTGCGCTGGCGCAGTTCGCAACGCTTGCCGCATTGCCGCTGGCGCTCAAGGCCGCGAATATCGATTACCTTGGCCTGCCACTTTTCGGCTTTGCTCTGTCCTGGCTGCTGGCCTTTGTCACGGTCGGCTATGCGTTGCGCAGCCGCACCTCCATCGAGCGCGCTTTCGCGCGTGGCGCGCTGGGCAAATTCCTGCCTGAGAAGGTGGCGAAGCAGATACTCGATCAGCCAGCCCTGCTCGACCTGACCGGCGAACAGCGCGACCTGTGCATGATGTTCACCGATCTCGAAGGCTTTACCCGCTTCAGCCACGGGCGCGAACCGCAAGCGACAGCGGCTATCCTCAACCGCTACCTCGAACAGATGAGCGGGATCGTGCTCGATCATGGCGGCACACTCGACAAATATGTCGGCGATGCGCTGGTCGCGTTCTGGGGCGCGCCCATCGCAAGCGACGATGATGCCGAGCAGTGTGTTGCCTGCGCAATGGCGCTGCATGCGGCGTCCGAACGGCTGCGGGCGGAGATCGCGGCGGAGTATGGCGATACGCTGGGCCGCACGCGGATCGGCCTCCATTGCGGCAGCGTGGTGGTCGGCAATTTCGGCGGCACGCGGCGGATCCAGTACACCGCGCTGGGCGATGCGATGAATATCGCGGCACGGCTGGAAGGAGCGAACAAATATCTCGGCAGCGACATCCTCGCTTCGGGCCAGATGCGCGCACGGGCACCGAATTTCGCCTGGCGTCCGCTCGGCAGGGTTGCGGTATCAGGGGTCGATACTGCACTGGACCTGTGCGAGCCGGTGGCCGGGGAACGCGCCGCTTACACCGGGGATTGGATAGCTGCTATGGGCCAAGCGGAGCGAGGCGACGATGCAGGCGCCCATGCCTTGCGAAAGCTGGCATCGGCCCATCCCGGGGATGCTGCCTTGCAGGCGTTGGCAGGACGGCTCGACGCGATAGCAGGAGGCGGGATCCATGCCCTTGAATCGAAGTAAGTCTGTCCGTCCGATCCTCTTGCCGCTCGGCCTCATGATCCTGTCGGCATGCGCCACAACCGGAGCGACTGATGCGAACGGCGCCGAGACTGAGGAATTCACCGCCCCCATTGTGCTCTCCGCCGATACGCATGAGCCGCGATTTGCTGTCGGCGAAGCGCTCGCGCCAGATGCCGAAATCTGCCTCGTGCAAGGCGAAGCGCTGACGCTGCTCGATGCCGATGGCGAACATGTCCTGGCAGGGCCGGGCTGCAAGACGCCGGTGGCCGGCAATTTCCGCGAGGACGAGCCGCCTGAGCCGGAAACGATCGAGGTCGAAGATCGCGCGATCCGCGTCGCCGGGGGCAGCAATTCAGCGCTGGCACGATATCCCGCCGGGTCACTCGTCGACGAGAAGGATATCTGCCTTGAAGAAGGCGAGCAATTGTCAGTCGAAGGGCCCGACATCTCAGTCAGCCTCTCTGGCGCAGGTTGCTTCGGGCCTGCCGAGGTTGCCGCTCGGCTCGAAAGGGCCAAGATGCGCCGCGCACGAACCCAACAGACGCGGCAAGCCAGTGCTGGCAGAAATTTCAGCCTGCTCGGCCTTCAGCCGCGACCCGAGGACATGTTCGTCTATCGCGGGAGCAAGAGCGCGCTTGCGCGCTATCCACGCGGCACGCGCAAGGCGCAGTACCGGCAAATCTGCCTGAGGGGCAGCGAACGACTGACGCTGGTGAGCAAGAGCGGCCGCAAGCTGACATTGGGCAAGGGATGCGATAAACCGCTTGCACCGGATGAGGGTGGCAATTCGGGCGCAACCACTATCGGTCGGCTGGACCGGCGGTCGGGTGGTGGCGACTGGGCAACGGGGGCAGGGGAATGAGACATTCGAAGGGAGCGGCTGCGGCCCTGGTGTTTGCTTTGGCTGTGGCCGGGTGCCAGGCCACCAGCCCGGGCGGGGCGGAACCCGTGGCTGTGCCGCCGCCCCCACCGCCGCCGCCGCCTCCACCGGCGATTGGAACTGCGTCGACCACGCCCTATGTCGTGGTGCGGGGTTCGGCCAGCGCGCTCGAGCGCTTTCCGCGGGGGACGAGGAAATTCCTCAACCAGCAAATATGTCTCAATGAGGGCGAAACGCTGACGCTCGTCCATCCCACCAGCGGGCGGAAGGTGACCTTTGGCGGTGCCGGCTGCAACAAGCAGGCGCAGACCCCGGATGATGCACAGAGCGGTGCCACCAGCGTCGGCGAGTAGCGGTTCGGGCGCTTCTATTGGCAGGTCCGGCCAAACGGTTTCAGCGGCAACCTCTTCATCGACAAGCCAGATTCGAGCGTGTAACCCGAAGTCATGAGTTCATCACCTGAGACACCGCTCCTCGACACAGTCAAATACCCGGCCGACCTGCGCAAGCTGGAGAAGGAGCAACTGCGGCAGCTGGCAGACGAGCTGCGCGCTGAAATGATCAGCGCCGTCGGGGTCACCGGCGGACACCTTGGCTCAGGCCTCGGCGTGGTCGAGCTGACCGTGGCGATCCATTATGTCTTTAACACGCCCGACGACCGGCTGATCTGGGATGTCGGCCACCAGTGCTATCCGCACAAGATCCTGACAGGGCGGCGCGACCGTATCCGCACCCTGCGCCAGGGCGGCGGCCTCAGCGGTTTCACCAAGCGCAGCGAGAGCGAATACGATCCCTTCGGCGCTGCGCACAGCTCGACGTCGATCAGCGCCGGCCTCGGTTTCGCCGTCGCCAACAAGTTGCAGGGCCAGCCGGGCAAGGCCATCGCCGTGATCGGCGACGGGGCGATGAGCGCAGGGATGGCCTATGAGGCGATGAACAATGCCGAAATCGCCGGCAACCGGCTGGTGGTGATCCTCAACGACAACGACATGTCGATCGCGCCGCCGGTGGGCGGGCTGTCGGCTTATCTTGCGCGGCTGATGTCCTCCAGCGAGTACCTCGGCCTGCGCAGCCTCGCCTCGCGCATGACTGCCAAGCTCAGCCGCCGGGTGCACAAATCGCTCGGCAAGGCCGAGGAATATACCAAGGGCATGGTCACCGGCGGGACGCTGTTCGAAGAGCTGGGCTTCTATTACGTCGGCCCCATCGACGGGCACAATCTCGACCATCTGATCCCGGTGCTGGAGAATGTCCGCGACGCCGAGGAAGGCCCGATCCTGATCCATGTCCGGACCGTGAAGGGCAAGGGCTATGCCCCGGCCGAAAACAGCGCCGACAAGTATCACGGGGTTGCCAAGTTCGACGTTGTGACGGGCGAGCAGAAAAAGAGCGCCGGGGGGCCGCCAGCCTACCAGAACGTGTTCGGCGAAACGCTGGCCAAGCTGGCCGACAGCGATCCGCGCATATGCGCCATCACCGCCGCCATGCCGAGCGGGACGGGCGTCGACAAGTTCGCCAAGGCGCATCCGGACAAAGCCTTCGATGTCGGCATTGCCGAGCAGCATGGCGTCACCTTCGCCGCCGGGCTGGCGGCGCAGGGCATGCGGCCTTTCGCGGCGATCTACTCGACCTTCCTGCAGCGCGCTTATGACCAGGTCGTGCATGACGTCGCGATCCAGAACCTGCCGGTGCGTTTCGCTATCGACCGCGCCGGGCTGGTCGGTGCCGACGGCAGCACCCATGCCGGCAGCTTCGACATCACCTATCTCGCGACCCTGCCCAACATGGTGGTGATGGCGGCGGCCGACGAGGCCGAACTGGTGCACATGACCTATACTGCGGCGGAATATGACGATGGCCCGATAGCCTTCCGCTATCCGCGTGGCGGCGGCATAGGCATCGACCTGCCCGAGACACCGCAGAAGCTGGAGATCGGCAAGGGCCGGATCGTCAAGCAGGGCACCAAGGTCGCGCTATTGAGCCTCGGCACGCGACTGGAAGAAGCCCGCAGGGCCGCCGACCAGCTCGAAGCCAAGGGCCTCAGCACCACCATCGCCGACATGCGCTTCGCCAAGCCGCTCGATACCGATCTGATCGAAAAGCTGATGAAGACCCACGAGGTCGTCGTCACTGTGGAGGAAGGGAGCATCGGCGGCCTCGGCGCGCATGTGCTGACCTATGCCAGCGACGAAGGGCTGACCGATGCGGGGCTGAAAATCCGCACGCTTCGCTTGCCCGATAGCTTCATCGAGCAGGACGCGCCCGAGAAGCAATACGACCTCGCCGGCCTCAACGCCCCGCAGATCGTCGATTGCGTGCTCAAGGCACTGCGTCACAACAGCGCGGGCGTGGAAGAGGCGCGGGCTTGAGTTCCTTATTGCTCGCGTTGGCATTGCAAGGTGCGGCACCACCGGAGCCCGTTCCCTCATTCGAGGCCCAGCGAGCGGAGTTGCTTGCTGCAGCGCAAGCGTGCGGATTCTCTGAGTTCCAAGAGACACCCGACGATGATTACGGGTTGAACGTTATCGTCATCGCAGCCTCGGACGCCAGCGATGACATGTTGAGATGCCTTGCGGAGCGTGAACTGGAAAGCGGGGGTTTTGTCACGTTCGCTGGACAGTCAGGCCCGGATACGATCCATCATCGCTACCAGCATTTCCAGAACGAGGCCTATCGACCGAAGCTGGAAATGGATGCACGAGAATGGTTCGCCGCACGTCCAGAGTATGGCGAACCGCCTGTATTTGATCCAAATACCGATGACGGAGAAGAGTTTGCGCCTAGGCTCACCGAATTCTGTGGTGCCGCCAAGTGGATGACCTTCTCCTACTCCAATGGCACCTTCGTGCTCACACCAGTCGGAGGTGCGGTCATCGATGTGGCCAACGAGCAAAATATGAAGGCGGTGTCCTGCGTCCTGCGCCTTGCGCATCTGACTGGGGCGCCAATCGGATTCATTGGCAATGAACTGGACGCAGACAGCGCGAAGTGATCCGCACCCTTCTGATCCTTGTAGCGCTCTACGCCTTTGCCGCGCTGGGACTGACCCTGTTCCAGCGCAGTTTTCTCTATCCGGCACCGAGCGGCTCAGGCGGTGTTCCGTCGGGATTCGAAGTCAGCGAATATCCGACCGATGATGGCCTGACCTTGCGCGCCGGCTATCGCGCGGCGGCCAAGGGCAAGCCGACCATCGTCTATTTCCATGGCAATGGGGCGGACTGGCAATCGTCGGTCGTTGCGACGGACCGACTGGTGCCGCAGGGATATGGCGTGCTTGCGGCGGAGTATCGCGGCTATGCCAGCAATCCGGGCAGCCCGAGCGAGGAAGGTCTTTATGCCGATGGCCGCGCAGCGCTGGCGTGGCTGGACGAACGGGGACTGAGCCCCAAAGACATTGTCATCATCGGTAATTCGATCGGGTCGGGCGTAGCGGTGCAAATGGCACAGGAAGTGCAGCCCGCTGCGCTGGTGCTGATCTCGCCCTTCAACAGCCTCGAGCAGCTGGCGGGCGAGAAAGTGTGGTGGCTGCCCACCTCGCTACTGCTACGCGATCGCTATCGCAACGATTTGAAGCTGGGCACGATCGAAACGCCGATCCTTATCCTGCATGGCGAGGCGGACACAATGATCCCGGCGGCGCACGGGCGCCAGCTCGCCGCCGCCAATCCGCGCACTGTCCTGCAAACTTTCCCGCGCGCCGGGCACGAGCTGGCCTGGCTCGACCCGGCCGAGCAGCGGACGCTGGAGTTCCTCGACGAGGTGCTTGCTCGCTAGAGCCAGCGCCACACACCGGCGGCCCAGCCGCTGGGGTGGATATGCGCCCAGCTTGCCGCCAGCCAGATGACGGTACCGATGGCCCAGGTCTTCCAGCCGATCGCACCGATGTTCCCGAGTTTCGGCCAGTAGCTGGTCTTGCTCTCCCATGCCGCCCAGGCCTCGCCCATCAGCACTTCCTTCTTGCCGTCCTGCAGCCTAGCTCCGACCAATGCGAGGATTGCCAAAGCGATGGTTACAACCAGCGTGCGCGCTGTCGGTGCAGCGATGGCATGCGCCAGCGCCCATAGCGCAAAGCCCCACATCATCGGGTGGCGGGTGATGCGGAACGCGCCGTGTGGCTCCTTGAGAGCGGCTTGCTCTGCGCCCGGCGCAGAGAGTGCGGGATTGCCGACGAAGGACCCGGCCAGCAGCACCATCGCCAGCAGGGTCAAGACGCTCGCAACGGCCCAACTGGCATCGTCGAAGCCGGTCCACAGCGGCGTGGTGACCGGTGCCGCCTTGAAGGCGAAATACATCCATCCGATCGCACCGAAGCTGACCACGCTATAGGCGATCTGGAAGCCGTTAGCCCCCAGCGCCTTGACCATGGCGGCGCGCAGCGGATGCGACATCAGGAAGTGCGTGCCGACGAAGGTCGCACTGGCGGCGATCAGGGAAGCAAGTTCGGTACTCATAAGCCCTCCTCCCGATAAAAGGTTAGGCCATTAAGTAGCTATTTGCAACTTAAATAGCCGTCACCAGTCATATGCCTTGGGCAGGTCGCTCTCGTCGAGGTCCTTGTAGCGATCGCGTAGCCCGGTCTGGTGGTTGTCCTGCGGCTGCTCGATCCCGTCGATGAAGACGCGTGTCACTGCGCTGGAAACCTCCAGCGGGTCGCCGTCCCAGATCACCACGTCGGCGATGGCACCAGATTGGAGCACGCCGTAACGACCGCCATAGCCGGAGATCTCCGCCGGAACCGAAGTGATCGCCGCCAGCGCCTCGCCCCATGTCAGGCCCGTCGCACCCGGCACCTTGGTCAGAGCCACGAGATTACCCGCGAACTGCGCGGCGTTGCGCGGCTGCTCGCCGGTCCCGCCGCCGAGACCGCCAATGGCGACCTTGACTCCGGCCTTCGCCATGCGTCCGGCATTGCTCTGTGTTGCGCCGAGCTGTTCGAAGCTGACCGGCAGGTCTTCCATCGGATCGACGATCACCGGCACCCCTGCTGCGGCGATTTCGCCTGCTACCATCCATCCTTCGGCCACGCCCACCAGCACCAGCTTGAGCCTGGGATAGCTGCTGCGCAGGCCCAGCACCGAGCGGATATGCGCCGCCCGGTCGACCCGGACATAAAGCGGCTGCTCGCCCGAGATCACATTGCCCAGCGCTGCGGCATCGGCTTGTGTCAGCAGATTGTCTTCCCCGCTCCAGCGCCCGGCGGCATAGTCGGCCGCTTCGCGCAGGGCGTTGGCGAATTCGAGGAACGCCGCCGCGCGGCTGCCACCGGCGATCTGCCCGCCGCGCTCGCCCAGCGTCACGACCTGGAACGCGCGCGGCTTCATCACCGCCCGCGGGTCGGCGCCGGTGTCGATCATTGCGCCTTGGCCACCAAAGATCGCACTGCCCGGATTGGGTGCAACCGATGCGCGGGTAACCCCCGCGTTGCGGCCGACCGCCATATGCTGCGACGAAGGATTGACCGCGGTGGAGATGTCGAGCGCGGCGTTGAAGCGCGCGCCGCGTGCACTGGTATCGTTGCTCTCGCCGACTGCGCCGACATCGTAGAGGCCGAGGTCGGTCACCGGCATGAAGATGCCCGGCGTGACCCACTGGCCATTGACGTCATAGACGGTGTCGGTGCTCAAGCTGCCTGCGCCCGCCCGTGGCCCGGCGTAGGCAATCTTGCCGTCATCGACGATTACTACGCCATCCTCGACCGGGGCGCTGCCGTCACCGGTGGCGACAGTGGCGTTGACGATCACGAAGTCCTGCGCCGCCACCGGGGCGGCAAGGGCGAGGCTGGCTACTGTGCCGAGCGCGAGCGTGGTCAGGAGGCGGTTCATTTGACGTCTCCTTCACCCGGTTGGCCGAGCTCGAAATCGCTCACCGGCCGCCGCTTGGGGTCCATCGCGTCAAACATCAGCGCACCGTCGATCCAGACCTTCTCGGGCCGCGAATAGACGCTCAGCGGATTGCCGTTCCACAGCACCACATCGGCCATCTTGCCTGTCTCGAGGCTGCCGGTCATGCTGTCGATGCCCATCGCCTTGGCCGGGTTGAGCGTGATCCAGCCGATCACCGTGGCATCGGAAATGTCGATCCCCACACGTCGTCCGGCGGCCTGCGCCTTGGCGGCTTCCTGGTTCAAGCGCTGGATGCCGTTCTCGTCATCCGAGTGGATCACTACACAGGCCCCCTCGCGCTGCAGGAATGCGGCGTTCTCCTGGATCCCGTCGTAGCTTTCCATCTTGAAACCGTACCAGTCGGCCCAGATCGCGCTGCACACGCCGTTGGCCTTGAGCAGGTCGCCGATCTTGTAGGCTTCGACCGCGTGATGGAAGGTTGAAACCTTGTAACCCATCTCCTTGGCCATATCCATTACCAGCGCCATCTCGTCGGCGCGGTAGCAGTGATTATGGACCAGGATCTCGCCGTCGAGCACGCCCTTGAGCGTCTCCTTGGCGAGGTCGCGCTTCTTGCCATCATAGGCCTTGGCATCGAGCCAGGTCTGGCGGTTGACGGCAAAGTTGCCCATGCGCGTCGAGGGCATCCGCCCGCGATTGCCATAGACCCGCTTCGGGTTCTCGCCGCAGGCCATCTTGAAGCCATAGGGCGCACCGGGGAACTTCATGCCCTGCACCGTCCGTGCCGGGACATTCTTGAGCGTCACCGAACGGCCGCCCATGAGGTTCGCCGAGCCGGGCAGGATCTGCAGGGCGGTGATCCCGCCATTGGCCAGTGCGCGGCTGAAGCCCGGGTCCTGTGGCCAGACCGAATGTTCGGCCCAGACTTCAGGAGTGGTCGGGCTGGTCGCTTCATTCCCGTCCGAATGGGCGTCGACCGAGGGGGTCGGGTAATCGCCCAAATGGCTATGGATGTCGATGATGCCAGGGGTGACGAACTTGCCGGTGCCGTCGAACACCGCGATGTCGGCCGGGATCGGCGTATCCGGTCCGCCTACCGAAACGATCTTGCCGCCGCTGAAGAAGACGACGCCATTGTCGATCCGGTTGCCCGCCCCATCGAACACCGTCGCCCCGACGAGCGCGGTCGGGACGCCAGGATAGGGCGTGTAGGTCGAAGGGAAAGGCGCTTGGCCATCCTCGCCGACCGGAGCGCTCCAGTCGGTGTCGGCCGCCGAGGCAGAGTTGACGTCCTCTGCCGTACCTGTGGCGGAACAGGCGGCCAGCGCCAGCGCGCCTCCGCAAGTGAGTAACGCGCTTAGTCGCATGGCCCTGTGCCCCTTCAATTGGTCTCTGGTGTCGTCTTACGCCTTGGAGGTCGGGTGTGTGCCACCTTCCATGGCTTCGAGCCCGGCTTCCTTGGCACCTTCGAGATCTTCGTCTTTCAGCGTGTCGAGATGCATCAGCTTCTTGATCAGCGGGCTGATGATGAAGACCGCCACGCCGACGCCGATCGCGACCCAGCCGATCTGACTATAGACATCGAGCACCACCTGTTTGCCCGCGCCTTCACCCGAAGCCGCTTCGGAGCCTGTCGCCGCAGCGATCAGGCCGGCGACGAAGTTGCCGGTGGCCGAGGCGAAGAACCAGGTGCCCATGATCAGCGACGCCATATGCGCCGGGGCCAGGCGGTTCATCGCCGACAGGCCAACCGGGCTCAGGCACAGCTCGCCGGTGGTGTGCATCAGGTATATCAGGAAGATGAACAGAACAGGGGTCAGGTTGCCACCCAGTGCCGAACCGGCCACCAGCACCAGGAAGCCGCCGCCGAGCTGGATCAGCGCGAGGCCGAACTTGGCCGGGGTTGACGGTTCAAGGCCCCGACGGCCCAGCCATGTCCACAGCCACGCAAACAGCGGTGCCAGGAGGACGATATAGATCGCGTTGATCGACTGGAAGGTCGACGCGGGCCATTCGATGCCGAGGAATTCCCGATCCACGTGACGGTCGGTGAACAGGTTGAGCGAAGACCCGGCCTGCTCGAACAGTGCCCAGAACAGGATCGAACCTACGATCAGGAACATCGCGGCAAAGATGCGGTCGCGGTCTTCGCTGCGGTTGAGGAAGGACTGCCACACGACCACCACGAGCGACAGAGCGAAACCGCCCAACGCCAATTTGGTTGCATTGCTTTCATCGATGCTGCCGAGGAACATGCCAACAAAGGCAGCAATGGCCAGCAAGCCGCCCAGACCGAACAGAGCCACCGGCAGTGTCGGTGCCGCAGAATAGGAGCCATGGACGAAACGGAAAGTCGCCTCGCCCAGCACGTAGAGGATCAGGATGGTACCGCCCACGCCGAGAAGCGTCCCGACCACGGCCTGGTTTTGCACCAGCCACCAGCAGGTAATGACAGCAATCAGGCCGACGACATAGAGCAGCCATTCGAGCTTGATGCCCATGACCGGAGCGGCGAGCGCTTCGGGATTGCTCGATTCACCGCGGCCGAGCAGCAGCGGCTTGAACACAACGAACACGATCAGGCCCAGCAGCATGCCGACGCCGGCTGCGCCGAAACCGTAGGCCCAGCCGTACGTCTCGCCGAGATAGCCGCACAACAGCGAGCCCAGCGCGGCACCGAGGTTAATCCCCATGTAGAAGATCGTGTAGGCCCCGTCGCGGCGCACATCGGTGCGCGGGTAGAGCTGGCCGACAATCACGGAGATATTGGCTTTCAGGAAGCCCGAACCGACGATGATGAAGGCCAGAGCCAGCCAGAAGATATTGAGCGAGGCCGGATCTTGCCCGCCCGCTCCTTCAAAACCCATCAGGAAGTGGCCGAAGGTCAGGAGTATGGCACCATAGAGCACGGCTTTTCTTTGCCCGAGCCAGCGATCCGCCAGATAGCCGCCCAGCACCGGAGTGATGTAGACCAGCGCAGTGTAGGCACCATAGATGATGCCGCTCTCGCTGTCGGAAAACAGCCAGTGCTTGGTGAGGTAGAATATCAGCAGCGCCCGCATCCCGTAGTAGGAGAAGCGCTCCCACATTTCGGCGAAGAACAGGACGAACAGCCCCTTCGGATGTCCAAGGATGGTTCCCGCAGAATCGCCGTGCGGAAGTGATTGCGTAGCCATTGTTGTGAAAGCCTCTTTGTCTCGTACCCGAACCAGCAGGCCGCGTTCCCCCCCGGCCCTGTGCAATGTCGGGCACCCTAGCGCCTCATTTCGCGTTGTGAAGAATTTGTTTCAGGCGAAACCACCTTTATCGGCGCTGAAGCGCGGTTTGCAGATTGGCGACAGCGCTTGACCTGACACGCTGTATTATGGCACTGATGCACCTATGAGTACAGCAAATCGACCCGTTTACCTGCGCCTGCGCGACATGATCGCCGCCGCCATCATGGATGGCCGCTACCGCGAAGGCGAGATGTTGCCCTCGGTTCGCGCCTTCGCAGCCGAACAGGGTGCCAATCCGCTGACTGTGGCGAAAGCCTACCAGCAATTCCAGGCCGACGGGCTGGTGGAAGTGCAACGCGGGGTCGGCATGTATGTGGTTGAAGGCGCGGCGGAGAAATTGCGCCGGGCCGAATGCGATAACTTCCTGGCCGAGGAATGGCCGGAGATTCGCGATCGAATCCAGCGGCTTGGCATCGAGGTCGAGCAACTTTTGTCGCGTTCCGCCAAGGAAACCGCCTGAACTGCCAGCGGTTTATGCAATTTTCCTGCGCGAGGGTTTGCGCGTTTTGTAGATTTCTGCCACTGTTTCCATCGTCTTGACGGTTGGGCGCGTCGTTGATGACCAAGTTGGGGGCTTGCCACGGAGGAGCTCTCGCCAACCAATCATGCCGCGGCTATTCCAGCGCGGCGCGGAGGGAAGTCATGATCCGATCAGAACTGCTGCAGGCCCTTGCGCGCGACAATCCGGAATTGCGCGCCGAAGAAGTCGAACAGGTCGTCGATACCTTCTTCAACGAGATTGCCGAACGCCTGGCCGAAGGTGGCCGGGTCGAGCTGCGCGGTTTTGGCGCATTTTCCACCCGCGAGCGTGAAGCGCGACAAGGTCGCAACCCGCGTACCGGCGAGCCGGTCGACGTCCCGGCCAAACGCGTGCCCTATTTCAAGCCCGGCAAGGAAATGCGCAACGCGCTCAACAGCTGAGCTGTTTCCGACACAATATCCTGCGTTTCCTGTGGCATGAATTGCCGCTAGGGGGCGTTCTTGCGCCTTGCGGGTGTGGCGGAATGGTAGACGCCGGGGACTTAAAATCCCCTGAGCTTTGCTCGTGTGGGTTCGAGTCCCACCACCCGCACCAGTTTCTCGCGACTCAATCCAGTCCGGGGGACTGGATTGGCCGAGAAACTCCCAAGCGAAGCGCTAGAAGCGCAACGCCCGGTCTCACTTACCCCTAGGGAAACTTACTAGGTCAGGCTTGGCAATTTTCTCGCCATTGTCGGGCTAGGCATTCCTTCGGCAACGATGGGAATACCGTATGGCTACCGCTCAGTTCGCCCCCGATGGAGGGCCCCAGTACCATGATGCAACCGCTTCGGTCGAACAGCGCGCCGCGCCGCGGTATACGCTGCTCCTGCGGCAAGCCCGGTTGCATTGCCGCACCGGTGAGTTCCTGTGCGTTATCCGTGATGTTTCGGAGACCGGGCTCAGCATCCGGACATTCCACCCGCTCCCGCCCGACCACCGCATGGCAATCGAGCTGGTTGAGAAGCGTCCACACCTGATCGAGAAGGTGTGGGAGAAGGAAGGGGAAGCCGGCTTTCGTTTCAAGGACGCAGTGAGCCTGGACGAGCTCTTGGCCGACGATGCCCGTTTCCCCCGCC
This sequence comes from Parerythrobacter aestuarii, assembly GCF_030140925.1. Taxonomy (NCBI): domain Bacteria; kingdom Pseudomonadati; phylum Pseudomonadota; class Alphaproteobacteria; order Sphingomonadales; family Erythrobacteraceae; genus Parerythrobacter; species Parerythrobacter aestuarii. The sequence continues at coordinate 340,965 of NZ_JARBWD010000001.1, forward strand.
GCCAGTTCCGGATCGAAATCGACTATCCGGTCGAGATGTGCGCCGACGGTGTCATTAGCCGGGCGAGTTTCACCAACCTGTCGCAACAGGGTGCCTGCCTGCGATGCGATCGGCTCCTCGCGCGTGACCAGTTGTTGAGCCTGCGCTCACCGATGCTGCCCGGCATTGAGGCAAAGGTGCGCTGGCGGCGCGACAATATCCACGGGCTGGTGTTCGAACAGACCTTCAGTTTCCGCGATTTCGCTAACCTGGTGGCGCGGATCCAGAGCGTTGCCTGATTGCCTGCAGGCACACTCCATTTGTAGGCCGGTGTTTTTGAGGGCGGTGTTAACACCTCCCTAACCATTTTCCTTCACTCCCCAGTCACGCGTCAAGCACGCAACAGATCAATACCTGGTTGTCTTGGGGGCAAGAATGAACACCGCCACTTCTCGTGAACTGAATGTAGACGTCGCCATTGTCGGGGCCGGTCCCGCAGGCCTGACCGCCGGCTACCTGCTGACCAAGGCGGGCAAGACTGTCGCCATTATTGAGAAAGACGAGACCTATGTCGGCGGCATCAGCCGCACGGTCGAACACGAGGGCTATCGCTTCGACATCGGCGGGCACCGCTTCTTCTCTAAGAGCCAGCAGGTCGTCGACCTGTGGAACGAGATCCTGCCCGACGATTTCATCCAGCGCCCTCGCATGAGCCGCATCTATTACGAAGGCAAGTTCTACAGCTACCCGCTGCGCGCCTTCGAAGCGCTGTCGAACCTCGGCATCCTGCGCTCTACCGCATGCATGGTGAGCTACCTTTGGTACAAGGCGTTCCCGATCAAGAATGTGAAGAGCTTCGAGGATTGGACCACTAACCAGTTCGGCCAGAAGCTCTATTCGATCTTCTTCAAGACTTACACCGAGAAGGTGTGGGGCATGCCCTGCAACGAAATGAGCGCCGACTGGGCCGCCCAGCGCATCAAGGGCCTGAGCCTGTGGAGCGCCGTGGTCGACGGCCTCAAGCGTTCGCTCGGCCTCAACAAGAAGCCCAATGACGGCATGGAAACCAAGACCCTGCTCGAAACCTTCCGCTATCCGCGGCAGGGCCCGGGCATGATGTGGGAAGCCGCGCGCGACAAGATCGTCGCCACCGGCAAGGGCCAGGTGATTATGGGCTATGGCCTCGAACAGCTCGCTTCGGATGGTGAAGGCGGCTGGCGCATGTCGGCCACCAACAAGGACGGCGAGAAGATCGTCGTCAAGGCAGGCCACGCCATCAGCTCGGCACCGATGCGCGAGCTCGGCGCACGCCTGCACCCGCTACCCGAAACCAGCTGGAACGGTACCAAGCTCAAGTATCGCGACTTCCTGACGGTCGCGCTGATGGTCGAAGGCGAAGACCTGTTCCCCGACAACTGGATCTACATCCACGACAGCAAGGTGCAGGTCGGACGCGTGCAGAACTTCCGCAGCTGGTCGCCGGAGATGATCCCGGACGAGAAAATGGCCTGTGTCGGGCTCGAGTACTTCTGCTTCGAAGGCGACGGGCTGTGGGATATGGCCGATGCCGACCTTGTCGATCTCGCCACCACCGAAATGAAGACGCTCGGCCTCGTCGATCCGAAGAAGGTCAAGAGCGGCGCTGTCGTGCGGCAGGAGAAAGCCTACCCCGTCTATGACGAGGAATATGCCGCCAACGTGGCGGCGATGCGCGGCGAGCTGGAGCATAAGTACGAGACGCTGCACCTTGTCGGTCGCAACGGCATGCATCGCTACAACAACCAGGATCACGCCATGATGACGGCGATGCTGACGGTCGAGAACATCCTCGCCGGCGAGCGCGTCTACGACATCTGGTGTGTCAATGAAGACGCCGAGTACCACGAGGCAGGCGACGAAGGTGCCGAAAAGGCGCTGCCGGCCCGCGAGGCGGTGACAGAAGATCAGGCAGCTGCGCTGAACTCCATGCGCGATGTGCCGGAGCGGATTGTTGCTGGAGACGACTCGGATGGCGAAGACCGCCGCGTTGCATAAATCGGGGGCCAGAGGGGGAGTATTGTCGATGATGGCACTCGTCCATCGGCTCAAGGACATCGTGCTGGTGCGCTACCTGCTCGCCAGCGTCGGGGCCCTGGCCGTCGATCTCGGCAGTTTCCTCGCCCTGCTTTCAGCCGGTACGCCTGCCGTTATCGCGTCGGCGATCGGCTATACACTGGGCATACTTGCGCATTGGCTGCTTTCCAGCCGGACGGTGTTTACCGGGCGCGTGGCCGAACGCGGTATCGCGCGGACCAAGCAGAAAGCAATGTTCGTGATCTCAGCCCTGGCCGGTCTTGCCCTGACCACCGCGATTGTCGGGGGCGGCGACCTTGCCGGGATTGATCCGCGTATCGCCAAGCTGGTAGCCGTAGGTGCAAGTTTCGCCCTGACCTGGCTCCTGCGCAGCAAGGTCGTGTTCCGCCACGGGGAATAATTCGATGCCCGGCACTGATGAAGACCGGCGCTTGCGCGAGGGCGAGTATCCGCTGCGCCGCATCCTGCTGGTGTGGCTGGCGGTCTCGGCCCTGCTGGTCCTGACCGCGCTGCAAAGCATCGCCACCCGCCGCTTTCCCGACCCCGACGATGTCTTGCGGCTGGTACAGGTGCGCGACTTGCTGGCCGGACAAGGCTGGTTTGACCTCAACCAGTACCGCCTCGACCCCGCCAACCCGGTGCCGATGCACTGGTCGCGGCTCATCGACCTGCCGCTGGTCGCGGTCATTGGCGGACTGACGCCATTGCTGGGCCAGCCGCTGGCCGAACAGGTCGGAACTGTGCTGGTTCCGCTGCTGACCCTGCTGGCGGCCATGCTGTTCGCAGGGCGGATGGCGTGGCGGATGTTCGATGTCGAGACCGCCGGGCTCGCCTGCCTGACGATCGGCTTCCTGCCGCTGCTGGTGTTCCAGTTCCAGCCGCTCAGGATCGACCACCACGGCTGGCAGATCTGCGCTGTCATAGCCGCGATGTGGGCGATCAACGCGCGACACGGCTGGAAGGGCGGCGCACTCGCCGGCCTCGCTATCGGCGCGGGGATCACCATTTCGCTGGAGCTCATCCCCATTGCCGCGCTTTTCGGGGGCGTGCTCGCGCTGCGCTGGCTGCGCGATGCCCAAGGGCGGTTCTGGCTGGTCGGTTACCTGCAGGCGCTGGCTGCCACGCTGGCTGTGCTGTTTGCCGCCACGCGCGGCTTTGACGACCTGACGCCCTATTGCGACGCGATGACACTGCCGCATGTCGGCTTCTTCGCCGTCGTTGCCGCCGGGGTGACCGTGCTGGCCTATGCACCGCGCCTGCCTTGGCCCGCCACCTTGGCGGGCCTGGGCCTCGCCGGCATGGCCGGGGTCGCGGTGTTCGGCCTGGCCTCGCCCGATTGCCTACGCACGCCGTTCGGCGCACTCGATCCACTGGTCCGCGACTACTGGTACGCCAATGTCCTCGAAGGCCGCCCGATCTGGGACCAGTCGGCGCTGGTCTATCCGCAATTGCTGCAGATCGTTGTCGGCCTTGCTGTCGGTATCCACCTGTGGCGCGGTGCCCGCGACTGGAAGCGAAGTTGGTGGGGAGACTACCTGCTGGTTTTCGTCGGGACCTTTGTGCTTGGCTTGCTGGTCTGGCGCTCGATGGCTTTCGCTTCGATCCTTGCGGCCCTGCCACTGGGTTATGTCCTCAAGCGCGGACTGGAGGCATTCCGCACGCTGGAGAAGCCGGTCCAACGCATGGGAGTGGCGCTGGGCATGCTGCTGGTGCTGGTGCCGTCCACGCCCTATCTCGCGATCCAGCGCTTGCTCGCTTCGTCCGGTGGCAGCGACGCCGGGGGCATGTCCATCTCCAGCTGCGACCTGTTCGACAGCGCCGACAAGCTCGGTACGCTGCCGCAAGGCACGATCTTCGCCCCACTCGATATCGGTCCGGCGATCCTGCAGCGTTCGCCGCATGCGGTGGTCGCGACTGGGCATCACCGGGCGGAAAAGGCCATGCGCGACGTGATCCTTGGCTATACTGGCACGCCGGATCTGGCGCATGACCTCGTGCGCAAGCATGGTGCCCAATATGTCGTGATGTGCACCGACCTGGTCGAGCCGGAGATCTATGTCACGCAGGGGGTCAAGGGCAGCTTCGCCTACCGGCTGCGCGACGGGACTGCGCCGGATTGGCTCGAGCCGGTCGATCTCGGCACGCCGGAGACCTTTCGCGTCTGGCAGGTCAAGAACTAGGCCGGAATGAAGTCCAGCGCTACGCCGTTGATGCAGTGCCGATTGCCGGTCGGCTTCGGCCCATCGCTGAAGATATGGCCCAAATGTCCGCCGCAATCGGCGCAGTGCACTTCCGTGCGCGGATAGCCGAGCTTGTAGTCGGTCGATGTACCGACCGCCCCGCGCTCGATCGGTTGCCAGAAGCTGGGCCAGCCGGTGCCCGAATCATACTTGTGGCGCGAGGAATAGAGCCGGTTATTGCAACCGGCGCAGACGAAGGTTCCGGCACGTTTCTCCTTGTCCAGCGGGGAGGAATAGGCCCGCTCGGTCCCGGCTTCGCGCAGGATCCAGAATTCCTGTTTCGACAGCTCCTTGCGCCACTGCGCTTCGCTCTTTCGGATGGGAAAGCTCTTGGCTTCGACTGGATCGGCCCCGCAGGCCGTCAGCGCACCAAAGGACGCTCCAGCTCCCAGCCAGCCGAGCATCTGGCGGCGGTTCGGGTTAGTGATCATGGCGTGCTCCGTCATTCGGATAAGATTGCTCTCACCCGATAATACGAAGCGGCGGGCCAAAAGGTTTCAGCCCGCCTGCGCCAAAAACATCAGAATTCGGTGATCTCGACTTCGAGCTTGCGGAAGCCGTGGACGAAGTTCGCCCGCACCCGCTCGATATCGCCCGCGACATGCACCCGCATGCGGCGCTTGTGAAGCTCTTCCAGCAGCACGCGCAGCTGCAGTTCGGCCAGCCGTGCACCCACGCAGCGGTGGATGCCATAGCCGAAAGCGATGTGGCGGCGGGCGTTCTCGCGCTCGATGTCGAGCTTGTCGGGGTTCTCGAACACTTCCTCGTCGCGGTTGGCCGAGATGTACCACAGCACGACCTTGTCACCCTTCTTGATGGTCTGGCCGAACACTTCGGTGTCTTCGGTGCAGGTCCGGCGCATGTGTGCAAGCGGGGTCTGCATGCGCAGGATTTCCTGCACCGCGTTGGGGATCAGCTCGGGCTTCTGCTCGAACAGCTTGCGCTGGTCGGGGTTCTTGTCGAGCTGGTAGATGATCCCGCTCATGGAATTGCGGGTGGTGTCGTTGCCGCCGACGATCAGCAGCACAAGGTTGCCCATGAATTCCTGCGGGCTCATCTGGTTCATCGCCGGCGAATGGATCATCATCGAGATGAGGTCGTCGCCCGGCTCCTTGTCATGCGTGCGCTCGATCCACAGCGACTGGAAATAGGCACCCATTTCTTCAAGAATGCCCCAGCGCATTTCGTCGAGTTCGCGCACGGTGGCGAGCTCGGTATCGCCCGACCAGTCCGACCAGTAGGTCAGCAGACGGCGGTCTTCCCACGGGAAGCCGAACAGGATGGCGAGCATGCCGGTGGTGAGTTCGATCGAAACCTTGTCGACCCAGTCGAATACTTCGCCGCGCGGCAGCGTGTCGAGCAGTTCGCCGGTGCGCTGGCGGATTTCGCCTTCCATCTCGGCCATGCCGGAAGGGGTGAACTTGGGCGCGACAGTGCGTCGCTGGCCGGTGTGCTGCGGTCGGTCCATGGCGATGAACATCGGCAGTTCGCGCCGTTCCCGGCCCATTTCCTCAAGCTGCTCGTCATCGAGCCGGTTGAGGATGGTGATCCCGCCGTGCTCCCAGCTGGAAGAGAAAGTCTCGGGCAGTGCTTCGATATGCTGGATCGCCTTGTGGCCGACCACTGCCCAATAGGGGCCGAACGGGCTGTCTTCGATATAGTGCAGCGGCCCGGCCTCGCGCATCTCCTTGAAGATCGGCTGCCAGGTGTTGTTGTAATAGATGTCGCTCCGACTCACGTCCCACTTGTCGGGGTGCTCCAGCCGGTCTTCCGGATGCTCCTTGAGGTGCTCCTTCAGCGCTTCATAGGCCGTGGGGGAACGGCGGCATTCCGGGCGTTTCGGGGCAAGGGTGGCCATGGCTGTCTCTCCTGTCGCGGGCGAATCTCCGGGCCGCCCGTCTTGGTGCGCTATCCTGACGTTATTGACAGCAGTGTCAATAGTAGGTTTCGTTTCGCGACCTATTCTTGCTGTGAGGCTACCACTGGCGTGGGCCTGCAACAATGCTGTCGTTTTCAGGCCGCCGCTGCTTTGCCCCGTCCGAACAGGCCGCGCTTCTTCGCCTTCCCGCCAGGGCCGGATTGCATCACGCGCTTGCGGAACAGCGTTGCGCCGACGCGAACGAAGATAGTGACGGCGAATGCTTGCCAAGCCAGCGCCACCAGGTGCTGCATGATCCCTTCCTGCATCGCCGCGCGGGCGAGCATGGCGAAAGGCGAGCTGAACGGGAAGATTACTGCGCCCCATTCGAAGGCCGAGCCCTGGTCCGCGACGGCAAAGCTGGCGGCGAAGAACACGATCAGCTGCAGCATGGTGGCCGGCATCGACAGGGTCTGCACTTCGCGCACGGTCTTCGCCTGCGAGCCGATGGTCAGGAAGACCGAGCCCAACAGCAGGTAGGCCATGGCGAAATAGGCGATGCCGAGGGCGATGAAGAGCGGCCAGCCGACCGCCGGCTCGGGCAGTTGTTCGAGGCTCACCCCGCCCCCGAGCATGACCAGCCCGATCGCGCTGGCCCACACCGCGATGCCGACAAAGGATACGCCGAGCATGGCGAACAGCTTACCGAAGAACACCGCATCCATCGGGATCGACGCAGCGAGGATCTCGATGATCTTGTTGGCTTTCTCTTCGACGAGGTTGGACAGCACCATGCCGGCGAGCAGCATGGTGAGCAGGAACAGCAGCATCTGGCCCGCCTGCGCGGTCAGCACACGGGCCGATCGTTCGCTGGCCCCGCTGGTGACGACCGTCGACGTAGCGATCTCAGGGAACTGGCTCGGTGCATTGCCCATGGCCGTTGCCGCGAGCAGCGCGGCCCGGCCACGCATGCGCTCGAGTTGGTCTTCCGGCGCAGTCAGCACTGGCTGCTCCAGCGAGCCGGACAGCACGGCAGCAATATTGCCGCGTCGCTCGGCCAGGATGCTGGCCGGGTCGGTCGTAAGCGGGTCGTCGAGCGTCACCAGAGGCGGAAGGCTTTGACCCAGTTGCCCTCCCAGCGCGCGGTGCGCTGATACCATGGCGTCACGTTCGGCAGGCGCCATCAGCACGGCGAGTTCCGGGTTGGCGACTTCCTGCTTGACCTGGCTACCGATCCCCCCGGCGAGCGCGCCGACCACGATCGGGAACAGCGGACCGAGCAGGAAAAACAGGAAGGCGCGGCTCAGCAGGATGGCAAAGAAATCGCGCCGAGCGACGACCAGCGCGGCGGCCATCAGCGACAGGCGCGAATTGGGTGTGGCTTCAGGGCTCATCGGGCGTCTCCCGCATTGTCCGCTTCGAGCGCGCGGGCAGCGGCTTCCCCGGCGATATGGACGAAGGCATCGTGCAGCCCGGCGCGCTCGATGGAGAGCGAGAGGATGCCCGCTTCGCCTTCGATCAGCGCGCGCAGCAGCGGCTCGATGCCGCTTTCGGGCAGCGAGAAGTTCCAGAAGTCGCCGACCTGGCGGGCGTCCGCGGGAAGCGCGGCGCGCCACTGGCCATCGCGCGCCTTGGTTTCCAGCCGCACTTGCGCCGGGATCCGGTCACGCGCCACTTCGACGCTGCCGGCATAGGGCACCTTGCCCCCGGCAATGATGGCGACATCGTCGCACAGCCGCTCGGCATGGTGGATGACATGGGTCGAGAAGATCACTGTCGTGCCGTTGTCGGCCAGGCGGCGGATCAGCTGCTCGAGCTTGCCCTGGTTGATCGCGTCGAGCCCGCTGAAAGGTTCGTCAAACACCACCAGTTTCGGGTCGTGCACCAGCGTGCCGAGCAACTGGACGGTCTGCGCCATGCCTTTCGAGAGCTGGCGGATCTGCTTGTCGATGGCGTGGCCGAGCCCGTGCCCTTCGAGCAATTCCTTGCCCTTTTCCCGCGCGTCGTGGAGCTTCATCCCGCGCAGCGCGCCCATGAACCCGATCGCTTCATAGCTCTTCATCGACGGGTAGAGCCCGCGTTCCTCGGGCAGATATCCGATCAGGCGACCGATCTCGTGCGGGCGATCATGCCCGAACACCCGGCGCACGCCTTCGTCGGGGTCGATGATGCCCAGCAGCATTCGCAGCGTGGTGGTCTTGCCCGCGCCATTGGGGCCGAGGATGCCGTAGATCGCGCCTGCGGGGACAGAAATATCGACCCCGTCGACCGCGAGCTGGCCGTCGAACCGCTTGACGAGACCCCTTGCCTCAATCGCGAGCGGGCGCGTCTCGCCAGCGCCGGATTGATCCCCGAAGTGATTCATGCCGGATGCAAACCCATCATTGCCCGCGAGAGGGGCTTCGCTTAGCGCAATATCCATGCCGGCGCGTTAACCGCCGCCAGTGAACGGGAGCGACCATAAGCGTGGTTAACGCCGCTGCAACCAATGACCTGAAAGCGCGGCTCGTCGCCAAGGCGAAGGAGCTGGGCTTCGTCGCGGTCGGCGTGGCTCCGGCCGAGACTGATCCCGAGCGGGCCCGGCGGTTGCATGACTGGATTGCTGCAGGCCATCACGGCTCGATGGGCTGGATGGAAGACCGCGCCGATGTGCGCGAAGGCCCGCATTCGATGTGGCCCGAAGCGAAGAGCGTGATTGCGCTGGGCATGGCCTATACGCCCGAGCATGATCCGCTGGCGCTGGAGGAGCATCCCGACAAGGCGCGGATTTCAGTCTACGCGCAGGGCCGCGATTATCACGACACGGTCAAGAAAGCGCTCAAGGCGCTGGCCCGCTGGCTGGTCGAACAGGAACCCGAAACAGAGCTCAAGGTGTTCGTCGATACCGCCCCGGTGATGGAGAAGCCGTTGGGCGAAGCGGCCGGGATCGGCTGGCAAGGCAAGCACACCAATCTCGTCAGCCGCGAGCATGGTAGCTGGCTGTTCCTTGGTTGTATCTATTGTACCCTCGATCTGGCGCCGGATGCGCCGCATCCGGACCGCTGCGGGAGCTGCAATGCGTGCCAGGCGGCGTGCCCGACCGATGCTTTCCCAGCGCCCTACCAGCTCGATGCGAGGCGCTGCATTTCCTACCTCACCATCGAGCATTCAGGCCCGATTCCCGAGGAATTCCGAGGCCCTATCGGCAACCGTATCTACGGCTGCGACGATTGCCTGGCGGTCTGCCCGTGGAACAAGTTTGCCGATGCTGCCGCCCGTCACAAGGCCTTCGCCCCGCGCGAGGAATTGGTTGCACCGCCGCTGGCAGACTTCCTGGAACTCGACGATGCCGGGTTCCGGACACTGTTTACCGCCTCCCCGATCAAGCGGATCGGGCGAAACCGGTTCGTGCGTAATTGCCTGATTGCAGCGGGAAATTCGGGTGACGCCGAGCTGCGCGCACCAGTCGAACGCCTGCGCGCCGATCCCGATCCGGTGGTGGCCGAAGCCGCCGAATGGGCTGCCGCCCGCCTCGGCTAGCCCTTTTTTTTCACCTGTTCGCGCAGTTCCGCGCCATGTTCGTCGAGCAGCGGTGCATGCCCTGTAAGCTCATGTTTCCAATCGGAAAACGTGCTGGGCTCGCGCATCTCGACCACTCCGCCTTCGCTGGGATGCGTGGTGCGCTGGATGAAGCCTGTGTCCGCCAGATGCGGGTCGTCGATCACTTCGGTAAAATGGCTCACCTTCATTGCCGGGATGCTGTTGTCGCGGCAGATTTTCTCCAGCTCCGCCACGGTGAAATTGGGGCTCAACTCCATCGCCCGCTCCTGCAGCGCGGCCTGGTTGAAGAACAGCCCGCGCCGGTCGGCAAATCGTTCGTCGCGGGTGAATTCTTCGTCGCCCAGCAGCACCACAAGGTCCCGGAATCCTTCCAGTCGCGAGGGTGCAATGGCGACGTGACCGTCCTTCGCTGCAAACGGCTTCTGCAAAGGATCGAGCTGGCGCACGAACCCCGGCGGGCCCTTGGGCGGATCGAAGGTCAGCCCGCCCATATGCTCTTTCATCATGAAGCTGGTGAAGAGTTCAAACATCGGAATTTCAATATGTTGGCCGCGCCCGGTGCGCAGGCGGTGGATCACCGCCGCCATGATGGCGTAGGCCCCGTGCAGGCCGGACACCTTGTCCGCCACCAGCGACGGCAGGAAGCGCGGCGTGGGATCGCCATCGACTTCGCTCAGTAGCGTGACAGTCCCGGTCGCGGCCTGGATGGTATCATCAAACGCCTGCAACCCGGCATAGCGTCCGCCCGAGCCGTAACCGACACAATGCGCATAGATGATCTCTGGTGCGATTTCCCGCACCGCGTCATAGCCGAAACCGAGCTTCTCGATGGAGGCGCCGCGGATATTGTGGACCATGACATCGGCATCGGCCAGCAGGCTGCGCAGGACCTCGGGGTCCTCTTCCTGCTTCAGGTCGAGCACGATCGACTTCTTGCCCCGGTTGAGCGCGATATGCGTCGCGCTCATCCCGCGATTGACGGCGTATTTGCTGGTGTGCCGCTGGTTGTCGCCGCCCGGGTTCTCGACCTTGATCACTTCGGCCCCGAAATCGGCGAGGATTTGCGTGCAATAGGGGCCGAACACCATGCTGGTGAGATCGACGACTTTGATGCCTTCGAGCATCGGCTTGCCATCAGCGGGGGCGATCATAGCATTTCCTTGAGCTGTTTCTCCGCATCGGCCAGTTCTTCCGGGTCGATCATGCTGCGCGCTTCGACCAGCTTGCGGCCCTGGACATAGTCCTTGGTGCGGTTGACACAATCGAGCGCGATCACCCGGCCATCCTTGAGGTAGACGACGGAGAACGAGCGCTCGCCCGGATCGCCGCGCAGCACGGTGTGATCGTAGCCCATCGAAATGCCAACGGTCTGAAGCCTGAGATCATACTGGTTGGACCAGAACCATGGGGTCGCCGCATAGGGCTTGGGATCGCCGGTGATGGATAGCGCCGCGGTGGTCGCCATGTCATTGGCGTTCTGGACCGATTCCAGGCGGATAACCGCGCCGTCGGCAAAGCCATTGGCGTGCGCCGCGCAGTCACCGATGGCGTAGACGTCTTCCAGCGAGGTGCGGCAGAACTCGTCGACATCGACGCCGTTGGAGCCCGAAGCGCCGGCAGCGATCAACGGGCCGATCGACGGGACGATACCGATCCCGACGATGACGAGATCCGCGGGCAGCACTTCGCCGCCCTCCAGCCGAACGCCGGTGACCTTGGAGCCATCCCCTTCGAGCGCTTCCACCATGGCTCCGAGCCGGATATCGACCCCGGCCTCGCGGTGAACGTCCTGGTAAAAGGTCGACAGCTCCTCCCCGGCCACGCGGGACAGCACGCGCTCGAGTGCTTCGAGGACGGTGACTTCGCAGCCGAGCTTGCGCAGGACGGCCGCCGCTTCGAGCCCGATGTAGCCGCCGCCGATCACAACGGCCCGCTTCGCACCGGCGTCGAGTTCGGCCATCAGCCGGTCGACATCGGGCTTGTTGCGGATGGCATGAACCCCCGCCAAGTCTGCTCCCGGGCAGGACAGCCTCCGCGGGTCGCCGCCGGCGGCCCAGACCAGCGTACCGTAGGTCATGGCTGCGTCGTCGGCGAAAGCGAGGCTATGCGCCGCCGGATCGATCGCGACGACGGCGCGGCCCAGCTGCAAGTCGATTCCCTTGTCGGCCCAGAAAGCCTCTGGACGGATCATGATCCGCTCGAACGGCTTGTCGCGGGCGAGATACTCCTTCGACAGCGGCGGGCGTTCGTAGGGCGGGTCTTTCTCCCGCGTCAGCAGTGCTATGCTGCCCTCGAAGCCTTTCTGCCGCAGCGCAATGGCAGCCTGCGCGCCGCCGTGCCCCGCTCCGACGATTACGATATCCGCATGGTCCATTGCTGCCGCATGGGGCGGGCAGCGCCTGATCGTCAAGCGTTTAGCGCGACAGCACGTTGCGGGCCTGGCTAGCGATTTGCGCAAGCATGGCTGGGGCCACCGGAGTGTGCGCCTGCGCCCGCGTGATCATCGCGCGGAACTGGCGAATGGCCGGCTTGTTGTCCTCGATCCAGGCTTCGACCACCTTGGCGGGGTTCTCTTTCATCCCCTTGCGCCGGGCGATCCGCTCGAGGAAATCGAGCCGCATCTGCTGGAAATCGCGCGCGAGGCCTGCAACGAGCAGGCGCTCCCAGACATCCGACGGGTTCATCAGCGCCGCCGTGCCCTGCGCCCAGGTCAGGCCAAGCTCGGCCCCGAGCATGGTGAAGGCGCAGGTCAGCTTGGGTGGGTCGATTTCGGCAAAGCCGGAGAGCTTGGCGAGGCCGACCGATCCATCGAGATCGAACAGGTGGGTGATGCGCTTGCCGATCTTGTCGGGGAGGCCGCCTTCGGCGAATTCCTTGCGCAAGCGCTCGGACAGGGCGCGGCTTTCATCGGCCAGCAATGTTGCCGTACCTTCGGACAGGATCTTCACACCTGCACCCAGCTCTTCGACCACCTTGCTCGGCTTCTTGAAACCGGCGCATTCGCGCAGCAGGTCGGCCATCTGGATGCGCATGGCAACGGCAGCCTTGTCGAAGGCGAGGATGCGGGTCTGCTCGGGCATCTTCGCCGCGTCGATATCCTCCCAGATGGTGTGGACGTCGAACAATCGCTCGGCCGCGACGAAGGCAGTGGCGACTTCTGCCAGCCCTACGCCTTCCTCTTCCGCCAATTCGAACGGATGGACGAGGCCCAGCCGGTTGACGATGCGGTTCGAAAGATCAGTGGCGATGATCTCGCGCCGCAGCCGGTGATCGGCGATCTCGGCCTTGAATTTCGCGCGCATCGGGGCGGGGAAATATTCGCTCAAGTTGCGCTCGAGCGTCGGGTCATCGGGCAGCTCGCTGGCTTCGATCGCATCCTGCAGCGCCAGCTTGGCATAGGACAGCAGCACGGCCAGCTCGGGCCGGGCGAGGCCGACGCCATCGGCGGCGCGGCGGGTGAGCGTCTCGTTGTCGGCGAGACCTTCGGTGCGGCGATCGAGATAGCCCATGTCCTCGAGCGTGTCGGAAACCCTGAGCAGCGAGGCGGTGGCTTCGCAGCCGCCATATTCAGCGATCGACAGCGCCAGCGCCTGCAGGCGGTTGTCTTCCAGCACGATGTCGGAGACTTCGTCGGTCATCTCCGCCAGCAGGTTGACGCGCTTTTTCTCCGACAGTCGGCCCGAGCGCCGCGCGGCCGCGAGCGCGATCTTGATGTTGACTTCGTTGTCCGAGCAATCGACCCCGGCCGAATTGTCGATGAAGTCGGTGTTGATGCGGCCGCCGGCGAGCGCGAATTCGATCCGCCCCGCCTGCGTGACGCCCAAATTGGCACCTTCACCAATCACCTTGACGCGCAAGTCACGGCCATCGACGCGCATGGAATCGTTGGCCGGATCGCCGACCTGGATGTTGTTTTCACGCTCGGCCTTCACATAGGTGCCGATGCCGCCGAACCACAGCAGGTCGACCGGGGCCTTGAGGATGGCGGTGATCAGCGCTTCGGGCTCGATGACCGCGTCTTCGATGCCCAGCACATTGCGCGCCGGCTTGGAGAGCTTGATGCTCTTGGCGTCGCGCGAATAGACCCCGCCACCCTTGCTGATCAGCGAAGCGTCGTAGTCCTCCCAGCTCGAACGCGGCAGGTCGAACATGCGCTTGCGCTCTTTCCAGCTCTTCGCCGGATCGGGATCGGGATCGATGAAGATGTGGCGGTGGTCAAAAGCGGCGACCAGCTTGATCGCTTTCGACAGCAGCATGCCATTGCCGAAGACGTCGCCCGACATGTCGCCGCAGCCAACGACCTGCACCGGCTCGGTCTGCACATCGGTGCCCATCTCGAGGAAGTGCCGCTGCACGCTGACCCACGCGCCCTTGGCGGTGATGCCCATGGCCTTGTGGTCATAGCCGTTGGAGCCGCCGCTGGCGAAAGCGTCGTCGAGCCAGAAGTCCTGCGACTGGGCAATGCCATTGGCCACGTCCGAGAACTTGGCCGTGCCCTTGTCGGCGGCGACCACGAAATAGGGGTCTTCCCCGTCGCGGATGGTGACGCTCTCAGGGTGCACGATCTTGCCGTTGGCGATGTTGTCGGTGACCGACAGCAGCGTACGGATGAAGACCTCGTAGCTGGCCTGCCCTTCGGCGGCCCATCCATCGCGGTCGCGGGCGGGATCGGGCAGTTGTTTGGGATAGAACCCGCCCTTGGCACCCGAGGGAACAATAACCGCGTTCTTGACCTTCTGCGCCTTCATCAGGCCGAGGATTTCGGTGCGGAAGTCGTCGCGCCGGTCGGACCAGCGCAGCCCGCCGCGGGCGACCGGGCCAGACCGCAGGTGGATGCCCTCGACACGGCGCGAATAGACGAATATCTCACGCCACGGCACCGGCTTGGGCAAGTTGGGGACGAGCGCGGATTCGATCTTGAAGGCCAGCGCTTCCTGTCCGGCCGGGGCAAAGGCATTGGTGCGCAGGATCGCGTCGATGACCGCGCGGTATAGCCGCAACAGGCGGTCATCGTTGATAGCGGCGACCTTGGCGAGACCGCTCTTGATCCGCGTGACGGCGTCGCTTTCGGATTCAGCGCGATTGCCGCCAAATTTCGGATCGTGCCGCGCAATAAACAGCGCGATCAATGCTTTGGTCACTTCGGGCGCGCGGGCCAGTGCATCGACCACTGTGTAAATCGTGAAGCTGACCCCGGTTTGGCGCAGGTAGCGATAGAAGGCTCGCAGCCATTCTGCTTCCCGCGCGGCCAGCCCTGTCGAAACCACCAGCCGGTTGAAGGGGTCGTCTTCTGCCTCGGCGTTGAGCACGGCAGAGATCGCCAGTTCGATACTGGCAGCTTGCCCGAGGATGCTGGCCTGGGCTGCCCCGTCTGGCAGGCTCAGGGTAAAGTCATGGACTGTTCCGAGCGTGCCCTTGGCGAGCGGCGCCGGCACTTCTGCCATGACGCGGAAACCGAAATTCTCGAGCGCCGGGACTGCATCGGAAAGGGGCAATGCCCCTTCATGCTGGTAGACCTTGAGCCGCAGTTGATCAGACGGGTCGGTGTCTATGCGATAGAGCCGGGCATCGCGGTGCGCCGCAGTTTCGCTCTCATCGCCCGAATGGCTCGCCAGTTTGCGAATCCGGTCAATGTCCATCGCCGCTTCGGCCGGGCCATAGCCGGTGCGATAGAAGGCCGGGAAAGCCTCGGCATAGCGAGCGGCCAGGGCGGCGGCGCGACCGGCCTCGATGGTTTTCGCCAGTTCACCTTCGACCGCTTCGCCCCAACCGCGCAGCATGTCCTGGAACTTGTCCTCCAGCGCATCTTCGTCGAACGCGGACTGCGATTCGCGAAAGTCGAGCACGAAGCGGATCATCGCCAGCGCCCCGCCTTCGACTTCAAGGCTCCAGTCGAGCAGGCTGGAACCGGTGTCTTCCTCCAACATGGCCTGGATCCGTCGCCGCAAGTCAGTCGAGATCAAGTCGCGCGGCAACCAGGCGAAGGCGAACAGGTGGCGCGCCAGCGGTGCTTTGACAATGGCGAGGCGTGGCCGCGGGCGGTCGACAAGGCTCATCATGGTGGTCGCAAGCCGGGTGATATCTTCCTGCTTGAAACCGATGATGAGGTCGTGCGGCAGCGCGGTCATGGCATGGACCAGCGCCTTGCCGGCGTGACCCGCCGGGTTGAAGTCGAATGCCTCCATCAGCTCGCTGAGCTGAGTGCGCAGGCGCGGGACATGGTGCGGCTTTGTTGCCAACGCGGCGCTGGTCCACACCCCGGCATGGACCGACAGCGCATCGACCTTGTTGCCGTTCATGCGCGGTACGATGAACAGGTCGAGCGGCACGCGGCGATGAACATTTGAGACGCGGTTGGCCTTGACGATCAGCGGCAGCTGGCGCTCGCCTGGTTTGGCCTTGTCGAACCATTCGAACGCGCGGTCATACGACGCGTCGGCAAGGATCTGCCTAGCGCTCTTGCGGCAGATGCCCTGGACATCTTCGACAGTGCCATCGCGCTTGCGGGTCACATGGCCCAGCTGGGTCAGCATGTTGTCGTTGAACCAGCGCAACAGTTCGGCTCCCTCGGCGTCGACAGCGGCCACGGCTTCGGCATCGGCGGCCATTAGCGCCTGCGCCTTGGGCCAGTCATCGACCGCCGCTTTCACGTCGGTCAGCGTCGCCTTGAGCGCTTGCTCCAGCTCGCGGCGCTGGCGGGCATCGACGCGTTCAGTCTCGAGGTAGATCAGGGATTCGGCGGGCTCGCCCGATGCCTTTCCCGGGAAGTCGAGGATATTGCGGGCCTCGTCGCGGCTGACCCGCAAGACGGGATGGACCAGTCGGTCGATGGAAAGGCCATGGGCTGCGATGGTCGCCGCTACCGAGTCGACCAGGAACGGCATGTCGTCATTGTTTAGCGAGATCCGCAAGAATCGCTTCTCGCCCAGCGCCGATTGCAGTGTCACCGCCGCTTCGCCTGCCTTGCGCTGCGCCGCCGTCGCCAGCATGAACCGCGCCGCCTCTTCGAGCTCGCCCTTGGCGAAGGGATCGTCCCCCGGCAGCAGTACGTCCCTGAGTTTCTTCGTCAGGGTCTTGAGGAGTTTGGAATCGACGGCCTGTGCCGCAGCGTCGTCTTTGGTGCTCATCCTGCGAGCGCTCCTTTACTGAGCTATCGCTACGCCGCGGCGCTTATATGATTGCCGTCTTGCGCAGTATTATTTCGCCGTTACGCCTTTGCCCGAGTCGCCGCAAGCTCCTGCGTGGAAGGGTTTACACTTATTCTGCAGACACCTGTTCGAGTGCCTCCATGGTCCATTCCAACGAGCGGCAGCGCGCCGCCGGATCGAATGTCGAACCCGCTACGATGATCTCATCGGCCTGCGTTCGCTCGATGAACGCGGCGATCCTTTCTCGCACGGTGACCGGGGAACCCACCGCAGCGGCTTGCTCGAGGTGCGCGAGCATGGCCTGCGCAGGAGCAGGGAGGCTGGCGCGATAGTCTCTGATCGGCGGCGGCAACTTGCCCGGCTGGCCGGTACGCAGCCGCACGAAGGCCTGCGCCTGGCTGGACGCAAGATAATGCGCTTCGTCGTCGCTTTCGGCGCAAATTACCTGCATTGCCGCCATTACATGCGGGCCATCCAAGGCTTCGGACGGCTGGAAATCCCGGCGATATATCTCCAGCGCTTCGTCGAGGTGGTCGGGCGCGAAATGCGAGGCGAAGGCATAGGGCAGGCCGAGCTTGGCGGCGAGCTTTGCGCCGAACAGGCTCGAGCCAAGCATCCACAGCTCGACATCGGCGCCAAGGCCTGGAGTCGCCTTGATCGGCAGCTCGACATCCCCGATCAGCAGCGCACGCAGCTCGATGACGTCCTGCGGAAAATATTCCGAGGCTGCGCGCAAGTCCTTGCGCAGGGCTCTCTGCAGTTCCGGCCCGGCACCGGGCGCGCGGCCCAGGCCGAGATCGATCCGCCCGGGGAACAGTGCATCGAGCGTGCCGAACTGCTCGGCGATCTGGAACGGGGTGTGGTTGGGCAGCATGATGCCGCCCGCGCCGATGCGGATGGTGCTGGTGGCGCTGCCAATATGCCCGATCACCACCGAGGTCGCGCCGCCGGCGATGCCGTCCATAGCGTGATGCTCGGCTATCCAGAACCGCTTGTACCCGGCTCGCTCGGCGGCCTGTGCCAGCTCGCTGGTAGCGGTAAAGGCTTCGGAGAGCGTGCCGCCTTCGCGCACCGGTACCAGGTCGAGGACGGACAGCGCGGTCATGAAAACTCTCCGACAATATCAAGCAGGCGTGCGATGTCTTCGTTACGTGACAGGCGGTGATCGCCGTCCTTGACCAGTGTCACGACCACATCGTCTGAGGCGAGCTTGTCGGCCAGCTGCAAGCTGATCTGCCACGGCACGTCGGTATCGCGCTGGCCATGGAGCAACCGCACGGGGCAGGCCAGCGGTATCGCCTTGTCCAACTGGCGGTGGCTCTCGGCATCGGCCCAGAACCTGGCATGGGTCGGCATTGGGTCATAGCCATAGTCGCTGTCTTCGTAGACCGTTTCCCCGGCGCGCAGCCGCGCCTTCTGGTCTTCATCGAAGCCCCAATCGGAAAAGTCCGGCGCGCTGGCGATCCCGATCAATCCGGCCAGCCGCGGACCGAGCGCGGCACCGACCAACAGGTTGAGCCAGCCACCCATCGAAGAACCGATCAGCACGGCTGCCCCGTCAACCACTGAATCGATCAACGCGAGAACTTCATCGCGCCAGGCGCTCAGAGTTCCATCAGCGAAATCGCCATCGCTTTGCCCGCAGCCGGAATAGTCGAGCAGTAGGCAGGCGCGCCCTTGCGCCCGGGCCCAATCGAATAGCGCCGTCGCCTTGCCGCCGTCCATGTCGGACATATATCCCGGCAGGAAAACCAGCGTAGGGCCGCTCCCCGCCGTGTGGCGATGGGCGATCCGAACGCCGTCGGGCATTGTATGGAACTGGATGTCGCTCATTGCCAGGCGTCATGCCCGCATCGGGGCGAGTCTGGCAAGTTCAGTAGGCGGCGGGCAGCACCAGTTCCTCAAAGGCCTCTTCGCATTGCGCCTTGGCGCAGCCGCCCAGCGCCAGCGCCAGCAATGCCAGGGTGAGAAACCGTGTCATTCTTCCGCCTCCCTTTGGAAGATGTCCTCGATAGCCAGCGCGAATACATCGGCAATCCTGAACGCCAGTGGAAGCGACGGGTCGTAGCGACCGGTTTCGATGGCGTTGACGCTCTGGCGAGAGACGCCGAGCCGCTCGGCCAGATCCTGCTGGCTCCAGTCGCGCTCGGCGCGCAGGACTTTTAGGCGGTTCTTCATACCGCCCCCCAAGCGCCGTACTGGATACGATTGAACACCGCGCCGACAGCTAGGCCGAGGAACCACGTTACCGCCCACCAATAAGCGGGAACATGCGGCACGATGTCAGCGCTTTCGAGAAAGCCCCAGATCGTGGCAATGCTGAGCGCGAAACCGGTCGCCACCAGTGATTGCCGGACGATGAGCATGCGCAGGAACTCGTCCTGCTCTTCGACGATAAGCCTGCCGATGGCCCAGAAGACACCAATGACCGCCAACCCGGGTAGCAAGGCGACGCCCAACCTCAGTGCGGGGTCGGGCTCACCTCCTTTGAGGGTAAAGGTCATGAGGCCGATAGCGACGAGATAGACCGACGAGGATATCGCGACGCGCTTGATGTATCGTTTCTGTGCTTCGCCCTTGCCCATGCAGGCTGCGCCGCCTGCATCGCTGCGACGACTGGCCGAAACCAGGAGCGGGGCGAGCAGGACGGTCGGAGCAAGCATGAGGATGATGGCTGCAGCGCCTTCGATCGCACCGCTCATAGACAGGCCGGCAGCGAGGCCATAGCCGCCCAGCATCAGTCCGGCCCAAAAGCCCGGCCCGCGCCCCAGGACGCCCGGTCTTGCGGTATCGCTCATGCCGCGTCTCGCTTGCCGGCCAGGCGGCACACCTTCCGCGGTTGGATCGTGGCCCATATCAGTGCGGGCAAGGTGATAACCAGTACCTGCAACTGCTTGTCAGACGCTACACCGGAATACGCGAGCCCCGCGACAAGCGCGACGAAGGCCAAGGAGAGGATGGCGGCGAGTTTGATTTTCGATTCGGTCATTTCAAGCTCCCTTTGCTTTATGGAAAGGGTGTTTGACATGATTCGAGCTCATTGTCAACGACACTTTACAAAAAGGATGGGTCGCTTTCCGTTTACAATATGCGGCTTGCCGCTGTCATCCTTCGAGCGCATGGATGCAGCCGGACGAGGAGAGCACCATGATTCCCACAGAACCCGCTGTTGCCAGCCCCGGCGTTCTCGATCGCCGTCGCTTGCTCAAGGGATTGGGGCTCGGTGCCGGCCTTGCCGCGGCTCCGCTTTCCGCTCAGCTCGGCCAGCACGGCTTCACTCATGGCATTGCCAGCGGCGAGCCTTCCTCGAATTCGGTCCTGCTGTGGACGCGCTATGTTTCGGACCAACCGGCAACGGTCTTGTGGGAGATGAAGGAGGCCGCGACGGGACGCGTGGTCGCAGGCGGTGAGATAGAAGCGCATCCCGATCGCGATTGGTGCGTGAAGCCTGTCGCCAGTGGTCTCGAACCGGCAACCTGGTACCTCTACCGATTCCGCGACGTGCAAGGGAATGTCTCAGCCGAAGGGCGGACGCGTACTTTGCCCGAAGGTGAGACAGATCGCTTCAGCATGGCGGTATTCTCGTGTTCCAACATGGGTTTCGGCTGGTTCAACGCCTATCGCCATGCCGCCGATGCCGACGAATTCGACCTGGTCGTGCACACCGGCGATTATTTCTACGAATACCAGCCCGGCAATTACCCGTCTGCCGAGGAGGCCGTACTGGGTCGTGTGCTCAATCCGGAGCACGAAATAGTCAGCCTCGCCGATTATCGCATGCGCCACGCGATATATCGGCAAGATCCCGACCTGCAGCGACTGACCCAGCTCTATCCGATGATCATGGTCTGGGACGACCACGAGACCGCCAACGATAGCTATTCCGACGGTGCCGAGAACCACCAGCCGGCAAGCGAGGGTGAGTGGTCGGTACGCAAGGGCGTCGCGATGCGGGCCTATCGCGAATGGCTGCCGGTCAGCGACGACAACTGGGCCAGCTATGAGATCGGCGATCTCGCGTCGATCTTCCGGCTCGAGACCAGGCTGACTGCCCGTTCCAAACAGTTCAGCATTGCCGATGTGCTCAAGGGGAAGAACTCCCCTGAAGAGGCCATGCAAGCCCTGCTTGCCTTCAAGCATGGCGATTATCTCGATCCTTCACGTAGCATGATGGGTGCGGAGCAGGAGCGATGGCTTGCGACAGGCTTGCGGGCTTCACGTGCGGCCGGCAAGCCATGGCAAGTGCTGGCCCAACAGGTTCTGATGGGATCTTCGCGCGCGCCGTCGGCCATTGCCGATGCCATGAATGACAGCGTTCCCGATTTCGCCCGCCGGCGGATCATGGCTGCCATCATGGCAAGCAAGGCAGGAATCCCGTTCAACATGGATGCGTGGGACGGTTATCCGGCAGCGCGCGAGCGGCTGTTCCAGTCCTCGCTTGAGGCCGATGCAAACCTCCTTGTCCTTGCAGGTGATACGCATAACGCATGGGCGTTCGAACTGGACCATGGGGGTGCGCGGGTCGGCGTCGAATTCGGCGGGCAAAGCGTGACCTCGCCCGGCGCGGAGGGCTATCTTTCAGCCGTAGCGCCAGAACGGTTCGCAAAGGGCATTGTCGAAGAGAACCCCCAACTCAAATGGGCAGACACCGCACAGCGCGGCTATATGGCGGTGGAACTGACCCCGGCGCGGGCGACGAGCGAGTATCGTTTCCTGGAAACCATCCGACACCGCAGCACGCAGCTTGCCGGAACGAAGCGGATTTCCTCTTCGGCAGGCAGTCGCACGCTCGAGCTTGGTTGATCCTTTACGCTTTGCCGCTATATCGCAGGCCATGGCCAAGCTGATCGCCACGACCACACCCACCACTACCCCCGGGTTCCGGGGGCGGTCGGTCGTGGGTTGAACCCGACTGGCTGCCGCCCGGGATCGGGCGGCATGCGGCGCAGCTTCCCGATAAATTCCTGCGAACATCACCGCCGCCCCTTTCAGCGCGCGCCTGCTTGTGCAAAAGGCCCGCGCAAAGCAGACGGACTGAATATGATGACGGAACTTCTCAAGATCAGCCTGCCCGATGGCTCGGTGCGCGAAATGGAACGCGGTTCGACGCCGGCCGATGTGGCCGCAGCGATCGGCCCGGGCCTTGCCAAGGCAGCACTCGCCGCGCGCGTCGATGGCGAAGTGCGCGACTTGAACCGCCCCTTCGAAGGCGATGCCGAGCTGGCGCTGATCACGTCGCGGGATGAAGCAGAAGCGCTGGAGCTGGCGCGGCACGACTATGCCCATGTGCTGGCCGAAGCGGTGCAGGCGCTCTGGCCAGGCACGCAAATCACCTTCGGCCCGGCGACCGACGACGGCTTTTATTATGACGTCAAGGCTCCCGAGGACCGCGATCCCTTCTCGATGGACGACCTTCCGGCGATCGAAGAGAAGATGCGCGAGATCATCACGGCCGACAAGCCGCTGCGCCGCGAAGTCTGGAGCCGCCAGCAGCTGATCGACAAGTGGACCGCTGAAGGCGAGACCTTCAAGGCCGAGTGGGCCCAGGAGCTGCCCGAGGATGAGGAACTGACGGTCTACTGGTCGGGTGACGACTGGCTCGACATGTGCCGCGGCCCGCACCTGGCCTCGACCGGCAAGCTCGACCCGCAGGCGTTCAAGCTGATGCGCGTCGCCGGGGCCTATTGGCGTGGCGACCAGAAGAACGCGCAGCTTACCCGCATCTATGGCACCGGCTGGCTCAACAAGAAGCAGCTCAACGCGCACCTCATGCGACTGGAAGAGGCTGCCAAGCGCGATCACCGCAAGCTGGGCCGCGAGATGGACCTGTTCCACTTGCAGGAAGAAGCGCACGGCTCGGTTTTCTGGCACCCGCAGGGCTACAAGATCTGGCGCGAGCTGGAGAGCTACATGCGCCGCAAGATGGACGGCGCGGGCTATCGCGAGATCAAGACGCCGCAAGTGATGGACGCGCGCCAGTGGGAGAAATCCGGCCACTGGGGCAAGTATCGCGAAAACATGTTCGTCATCCCCGACGAGATCCCCAACACCGAGGATGACGGCGACCTGGTGTCGAAGGATGCCGACTGGATGGCCTTGAAGCCGATGAACTGCCCGGCGCATGTGCTGGTGTTCAAGCAGGGCATCACTTCCTATCGCGACCTGCCGATCCGGCTTGGCGAGATGGGCTGCTGCCACCGCAACGAGCCGCATGGCGCGCTGCACGGCCTGATGCGGGTGCGCCAGTTCACGCAGGACGATGCGCACATCTTCTGCACCGAAAGCCAGGTGGTGAGCGAAGTGCGCGCTTTCATCGAGCTCGCCCACCGCATCTACAAGGACTTCGGCTTCACCTATGCCATCAAGCTGGCGCTGCGGCCCGAGCAACGCTTCGGCAGCGACGAGGACTGGGACAAGGCCGAGCAGGAACTGCGCGACGCCGTGGCCGAGGCCGGCATGGCCAATGACGACTACGGCTGGGAAGAGCTGCCGGGTGAAGGCGCGTTCTATGCCCCCAAACTCGAATGGCACCTGACCGATGCGATCGGCCGCACCTGGCAGGTCGGCACGATCCAGGGCGACCGCGTGATGCCCGAACGGCTCGATGCGACTTACATCGGCGAGGATGGCGAGAAGCACCGACCGGTCATGCTCCACCGCGCGATCTTCGGTAGCTACGAGCGCTTCATCGGCATACTGATCGAGCATTTCGCCGGTCGCCTGCCGGTATGGCTGGCGCCGACCCAGGCGGTGGTGGCGACGATCGTTTCGGACGCCGACGATTATGCGAACGAGGCGGTTGCCAAGCTCAAGGCCGCGGGCATTCGCGTCGAGAGCGACCTGCGCAACGAGAAGATCAACTTCAAGGTGCGCGAGCATTCGGTCGCCAAGGTCCCGCACCTGCTGGTGGTCGGCAAGCGCGAGGCCGAGGAAGGCACGGTGGCGGTCCGCACGCTGGGCGAGAAAGAACAGCAGGTGACGAGCTTGGACGAGGCGATTGACATGCTCAAGACTGCCGCGACCGCACCGGACCTCGCCTGAGGTGGAGCTGTTCGCCAGCTATAGCTGGATCCAGATTGCTGTCGCAGTAGCGGCGACATTGGGGGCGGCGTTTATTCGCGGACTGACGGGGTTCGGCTTCGGCATATTGCTGGTGCCGATCCTCGCGCTAGCGCTCACACCGGTTGAGGCGGTGCTGGCGCTCAACGTGATGGCGGGCCTGCTTGCGCTCATTGAAATCCGTTTCGTACTGCGGGAAGCAGAGCGTTCGGCGCTGACCATCAGCGCGCTGCTGGTGCTCACGACGCTTCCCGGGCTGCTATTGCTGCATGCGCTGCCTGCCCCGGTGGGGCGATTGCTGATTGCTCTCGTAGCGCTGTCGGCCTTCTTCGCGATCCTGCTGCCGCGCCGGCCCGGTCATGTTCCGGGGAAGGTGGCTACCGGCTTTGTCGGACTTTCGGCGGGAATCCTGACCGGCTTTGCGGCCATGCCGGGCCCGCCGGTAGTGCCTTATTACGTCGGGCGCGACATCCCGCGCGTCACTGCAAAGGCATCGATGATCGGTATCTTCGGCGTGGCTTCGCTCGCGGGGATTACGTCTGGTGCGGTGTCGGGCTTGCTTGAATGGAAAATCCTGGCGCTTGGGCTGACGCTCTTCCCGCTCGTTGTCTTGGGCAACTGGATCGGTTCGCATGCCTTCGGCAAGGTCAGTGATCCGCTTTGGCGCGGTTTTGTCGGTGTCGTCCTGGGTACAGCCGCGCTCGCCGCGCTGCTCAAACTCGTCTAGCGAGCCCGGCGCACGCCGGGACGTTCCTTAGCGATCCGTAGCGGTGTTCGATCAGAAGGGCTGCCAGGTGGCGGCGAAGACCAGCGCGAGCGCACAGGTGCTTACGATCATGCCACGCAGCTCTTCGGCTGCTGTTTCGGCAAGGGCGATGGCGCGGGCTTTGGTCACGCTGCGAGAGTGCGCCCCGCACCCTAAGAAAGCGTTAAGGCGCTGGTTCAAGCGTTGGCATCTGCTGGCTTGCGCAATGGAAACCGCCGCCGCCGGCCAGTACTGCACTGCCGGGAAGCCCCACGGTCTCGCGATCGGGGAACAGTTCTGCAATGGCCGCAACCCCTGCTTCGTCGTGAGGCGACCCGAATGTCGGGACCACCACGAGGTACGAAGTGATGGCGAAATTGACGTAGCTCGCCGGTTCGACCTGCCCCTCGCGTTCAATCCTGCCCGGCGAAGGTATTTCAGCGACATCGACGCCCGCCGCTTCGGCGCGCGCCCTGGCATCGGCATAGATTGCCGCGTTGGGATCGTCTTGGCCGGTCGCATGCGGCAGGCACAAGCGGTTCGGGGCGACGAAGCGGGCAAGGTTGTCGACATGGCCGTCGGTGTGATCGTTGACCAGCCCGTCGCCGAGCCACAACACGCGGTTGAAGCCAAGGTCACGGCTTAGCGCATCTTCGATGTCTCCGCGCGACATATGCGGATTGCGGTTGGGGTTGAGCAGGCATTGTTCAGTCGTCACTGCCTGCCCGGTACCGTCGCCATCGATGGCCCCACCTTCCAGCACATAGTCGCGCGGGACAACAGGCATGCCGGCAGAACGCGCCAGCTCGGCACCGATAGTTTCGTCGCCTGGCATCTCGTATTTCCCGCCCCAGCCGTTGAAACCGCAGCGGAGGGCTGAACCGTCGCCGCGCACCAGCGGGCCGGTATCGCGCAACCAGATATCGCCATAGGCACGCCGCTCGAGGATCACATCGCTCGAGACCAGCGCGCGGGCGCGGGCTTCGTTGGCTTCGTCGCGCACCAGCAGCCGCACCTGCTGACCGCTTTCGGCGACGGAGCTGGCAAAGGCAGCGATCTGCTCTTGTGCAGGTTCCAGCCACCCCGGCCATTCATCGGCCAGATGCGGGAAGCCGATCCACAGCCAATCCTGCGGAGCCCATTCGGGCGGCATCAGGATGGACACGGATCGGCTCCAATCACGGGGCGAGTGAGAGGCCTAACAGCCTTCGCCCGCAGCGCAGCTATCGTCACGCGTGGCCTTGAACTCGTCGCCTTCGACCCAGTTGGGCCAGCTGGTGCTGTCGGCCAGCATCCGGCCGATACGATAGAACAGCTGCAGGTCCTGCATCACGCCGGACCAGTCCCAGTCTTCGCTGAATTCGTCCTTGGGGCCGTGATAGCGGTTGGCGCGATACTCGTCTGAAAGCGCCTCGCCAGCCTCGCGTCCGCCATCGACGAGATCTTCCCCGCCGTCGACATAAAGCATCGGCACGCCGCGCTTGGCGAAGGCGAAGTGGTCGGAGCGGTAGTAATAGCCGGCTTCCGGCGCGGGATTGGGCGTTGCCACCCGGCCATCGGCAGTCAGAGCCGCGCTGAGGAACTCGTCGAGCTGCGACTTGCCCGGGCCGACCACAGTCACATCCTTGGACGGGCCGCCGACAAGGAACGCATCCATGTTGATCCCGCCGACGGTCTGGCTGAGCGGGAAGACCGGGTTGGCGGCATAATAGTCTGCGCCCAGCAGGCCCTGTTCTTCCGCCGTCACCGCCAGGAACACCATGCTGCGCTTGGGTGCACCGGCCTTGGCCTGCGCTTCAGCAAGCGCGACAAGCGCCGCGGTCCCCGTCGCATTGTCGACCGCGCCGTTGCAGATGTCGTCGCCATCGGGTGCCGGGGTGCAGCGGCCCAGGTGATCCCAGTGCGCAGTATGGATGACATACTCATCCGGGCGCTCTGTCCCCGGGAGCACGCCGATCACGTTCTTCGAATCGTATTTGCGAATATCATTGCCGAAAGCGGTCGAGACAGTCAGGCCCAACGGCACCGGCTTGAAGCCTGGCTGCTTGGCGGCTTCCAGCAGCGCATCGAAATCCTGCCCTGCGGCTTCGACGATCTGGCGCGCGGCATCTTTCTGCACCCACCCGTTCATCTGCGTCATCGGCGGCGCATTGTCGCCGCGCTGGGGATAGGCCTGAGGGCCCGTCCACGATGATTCGACGACGTTCCAGCCATAGGATGCGGGCTCGGTATCATGGATGATCAGCGCCCCCGCCGCGCCCTGCCGGCCGGCTTCTTCATATTTGTAGGTCCAGCGACCGTAGTAGGTCATGGCCTTGCCGTTGAAGGTGCCTTCGAGCCCCGCAGTGTCGAAATCCGGGTCGTTGACGAGGATGACCGCCGTCTTCCCTTTCATGTCCATTCCGGCGTAATCGTTCCAGTCGCGCTCGTCGGCCTTGATGCCGTAACCGACGAAGACCAGCTCGCTGGCTTCTATGCTGGTCTGGTCCTGCTCCTGATAGGTCACACCGACCCAGTCCTTGGAAAAGGCGAAGGAAAGATCAACACCTGTGCCCTGCACGGTCAGCGGCTGGAAATCCTTGCCGGTAATTTCGACCAGCGGCACATCCTGCACCCAACTGTCGCCGTTGCCCGGCTGCAGGCCGGCTGCCTTGAACTTCTCGATCAGGTAAGCGACGGTCTTCTCTTCGCCGGCACTCCCAGGCATGCGGCCTTCGAACTCGTCGGACGATAGCATTCTGGTGACATCGATCATTGTCTGCTGCGAGATATCGCCCGCTTCAGCCGTTGGAATATCGAGCGGTGCATCATCGCCGGGCAGCGCTTCGCATGCTGCCAGCGAGAGTGCTGCAGTGGCAGCAAGAATCAGGTGTTTCATGAGGCATCCCGTTATGATGATTATGTTGGCGGCCTTGTTGCAAAGCCATCGGGGCGGCGCAAGGGCGCTTGCGCGGTGCCGCCATGCAAGGCAGGGGCTGTCATATGACCGGCGACTGGCAATCGGCATTGGAACGCGCGCGGGCGCATGCGCCGTTCCTCGCTCGCGGTCTGGAGCGCCAGCCGGAACTGGCGCAACTGCTGGCAGAGGGCAATGGTGAAGCATCCCTTGCCTGGGCGCACGCACAAGGACAGTCCGGCGCGCCCGGCCCTGCCTTGCGCAAGGAAAGGCTGGGCTATGCGATTGCCCTCGCGATAGGAGACCTGGCCGGGGCCTACCCGGTTGCCCGGGTAACACGCGAATTGTCCGACCTTGCCGACCGGTCGCTGGACCGGGCGATTTCGGCGGCGATCGCGCGCCGCGTCGAAGGGGCGGGCAGCGACGGCTTTTATGCCTTGGCGCTGGGCAAGCAGGGCGCAGGCGAACTCAACTACAGCTCGGACATCGATCCGATCCTGCTGTTCGATCCGCAGCGGCTGGCCCGGCGCGAGCGTGATGAGCCCGGCGAAGCGGCCCAGCGTTATGCCCGCGAAGTGGTCAAGCTGCTCTCCGAAGTCACCGACGAAGGCTATGTCTTTCGGGTCGACTTGCGGCTGCGCCCGGCTTCCGAAGTCAGCCCGCTCGCGGTGTCGCAGAATGCGGCGCTGACACACTACGAAAGCTCGGCGCTGGCGTGGGAGCGGGCCGCCTATATCCGCGCGCGCTCCTGTGCCGGCGATATCCCGGCGGGAGAGACATTCCTCGAGGCGATCACGCCCTTTGTGTGGCGGCGGAGCCTCGATTTCGGCGCTATCGAGGAAATCGGCAGGCTCACTTCACGCATTCGCGAAGCCTATCGCGGCCCCCAGCGCCCGGGGCCGGGTTTCGACCTCAAGAAAGGGCGCGGTGGCATACGTGAAATCGAGTTCTTCGCTCAAACCCACCAGCTTATCCACGGGGGGCGCAATCCTGGCTTGCGTGTTCGCGGCACTCGCGCAGCGCTCGATGCCTTGGCCGAGAACGGGCTCATCGCTGCAGATGACGCCCAATTGCTTGGTGATTCCTACGACCGATTGCGGATCCTCGAGCACCGCTTGCAGATGGTCAACGACCGCCAGACGCACGCCCTTCCCGAAGGGCAGGCACTGGAAGATGTCGCACGCCTCGATGGGCTGGCTGGGGCGAAGGAACTCGTGGCTGAAGTGGAAAGCGTGACGGAAGCGGTGGGCGTGCGCTTCGACCAGTTGCTTGAGACGACAACCAGCCCGGACCGCGCGCGACCCGTGGCAGAGGTGACCGCTGAGCTGGTGGCAGACGGCGAAGAGGAAGCCCAGCGCCTGGCCGACCGGATCGAAGGCTGGCTCGACGGTCGCTATCGCACCTTGCGCTCGCCCAGTGCACGCGATGCCTTTCGGGCCATCCTGCCGCAACTGGTCGGCGCTCTTGGCAGCGCACCAGAGCCGGACCGCGCCATTCTCCGTTTCGAGCGGCTGCTGGAAAACCTGCCAAGCGCCATCAACCTGTTCCGCCTGCTGGATGCGCGGCCCGGCCTGCTCGACCAGCTGCTCAGGATCCTCGCCTTTGCGCCGCCGCTGGCGGATGAGCTTGGGCGCAACGCCACCTTGCTAGATACGTTGATCGACCAGACGGCACTGGACCTGCCCCCGACGGTCGAAGAGCTGGCTGCCAAGATGCGGCGCAGCGATCCGCAGTCATCCTATGAAAAGCTGCTCGACCGCATTCGCATCGTTACCGCTGAACATCGGTTTGCGCTTGGAGTACAGCTGATCGAAGCGACGCACGATCCGCTTGAGATCGCCGCTGGGCTGTCACGCGTCGCTGAGGCGGCGCTGCAAGTGGCGGTGGAAGAAGCGAGCCGCGAATATGCCCGTATTCACGGAACCATCGCCGGGGGAGAGATGCTGGTGCTGGGCCTCGGCAGACTTGGCGGTGAAGCACTGACCCATGCCTCCGACCTCGACCTGATCTATCTTTTCACTGGGGATACTTCCACCGAATCGAACGGCGATCGCCCACTAGGAGCGACCCACTACTTCAACCGCCTCGCCCAACGTATCAGTGCAGCGCTGAGCGTGCCGACAGCTGAAGGAGCGCTCTACGAAATCGACACTCGCCTGCGACCACAGGGCAACCAGGGACCGCTGGCCGTCAGCGTCGAGAGCTTCGCCAAGTACCAGCGCGAAGCGGCATGGACATGGGAACATATGGCCCTCACCCGTGCGAGAGTAGTGGCCGGGCCGGAGGCTGCCGCGCGCGAGCTCACTGCAACACTGCGCGATGTACTCGGTGGGGCTCGCGATGCTGGCAAGCTGCGCGCCGACGTGCTGGACATGCGGGCGGAAATGGCGTCCCACAAACCGCCCAAGGGTCCGCTCGATGCCAAGCTGTTGCGGGGCGGTCTCGTCGACCTCGAATTCATCATCCACTATCTGCAGTTGCGCGAGCGGACGGGGCTTGTTCCCCGTCTCGGTGAAGCGTGCGAAGCGCTGGTGGACGCCGGATTGCTGCCCGCAGCACTGATCCATGCACATGATTTCCTCACCCGGCTGATCGTCGGGGGCCGCCTGTTGGCACCCGACCTTGCCATGCCTGAAGGGCGGGCGGGTGAAATCCTGGCCGGGGCCTGTCACTGTGCCGGAACCGCTGACCTGGATCGGGCATTGATCGAAGCACGCCAATGCGTCGCCGACGCATGGCACACCGTATTTGACGAGAAACTGGAGATCGAATGATGAGCAGTCGCCCGCATGAAGGGGACAAGATGCCCGACATCGCCATGGAAACGCCGGATGGCGGCAGCGTGAAGCCTTCCGATTTCAAGGGTCGGAAACTGGTGGTGTTCTTCTACCCCAAGGACAACACGCCTGGCTGCACCACCGAAGCGACCGACTTCTCCGCTGCCAAGGCTCACTTCGAGACGGCGGGTTGCTCGCTCCTTGGCGTCAGCAAGGACTCGCCCAAGAAGCACCTGAACTTTATCGCCAAGCATGGGCTGACGGTCGACCTGGCAACCGATGCCGAAGAAAGCGGGTTGTCTGATGTGCTTGGCATCTGGACCGAGAAGAGCATGTATGGCCGCACCTACATGGGCATGGTCCGCACGACCTACCTTGTTGACGCTGACGGCAAGATTGCCCGGGTGTGGGACAAGGTAAAGGTCAAGGGCCACGTCGAAGAAGTCCTGGCGGCCGCGCAAGCCCTTTGATCGAACCGCGGCCTTCTCTAGCCGGGGCCATCCGGGCAGCACTGCTGACAGCGGATCCGAAGGCCAAGGCCTTTGCCGCCCGCGATGTGGCGCGCGGATGGCGGCTGGGCAGGCTCGACTGGCGCTTTGATGTTGCCATGCCGGACCGGCCCGGCTGGCCGGACGCGCCCCAGCTGCTGCCGCCGAACCGCATGCCCAGGCGTGGCAAGGGCGGCTCGGAACGTGGACGGATCGCGCTGTGGCATGCGCTGGCCCATATCGAATTCGTAGCGATCGACCTCGCGCTCGATATCGTCGGGCGGTTCGGGGCTCAGATGTCGCGCGCCTTCACAGACGACTTCCTCTCGGTCGCAGCTGATGAAGCAATGCATTTCGCGCTGCTCGACCGCAAGCTGAGGACACTGGGCAGCCACTATGGCGCGCTGCCTGCCCATGCCGGGCTGTGGCAGGCGGCAGAGGCGACCGCACATGACGTCACGGCACGGCTAGCGATCGTGCCGATGGTGCTCGAAGCGCGCGGGCTCGATGTCACTCCCGCCACGCGCGACCGCATTCGCGCGCAAGGCGACGAGCATGGTGCGAGAATCCTGCAACGCATACTTGACGACGAAATCCGCCATGTCGGTTTCGGCACCAAGCACTTTGTCGCTAGCGTCCAATCCCTCGGGGAATCACCGCAGTATCACTGGAAACGCTTGGTCGAGTCGCACTTCAAAGGGGCTGTTAAGCCACCGTTCAACGACTCAGCGCGTCTTGAAGCCGGACTATCGCGCGACTTCTATGATGCTATTGCCTCGTAAACTTTTGTCCCGTTAACGCACGATCACACAAGGTTCGGGAACCAATCCCTCACCAAACCGGGCGCCGCAGCCCTGGCTGCGCAAAACCAAGGACGGGCCGTGATCGCACTGCCAAAAACGATTTTCAAAGGCCTGGCCGTAGCCTTCGCCGCTGCAATTACCCTCGCTGCCACTCCCGCCCAGGCCAACACGGCCACCAGCGCGGCTGTCGAAGTGAAGAAGCCGGTCGATGAGACCGATTCGCCGCTGGGCAAGGGTGACGAGCAATTCCAGGAACTGTTTGCCAAGTGGGAACAGCTCGATCTCGATACCGGCTCCAAGCCGATCCAGGTCGCTGTGTCGATCCCATCGCGGATGCCGCTGGAAGATGCCACCCTGACCAGCAGCTATGGCATGCGCAACCACCCGGTGCTGGGCGGACGCCGTGCGCACAAGGGTGTCGACCTGGCCGCGCCCACCGGTACACCGGTCTACGCCACGGCTGACGGTCTCGTGCAGATGGCACAGTGGTTCTCCAGCTATGGCAAGTTCATCAAGATTGGTCATGGCAACGACCTTGAAACCCGCTTTGCCCACCTGTCGCGGATCGTCGTCGAGAAGGGTGCAATGGTGAAGAAGGGCGACCTGATCGGCTATGTCGGCTCGACCGGGCGTTCGACCGGCCCACACCTGCATTATGAAGTGCGCATCGGCGGGGTTGCAGTGAACCCGATTCCCTATATGGTTGAGAGCGACGCGCAGATTGCCTTTGCCAAGGCGACCGGTCGTGATGTCGCGGTAGGCGGCGAGTAATTACGAGTTAGTCCGCCTGGAAGCGGATTTGGACACTGGGAGAGGGTGTCCTGACAATGGCGGCGGGCTAGTCCCGCCGCCTTTTTTCATGGATTGAGTCGGTCCAGAGCCGCCGATAGTCCGGATTCTCCTTGCTCCCATCCGGTTGCTGGATAAAACTTTCCTTTGAGGAGAGAGATTTCATGCACCCGATACAGCACGCCAAGACGCGCCCGGACCACGCGGCCATCATCATGGCCGGGAGTGGCGAGACGGTCAGCTATGGCGCCATGGACGATTACGCCAACCGGTTCGCGCAACTGCTTCGCGCTCGTGGCTTTGCTCCGAACGATGCATTTGCGGTGCTGATGGAAAACAATGCCCACTACCTGCAGATGGTGTGGGGTTCACAGCGCGCCGGCACCATGTTTGTCCCTGTTTCGACCCGGCTAACGGCACCTGAAATTGCCTACATCCTGGAGGATTCCGGGTCCAAACTCCTCATCACTTCGCCCAAGTTTGCCGAAGTGATGGAAGGCATTCGTGAAGCCTGCCCCAGCTTGCCGGTGCTCATTGCCGGAGGTGATGGCGAAGAGAGCCTCGAGGCAGCGTTGGCTGCCCAGCCAGCCGAACCGATCGCTGACCAGGCACCGGGCCTGACCATGCTCTACAGCTCCGGCACCACCGGGCGCCCCAAGGGCGTGCGACCGGCACCGCCTGAAGATCCCGACATTGAGGCTACCAATCCGCTGCTGGGTCTTGCCGTGATGGGCGCAGGGATGCCGACCGACGGCTCGATGGTCTATCTCTCCCCCGCCCCGCTCTATCATGCCGCTCCGATCGGCTGGTGCTCGACCGTGCAGCGGCTCGGCGGGACCGTTGTAGTAATGGAGAAGTTCGACCCCGAGTTCGCGCTCCGGACGATCGAGAAATACAAAGTCACCGACAGCCAGTGGGTACCGACCCATTTTGTACGCTTTCTCAAACTGGATGAAGAGGTGCGCAACAGGTATGACCTCTCGAGCCATCTGCGTGCGCTGCACGCTGCGGCGCCCTGTCCGGTCCCGGTCAAGCAGGCCATGATCGAATGGTGGGGCCCGATCGTGAACGAGTACTATGCCGGTTCGGAAAGCATCGGCATGACCATGGTGCGCAGCCCCGATTGGCTCGACCACCCGGGCACCGTCGGTCGGGCGATCTATGGTACGCTGCATATCTGCGGGCCTGATGGCGAGGAAGTCCCGGCCGGGACCGACGGGCTGATCTATTTCGAGAACGACATCCTCCCGACCTATCACAACGATCCGGAAAAGACTGCCGATGCCATGCATCCCAAAGGCTGGATGACGCTGGGTGATATCGGCCATGTCGATGACGACGGCTTCCTGTTCCTGACCGACCGCAAGAGCCACATGATCATCAGCGGCGGGGTCAACATCTACCCGCAAGAGATCGAGAACCTGCTGGTGACGCATGACAAGGTCATGGACGCGGCGGTAATCGGCGCGCCTTGCCCGGATCTGGGCGAGAAGGTTGTCGCAGTGGTGCAGCCGGTCGACATGGCCGATGCTGGCGAAGCCTTCGAGCAGGAGCTCCGCGATTTCCTTGCGCCGAACTTGTCGCGCATCAAGATGCCCAAGTTGTTCGACTTCCGGCCTGACTTGCCGCGCGAAGCCAACGGCAAGCTCTACAAGCGCGAACTGCGTGACGAGTATGCGGAAAAGGCGAAAGCGGAGGCGGTGT
Organism: Parerythrobacter aestuarii; assembly: GCF_030140925.1. Lineage (NCBI taxonomy): Bacteria > Pseudomonadati > Pseudomonadota > Alphaproteobacteria > Sphingomonadales > Erythrobacteraceae > Parerythrobacter > Parerythrobacter aestuarii. Next base: position 375,064 of record NZ_JARBWD010000001.1, read on the forward strand.
GATGGCCAGCACCGACGACCCGGTCCTGCCGCCCGACATCGCCCGCGAAGTCGTCGATCCGCACAGCTATGCCGCGTGGGACCCGCTGCTCGACACCTTCGACCGGCTGCGCGAAGAAACGCCGGTGGTGAAGATCGTGCCCGAGGAGGAGGGGCTGTTCGATCCATTCTGGCTGGTCACGCGCTATGATGACGTGATGCGGATGAGCAAGGACAATGCGACCTTCCTCAACAACCCCCGACCGGTCGTCTTCAGCCTCAACGCCGCGATCGAGTTCTCGCGCCAGGCGACGGGCAGCAACATGCTGGTCGATTCGCTGGTGGTGTTCGATGCCCCGGTGCATCCCAAGTACCGCCGCCTGACGCAGGACTGGTTCATGCCGCGCAACTTGCGCAAGATCGAAGACGAGGTGCGCGCATTGGCGCATCGCACGATCGACAAGCTGGTCGAGGCCGGAGCTGGTGGCGAGGTGGTCGATTTCTGCAAGCTAGTTTCCGCCCCCTATCCGCTGCATGTGGTGATGCAGATCCTCGGCGTGCCGGAAGAAGACGAGCCGCGGATGCTGATGCTGACGCAGCAGATGTTCGGCGGGCAGGACAAGGACCTTTCGGGCACCGGCATGGACAACATGACCCCCGAACAGGTGATGCACCTGGTCGCAGGCGCGGTGAAAAGCTTCGAGGACTATTTCGCCGGGATCGCCCGCGATAGGCGCGACAATCCGACCGACGATGTCGCCAGCGTCATCGCCAATGCGACCGTTGATGGCGAGCCCCTCCCTGATCGCGACATGGCGGGGTATTACATCATCGTCGCCACCGCCGGGCATGACACTACCTCTGCCAGCACGGCCGGAGCCATGCAGGCGTTGGCGCAGGACCCCGGGCAGTGGGCCAAGGTCAAGGCTGACCGCTCGCTGCTGCCCGGCATCGTCGAGGAAGCGATCCGCTGGACCACCCCGGTGCAGCATTTCATGCGCACCGCCGCAGAGGATGTCGAGCTTGGCGGGCAGCAGATCAGGAAGGGCGACTGGCTGATGATGAACTATGTCGCCGCCAACCACGATCCCTCGCAATTCGAAAACCCGCGCAAGTTCGACGCTGCGCGCAGCCCCAATCGGCATCTGGCCTTCGGGGCCGGGGCACACCAGTGCCTGGGCCTGCATCTCGCCCGGCTGGAGATGAAGATCCTGTTCGAAGCGCTGCTAGACCGGATCGACACGATCGAGCTGGCCGGCGAGCCGCAACGCTCGACTTCGACCTTTGTCGGCGGGCTTAAGACCCTGCCCGTGCGGTTCACCGCGGCATGAGCGATCCATTGGACTTCACCGGCAAGCGCGTACTTATCGTCGGCGGTTCGAGCGGGATCGGCAACGGCATGGCGCATGCCTTCCTCCAGCGCGGGGCGGAAGTGCATGTCTGGGGCACCCGCGCCTCGGCAGCGGACTATGCGGACGAAGAGGGCTCGGACCTCGCTGGCCTGCACTACACGCAGGTCGCCGTCGATGATCGCGCGATGATTGACGCTGCGCCCGATTTCGAAAGCCTCGACGTGCTGATCTGTTGCCAGGGCGCGGTGCAATATCGCCGGGCGGAGTTCGAGCGCGATGGCTGGGACCAGGTGCTGGCGGTCAACCTCACTTCGATCATGGACTGCGCGCGCAAGTTTCGCGCGGCGCTGGCCGAGGCCAAGGGCACGCTGATCGCGGTGAGCTCGACTGCGGGGTTCCATGCCACCATCGGCAACCCGGCCTATGGCGCGTCCAAGGCGGGCGCGGTGGCGCTGGTGCGCAACCTCGCCGCTGCCTACGCCTCCGAGGGTATCCGCGTGAACGGCATCGCACCGGGCTTCGTCGCGACCAAGATGACCAAGGTCACAACGGACCGTCCCAAACGGCTGGAAGGCGCACTGGCGAAGATACCGCTGGGCCGGATGGGCGAGCCATCGGAAATGGCTGGCGCGGCGCTGTTCCTCGCCTCGCCGTTGTCGTCCTATGTGCTGGGACAGACCCTGATTGTCGATGGCGGGCTGACACTCTCCTAGGCCGACAAGAATAGAATCATCGTCGATCCGATCGTTGCGAGAATCGAACACGATCTGTCCGATTTTTCTGTCAATTCGCCGCAGCTTCTGCTATAGAATTTCCATGATAAAAACTTGGATTTTCAAGGTGATCGATACGTTCGATGCGCCCGCTGGAGGTCGACTATGACATGGATCGCGGATTACAACTTGCCCTTTACTGCGGCGCTCGGCCTGATGCTTTTTATGGCCGTGCTGCAGATCGTCGGCATCGGCGATCTGTTCGATGCGGATGTTGATGTCGAAGCTGATTTCGACGCAGCAACTTCTGCCGGTTTGGGCGGTGCGGTGACGACATTGCTCGGCATCGGTAAAGTGCCGTTCTTCGTCTGGCTGGTGGTGTTCCTGTTCCTGTTCGCCGGTATCGGCTACGGGATACAGGGGCTCGCCGACAGCCTGCTAGGCGCGCCCTTCGATGCGCTGGTGGCAGCGGTGCTGGCTTTGATCGGCACTGTCCCGGTCACATCCGTCATGGTGCGACCGCTGGGCGCGATCATGCCCAAGGATGAGACCAGCGCAGTCGGGCTCGACAGCCTGGTCGGGCGGCGCGGGGTCATTGCGACCGGCCGCGCTACTCGCGGTTCGCCGGCCCGGGCCAAGGTCCGCGACCGGCACGGCCACGCGCATCACGTGATGGTCGAGCCGCACGAGGACTCAAGTGAAATTCACGAAGGCGACGAGGTCCTGCTCGTGCGCCGGGAAGGGCAGACCTTCTATGGCAACCCGGTCTCGGAGCGCAGGCTTTCCCCCGCCGGATGAATACCCCCCAAAAACTATAACAAGGAGATGAAATGGATACCCTCATGAATACCGGAACGGTGATGGTCGTCTCGGGCGGCGTCGCGATCATCGCGATCTTTATCTTCCTCCTGAAGCTCTATCGCCGTGCGTCGAAGGAAATCGCCTTCGTGCGGACCGGTGTCGGCGGCGAGAAAGTGGTTATGAACGGCGGCGCGCTGGTGCTGCCGGTGTTCCACGAGACGATGCCCGTCAATATGAACACGCTGGTGCTGAGCGTGGTGCGGCGCGACACCGAAGCGCTGATCACGCTCGACCGCCTGCGGATCGACGTGAAGGCGGAGTTCTACGTTCGTGTGAAACCCGACAGCGAAGCCATCGCCATGGCGGCGCAGACGCTTGGTATGCGCACGATGCAACCCGAGCTCCTCAAGGACCTGGTTGAAGGCAAGTTCGTCGATGCGCTGCGTTCGGTGGCTGCGGGCATGACCATGAACGAGCTGCACGAGCAGCGGGCCGACTTCGTGCAGAAGGTGCAGCAGGTCTCCTCGAGCGACTTGGCCATGAACGGCCTGGAACTGGAATCGGTCTCGCTCACCGGGCTCGACCAGACCAGCATCGAGCATTTCAACGCCGATAACGCGTTCGACGCCGAAGGCCTGACCAAGCTCACCGAGCAGATCGAAGCGCGCAAGAAGATCCGCAACGATATCGAGCAGGACACGCGCGTGCAGATGGAGACCAAGAACCTCGAAGCCGACCAGCGGTCGTTCGAGATTGGTCGCGACAAGGAATACGCACGGCTGGCGCAGGAACGCGAAGTCGAAGTCCGGCGCGCCGCGCAGGTTTCGGAAATCGCCCGCGAACAGGCCGAGCGCCAGCGTGAAGCCGATGCCGCGCGGATCGAAGCCAAGAAGCAGGTCGATGCGCAGCAGATCGAAGCCGACCGGCTGGTCGAGGAAGCCCGCATCGACCAGGTCCGCGCGCTCGAAATCGCCCGGCAGGAACAGCAGATTGCAGTCCAGAACAAGTCGCGTGAGGAAAGCCAGGCCAAGGCCGAAGCCGACGCGGCGCGGGCCAAGGCGGTGGAAGCCGAGGAGCGGGTTGCCACCGCGCGCGAAAGCGAAGTGGCTGAGCGGATGAAGAAGATCGAACTGATCGAAGCAGCCAAGCAGGCCGAGCGTGAAGCCATCGGCATCAAGGTCGAAGCCGAAGCCGAGCGCGATGCCGCGAGCAACCGCGCCGAAGCACTGCGCCTCGAAGCCGAGGGTGAAGCCGAGGCTGAGAAGTTGCGTGCCGAAGCGGCCCGGGTCCGCTTCGAAGTCGAAGCTGCCGGTCAGCGTGCGATCAACGAGGCTGCGAACATCCTGTCGATGGACCAGATCTCGCTGCAGACCAAGATGGCTCTGCTCAAGGTGCTGCCGGAAGTCATCCGCGAAAGCGCCAAGCCGATGGAAGCGATCGACTCTATCAAGATCGTGCAGGTCGACGGCCTTACCAATGGCGGCGGCAAGAGCGGCGGTGCCACGGCTTCGGTTGGCGGCGGCGGCAGTGGTAACCTCGCCACCGACGCCGTCAGCGCTGCCCTCGCCTACCGTGCGCAGGCGCCGGTGCTTGACGGGCTGATGAAAGAGCTGGGGCTTGACGGCAGCTCGCTAGCCGGCCTTGCTAAAGGCCCGGCAGAGGATGCCGGCGGTGCCCCCAAGCTGGCCGAAATCCTCGAAGATGTCGCCGAACAGGTTGGATCAGCCGAGGTGAAAGCCACCAAGAAGGCTTCGCCAAAGCCTGCCAAACCGGCGGACGATGCCAGCAGCTGATCGGGTCGATCATGAACCGGAAAGCCGACGGGGACCTGAGGGTCCCCGTTTTGCATTCGGGACCGGACTTCAGCCGAGCAGACGCTGAGCCATCGCCCGCACATCCGCGCCCATATCCTCGCGCTCCAGTGCCAGTGCCAGCGTCGCTTCCACGAAGCCGAGCTTGTTGCCGCAGTCGTAGCGCTTGCCGTCGAAGGTGACGGCGTGGAACGGCTGTTGGCCGATCATCTTGGCCATTGCATCGGTCAGCTGGATTTCGCCGCCGGCGCCCTTCTCCTGGTCTTCAAGGATGCGCATGACCTCGGGCTGGAGGATATAGCGACCCGAGACGATCTTGTTCGACGGTGCCTGCTCGACCGGCGGCTTCTCGACCAGGCCTTTGACTTCGGTCAGCTGGCCCTTCTCTGCCCCGGGATCGATTACACCATAGCTGGAGACTTCTTCGTGTGGGACTTCCAGCACACTGATCAGATTGCCTCCGGTCTCGCCATAGGCATCGACCATCTGTTTCATGCAGCCTTCACCGCCCTTATGTGCGATCATCAGCTCGTCGGGCAGGAAGATGGCGAAAGGGTCGTCGCCGACGATGGCGCGCGCGCACCAGATCGCATGGCCAAGGCCGAGCGGGACCTGCTGTCGCACAGTTATGATGTCGCCCGGCGTGGCCCGAGTCGGGTCGAGCACGCTCATGTCCTTGCCGCGCTCGCCCATGGTGCTCTCGAGTTCGTAGGCAACGTCGAAGTGTTCAACGATGGCGGTCTTGCCGCGCCCGGTGACGAAAATCATCTGTTCGATCCCCGCCTCGCGTGCCTCGTCGACAGCATACTGGATCAGCGGCCGGTCGACGATCGGCAGCAGCTCTTTCGGGATGGCCTTGGTTGCGGGAAGGAAGCGGGTGCCGAGCCCGGCAACAGGGAACACGGCTTTCTTGATAGGTTTGGGGCTGGTCATGATGCTCATCGGTTTGCGCGGCTCGACAGTAGGCGTCAACTGCAGCGTGGATATTGCACCCCGGTGACGGTTGCATTTGCCAGTTGCACCGAATGGGCTAAACGCTTCGCCCATGGACAAACTCGTTATTCGTGGCGGCAACCGCCTCTCAGGGACAATCCCAATTTCCGGGGCCAAGAACTCCGCCTTGACGCTCATCCCCTGCGCCCTGCTGACGGAAGAGCCGGTGACGCTGCGCAACCTGCCGCGGCTGGCCGATATCGACGGCTTCCAGCACCTGATGAACCAGTTCGGCGTGATGACGGCCGTCCAGGGCACGCGGCCGGAGGATTTCGGCCGGGTCATGACCATGGAAGCGACCCGGATCACCTCGACCGTCGCGCCCTATGACCTTGTCCGCAAGATGCGCGCCTCGATTCTGGTGCTCGGCCCGATGCTGGCGCGGATGGGCGAAGCTACGGTTTCGCTGCCCGGCGGCTGCGCTATCGGCAACCGCCCGATCGACCTGCATTTGAAGGCGCTGGAGGCTTTCGGAGCCGAGATCGAGCTGGCGCAGGGTTATGTAAAAGCGGTAGCGCCCGAGGGCGGCCTGCCCGGCGGGGACTTCGACTTCCCAGTGGTCTCCGTCGGTGCAACGGAGAATGCGCTGATGGCTGCCGTTCTTGCCAATGGTACCAGCCGCCTGTTCAACGCTGCGCGCGAACCGGAGATTGTCGACCTGTGCAAGCTGTTGGTGGCGATGGGCGCAGAGATCGAGAATATCGGCCGGTCCGACCTTGTCATCCACGGGGTCAAGCGACTGCATGGCGCAACCTATCGCGTGATGGCGGACAGGATCGAAGCCGGTTCCTATGCCTGCGCGGCTGCGATCACCGGCGGTGACGTGGTGCTCGAAGGTGCCAATGCCGAAGAAATGGGTGCGACCCTCCATGCCTTGCAGGCGATCGGCTGCGAGGTCGAGGAAACCAAGGCCGGCGTTCGCGTCGCGGCCAACGGTCCGCTCAAGGCAACCAACCTCACCACTGCACCCTATCCCGGTCTCGCCACCGATATGCAGGCGCAGCTGATGAGCCTGTTGTGCAAGGCCGAAGGCACCAGCGTGCTCAAGGAGACGATATTCGAGAATCGCTTCATGCATGTGCCCGAACTCAACCGCATGGGTGCCGACATCGAGACCGAAGGTCGCACGGCAATCGTCAAGGGGGTTGAACGGCTGACCGGCGCGGAAGTGATGGCGACCGACCTGCGTGCCTCGATGAGCCTGATTATCGCTGCGCTTGCGGCCGAAGGCGAATCGCAGGTCCGTCGTATCTACCACCTGGATCGCGGCTATGAGCGGCTGGAAGAAAAACTGCAGCTGGTCGGTGCGGATATCGAGCGGGTCGACGATTAAGGTCCTGTTGGGCGACCTTGCCAAGGTGCAATCTCGACGAAGAATCCATCCCTGTGGTAAGGCGACACAGTCCGCTTGTCGCACTGGGAGGGAGATGTGACCGAAGAACCCAAGTCACATTGGAAAACGTTCGCCATCGTATTGGGTTCGGTGGCCGCATTGATCACTGCGATTACTGGCCTGCTGCCTGAAGTGCGCGCTTTCTTCTTGCCGTCTCCCGACCAGGTGGTGCCTGAACCGGCTGCACCTGCTTCAACATCTGTAGCACCGCCTGCGGCGGAGGTTTCCCCTGCGTCGCATTTGTCGGACCGAGACGCGATCAAGGCCGCAGAAGCGCAGACATCCCGTTTCATCGATGCCATGGCGCGGCGGGATGTGAACGCCATGGTGGAACTGGCTGACCCGCCGTTCTTTTTCGATAATGGCGGGCTGGCAACCAACCGCGCTCAGTTCCGGGCCAAGCTGAAAGGCATGTTTCCCGACGATGCTGCCCGCGATTCCCTGCCCCGGATCGACAGCATCAAGGTCATGACCATCGGTGAAGCGCGCTTGCAGGGCCTGATTGCCGATGGTGACCGGGCCATCAGCCGCCTTAATCTCGATGACGAGGATATTGTCAGCGTCGCTACGTCCGGCATTCACGCGACCGGCTTCTATTTCCGTCGCAAGCAGAGCAGCGTCGGACTGGCCGCGATCTGGAACTAGCTCGCCTTACTCACCAGCCAAACCCGGATCGCGCTGGCGAGGCCCGGTGGTGTCCTGGCCTTGATACGTTGTTCATCGATACGGGCTACCAGCGCATTGATAGGCACACCTTCGCGCTCTGCAGCCGCGCGCAACATGTCCCAGAACAATGGTTCAAGGCTAATCGACGTCTTGTGCCCGGCGATCTCGACCGAGCGTTTGACGGGAGGGTGATAGGGTGTTCCCACACGGTCCTGCTAAAGGCCCGCAAGCGTTTTGCCTAGGCGGCACGAGGAGCGCTGGCACGGCGACCGAAAGTGGCGGGTATATTCGCAGTGAACGGCTGAAGCTGCATGGCGATGCTGGCCAGTTGCTGGGTCGTCAGAGGGTCGTGGAACATCAATCCGTGCTGCCCGCCCTTGCGCCAGCATACATCGGCCGGGCGAACATCCATGCCCGGGAGTTCCAGCGTCAGGTAGGCACCTTGCCCAAAACGCTCTCCACACTCGATCAGCGCGCCGCCGCGCGACAGGTCGAGCAAGCGGATACGGTGAGCCACACGATGCGCTTCGACCACGCCCTGGGCACGGATGCGCAGACGGATCGGTCGGCTCTCGAACGGGCTCGGCTCGTGGATGAAATCTTGCAGCTCGATCGCGCGAGCGAAGCGATAGCCCGCCTGTTGCTTGCCTTTCCAGACGCGCTCGATGGGGTAGGTTGCCCCGTTCGAAAGCTCGAGTATGACGCGTGGCTCGGTCGGTACGGCATGCATGAAGCGCAAGCCCACGCCTTCGGCGGAAACATCGCGGACAATGCAGACATACTCGCCGCTCTGGCACACCAGCTTGGCGCTGCGCAGCATCAGCGAGGAGCGCGCATTGGCCCGCTGGTCCTGCATGTCAGCTTCATGATCGGCCATCGCCAGTGCCTTTCAGCCACCTATCCCGCAATTCAGGGATAATGAGCAGTAGCTGAGTAAGGTTAACAACCCGTCAGCATTTGCGGTGCTCTCTCCATCGGCGCGCTACGAATTTTTTGGGGTGGCTGGCGTGCGGGCTAATTCCTAGAAACCATCGGCAATGGCCGCAAACATCCACAAGCTGACGGAAAAGGAGAAGGAGACCTTGCGGCTGATGCTGCGGGGTCATGACGCGAAGTCAATGGCACGACAGTTCGATCTATCCGTGCATACGATCAATGAGCGTCTTCGCAATGCGCGGCGAAAGCTGGATGTGACGAGCAGCCGCGAGGCCGCCCGGCTGTTGTACGAAAGCGAGTGCGGCATCCCCGAAATTCCTGGATACAAAGGTTTCGGGGATGCCGAAAGCCAGCCGAACGATGATGATCGAACGATCGAGAACAAGGTCGCTTCCAGGCCTTACCTGATCGGAGGATTTGTCATCATGCTTGCAATCGCATTCGCCGCCGCCATGTTTCTTGCCAGCCATCCGGTTGACCAGCGCCCAGTCGGCGACCCCGCAACGGCTCTGGAAACAGCGCAGATCGAGCAATTCGAAACCGTGGCACGCACGTGGCTGGCGCTGGTCGACGCGGGAGACTGGGACGCGAGCTTCGCTGCTGCGGGACGATCGTTCCGCGATCCGAACACCATCACGATGTGGCGCGACGCGTCGCTTCAGGCTCGTGTGCCGCTTGGTGCGATGATTGAGCGCAAGGCCCTGACCGTCGATTTCGTGCAATCAGGGAAAGGCAAGGGGGAGGCTGAGCCGACCGATTCCGCAATCGTGCGGTTCGCCACTCAGTTCGAGAACGGCTCAGGCACGGTCGAAACCGTCACACTCGAGCAAGAGTATGGCGAATGGAAAGTCATTGGCTACCTAATCGAGTGATGAGAGCAGGGACGCGGTGTCGAGACAATCGTACCGCGCCCTCCAAACTCAATACATGTGCTGGCCGCCGTTGATGCTCATGGTAGAGCCGGTCATGAAGCCGCCGTTCTCGCTGGTGAGGAAGGCGACGCCCCGGGCGATTTCCTCGGCCATGCCGAGCCGACCGACCGGGATCTTGGCGACGATCTTTTCCAGCACCGGCGGCGGCACGGCGGCAACCATGTCGGTGTCGATATAGCCGGGCGCGATGGCGTTGACGGTGACGCCGAACTTGGCGCCTTCCTGCGCCAGCGCTTTGGTGAAGCCGTGGATGCCGGACTTGGCAGCGGCATAATTGACCTGGCCGTATTGCCCCGCTTGGCCGTTGATAGAACCGATGTTGACGATCCGGCCCCAGCCGCGCTCGCGCATGCCGGGGAAAGTCGCCTTGGCCATGTTGAAGCAGCCGCCGAGGTTGACGCGCATCACGTCGTTCCAGTCGTCGAAGCTCATCTTGTGCAGTGTGCCGTCGCGAGTGATGCCGGCGTTGTTGATGACGATATCGATCGGGCCGAACTCGGCTTCGACCTCGGCGCAGCCGTCGAGGCAGGCCTGGTGATCGCCGACGTCCCATTTCTTCACTGGAATGGCGGTGGCATCGGAGAACTTCTTCGCCGCCTGGTCGTTGCCGGCGTAATTGGCGATGACAGTGTGCCCCTGGCGCTTGAGTCGTTCGCAGATGGCTTCGCCAATGCCGCGGGTCCCGCCGGTTACGATGGCTACGCGTCCCATGAATTCTACCTCTTCGCTAGATCTGCTCTCCCGGTGCTTGCCGTAGCGTCAAGCACGGAGACGGGCAAAGAAAAACCCCGCCGAAGCGGGGCGCTGCAATCGAATTCAGTGCGTCTCGAGCCTGTCAGAAGCGCAATTGGGTGCCGACGTAGACGGCCTGATCGTCTTCAACGCCATCAGTGAGCGGTGCAAGGCGCGAGCGTTCCTGCGACAGCCGCACACCGGCTGTGACGTCGAGATTGCGGGTCACGCGGTAAGAGCCGCCGACATCGACGCTTTGCTCGCCCAGGCCTTCAAGCGTCCGCGGCGACCGTCCCGGTTCACGCTCGTTCTCAAGCGAAATACGGGGCTGGAACCGGCTCGGCTTGTTGGCAGCGGTGCCCTGGCTTGGCCGGTACTCCGACAGATCCGGCATTTCGATCTTGGAGACACCAAGAGGCAGCTCGCTCGCCGGCTTGGCAAAGCTCTGGTAACCGCGGGCAATTCCGAGATCGAAGCGAGTCGGGGCGATCTTCAGGTCGCGGCGACCAGGGGCCTGGTCGGCCCGGTCCATTGCCGAACGGATCGAAATGGCCCGCGCGGTTTCGTCGTCCACGCGCACCGCAACGGTCACGACACGGTCTGCCGACACTTTGCCGGAAGCGGGCGTGAAACGCATCGCCTTGCGTGCGGCGGCATAACGGTTGTTGACGCGCTCGGCGAGCGCGGGATCGACGCCAGCCGGTGTAAAGCGTGGTGCAGCTTCCGTAAGCGGGGCGAGCACGGCATTGGTCACGGCAAGGCCAGCCGAAGGGACACCGACGAGGACGGCACCCGCGACCAGAGCGGGAACGATGCCCCGCCGCAGTGTCGTTGTGGTCGTCTTGCTCATGGTATACCCAATTGCTCCCCTCGGCAGCCCGACTCGCTTGGCGGATCCCGGCTGAACCAAGGGTGAAGCTACGCATGGATGCTCAGGAAAGCCAGTTTTTCCACAAGCACTGGTTCGCTATGAAACAAAGTGTTGCATACGGTCCACAAAAGCGAGTCAGCTAACCTGCGGCTGAGATGGCTCCATTCACGCGAGATACAGCGCTGCTCCGCACAAGGCTTGAGGCCAACCTTCTCTTGTCGCGCGCGATGCGGCCGGTATAGAGGCACCCTGACCAGATTGAGGACAACAGATCTTTCCCATGCGCATGACCACTTTCCGCCTTCGCCCGATTGCCCGCATTGCCCTGGGCGGCGCTGCGCTTGCTTCGCTCGCCGCATGCGGGGGACGCGAGCGTCCCGAGGCAGATCTCGCCGCATCGCAGATCACCACCATCGGCGTGAACTCCTACCTCTGGCGCGCTGCGCTGGAGACGGTCAGTTTTGCGCCGCTGCTGCAGGCCGACAGCGCCGGGGGCGTGATCGTGACCGACTGGTACGCCAATCCCCAGAACCCGGGCGAACGCGTAAAGCTGACGGTTTCGATTCTCGACCAGGATCTGCGTGCAGACGCGCTGCGCGTTGCTGCCAGCCGCCAGGTTTCGCAGGCCGGTACATGGGTCGATGCACCGGTGCAGGCCGCAACGGTGCAGAAGCTGGAGGACATCATCCTCTCGAAGGCCCGCGAACTCCGCCGTCAGGCAGTAGCCAGCTAATCCAACTTTCCCTACGGGGCTTACATGACCGAGACACGTTTCGATCCGTCGCAGGCTGACGGGCGCTGGCAGCGCGCGTGGGACGAGGCTGCCTGCTTCGCTGCCGATTCGAATAGCAACAAGCCCAAGAGCTACGTGCTGGAGATGTTCCCCTATCCCAGCGGGCGCATCCACATCGGCCATGTGCGCAACTACACCATGGGTGACGTGCTGGCGCGCTACAAGAAGATGCGCGGGCACGAAGTGCTGCATCCAATGGGCTGGGACGCTTTCGGCATGCCGGCGGAAAACGCAGCGATGGAAAAGGGCGTCCACCCCGGTGGCTGGACCCGCGAAAACATTGCCAACATGAAAGCGCAGCTCAAGCGGCTGGGCTTCGCACTCGACTGGACCCGCGAATTCGCCACCTGCGACCCGGAGTATTACGGTCACGAGCAGGCGCTGTTCATCGACATGTACGAAGCGGGCCTCGTCTATCGCAAGGAAAGCGAGGTCAACTGGGACCCGGTCGACATGACCGTGCTGGCCAATGAGCAGGTGATCGACGGCAAGGGCTGGCGCAGCGGCGCCGAGGTCGAGAAGCGCAAGCTCAACCAGTGGTTCCTCAAGATAACCGATTTTGCCGAGGATTTGCTCGACGGGCTCGGGACGCTCGACAAGTGGCCGGAGAAGGTCCGGCTGATGCAGGAAAACTGGATCGGCAAGTCGCAGGGACTGGAATTCAGCTTCGAGCTGTCGAATGGCGAGACATTGCCGGTCTATACCACGCGGCCCGATACCATTTTCGGCGCGAGTTTCGTCGCAGTTGCTGCCGACCATCCGGTCGCACAGTCGCTCGACAACAATTCCGCGCGCGACTTCATCGCCCTGTGCAAGAAGGGCGGCACGACCGCGGCCGAGCTGGAGACAGCGGAAAAGCTGGGCTTCGACACCGGCATCACCGCCAGGCACCCCTTCACCGGGGCCGAGCTGCCGGTCTTCATCGCCAATTTCGTGCTGATGGATTACGGCACCGGCGCGATCATGGCGGTGCCGGGGCACGACCAGCGCGACTTCGAATTCGCCACCAAGTATGGCCTGCCGATCCCGCGCGTCGTCGCGGCGAGCGCTGACGAGGCCGACAAGCCCTTCGCTGGCGAAGCCGAGTCGGGCGACGGGGTGATCGTCAATTCGGACTTCCTCGATGGCAAGAGCGTCGAGGATGCCAAGCGCGAAGTGATTGCCCGCGCCGAGCTGGGCGAGTGGGGCAAGGGCACCACCGTATGGCGACTGCGCGACTGGGGCGTTTCGCGCCAACGCTATTGGGGTACCCCAATCCCCTTCATCCATTGCGATACCTGCGGTGTGGTCCCCGTGCCCAAGAAGCAGCTGCCGGTCGAACTGCCTGAGGATGTCGACTTCAAGACACCCGGCAACCCGTTGCTGCGGCATCCGACGTGGAAGCATGTCGATTGCCCGACCTGCGGTGGCAAGGCCGAACGCGAGACCGACACGCTCGACACTTTCACCAACAGCTCGTGGTATTTCCTGCGCTTTGCTAGCCAGCCGGCGGACAAGCCGTTCGATCGCGACGAAGTCGCCAAGTGGTTGCCGGTCGAGCAATATATCGGCGGCATCGAGCACGCGATCCTGCACTTGCTCTACGCCCGTTTCTGGACCCGCGCGCTGCAGCGCATGGGGCAGGTGACTTTCGCCGAGCCCTTTGCGTCGCTGTTTACGCAGGGCATGGTGACGCACGAGACATATAGGCATCAGGTCAGTGTGAAGGGCAAGCCCGCATTCTACATGTGGGATGCACCAGAGGACGTTGAACAGCGAGAAGATGGCTTGTTCCTAAAGGGAACAGAGATTCCAGTCGAAGTCGGCCGTGTCGAAAAGATGTCGAAGTCGAAGAAGAACGTCGTCGACCCCGACACCATCATCGCGCAATACGGTGCCGATGCGGTGCGCTGGTTCATGCTCAGCGACAGCCCGCCCGAGCGCGACCTGCCATGGTCGGAAGCCGGAATCGAAGGCTGCTGGCGCTTTGTCCAGCGGCTGTGGCGTTTAGCTACTAACGAGCTGCCATTCGTACCACCTGCCGGCGAGAACAATGTCGCTGATGGTGTTGGGGTGAATTTCACCGATCCAGAAGACATTGGGCTTCGAAAGTTAACCCATCGGACGGTGTCCGGAGTTGCGGAGGATATCGAAGCACTTCATTTTAACAAGGCCGTCGCCAAAATTTACGCCCTCTCTAATGCGATCGACAAGGCCAAAATGTCATATGATCGGCAAGATGCGGTTCGGACGTTGGTCGCCATTGCCTCGCCAATGATGCCCCATATTGCTGAGGAACTCTGGAGCAAGATCGGCGAAGAAGGTCTTGTCGCCGAAGCGGCCTGGCCTGAAGTCGATCCGGCGCTGCTGGTCGAGGATGAGGTCACCATTGCGGTCCAGCACATGGGCAAGCTGCGCGATACGCTAACTGCACCCAAGGGAGCGTCGAAGGACGACCTCGAAGCCCTTGCGCTCGCCAGCGAGAAGGTCCAGCGTTCAATCGATGGAGCTGCAATCCGCAAGGTGATCGTCGTGCCCGACCGGCTGGTCAATATCGTTACCTGATGCGCGCTGGCGTCGCCCTGGCCGCGCTTTTGGCGCTGACCGGCTGCGGCCTGCAGCCGATCTATGCCGGTGCCGGGAATGCGGCTGTGGCCGGGCTCTCCTCGGTTGAAGTCGCACCTATCCCGGGCCGTTCAGGCTGGCTGATGGGCAATGCCCTGAACGACCGGCTTTCGGCAGCAGGCGAAGGTACCGCTCGCTACCGGCTCGATGTCCGGCTCGACGACCAGCTCGAAGGGCTCGGCCTGCTCAATGACGATACCATCGGACGCGAGCGCCGCACGCTCAGGGCGCGCTACCAGCTGGTCGATATCGCTACCGGCTCGATCGTGCTCGATGCGACCGCCGGGTCCGATGCCGGGATCGACGTAGTCTCCAGCGAATATGCCACCATCGCTGCCGAACAGGCTGCGCTCGAGCGGCTGACCGACGAAGTCGCCGATCGTATCGTGACCAGCGTCTCGCTGGCGCTGCGCGAACAGCAGTGAAGGCAACCCAGCGCGATTTTCCCGGCATTGCGCCACGGGTGGCAAAGCAATGTTCCGTCTTCTTCTTTTGCGGACCAGATGAAGCCGGGGCATCGGCTGCGGCGGAGGCTGTCCACGCCGCTATGGCAGACGCTGGCGAGCGGGTGGAGCTTTCCGGGGCGGATCTGCGGCGGGACCCGGTCCTGCTCGGAGATGAAGCGCGATCCTCGTCGCTCTTTGGCGACACGCGCCATATCTTCGTTCGCGCCAGCGGTGACGAAGTGCATGACGCGCTAGCTAACTTGTTCGACGGAGAAGGCGAGGCATGCCCGGTCTTGGTGGTGGCGACATCTGCCACCGACAAGTCGCGCACAGCCAAGCTGCTGGAGAAGCGCGAAGATGCGCTGGTGGCGATGTTCTATCCGCCCGATTTGCGCAGCATGACCGGGACGGTACGCGATCTTGCGGACACAGCCGGGGTGCGGCTGGGCGGCGACCTTGCTGAGCGGATTGCGCGCGCTTCCGGGCTCGACCAGCGATTGGCAGCTTCGGAAGTCGCCAAGTTGGCCCTCTATCTCGACGCGTCGCCTGAAGCCCCGAAGACTGCTGGTCCCGAAGAATGGGATGCGATCGGGGCGAAGACGGAAGAGGATGGTTTCATGCCAATCGTCAATGCTGCGCTGTCCGGCCACGCCCGCAAGCTGCCGGCCGAGCTCGCCCGCATGTGCGAGCTGGGGATCAACCCGGTCGGAATCGCGCTGGCTGTGGAACGGAGGACTGCACAATTGGCACAGCTTGCTGCCCGCCTCGGACGCAGCAATGATGTCGGCGGATTGATTGCTTCCGAGAAGCAGGCGCGCCGTATCTTCTGGAAGGACGAACGCGATTTGCGCGAGCAGTTGCAGATATGGCGGGGGAAGAGGCTGGACCGGCTGGTTGCGAGAGTCACTGCGCTGCATCGGCATTTGCTGGCGAACAGCCAGTCGGCCGAGTTGCTGTTGGCGCAGGAACTGACCGAAGTCGCGCGGGTTGCGGCGACGGTCGGCAGCAGGTAGCGCTCGATTGACGGCGGTTTTACAAAGCGGTTAGGCTTGCTGGAGTAGGACAGCTTTATCCGTTCGTGTGTCGAGCGGGTTCGAAGGGATGTGAGCTGTACGGTGAATGCTCCTGCTGCAATCGATGACGACGCCAGCAACCACGGCCTCGCGGCCGCGCCTTCACTTGAGCGGCGCCGGTTGCGGGCCTACCTGCTCCTGCTGCTGGCCGATGTCGGGCTGATCCTCGCCGGGTTCCTCGTGGCAGGCGCGCTTTACCTGGGGAAGTTTCCCGATCCGCAGGCGTTGCGGCAAGCCTACCTCCTGCTGCCGATCTTCCTGACGATTGCGCTGTATCAGGGAACCTATTCGATTCGCTCGCTGATCGACTGGCGGTTTGCCAGCACCAGAGTCGTCGCCGCGCTGGCGATTTCGGCCTTCTTGCTGGCATTCGTGGCCTTCTATCTCAAGACCAGCGCGACATTCTCTCGTATGACTCTGTCCCTGGGCCTAATCTTCGCGGGCCTGTCGATGGTCCTGTTGCGCAGGGTTGCAGTGCGGCTGATCGAGCAGCGCTGGGACGGCTTCGTGCGTAACCGGCTGCTGATCCTCGACGGCGGCCCGGCGATGCCGGTGAAGGCCAATCGTGTCATTGTCGCTCAGGAGTACGGGCTCGATCCGACAGCGGATGAGCCGCACGATGTCGACCGGCTGGGCCAGGCCTTGCTAAACCAGGACGAAGTCATCGTCAGCTGCCCGCCTGAACGGCGCGCGCAATGGGCCTTCGCGCTGAAGGCCAGCGGGGTGCACGGTGAAATCGTCAGCGAGATGGCACACGAGCTCGGGGCTCTCAACGTCAGGCACTATGAAGATGCCGATGCGACCGCCCTGGTGGTGAGTGCCGGGCCACTCGGGTTGCGCGCGCGCGCGGTGAAGCGGGTGTTCGATATCCTGTTTGCGACGGCAAGCCTGATCGTTCTCGCACCATTCATTGCGTTGTTGATGCTGGCGATCAGACTGGAGGATGGCGGCCCGGTGCTGTTCGTCCAGCAGCGGACCGGACGCGGCAACCGCTTCTTCGCGATGCTCAAGTTCCGCTCGATGCGGGTCGACGGCGGCGATGCCGCAGGCAAACGCTCGGCCAGCCGCGACGATGACCGAACCACGCGCATCGGCCGCTTCATGCGCCGGACCAGCATCGACGAGTTGCCGCAGCTGGTGAATGTCCTGCGCGGAGAAATGAGCATCGTGGGCCCGCGCCCGCATGCCATTGGCAGCCTCGCGGGGGAGAAGAAATTCTGGCATGTCGACCAGCGTTATTGGCACCGCCATGCGCTCAAGCCCGGCCTGACGGGCCTCGCACAGATTAGAGGGCTGCGTGGTGCCACCGATGAAGAAAGTGACCTGTCCGACAGGTTGCAGGCGGATCTGGAATATATGGCGACCTGGTCGCTGTGGAGCGACATTGCCATCATCGCCCGCACTTTGTTGGTGCTTAGGCACGAGCGTGCATACTGACAACGAAAAGGGCCGCTACCCAATCGGGAGCGGCCCTTTTTCGCGTGTACGGATCGGATCGCTTAGCGCGGGCTATTGCCCTGGCTGCTGCTGGCAGCGAGCAGCAGCCCGGCAAGGCCGCCAACACCGAGCAGGATCAGGAGCCACAACGCGCCATCGTCGTCGTCATCATCATCCTGATTGCCAATGTCGCTGGCAAAGTTCACCGGCTTGGAAAATTCAGTCGCGGAGGGCCGGGTTTCAGCCTGCGCGGCAGTTGTGCCGAAGACCATCAGGCCGGCAACAGTTGCAGCAAGGAGCTTCTTCATTTCTCTACTCCGCAAGAATACGTACTGCCGTTCCTATAGCAAAAGCAGCGAAGGTCAACAAATTGCGACTCGGCTCCCTTCTAGTCTGCGCAGGTTGCAATTGCGTTGAGGAAGCGGTGACAAGGTGTTTGCCGCCCTTGTCTCGCCTTCGAATTTGGGCAGGGTCGACCCGCTCATTCTGGCTCAAAGGCAGGACTATTCGCGCACCATGGCTTCGATTTGCCTGATCAGCCTCAACTATGCACCCGAGCCGATCGGCATCGGGCCCTTCAGCCAAGGCTGGGCGGAGGTGCTGGTGCGTCGCGGGCATGCGGTACAGGTCATTTGCGGGGTGCCCTATTACCCGGCCTGGAAGGCCATGGAGGGATATCGTGAGCCCTTTGCGCAAGCGGTCGAGAACGGGGTGCAGGTCATGCGGGTACCGCACCATATTCCTGGTGCGCCGGGCACTGTCGGGCGGCTAAGACACTATGCCACCTTTGCCATGAACGCATACAGGGGCGTTGGTAAGCTCGGGCCGGCATTCGCGCCCGAGGCCGTCATTGCCATCGCTCCCGCTCTTTTGTCGGCACCCGTCGCATTGCAGCTGGCGAAAACGCACAGGGCCTTGTCTTGGCTGCACATCCAGGATTTCGAAGTCGAGGCCGCACTCGCGACGGGGCTCTTGCCAGGCTGGGCAGCACGGCTGGGTGCGGGATTCGAAAATGGGATCCTGTCGCGGTTCGACCGATTGAGTTCGATTTCGCCGCGCATGATCGAGAAGGCAGCCGCGAAAGCCGATGGCAGCCCGGTTGTGCACGAATTGCGCAATTGGGCCGACGTCGAAGTCGGTGCCATGACGACCGATGGCGAGCGGTTGCGGCGCGAACTCGATCTGCCTGATGGGCTGCTGGCGCTCTATTCGGGTAATCTTGCCCGCAAACAAGGCATCGGCCTGTTGCTGGAAGCTGCCAATGCCATGCAATCGCGCCCAGACCTGCACTTCGTCATTTGTGGCGATGGCCCGGCGCGGGCCGAGGTTGAGCAGGCGGCGCAGGACCTGCCTAACCTTCACTTTCGCCCGCTGCAGCCCCGTGCGAGACTGGCCGAACTGCTGGCCATGGCCAGTTTCCACCTGTTGCCGCAGATCGCCGGCGCGGCGGACCTTGTCCTCCCTTCGAAGCTGGCTAACATGCTTGCCTCGGGCAGGCCGGTCGTAGCGACGGCGAATTCCGGCACATCGCTGGCCGGAGAAGTGGAGGGGTGCGGTATCGTGGTGCCTGCTGGACAAGTAGTCGAATTCGAGCAGGCAATCATTCGATTGGCGGATGATGACGGATTGCGCAAAACTCTTGGGCAAGCGGCCCGGGCGCGTGCTGTCGAGCGCTGGTCGAAGGCTTCACTGCTCGAACGCTTCGCCGGTGCGCTGGAAGCTGCGCTGGAGGAGGCGGGACAATGAGCCTGGCATCCGGGGCCAATGTAAGCCTGGGCGGGCGAACCGGTGCTGCTGGCAACATCAAGCGATCCGGTGCTCAAAGCCGCATCACCTTCGATGTCTGGACTGTGCTCGCGTTCCTCTATCCGCTAAGCCAGCTCGCGGTCTTCAACATCGTCGGTCAGCTGTACCTGATGGACCTGCTGGCGTTGCCCTTGCTCGCCACGTTCTTGACCTTGCCCGATGCGATGGAACGGCTGCGCCGGATCGTGCCGGTACTGACACTGATCGGGGTCTGGCTGCTGGGGCAGGTGATCACCGACCTTGTGCGCGAAACGTCGCCGGGCGACTTCCTGCGCGGCTGGGCCAAGATCGTGTTCTTTGCCTTGCAGCTTGCCACCCTGTGGCTGTGGCTGCCTCGTAGACGAGCCTATTTCGCTGCGTTTGCCATCGGGCTCGGGGTGGCTGCGATGTACAGCGTGCCGCCGGAATTTGTCGGCTATGAATGGAAGTTCGGATATGACAGGGCGCTGATCTACATCACACTGGGGGGGCTGTTCTTCCTTTCGCTGGCGCTGCCGCGATTGCTCTATTTGGCCCCGGTGGTGCTGCTGGTGCTGTCATTCTTCCTTTTGCTGCAATCCGCCAGATCCGCTTTTGGCGTGCTGTTCATTGCGGCTGTGGTGGTCGCGGCAGCGCTGGTGTTCAGCCAATTCATCCGTTGGCGACAGCGGCTCAGCGCCGGGCTGTTCGCGGGACTGTTTCTTGGCGGGATCCTCGTCGCGACCGGGGCGACCACGATCTATGGAGCAGCGGTAGAGAACGGCCTGCTCGGCCGGGAAGCACTGGTCAAGTATCGCGACCAGACCTCGGGCGAGGTACCGCTGTTGCTGGGAGGACGAACGGAAAGCCTCGTCGCCACCCAGGCGATCATCGATTCGCCGGTCATAGGTCACGGCAGCTGGGCCCGGGATGCTCGCTATGTCGCCTTGCATCACGCGATCAAGGTCCGGCTCGGCCTGCCGATCTTCGATGCCGAGCAAGGCAAGCGCGACCTCATTCCCACCCACAGCCACCTTTTCGGGGCGTGGGTCGAAGCCGGGATCGCCGGGGGGATTTTCTGGCTCTGGACGCTGTCGATCCCGATATTCGCGCTGTTCTACCTGCTCAAGCGACAGGAATTGCTGGCACCGCTGGTGGCCTACTGCGCGGTAGCGATGTTGTGGTCGGTGCTGTTTAATCCGTTCGGATCTACCGAACGGTTCTTCGTCGCATTCCAGCTGGCCTTGCTGTTGTGGACCGTCCGTGCCGGCGGTCGATCGATCACGCTGTTCGCGCCAGTGCGCGAGGCGCTGCGCAGCAGGAAGGACCGGGACCGGGTTTGAAGATCCTGCACGTCATCGGTGATTGCAATCCAGCAATGGGTGGCGCGATCGAGGGTGTCTTGCGGCTGGGCGATGCTTATCGCGCGCTTGGGCATGAGCAGCACTTGCTGACGCTTGACGATCCGGGTGACCCATGGGTTGCGCAATGTCCGTCGCCTGTGGTGGCGCTTGGCCGTACTGGCCCCACAAAGCGATTTTACCCGGCGCGTGCGATCAACTGGCTGCGGGCGAACCTTTCGCAATTCGACGGTGTCGTGGTCGATGGCTTATGGAATGCTTCGACCCTGGCTGCTGCGCGCGTCCTCCCAGCCGGCCAGACGCCTTACTGTGTCTTTCCCCATGGCATGCTCGACCCGTGGTTTCGCAAACACCGTCCTCGTAAGGAGTGGCTGAAGCGTCAGTTGTTCAGGGTCAATGAGAGGCGGCTGCTCAGGAGCGCGCGCGCCGTGCTCTTTACCGCTGAACAGGAACGACAGCTGGCCCGGAATTCCTGGCCGGGATGGAGCGGTATTACAGAACAGGTGGTGGGCTTCGGTACCGGCGATCCACCGCATCATGAAGATGCCATGGATCGTGCCGCCAATCACGCTGTGCCGGGGATCAAGGGCCTTCGCTATCTGCTTTTCCTAAGCCGACTCCACCCGAAGAAGGGATTGGAGATCTTGCTGGACGGATTTGCTGCGGCCCATGGCGCGGGCGAACTCAGGCTTGTGATCGCCGGACCCGGAGACCCGGCCTATGTCATGGAACTGCAAGAGCGTGCTCGGGCGCTGGGTATCGGTGAACGGGTGGATTGGCCTGGCATGCTCAGCGGCGATGCGAAATGGGGCATCTTGTACAATTGCGAAGCCCTGGTCCTGTCATCATATCAGGAAAACTTCGGGGTCGTCGTGGCGGAAGCGCTAGCGTGCAGGCGACCGGTCATTGTCTCGGACCAGGTCAATATCCATGACGACATCGCTTCGCGGCGCGCCGGTCTGGTTTGTACTGCTACTGTCGCCGGGGTCGCCGATACTCTCGATGCCTTGAGCCAGCTTGATCCAGGGGCAATGGACGCGATGGGCGCAAGGGGCCGGTCCCTGTTCCTGGAGCGGTTCGACATGTGCAGGGTGGCTGAGAGAATTCTTGCGCAGTTCCTCTGAAGTCTGGAACTGGATAAACACCTTTCCTACAAATAACCAAATCGGTTAGCAGGCGCGACTCGAAAGGAGTTGCCATGCCCGATCCCTTGCCCCCCGTCCGCCATCCTGCCCGATTTGTTCCGTTGTCAGCCCTCGCTACAGGTGAACCCGGTGAAGCTGCCCTGCCGATAAGTCCGGGGAACCCGTTGCCGTCCCGCGAGCAGCCATTGCGCGGTGCTCGAGCGCTGGCTCCCGATACCAGCGTCGCCGCTGGCGTCGCGTTGTTGCTCGATTGCAGCGCCGGTGGCCAGGCGACCTTTACCCTGCAGGACAGTTCGACGCTCACTTTGACACTGTCACCAGGCCTGACGCTGTTGCCGCTGGCGGTCATTGGCATTGCGTCGGCCGGGCTCACTGCTGCCCTCAATGCCTGGGTGCTCGACTGATGCTGGCGCTGCATGTTCCCCGCCCGTCGCCCAGTCGACTGCTCCAGCCCGCGACGGAACTGGTCGCACCGCAATTGCTTGATCCCGCCCCGCTGGTCACACAGGCGGCGATCCCGACCCTCGCTCGCTACTGGCCGACGGCCAGTGGGACTCAGTTTTATCAAGTCGCTTCCGCCCCCCAAGGCGGTGTCTTCACCTTTTGCCGCGGGCTGCCTGGGGCATCCGCAGGCAGTCTCAGCTACCCCGAAGAAAAGGTCATGACCGCGTCAAGCAGCGGGGCACGATCGACCCTGGGCCAACAATGGTCCTTCATCCATGAGGGATCGCGGATCGAATTGCAGGTTCGCAACAACCCGCAGGGCTTCCTGCTCCGGATCGACAACCGCTTCTTGTCCCTCGATCCATATCAGAGCAGCGGTCCAACCATCGTTACGCTCGATTTCGGCAGCCATGGCCGCCGCCGGATCGACATCATCAGCTGGGGCATGTCCTTTGCTGGAGTCTTCACCGATCCTACCGATTGCCTGTTTGCCGCTGAACTGCGCGGACCACGCACAATTGTGTTCGGCGACAGCTTTACCACGCCCGAACCGATCAATTGGGCGGTGTGGTTCGCGCATGGCATGGGCTGGGATGATGTCTGGCCCAGCGGAGCAGGTGGTACCGGCTTCGTTGCGGATGGGCTTGGCAATGCTGTCGCCCTCCCGGATCGCGTGCTGACCGACGTCGTTCCCTACCGGCCCGAAGTTGTCTTCCTCCATGCCGGACTGAATGATCTGAGCAAGGACCCGACGCAGGTTGAAGCTGCTGCCGCCCTTACTGTTCGACGCCTCCGCGATCATTTGCCGGATGCCGTCGTGGCAGGTGGTGCAGATACCGCCTATGGGATCGAATATTTCAGCTCGCAGTCCCTGGACGTGATCGAGGCCATCAGGGCCGGGATCGAAAGCGCCGGCGGCGGATGGATTTCCCCCGTCGAACTGCCCTTTGCCTTTGCTGGACCGCAGATCGGTCATGCGGCGACGATTTACGCTCCGATCAACGCCGGGCAGGCCGGCAATGACGGCAGCCCCGACACCGTCGGATATCCCAATGGTTTCATCTGCAACACCTCGCAGTCAAATGCCGACGTCAACCTGCGGGTTGGTTCAGTTGTCGAGATCGGTACCGGGGCGACCCGAGAACGAGTTGTCATTACAGCGACAGGCAACCATGATGCCCGCCTCGTCTATGGCTTCGACGGGGCCATGCGATATTTCCACGCGGCGGGCGAGCCGGTGCGCGAAGTCGGACCGTGCTTCGTGACCGGCAACGGCAACTCGCTCAACCCTACCGGTTGGGGAAGCGCAGATCGATTCATCGGCACCGATGGCTTTCACTACACCAACACTGGTCACCGGGCTCTCGGCGCAGTCAACGCTTCGCTCTTGCGCCATTACCTGCGCGGCCGCCCCATAATCTGAGTGCTGATCTGGCGGATCATGGGAGAGGCAGCTAAGGCATCGCCATGGCTGCCTCTCCCGGATCACTCACTGTCGTTATCCTCACGCACAATGAAGAGATCCACATCGAACGCGT
The DNA here is from genome assembly GCF_030140925.1 of Parerythrobacter aestuarii. Classification (NCBI taxonomy): domain Bacteria; kingdom Pseudomonadati; phylum Pseudomonadota; class Alphaproteobacteria; order Sphingomonadales; family Erythrobacteraceae; genus Parerythrobacter; species Parerythrobacter aestuarii. Next base: position 398,847 of record NZ_JARBWD010000001.1, read on the forward strand.
CCTGCAATCGGTAGAGGCGATCGCGACCCGAATGATTATCGTCGATTCGGGCTCGAGTGACCGGACATGCGAATTGGCACGAGCAAGCGGTGCCGAAGTGTTCGAGCGAGCCTGGGTCAACTATGCCGACCAGTTCCAATGGGCGCTCGACAACTGTGCGATCGACACCGACTGGACAATGCGGCTCGACGCAGACGAATGGCTCGGGAGCGACTTGACCGACCGGCTTGCAGCACTGCTGCCTGCGCTGGGACCGGACATCACCGGGATCAGCATCGATCGCCAGCATCACTTCATGGGCCGTTGGATCCGCCACGGCGGTCGCTATCCGCTCCGGCTCTTGCGCCTATGGCGTACAGGCCAGGGTCGGATCGAACAGCGCTGGATGGACGAGCACATCGTCATCGACGGTGGCGAAATCCGTCACGTGCCGGGCACATTCGTTGACCAGAACGATCACGGGCTCGATTTTTTCATTGCCAAGCACAATGGCTATGCGACCCGTGAGGCCATCGACGCGCTCATTGCAAAATATGATCTCTTCACGGCAGTCGAGCAGGCGGGGTTGGCAAGCACCGTGCAAGCCAACCGAACGCGAAGCCACAAGATGGGCTGGTACAATCGCCTGCCGACAGGTGTAGGCCCCCTGCTTTATTTCCTCTTTCGCTACCTGATCCAGCTCGGATTTCTCGATGGACGCACGGGCTTGATCTACCATGTGCTGCAAGGTTTCTGGTATCGGTTCCTCGTCGATGCCAAGCGGGTTGAACTGGAACAGGTGATCGCAGGGGTAAGCAGCAATGAACAGCGCATTGCCATGCTTACCGATGCGACCGGGCACGATCTCAGCGGATTCCAGCGACGCTCGGAAAACTAGCCGGACTGGAACAACGGACCATGGCGAACGCGTTCCATTGTCCGCCACGGGTGGCGAAAATGTTTCGCCCAGCGCAATGCCTGGCCGCCAATCCTGTCGCGCGATGCCATGGGGCGATTCATCAGCCGTTCGAAATTTCGGACTGCGTTGGCGTGGTGCTGGTCGGCCAGTTTGCCGGACATGGTGATGGAATTCGCATGCAGGCGATAGCATCCAAGGAAGGCATCGACCACGTCGATCCGCGCGCCTGAAAGGAATAATGACGTGAGCAGCCCGCCATCCCAATTGCCTCTGTCATTGGGATCGAATCCGCCTGCACGATGGTACGCATCGGCGCGGATAAAGGTTGCTGGCTGGACCTGCACATGCGCTCCGACCGCGACAGCATATCGGTGAAAGGGTTCGGACCACACCCGACGCACCCGCGCGCCCCGCTCGTCGATTACCCTGGCGTGGCCGCAAGCGACATCTACATCGCGGTGCGCTGCGAAGAAGTGCGCCATCCGGGCGAACGCTCCGGGCAGGACCATGTCGTCCGAATTGAGATAGTAGAAGATGTCTCCGCGCGCTCTTGCGAAACCTTTGTTAAGCCCGTCGGCAGGTCCGCTGTCGGGTTCGAATACCGATATGATACGCGGGTCGTCGTAGCTGGAGATGATATCCCGGCTGCCGTCGGTCGAACCCGGATCGCAGACGATGTATTCAAACTCAACGGCTTCCTGATCAAGGATGGAATCCATCGCCGCGCGGAGGAACTCTGCCTGGTTGAATGAGATGGTTACGGCGCTGATCAGCGGTTTCATGCGACAAAGCCGGTGGTGCGCTGAAAGTAGCCGAGATCGTCCGGCAGCTCACCGACACGCTGCGCAGGATTCCCGCGATACAAGCCCAGCGTTGCTTCATCACGCGCCTCGTAGACCGAGCCTGCTCCCAGCACTGATCGTTCCGGCAAGCTGCTCCCTTTGAGCAGGATTGCTCGCGAACCGACGAAGGAATAGCGACCCACCGAAATCGGCGCAGCGTCCTGTCGCGAGGCCCGGAAGTCGAAACTGTGACTGATGATCTGCGAATGCCAGCCGGCAAATGTGGCAAAGGCACCTATGCGAACACCGCCGGTGCAATCGATCAGGTGCCGGTGCGTAATGGCGGCTTGTTCTTCAAGAACAAGGCTGGGGTCACGCTCGGGCAGGTGACGAAAGAACTCGCGCGCTGACAGCGGGACTGCGGTAACCCAGTTGAGGTTCCCGAGCCGCGCACCTTCGCCAAGTTCGAGCCGCGCAAGCCCCTTGACCACCGTCAGGTGGCCGATGATCGCCCCTTCGCCCATTTCGAGCCGGGCCGCAGCGATGATCGAGCGACCGATCCGGGCACCCTTGCCGATGGCAAATCCGGGGACCAGTGAGAGCAGCGGACGCCGGATGAACCATGGCAAGGGCAACAGCAGGATCTGCCACAATACGCGCACAGGCTATTCTCCCGCCATCCTGCGTTCCGCCACCTGTTGCGCAGGGTTGCCGGTCCAGACCGTGTCGGCCGGGATGTCACGCGTCGCACAGGCGCGCGCGCCCAGTACGGCGCGTTCGCCGACCTCGACCCCCGGGCCGACAAAGGCTTCTGCAGCGACCCAAGCCTTGCGCCCGAGGGTAATGGGGCGAGTGACGAGCTGGTGCGCCATATCGCGGTGATCGTGATCTCCACCGCACAGGAACACCCGTTGAGAGACGATGGCCCCCTCGTGCAACGTCACTGGAGCCATATTGTAGCATTGCGTCCCGGGACCGAGCGTTGTCCAGTCATCCATCCGCAAGTGTCGCGGCAACCAGATCCGCACAGAGGGATAGACCTTCGCGCCCTTGCCGATCGAAGCTCCGAAGAGACGCAGCAGGAACCGCCGCCAGCCCCATCCTACCGGCGGCGGAAGTATCCAGGCCAGCAGTCGCCATGTCACAGCAAAAGCGAAGCGCTCCAGGCGGTTTGCAAACGAAAAGCTGGGCCCCCCATGCAGAGTGTCTTCAGTCTTCGCGTCCAGCGGCTGTGTCATTGCAACCGCTCCAGCGAAACGCGAGCAAGGTGGTGGGAGCCGTTCGAAGCTCCTGAGCGTTCGGCGACGAGCGCGATCGTCGCTTCGCTGCACCCTTCGGGTATGATGACGGGCCATTCGCCCAGCAAGCCGTCGCTTGAAAAGACAATCCCGCGGCCCTTGCATTGGACTTGCCAGCCTAGCCCTGTGGCCTCGCCCTCACCGGTTGCTGCCAAACGGTATCGACCGGTGATCGGTTCGAACCTCTGGATCAGGATCGAACCTGTCCCCTGGCCGAGTCGTGACAGGACAACACCCTCGCCTACGCGCTCGACTGCATAGGGGGCTCTCGGTGCAATCCGCCATTCACCGCCAACCGGGACTTCGCCCGGTTGCAAGCGGGCAAAGGCTTCATCGTACAGGACAGTGCCAAATCCTTGCGGATCGGCCAATGTGTCACGCCACAGGGCATCCCCGGTCGCTGCGGCTGCCCCCCCTTCCAGGCTGCCGACCAGTGCTGTCACGATCTGGCGCCGCCACGGACCGTCATCGGAATCGAGCAGCCGGGCAAATGCCAATCGACCGGACTCGGCGTCCGGACTGGCGGCGGGCAGTCGCAGATAGGTAATCCACCATAGCCCGCCCGACCGGTTGCTTGCGCGGGCGGCAAGCGCCTCTGGCCCGCCGGGCTTGGTCATCAGCAGGTCGGCCGAAGGAGCCGCCACCTCGCCGCCTTGTGTCCGTCCGAGTGCATCGACGCGCTGGGCCGCGACAACCACGTTGCCCTCGTTCAGGGCCAGCTGCAGGATCCGGGCATTGGCCAACGGGTCGCGCCAGCCAAGAGCGGCAGCGACATTGGCCGCTCTGGTCGGGGCCGCGGCCTGGCGACTCTCGACAAGAACTGCGAGGGCTGGCTGGTTAAGTGGCATTGCGGCGATGGATTTTCTCGCCAGTTCGGCGGCTTGGCTATTCGCCGTCGGGGTCTGTGCGGTCAGCGCTGCCTGGGCTCCGCGCAGCTGCAGCTGGCTGTCGCTGGTCCCCAATGATGCCGCTGCAACTGGAGGCAAGGGTAGCGCCGGTGGCGCGAGCAGGGCTGTTCCGCAAACCGCAACCAGCGCTGTGATCCCGAGCGCGAGCGGACGGCGCATCAGCTCGTCTCCGCCTCGTAGCTGTAGTAATAACCATATTCATAGCCATAGCCGGCGCTATGCGGGTCGAATTTGTTGAGCACAGCGCCGTCGATCACGACATCGTTGTTGTTGAGGCGGCGGATCGCCGCTGCTGTGCGACCATGGCTGGCGCGTCCGGCCTCGACCATGAAGATGAGATGCTCGATCCGCTGCGCCAGCAGCACGGTATCGGCCAGCCCCATGACAGGCGGACCGTCGTAGATCACCACGTCGTAATGCTCGCGCGCCCAATCCCTGAACTCGATGAAGGAGGGGGCCGAGAAATACTCTGGCACCGACGGCGGCAGCGGACCCGATGGGATCAGGGCAAGGTTGTCCGACACAGGGATCGTGGCATCGCCCGGCTCGATCTGGCGGGTGAGGATATTGGTCAGGCCGGTTTCGCGTGAGACCCCGAAGATGTTGTGTTGCGATGGGCGGCGCAGGTCGGCATCCACCACCAGCACCCGGCGCCCTTCGCGGGCAAAGCTGCGGGCGATGCCATAGGCGACCAGGCTCTTGCCCTCGGATTGCTGGCTGCTGGTGATCAGCAGGTCGCCTGCTCCGCCGGCCCCCATCAGGCCCAGCGAGGTGCGCAAGGCCGCAAAGGCTTCGGAAGCGCTGGACTTGGGATTGTCCAGCGTCTCCGTGATCTGCGCGTCGGCGTCGAGCTTGGGCACGGAACCGAGGAACGGCAGGCCGAAGCGTTCCACGATGTCTTCCGGCGTGCGCGCAGCGTCATCCACGAACTCGCGCAGGAAGACATAAAGGCCGGCGATCGCTGCGCCTGCGAAAAGGCCCAGCACGATATTGATCAGCGGTTGGGGCCGGACCGGGGAGCGCGGCGTATCTGCCGCATCGACGATGGAAATATTGCTGCTGGTGATCCCGGCCGAGGCGTTCACTTCCTGGAACCGGGACAACAGCGCGTCATACATGTTGCGCCGGGTTGCGGTTTCACGCGCGAGGATGTTGAATTCCACACGAACGGCCTGTTCGCTCGCAGTTCCGCTCCGCAGTTGCGAAACGTCGCCTGAAAGGCGCTCTTCATTGCGCAGCGCAGCTTGGTATCGTTGGCGCAAGGAGCCGCGAATATCCGCTACTGCTCCGTTGAGGTCCTGCCGGATCGATTCCACCCGCCGCTTGTGCTCGAGCATCACCGGGTGGTCGCCCTTGTAGCGGGTCGCATCGCGATTGCGCTCGGATTCGGCTTCGGCAAGGTCGCGCTGGAGCGCGCCGATATAGCCGCTTTCCTGGACCTCGGGAATCTCCATCGCATCGCCGCCAGCAGCAGCGCGATAGCGCTCTTCGGCAGCAATGCGCTCTGCCCTGACCTGGCCCAGCGCGTCATTGGCGTTCACCAGCGTGCGCTGTGTTAGCGACATCGGCGCCTCATTGCCGCTGGAGCCGGAATCGAGGTTCACGAGATTGTTGGCGCGGGCATAGTCGACCTGTGCCCGCTCGGCTTCTTCCAGTGCCTTCTTGGATTCGGCGAGCTGTTCCAGCAGGTACTCACGGGCATAGGAGGAGCTGTCGAAACGCCGCTCCAGCGTGGCGGCGATGAAGGCTTCGGAATAACCATCGGCGATTTCGGCGGCGTATTCGGGATCGGGGCTCTCGAAGCTCAGGTCGAGGATCCGGCTGTAGCGTGGCAGGTCGGCATTGACATTGGACTGCAGGATTGCAGCGATCGCATCGCGGCGGGTTTCTGCCATTGTCTTGCCGGTAGCTGCCACGGCCGGAGCCGGCACCTGCATCCGCTGGAAGAAGGTATCGTCGGCAGCCAGGTTCTTGCGTTCGACCAGCGTCAGCGCCGTGTCGCGGCTCAGCAAGACGTCGATCTGCGTCTGCAGGAAGCGCTCGACGTCCCAGTCGAACGACCGGAACGACGCTTCGTCTTCGAGCACATTACTGGTGTCGCTGTCGATCTGCAGTGCGGTTCGAGCGCTGTAGATCGGGGTGGCGAGCATGGTGAAAACGATAGCTGCAGCCAGCGCCAGGGCGATGATCCCGCCGACCACGAAGCGATGGCGGTAGATGGCGGCCCAGACCCGGCGCAAATCAACGCCGAAATTGGGCATACCCTGTTCTTCGGCAAAGGATTCCTTCAGCGGAGCGGCAGGCTTGGCAGGGCTATTCACGGAACGGCAGGCCTCGCATCAGTTGGCAGGGTCAGCAGTATTGCTGTCGTTGGTGCCATTGTTGTTGAGGATGGCAAAGGTCTGGAAGATGTTGAGCAGCGGGGCTGCTTTCAGCATGTCCTGGTAAGCTACCTTCAATCCATCGGTCCCGACGATAACCTGATCGCCTGCAAGAATTTCGATATCGGGCGAGATTCCGGCGTTGATTTGTCCGAGGTCGAACATGCCACCTACACGATCCCCATTATAGCGCCGGAATACTACGACCTGGTCGTATTTGGCGACATTGGTCGGTCCGCGTGCCAGCGCAACGGCATCGACCAGCGATATCCTCCCGGGAATTTCATAGACGCCCGGCTGGGTAACGGCACCTGCGACTGTGACTCGCTTCTGCGCCGCCTCCGTCAGTTCGACGGTCACGCTGGGATCGACGAGGAAGCGCGCGGCAAAGCGCCGCTCGAGATCGCGGGCAAATTCCGCCGCTGTCAGTCCGGCCGCATCGACGGTCCCCAGCAAGGGAACCTGGATATTGCCGTCAGGGTCGACAATCGCACTGTCGATGGAGAGGTCAGGTTCGCGGAAGACAGTGATCGACAGCCGGTCGCTGGGACCGATCTCGACCCGGCGCGGGGCGAAGATATTGCCTTCGGGAATGGCGTCGTAGGCCGCGCTGCCTGCCGGGACCACAGGCGCAGGTCCGGTGCTGCAACCCCCAAGCAGGCCAAGCACCATGATCGCGACTGCGGGCCGGTGCCCAATTCGTTGCATGCGTCCGAGTTCCCGCCAGTAAATCTTGCTAGCGACCATAGGCGGCACCCTCGTGTTCTGGCAATGGTTTGCGGGCCATTTCTTGTGCAGCGACAACGATCGCAAGTAATGCTGCCAAAGAACCTGTGCGCAGGGGATAATCGACTGCCGAATGCGCGAGCAGGATCACTCCGGCTCCCCACAGGCTCCACATTGCCGGTGCGGCCCGCGCCCGCCAATGCCGGGCCGCCAGTACCAGTGCCGCGACCGGTCCGCACAGAGCGATTGCCATCCCGGGCAAGCCGCCCTCCAGCGCCAGCTGCAGGTAGTCGTTATGCGCGGCAACGACATAACGTCCGGCCATGGTGTCGAGGTCTTCGAACGCCATGTAGACCGGCACGAAACTGCCCCAGCCCGAGCCCCACGGGAAAAACTCGCGAGCGGCCGCCCAGCTGGTCTGCGCCATGATCATGCGTTGGTCTTGTGCAAGGCCGCCGAAACGTTCGAAAACCGGGGCCAGCGCCGGGGCTTGGAACATGGCGAAGGCCGCCAACGTCAGTATTGCGCCGCCTCCCAGCAACACCATGCGCGACGGGCGCAGCAGCAACGCCAGCGATGCTGCCAAAGCGGTGCCACCCAACACGATCCCCGCCCGCGATGTGGTGGCGAGAACACCGACAAACAGGATGACCGCTATCGCCACGGCCACTGGCAGCAAGCGCCTGTCAGGCCCTGTCGGTGCGGCGGCCGGGAGCAGGATGATGGCGCAGGCAAGGAAAGCGGCATGATGGTTGCGGTTGGCAAACAGGCCGGTGGCAAATCCTGCATGGTCGCGGTCGTAGAGGAACAGGCTCCCCGTTGTCCGCTGTACGATGCCGAGCAACGCTGTCAGCACCGCGAGGAGGATGATCGCGCGCAGGATCGCATGCTGGTGTTGTGGCGCCAGCCGCGCGAATCCGACCATCACCACGAGTATGGGGACAAGCGAGAGCAACGCTCCTGCTGCCGCACCCCGATCCAGCGCCAGCGGTCTCCATCCGGGTTCCAGCCCTCCAGCATCGAGCGCAGCTACAGCCAGTTCACGGCCCGGTAGCGCGGCCCACAGGGCAGGAGGAAGCGGTATCAGCTGCAGCCACGCCAGGCCGTAGAGCCCAAGTGCGAGCCTGGTCGGCCAGTCCATGCGCTGGTGGCCCCTCCCGACCAGCAAAAGATACAGCACGGGCAGCGCGGCAATGAACCCTAGCAAGACATTGGGTGCCCGCGCAGTCCCGCCGAACAGGAACAATACCGCCAGCAAGCCGCATAGTGCCAGCACCAGCGGGTCGAGTCCGGGCTTGCTCCCTGCAAGGTTGATGGGCACGCGGTCCGTCATTCTTGCGATCCTCTGTGCGGGGCCGGCTGCCCGGATGCAAGGCCGGTGACGAGCCTGCGCATGAAGGCGGCCAGCCCCGGAGAGGCTGCCGCGATAGCCAGAGGGGCTATGCCGACAAGCGCGAGCTTGGCTGGAATTGCCCACAGGCCGATCAGTCGATCCCACTCCGGCGCGAGCAGAATGCACACTGAAAGCAACAGGATCGAAGTGAACGCGAGAACAATCGACCTCACCGGCATGCGGGCGAGGACCATATGGATCGCCCCAGCGATGAAATTCCTCGCTGCCACGGCCAGCGCTACGGCGGTCAGGCTCAATCCGCTTGCCCAATAGAGTGCGGCTGCAAAGGGCACGATCTCGATCACATGCTGGATGGTGATGGCGCGTGCTCGACCAGTCGATTGCAACAGGATGGCCGGCAGTTGCGCGATGGTTGTCCCGATAACTCCGGCCAGGGCAATGCGAAAGAAATCGCCCGCCTGGCTGGCAAAGCCGGCATCGACCCACAGCGTCAGGATCGGATCGGCGAACAGGATCCCGAACAGGCAGACCGGTAGCGTCAATGCCAGCGCAGCGTCACTGGCATGGCCTGCAAGCGCACTTCCTTCGGCATGGTCCGCGACGGCGAAACGTGGCGCCAGCGAGGTTCCCATCGCCAGCCCGACGACGCTCAGCCGCGCTGCAGCACCGGCGGGCGCGGCGTAGAAATAGAGCGCGCTGGCGCTGGCGCTGGCTCCGACGATGATCCGGTCGAGAGTCTTGCTGGCCGCATTGCACATGGCCGTGACAGTCATCAGCGAGAACTCGCGCCCGATGCGGGCAATCTTCTGCCCGATGTTCGCAAAGGAAGGCAGGACGTCGCGGAACGGGGCCCATCGCAAGGCAACCCCGGCCTGCAGCAATCGCCCCGCGGCAACTCCCGCCATCAGCCGGTCGAGACTGCCATCGTAGATCAACGGGACGATCGGCAGCAGCAGCGCCGCAAGCTGGCCAATGACCTGGCTGACGTTGGAAGCGGCAAAGCGGCCGCGCCCTTCCATCTGCCCCAGCTGGATCAGGATGACGATATCGAGCAGCACGATGGCTGCGGCCCAAGGGCGCGCTCGACTGGCTTCGTTTGCCAGCTCGGGGCTGCCTTCAATGCTCGCCGTCAGCCACGGATAGAGGACAAGGAGGGCGGTGGTGAGGACAACGCTGCCGCCGATGCCAAGCACCATCGAGGCATCGAGGCCTGCGTGGCCCTCTGCTCGCGCGCCGTCATCGGCGGGTCTGGAAACCCGCGCAGTGTAGGTGGTGACTTGCCGAGCCGTCGCCAGCGCATGGACCTGGAAATAGGGCATCAGTGCCAGCAAGAAGAAATAGCTGCCGAAGCGCGCCGCCCCGAACCATGCGGTATAAAGCGGGACGATCGCCACTGCGATCGCCATGCGGATCACCTGTCCGGCCATGTTGATGCCGATGGTGGAGGCTAACCGCATCGTCAGTCGTCCGCGCAATCGGGGCGCGCCGGTTGGGGTCGGATGCCGAGGCCGGAAAGTCCGGAGCTATCGTAGACAAGATTGGGAAACCCGCGCCGCCGCCCGTGCCACCCGTTGCGCTGCCAGCTGCGAAAGCGGTCGACGATGAGCGCTGCTGCGATCCCGGCCTGTCGGGATGGGCCGTCAGGGGGCAGCGTGCCGACAATGTCCCCGATCAGGCAGCGATGGGCATCGGCGCTATAATTGTAATAGGCGATGGCACCGGGTGCGGGCCATGCCTCGCTGTTAAGCAGGTTCGAAAGGTCTTGTGCCGTCTCATCGGCATCGAGAATGTGCCAATACCGCCCGGCCCATGCGAGCCGCTGGGCCTTCGAATAGCTCGCCAGCGAAGCGCGGGCCCTCTCGCGCGAGGAGACAACGCACAGGCGTAAGATCATTACCTGCATGGTGCTGCGGTCGAGCTGCTCGATGGCGCGCTCAGCTTCGAACTTTGATCTTCCGTAGGCGGTAAAGATGTCTCGCGAAGGAAACCACGGAGCGGCTTCGAGCGGCTGCCCGTCCTCGACGATCTCTCGCTTCCTGTAGCCATAGGCGAGCGCCGTGCTGGTGAAGAGAAAGCGCCGAACCCCGGCGCGGGCCGCCGCTGCTGCCAGTTCTCGCGTCCCGGCGACGTTGATCTCGTCCATGCTGGCGGCACGCGCCTGTGTCGCAGCACCAAGGTGCCAGACATCGTCCATTCCCTGCACCAGCCCTTCGTAGTCACAGGCCGGATCGGTGAAGTCGGCCCGGACCCACTCAATTCCATCTTCGCTGGCGGTAGGAGCATCGGGTGCCGAAGCGCGAAGGGTGAGGCCGGGATAGTCGCGCCGCAGGACCGGCAGCAAGCGCGAACCGATATGTCCGGTTGCCCCGGTCAGCAGGAGGGCGTGCGTCGCAGTCACTGCCCCGGTTTCTCCCTATCCAGCCATGCGCCCAGGCGCCCCGTGGCACCTGCCACAGTGCGGACATCGCGGTCGAGCAGGGCCGCTGCACTTTCCCCCGTGCGGCGCAGCAACCAGCGGGGAAGCGGTTCGGGCGATTGCCCGCTCGTATCCGGTCCAAACCGGCCACGCCCCTTGCCGCCGAGCCGCCTGATGGCTGACCGCGCCACAGCGCCGACCCCGCCTTTCGCGCTGAGTTCTGCAGCGAGGCCGATGGTCTTGCGATGGGCCAGGTCCTGCAACAGCAGGTCGGGCGCATCTTCGAGGATAGCCTGGTCTTCCAGCTCGGGACATTCGCAGGCCTTGGCCAAGCCAGGTCGGCACCAGCGATCGACCAGCCGCAGCATCATCGCCGCTCCCCGGTCCCAACCTCCTTTAGTCGCGCGTTCCCAGAAGGCGGGCCAGTCGACCTCGGCTTTAGCCATGAGATAATCGAGATCAACCAGCGCCAGCGGACCGCCGTTCAAGCGATTGCTGTAGGCAGCGTGGATGATGAAATGCGCAAGCATGTCGTCCATGGCGGGATAGCGCACCGGATCGCTCCCGGTCACCATTGCGGCGCGTGCGAAGATTTCCTCATGGGCCGACGCCGGCATCCACCAGCCCATGGTGGCTTCGCTCTCCCATAGCCGTACATGCAGCTCGATCCGGTCACCGGACGGGCTTATCAGAGGCGGCAGGTGCTTCTCGTATCGAGCGGTCTCTTCGAGCGGCCGAGCGGAGGCTTCTTCCTGCCGATATCCGGCGTCGAGCAGCACCTGGAAGGCGTCGACCGCGCGCTCCTCCGCAACAAGCACATCGATATCGCGCATCGGTCGTTCGGCAGCGGCGGGATAGGCGTGCCAGGCGCACCAGGCACCCTTGAGGGCGACCAGCGAGACGTCATGCGCGTTAAGCACGGCTTTTGTTTGAAGCAGGGTCTTGCGTTTGGCCAAGGCCGCGATGGCGCAGCGGCGGTGCGATGCCTGCCAACTCTCCCGGATCGTTTGCGGGATACATATCTGCAATTCGCCCCGACCGATGCGACCATGCAAATGCGGCTGGAGCCGATGCTGTGCCGCCATGGCATCGATCTGCTGCCAGTCTTGCAGTGAAAGCTGGGGAGCGAGGCCCGCGTCGGCGTGCGGCCCGATCAGGCCGAGCAGGAAGCGTCGCAGTTGCGGGAGGCGCATCGCCTCGCGGGTCAGTTTTGCGGGACGGAGAAAGTGCCGCGCACGCGCCCGCCGGATTCGCTGGTGACCGGGGAGCTTCCGCCTGAAGCACGGCCATCGATACTGGAGACGCCCGACTGCAGGTCGATCACCAGACGCCCGCCGCTGAGCGAATCGCTGCCGCGGTTGAGCCGGACATTGCCGGCCATGGTGATGATCCGGCGATTCAGGTCATAAACGGCGGTGTCGCCTTGCGCGCGTTCGGTGCCGCGGCTGACGTTGACGCCGCCGGTGGCGGTGATGCGGGTAACATCGAGCGATCCACTGTCGTTATAGTCGACTACCATGCGGTCGGAACGGACCGTCAGCCCGGCCTGCCGGACTATGACGCTGCCCGACAGAACCACGCGGTTCTCATTGTCCTGCACTTCGAAACGCCCGGCGTCGAAGTCGACCGGAGCCCTCGAATCGTGGCCTGCGATGGACTGGGCATGGAGCTGGATCCCGCTGGCCAGCGCGCAGGTTGCGGCAAAAGCGATGGTGAAATCGCGAAGAGCGCTGTGTGGGAGCTTGATCATCTGGGCATCCTCAATTCGCGGGGAAACTGGCCGGGCACCATGCGCAGGCGGGCATTGCCATCGAGCACGAAGATACGCTTCGCAAGGTCGGCTTCGAGCCGGTCGGCAGAAAAGGTCCCGGCCGGAATCGCTCCATCGACCCCGTCGGAACCGGTCAGGCGCTTGGTTTCGAGATTGATCGACACGCCGCTGGCGACAAAGCGATAGCCGTCGGCGGCTGTCAGGCGCAGCGGCCCGTCGACCTTAAGCACTTCGTCTTCGATGGTGTATGCGCCGCCTTCTGCGGTGAGCTGACCCGGGCCTTCGTCGAGCAGGATGCGGGCGACAACATCCTGCAGGCGCACGACGCCTTCGGCGCTCGATTGCTGTACCGCTTCATCGGCAGTGAGCGAGAACGGGCGGCCCTTGTCATCGGTGCCGCGATAGAGCGCATTGTCGACCCGCAGCCGTTCCTTGATTATCGCCACGGCGTTGCGATCGAGCAGGAAGGAGACTTCGCCGCGCGGGCTCAGCGGGGTGATGATCATCAGCGCGGCGACAATGCCGACGCCGATCGGCAGCGCACGGCCGAGGAACCGCACCAACGCATCGTGCGAGCCGCCGGGCGCGGCAAAGGCCTGGCGCCCCTTGCGCAGCTCCTTCGCGTCCTGCGTTTCGATCCTTGGCTTGTGTTCCATCGCGGCGTCGGGTGGTCCTAGGCGTGGCTGAAGATGTCGTGCTCTTCCCAGCCGGCGAGGTCGAGCCGCGCGCGGGTGGGGAGGAAATCGAAGCAGGCCTGCGCCATCTCCAGCCGCCCTTCGCGCTCCAGCCGCTGGATCAGGATCTCGCGCATGCGGTGGAGGTAGCGCACATCACTGGCGGCATAATCGCGCTGCGCTTCGTTGATGCCGGGTGCACCCCAGTCGCTCGATTGCTGCTGTTTGGAGAGGCTTTCGCCCAGCAGTTCCTCGACCAGGTTCTTGAGGCCGTGACGATCGGTGTAGGTGCGGGTCAGCTTGCTTGCGATCTTGGTGCAAAACACCGGTGCGGCGGTGACGCCCAGGTAATGCTCGATTGCGGCAAGGTCGAAGCGGGCGAAGTGATAGAGCTTCAACCGGTTCGGATCGCCGAGCAATGATTTCAAATTGGGCGCCGCATAGTCGCTGTCGGGCGCAAAGCGGACCAGGTGCTCGTCCGGTCCGCCGTCGCTGATCTGGACGATGCAGAGCCGGTCGCGCCGGGTGATGAGACCCATGGTTTCGGTATCGACAGCCAGCGGGGCGTCGCCTTCGAGGACGCCTGCGGGCAGGTCTTCTTCATGAAAATGTACAGCCATATGGAAGCGTGCTCTAGGCGCATTGGGGAAAGAGGAAAAGGGGACATGGTTAGCCATGTCGCTCCGGGTTAGGATAGCACCATGGCCGACACCGTTCCCGACAGCTGGAAACCTGCGCTTGATCCAGTGCTGGCAACGCCTGAAGCGAGGCGGCTGGGCGGCTGGCTGCGGGCCGAGGAAGCGGCGGGCAAGGCGATCTACCCACCGCGCGGGCAAAGGCTGCGGGCGCTGGAGCTGACCCCGCTGGATAGCGTCAAGGTCGTGATCCTCGGGCAAGACCCCTACCATGGACCCGGGCAGGCGCACGGGCTGTGTTTCTCAGTGGCCGATGGAGTCCAGCCGCCACCGAGCCTGGTCAATATCTACAAGGAGCTGGAGACCGACCTGGGTCTCGTGCGGCCGCAGCACGGCAATCTCGAGTATTGGGCGCAGCAGGGCGTGTTGCTGCTCAACAATTCGCTCACCGTCGAAGCGCATCAGGCCGGCAGCCATGCCGGCAAGGGTTGGGATGCCATTACCGATGCGGCGGTGGCAGCGGTGGCTGGAAGTGACCTGCCGACAGTCTTCATCCTGTGGGGCAGCCACGCACAGAAGAAGGCTGCGCGGGTACCGGAACTGGGCCAGCCGCATCACCTGATCCTCAAGAGCCCGCACCCCAGCCCGCTGTCGGCGCACCGGGGGTTCTTCGGCTCGCGACCGTTCAGCCAGGCTAACGCCTTTCTGGCCGAGCAGGGGCGGGGACCGATCGACTGGGCCTTGCCCGGTTGACAGATGCTTGACGAAGTTGACACGGTGTCAACTTCGTTGCGGCCCACCAAGATACTGAAATACATACATAAATTGTGAATCCAGCGATCTGGCTGTCGCGGGGGAGGGGCCCCGCCCCCTTGTGTCCATGCGCCTGATCATGTGCTTGGGTAACAGCGCGTTGGCGTGTAGGAAAATACCATGACCGAGAAAGAGGCCCGCACCGCCCTGCTCGCCCGGCAGGCTGAACTGGCGGAGGAAGACCGCATCAGCGCCGAAGGCCGCGCGCCTGTCACCCTGCAGCAGGACAGCGTCGGGCGGCTCAGCCGGATGGACGCGATGCAGCAGCAGGCGATGGCGCAGGCGCAGGAACGGCGGCGCAAGGCCGAAGTTGCACGGATCGTGGCGGCCTTGGCGCGCCTTGACCAAGGCGAATGGGGCTACTGCGTCTATTGCGGCGAAGAGATCGCGGAAAAGCGCTTGCGCCACGATCCCAGCGTGCCACGCTGCGTGAAGTGCGCGAGTGGCGATCCATGATGGAGCTGCGCCAGCCCGATGCGGCGATGCTGCCGTCCTATGTCGCGGCGATGGAGCGAGGCTGGTCGCCGCGCAACGTCGGGAGCGAGAAGGCGCGGCTGGATACGCTCGAGCGCATCGCGCGGGGAGAAGCGGCTTTCCTCTCCGAATTCGAAGATGGGGCCACCCGGGGGCCGCCGATCCGGTTGCCCGATGGCAGCGTAGTGCCGCGCCTGCCCGACCTGCTGCGATGGATGTGGGATGGCGAATTCTGCGGCCTTATCAACCTGCGCTGGCAGCCGGGGACCAATGCGCTGCCTCCGCATGCGCTGGGCCATGTCGGCTACACCGTCGTCCCGTGGAAGCGCAATCGCGGTTATGCCACGCAGGCGCTGATCGAGATCCTGCCGCTTGCAAGGCAACAGGGGCTCGACTGGATTGAAGCCACCACCACTGATGACAATGTCGCCTCCATACGCACACTGGAAAAGGCGGGGGCGCGGCTCATCGACAAGCTGACCGGGGTGGTGCACCACGGAGCTGACGAAGTGGTGCGATCGTACCGGATCGAGCTGTAGAACCGAGGAGTAAGCGATGAGCGAAGAACTGGTGTTGTGCGAAATTGCCGACGGAGTCGCCACCGTTACGCTCAACCGCCCCAACGCGATGAATGCGCTGTCGAAAGCCCTGCGCCGCAGGTTGTTCGAAGTGATGACTGCGGTCGATGCCGATGACAGCGTCCGCGCGGTGATCCTGACGGGGGCAGGCGAGCGGGCCTTTACGGCCGGGCTGGACTTGAAGGAGCTGGGTTCTGACCCGGGCGGGCTGGGCGCGGCCAATGCCTCGGGCGCGGACGAGAACCCGGTCAAGGCGATCGAGCTGTGCCGCAAGCCGGTGATCGGGGCGATCAACGGGGTCGCCATTACCGGCGGCTTCGAAGTCGCGCTCGCCTGCGACGTGCTGGTGGCGAGCACCAATGCCCGCTTTGCCGATACCCATGCCCGCGTCGGCATCTATCCCGGCTGGGGGTTGAGCCAGAAGCTGAGCCGGATGATCGGCATCTCCCGCGCCAAGGAGCTGAGCTTCACCGGCAATTTCCTCGATGCGGAGACCGCCAAGGCGTGGGGTCTCGTCAACCACGTCGTCGCGCAGGACGAACTTCTGCCACTCGCGCGCAAGCTCGCTGCCGACATGGCCAGCATCGATCCGGCATTCCTCGCCAACTACAAGAAACTGATCGACGACGGCTACGCCGCGACCTTCGGCGACGGGCTGGCGCTGGAAAACACGCTCTCAAGCGCCGCCAACGCGCAGGTCACGCCGGAAGAGGTGGAAGCGCGCCGGGCAGCGGTGCAGGCGCGCGGGCGGGGGCAGTAGGCCGTCACCGTCGCCAGGGCCTCGTCAGGCATTGCCTGAACGAGCCCGGTTCGCTGCGCCGCTCACAGGCCTGGCCAGCGAACCTCAGATTCCACGCTGGGCAAAAAACCGTTGGTTCTCCTGCGCGAACATGGCCTTGATCGCATCTCCGTCGGACGGTTCCTCGGCCAGGGTTTCGGGGTTCCACTGGTGCCGTTCGGTCTCGAAGAAGTCTCCGTCATAGATATGGATTCCGCCGGTGAACCGCTGGAGCGGGTTGGTCACCGAGTGGATGGCGTTTGCAGGCAGCGCTGCAACATCGCCTTCGAACAGGCAGTTGGCTTCATAGGCTTCGATGCCGTCGTCGCCTCGCCGCCACAGGATGTTGTCCTCGCGTCCGGTATAGATGCCGATCAGGGCTTTCATCATGTGGTCGTGGGGCAGCAGGTTCATCTGCGGCGTCCAATGCGCGGCGAAAATTGTGAAGTCAGGCGAGGAGTGCATCACGTCGAGGCCTGCGCGTGTCGGTCCGCCAAGGGCTCTCAGCACTGCGCGGTGATCCTTGAGCTCTTCGGCAAGAACTTCGGCAACGGCATCCATGCCGTCGGCGCGGTGCGCGCTGACACAATCCTCGACGAAGCGGTCGCGATCGAATGCGCGCTGGCGTATCGCCGGTCCCTGATTGCTTGCGATATCCATTGCACCTGCTCTCCTCGCCGACGTCGTGGCCAAGACCGCTGCCCCTTGCAATAGCATGGTCCTGCGCGAAAGGGCGGATTTGATCCTGTGGCCGTTCATGGTGGCGAGCATAGGGCGCCGCTTTGGCGCGGCTAGTCACATTTCTGGACCAGCCATCGCCAATCGCCGTTTGCTGTGACACAGTGATGCGGAAGGGAATGTCCATGCCATCCCAATTCGGTCAGTTCTGCCCCATTGCGCTCGCATCCGAAGTGCTGACGCAGAAATGGATGCTGCTGGTCCTTCGCGAGCTCAATGCGGGCGCGACCCGCTTCAACGAGATTCGCAGGGGGGTTCCGCGCATCTCCGCCACGCTATTGAAGCAGCGGCTGCTCCAGCTCGAAAGTGCCGGCATCGTGACGCGAAGGCCCGTCGGTGCGGATGGGCATGAGGCGTATATCCTGACCGAGGCCGGAGCGGAGCTGAAGCCGATCCTGTCTGCTGTCGGGACATGGGGCCAGCGATGGGCACGCGATATCGAGCGCGAAGACCTCGACCCGGCGTGGCTGGTGTGGGCGATGCATCGACGGATCGACACGGCAGCCATGCCTCAGGGCCGGACCGTCCTGGCGCTGCATTTTGTCGATGCACCGGCACACCATCGGCTTTTCTGGCTGGTGTGCGAGCATCCCCGTGTAGAGGTCTGTATCAAGCCCCCCGGCTTCGACGACACGCTTCGCGTCGAGACCGATGTCCGGACGATGGCGGAAGTCTGGCGCGGCATTCGGCCGATCGGCCAGGCGCTGTCAGAAGGAAGCCTGACTATCGAAGGGCCTTCGGCGCTCGTCGGGCAGGCACCGGGCTGGTTCCTGCTGAGCGTTTTTTCCGAGACCAAGCGAGCCGATTGCCGCTGATCGCGACGGGGGTCACGGGCTGGATTCAGGCTTCTGAATAGAAACTCTCGATCCCGGCGGGAACGAGCAGCCTCTAGAACCGCGTGACGGCTCTCAAGCCGACCGCCCATCCGGGCTTGCGTGCCACTACGGTGCTGTCGATATATTGCACGTCGGCGGTGATGCGCAGGGGCTTGGCGACTTCGAAGGTGTAGAAGGCTTCGACGCCTTCCTCGTCTTCGAAGGCAGCGAAGGGCGCGAGGTCGCTGACGAACTTGTCGCTCAGCGAATAGCGGAACCAGGCCAAGCCGAAATGGTCCTGCGGGCGGAACGGGACGTCGCCGGAAACGCCGATGAACCCGCTGACATCGAGCGGGGTCGGGTCACCATCGGAAAAGAACACCTGCCCGAACACGCCCCAGCCCTTGCCCGGATGGTCCTTGTAGGCACCCACATACTGGTAAGCGGCGAGGACCACACTGCCCTGTCCCCTGGCAGTGCCAAAGGTTCCGCCGGGGATGGGCTGGAGTCCCACCGGGAGCACTTCGACCGGCGAACCGCGCCGGGTCGTGCCCGCCAGCTTGATCGCATAGTACCCCGGCTTGCCGCCGATCTTGACCGGGAAGGTGACTGAGGCGAGCGCGCCGACGCCCTGCTCGAACGGATGCTCGAATCCGCTCTTCTGTGTCGCAATGACCGGGTCATAGACCCACAGCCGGAACAGTGCTTTCTTGGTTGGCACCGTCAGCATGGCACCGAACATTTCCTGCGGCACGATGGTGCTGGGCGGGAGGGCGAAGGCGAGGTTCTCGAACCCTTCGATCCCGCCGCCGCCAACAACCGGCAGCCCGGCAGCGATATCGAGGACATTGACCTTGCCGACTTCCAGCGAAGTGCCCGATTTCCAGGTTTTCTTGACGCTCAGCGAAAGGTCGAACTGTTCGCCCTGGTCATCGGGATAGAACAGACCGGTCTGCACCGGCAGTACGCCGATTTCACCGTTGATGCTCTTGCCGTAGCGGAATTCGGGATGGATGTTGACAGTGATGGAATCGTCGAGCCCGATGGCCGATCCGGGGACCTTGGCATAGACATCGACTCGCCCGCCGTAGCGGATCTCGTCATCCACGTCTTCCCGGATCGAAGTGGCCAGGAACTGCGTCCAGACGAAATTTATGTCGGGCTTCTTCGCCTTGGCGGGTGCATCTTCGGCAATGGATTCAGCCTCAGCCTCAGCCTTAGTCGGGGGCGGATTGCCGGATGTGACATTCGAGTTGGCGGAATCCTGCGCAAGTAGGGGGGAGGCGGCGACCGAAGCCAAAAGAATGCTGCCTAAAACAGCAGCCGCGCGCATTCGCAACGTGAACCCTCCCAGTATTCATTCGCCGCCCCACCTTTCCTGGTGGGTGCCGGCCGAAAGCGCGATCGAGCCCGATTCTAGCGGGTTTTCCTTATGTCACAACCACTAGTCGCTCGAATTGCGAGCTATTGCCGCCAAATCATCGCGGGAGATCGGTCACGCCCATCAGCGCTTCGTCCACCGCGCGTGCACATTGTCGACCTTCACGGATGGCCCACACGACGAGGCTCTGCCCCCGGCGCATGTCGCCGCAGGCATAGACGCCCGGCTCGCTGGTGGCATAGCTTTCGGTATCGGCCTCGACATTGCCACGGTCGGTCAGGCTGACGCCGGCCTTTTCCAGCAGCCCGCGCTTCTTGGGGCCGGTGAAGCCCATGGCGAGCAGGATCAGGTCGGCAGGCAGGGTGAACTCGCTGCCTTCGATCTCTTGCATCCGCCCTTCAACCCATTCGATGCGCACGCATTCGAGGCCGGTCACGGTCTCGCCGTCACCGACGACACGCTTGGTCAGTACCGCCCAATCGCGCTCGACACCTTCCTCGTGGCTGGAGGAAGTGCGCAGCTTCATCGGCCAGTCGGGCCAGGTCAGTGCCTTGTCCTCATGCTCGGGCGGCTTGGGCAAGATCTCGATCTGCGTGACCGATTTTGCGCCCTGCCGGTTGGAGGTGCCGACGCAGTCGCTGCCGGTGTCACCACCGCCGATCACGATCACGTCCTTGCCGGTAGCGGTCAGGGTGCCGCGAGGGGCGGCGCGCACTTCGTCGTCGCCGGCGTTGCGCTTGTTCTGCTGGGTGAGGAATTCCATCGCTAGCCGCACGCCCGACATCTCCGCGCCGGGAATCTCCAGCTGGCGTGCTTCCTCGGCCCCGCCCGACAGGACGATGGCGTCGAAATTCTCCTGTAGCGCCTTGAAGCTGACTTCTACCCCGACTTCACTGCTGGTCTTGAAGGTCACCCCTTCAGCTTCCATCTGCTGGCAGCGCCGGTTGATGAGGTGCTTCTCCATCTTGAAGTCGGGGATGCCGTAGCGCAGCAGGCCGCCGATGCGGTCGTTCTTCTCGAACACCGTGACCGAATGGCCGGCGCGTGCCAGCTGCTGCGCACAGGCGAGCCCGGCCGGGCCGCTGCCGATGACCGCGACCGACTTGCCGGTCTGCGACTGCGGCATTTCGGGCTTGATCCAGCCTTCCTTCCACCCGCGATCGACGATGGCGCATTCGATCGACTTGATGGTGACCGGCTGGTCGACGATGTTGAGCGTGCAGGCGGCCTCGCAAGGGGCAGGGCAGATGCGGCCGGTGAACTCGGGGAAATTGTTGGTCGAATGCAGCACTGTCAGCGCATTCTTCCAGTCGCCTTCATATACCAGGTGGTTCCAGTCCGGGATGATGTTGTTCACCGGGCAGCCGTTGTGACAATAGGGGATGCCGCAGTTCATGCAGCGGCTGGCCTGCGCCGACAGTTCCTCGGCCGGCGGTTCGATCACGAACTCGCGATAGTTTTCCAGCCGCTTTTCCGGCGCGATATAATCGCGCTCGCGGCGGTCGAGTTCGAGGAATCCGGTTTCCTTGCCCACGAGATCAAATCTCCGATTTGGCCGAAGCCCCTGCGCAGGCAGGGGTCCAGCTGACGGCGCCGTTGCGCGCCATAGCGATGTTGTCTGGATCCCTGCCTTCGCAGGGATGACGGAAGAGGTAAATCATTCCGCCGCTTCCATGGCGGCTTCATCGCGCTCTTCCTCGAGCGTCTTCAATGCTCTGGCGTAGTCGGTCGGCATGACCTTGACGAATTTCGCCAGCGCATTTTCCCAGTCGGCCAGCAGCTCTGCCGCCTTGGTCGAGCCGGTGTGCAGCTTGTGCCGCTCGATCAGGATCTTCAGCCGTTCGGCATCGTGCCGCAGCATATCGCCCATGCCGAAGTCGTGCACGCTGGCCGGGCGCTGGCGCGGGCGGCCAGCGCCATCCTCTGCATCGGGCTCGGCGCCGATGCGCTCCAGCTCGACCTGCGCCGGGTTGACCATGTCGGCGAAGCTGCCGTCCTCGTCGAGGACATAGGCGATCCCGCCGCTCATCCCCGCGGCAAAGTTGCGCCCGGTCTTGCCGAGCACGACCACCACACCGCCGGTCATGTATTCGCAGCCATGGTCGCCGGTCCCTTCGACCACCGCGATGGCACCGGAGTTGCGGACGGCGAAGCGTTCGCCCGCGACACCCTGGAAATAGGCCTCGCCCGCGATCGCGCCGTAGAGCACGGTGTTGCCGACGATGATGTTCTCATCCGGCCGGCGGTTGGCGGCCTTGGGCTGGTGGACGATGATGCGTCCGCCGCTAAGGCCTTTGCCGACATAGTCATTGGCATCGCCGGTCAGGTCGAGCGTAACCCCATGGGCGAGCCACGCGCCGAAGCTCTGCCCGGCCACACCTGTCAGGTTGATGCGGATGGTGTCGGGCGCGAGGCCTTCATGGCCATGCACCTTGGCAATCTCGCCCGAGAGCATGGTGCCGACGGTGCGATTGACGTTGCGGATTTGGCGGTCGAGCACGACCGGCTCGCCCTTGGTGATGGCAGGCTGGCAGGCATCGATCAGCTCGTTGTCCATCGCTGTGCCAAGGCCATGGTCCTGTTCCTCGGTGTGGTGCAGCGAGGAACCATCGGGCAGGTCGACCTTGTGCAACAGCTTGCCGAGGTCGATCCCGGCTGCCTTCCAGTGGCGGTGGACGCGGCGCATGTCGAGCCGGTCGACCCGGCCGACCATCTCCTCGACCGTGCGGAAACCCAACTCGGCCATGATGGCCCGCAGTTCCTCGGCGACGAAGAAGAAGTAGTTGATCACATGCTCGGGCGTGCCGGTGAAGCGCGCGCGCAGCACCGGGTCCTGCGTCGCGACGCCGACCGGGCAAGTGTTCAAGTGACACTTGCGCATCATGATGCAGCCTGCGGCGATCAGCGGAGCGGTGGCGAAGCCGAACTCGTCCGCGCCGAGCAGCGCGCCGATAGCAACATCGCGCCCGGTGCGCAGCCCGCCATCGACCTGCACCGCGATGCGGCTGCGCAGGTCGTTGAGCAGTAGCGTCTGCTGGGTTTCCGCAAGGCCGATCTCCCACGGCGATCCGGCATGGGTCAGGCTGGTCAGCGGCGAAGCGCCGGTCCCGCCTTCGTAGCCGGAGATCGTGACATGGTCCGCCCGGGCCTTGGAAACGCCGGCGGCGACCGTGCCTACACCCACTTCGGACACGAGCTTTACGGAAATGCGTGCGCTCGGCTGGACGTTCTTCAAGTCGTGGATCAGCTGGGCGAGATCCTCGATCGAATAGATGTCATGGTGCGGTGGCGGCGAGATCAGGCCCACGCCCGGGGTCGAGTGCCGCACTGCGCCGATGCGCTTGTCGACCTTGTGGCCGGGCAATTGGCCGCCTTCGCCGGGCTTCGCGCCCTGCGCCATCTTGATCTGGATATCGTCCGAATTGACGAGATATTCGGTGGTGACGCCGAATCGTCCGCTGGCGACCTGCTTGATTCGGCTGCGCATCGAATCGCCATTGTCCAGCGGCTGGAACCGGAACGGCTCTTCGCCGCCTTCGCCGGTGTTGGACCGGCCGCCAATGCGGTTCATGGCGATGGCGAGGGTCGAGTGCGCCTCGTGGCTGATCGAGCCGAAGCTCATCGCCCCGGTGCTGAACCGCTTGACGATTTCGCTCGCCGGTTCGACCTCGTCCAATGGGATAGGGCCGCTCTCCAACGGCTTCAGTTCCATCAGTCCACGGATCGTCAGCAGGCGTTCGCTCTGCTCGTTGATCGAGCGGGCGAAGTCCTCGTAATCCTTGTGCTTGTTGCCGCGCACCGCGTGCTGGAGCGAAGCGATATTGGTCGGCGTCCAGGCGTGGTCCTCGCCGCGCAGGCGGTACTGGTAGATACCGCCGACATCGAGCATCTCGCGGTGCACCGGATCGTCGCCATAGGCAATTTCGTGTCGGCGCACGGCTTCCTCGGCCACTTGCTTCAGCCCGATGCCTTCAATCGTCGTGGCGGTGCCGGTGAAATAGTTCTCGATGAACTGGCTGGAGAGGCCGACCGCGTCAAAGATCTGCGCCCCGCAGTAAGACTGGTAAGTGCTGATGCCCATCTTGGACATGACCTTGCGGATGCCCTTGCCGACTGCCTTGATGTAGTTCGCCTGCACCTGTTCGGCGGTGAGCGAGCTGAACTTGCGCTGGCGCAGGTCCTCCAGCGTCTCGAACGCGACGTAGGGGTTGATCGCTTCCGCGCCATAGCCAGCCAGCACGCAATAGTGGTGCACTTCGCGCGCCTCGCCGGTCTCGACCACTAGCCCGGTCTGCATGCGCAGGCCCTGGCGGACCAGGTGGTGATGGACGGCGGCGGTCGCCAGCAGGGCCGGGATCGGGATGCGGTCTTCGTTCTGGGTGCGGTCGGAAAGGATCAGGATGTTGGCATCCTGCAGCACAGCCTCGGTCGCGGCCCAGCACATTTCCTTGATCGCCATCTCGAGGCCTTCGGCCCCGCTGCGCGCATCCCAGGTGATGTCGACCGTCGCGGTGCGGAAGGCACCGTCAAGCGCGGCCTCGACCGAACGGATCTTGGCGATATCCTCATTGGTGAGGATCGGCTGCTCCACTTCCAGCCGCTTGTGCGTCCCCGCTTCGCGGCCCAGCAGGTTGGGGCGCGGACCGATCATGGAGAGCAGGCTCATCACCAGTTCCTCGCGGATCGGGTCGATCGGCGGATTGGTAACCTGGGCGAAGTTCTGCTTGAAATAATCGTACAGCAGGCGGCTCTTCTGGCTCAGCACTGCGATCGGCGTGTCCGTGCCCATCGAGCCGATCGGGTCGTCGGCATTGGTCGCCATCGGCTCGAGGAAGCGGGTGATGTCTTCCTGGGTGTAGCCGAACGCCTGCTGGCGCTGCATCAGCGTGGTCTCGAACGGCGGCACTTCGGCCAGTTCGGGATCGACCACGTCGAGATCCTCGAGCTTGTATTGCGCGGCATCGAGCCAGTCGGCGTAGGGATGCGCCTTGCTGAGGTCGGCCTTGAGCTCTTCGTCCTCGATAATGCGGCCTTCCTCGAGGTCGATGATGAACATCTTGCCCGGCTGCAGGCGCCATTTGCGCACGATGTCCTCTTCCGGGAACGGCAGTACGCCGCTTTCGGAAGCGAGGCAGACGATGTCGTCCTTGGTCACGCAATAGCGCGCAGGGCGCAGGCCGTTGCGGTCGAGCGTGGCGCCGATCTGGCGACCGTCGGTGAAGGCCACGGCGGCAGGGCCATCCCACGGCTCCATCAGCGCGGCATGGTACTCGTAGAAAGCGCGCCGCGACTGGTCCATCAACGGGTTCTTGGCCCATGCTTCCGGCACCAGCATCATCATTGCATGGGCGAGGCTGTATCCGCCCACCAGCAGCAGCTCGAGCGCATTGTCGAGACAGGCGGTGTCGGACTGGCCGTGCGGGATCAGCGGCCACATCTTGTCGAGGTCGGCCCCCAGCAGCTCGCTTTCCATGGTGCGGCGCCGCGCGTTCATCCAGTTGACGTTGCCGCGCACGGTGTTGATCTCACCGTTGTGCGCCATGAAACGATAGGGATGGGCGAGCCGCCAGCTGGGGAAGGTGTTGGTGGAGAAACGCTGGTGCACGAGGCCGAGCGCGGATTCGCACTTCGGATCGCGCAGGTCATCATAGAATGAACCAACCTGGTTAGCTAGCAACAATCCCTTGTACACAATGGTTCGCGACGAGAAGCTGGGGATGTAACTCTGCGTCAGTCCCGGCAGCTCGTGCTTTTCGGCCAGCTTGGCGAGCGGGTTGAGCGTCTGCTTGCGGATTACCACCAGCTTGCGTTCGAATGCATCCTGGTCGGCGCAGTTGGTACCGCGGGCGATCACGCACTGGCGGATGACCGGCATCGAATCGATCACGGCCTTGCCGAGACCGTCCATGGTCAGCGGCACGTCGCGCCAGCCCACGACCCGCTGGCCTTCCTTCTCCGTGAACTTTTCCAGCTGGGCGATTACGAAGTCGCGTGCGGCGTCGTCCTGCGGCAGGAAGCACATGGCCACGCCATAGTCGCCCGGTTCGGGCAGCTCGTGCCCTTCCTGCGCGGCCCAGTCGCGGAAGATCGGATCGGGGATCTGCAGCAGGATGCCGGCACCATCACCCAGCAGCGGGTCCGCACCAACGGCACCGCGATGGTCGATGTTCTCCAGTATCTGCAGTGCCTGGGTGACGATGGCATGGCTCCGCTCGCCTTTGATATGCGCGACGAAGCCAACGCCGCAGGCGTCATGTTCATTGCGCGGATCGTAGAGGCCCTGCGAAGCGGGGTAAGCCATATATTCCATTCCTGCCTGGTGCTGCGGACACGCCGTTGGCGGCGGGGCGCGGCAATTAAGCACGCGTCTCGACGGGCAATCCCGGACCGAAACTTTCGCGAACTGTGCTTTTGAAGACAGGAAGTGTTTTTTGCAAGTGCGAAGGCTGCAAGAAAGTCTTGGCCCGGCGCAAGGCCACCGCTACGACGCCCCGTCGGCTGGCGGGGCATCGATTGTGAATTCGATTGCGTGGGACGAAAGTCGACCCGTCAGGCGGCGCCGCTCATTCGCTGCAGTTTTTCGAGCGCCTCGCGCAAGGCGCGTTCGGTCTCGGCCGGATCGACCGGTTTCTGCGCCGGGGTGGTCGGGCTGGCGCGCATCAGGCCGCCGTTCGGACCTGCGGGGGGTGCGTCGAACGGACGCGGCTGGTTACCTGCAGCCTGCTTGCCGCCTTCCTGGCCCGGGAACACCACGACCGGTTCGGGCGCGTCGGACCCTAGCGAATCGCCAGCATCGTCCTCGTCCTCGACGCGGACAAACTCGCGTTGCATGCCGAGTGGGCTCTTCATGCTGAGCAGGGAGCTATAGCCTTCGTCATTACCGGTATCGCCGTCTTCTTCTTCTGCCGGAGGAGCGAAGGATGCCGCCAATTCGGGTGTCGACTCCGGCTCAGCTGCTGCTGGCGGTTCGTTCGCGGCCGGTCGCGCAAAGAGCTGGCCAGGAGCCGTGGCCGGGCGTCCGAAGCCAAAATCATTGGCGAAGGGATCGTCATCGTCCTCTTCATCATCTTCGAACGCACCCAGGTCCAGCGGGCGAAGTGCTGCGGGAACAGCCTCGTGGCTGCGTTCCTCATCTACTTGCTCACTCGCTGACGCGAATGTCGGCGCAGAGAAATCCGGAGCAGCAAAGGCTTCCTCGGTCTCCTCAGCCGCAGACTCGAGAGGTGCTGGCTGGAATGCGAACGGCACAGCGGCAGCTGCTTCGTCGGCACCCGTCTCGCTTGCCGCAACCGGTGCTTCCTCTTGCGCCGACGGAGCCGAGGGAAGCCCGGGTTCAACATTCGCTTCCTGCATCGAGCGAGTGAAGCGTTCGATCAGGTCCGACATGGAAAGATCTGCCAGCGGCCCGGCATTGGCGGCGGAAGGCGCACTGAACTCCAGGCCGTTGCTTGCGTGGGCCGGGTTGGCGAACGGACTCGTTGCCGCGGCCGGAGGCGCACTGAAGTCCGCCTGGTCCGCTGCCGGACCGGCGAAGGGCATCGGCTCATCCTGCGGAGCACCGAAGATCTGGCGCGGAGGCTCCGTTACGTCGGGCTCGATTGCATTGTGTTCCGGTTCGTTCGTGCCGGAGAGTACTTCGCTGGGCATGCCCAGGCGCAGGCCGAAATGCGGCCGCGGCGGCTCGCCCGAGCCAACGGCCACATCGGCACCACCAGGCGTGGCATCGGTATCAGGGGCGCGCGGCGCGTCGAACGGACGACCTTCGGCCTTGGGGGCATCGAAGGATCGCGCGGATTGGTCGCCGGCATGACTATCGCCGGGAATGCTCGACATCGGTTCGGGTGTCGACACGTCACGCTCGGTCTCGTTTCCGGTGTCTTCGCCGGCAAACCCGCCGAGGTCGAGCGTCTCAAGCGGAGGGGAGCCCGTGTCGCTCTCGAAGGCGGACGGGGCATCCTGTTGCGAATAGGGATCGGCCTCACCCGGCACTGGAACGGTCGCGAGATAGTCGCTCGGCCCGGAGTCGTCGGTCACCGACAATGCGCGACGGCGACCGGGTAGCGCCGGCTTGGCCGTGGGCGCTTCTTCAAAGACTTCGTCTTCATAGTCGTCATCGTCTTCGATAACCGGGCCAAGACCTTCCTCACCCAGTTCTTCAGTGGCGAAGATCGGCTTCTTGGCTGGTGCCTCGGAGAAGTGCCGCTTCGACCTGCTGGCAGGCTGTCGGGGGGCAGAGGATTGCGAAGCCACCACCTTGCGAGAAATGAACAACCCGGCCAGCACGCCCAGCGAAGCCGCCAATGCGGCAATCACCAGCTTGGCGGTGAAACCGATTGGCGGAGCTGCGGCGGAAATCAAGGCCGGGAGCCCGAGAGCTAGCGACAGTTTTTCAAGCAGGACATTCGGCAAGACCAGGCTGCCGATGCCGAAGAGCGCCGCAAACCATAGCGCGACGATGGCCGGGAATGCCGGATGGGCGCTGATTGGCGGCTTGTTCCCGCCCTTGCGCTTTGCCGCTTTTGCCATGGTCTTGCTCACTACCTCTTCGTGTCCGGAGCGGATCCTGGTTGCCTTACGCAGCCTGGGACACTCGCCCATTCGGCACTTGGGCTAGCAAATGATGGTAAACGCTTTGATAACGATGAACATTGCGCGCCCAGTCATGGGCAGAGGCGACGTGCTTTGCAGCGCGTTCGCGGATGGGGTCCCAGCGCTCTGGATGCGCCGCAAGATCCGCCAGCACATCGGCAATCGAGGCTGGATTGTCGGCCGGGAACAGCGTCCCGGTAATGCCGTCTTCCACCAGCTCGCGATGCCCGCCGACGTCGGATGCCGCGACGAGACGGCGTTGGGCCATTGCCTCGAGCGGCTTCAAGGGCGTGACAAGGTCGGTCAAGCGGCTGCGCTTGCGCGGATAGGCAAGGATATCGATCAGCGAATAATAGCGCTCGACCTCGCTGTGCGGAACGCGCCCGGTGAACAGGATGGCATCCGCAACCGGGCTGGCCGCAGCCTGCGCCCTGAGCGCTTTTTCCATCGGCCCGCCCCCGACCAGTAGCAGCCGGGCATCCGGTTCCTGCTCGCGAAGGAGCGGCAGGGCTGCGATCAGATCATCAAGCCCTTCGTAGTCATAGAAACTGCCGATAAATCCGATCACAGGACCGCTATCAACGCCAAGTTCGGCGGCCAGCGCTTCATCGCGCGGCAGCGGCTCGCCGAACAGCGAGAGGTCCACGCCATTGGGAGAAAGCCCGATCTTGCCACCCGGATGCCCGCGCGCGACCAGGTCTTCGCGCAGCCCGTTGCAGATCGTGAACACCGCATCGGCCTGCGCCACGACGCGGTTCTCCAGCGCCCGTGTCAGGCGGTACTTGAACGAGCCCTCGCTTCCCGTGCCATTGCCAACGGCCGCGTCTTCCCAGAAGGCACGAATCTCGTAGACAACCGGAATGCCGAGCCGCTGCCCGGCGCGCACCGCAGCCATGCCGCACAACGCGGGCGAATGGGCGTGCAGCACGTCAGGCTGCCATTCCTGCGCCAGCGCCTCGATGGCATCGGCAAGCCGCGAGATCTCGCGGAACTCGCGTACGCCCGGCGGGCCGGTGACCTTGCCGCGGGTGCGGTGGAAGGTGAGCCCTTCGAGCTGTTCGCAATCGGGCCCGTCGGCAGAATGCCGCAAACTGGTGATTCCGCGCACCTCCATCCCCTGCGCCTGCTGGCTCTTCAGGATCGCGCGGGTGCGGAAAGTGTAGCCGCTGTGCAGCGGCAGCGAATGGTCGAGGACATGGAGGACGCGGGTCATGACATGGGCGCATAACCCCAATGTGCTTAACGCCGCGTCAACTCCACCCTGCTAGGCGCGAGAAAGGATGGCGTGCCTGCGTGCGCCGCAAACAGGATACTCGCGCCCGCCATGATCGACATGTTCGCCCTCCTGCTGGTGCACGGCCTGCTGTTCCTGGGCGCGTTCCGGCTCATGATGGACGATAGCGTCGACGAAGATTCCGCGCTGCATCCTGCCGAAGAGGATGGCACGGCCGAATGACCGACATCTTCTTCCTTGGCTGTTTCGGCCTGTTCATGGCGATGGGGCTGCGCCGCCCGTTCCTGTGGGTGCTCGCCTATCTGTGGATCGACCTGCTTGCCCCGCAGAAGATCGCCTTCGGCTTCTTCGCTTCGATCCCGGTGTCGCTGATCGCCTTCTGCGCAGCTTTTGGCGGCTGGTTGCTGACCGATACGAAGAAGGGCACCCGCTTCACCCTGCGCCAGGGGCTGATGCTGTTCCTTCTGCTGTGGTGCTATTACACGCTGCAGGGTTCGGCTTTTCCCGAACCCGCCGGGACCAAATGGGACTGGGTCTGGAAATCGCTGTTCTTCGGCATCTTCCTGCCGTTCACCCTGTTTACCCGCAAGCGCATGGAAGCCGCCGCACTGACCATCGTGCTGACGATTGCAGCAATCGTGATCTCGGGCGGCATGAAGACCGTCTTCGGCGGGGGCGGCTATGGCGTGCTGTCGCTGTTCGTGAACGACAACAGCGGTATCTACGAAAGCTCGACCATCTCGACTGCGGCCATCGGCATCATCCCGCTGATCCTCTGGTTCACGAAGCACGGCACGGTGTTCCCACCCGACTGGCGGGTGAAGCTGTTTGCTTGCTGCCTGATCCTCGCCTGCCTGCTGATCCCGATCGGCACTGTCTCGCGGACGGGCCTGCTGTGTATCGCGGTGCTGCTGGTGCTGGCGCTGCGCGATGTGAAGCGGCGGGCGGCCTTCATCATCGCAGGGGCGGCGCTGGGCGTGATGGCGTTGCCGTTCCTGCCGCAAAGCTATTGGGACCGGATGGCCACTATCGGCCAGGCCGATGGCGACGAGAGTGCCTCCACCCGTGTGGCGGTTTGGCAATGGACGCTCGACTATGTCGCGGAGAATCCCAAGGGCGGCGGCTTTGACGCCTACCGCGCAAACAAGTTCACATACCGGCTTCCCGTGCGCAAGGGCGAAGGCAATATGAGCTCGGTCACCTACGAGATGGTGACCGACGAAGGCCGCGCCTATCATTCAGCCTTCTTCGAAGTGCTGGGCGAGCAGGGCTACCTCGGCTTCCTCGCGTGGATCTGGCTGCACCTGCTGGGCCTGTGGCAGATGGAGAAGATTCGCCGCCGCTGGAAGACCCGCACCGGGGATGGCGAGCAATGGCAGGCACCGTTGGCGACAGCGCTGCAATATGCGCAGATCATCTACCTGGTCGGGGCGGCGTTCCAGGGCATTGCCTACCAGCCCTTCATCATGATGCTGATCGGTTTGCAGATCGCCTTCTATACCTATTGCAACCGGCTCGATTCGCCCGGCCACGTGCCGATCGGCGAGCGGCTGAAGGATGGTCCCCTGCCACAAGCCAAGCAGGACGTAGCGGCAAGCCGCCCCGCATTGCGCTAAGCCCCGCTATCCGCCATGAACACGCGCAATCGGCGCGCCGTTCAAGGAGTCGCGCCACCAACGCGACCAGGAGGATATGCAATGAGCCCGCAGGATCTTGCCGCCAAGACAGGCGAAGTTATCGGCACCAGCGAATGGGTCGAGATGACTCAGGAAAAGGTCAACATGTTCGCCGATGCCACCGGTGACCACCAGTTCATCCATATCGATGAAGAGAAGGCCAAGCTGACGCCGTTCGGCGGCACCATCGTGCACGGTTTCATGACCCTGTCGATGATCCCCTATCTCGGTGCCAACAGCTCTACACCCAAGATCGACGGGGTGAAGATGGGCGTGAACTACGGGGGCAACAAGACCCGTTTCATCAGCCCTGTCCGTGTCGGCAAGCGCATTCGCGGCCACTGGAAGCTGCTCGAAATGATCGAGAAGCGTCCCGGCCAGTGGCAGCAGACCTGCGAGATCACCATCGAGATCGAAGGCGAGGAAAAGCCCGCGCTGATCTGCGAGTGGATCACCCAACTGTTCGTCTGAACCCAAATACGACGTTTCGCTTCCTCCCCAGCTGAGACGTAACGCAACACATTTTCAAAGGAGCTCGCCATGCGCGACGCAGTAATCGTTTCCACCGCCCGTACCCCCATCGGCCGCGCCTACAAGGGCGGCTTCAACGCCACTCCCGGTGCCACGCTTGGTTCCTATTCGCTGGCACCCGCTGTCGAGCGCGCCGGCATCGAAGGCGGCGAGATCGACGATGTGGTGTGGGGCTGCGTCCTCACCCAGGGCACCCAGTCAGGCAATATCGCGCGCCAGGTTGCTCTGCGTGCTGGTCTCCCGGTCAGCGTCGCCGCGCAGACCATCGACCGCCAGTGCTCCAGCGGCCTGATGGCGATCAGCACGGCGGCCAAGCAGATCATCGTCGACAACATGGATATCGTCGTCGGCGGCGGGCAGGACTCGATCTCGATGGTCCAGACCCCGGAAATGCGCGTCGCACCCGATCGCTCGCTGATCGCGATGCACAAGGACGTCTACATGCCGATGCTGCAGACCGCCGAGACGGTCGCCGAGCGTTATGGCATCAGCCGCGAAGCGCAGGACGAATACGCGCTGCAATCGCAGATGCGCACCGCTGCCGGGCAGGAAGCAGGCAAGTTCGACGACGAGATCGTTCCGGTCACCACCACCATGGGGGTGAAGGACAAGGAAACCGGCGAAGTCTCGATGGTCGAAACCACGATCACCAAGGACGAAGGCAACCGTCCTTCGACCACGCTCGAAGGCCTGCAGGCGCTGCAGCCGGTGATGGGTCCGGGCAAGGTCATCACTGCCGGTAACGCTTCGCAGCTGTCGGACGGTTCCTCGGCTTCGGTCCTGATGGAAGCCAAGGTTGCGGAAAAGAAGGGCCTCCAGCCGCTTGGCCGCTATGTCGGCATGGCCGCTGCCGGTACCGAGCCCGATGAAATGGGCATCGGCCCGGTCTTCGCCATCCCCAAGCTGCTCAAGCAGACCGGGGTCAAGATGGAAGACGTCGGCCTGTGGGAATTGAACGAAGCCTTCGCGGTGCAGGTGCTCTATTGCCGTGACAAGCTCGGCATCGACAACGACATCCTCAACGTCAACGGCGGCTCGATCTCGATTGGCCACCCCTATGGCATGACCGGCGCGCGCTGCGTCGGTCACGCGTTGATCGAAGGCAAGCGTCGCGGTGCCAAGTACGTGGTCGTGACCATGTGCGTCGGCGGCGGCATGGGCGCTGCCGGCATGTTCGAGGTGTTCTAATTCACCTCAAGCAACCTCGCATCGAGCCGCTCGACATGGAGCGGCTCGACGAGGCGCAGGCCGAAGTGCTGGCGCCGTTCGCCGATCCTGCCAACAAGGTCGGCGGCGGCACCGTCCTCAACATCTTCCGCACGCTGGCGCATGCGCCCAAGGCGCTCAAGGCGTTCCTCGGCTGGGGCAATTACATCCTCAGCCGCCGGAATGCGCTGCCCGAGCGCGAGCGCGAGATCGTGATCCTGCGGACCGGCTGGCTGTGCAAGTCAGGCTATGAATTCGCCCAGCATACCAGGATCGGCAAAGCCTGCGGGCTGAGCGATGACGAAATCGCCCGCATCAAGGCCGGACCCGATGCTGCAGGCTGGACCCCGCTCGAAGCCGCCATGTTGCGCGCGGCGGACGAGCTGGTGGCGGATCACTTCGTGTCGCAACCGACCTGGGACGCGCTGGCGGAACTGGGCGACAAGGGTCGTATGGATGTCGTATTCACCGTCGGCCAGTACACCCAGGTCTCGATGATGCTGAACAGCTTCGGCATCCAGCTCGAGAGTGGCGACATGGCCGATCCGGACTTTCTGCCATGAGGCATTTGGTGCTGCTTTCGGCTGCGCTGCTGGCGCTGGCAGGCTGCGGGACTGAACCTGCGGATGCCCCCGATCAAAGTGGCCCGGGGGAGGCTCCCGTCGCAACCGGGGAACCACAAGCGCCGACGGGCTTCGCCTCAGTCTATACCGACCTCGATCTCGACAGCTGCGAGCTGCTGGAGCTGGAAACCGAGCAAGGTAGCAGCGCCAGCTGGCGCTGCCCCGGTTTTGGCGACACGCCGCTGCTGGTCGAGGAAGGCGATGGCCGGTTCGACCTCGATGCCGGGGTGGATGACAGCGGGTTCCAGACCATCGGAGCCTTCAACGACCTCAACGACACCATCGAATGGCGTCTCCTCGACGGCCAGCCCGTCGCGGTGATTTTCCGCTACCGCGACGTCTCGATGGAAACCAAGGGGCGCACGGTCCTCGCGGTCGAGAAGGTCGGCCGGCAAGGCGCACCCGGTTGCCGGATGGCGCAGATCGCCGGCAACACCCCCGAAGCCAACCAACGGGCTCGAGATTTTGCCGATGCGGCGGTGGATTTCTCCTGCGGAACCAGCGAGATGGCACTGGTCGGCGAGGCCCGCTAACCCCTTGCCAATCCTTCCCTGCGCGCGCATCCTGTGGCCTGAGGGGGGACGCGGCACATGGGTATCATGGAAATCATCGGCATTGCGGGCAGCGTCAGCCTGCTGTCGGGCTGGCGGCTTTACCTGAGCATCCTTGCCACCGGCATCGCCATGCGCGCCGGCGTG
Source organism: Parerythrobacter aestuarii (assembly GCF_030140925.1). NCBI lineage: Bacteria > Pseudomonadati > Pseudomonadota > Alphaproteobacteria > Sphingomonadales > Erythrobacteraceae > Parerythrobacter > Parerythrobacter aestuarii. The sequence goes on from NZ_JARBWD010000001.1 coordinate 432,824, forward strand.
GTGCCGCTACCCGAACATCTCGAAAGCCTCAGCGTCCTCGCCAATCCCTGGGTGATGGGCATCGCAGCCTTCGCCGCACTGTGCGAATTCTTCGCCGACAAGGTGATGTGGCTCGATTCGATCTGGGACACGGTCCACACCTTCATTCGCCCGGTTGGAGGTGCGCTGCTGGCGCTAGCAATCATCGACCCGTCCGACCCGGCGACGCAGGTGGTCGCTTTCATCCTCGGCGGCGGGGCCAGCTTCTTCGCCCATGGCGGCAAGGCCAGCGCGCGGGCGGTGGTCAACACATCGCCTGAGCCCGTCAGCAATGTTGCTGTCTCGACGGTCGAAGACGTGGCGACCGTGGGGCTGCTCTACCTCGCCTATGAACACCCCATCGCGGCCGGCGTGATCGCGCTGGTGCTGCTGGCGCTGGTCGTCGCCCTGCTGCTGTGGGCGCGGCGGGTGATCAAGCGCATCTTCCTGCGTGTGCCCAAGGTGGAGCGCCCGAGCGGACCCTGATTGCCTCAGCCGTGATCGGCACGGTGTTCGGCGATGAACTCCTCGACCACCGGGGCGATCGTGCCGCGCCACTTGCTGCCATTGAAGATGCCGTAATGCCCGGCGCCTTCGGCCATGTAGTAGCGCTTCCTGGCATCGGCGAGATTGTCGGTCAGCTTGAGCGCAGCCTTGGTCTGCCCCAGCCCCGAGATATCGTCGCGCTCGCCTTCGATAGCCAACAGCGCGGTGTCCGTGATGGCGTCGAGATCGACCAGCTCGCCGCGATGCCTGAAGGTGCCGTTGGGAATGGCGTGGGTCTGGAACACTTCCTCGACCGTCTGCAGGTAGAATTCCGCCGTCATGTCGCACACGCTGCGGTATTCGTCGTAGAAATCCTTGGTCGCCTGCGCGCTTGCCTCATCGCCTACGGTGAGATGCTTGAACATCTCGTAGTGGCTCATCATGTGGCTGCCCAGATTCATGCTCATGAAGCTCGCCAGTTGCATGAAGCCGGGATAGACCTTGCGGCCCGCGCCCGGGTAATTCATCGGCACGGTTGCGATCACAGTCTGGCGGAACCAGCTGATCGGGCGCTCCATGGCCAAATCGTTGACCGAGGTCGGGCTCTCGCGGGTGTCGATCGGGCCGCCCATCATGGTCAGCGTCGCCGGGCGGAACGGATCCTTGCGCGCATTCATCAGCGCTGTCGCGGCAAAGGCCGGGACAGAAGGCTGGCACACCGCCATCATATGCGCACGGCCACCGGTGGCATCGGGGCCGATATGGTCGAGGAATTCGACGATGTAATCGATGTAGTCGTCGAGATCGAACTGCCCGGCGCTGGTCGGCACCATCCGGGCGTCGGCCCAGTCGGTGATATAGACCACGCAGCTTTCGACCATCCGTTCGACCGTGCCGCGCAGCAGCGTGGCATAGTGCCCGCTCATCGGGGCGACGATCAGCAGCGAAGGGGCGTCTTCGGGCAGGTCGTCGCGGGTGAAACGGAGCAGGTCGCCGAACGGCTTGCTCAGGACGCGGGCTTCGCGGACCACGAAGGGTGCGCCGTCGACTTCGACCATTTCGATTCCGAACTTCGGCTTGCCACGATCCTGCGCGGCATGGGCGAACACGTCGAGCGCACTCGCGGCGATCGGGCCGAGACCGGTGTAAGATATCGGGTTGGCCGGGTTCGCCAGCCACTCGGCCGAAATCGAAGCCAGCGAGCTGGCGCTGTGAAGCCACGAGCGCTGCAGCTCATAAGCATGGTAAAGCAATGCGTTTCCCCTGCGCGGGAGCTCTCCGGCTCCCCTGATGGGCTCTCCCGGCCCTTGATTGCGCAAGTTGTGAACCCAATTTATGCGTTGTGCAATGCACAATTGCGGATTGATGGCCAGAATTGACACGACGTGCTGTGGATTTTGCCGTTGCAACCGACTAGGCGCGAAGGCGAATGTCCGAGACTGAACCAGCCCCGTCAGTAACGCGCCTGTTCGAAGGCGAACCCGCCGAAGGCGCGCAGCCCAAGCGCCGCTCGCTGGGCCCGCTACGCATGATCTATCGCGAAGCGGCAAAGTACCCGGACAAGGTCGCGCTGGCGTTCCTCGCCCTGGTGATTACCGCAGCAGCGACACTGGCGATTCCCGCCGGATTCAAGCTGATCATCGATAACGGTTTCGGTGGTGGCGGCGACCCGGCCAATATCGGTCGCTGGTTTCGCTACCTGTTGATGATCGTCGGCGTGCTGGCGATCGGGACGGCGCTGCGGTTCTACTTCGTCAGCTGGATCGGAGAGCGCGTGGTGGCCGACATAAGGCTCAAGGTGCATGCCAATCTGCTGCGGCAGGAACCGGGCTTCTATGAAGAGAACAGCCCCAAGGAAATCTCCAGCCGCATGACCAGCGACACGGCGATTATCGAGCAAGTGGTCGGAACCACGGTCTCGGTAGCGCTGCGTAACACGCTAATGGCGATCGGCGGGACGAGCTACCTGTTCTGGCTCGCGCCTTCGATGACCATGGGTCTCGCCTTGGTGATCCCGGCGGTGGTCATTCCGATCACGGTGTTCGGTCGGCGGCTGCGCAATGTCTCGCGCACCAGCCAGGACCGCGTGGCCGATGTCGGCGCGATGGTGACCGAAGTGCTGTCGGCGATGAAGATCGTCCAGTCGTTCAACCAGGAAGGCCGCGAGACCACCCGCTTCGGCGAAGCGGTCGAGCGCATTTTCGCTGTCGCCAAGCGGCGCATCCTGATTCGTGCAGCGATGACTTCGGTGATCATCCTGTTGATCTTCGGCTCCATCACCCTGCTGATGTGGCGCGGTGCCGTGGGCGTCAGCGAAGGAGCGATATCGGGCGGCACAATCGCCGCTTTTGTGATTACCGGCGGCTTGGTTGCGGGTGCATTCGGCTCACTGACCGAGGTCTATGGCGACCTTCTGCGCGGGGCCGGTGCGGCCAGCCGCTTGAACGAACTGCTGACGGCTGAGCCGCAAATCGCAGCTCCGGCGCGCAGCCAGTCGCTGCCCACGCCCGCACGCGGCAGCCTGTCGTTCCGCAATATTACCTTTCGCTATCCGACCCGGCCCGATGCCCCTGCGCTGAAGGACTTTACGCTCGAAGTCGAACCAGGCGAGACGGTCGCCATCGTGGGTCCCTCGGGTGCCGGCAAATCGACCATCTTCCAGCTGGCCGAGCGATTCTACGATCCCCAGGCGGGCACCGTCCGGCTCGACGGCATCCCGCTGACCCAGGTCGACCCGGCCGAAGTGCGCTCGCGGATCGCCTTCGTCCCTCAGGACGGAGTGCTGTTCAGCGCCAATGCCCGGGACAATCTGCGCTACGGCAATTGGGACGCTGACGATGACGCGATCTGGGAGGCCGCCCGCGCCGCCAATGCGGAGGAATTCCTTCGCGCCTTGCCGGAAGGGCTTGATACCTTCCTCGGCGAAGACGGCACCAGGCTTTCCGGCGGGCAGCAGCAGCGTGTCGCCATTGCCCGCGCAATCCTGCGCGATGCGCCCATCCTTCTGCTCGACGAAGCTACCAGCGCGTTGGATGCGGAAAGCGAGCGGCTGGTGCAGGATGCGCTCGATCACCTGATGCAGGACCGCACGACGCTGGTCATCGCTCACCGCCTGGCAACCGTGCGTGCGGCGAACCGGATCGTGGTGATGGATGGCGGCCAGATCGTCGAGCAAGGTACCCATGCCCAACTCAGCCAGGCCGGGGGGCTCTATGCCCGTCTGGCGCAGCTGCAATTCGACATGCCGTCCGCAGCGGCGGGTTGATATTCGGCGATCCTAATCGACAGGACGTATCGATCAGCCGACAAATGACACCACCCGGGGCCGCCAGGCGCTATGTGAGGTTACGGAATTCCGGCAGGTCGCGCCGGAATGATGCAATTTTTTCGAGAGGGGGCTCTCCCATGATTCGTTCTGTTCTTGCCACCACTGCGAGCGCGTTTGCGCTTGTCCTCGCCACCCCGGCGCTGGCCGATGGCCATGGAGCCGATGACAAGGCCGAAGCTGCCGAACCGGCGACTCCAACCATGAGCTTTGGCACCTGGGGTATCGACCCTGAGCTCCTGTCCGACGAGATTGCGCCGGGCGAAGACTTCTTTGCCTACGTCAACCAGGAATGGCTCGACGCCAACCCGCTGCCGGCCGAATTCAGCCGCTTCGGCGCGTTCAACCTTCTGCGCGAAAAATCGACCACCGACGTCAAGGCGCTGGTCGATGAGCTGGTGGCCAAGGATCCCGCAACGCTGACCGCAGACGAGAAGCGCATCGTCGACTTCCACAACGCTTTCCTCGACACCGACGCGATCGAAGCGGCAGGCCTCGCCCCGGCACAACCCTATGTCGATGCACTGGCTTCTGCGACCACTCTGGAAGAGCTCGCGATGCTGTGGGCCAAGCCGGGCTACTCCAGCCCGTTCGGCGGTTTCGTCAATGTCGATGCCAAGCAGCCCGATCGCTATGTCGCCTATCTCGGCATCGGCGGGCTCGGCCTGCCCGACCGGGACTATTATCTCGACGACAGCGAGAAGGGGCAGGAGATCCAGGCCAAGTACAAGGAATACATGGCGTTGTTCCTTGAAGCGGCTGGCTACGACGATCCGATGGCAACGGCCGAAGCGGTCTACGCGATGGAAGACCGGATTGCCCGTACTATCAGCTGGGACCGCACCATGCGGCGCAACCGCGACCTCACCTATAATGCCGTAACCGCTGATGAGCTGAAGGCCATGTCAGGCGATTTCCCGGTCGAGGCGGTGCTCGATGACATCGGTTTCTCCGCTTCGCCGATCTACGTGGTCTCGATGATGCCGCCGACCGACGAGGAGATCGAAGAGCTGGGCCTGACCGAAGAAGATCTCGACAAGATCGGCACCGGCTTGCCGGGCATGATGGAGCTGCTCAACGACACGCCGGTGGCGACGCTGCAGGCATGGTCGATCAAGCAGTTCCTGTCGGATCGTTCGCACCTGCTGCCGAAGAAGTACGACGTCGCCCAATTCGAGTTCTACGGCAAAACGCTGCAGGGTACGCCTGAGCAGCGCGCACGCTGGAAGCGTGCCATCAGCGCCACTGAAGGTGCGCTGGGCGAGCTGCTCGGCAAGTCCTATGTCGCGCGCTACTTCCCGCCGGAAAACAAGGCGGCGATGGAAGAGCTGGTCGGCAATTTGCGGCTCGCGGTCGCCGAATCGATCGGCGAGATCGACTGGATGGGCGACGAGACCAAGACCAAGGCGCTCGAGAAGCTCGCCAGCTTCGATCCCAAGATCGGCTATCGCGACAACCTCGAGACCTATCCGGGCCTGGAAGTGACGGCTGACAATCCGCTTGCGAACGAAATCGCCGGGGATGCCTGGGCGCTCAAGGACAATGTCGCCAAGCTCGGCGGTCCGATCGACCGTACCGAATGGTTCATGCTGCCACAGACGGTCAACGCCTATTACAACCCGACCAAGAACGAGATCGTGTTCCCGGCGGCAATCCTGCAGCAGCCGTTCTTCGCGCTGACCAACGATCCGGCGGTGAATTATGGTGCCATCGGCGGCGTGATCGGTCACGAGATCGGCCATGGCTTCGATGACCAGGGTTCGAAATACGATGCCACGGGTGCCCTGGCGAACTGGTGGACCGATGAAGACCGCGCCAATTTCGATGCGCTGGGTGATGCGCTGGTCGCGCAGTACAACGGCTTCTGCCCGCTCGATGAAGGCGAGACCTGCGTCAACGGTCGCTTCACGCTGGGCGAGAACATCGGCGACCTCGGCGGCCTCAGCCTCGCTTACCGCGCCTACAAGCTCCACCTGGGTGGCGAGGAAGACAAGGTGATCGACGGGCTGACCGGCGACCAGCGTTTCTTCATGGCCTGGGCGCAGGTGTGGCGCTCGCAGCAGCGCGAGGAAAACTATCGCCAGCGCCTGCGCACCGACAGCCATAGCCCGGAAGAATACCGTACCAACGGCGTCGTGCGGAACCTCGATGAATGGTACGAAGCGTTCGGCATCACGGAAGACGATCCGATGTACATCCCGCCGGAAGAACGCGTGCGTATTTGGTAGGACAAGGGATAAGCCCACCCCGCTGCGACTAACACGCGACTACGTCTCGTGAAGTCTCGCTCCCCTCCCGCTTGCGGGAGGGGATGGGGGTGGGTAATGGCGCGAGCGTCGCCTTGCGCGACGCATCTGAAAAGGTCCTCCCGCCTACCATGACTTTCCTACAGCTGCTCATCATCGCGATCGTCCAGGGGATCACGGAATTCCTCCCGATTTCCTCCTCCGGCCACCTGATCCTGATCCCCAATTTCACTGAGTTTCCCGACCAGGGACCGTTGATCGATGTCGCGGTGCATGTCGGCTCGCTGCTGGCGATCATCGTCTATTTCTTCAAGGATGTGCTGACCCTCGCGCGCGGCGGTTTTGCCAGCATCGGCATCGGGAGCGACCGTGCGGAAGCACCGGCTGAGCGGAGACTGTTCTGGTGGATCGTGCTGGGTACGATTCCCGCTGTGGCCTTCGGCCTTGCCATCAAGCTGGGCGCATTCAATTCCATTGCCGAGAGCTGGTTCAACGTCACCATCGTCGATGATGATTTGATGAGCTCGATCCGGTTCACCGATCTGATTGCCTCGAACCTGATCTTCTACGGCATCCTGTTGGGGCTGGCCGACTGGCTCGGCAAGGAACACAAGAAGTTCGAGGACATGAGCTGGCGTGACGGTCTGATCGTCGGCATCGCCCAGGCGCTCGCGATCATTCCGGGCACAAGCCGTTCAGGCGTGACCATGACCGCGGCCCGGGCACTCGGCTACTCACGCTTCGAATCGGCGCGCTTCTCGTTCCTGCTCTCGATCCCCGCCGTCGCGGGGGCCGGAGTGCTGATCGTCCCGGAAATCTTCGAAGCGGGTGCCACGCTGGCGCTCGACGCGCTGATCGCGGGCGTGCTGACCTTCATCGCTGCCTTCCTGACCATGGCGTTCCTGATGAACTTCCTGAAACGCGCGTCGATGATGGTCTTCGTGATCTATCGGATCGCAATGGGGTGTGCGCTACTGGCCTTCTTTTGACCGGGCCTGCGCTGGCCTGCGCCTCAAGGAACAAATTTCCGTAATTCACGTTCGATAGGGAAATGGACACGCACATCTAACCCCCGACTGTTTCCCCCATGGCTTTGATCGTACTACTCACCCTCGGTTCCGCAATCGGCTGGCTCGCTGCGATTCTCCTGCGCCAGGATTCGGTCACGCAGAGCTTCGCCAATATCGCAATCGGTGCGGTGGGGGCGCTGGCCAGCCATGTTATTGTCGGCGGTGGATTCGCAGCCAGTTCGATCGACCCCGAGGCGCTCCTGCTTGGCGGGATAGGCGCCGGGCTTTTCCTCGCCGTGGCAACAGTATTTCGTCGCCGCGTCCTTGGCTGACACATTTCGGACATTTTTCGCTTCGCAAGCGGCACCTGCGTTGCTATTGGGGGCGTCCCAATCCAACAAGGGGAAGATGGAAATGAAGAAGTTTGCAATCGCATCGGTCGCTGCCCTGGGCCTCGGCCTCGCTGCTTGCGCCGAAACCGCTGAAGAAGCTCCGGCCGAAGAAACCACCGAAGAAGCTGCTGCTGAAGACGGTGCGATGGCCGAAGAAGGCGCTGCTGAAGAAGCTACCGCTGAAGAAGGCGCTGCTGAAGGTGAAGAAGCTGCTGCTGAAGAAGCTCCGGCTGAAGAAGAAGCTCCGGCCGAGTAATTCGCCCGACAGCTTCGCTTCACACAAGCGAATCAGGAAGACCGGTGGAGGAGCGATCCTCCGCCGGTTTTTCGTATGTTTCGACACCGAAGGTGTCGCAAGCGCGACCGCCGGCGCTTGAGGCTAAACAGGCTTCGCGCCGCTGCCGCGCCCACCGCGCAGCATGTATTCCTGCGTGCCGCGATGGATGACGTTGTCGACATCGATGATCGCTGTGTTGGCGTAGGTGAAGCTGGGGCCAAGGCTCCGATAGAGCCGGTCGAAGTCACGCTCCACGGTCTGGCGGTAGAGGTCCTCGAAGCTCTCGATCACGAAATAGGTCGGCTGCAAGTCGCTGATCACGTAATCGGTGCGCATGACCCGGTCGACATTGAGCATGATCCGGTTGGGGCTTTCCGCTTCAACGGAGAATACCGCTTCGGTCGGGCCTGACAGGATCCCTGCGCCATAGGCCCGGATATCGTCGGGCGCCTCTTCGATCAGCCCGAACTCGACTGTATACCAGTAGAGCGCGCCGAGTGCCTTCAAGTGGTTGTAGCGCATCGCTTTCCACCCGGCCTTGCCATATTCCTGCATGTAGTCGGCAAAAGTCGGGTCGGTCAGCATGGGCACATGGCCGAACACATCGTGGAATACGTCGGGTTCCTGGATGTAGTCGAAAGTTTCGCGGGTACGGATGAAATTGCCCGCCGGGAAACGGCGGTTGGCCAAGTGCCAGAAGAACACGTGATCGGGGATCAGCATCGGCACTGGCACCACGCTCCAGCCGGTGAGCTTGTCCAGCTCCTCCGACATTGCCCCGAAGTCGGGCACGCCGCCCTTGCCCAGGTCGAGTTTCTCGAGGCCTGCCATGAAAGCCGATGCGGCACGCCCGGGCAGGACATCCATCTGGCGCGCGAAGAGGTCATCCCAGATCGCGTCTTCCTCGCTCGAGTACTGGGTCTGCGCCGGCTCCAGCCAGTCGTCGCCGACATGCGCCGGTTTCTTGAGCGGCGCAGTGAAGACATCCGCCGGCAAATCGGGCAGGACGCTAAAGTCGTGTTCGGGTTCAGCCAGAGTCGCCATAGTTTCAAATGTAACCACAATCGCGCGGATTTTCAATTCGGGAGAGTACCTTGGGCAAGTTGAAGAAGAAGGATTACGAAAATCTTCTCGAACCGCTGGAGGAAGAGCTGGTCGGCATGGCGCGCTGGGCGCGCTCGACGGGCGCGCGGATTTGCGTCTTGTTCGAAGGGCGCGACACGGCGGGCAAGGGGGGTGCGATCCGGGCGGTCAGCGGGAGACTCAATCCGCGCCAGTGCCGCATCGTGGCGCTATCAAAGCCGAGCGATACCGAGCGGACCCAGTGGTATTTCCAGCGCTATGTGCAGCACCTTCCTGCAGCCGGGGAGATCGTTTTGTTCGACCGCAGCTGGTACAACCGTGCCGGGGTCGAAAAGGTAATGGGGTTCGCCAGCGAACCGCAGGTCGCGAACTTCCTTGAGGAAGCGCCCCGGTTCGAACGCATGCTGGTCGATGACGGAATCCTGCTGTTCAAATACTGGCTGACGACTGACCAGGCGCAACAGGAAGAACGCTTGCGCGAACGGCTAGAAGATCCGCTGAAGCGCTGGAAGCTCTCGCCGATCGACCTTGCCGCGCGCGAGAAGTATGATGCCTATACCGAAGCGCGCGAAGCCATGCTCAAGGCGACGCACACTGAGCACGCGCCGTGGACCCTGGTCGATTTCAACGACCAGAAGCACGGCCGCTTGACGCTGGTCCGCGACTTGCTCGACCGGCTGCCCGATACGCATGTGGAGCCGGAACCGCTGGATTTCCCCGAGCTGGGGCGTGAGCCGGAAGAGGAAAGCTATGCAGTGCTGCAACCGCTTGCCGACTATCAGATCTCCTAGGCGAGCGTTGCAGTCGCCTTCAGTGTTTGGCGTCCGTCGCTGGCGAAGGAGCCAAGCTCCATGCTGTCGCCTGCCTGTCTGAGCGCCAGCGTCAGCGGTTCTCCGCAGATGGCCGGGCTGACGGCCCGGAAGGCGAAGCTCGCCAGGCGGTTATCGCCGAATTCATCCGCCGCCAGCTGAAGCAGCAGCGAAGTAATCAGGGGCCCGTGAACCACCAGCCCGCGATAGCGCTCAACGTCTCTCGCATAGGGCAGGTCATAGTGAATGCGGTGCGTGTTGAAGGTAAGCGCCGAGTAGCGAAACAGGAGAGTCTCAGACGGCGTCAGCGTGCGGGTGAAGTCCCAGCCGGCGCTGTCGAAGCTGCCATCGCCCGGTTCCGGTGGACTAGGCGGGGCATCGGGCGCTGCATCGCCGCGATAGACCAGTGTCTGCGTCTCGCGCACTGCCTCGACATGGTCGGCGGTGGTGACATGTTCGACCTCGACAAAGCCGAGCTTGCCGGTCGATCCTTCCTTCTCGCTGACGGAGGCAATGCGACTGATCCGTCCGATCTTCGCCCCGATCCTAATAGGCGCAAGGAAGCTGATTTCGCTGGCCGCCCACATCCGGCGCGGCAGCGGGATCGGCGGGAAGAAGCTGTCCTCGCTGTCATCGCGCGCAGGGTGGCCATCCGGGCCCAGTTTCGCCGTCGCTGCTTCGGGTGTGCAGAGGCAGAGGTGGATGCCCTGCGGCATGCGTCCGCTGTCGGGAGCGGCAAGATCGAAACAGGCGAGCCAGCGACGAGCCAGTGACGCGCCGAGCGTATCCTGCTGGACTTGCTTGCGCCCGATCCAGCTTTCCCAGCTCATGCCGCGCGTTCGAAAATAGCCGCAATCCCCTGACCGCCGCCGATGCACATGGTCTCAAGGCCATAGCGAACCTCGCTGCGATGCATCTCGGCGGCCATGTCGGCAAGGATGCGCCCGCCGGTCGCGCCGATCGGGTGGCCGAGCGAGATGCCCGAACCGTTGACGTTGACGATCTCGCGGCGACTGTCGTCTTCGCTGAAGCCCCAGCCTTTGAGCACGGCCAGTGCCTGCGGCGCGAAGGCTTCGTTGAGTTCGATCAGGCCGATGTCGTCCCAGCTCATTCCTGTGCGGGCGAACAGCCGCTCGACCGCGGAGACCGGGCCGATACCCATGCGGCTGGGGTCGCAACCTGCCGGAGCCCAGCTGTGGAACCAGAGCGAAGGGGTAAGGCCCATTTCTTCCAGTTTGTCCTCGGCGACGACAAGGCAGGCCGCCGCCGCGTCGTTCTGCTGGCTGGCGTTGCCGGCGGTGACAATAGCCTCGGGATCGCGTTTGAGGTCAATCGCGCGCAGTGCACCGAGCGTCTCCATGCTGGCATCTGCGCGGTAGCCCTCGTCATGGTCGAACACCACGGGATCGCCGCGCCGTTGCGGGACGTCGACAGTCACGAGGTGGTCGGCGAACTTGCCCTCTTCCCACGCCTTGGCCGCATTCTGGTGGCTGCGTACAGCGAAAGCGTCGGCCTCTTCGCGGGTGATGCCGTAGTCCTTGGCGAGGTTCTCCGCCGTTTCGATCATGCCGGTGATCACGCCGAAACGCTCGATCGGCTGGCTCATCAACCTTCCGCGGGTCAGGCGATCGTGCAGGGTCATGTCGCCCATGCGCACGCCGCCGCGCAGATCGGTGGTGTAGTGCTCGACATTGGACATGCTCTCGCACCCGCCGGCAACGACGACATCGGCCATGCCGGTCTCGACCATCATCGCGGCGGTGGCGACGGCCTGTACGCCCGAGCCGCAACGTCGGTCGAGCTGGAAGCCGGGGACTTCAATCGGCAAGCCAGCCGCGAGCCAGCTCCAGTGGCCGATTGCAGGCGCTTCGCCATTGCCATAACCCTGGCTGAAGACGACATCGTCAACCCGCGAAGGATCGATCCCGCTGCGCTCGACCAGTGCCTTTAGGATGACGGCCCCCAACTTCCCAGCATCGAGCGGGGCAAGCGTGCCTCCGAAGCGGCCGACCGGGGTGCGCAGGGGCGTGCAAATGGCAACGCGGCGTTTGCTCATGATCTATTCCTTATCCGAAAGGCGGACTATGCCGGCATCTACCAGCTTGGCGATAGAACCCGATGACAGCCCCAGCCGTTCGGCCAGTATCTCTTCGCTGTGCTGGCCCAGGTAGGGCGCAGGGGCCGGGTCGCCGACCGGTTTTTCCGGCATGTTGGCGAAGCTGCGGGTAGCGGGATATTCGAAGCCCGAGGGATTGGCTGGCGAGGGCCCGAACAGCGGGTTGTTCGCCACCAGTACGGGATCGTTCGCAGCCTCGTGCATGGTGCGGTACTTCTCGAATGTGGTTCCGGCCTTGGCCATGCGCTGCGACAGCTCGGTCCAGTCGAAACCGTCAGCCGCATGCTGGAACAGTTCGAACAACCGGTGCCGGTTGGCGAAGCGCGGGGTGTCGCCATCGGCGAAGCGCACGCCCAGCTCGCTTTCCAGCGCAGCAATCTCTTGTTCGACCCCGAAGGCTTCGATCAGGCCGCTCCATTGCTTGGGGGTCAGCGCTGCAACCATGAAGCGGACCCCGTCCTTGCTGCGGAAATCGCGCCCGAACGCGCCCCAGATGGCATTGCCGAGCCGCTCGCGATCGCCCCCTCGATAGAGCATTTCCGCCATCGCGCCGCTGTTGGCCATGGTGCCGATGGCGACGTCGCCGAGCGGGATGCGCACTTCGCTGCCTTCACCGGTGGTATCGCGGTGACGCAGCGCGGCGAGCAGGGCGAAAGCGCCATAGGCACCTGTGATGAAGTCCCACGCCGGCAGAACCTGGTTGACCGGAGGTGCGGTCGCCGGGTCCCAGTCCTCCGGTCCGCACATCAGCGGGTAGCCGCTGGCGGCGTTTACAGTGAAATCCATCGCCTGCCGCCCGTCGTGCCAGCCCATGATGCGGACGGAGACGAGATCATCCCTGCCTTCGCTCATGGCGGTGTGGCTGAGGAAGCTCTTCTCCGGCAGGTTGGTGACGACCTGGCCGGTCGTTCGGGCAAGCTCTACCAGCAGTTCGCGCCCCTCGCCCGATTGCAGGTCGAGCGCGACCGACTTCTTGCCGCGATTGAGGTTCTCCCAGCTGAGCGAGCGGCCTTCGCTGGTCAGCAGGTAGCGATCGTAGTCGAGCCCGCCGACCTTGTGGTCGACCCGGATCACCTCTGCTCCCATCTGCCCGCAATAGAGCCCGATGGTGGGCGAGGCGACGAAGCTCGACACCTCGATGATGGAGAGGTCGCTGAGCAGCTTGTACACCCGAACCTACCCGTTCTGCGCAGCGAAATCGCGCAGCATGTGCTTGGCGATCTGCAGGTAGAGGATCTGCGTAGTGCCTTCGTAAATGCGATAAATGCGCGCATCGCGGAAGAATCTTTCGGCGTCGTATTCGGCGAGATAACCCGCGCCGCCATAGACCTGGACCACGCGGTCGACCACGCGGCCGCACATTTCGCTGGAGAACACCTTGAAAGCGGCAGCCTTGCGCAGGATGTTCTCACCGCGATCGGCGCGTTCGCACACATCCTTCATCATCGCTTCGGCGGCGTAGATTTCCATCTCGCTTTCAGCCAGCATCTGCTGGATCAGCTGGAAATTGGCGATCGGCTCGCCAAACGCCTTGCGCTCGGTGGCATAGCGGACCGCGCTGTCGAGCGCGCGGCGGGCATATCCGGCGGCGGCAGCGCCCACCGATATGCGGCCGTTGTCCAAGCTCTTCATCGCAAAGACGAAGCCTTTGCCGGTTTCGCCGCCGAGCAATGCGTCACCCGGCACCTTCACATCGTCGAGCATGATGTCGGAGATGTGGCTGCCTTCCTGGCCCATCTTCTTGTCCGGGTTGCCGGTCGAGATGCCGGGCGTGTCCATCGGCACGATAAAGGCGCTGACATGCGCATTCTTGGGCAGCGCTTCCTTCTCCGTGCGCGCCATGATGAGTGCGACATCGGCATGCGGGGCATTGGTAATGTAGCGCTTGGTACCGTTGAGGATCCAGCCGTTGCCATCGGGATCGGGCGTGGCCGTGGTGGCCATGGCGGCACTGTCCGAGCCCGAGCCCGGTTCGGTCAGGCCGAAACAGGCGATCTCGCCGGCGGCGATGCGCGGCCACCATTCGGCCTTCTGGGCATCGGTGGCACCATTCTTGATCGCCGAATTGAACATGCCGACATTGATCGAGAAAATCGAGCGATAGGCAGGGGCGGCATAGGCCATACAGTTTACGACCCGCGCATATTGCGAAGTGCTGAGCCCGGCACCGCCATAGTCTTCCGGTACGGTGAGCCCGAACAGGCCCATTTCCTTCATCTCTTCGACAATATCTTCGGGAATCTTGTCGTTGGCGATAACGTCCTTCTCGGCGGGGATCAGCCGCTCGCGAACATAGCGCTCAAGTTGCTCGACGAATTGCTCGAAAACGTCGGCGTCCATCCCGGTGTCGGCCATAGGGGCAGGTCCTCTTGTCTATTGCTGTTCGGTTTGCGCATCCCCTTGCGCGGGCTCGGACGGATTGTCGAGGGCATCGGGCGGCAGTTTTTGTTCTTCCAGCATTGCTGCAGCTTCATCAAGCGCCTGCGCTTCACCCACGGTCACACCACCTGGGCCTGGGTCGTTCTCGCCGGGGCCGCAGGCGGCAAGCACAGCGAGCGAAGCAAGGGCGGCTATTGTGGGAGCACGAGTCATGCGCGGTATCATAGCGGTTAGGCCCCATAGGAAAAGCGGGCCTTTCGCCTGACGCGAAAGACCCGCTTTGTCCTGTCCCGGGGGAGGGCCTAGTTGACGACCTTCTCCATGGTGTTGGCGGCCTTCTTGGCCTGCTCAGCCGTTTCGGCGGCAGTGTTTGCAGCTGCTTCGGCTTCCTTCAACACGGCCTGCACGTCTGCCGCGGCCTTCTTCGCGTCCTCGCCAGCAGCCTCAGCCGAAGCCTGGTCGGCCGCGCTGGTATCTGCCGCGTCTTCGGCACCTTCGTCTTCAACGGCGGCTTCATCTGCGACCGGTTCGTCGTTCACGCCTTCCATGGCGTCGTCAGCCGTGGTTTCGACGCTCTCGGCGGTGGCATCGTCGGACGCGTCGTCGGAGCTGCCGCAAGCTGCGAGGGCAAGCGCGCCGGCGGCTGCGAGGCCAAGGCGGAGTGTGGTCTTCATGTGATCTCTCCAGATAAAAAGGGTATGCGCTCGTTGGCGCAGGGGCGACCGGTTTAACTGGCGACGGGCGGCGAGGCCAAGGGAAAACTTGGCTGCCACGGTTGCGCCACCGCGTGGCTATGCCATGGCAGCGGCGTGGAAGCACGGGTCGAATCCAAGAATTTACAAGCTGCACGCGAGCGGCTGCGGTCACTGTTCGGCTTCGACGACTTTCGCGGACGCCAGCCGGAAGTCGTCGAGCGGGTACTGGCAGGGCACTCGACCCTGGCTGTCATGCCCACTGGGGCGGGCAAGTCGCTGACCTATCAGCTGCCGGCGACAATGCTGCAAGGGACCTGCGTGGTCATTTCGCCGCTGATCGCGCTGATGCATGACCAGCTCCGCGCTGCGCAAGCCAACGGCATTCGTGCGGCGACCCTGACCAGCGTCGACGAAGACTGGCGCGAAACCATGGATGCGTTTCGCGGCGGGCGGCTCGACCTGCTCTATGTCGCGCCGGAACGGGCCAGCCAGCCCAGCTTCTGCGACTTGCTGACGGCTGCCCCGCTGGCGCTGTTTGCCATCGACGAAGCGCATTGCGTCAGCGAATGGGGGCATGATTTCCGCCCTGACTATCGCCAGCTGCGCCCGCTGATGGATCGCTTCGGTGATGTCCCGCGGCTGGCGTTGACGGCGACCGCCGATGCGCACACCCGCTGCGATATCCTGGAGCAGCTCGGCATCCCGCAAGAAGGGCTGGTGGTGGCCGGTTTCGACCGGCCCAATATCCGCTATGCCATTCGCCACCGCGAAAACCCGGTAAGGCAGCTGACGACATTGATGGCAGAACAGCCGGGTCCAGGGATCGTCTATGCGCCGACGCGGAAGAAGGTGGAAGACCTGGCCGCCAAGCTGGCCTCGGCGACAGGCCGCGAAGTCCTGCCCTATCATGCTGGCCTGGAGCCAGAGGTGCGCGCGGCGAACCAGGCCCGCTTCGTCGCCAGCGAGGACATGGTCATCGTCGCCACGATCGCTTTCGGCATGGGGATCGACAAACCCGACGTCCGCTTCGTCGCCCATGCGGGCATCCCCAAGTCGATCGAGGCCTATTACCAGGAAACAGGACGCGCTGGGCGCGATGGCGATCCTTCGCTGGCACTGATGCTGTGGGGAGCGGAAGACTTCGCGCGGGCCCGTTTGCGGCTGGCTGAAACTCCTGAAGACCGTCGCGAGAGCGATCGACAGCGGCTCGATTCGCTATCGTCGCTGGTCGAGACCGCTGGGTGTCGCCGCGCGGTGCTGTTGAAGCACTTCGGCGAAGACCCGCCGCAAACCTGCGGCAACTGTGACAATTGCCTCGATGCGCCGGATGTTGTCGATGCAACCGAGACAGCGCGCAAGCTCCTTTCCGCAGTCTATCGCACCGGGCAGAGCTTCGGTTTCGGGCATTTGCAAAAGGTGCTGACGGGAGGTGACGATGACCGGGTCATGTCCAGGGGGCACGACCAATTGACCGTGTTCGGTATCGTCGGGGCCGAGGAAGCGACATTGCTGCGCCCGGTCAGCCGGGCCCTGCAGGCACGCGGCTCGCTGGTGGCGACCGAGCATGGCGGCCTGATGCTCGGCGGCGATGCGCGAGACATCCTCAAAGGTGATGCCGAGCTGCTTATCGTGAAGCCGCCGAAGAAGGAGCGCCGCTCGCGCCGTTCGCGTGATGGCGGAGTCAACCCGATCGGCGACCCCCTGTTCGATGCACTGCGCGAACTGCGACGCGAACTGGCGATCGAAGGGCAGGTCCCACCCTATGTCATTTTCCATGATGCTACCCTGCGGGAGATGGCCACCAGCCGGCCCGCGACGCTCGCGGAACTGGGCACGATTGGCGGCATCGGCACGAAAAAGCTCGAGGCCTTTGGAGAACGGTTTCTCGACTGCATCCGGAGGCACTGACCGGATTTGCTTGACTCTTCCGTGAGTCGATATAAAGATGATATCATAATTATATCGACAGGAGGCCTTTCATGGTCAATCAACTGCAGGGAATGAATGTCAGCCAGGAACGGGCGGCGAAGTCCTACAACGGATATGTGATGTTGTTGGCAATGCTGGCGGCGATCGTCTTTTTCATCTGGACCGTGGCCAATGGTGCGCCGCCCGATGGCGCGAGCAAGGCCGCAAAGCTGATGTTCGTGGGTTCGCTGCTGGTCGGAATCATCCCCTTCCTGCTGATTGTGGGCGGGTTCTTCATGATCCAGCCCAACCAGACCGCCGTCATTACCCTGTTCGGAGCCTATAGCGGGACCGAGCGGACCGAGGGGCTGCGCTGGGTTTGGCCGTGGATGATGCGCAAGAAGATCAGCGCGCGCGCCCACAATGTCCATTCGGAAAAGGTCAAGATCAACGATTTGCGCGGCAACCCAATCGAAGTCGCCTGCAATGTCGTCTGGCGCGTGCGCGATACGGCGCAGGCCGCCTTCGATGTCGACGATTACAAGGAATTCGTCGAGATCCAGATCGAGGCCGGCCTGCGCACGGTGGGTGCCCGCCATCCTTATGACGATATGAACGAGGAAGATGAGACCACGCTGCGTGGCAGTGCCGATGTGGTCAATCGCGAACTCTGTGAAGAGCTCAACGAGCGGCTGCAGGTGGCCGGGATCGTCGTCGACGAGGCGGGCCTCACCCACCTCGCCTACGCACCTGAGATCGCCGGTGCCATGCTGCGCCGGCAACAGGCCGATGCCGTGATCGCCGCGCGCAAGAAAGTGGTGATCGGCGCGGTCGGCATGGTGGAAGACGCGTTGCAGAAGCTGAGTGCGGATGGTGTCATCGAACTCGACGACGAACGCCGCGCCGCGATGGTCTCTAACCTTATGGTGGTCCTGTGCGGCGATCGCGAAGCGCATCCGGTCGTCAATGCCGGCACACTCTATCAATAGGCTTTACCAATAGGCTTTGAAGTCAGGAGGCAGCCATGGCTGCACCCAAGAAAAGCGCGGCCAAGAAAGCCTTTGCCTTGCGGCTCGATCCGGCAGTTCACGCCGCGGTCGAGCGGCTGGCGGGTGCCGAGCTGCGCAGCGCCAATGCCCAGATCGAGATGCTGCTGCGCGAAGCGCTTGAGAAGCGCGGTATCGATGTCCGCAAGTCCGCCAAACCGCGCCGGGGCCGACCGCCAAAGGAAGATTGACCCATGTTGCACAAGTTCTTCGAAGAGGGTGATTGGTTTGCGCCCAAGAGATTGGGGCAGGGGTCAGGCTGGCCAATTGCGTGGCAAGGCTGGGTCCTGCTGATCGGTTTTCTTACCCTCGTGCTTGGAATAGCGTTTTTTATCGACGGCGGAACGCCGCTGGAGATGGCGATCGGGGTTGGCAGCATCATTGTGCTCACCATCCCGTTTATGATCATCGTCAGGAACCGCACTCCGGGCAGGTGGAAAAAGTGACAGGTTTGCGGTCTGCGCCCCTCGCAAGACACCCGAAAAGTTAGCGGCCCGTTAACCCTTTTCAGTTAGGACGGGCGGCATGGAAAACTCTGCCCGCCTTCCGCATGCACGCCCCGCTGTTTCGCGCCCTTCGAACTGGGTGTTCGGCGTTGTCGCCGCTGCCGCCATTGCGTTGATCCCGGTCGCTGCCGTGCTGGCGCAGCCGGCCCCCGCGCCATTCACGGTAGTCGAGAGCGGGCAAGGTTTCGGCAACCTGCAACAGGCGGTGGATGCGATCGGTACCGGTACCGGCACGATTGCCATTGCCCCGGGCACCTGGCGCCAATGCGCCGTGCAGCAGGTCGGCAGCGTGGCCTTTTTCGCCAGCGAGCCGGGCACTGCCATTCTCGACGGGGTGGAATGCGAAGGCAAGGCAGCGCTGGTCCTGCGCGGGCGCGAAGCCAGCGTGTCAGGCCTCGTCTTTCGCAACATGGCGGTGGCCGATTTCAACGGTGCCGGCATCCGGCTGGAGAAAGGCAACCTGACTGTCGCCAACAGCTGGTTCGTTGACAGCCAGCAAGGCATCCTCACCGCGCACGACCCTTCTATCAGGCTGGTCATCGACCGTTCGACCTTCTCCGGCCTTGGCACCTGCGAAGGTGACGGCGGCTGTGCGCATTCGATCTACACCGGTACGATCGCCCACTTGCGCATCACGCGCAGCCGCTTCGAGCGCGGCACGGGTGGGCATTACGTCAAGTCGCGCGCGCGCCGCACCGATATCGCGGCATCCAGTTTCGACGATTCCGCCGGTCGCTCGACCAATTACATGATTGACTTGCCGCAGGGCTCGATTGGCCAGATCACCAACAACTGGTTTGTTCAGGGCCGCGACAAGGAGAATTACTCCGCCTTCATCGCGGTCGGCGCAGAAGAAGGCGACCAGAGCTCCAACGGGCTCGTTATCGCCGGCAACGATGCCCGTTTCGTGCCGGGCCTGCAGCGTAACTCGGTGTTCGTGGCAGATTGGGGCGGCGATCAGGTCACGATTGAGGACAATGTACTCGGCCCCGGCCTCAAGCGTTACGAACGTCGCTAACCGAACGCGGGCGCGAGCGTGATCTGGCCGCTGGGCGGATCACCCTCGAACTGCAGCATTTGCAAGTAGGGATCCAGCGCATCCGACAGCGTGAGTGCGTGTTCGCGGGTGAAGCCGAAGCGGGAATAATAGTCCGGATCGCCAACCAGCAGGATGCCTGCAGCCCCGCTCCCCTGAAGCCGGTCGAGTCCGGCTTCGATCAGCGATGAGCCGATCCCCGAATTCTGTCCGCTCGGGATCACTGACACCGGCGCCAGCTGGTACCACTTCCCTTCCGATCCGGCGATCGCAACCGGCGAAAAGGAAATATGCCCGACGATGGCCTTGTCGGAATTGCAGGCCACGAGCGAGAGCACCAGGTCCCCCTGGACCCGCAGCCGCTCGATCAGCTCGCCTTCATCGCCGTCGGCATGCGGCATGTCGCGAAAGGCCGCATCGGTCAGGGCCCGGATCGCTCTTTCGTCGCCGGGCTGCTCGCTACGTATGGAAACGGTCATGGCAACAGGTGGCCTGACCGGTCACGCTTCGTTTCGAGGTAGCGGCGATTGTGCGGGTTGGGCGGCAGCACATGCTCCACCCGGCGTGCGATCGATATTCTCTGGTCTTCCAACGCGACGACCTTTCTTGTGTTATTGGTGAGGAGTCCAATCTCACCGATACCAAGTAGCGTTAGCATCCGTGCCGCCGTTGTAAAATCCCGACTTTCGTCAGGCAGGCCGAGCCTCTCGTTAGCCTCGACTGTGTCGAAACCCTGATCTTGCAGGCGATAGGCGCGCATCTTGTTGACGAGGCCGATGCCGCGCCCCTCCTGTCGCATGTAGAGGAGGACACCATATCCACCGTTCTCGGCCTCCTCGGCCATCCGCGCCAGCGCGGCATCGAGCTGCGGTCCGCAATCGCATTTGAGGCTGCCGAGGATGTCGCCGGTCAGGCATTCCGAATGCAGCCGTACCAGTGGCACCTTGCCTGCCATCTGCTTGCCGATGATCAGCGCGCAATGTTCGCGCATGTCATCGGCCTTGCGGAACACCACCAGTTCTGCGTCTTCCCCGGCAGCGATCGGCAACCGGGCGCGGGTAGCGATCTTCAGCCGAGCGGGATCGGACCATGCGGCGAGGTCGGCGGGCGCAACCGGTTGCGCTTCTCCGGCGTTCTCCGGCGCGACCATGAAGGCAGGCAGGATCCCGGCGATGCGGGCCAGCTCCATAGCCGTCTCGGCTGCCGCGTGCCATGCCAGCGGTTCGGCCTTGAACGGACCCTTGAGAGGATTGGCAAGGTCTAGCGCCGGGTCCGCCACGGCCGTGGCAAGGCGGAGGTCGAATGGTTCGGCTCCTCGTATCAGCACCGGGGCATGCGGCACGGCCGCATCGAGCTGGTTGATGAGCTTGAGTGTCGCTGCGCGGGCGGCAGAAATCAGCAGGTGCGACGAGCTCGCTGTCGCTTCAATTGCCGTTTCGACCGGCAGCAAGATACCCGCACCCTCGACCTCGATTGGCCAGCCATGCCTCAGCGCATCGATCGCTTGCGCTGCCCGGCGGGAGGGTGACGGCCCACTCAGAAAGTGAACTCCGTGGTCAGCGGGATATGGTCGGAGGGTTTCTCCCAGTCGCGGGCATCCTCGAACACACTGTGCGCGGTTGCCTGCGCGGCCAGTTCGCGGCTGGCCCACATATGGTCGAGCCTCCGCCCGCGATCGCCCTTGCGCCAGTCCTTCGCCCGGTAGCTCCACCAGCTGTAATAGCGTTCGGGAGCCTTGATGTACTCACGCCCGATATCTGCCCAGCCATGCGCGTCCATGAAGCGCTGCAAGGTTTCGACTTCGATCGGCGTGTGGCTGACGACCTTGAGCAGCTGCTTGTGGTTCCACACGTCGCTTTCCAAGGGGGCGATGTTGAAGTCGCCGACGATCAGTGTGGGGCGATCGATCTTGTCGGCCCAGCGGGTCATCCGCTCAAGAAAATCGAGCTTCTGGCCGAACTTGGGATTTATCTCGCGGTCCGGTTCGTCGCCACCGGCGGGGACATAGACATTCTCGATGACAGTGCCCTTGCCAGGCCCCTCGCCGAGCTCGACCCCGACATGGCGAGCCTCGCCATTGTCCTGCCAGTCATGCCGAGAGAACTCCGTGAACGGCACCTTCCCGACCGTCGCCACGCCGTGATAGCCCTTCTGCCCGTGGATCGCGAAGTGCTCGTAACCCAGCGCGCGAAACACTTCGTAGGGAAACTGGTGCTCCTGGCACTTGATCTCCTGCAGGCACAGGATGTCGGGTGATTGCTCCTTGAGGAAGCGCTCCACGATCGGCATCCGCAGGCGGACCGAATTGATATTCCATGTCGTTACTGAAACCATGGCGGTTGCCTTAGGTCGGGCATGTGCCAGCGGCAAGGCCGCGCGCACCCCTCTATGCCAGCTTTCTCTTGGTTGTCATGACCAAGCGCGATAGCAGGGCGCAACACTGAACCAGCGGAGGTATCCCATGCGCTCGTCTCACCTCGTCCTTACAGCTCTCGCTGCCATGGCCATGCCCCTTGCCGGGTGCACGACCGCCTATGCGCAGGATACGGTGGAGACCGCCGCTTCTGCAGAGCCGGTTACCAAGGAACGCAAGGCCAAGAACGTCATCCTGTTCATCGGCGACGGGATGGGCATTTCGACCATCACCGCGATGCGAATCTATGCCGGGCAGAAACAGGGGCAGACCGGCGAAGAATATGTCCTGCCGTTCGAAACCTTCGACAATGTTGCGCTGGTCAAGACCTACAATGTCAACGCACAGGTCCCGGACAGCGCTGGTACGGCGACAGCGATGAATTCGGGACGGAAGACCAATATCGGCTTTATCGGCATCGGGCCCGAAGCCGCGCGCGGCGATTGCGTCGGCGGCCAGCAGCACCCGCTGCCGCTGCTCAGCGAGAAAGCCAAGGCGCGCGGTATGGCGGTTGGCGTCGTCAGCACGGCGCGCATCACCCATGCCACCCCGGCTGCGGTCTATGCCCGCAGCACCGATCGCAACTGGGAAGCGGACGCCTGGATCCCCGAAGACCAGCGCGGGTCGGGCTGCAAGGATATCGCCCGGCAGCTTGTCGACTCCGATCTCGACCTGGCGCTGGGCGGCGGATTGGGTGGCTTCTTCGGCAGTGACAAGGGCGGCCGCAGGCTGGAGGCGGGCGCAGACTTGCCCGCTGAATGGGTTGCTCGCACCGGCGGCACATTTGTCACCGATGCTGCCGGGCTGGCCGCGGCTCCCTTGGGCGCGCCGGTGCTTGGCCTCTTTTCGCCTAGCCACATGACCTACACGGCGCAGCGCACCGAGGACACGGCAGAACCGACGCTGACCGCCATGACGGCAGAGGCGATCAAGCGGCTCGCGGGCAATCCCGATGGCTACTACCTGATGGTCGAAGCGGGCCGGATCGATCACGGCCACCACGAAGGCAAGGCGGGGCTCGCGCTGGAAGACGGGCTGGAATTCGCCCGCGCGATCCAGTGGGCGCTCGACAACACTGATCCGGAAGAAACGCTGATCCTTGTTACCGCCGATCACAGCCACGTGTTCACGATCGCCGGCTACCCAAAGCGCGGCAACCCGATCCTGGGCCTGGTGGTCGCACCTGAAGGGGAAGGTGAAGACGACGGGCCGATGCTGGCTGAGGACGGCAAACCCTACACGACGCTGGGCTATGCCAACGGACCTGGTGCGGTCTCCGGTGAGCGCCCGGTCCCGGACACGGGCGTGACTGCGGCCCAGCAGGCGCTTGTCCCGACGGGCAGTGAAACCCATGCCGGTGAGGACGTGGCGCTCTACGCCCACGGCCCCGGCGCCGAAGACGTGCGCGGGGTGATGGAGCAGGACCGGATCTATGACGTGATGGCGGGCGCGTTGGGGTTGCAGGACTAGCTCAGCCCCGTCCCTCAAAAAAAACCCTCGTGCCGGGGGCAATTGGCACGAGGGTTCCATGTGAGCGTTCGTCACGCTGTGAACAAAACGGACTTTATTGGAAGGACGAGGCAACAGGGGGGAAACCCGCCTCCCATCCGCTTTGTGAAACAAGATTACAGCGATTCGGCTTGCTTGGGAATGAACGGCATGTCGCGCTTTGTCGCAATTGCCCGTCAATTGGGAGACGAAGCGTTTATCCGGGGCGACGGGTGGTCCGGCGCGGGTCCTTGTACCTGAACGCCGAGTCGCTGACGGCCACGCCGTAGCGGTGATTCGTCAGCCGCACGGTGGTGCGGTTGTTCTGCGCATCGAGCGCCACCCAGTTGGTCAGCTGCCACCCGCCGGGTGCCTTTCCGTCGCGAATGAAGATGAGGGTGATAATGCCGAATTCCGGCTTCTTGGGGTCGCGTACTTCGACGCTCATCACAGCCGGATTGCTGGTCTGGATCAGCCTGCCGTACCGCTTCACGTCGCGGTTGGGATCGAGCAGCGCGCCCAGCGGTGAATTCTTGATCGGCCAGCGCTGGACCTGGTTCACTTCGTAGTCGATCATGGTCATCGAACTGCCGTTGGAAACCACCAGCAGCGGGACGCCTTTCTCGTATTCGAAGCGAATCTTGCCCGGGCGCTTGAGCGTCATTTCGCCAGAGACGGTCTGGCCCTTGCGGTCAGTCTGCGAAAACTTCGCCTTGAGCGTGGAGATCCCGCGTAGCGCGGCGACGGCATCGTCGAGCGTGCCGGCCGACTGGGCGTAGGCAGCCTCCGGCGCGCTAAGAAGAGATAGCGCGGGAGCACAAACGGCAAGCGCCGCGGCAAGCGCGGCGCTCGTGCGAAACGATGGAGGTATCCGGTTCATACGCGCCGCTTTAGGGAATCGGCGCTGAACTGTCACTGACAACGGGAATTTCTCCCCGTTCAGGAAGCCGGCAGATCTTACTTGATCTTGGCTTCCTTGAACTCGACGTGCTTGCGCACGACCGGGTCGTACTTGCGGAAGGTCATCTTCTCGGTGATGTTCCGCGGGTTCTTCTTGGTCACATAGTAGAAGCCCGTGTCTGCGGTCGAGACGAGCTTGATCTTGACGGTAGCGGGCTTCGCCATGGTGCTTTCCTGAACTGTCTGGTGTGGCCTTGAGGACCGAAAAAATACAGGCGGCACGCGCGCGTACCGCCACATCGGCGCGCCCATTGAGCGATTCACGGGGGAAAGTCAAGGTTCGTTAGCGCGTGGCCTACCAGTCCGAAGGCGAGACCTTGCCGCGATTGGCCTTGACCGCGCCGCGGGCCTTCTTGGCCTTGAGCCGCTGGAGTTTTCCTGCCCGGCTGACCCGGCTCTTGGCGCGCCGCTTGGGCTGGCGATGGGCCTCCTCGAGCAGCGCTTCGAGCTTTTCGCGGGCCAGCTGGCGGTTGGCTTCCTGGGTCCGATGCTGGCGAGCGGTAATGATGAGTACTCCGGCCGCTGTCAGCTTGCTGCCCGCCAGCATCCGCAGCCGCGCGAAGACCGGAGGCGGCAACCGCAGGCGGTAGATGTTGACCCGCAGCTGGACTTCGGTCGCGACCTTGTTGGCATTCTGGCCGCCCGGGCCGGATCCGGCGAGGAAATTCTCTTCTGCCAGCGCATGGGCCCTGGCAATAAGATCGCTATCCATCTCGGGCACCCATAGCGACAAAGTCGGCAGGCAGCGGCGCAACTGCCACTATGGGCGGCTTGCCTTCGCGCTCGACCGACAGCCCTGCGGCATGGAGCATAGTCCGCGGCCCGCTGGTCGTATCGCCGTAGACAGGATCACCGAGCAACGGCAGGCCGAGGCCGGCGGCCGCATGGATCCGGATTTGGTGGGTGCGCCCGGTCTCGGGCGTGAACTCGATTAGCGTGCCCAGATCGAGGGTTTGCAGCACCCGCCAGTGCGTGACCGACGGCTTGCCTTTCTTCGCGGCGATCATCCGCCAGCCCTTTTCGGCACTGCTGATCTTGCTGAGCGCCAGTTCGATCGTGCCTGCGTCCGTTTCCGGCACCCCGGAAACGATGCCGAGGTACCGCTTGCCAACCTTGCGCTCTTCAAAGGCGCGGGCAAACCGCTTCAGCGCCTTGGGATTGCGCGCCAGCAGCAGGCAGCCGCTGGTATCGGTGTCGATGCGATGGACGGGCACGGGCGGACGCTGGAAGCCGAGTTTGAGCGCGTCGAGATGGTCCTCCAGCGATGGCCCACCCTTGCGCGGGCGCTCGATCGGCAGCCCCGCCGGTTTGTCGATGACCAATGCTTCGCCGTCTTCGAAGAGAATATCGATCATGTCAGCAGCGTTGCTTTTACGAGACCTCTCACGGCATTGCCGATGAAGAAGCCCTGTTCGAGATCTTCGATACGCACATCCCCTTCGACCACCCGGCCTTCCGCAATCAGAGACTGGCGCAAGACGCCGGGCAGCAGTCCGAGCGAAACTGGCGGTGTGATCAGCACACCATCGCGCGCGACGAACAGGTTGGTGATGCAGCCTTCGGTCAGCAAGCCATCGTCGCGCAGCAACAGGGCTTCGTCAGCGCCGGCCTCCTTCGCCACCGCCAGGGCGTCTTCATAGAAGCCCCGGTCGCTGGTCTTGTGTCGCAGCCGCCAGTCGCCCGCATCGACAGGCAATGGCAGGATCGCACAACGTACCGGTTCGTCCCATGGCTTGCCCAGTGGCGCAGCTTCGAGCGCTGTTGCGCCGGAGCGGGCACAGGTGAGTCGCAACCGTGCCTGCGTTTCTAGGTCGAAGCACAGGGCCTGGATCTGGTTGCGTGCGGCGTGGCGGTCGAAAGCAAACCCCAGCTCGCCCGCGCTCGCCTTGATCCTTTCGAGATGCGCTTCCAGCAACGGGATGCCGTCTTCCGGATCGAACCGCATGGTCTCGATCAGGTGGAACCCCGGCGCGGTACATTCCGCATTGCTGGCACGGGCAAAACCACCTTTGAGGATGGTCTCGCGCCACTCATTGGTGGCTTCGCTGTCTGCAACGATGGCGGAGCCTACGCCCAGAACCGCCTTCCCGCGCTGGTTCTCGACCGGCGTCAATCGCAGGGTGCGGATGGCCACGTTGAACGCTGCATTCCCGCTGGCATCGATCCGCCCGATTGCCCCGCAGTAGGGACCGCGGGCATCGCGCTCGACCTCATTGATGAGCTCCATCGCCCGGATCTTGGGGGCACCGGTGATCGAGCCGCACGGGAACAGCGCGCGGATGAGGTCGAGCGCGCCCTTCCCTGGCTGGAGGCGAGCATGGACTGTCGTTACCATCTGGTGGACCGTCGGATAGCTTTCGACAGCGAAGGGTTTCTCGACGGTAACGCTTCCGGCCTCGGCCA
The DNA here is from genome assembly GCF_030140925.1 of Parerythrobacter aestuarii. Classification (NCBI taxonomy): domain Bacteria; kingdom Pseudomonadati; phylum Pseudomonadota; class Alphaproteobacteria; order Sphingomonadales; family Erythrobacteraceae; genus Parerythrobacter; species Parerythrobacter aestuarii. The sequence goes on from NZ_JARBWD010000001.1 coordinate 459,420, forward strand.
CGCGGCTGAGATCGTTGCGCATCAGGTCGACGATCATCAGGTTCTCGGCCTTGTCCTTCTCACTCCGCTGCAAGTCTTCGCGTAGCGCCGCATCGCTGGCCGGATCGGCGGAGCGGGGGCGGGTGCCTTTCATCGGCTTGGTGCGCGCCTGGCCGTCCTTCAGCGAGACGAACAGCTCAGGAGACAGGCTTAGCAGCCAGTGTGACCCATCGCAGATCAGCCCGCCATAGCCAGCCTGCGCCGCCGGTCTGAGCGCCGCATAGAGCGCGACAGGATCACCGGAATAGGCACCGGCCAGCGGCAAGGTGAGATTGGCCTGGTAGATGTCACCTGCCCGGATCGCTTGCTGGAGCGTGGCAAAGGCCTCGCTATAGGTCCCTTGCGACACTTGCGGATCGAGCGGGCCGAGCGAAGCGTTCCCTTCGGCCTTCCCGGCGAGCCAGCCGGGCACCTCATCAGGGGCCAGGACAGTCTCGCTTGAGAACAGGCCAAGCCATACCAGTGGCCCGGCCGCCCCGGTTCGAGCGGTCGCGATGGGTTGCAGTTTCGGCTCGATCGCCAAGCCTGCTTCGTAGGCGAGATAGCCGGCAAGTGTGCCGCCTTTGGCGGCCTGGGCGGCGCGTGCGGCGTCGAGAACCGGCCCTACATCTTGTGGTCCATGCGCGACGAAGACTTCAGCGGCATCGGTATAGAGATGCGCCTGTGCGCCGCCGCCCGCGCGGGCATCGTCCAGCAATACGAAAGGAGCCTTCTGCGCCATCTCCTCCGCCATAGCCCTTGCGACGCGAAATGGAACCTTACTTGACCACATGCGCCTTGTGCCGCCACAGCGTCACAAACGCATGAATCTCTAGGGGTCCTTTCGATTATGAGCCAGATATTCCTCGGTCTCGCCGCCAATGGCGAAAAGCAGTATCTCGACCTAGGCCTTGCTAACCGCCACGGTTTGATTGCCGGGGCGACCGGCACCGGCAAGACCGTGACCCTGCAGGGCCTGGCGGAGAGCTTCTCGGCCGAAGGCGTGCCGGTATTCGTGGCCGATGTGAAAGGCGATTTGTCGGGCATTTCCATGTCCGGATCGCCGCAGTTCAAGCATGCCGACAAGCTGGAAGGCCGTGCCAAGGAACTGGGCATGGACGATTACGCCTATTCCGATAACCCGGCTGTCTTCTGGGACCTTTATGGCGAGCAGGGCCACCCGATCCGCACCACCGTTTCCGAAATGGGGCCGCTGCTGCTGTCGCGCCTGCTCGATCTCAATGACACGCAGGAAGGCGTGCTGCAGATCGTCTTCCGCCATGCCGACGAGAACGGCCTGTTGCTGCTCGATTTCGGTGATTTGCAGTCAGTGCTGATGTGGGCATCGGAGAATGCCAGCGAGCTGTCGGGCAAATACGGCAATGTGTCGAAGCAATCGGTTGGCGCGATCCAGCGCCAGCTGCTGAGCTTCGAGAGCCAGGGGGCGGACCAGTTCTTCGGCGAGCCCGCGCTGGAAATCGACGATTTCCTTGCCGTCGACGAACAAGGCCGCGGCTATATCAACGTGCTCGCCGCCGACAAGCTGATGCGCAGCCCCAAGCTCTACGCCACTTTCTTGTTGTGGCTGCTGGCCGAACTGTTCGAAACGCTGCCCGAGGTGGGGGATCCGGAGAAGCCCAAGCTGGTGTTCTTCTTCGATGAAGCGCACCTGCTGTTCGACGATGCGCCCAAGGCCCTGCAGGAGAAGATCGAGCAGGTCGTGCGGCTGATCCGCTCAAAGGGTGTCGGAGTCTATTTCTGTACCCAGAACCCGATCGACATCCCGGAAGAGGTCGCAGGCCAGCTGGGTAACCGGGTGCAGCACGCCCTGCGCGCCTTCACCCCGCGCGACCAGCGGGCGATCAAGGCGGCTGCGGAAACCTTCCGTATCAACCCCGACCTGGATGTCGAAGAAGCCATCACCGAGCTCAAGGTCGGCGAAGCGCTTGTCTCGACGCTGGACGAGGATGGCGCACCCACGGTGGTGCAACGCACGCTGATCAAGCCGCCGCGCAGCAGGCTGGGTCCGGTAACGGTGAAGGAACGCGCGATCATCAAGTCGATCAGTCCGGTCGAAGGCAAATATGACGTTGCCGTCGATCGCGAAAGTGCCGAGGAAGTGCTCGCTGCGAAGGCCGCCGATGCTGCCGAGACCGCCAAGGAAGTCGAAGAAAAAGGCACCGAGGAAGTCGCCAAGCGCAGCCGCAAGACCACTTCGATGTGGGAGAAGGCCGGCAAGGCCGCGATGGGCGCTGCGGCCAGTTCCGCAGCGGCGCTGGTCGCGGCCAAGATCACCGGCAAGAAAAGCCGCGCCAATCCGATGAAAACGGCGGCCACTTCGGCAGCTGGGTCCATCGCGACGGAGCTCGGCGGAGGTCTGGCCGGGCGGTTCGTGCGCAACCTGATCGGCGGGTTGATGCGCTAAGGCGCTGGCAGGCGGATTTCTGCCCGCAACCCACCTTCGGCGCGATTGGAAAGCACCAGCGTGCCGCCATGCTGTTCGGCAATGGCGCGCGCGAGTGTGAGACCCAATCCCGCGCCACCAGTGGCACGGTTGCGGCTCGTCTCGCCGCGCTGGAAGGGCTCGAGCATGGTAGCGATCTGGTCGGGCCGGATGCCTGCCCCGTCATCATCAACGCGCAGGACAATGGTGGCGTTGGCACGCAGCAGTGAAACGCGCGCGCGCTTGCCGTAACGCAGCGCATTGGAAATCAGGTTGCGCAGTGCCCGCCGCAGCCAGGTCAGGTGGATCGGGGCAACGATCCGCTCGATTGCCTCCAGCGCGACCGGCTCACCCATGTCCTCGAATTCCTCGACCACCGATTCCACCAGTGCGCCAAGCTGGGCTGGCTCGGGTGGCTGGTCTGTCCGGCCGATCCGGGCGAGCGACAGGATATCGTCAAGCGAGCGAGTGATGTCTTCGATCCCAGCAGCCATCTTGTTGCGCTGCGCCTCGTCCCCGACCGATTCGATCCGTACCCTCAGCGCTGCGAGCGGCGTCTTGAGGTCATGCCCGATCGCACCGAGCATCACGTCCTTCTCGTCGAGCATCGCCGCGATACGGTTTTCCATGGCGTTGTGCGCGGCTTGCAGGCGGCTGATGTCGTCTGGCCCGCGCGGGGCAAGCTGGCCGCTGGCATCCTGAGTCGCAGCAAAGCGTTCTGTGCGCTGAGTCAGGGCGGCGAGCGGTCGCGTGATTCTGCGTAACAGGAAGAAGAGCACGGCCATGAGGAAAACGAAGAGTACCAGCGTCTGGAGCACGATCCCGCCAACCGCGCGTGGTTCGCGTGGCGGTATCGGGACCCGCGCCACGCGCCAGGGGCCACCTTGCTGCAGTTGGATCCCGGCAACGAGAATGCGCCTGTCCGCCCAGCCCGGTTGAGCAGCGAAACGAGGGCGATCACGCGCCAATTGCTGGAGCACAGGATCGTCACCGGCGACGCGCACGGTCGTCTGCAAAGTGACCGGCTGCAGTCCCTGCCCAGAGAGAATCTCGCCAAGGCGTTCCGACCGCCCAACCGAATCGCGTTCCGCTGGGAGCAGCGGGCTGGATTCGCTGCTGCGGGTCCGCATCGGGCGGCCGGCGGGGCGGTCGATCTCCATCTCGCGGCCCATACGTTCGAGTGATCGACGAAACTGGCGACCGCGCGTGTCCGGATCAATCAGCAGGCTCAGCGCAGCAGCATTGAGGACGGCGGCCTCGCGCCGGTTTTCGACCGCCCGGTAGAGCAAGACAGCGGAGACCGACTGTGCAACCAGCAGCGCGGCGCCGACCGCGAAAAGCGTCTGCCCCAAAAGGCTCCTGGGCCACAACCGCATCGCTCAGTCCCGCGCCAGCGCCACGCGGGTGACATTGGCGGCAAAGCGGTAGCCGCCACCGCGGACGGTCAGGATCAATTGCGGATCGCGGCTGTCGGCTTCGATCTTGCGGCGCAAGCGGCTAACCTGGTTATCGACCGCGCGGTCGAACATATGCGCTTCGCGGCCCTGCACCATATCGAGCAGCCGGTCGCGGTCCAGCACGCTGCGAGGATGGTCGAGGAAAGCCCGCAACAAGCGGAACTCGGCAGTGGAGATGGAGACGACGCTGCCGTCAGGATCGGTCAGTTTGCGCTTGAGCGGATCGAGGTGCCAGCCATCGAACTGGTAGAGCGCATCTTCTTCCGGTGAAGCGACCGCAGCGCGACCGGCCCGGCGCAGTACGGAGCGGATGCGCGCAACCAGTTCGCGTGGCTCGAACGGCTTGGGAACATAGTCGTCTGCGCCGATCTCCAGCCCGATGATGCGGTCGGTCGCTTCGCCTTTGGCGGTGAGCAGGATGACCGGCAGGCCCTTGGTTTCGGTCAGGAAGCGTGTCAGCGAGAGACCGTCTTCGCCTGGCATCATGATGTCGACCAGCGCGATGTCGGGGTGTTGGTTGAGCAGCACGCTGCGTGCGCCCGCACCACTTTCGGCTTCGGACACGCGAAACCCCTGGCCGGTGAGATATTCGGCCAGGGGTTCGCGCAGGCTGGCCTCGTCATCGACGAGCAGGACGTGAACGGGCTTATCGGCCTCGCTTGTGCTCATCCCGTTGCCGGCCCCCATCCTGATTACCTGCTTACTGGCCGCGCTTTTCGGTCCGGAACGCCTGCATGGCGGCGCGGCGCTCTTCGCGGGTGACCGTGCCGTCGCCATCGGTGTCGGCCTTGTCGAAGCGGGCCAGTGCCGCTGTCTGCAATTCAGCCTTCGTGACCTGCCCGTCACCGTTGGCATCGGCGGCCCTGATCATGCCGCCGGGGCCACCCTGTCCATGATGTCGGCCACCATGGCGACCCATGCGCTCGCCGCCCGGATTATTGGCACGCCGTTCGGCGCGCGCTTCGCGGCGTTCGGCACGCTTGTCGCGCATGGCTTCGTGGGCTGCGGCGAATTCGGTCCGGCTCAGCACACCGTCGCCATCGGTATCCATCTGGGCAAAGCGTTCGGCCATCTTGGCTTCGCGGTCGGCTTCGCTAAGGACGCCGTCACCATTGGCGTCCATTTTCGCGAACATCGCATCGGTGCGTTCGATCACCGTATCGCGGGTGGCGGGGCCACGTTCGGCGCGTTCGCCGAAAGGTTGGGCAATGGCGGCACCACCAGCAAGCAAGGCGCCGGTAGCGAGGACAAGGGACATCTTTTTCATCACAGCAACTCCGTTAGTCGAAAACTACGGAGCTGCGAAGCGGACAGGGGGGAGAGGGGGAGGATTGGGGTCGAGCCCGCTTCGCAACTCACGAAGCCTGTTCTAGGCCCGCAGTGTCGCAGGAGTTTGCCCGTTTCAGGGCGATTTGTCGCTGATTGTATCAGTGCGCGACGTTCATTCATCTGTCTGAAAACCTGAACGCCGCGCCTCGGAATGTTCGTGTCAGCCCGCCTGCGTCATGCAGAAGGCATTGAGCTTGTTGCCATCGGGGTCGCGGAAATAGGCGGCGTAAAAGCCGTCGTCACCGCGCGGGCCGGGCTCACCTTCGTCGCTGCCGCCATTGGCGAGCGCGATATCGTAGAGTTCCCTGACCTTGTCTGGTCCATCGACCTGCAGCGCCACCATGGTGCCGTTGCCGACACTTGCTTCCTTGCCGTCGAAGGGCTTGGTCAGCGCGACACCTGCGGGACCATCCATGGTGCCCCAGGCGATGAAGCTGTCGAACTCCATCATCCGCCCGACGCCCATCGCCTTGGCAATGGCATCGTAGAACGGGGCATTCTTCTCGAGGTCGTTGGTGCCGAGTGTGACATAGCCGATCATCGTGTGTCCTCCTGAAAACCGACTCGCACCTGCGACTCGGAGCAAGAGAACATTACTAGAACATCAGCAGTGTCACAAGCGCGATCAGAGCGGTTCGGTATTCGCCATCAGCCAGTCGAGCACGTCGCCTTCGAGCCGCGAGGCCAGCAGCGAGCGGGTGTCGGCATGGTACCGGTCGAGCCAGGCGCGCTCGTCTGCTGTCAGCAGCGCAGGCTCGATCAGCGTGCGGTCGACCGGCACCCAGGTCAGGTTCTCGAACCCGAACCAGCGGCCCTCGTCGGCACCCTCGATGTTGCGCTCCTCGGTCAGGACCAGGTTCTCGATCCTGATGCCGAATTCGCCAGCCTTGTAATAGCCCGGTTCGTTGGAGAGGATCATGCCAGGCAGGATCGGTTCCAGCGTGCCGGCCTGAGCCCCGTTGATCTTGCCGATCCGCTGCGGACCCTCGTGGACGGAGAGGAAACTGCCTACCCCGTGACCGGTGCCATGGGCATAGTCGGTCCCTGCCGCCCACAGGAACTGGCGCGCCAGGCTATCGAGCTGGCCGCCGCAGGTGCCCTCGGGGAAAATCGCCTGCGCAATGGCAATATGGCCCTTGAGCACGCGGGTGAAGCGGTCCTTCATCTCAGCAGTAGGCTCTCCCGGACCAACCCAGATGGTGCGGGTTATGTCGGTGGTGCCGCAAGGGTACTGCCCGCCCGAATCGCACAGGTAGATGCTGCCCGGCGGGATCGGGATATTGGTGTCTTCATCGACCTTGTAATGCGGCAGCGCGGCATGGCCGGCGGCGGCGGAGATGGTGTCGAAGCTGGTATCGCGCAAATCGCCATAGTGCTGGCGGAACTCCAGCAGCTTGGCCGCGGCGGTCAGCTCGTCGATCCCGCCTTTGGGCGCTTCAACGCTGAGCCAGTGGAGATACTTGCACACCGCCACCCCGTCGAGCGCCTGCGCTTCGCGGTGACCCTGCGCTTCGGCGGAATTCTTCACTGCCTTGGCAAGGATGGTCGGGTCGCGCTGCATTACCGGTGTCGCGCCGCCCTCTTCCAGCGCCAGCGCAATGGCGGCTACACCGTAGTCGGGGTCGATCGCGACGCGCTTGCCCTTCATTGCCTTGAGCGCGCCGTCGAATTCGCTGCGCTCGCGAATGGTCACCGCATTGCCGAGATGCTGCTTGAGCTCGGGGGTGACCTTTTCGCTGGCGATGAACAGTTCGGCGGTGCCGTCCTCATGCGCCAACACATAGGAGAGAGCGACCGGCGTGTGGCTCACATCCTTGCCGCGGATGTTGAGCAGCCAGGCCACCGAATCGAGCGCGGAGATCACCGCTGCGTCGAGCTTCTTGTCCTTCAGCCACTGCGCCACTTCGCTGCGCTTCTCGGCATGGCTGCGCCCTGCGAGGTCTTCGGCCTGGATGGTGGCCACGGCAGCGGAAGGGTCTGGCTGATCCTGCCAAACCGCATCGAGCGGGTTGCTCTCGACCGGGATTAGCTCAGCCCCGCCCTCGACCAGCAGTTTTGCAGCAGCCTTGGCCCAGCCGCGCGAGTGCAGCCACGGATCGAAGCCGATCTTTGCGCCTTCTTGCGCATTCTCGGCCAGCCACTTGGCCGGGCTGGTGGCAGGGACAGACTGGTAGGCAAACAGCCGTTCGTCGACCTGGTCGCGCACCTGCACGGTATAGCGCCCGTCGACGAAGATCGCTGCCTTGTCCGCAAGGACGGCGGCGCTACCTGCCGATCCGCCAAAGCCGGTGAGCCACGCCAGCCGTTGGGCATAGTCACCCACATACTCGCTCATGTGCTCGTCGCTGATCGGGATGACGAATCCGTCGAGGCCCTGCTTCTTCAACTGCTCGCGCAGGGCGGCAAGGCGGGCTTCATGGGTTTGCATCAGCATTTGATCGATCCTTGGGTATTCGTGTGTGCGCTCTTGTGTGCGTATGCCCCCTATCATAGGCCTTGCGGCACGGGCTTACCACCCAAGCCAGCGACAACATGGATTTCACGACCGATGAAACACCGCATGACCGCTCTGATCGCTCTCGCCGCCAGCCTGGCCGCTGCCCCGGTGATGGCCAACGAGACCACCAGCCAAGAGGATACTGCCAGCGTGAGCAAGACCGCTCCCATTTCCCCGCCCAAGGCGGAAAAGCGCGACTACAGCTACACCCGCCACGGGATCACCATCGAAGATCCGTATTTCTGGCTCAAGGATCAGTCCTATCCCAAGGTCGATGACGAGGATGTGCTCGACTATGTGAAGGCCGAAAACGCCTGGTTCGAAGCGGCCATGGCCCCGCGGAAGGATTTCGTCGAAAGCCTGTTCGAGGAGATGAAGGGCCGGATCAAGGAAGACGACAGCTCGGTCCCGCAGAAGGATGGCGACTGGATCTACTGGACCGAATTCGAAGAGGGGAAGGAATACCGCAAGTGGTATCGTAAGCCCGCCGCGGGCGAGGGTGAGCCGTCGCTGATCCTCGACGAAAACGCGCTGGCCGAGGGCAAGGATTACTTCCGCCTTGGTGCGTTCTCCGTCTCCGACAATGGTCGATTCCTGGCCTATTCCACCGACGACAATGGCTCGGAACGCTACACCGCGCGGATCAAGGACCTTGAGACCGGCGAGCTGCTCGAGGATGTGATCCCGGAGACGCTCTCCGGGCTGACCTGGGTCGCCGGCGACAGCATGATCGCTTACGGCAAAGCGAACGAGAACTGGCGTGTCGACAATGTCCGCCTGCACAGGATCGGCTCCGATGTCGCCGACGATGTCGAGATCTTCCGCGAGGAAGACGAGGGCTTCCGCGTCGGTGCAGGTCTGTCGGCGCAGGAAGACTGGTTGGTCATCGCTACGGGCGACAACGAGACCAGTGAAGTGCGGCTGGTGCGCGCCGACGATCCGACCGGGGAGCAGATCCTCATAAAGGCGCGCGAAAAAGGCGTCGAATACGATGTCGATGTACGTGACGGCACGCTCTACATCCACACCAATGACGACCACATCAATTTCCGGCTCGCCACCGCCTCGATCGATGCACCGGGCGAGTGGGAAACGCTGATCGCGGGATCGGACGAATTCTACCTGCAGGGATTCGAGCTGTTCAAGGATTTCTACGTCACCGAAGGGCGGCTCGACGGCCTGGACCAGGTCCAGCTGCGGTCTTACGACGACTCAGCCGACATCACGCCGATTGCCTTCCCCGAGGCGAGCTATGTCGCGGGCCTCTCCAACAATCCCGAATACGATGTCAGCAAGCTGCGGCTGACCTACGAGAGCATGGTCACGCCGGACTCGGTCTATGATTACGATGTCACCAACGGCTCGCTCGAACTGCTCAAGCAGCAGGAAATCCCCAGCGGTTATGATGCTTCGCTCTACACAACCGAGCGCCTGACCATCACCGCGCGGGATGGCACACAGGTCCCGGTCAGCGTGCTGATGCGCAAGGATCGCCCCGCCGGGGCAGGCCCGCTCCACCTCTATGCCTATGGTGCCTATGGCTATGCCGTGCCGCCGGGCTTCTCGACCACGCGCCTCAGCCTCGTCGATCGCGGGATGGCCTATGCCATCGCGCATATCCGCGGCGGGGACGACCTCGGGCGGCGCTGGTATTTGCAGGGCAAGCTCAACGAGCGCTGGAACACCTTCAACGACTTCGTCGACGTGGCGAAGGGGCTGATCGACAAGGGCTATACCGAGAAAGGCAAGATCACCGCCAGCGGCGGCTCGGCCGGGGGCGAGCTGATGGGCGTGATCGTCAACACCGATCCCGACCTGTGGGGCGCGGTGGTGAGCCATGTGCCGTTTGTCGACGTCCTCAACACCATGCAGGACGAGAGCCTGCCGCTGACGCCGGGCGAATGGCCTGAATGGGGCAACCCGATTACCAGCAAGCAGTCCTTCGGCTACATCCTCAGCTACTCGCCCTATGACCAGGTCATTGCGCAGGACTACCCGCCGATGCTCGTCACCGCCGGGCTCAACGACCCGCGGGTTACCTATTGGGAGCCGGCCAAATGGGTCGCCAAGCTGCGCGATACCAAGACCGACGACAATGTGTTGCTCCTGAAGACCAACATGGGCGCAGGCCACGGCGGCAAGTCGGGACGGTTTGCGTCGCTGTATGAGACGGCCGAGGAGTTCGCCTTCATCCTGTGGCAGCTGGGGTTGGTGGAGGAGTGACCTGGCCTCAAACAGCGAAGCGATAGGCCGATCAGACCATGACCGAACCCTTCCGCCAGTCCTTCACCGCCGCACCCGAGCACATCGATGTGATGGGGCACGTCAACAATGCAGTCTGGGTGCAATGGGTGCAGGACATGGCGACCGCGCATTGGGATGCGGTTGCAGAGCCCGATCACGCGCGCGATTTCGTGTGGCTCGTGGTGCGGCACGAGATCGACTATCGCGGCAATATTTCCGAAGGCGAGAGCGTCACCGGCGAAACCTGGATTCCAGGCGACGCCAGGGGCGCGACTTCGGCGCGGCGGGTCGATTTTCGCAACGATCAAGGCAAAGTAATCGTCTCTGCGCTCACGACCTGGGCCATGCTCGACCGGGAAACCCAGCGGCTGGTGCGCGTTAGGCCGGAAGTGATCGCACCGTTCCGGGTCGACCAGGGGGAATAGTCCATGTCATCGTCACCGCTCTTCCAGCCGTTGGTGCTGCCCAATGGCAGCACGCTCAAGAACCGCCTGTGCAAGGCGGCGATGGAAGAGAACCTCGCGGTCCAGCCCGGGCAGACGCCGGGCGAGAAGCTGTTCACACTCTACGAACGCTGGGCGCGCGGCGGCGTCGGCATGATCCTGTCAGGGAATGTCATGGTCGATCCTTCCGCCATGACCGGGCCGGGCGCGGTGGTGCTCCAAAAAGGCACCGACCTCACCCCGTTCAAGAGCTGGGCGCAGATCGGCAAGTCGGGCGGCGGGCAGTTCTGGCTGCAGATCAGCCATCCCGGGCGGCAGATGTACAAGTCGCTGGGCGAGACGGCGGTGTCACCGAGCGATGTCGCGCTCGATCTCGGCAAGTTCTCCGACCTGTTCGCGCCAGTGCGGGCGATCGAAGCAAACGAGATCGAAGACAAGATCGCCCGTTTTGCCGATACCGCAGAGCAGGCCGAAGCGGCCGGGTTTGACGGCGTCCAGATCCACGCCGCGCATGGCTATCTCGTCAGCCAGTTCCTCTCGCCACTGACCAACAAGCGCGCAGACGAATGGGGTGGCAGCCTGGAGAACCGGGCGCGTTTCCTGCTGCGGATCGTCGAAGCGTGTCGGGCGCGGGTGAAACCCGGCTTCGGGATCGGAGTGAAGCTCAACTCGGCCGATTTCCAGCGCGGCGGCTTCGCCTTCGAAGACGCGCGGCAGGTGGTGGAGTGGCTTAATGGCAAGGGCGTCGATTTCGTCGAGCTATCGGGCGGCAGTTACGAAAGTCCGGCGATGCAAGGCAATCCGCAGGAAGGCTCGACGGGGCAGCGTGAGGCATACTTTATCGATTTCGCCCGCGATATCGCCAAGGTCGCTGAGATGCCGATCATGGTCACTGGCGGGATCACGAAGCTGACGACAGCCGAAGAAGCGCTTACCGCCGACGACCACGGCTTTGGCGTTCAGCTGCTCGGCATTGCCCGGGCGATGGCGAGCGATCCGTTCTTGCCACGCCATTGGGAGGCAGGAGAGAACGCTGAGGTTGCGCTGCCCAAGGTCGGCTGGAAAAACACGCTGGCAGGCCTTGCCGTGATGGCGCTGACCAAGGCCCAGATCGAACGTATCGCCGAGGGCAGGAACCCAGGCAACGGCGGCGCGCCTGCCCTGGCGCTGGCGGCGGACCAGTATCGCACCGCGCGCCGCGCCAAGCGCTATCGCAAGTGGCGGACAACGTGCTGAAGAATCAGCTGGTCAGGCCAGAACGTCGCTGGTCGGTGTGTAATCATAACCCAGCTCGGTCGCGACTGCTTCATAGGTTACCTTGCCATCGTGGACATTGAGCCCGGCGGCGAGGTGCGCGTTTGCGCGCATGGCGTCCTTCCAGCCCAGCTCGGCCATGCGTAGCGCGTGCGGCAAGGTGACGTTGTTGAGCGCATAGGTGCTGGTGCGCGCGACCGCGCCGGGCATGTTGGCGACGCAATAGTGAACAATATCGTCGACGACATAGGTCGGGTCGTCATGCGTGGTCGGGTGCGAGGTTTCGAAACAGCCACCCTGGTCGATCGCCACGTCAACCAGCACTGCGCCGGGCTTCATCTGCTTGAGCAGGTCGCGGGTGACCAGCTTGGGGGCGGCTGCTCCCGGGATCAGCACGGCCCCGATCACGAGATCGGCCTGGCACACCGCCTCTTCAAGGTTGGTCTTGTTGGAAAAGCGCGTGCTGGCGCGGGCTTCGAAGAAAGTGCCGACTTTCTCCAGAACTTCGGGATCGCGGTCGAGGATCTCGACATCGCCGCCGAGGCCGACCGCCATCTGCGCTGCGTTGAAACCGACGACACCGCCACCGATGACCACGACCTTGCCCGGCAACACGCCCGGGACGCCGCCGATCAGGACACCGCGCCCACCATGCGCTTTCTCCAGCGCACTGGCCCCGGCCTGGATGCTCATGCGACCGGCGACCTGGCTCATCGGCTTGAGCAGCGGCAAGGATCCGCGCGGGCCGGTCACGGTTTCATAGGCGATCGCGGTGACACCTGACTTGACGAGGTCGGCGGTCTGTTCGGGATCGGGAGCCAGGTGCAGGTAGGTATAGAGTATCTGGTCCTTGCGCAGCTTGGCACGCTCTTCAGCCTGTGGTTCCTTGACCTTCACGACCATCTCGCACTCAGCGAAGATCGGATCCGGCCCATCGACAATCCTCGCGCCTGCCGCGCGGTATTCATCGTCGGTGGCCCCGATACCGAGCCCTGCGCCACTCTGGATCCACACTTCGTTGCCCCTACTGGCGAGTTCGCGCGCGCTCTCCGGCGTCAGCCCGACGCGATATTCGTGGTTCTTGATTTCCTTGGGGCAACCGATGCGCATCATGCGTCTCCTGGGGGATCGTGAATCGGGCAGGTCGTTACAAGTGTAACCAGTTTGCTGCAAGCACAGCCTATCACCGATTAGCCGGGGATTGTCACAGTTCTGCAATCTAGCCGTAGCGAAGCGGACACAATGGCGGCCTAACGGCACCGTGCTGTCTCACTTGCAACAGGAAGGTACGAATCTTGAGCAGACTGCTTTTGTGCACCGCATCGATCGCGGCAATCTGCACCTCAACCCCGGCGCTGGCGCAAGACGTTGATGCGTCTGCAGTGCTGGAAGAGCTGGCGACCATGCGTTCCCAGATGGAAACCATGGCTAACCGCATCCAGACCCTTGAAGGCCAGCTTGCCGCTGCCCAGTCGACGGCAGACGCCGCGACCGAAGCGGCTGCTCGCGCCGAAGAGAAGGCTGCCGAGAGCGTCGCCAAGGCTGATGCGACGCAGGTCAACTTCAAGGGCGCGCCTGAGATCAAGGGCAAGGGTGGCTGGAGCTTCAAGCCGCGCGGCCGCCTGCAGTATGACGCCGGCTTCGTTTCGGCGCCCGATTCGACCGGCCGCAGCGATGGCTTCGGCAACGAAGTTCGCCGTGCCCGCCTTGGCGTGCAGGGCGACATGCCGGGCGGCTTCGGCTACAAGTTCGAAATCGATTTCGCTGGTGGCGATGTCGCTATCACCGACGCGTTCCTCAGCTACGAAGATGGCGATCTCGAGGTCGCGATCGGTCAACAGAACAACTTCCAGAGCCTGGAAGAACTGACCAGCAGCCTGTCGATCTCGCACATGGAACGCGCGGCCTTCACCGATGCCTTCGGTTTCGAGCGCCGCGTTGGGGCATCGCTGACCTACACCCCCGGTGACGTGATCATCCAGGGCGGCCTGTTCACCGATGCCATCGACGACTTGTCGAACAAGAACTGGGGTGCGGATGCCCGCGTGGTCTACGCTCCCAAGCTGGGCGACACCCAACTGCATGTAGGTGGCTCGGTCCACTATGCCGATCTCGAGCCCGGCTCGACGGTTCGCTATCGCCAGCGCCCGGCGGTCCACTTCACCGGCGAACGCTTCATCAACACCGGCAACCTCGGCGCTACCAGCGAAACCGGGTTCGGCGGTGAAGCGGCCATCATTCGTGGGCCTTTCCACGCCACCGGCGAAGTGTTCTGGCAGAATGTCAGCATGCCCGGCATGGCAGACCCGACCTTCTTTGGTGGTTATGCCGAAGTCGGCCTGTTCCTGACCAAGGGCGATACCCGTGGCTACAAGGGCGGCAAGTTCGACCGTATCAAGCCGAACAAGCCGGTCGGAGAAGGCGGCAGCGGCGCGGTGCAGATCAACCTGCGCTACGACCGGCTGGACCTGACCGACGCCGGCATCTTCGGCGGTACGCAGGATGGCCTGCTGGCCTCGCTGATCTGGTCGCCGACCGACTATACCCGCTTCATGATCGGCTACGCCCACCTGATGTATTCGGACGCGGTCTATCCGGCGGCCGGCGGCGATACCTCCTACTCGGTCGACTCGCTCGGCGTGCGCGCGCAGATCGATTTCTGATTAAGCCTGCAATGTCATCCGGCTGTCATGCCTGCTAGGTACGGGCAGCCGCAGATCCAAACCAAGGACTGAACAATGAAACTGATGAAGACCCTTGCCCTGGCAACTGCTGCCAGCCTCGCTCTCACCGCCTGTGGCGAAACCGGCGGAGGCGGCACCCGCGAAAACATCCGCGCTGTCGGCTCCTCGACCGTGTTCCCGTTTGCCAAGCTGGTCGCAGAGACCTTCGCTCGCAACAATCCGCAGTTCACCTCGCCGCTGATCGAATCGACCGGCACCGGCGGTGGTATCGCGCTGTTCTGTGAGGGCGTTGGCCCGCAGTCGCCTGACATGGCCAATGCCTCGCGCCGGATGAAGGCCAGCGAGTTCGACACCTGCGCCAGCAACGGCGTGACCGACATCGTTGAAATCCAGGTCGGCCTCGACGGGATCGCTTTTGCCAGTGCCAAAGGCGGGATCAGCATGAACCTGACCCCGGACATGGTGTATCGCGCCATTGCCGCCAACCCCTATGGCGGGGAACAGGCGAATGAGACCTGGTCCGATGTCGATCCGTCGCTGCCCGACCTGCCGATCCTCGTTTACGGCCCGCCGTCGACGTCGGGCACGCGCGACGCGCTCAAGGAACTGATCCTCGAAGCGGCGTGCAAGCAGAACGACGAGATGAAGGCACTCAAAGAAAGCGACGAAGACGCCTACGATCGCACCTGCACTGAAGTGCGCTCGGACGGCAAGTATGTCGACCAGGGCGAGCAGGACAATCTGATCGTGCAGAAGATCCAGGGCAACCCGAACGCCGTCGGCATCTTCGGTTACTCGTACCTCGAAGAGAACATGGACAAGCTCCAGGGCCTGAGCATGAACGGGGTCGAGCCGACCTATGAGAACATTTCGAGCTTCGAATATCCGGGTGCCCGCCCGCTGTTCGTCTATGTCAAGAAGGCCCACGTCGGCGCCATCCCCGGCCTCGCCGAGTACCTGACCCAGTGGACCACCATGTGGGACAAGGGCGGCGAGCTGGCCAAGATCGGCCTCGTCGCTTCGCCTGATGAAGCCCGCGCTGAAGCCGTGACCAAGGCTACGCAGCAGACGCCGGTCCTGACCAAGGCCGACCTCGAGAAGAAGTAAGTCCAACCCCTTGTTGGCCTTTTGACGGGGGCCGGGCAGGATGCCATTCGTGGTGACTGCCCGGCCCCTCTTGTTTTTCCGACCGCGAGCCGCATGATGCGCGGCAAGGGAGGGGCAGAATGGCAGGCAGGATGGCAAAGGGCTTGGCCGGGTTGCTTGCGCTGGGTGTTGTGATTGTTTTCGGCTTGTGGGTGACCTCACCCGATCCCCGTGGAAATCCCGCCAGCTTTGAAGAAGCTCCCTTGGAGCCAGCGCTGGCCTCGCTCGACGAAGCCGTCACCCTGGCCCAGGTCGTGCGCGCCGACGGTAGCGTGGCGACCTTGCTGGTGACAGGCTTCGATGTAACACAGGTACAGGTGGTCGATTTGTCCCGAGCAACGGGATCGGCCTCGTCCGACCCGTTTGCGGTCCTCGCCGCTGTTGCCGCCGACCGGCTGGAGGACCTGGCCGGCGGGGCAACGGAAACCCTTGCCATTGCGGACTTGCTGCCGGCGGGCGGGACAGGCGAGCGCCATCTCGCCACTGGCACCAATTTCCCCGAACATGCCGAGGAAGCCTCCAGCGGCGCGGTGTTCCAGTTCCCCAAGTTCGGCCAGCCTTCAGCGGCCAGAACCACAGTCGAGGGTCGCGACGATGTCCTGCTCGATTACGAAGTCGAGCTGTGCATGCGGTTCGATCGTCCTGTCGTATCGCTGGCGGATTTCGATGCGGCCGTGAAGGGATTGTTCCTGTGCGGGGACTTCACTGACCGGGCTGCGCTCATTCGCCTGGTCGATCCCGACAATCTAGATTCCGGGCGCGGCTTCAGTGATGGGAAGAGTCGCCACGATTTCTACCCGACAGGGCCGTTCCTGGTCGTGCCGCGCGACTGGTCGGCGTTCGTGGCGAAAGAACGGATGATGACCCTCGTCAATGGCGAACCGCGCCAGGATGCGCGCGGGGGCGAGATGACGCTCGATTTCCGCGCCCTCGCCGAGAAGGCGCTTGGCGATATGGAGCGACCCCGCTTCCTCTATCAGGGCGAATATCATCGCCTTTCGCGAGAACCGCGCATCCTCGCCGACATGACCCTGATGTCCGGCACCGCCGAAGGGGTGATATTCACCCCGCCGAGCCGTGGGGACATGATCGAAGGGGGCGTGGCTTACCTGCTGTCAGGTGCCTGGCTGTCTGGCGCAGATCCGGTCGCGTCGATCATCGAGACCTTCATTGCCAACGAGCTCGAGAGCGGCCATTTCCTCCATTCGGGGGACGCCGTGGAGTTCCGCTCATCGGGGCTGGGAACAATCCGGGTCGATGTGATCGAAGGGCCGGTTGGCGCGCCTATTGGCTCCGGGGTTGAGCCCAGCCGGTGACAATCCTGTCCTGCGGTCCGGTATCGCGGGTCTCGACGGAAATGCCCGCCTTGCCATAGCGATCGGCGAGAGCCGACAGCGCCTCACCCTGGCCGCTCAGAACCACCGGCATGCGCGTGCGGGCAGCGGCCCATTCGACCAGCGCGGCCAAACGTTCGCCCTCGTCACTCAGCGCACCCTCCTGATCGAGCGGAATATCGGGCAGGGGAGCCATAGGCGGGCGCAGGCGCACGTCCCAACCTTCCATGCCCGCTGCCGCGCGCTGCTCCAGCGTGCGATAGCCTTCCCAGCCCAGCCCCGGCAGACCTGTCGCATCGGCCATGGCCCGGCGATTATCCCGGTCAATGGTGACATCGCCGACTGAGACGCCGGCGACGAGAGCAAGCCGCTCGGCCAGTGCCCGCACTTGCTGCGCGCTTTGCCGTGCGGCTTCTTCCGCCCGTGCCCGCTCAAGCTGGGCCTGCTCTGCGGCACCGGGATCGTTGCTTACCTTGAACTGGTCTATCTCGACACTGACCGGTCGATCGAGCAAGCGCAGCAAACGGCGCGATACATCGGCCTGGGCGTTGCGTGCGAATTCGGGCGTCAGCACGGAGGCTTCAATCCGGATCGGGTCGGTCTCGAAACCGATCGAAAGCTGGTCGACGCGGGCGTCCTCGACGAATGCCTCCTCGATGACGGCGTTGATCTGGCGTGAGGCATTGGCCTCCCACGCGATGGTCCGCAAAGTCAGCGCCAGGGGAATGGCCAGCAGGATGAAGGAGAAAGCGATCACTACGTCCTGCAGCCGGTTCTGCTTGTCGCTCAGCTGCGAACGGAAGCCATAGAGCCGGGCCATGATGGTGGCGGTGAAGGCAATCGTCATGAGGTTGGTGACGAACAGCATCAGCGCGCCGCCAAAGACCGTCCAGTTGAACGTCGCGAGCCCGAACCCGACCACCGCCAGCGGCGGCATCAAGGCAGTGGCGATGGCGACGCCAACGATGGTGCCCATCTTGCCGCGAATGGTGGCATAAGCACCGGCAAGCGCAGAAAACAGAGCGACCAACAGGTCGAACAAATTGGGCCGGGTGCGGGCTGCAATCTCGTCGGTGACCGTCTGCAATGGCGAAGCCAGCACGATCAGCGCGCAGAACAGGACCGCCAGCACCGAACCGATCAGCAGTGCCCTCAAGCAGCGGCGCAGCCACACGACATCGCCGATTGCGAGCGAGAATCCCGAGCCCATTATCGGACTCATCAGCGGAGAAAGGAGCATGGCCCCGATCACGACCGCCGGAGAGCTGAGCAGCAGTCCCAGCACTGCGATGCCGGCCGACATCATGGTCATGAAGACATAGTGCGATGTCAGCATGGATTCGCCGCGAATGGCCTCGATGCAGGCATCCTGGTCGACCGTCGCCACCACCGCTTCGCGCCACCACTTGCGCAGGTTCGCCAGCGCTCGCAACAAGGTGTAGCTGGTGGTCTTGCCCTTGGGTGATCCTGTTCCGTTGGCAGGGGCAGAAGTGTCGGTCGAAGTCATGGCTGGACTATAGGGGGCTTTTTGGCCTCATGCTGGAAAAATTCGCGCCGGTTGCCGGTTGAATGCAAGAGGCCCCGAACTGCCAAGATGGCGGTCCGGGGCCAGTTGTGACTGAAGCTGCGACTAGAAGTCGACAGAAACACGTCCGTAGATGAACCTGCCGCTAAAGCCGAACGGCGACTGCGAGGAATAGGGCAGGAAGCTGTTGTTGAGGCCATAGTCGAACCCGCCGACGAGGCCGACCGGCAGCCGGTCGGGGTATTCGTCGAGCAAATTGTTGGCCCCGATAGCGACCTGGACCGATTCAACCGGATTGACGCGGAATTCCAGGTCGACCACCCACTTCGGTGACAGGGTAATGTCACCCGGCGCATCGCCCTTGGCCACGGTAATATCACGCTGGTTGCCCACCGGCAGGAATACCGAACCATAACGATTGGCTCGCAACGTGGCTCCGAATGGCTGCTTGTCCCAGTCAAGCCCGACGTTCAACTTGTTCGACGGCTGGCCATCGGTGAGGCGGAAGCTTTCCGGCCGCGCAAACAGGCGATCGGCGGCAAAGCCGCTGAAGGTCCGGCGGTCGGTGATCGAAGTGTCGTTGATGTTGTAGCCTGCCGTCAGCGTGAAGCGGCCGAGACCAAAATCGGGGATGCGGTAATTCGCCACGATGTCGAGACCCTCGGTGCGGGTGTCGATACCGTTGATGAAGAAACGACCCGAGGTGCCGACTACTCCCGCCGCCTGCAGGATCGCTACCACGTCTGCCCCTTGCAGGTTCTCGGTCAGCACGATGCGGTCGTTGATCTTGATATTGTAGTAGTCGATCGTGACGTTGAGGCCCGGCACCATGGTGAATACCAGGCCGCCGCTGATGTTGACTGATTCTTCCGGCTGAAGCGGCTCAGCCCCCAGCGCTACGGCGATAGGCGAGTCGACCGGGAAGGTCCCGACTTCGATCAACCCCACGCCGGCGACATTGTTTGTCGAAGTGGTCGAGAAGAACTGCTGCGCCATGCCGGGCGCACGGAAGCCGGTCGAAACAGAGCCACGGAAGGCGAGGCCATCGACCGGCTCGAAGCGGGCTGCCGCCTTGCCGTTGATGGTATCGCCGAAGTCGGAGAAGTGCTCGTAGCGACCGGCCAGCTGGATGTTGAACATGTCCGAAAGATCGGTGTCGAGTTCGACATAAGCGGCAAAGGAATCGCGCGACTTGTCGGTTGCCGTGCTGGGCGCAAAACCGGGGAATACCTGCGAGCCAGGCGCTGCACCATTGCTGAAGGTATAGGGGCCCGCAACATAGCTGGCGAGCTCGCCGGCTATGATCCGGTAATTCTCGTTGCGCCATTCGCCGCCGATGGCGAGCGAGGTCTCCCCGATCCCGAGATCAAGCTCGCGCTGGGCGTCGAAGTTGACCGAGGTCTGGCCCGAACGCAGCCCGCCGGCGTCGAAATTGCGTGGGCTGGAATTGCCCCCGAGCGAAACGTTCCAGCTGTTGGAAACGCCATAGTCGAGCGCGTTGGTGCCGTAGTTGACCGACAGGTCGAGGTTCCAGCCCGAGGTTTCGCCACGGATCCCGACTGCCGCCGAAATATCCTCGATCGTGCTGTCGATCTGCGGCAGGAAACCGTTGGGATAGAACGGGGCGCCGCCATTGTCGTAGTCGCGGTTACGCGAGTCGAGCGAGCGGCGATAGAAACCGGTGCCATTGGCGTCGCGAATACCGTAGCTGCCGAAGGCGTAGAGCTCGAATGCGTCGCCAAGATCGGCCCCGGCGTTGACGAAGAAATTGAAATCCTTCGATTCGCCGTCACCGAACCGGTGGCTGTAGCGGTTGAAAGTGGTCTCACGCGGGTCGCCGGTGGTCGAGTACTGGCGGCGCAGGTCGGGTCCTGAGCGGTTGCTGGGCGAGCGATCCTTGTACTCTGCGGTCCAGTTGAAATAGGCGGTGTCGCCCAATGGCAGGCCGATATTGGTGGCGAGCGTAAAGGTCTCGCCGTCGCGCCGCTTGCGGTCTTCACCGGTAAAAGTGATGACCGGATTGTCGCTCGCGCCAGTGGTCGGTGCGACGCTGGCGACTTCGCCAACACCTTCCATGGTAGTGATGTACTTGCCGAAAGTCGCTTGAGCCCGGCCCCCTTCACGCTTCTTGAGCTGGATGTTGATGACGCCGGCGATAGCATCGGAGCCATATTGCGATGAGGCACCGTCGCGCAGCACTTCGATCCGCTCGATCGCGATCGGTGGGATCGTGTTCATGTCGACCCCGGCTGATCCGCGCCCGACCGAACCATTCAGGTTGAGCAGCGAGGAGAGGTGGCGGCGCTTGCCGTTGACCAGCACCAGCACCTGGTCCGGCGCCAACCCGCGCAACGTTGCAGGGCGGAGCGAGTCGGTCCCGTCGGTCAGCGACGGCTGCGGGAAATTGAACGAGGGAACGAGATTGTTGAGCAGCCGGTTTGTCTCCGTCGTGCCCTGGTTGAGCAGAGTGTCGGCGGCGATCACATCGATCGGAACGGTGCTTTCTGTCACTGTCCGGTCGGTCCGGCGGGTACCAGTCACGATGATGACGCGGTCGCCGCTGCTGTCAGCGGCTTCATCGCCGCTGTCCTGGGCAAGAGCGCCGGAAGGAAGGGTGGAGATGGCAAGCGCGGAAAGGCCGCAGCCGAGTAACGAAGCACGACGAAACGACATGGATAGTATCCCCGATGATGAAACCGTCCGGGATTTACTCCCCTAGGGACATTTCACTGCATCGAAAGAGATTTGGCCGAAACGAATTTTCAAGAACAGTCGCAATATTGCAACAATCTGTTAGCCGGGTATGGCAACCTTACAGCGGGTTCCCGTCCTTGTCGCGATAGATGTCGCGCCGCCCGACATGGTTGGCGGGGCCGACAAGGCCTTCGCTCTCCATTCGCTCTATCCACTTGGCAGCC
Organism: Parerythrobacter aestuarii; assembly: GCF_030140925.1. Lineage (NCBI taxonomy): Bacteria > Pseudomonadati > Pseudomonadota > Alphaproteobacteria > Sphingomonadales > Erythrobacteraceae > Parerythrobacter > Parerythrobacter aestuarii. The sequence goes on from NZ_JARBWD010000001.1 coordinate 480,712, forward strand.
GTGTTGTAACCGACCCCCATCTGGCGCTGGAGCCATGAGCCCGAGGCTTTCTGGTTTTCGATCACGATCTGGCAAGCCTGGCGATACTTGCGCTCTTCCGGGTTGTCGCTGGCAGTGAGGTCGTCTTCGAAGCTGAGGCCACCGCCATCTTCGGGCTCTTCCGTCACCGCATCGACATATTCCGGCTCGCCCTGCGCCCGCCAGTGATCGGCCACGCGCTCGACTTCCTCGTCGCTGACGAAGGGGCCGTGGACACGGATCATTGCCCCGGTATTGGGCTTGTAGAGCATGTCGCCCTTGCCCAGCAGCTGTTCACTGCCTTGCTCGCCGAGGATGGTGCGGCTGTCGATGCGGCTCGTGACCTTGAAGCTGATGCGGGTCGGCAGATTGGCCTTGATGACCCCGGTGATGACATCGACCGAGGGGCGCTGTGTCGCCATGATCAGGTGGATACCGGCGGCGCGTGACTTCTGGCTGAGGCGCTGGATCAGGACCTCGATTTCCTTGCCGACGGTGACCATGAGGTCGGCCAGTTCGTCGACGATCAGTACGATCAGCGGCAGCGGCTGGTAGTCGAGCTGCTCTTCTTCGTAGATCTCCTCGCCGGTTTCAGGATCGAAGCCGGTCTGCACCCGGCGGCCCAGCGGCTTGCCCTTGGCAGCGGCAGCGCGGACTTTCTCGTTGAAGCCGGAGATATTGCGCGAGTTAACGCTCGACATCATGCGATAGCGGCGTTCCATCTCCTCGACCGCCCATTTGAGCGCGCGGACCGACTTCGCGGGCTCCGTCACCACCGGCGACAGCAGGTGCGGGATATCGTCATAGGTCTTGAGCTCGAGCACCTTGGGATCGATCAGGATCAGGCGGCATTCCTCGGGCGTGAAGCGGTAGAGCAGGCTCAGGAGGATGGCGTTGAGCCCGACCGATTTACCACTGCCGGTGGTGCCCGCGACCAGCAGGTGCGGCATTGCGGCAAGGTCGGCGACAATCGGTTCGCCGGCGATATCCTTGCCCAGGATCATCGGCAGCGCGCCCTTGCTGTCGGCAAAGGCCGCGCAGGCGGCGAGCTCCTTGAAATTGACCATCTGCCGGTCCTGGTTGGGCAGTTCGATCCCCATCACCGTCTTGCCCGGAATGGGCGAAACGCGGGCGGAGATGGCGGACATGTTGCGCGCGATGTCTTCAGCGAGGCCGATCACGCGGCTGGCCTTGATGCCGGGGGCAGGCTCCAGCTCGTACATGGTCACCACCGGGCCGGTGCGCACGGCAGTGATCTCACCCTTGACGTTGAAATCGTCGAGCACGGTTTCCAGCAGGCGGGCGTTGCGTTCGAGCGCCATCTTGTCGAGCTTGGGCGCGGTGTCGGGGCCGGGATCGGTCAGCAGGTCCAGGCTCGGCAGCTCGTAATCGGCGAACATGTCGCGCTGCTTGGCCTTGGATGGAGCGGCCTTGCGTGGAGGTGCCGAGGGATCGACGATCTGCGGCGCGCGGCGCTCGATCGGCTGTTCGATCACCGGATCGGAGCTCGCCGGGCGAGACTTTGGCTCGGCCCGCGGCGACAGTGTTTCGGGCGCGCGGATGCGCGGCAGTGCGACCTGCGGCATGAAGGGCAAGTGGCGCATGAATGCGGGCAACGTCAGCAGCGAACGCCAGTCGATGGCGAAGATCCTTGTGACCAGCCCGGCCCCGCCAAAGAATGCGAGAACTGCAAGAAGAAGGATGATCCAGCCCGAGAGACTTTCGCCGAACCGCGTGCCGACGGCTTCGATGGCACCGGCCCCCATCAGCCCGGTGATGCCGCCCATGCCGGCCGGCAATGTGCCTCCGGGTCCGTCAAACACGAGTGCGAGCACTGCGGAAAGCAGCGCCATGGCCAGCAGCAGCATGAGCACCGGGCGCCACCAGCGGGTTTCGGTGTCGATGTCCTCTTCCTCGACATCGCGCCACAGCTTGCGCGCGAAAACATAGAGCAGCGGCAGCAACAGGATCGCGGTCCAGCCGAACAGGAACAGCACCATGTCGGCGGTCCACGCGCCGCTCGTCCCCATCCAGTTGGCGATCTGTGCACCGCTGGCAGCGGTCGAGGAACTGGGGTCGCTTTGAGTATAGCTCGCCAGCGACATCCCCAGGAACAGGGTCGAGCCGAACAGCACCGCTGCCCCACCCATCTGCGCAGCACGGCGCAGCGAACGCCGGAATGCGGCGCGCCAGTCGGCCTGCTGCTTGGTCATTGCCCGTGACGCCATGGTGTTCCCTTCCCTGCGTTGGAACACACCATGAATCCTCGCGGATTCCGGGTCAAGCGAAAGGCGGCGAGATGTTGGTCAGGAGAGTCCGTCGATTGCGGCCCAGCGCGGCCAATCGAGGCGGTTCGCTGTCCGGTCAGTCAGCCCTCCCAGCGCGATCACCGGCATCCGGGCATACCGGGCGAGGTGCCGGAACCGTTGCGTCCCCAGCACAGGCGCGTCGGGATGCGAGCGGGTCGGGAACACGGGCGACAGCATCACGGCATCGGCGCACACGCGGTTGGCCTGCCCGATTTCGGCCAGGTCATGCGCGGTGGCCACGGTCACCATGTCGCGGCGAGTGGGGTAGAGGCTCAGCGGCGCGCCATAGACACCGTCCGCGCCCCATTCGCGCGCGGTCATGGTGCTGTCGGCGAGGATCACGAGATGGCCCATGGCGCGGCATACCCTGCGCAGTCTTATGAACCGTGCGATCCGCTCCGGCGACGGCAAGTGATAATGGCGATAGACGAAGCCTGAACCCGGCGGCAGCGCGCGCAGGCTCGCTTCCAATGCCGGGTCATTGCGCTCATCCGAAAGCAGCCAGAGGTCGGGTAAGGTCTGGAACTGTGCCACGGCCCCGCTATAGCGCGCTCCCATGAGTGATCCAGTGACACCGCTCGAAGAAACCGAAGCCCGCATCGCCAAGGCCTGCAGAATCGCCCGACGCGAGCGGGGCGAAGTGATGCTGATCGCTGTCTGCAAGACCCACCCGCCCGAGAAAATCCGCCCGCTGCTGGAGCAGGGCCAGCGCGTGTTCGGCGAGAACCGCGTGCAGGAAGCGCAGGAAAAATGGCCGATGCTGCGCGAGGATTATCCCGATGTGGAACTGCACCTGATCGGCCAGCTGCAATCGAACAAGGCCGAGGATGCGGTGGCGCTGTTCGACTGCATCCACTCGCTCGACCGCCCGAGCCTGGTCAAGGCGCTGGGCAAGGCTATGGAGAAGGCCGGGCGGCCGGTGCCGTGCTTCGTGCAGGTCAATATCGGGGCGGAGGAGCAGAAGGGCGGTTGTCCGATCGCCGAAGTTCCCGCGCTGATCGAACAGGCACGCGAGGCGGGCATCCCTGTCATCGGACTTATGTGCATCCCGCCTTTCGACATCGAACCTGTGCCGTTCTTCGCCCTGCTCGACAAGCTGGCGCGCGATAACGGGCTGGAGGGTCGGTCCATGGGCATGAGCGGCGATTTCGAAACCGCAATCATGCTTGGCGCGACGCATGTGCGGGTGGGCACGGCGCTCTTTGGCGAGCGGGGCTAGTAAAACTCACTCGTCGCCCCGGACTTGATCCGGGGTCCCGTTGCCTTGGGTGGAGCGCTTGAAGTAAGCGGGACCCCGGCTCGGGGGCCGGGGTGACGGTAGCGGGCCGTTGACTAAGCCGGCTCCAGCTGCGCCTGCCGCTCGTCGCTGGCGGCTTCTAGCAGGGCGTTGCGGATACTGCCCTGCCGCGCATCGTCCACCACCTTCGAGCCAGTCAGGTCGGTGACGTAGAACGTATCTGCCGCCCGCTCGCCATAAGCGGTGATGTGAGCGGAATGCACCATCAGCTGGTTTTCGAACAGCGCCCGGCCGAGCCGGTTGAGCAGCGCCGGGCGATCGCGGGCGTTGACTTCGACCACGGTGAAACGGCTCGACGCGTCGTTGTCGAACTGCACCCACGGACGCACGTCGAAGGCGGCGGCGCGGCTCTGCTTGAGCGGGCGCTTGGCCAGCTTGGGCACCAGCTCACCGCGGTTGGCGATGGCATCGGTGATCGATTGCTTGATCCGCTCCAACTGGCGGGCTTCGGCAAAGCTCTTGCCCAATGGATCCTGCACCAGGAAATTGTCGACCGCCCAGCCATTGCGGGTGGTGTGGATCCGCGCGTCGATAATGTTGCCGCCGGCCAAGTGGATACCGCCGGCGATGCGGTAGAACAGGCCAGGGTGGTCGGGTGCGATGACTGTCACCAGCGTGGCACCGCGTTCTTCGTTGAACTCGCAATGGATCGAAAGCTGCTCTTCGATCTTCTTGGCAGCATCATACTGGACGATATTGCGGGCAATGACGTCTTCAGGCTCGGCGATCCAGTAGGCGTCGTTGAACCGTCCGCCCAGTGCATCCAGCAGTGCAGCCCTGTTGCCAAGTTTGGCCCTGACAGCTTCCTTCTTGGCTTCGACCCGGTGTTCGCGGCCATGCGGCATATGGCCGAGCCGAAGCCGCTCATGGGCCGCGTCATAAAGCTCGCCCAATAGCTGGCCCTTCCAGCTGTTCCAGGTCCCCGGGCCGACCGCGCGGATATCGACGGCGGTCAGGATCATGAGGTGCCGCAAACGCTCCAGGCTCTGCACTTCGGCGACGAAGTCCTCGATCGTCTTGGGGTCGGTCAGGTCGCGCTTCTGTGCGGTGTTGCTCATCAGCAGGTGTTGCAGCACCAGCCACGCAACGAGATCGGTCTCGTCTTCGCTGAGGCCGAAACGCGGGCACAGCTCGTGCGCAACGTCTGCCCCGAGCACGGAGTGATCCCCGCCGCGCCCCTTGGCAATGTCGTGCAGCAGAGCGGCAACGAAAGCGACGCGGCGGCTTTCGACCTGGTGGATCAGCATGGTCGAGCGCGGATGGTCAGCTGCCAGCTCGCCTTTTTCGATCCTGGTGAGGAAACCAATCGCCCGCAGCGTGTGCTCGTCGACCGTATAATGGTGATACATGTTGAACTGCATCTGCGCGTTGACGCGGCCGAAGTCGGGCACGAAGCGGCCCATCACCCCGGCTTCGTTCATCCAGCGCAGCACCAGTTCAGGGTCGTTGCGTCCGCACAGCAAGTCGAGGAAGATTGCATTGGCGCGGGGATCTTCGCGAATGTCGTCCCTGATCAGCACGCTGTCGCGGTCTGCCAGGCGCATGGTGCTGGGTTCGATCTCCAGCCCATTGGCCTCAGCGATCTGGAAGACTTCGATCAGCCGTACCGGGTCCTTGCGAAACCATTCGTCCGAGGGCGCGGCGATGCGCCCTCCGAAAACCTTGTAGCCCTTGAGCATTCGTGGCTTGGCATTGAAACCGGCGAAGAAGCCACGCCGTGCGCGCTGCCTGTCGAACTGCTGGTCGAGCTGGGCGAGGAACACGCCGGTCAGCGAACCGACCCGTTTTACTTGCAGGAAGTAGTACTGCATGAAGCGCTCGACCGCGCTCTTGCCCTGCCGCTCGGCAAAACGCATCCGTTCGGCAATCTGCTTCTGGAAGTCGAAGGTCAGCCGGTCTTCGGCGCGCCGGGTCAGCTCGTGCAGATGGCACCGCACGGCCAGCAGGAAACCCTCGGCGCGCCGGAAAGAGTGGTATTCGGCCTTGGTCAAGAGACCGGATTCGACGAGGTCGGCGGCGTTGCGCGCGCGATGGATATACTTGCCGATCCAGTACAGCGTTTGCAGGTCGCGCAGGCCGCCCTTGCCTTCCTTCACGTTGGGTTCGACGACATAGCGGGTGCCGCCCATCTTCTCGTGCCTTGCATCGCGCTCGGCGAGTTTCTCCGTCACGAACTGGCGCTCGCTGCCGGCCACGACTTCGGACCAGAACCGCTGCCGCGCTTGCTCGTAAAGCTCGCGGTCACCCCACAGGAAGCGCGCTTCGAGCAGGGCAGTGCGGATAGTGAGGTCTTCCTTTGCCATCCGAACCATCTCGTCCGGCGTCCTGCTGGATTGACCGACCTTCAGGCCAAGATCCCACAGGAAATAGAGCATCGCCTCGGTCACCTGTTCGCACCATGGTGTCCGCCGGGCGGGATGCAGGAAAGCGATGTCGACGTCGGACTGCGGAGCCATCTCTGCCCGGCCGTAACCGCCGACCGCCAGCACTGCGAGCCGCTCCGAAGCCGAACGGTTGGCAACCGGATAAACATGGGTGGTGACGTGATCGAACAGCAACCGCACCAGCTGGTCGACCAGAAAGGCGTGGCCAGCGGTGATCTCGTGCCCTGCGCTGGGCTTCTCAACCAGCCTGCGGCCGAGCTCCTCGCGACCGGCGGCCAGGGCTTCGCGCAGCATGGTCAGCACGTCGGGGCGGGCCTTCTCGCCCTTGTCCTCCACCACGGCATCGATCGCCGCCGCAATAGAGCGACGGTCGATGATGCTGCGTTGTTGGGGAACCGGCTTCGACGTCAAGTCGCCGCCTGCCCCGCGAGATATTCCTTGGTGTATTTCTCGCGCAAGGTGCGCTTGTCGATCTTGGCTGTGCCAAGCCGCGGCAGCGACTGGGTTTCCTGCCAGTAGATCACCGGCTGCTTGAACGAAGCAAGGCGTGTCGACAGGAAATCGCGCAAGGCTTCTTCCGTCAGCGTCTTGCCCGGCTTGGCGAGGAACACCGCGCCGACAATCTCGCCATAGCGCTCGTCCGGCAAGCCGAAGACGCTGCATTCGGCGATGTCGTCATGGGCGTAGATCGCTTCTTCGACTTCGATGCAGGTGATGTTTTCGCCGCCACGGATGATGATGTCCTTCTTGCGGTCGACGATGAAGAGATAATCGTCTTCGTCGAGCCGCCCGAGGTCGCCGGTGCGGAAATACATGTCGTCGGTGAACGCGGCCTTGGTCGCTTCCTCATTGTCCCAATAGCCGAGGAAGTTGCAGACCGAACGGATGCTGACTTCGCCGACCTGGCCCTGGGGCACAGGCTTGCCATTGTCGTCGAGGATCGCAAGGTCGACCAGCGGACGGCTGGCCTTGCCGGTGCTGGAAGGCTTGGCGAGGTAGTTCTCGTTGAAATTGCCGCAGCCCACGCCGTTGGTTTCCGTCAGGCCATAGCCGAGCAGCGGGTTGCCTTCGGGGAAGGCGTCCTTGATCTTGGTGACATGCTCGGGCGGCCGCGGCGCGCCGCCGGCAGCCCAGCCGGAACAGGTCGAGACATCGTATTTGTCGCGATCCGGGTGCGTCGCCATCTCATAGGTCATCAGCGGCACGCCGGCGAAATAGCTGACCTTCTCGTCCTGGATCAGCTGGAGCGCGGTCCCGGCATCCCATTTGGGCATCAGCACGACCTTGCGGCCCAGCGCGAAGCTCTGCAGCAGCAGCGGCACTTCGCCGGTAACGTGGAACAGCGGCACGGCGAGCAGCGCGCAGGCCTGCGTAGTCGGAGCGTTGCCTTCGCCTTCAAGGTAACTGAAAGCCATCAGCGACTGTACGGCATAGCTCATGGCACCGTGGACGACGCCGCGGTGATCGGAATAGGCACCCTTGGACAGACCGGTCGAGCCCGAGGTGTAGAGCACGGTGCACAGGTCGTCCGGCCCGACGTCGAGCGGGTTCACGCTCGTCGGGTCGCCCCAGGTGACTTTGAGGCCTTCACTCGGCTCGCAGTCATGGTCGAACAGCACCAGCTCGGCACCATGGTCGGTTCCTTCGAGCCGCTTGGCGCGGCCTACGTCGGCGAACACCAGCTTGCAGTCGACCAGCTTGATCGCCGCCGCCAGCTCTTCGCCATTGGAGAAACCGTTGAGCAATGTCGCGCAGCCGCCGCCCATGATGATGCCCATGTAGAGCACGATCCAGTTGGCCGAATTGCGCGCAGCAATGCCGACCCGGTCGCCCTTCTGCATGCCATGCTCGTTCTTGAGGCCTGCAGCGACCGCGCAGGCAGCACCCCATGCTTGCCCGAAGGTCAGGCGACAATCGCCATCGACGAGAAACTCGGCGTCTTTATGCTCGTTGCAATAATGCGCAAAGTAGTGTGCCAGGCTGGGCGGAGCGTTCTTGAGCGCCGGCATCTCGGTGCCGTTGCGTGTGAAGGGTACCGTTTCCGCCGGGGCGCCAGGCGCTGTCAGCGTGTCCATGATGGCATCGAGGGTCTTGTCGAGCTCTGTCGGCATCGTTTTCTTTCTCTCCGTCTGTTGCGGTTTGCCTTAACCCGATGGTCCTTCGGGGTTTCACCTGAACCCGGCCTGTGCCAAAGCCCCTGCCGAAGATGATCAAGGTCCGCGCCTTTCCCGTCTGCGGACCCCTGTAAGAGGTTGTGTCCGTGCTGTCACTATTGGCCGATGCCGCTTCCCAGCCGATCCAATGGACCGACCTGGGCTTGCGTCCCTACCTGTTCGAGATTGGCGGCTTTCAGCTGCGATTCTATTCGCTGGCCTATATTGGTGGTTTGCTGCTGGCCTATTGGCACCTGTCGAAGATGATCAAGGCACCAGGCGCACCTATGGTGCAAGAGCATGTCGACGATTTGTTCTTTTACTGCACGCTCGGCGTGATCCTCGGCGGCCGGCTGGGATATGCCGCTTTCTACACCGGCTCCGGCACAACCAAGCCCAACATGTTCACGACCTTCTCGCCCGGCGAGACTGTGAGCTGGGACCTGCTCAGGTTGTGGGACGGGGGCATGAGCTTCCACGGCGGGGTCATCGGCGTGGTCGTAGCGATCCTGTTCGTCGCCTGGCGCAACAATCTCAACTGGCTGCGCGTGTGCGACTATATCGCGGTCAACGTGCCCTTCGGCATGCTGCTCGGGCGGCTCGCCAATTTCGTCAATGGCGAGCTCTATGGTCGCGCCACCGACGTACCATGGGCAATGATCTTCCCGACCGGCGGTGAAATAGCCCGTCATCCCAGCCAGCTCTATCAGGCCGGGCTCGAAGGGCTGCTGATGATGCTGATCCTGGTGCCGCTGTTCTGGAAGACCAACGCTCGCTGGAAACCGGGCCTGATGGTTGGCGTGTTCACGGTCGGTATTGCCGCTGCACGCTTCATCAACGAGTTCTTCCGTGAGCCCGATGCGCAGCTGGCGCAGCGAGTCATCGACACGGGCCTCAGCCAGGGCCAGTGGCTGTCGATCCCAATGATCCTCGTCGGTCTCGGCGTGATCTTCTACGCGTTGATGAAGAAGCCTGCAGGCGAGCCCGGCAAGGCGGCCTGAGCGGCGCGATGGCAGACGACCTCGGAGCCATCTTCCGCCGGCTGATTCGCAACACAGGGCCGCTTTCGCTGACGCAGTTCATGGGCGAGAGCAACGCCCGCTATTACGACAGTCGTGATCCACTGGGGCAGGGTGGTGACTTCATAACCGCACCTGAGATCAGCCAGATGTTCGGGGAGCTGATCGGTTTGTGGCTCGCCGACATGTGGATCAACTCTGGCCGCCCGGACGATGTTGAATATGTCGAGCTTGGCCCGGGTCGTGCGACGCTGGCGAAGGACGCGCTGAGGGCGGCAGCAAAGTACGGTTTCCAGCCTGAAGTGAATTTCGTCGAGAGTTCCGGTGCGCTGCGCGAAGTGCAGGCCAAGGCGTTCCCGGCGGCGCATTTCCACCATGATTTGTCGACCCTGCCGATGGATGTCCCGCTGATGTTCGTCGCCAACGAATTCCTCGATGCGCTGCCGGTGCGCCAGCTGGTCAAGACCCCGGAAGGCTGGCGCGAGCGTATGGTCGGGCTCGAAGGCGAGGACTTCGCCTATGTAGCCAGTGGCGGGACCATGGACGGGGCGGTGCCGCAGGGCTTCCGCGATGTCGAACCCGGCACGATACTGGAAACATGCCCCGGGGCTGCAGCTACGGTCTACGAGGTTGCGGGACGATTGACAGAACAAGGCGGCGCGGCACTGTTCATCGACTATGGCCATGCGCAGCTCCAGCCGGGTTCGACCCTGCAAGCTATTCGCGCGCACGAAAAGGTCGATCCGTTTGCCGAACCGGGCACGGCAGACCTGACCGCCTTGGTCGATTTCGAGACGCTGGGCCGGATCGCCGAATCGCGCGATGTCCGCCACCTGGGGACTGTTGAACAAGGCGCATGGCTGCGCTCGCTCGGTATCGAAGCCCGGGCGCAGGCCTTGAGCGCCAAGGCCCCACACTATGCCGAAGAGATCCATTCGGCGATGCAGCGGCTGGTCGCACCCGACCAGATGGGCAGCCTGTTCAAGGTGATGGGGCTTGCTGCACCAGGCTGGGCTGACGGGGCTGGTTTCAGCAGCGATTAAGGCGGCCGTCGCGATTGCGGCTGAAACCGATGGCACCCCCCAAGCGTAGAAGGGGACGAGGAGACCGCTTGATGATCCGAAATATTGCCTTTGCTGCCGCCGCGTTATTCGCCGTTGCCAGTCCCGCTTCCGCGGCGGACTCGATTGCCGGAAGCTGGGTGACGACGGAGAAGGATTCGGTCATCACCATAGCAAGATGCGGCAGCAGCTATTGCGGCAAGCTGTCCAGATTTCTGAAGGCCCCTCCCAATGGTGCCGGCCAGAAGGACGTCAACAACCCCAACCCAAAGCTGCGCAGCCGTACGTTGTTGGGGACACCACTCCTGACCGGGCTGACCGAGGATGGCGACCTGTGGCGCGGCACGATCTACGATCCGCGCAATGGCAAGAGCTACCGCTCCGTCGTGCGCCGCAAGAGCGCGACGGTGCTGGAAGTGAAGGGTTGCCTCGGCCCGTTCTGCCAGACCCAGCTGTGGCGCAAGGCGAGCTAGGGCTTCAGCCCGATCCGCCCAGCGATCATCGCTGCCGCTTCGACCGGCGAGATCTTCTTACCATCGGTGCGGTCGACCGCGAGATTGGCTTCGCGCATCAGCTCGACATCGATCGCGCCGACCAGCGGTTGCAGCGCGGCCATCAGACCCTCGTCATCCGCACGTCCCGGCGCAATCATGATCATCGCGTCATAGCTGGGCAGCGCGCCTTTGGGGTCATCGAGGATCACGAGCTTGTCGGCCACGATCCGCCCGTCTGAGGTATAGGCGCTGATGACATCGGCTTCGCCTGATTTGAGTGCATTGTACATGAAGGTGGGGCTGAAATTGCGCTGCCGGGCAAACTTCAGGCCATAGGCATCGCGCACCGCGATCCATTCGGGCCGCTCGAACCATTCGGGATCACCGCCGGTGACGAGCCGGGGGGCGACAGGGGCAAGGTCTGCGATGCTGCTCACCCCTAGCTCTTCTGCGCGATCCTGCCGCATGCCAAGGCCATAGGCGTTCTCGAACCCCAGCTTGCCGAACACAAGCGTGCCGGTTCGCTCAGCCTCCCAGTCCTTGATGATCCGATACATTTCCTCGCGACCCGGGTTGTCGGTGCGTCCCAGGTTATTGGTCCAGATCGTGCCGGTGTAATCGATCGAGATATCGATCGCCCCGGTGCTGACCGCATTGTGGACCACTGCCGAGCCCAGCCCGTCGCGATATTCGACCGCGTACCCGGCCCGCTCGAGTTGCGACCCTATCAGCCGGGCGAGGATATATTGCTCGGAGAATTGCTTGGCGGCGATGACGACTGCGTCTTCGTCGCTTGTTTCTCCTGGACCTTGGAGCGACCATGCCGAGGCGATGATGCCAAGCGCTGCGACCGCCGCGCCACCCCATACGAGCACGCGCTTGCGCACAGCGAAGCCGCGCTCAACGGTGCCGAGAATAGCGTCGGTGACCAGCGCCAGCGCCGCCGATGCAAGGCACCCCGCCAGCACCAGCGACCAGTTCTGCGTCTGCAACCCGGCGAAGATCGGATCGCCGAGGCTCGGCTGGCCGATGGTGGTCGATAGCGTCGCTGCACCAATCGTCCACACCGCCGCGGTGCGGATGCCCGCCATCACATAGGGCGCGGCGAGCGGGGCCTCGACCAGTCGCAGTTTTTGCCATGGGGTCATGCCCACGCCGTCTGCCGCCTCCAGCACACCGGGGGCCATGTTGTCGCGCGCGGTGACAGCATTGCGCAGGATCGGCAGCAGCGCGTAAAGCGCCAGTGCCAGCAGCGCGGGCAGGAAGCCCAGCGTTGGCAGGCCTTCGCCAAAGACGACCCGAAGGCTGAGCAGGATCGGGAAGAACAGCGCCAGCAAGGCCAACGCGGGGATGGTCTGCACCAGGCTGGCAAAGCCCAGCGTCAGGCGCGAGACTGTGGCATTGCGGCTCGCCCACACCGCCAGCGGCAGCGCCACTACGATACCGAGAGCGATCGCGCTGGCTGCCAGCACGACATGGGAAGCGAGCTTGTCTCCCAGCCCCATGAGCGCGGTCCAGATGTCGCTCATGCTTCCAGCTCTGCGAGGGCATCGGCTTGTGCGCGCGGCACGGCCACCAGCGCCTGCGCCACCTCGCCGCCCGCCCCATTGATCAGTGCGCGCGGAGTCTCGTCTGCAACGATCCTGCCGCCGTCCATCACCAGCACCCGGTCAGCCAGCAACAGCGCTTCGGCCATGTCATGCGTTACCATCACCGTAGTCAGCCCGAAGTCGCGGTGCAGCTCGCGTACCCGGTGGCCCAGCGCATCGCGTGTCACCGGGTCGAGCGCTCCGAAGGGCTCATCCATCAACAGCAGTCGCGGCTCACCCGCGAGCGCGCGAGCGACCCCGATCCGCTGGCGTTGCCCGCCGGACAGTTCATTCGGCATGCGTGCGGAGTAGCTGCTGTCGAGTTCGACCAGTTCGAGCAGTTCGGCAACCCGCTCCTGACTCAGTTTCTCGCCAGCCAGCCTCGGTCCGATAGCGATATTCTCCGCTACGCTCATATGCGGGAACAGGCCAATCGACTGGAACACGTAGCCGATGGTGCGACGCAGCGCCGGGAGCGGCTGCGCGGCAACATCCTCGCCTTCGAACAGGACCCCACCTGCTGACGGTTCAGCCAGCCGGTTGACTGTCTTGAGCAGAGTCGACTTGCCTGACCCCGATGCGCCCACGAGGGCAACGAAGCACCCCCGGTCTACATCCAGTGTCACTGCATCTACGGCGGTTACTTCACCATACGCCTTGGTCACGCTTTCAAACCGCAGCGCCGTGGTTGCATCTCCCGCCATGCCCGCAAGCCTAGGGGGGCGAGGCGCGCTTTGCCAAGCGATTTCAGGTGCAACCGGTTTGCGCCGGCCACGCGCCTTGCTATGCGCTCGGGCAAGGAGATTCTTACCGATGCGAGCCACCCCCGATTTCGATTTCCAGCTCGGCGAAAGCGCCGACATGATCCGCGAGACCGTTGCGCGCTTTGCCGACGAACAGATCATGCCGCTTGCGGAGAAGGTCGACCGCGAAGACTGGTTTCCGCGCGACCTGTGGCAACAGATGGGCGAGCTGGGATTGCACGGGATTACCGTTGAGGAAGAGCATGGCGGGCTTGGCCTTGGCTATCTGGAGCACGTAATTGCGGTCGAGGAAGTCAGTCGGGCCAGCGCCTCGGTCGGCCTCAGCTATGGCGCGCATTCGAACCTGTGCCTCAACCAGATCCGCCGCTGGGGCAATGATGAGCAGAAAGCCAAGTACCTGCCCAAGCTGATCAGCGGCGAACATGTCGGCTCGCTCGCCATGTCCGAAGCCGGGGCCGGGTCCGACGTCGTTTCGATGAAGCTCAGGGCCGAGGAAGTCCAAGGCGGCTACATCCTCAACGGGACCAAGTTCTGGATCACCAATGCGCCAGAGGCCGATACACTGGTCGTCTATGCCAAGACCGACGGGCAGGCCGGCTCGCGCGGGATCACGGCATTCCTGATCGAGAAAGGCGATGAAGGGTTTTCGATTGGACAGAAAATCGAGAAGGTCGGCATGCGAGGCTCCCCCACCGCCGAGCTGGTGTTTGACGATTGCCACATCCCTGAAGACCGCATCATGGGCCCGCTCAACGGCGGCGTCGGCGTGCTTATGAGCGGGCTGGACTATGAGCGCGTGGTGCTCGCCGGCCTGCAGCTTGGGGTGATGCAGGCGTGCTTGGATGTCGTCATCCCCTATTTGCGTGAGCGCAAGCAGTTCGGCAAACCGATCGGCAGCTTCCAGCTGATGCAGGCCAAGGTCGCCGACATGTATGTCGCGCTGCAATCGGCCCGCGCTTACACCTATGCCGTCGCCAAGAGCTGCGACGCCGGCCACACGACGCGGTTCGATGCGGCGGGCGCGATCCTGCTCGCCAGCGAAAACGCCTTCCGTGTCGCTGCCGAAAGTGTGCAGGCGCTGGGCGGCGCAGGCTATACGCTCGATTGGCCGGTGGAGCGCTACATGCGCGATGCCAAGCTGCTCGATATCGGTGCCGGGACCAACGAAATCCGCCGTATGCTGATCGGGCGCGAATTGATCGGCGCGGCGGGGTGAAGCGGCGCTTCCTTGCCTTGCTCGCCGGGTTGGCGACGACCAGCGTCGCAGCCCAGCCTGTGTTCGACGGCAATTTGCCACCTCGCTCGTGCATGGAAGCGATCAAGGCGCTGCGATATGCTGGCGATTGCCAGAACAACGGGCTGTTCCACGAGCTCTACTGGCCGGGCGCTGTGCGGGTCGCAGCGGGCGGCGAGCCAAGTCCTTTCGCGAATGCCAGGCTATTCGGGCCTTGTCCAAAGTATCGCACTTACCTGCGCGATCTGCGAAAAGCGCCCGTTGTTGGCAATCGACAGACCATAAGGCTCAAGTCCATCGTCACAAGGGTAGCCACGGACGGCCGTTATTCAGGTGACTACTCCGTTTTCAAGGTGAGCTACACTTGCGAGCGCCGCGGCAAGGAATGGCGCGTGCTGAGGCAAGACATTTTCACGCGGGGCGATTTCGTCAACGCGCGCGCTGCGACCGAGTTTGAGCGAACCGGCGGCTGGGAAGGTCGACACTAGGAACTAGGGAGGGAGAGGCCCATGAAACGGATACTGCTGCTAGTCGCGGCGTTGATCGCGATGCTGCCCATGTCGGCGCACGCCCGGGTCGAGACCATCATGGTCCACAGCCCGTCGATCGAAGGCAATCTTGAAGGCAATGATGCGACCCGCAAGGTCCACGTTATCCTGCCGCCGAGTTATGACGAAGACCCCGAGCGGCGTTTCCCGGTGGTCTACTACCTTCACGGCTATACTACGACAGCGGATGCCCAGATCGAACGGATCGACCCCGATGCTGCGGTCGAGGCCTTCGACGGGCTGGAAATGATCGTCGTCATCCCTGACAGCTATACCAAGCGCGGCGGCAGCTTCTATGGCTCCGGCGAGACGGTCGGCAATTTCGAGCGCTTCATCGCCGTCGACCTTGTCACCGCAATCGACACCCAGTTCCGCACCATTGCCGAGCGCGAAAGTCGCGGCCTCGCCGGGCATTCCATGGGCGGCTATGGCACGCTGCGGATCGGGATGAAATACCCGCAAAACTACGCCGCGCTCTATCCGATGGCACCGTGCTGCACCCAGCCGCGCGTCTGGGCCGATACCGACGTCAAATACGAGACGATGGACCCGGACACGCTGACCCGCGAGCAGTTCTTCGACTTCGGCTATTTCGCTTATGCCGCTGCCTTCTCGCCCAATCCCGAAAACCCGCCTTACTTCTTCGACCGCAATGTGAAGGATGGCGCGATTGACCCGATGGTGCAGGCGCGCTGGATGGCGAATTCCCCGGCGGTGATGCTGCCGCAGTATGTCGATGCGCTGAAGAGCTATGACGGCATCGCGCTGGACGTCGGCGAGCAGGACTTCCTGCTGGCGGAGGTCAAGGCGATGGATGCACAGCTGACCCAGTATGGCATCGATCATGACTTCATGCTGTTCGAAGGCGATCATGTGAACCGGGTGAAGGAGCGCTTCGCGGCCAACCTGCTGCCGTTCTTCGCCGCGCATCTCGACGGCGAGAGCGAGGATTGAGCGACGCAGCGGACATTGCCGCCACCATGGGTATCGACGTCTTCGATATCGGACCCATGCGTGAACTCTACCGCCCGATAGCGCGGGGGGACTGGGAACTGCGGGTTACGGAAATGGCTCCCTGTCGCGGCTACTGGTCTCCGCTGCAGATGACCTACGGGCTGGTGCTGCTGACGCGCGGCGAAGACACCTGGATGTCGCTTTCGCCGACAGAAGTCGAAAGCCAGGTTCTCGGCGTCGAAGCGGCCCATCGCCATGTCGCCATCATGGGCCTCGGCATGGGCTGGGTCGCGGCGGAAACGGCGATGCGCGATGAAGTGTCGCAGGTCACTATCGTCGAGCGTGATCCGGATGTCATCGCCTTGCACAAAGAGCTGGACCTGTTCGCGCGCTTGCCCGGCGGCGTGGGAGAGAAAGTGCGGATCGTCGAAGGTGATGCGTTCCAATGGACACCGGATACGCCGGTCGACCTGCTGATGCCCGACATCTGGCTCCCGCTGGTCGGTGGGCACCGGGTCGCCGATGTCGCGCTGATGCAGGCGAATGTGCAGGCCCCGCTGATCTATTTCTGGGGGCAGGAGCTGGAGATCGCCCGCCATGCTGCTGGGGCCGGACGCACGCTGGACGACGAGGGTGTTGCTGAAACCGTGGCCGAGTTTGACCTCCCGATCCTGATCCCCGAAACAGCCGACTACCCCGGCAAGATCAGGGCCGCTGCAGCGCAGTGGATGCGCGACAACTGGTTTGCACCCGAACATGCCGCCATCCTCGAAGGCGCGCCGACGGTATGAAGGCGATGGACCTTGCCCCCCTTCTTTGACTAACAGGCCAACATGACTGCACCTGTCCTCACATCCATGCTCGACCGGGAAAGCCCGGAGGCAAAGGCTCGCTTCGAACACAACAAGGCGCTGGCCGAAAACTTGCGCGCCAAAGTGGCGGAGGCGGCACTGGGCGGTCCGGAAAAGCACCGCGATCGCCATGTGTCGCGCGGCAAGCTGCTGCCCCGCGACCGCGTCGAGCGGCTGCTCGATCCGGGCTCGCCCTTCCTCGAGGTCGGCCAGCTGGCGGCCAACGGCATGTACGAGGGCGATGTCTCGGGCGCTTCGATGATCTGCGGCATCGGGCGCGTGTCGGGCCGCCAGGTGATGATCGTCTGCAACGATCCGACGGTGAAGGGCGGCAGCTACTATCCGATGACGGTCAAGAAGCACCTGCGCGCGCAGGAGATTGCGATCGAGAACCGCCTGCCGTGCATCTACCTCGTCGACAGCGGCGGGGCGAACCTGCCCTACCAGGCCGAGGTCTTCCCCGACCGCGACCACTTCGGTCGCATCTTCTTCAACCAGGCCAATATGTCGGCGCTCGGCATCCCGCAGATCGCCTGCGTTATGGGTAGCTGTACCGCGGGCGGGGCCTATGTTCCTGCCATGAGCGACGAGACGGTGATCGTGCGCGAGCAGGGCACGATCTTCCTTGCCGGTCCTCCGCTGGTAAAGGCCGCGACGGGCGAGGAGATCAGTGCCGAGGACCTTGGCGGCGGCGACCTCCACGCGCGCAAGAGCGGCGTGGTCGATCACCTTGCAGAGAATGACGAGCACGCGCTCACCATCGTGCGCGATATCGTCAGCCATCTTGGCGCGAACACCGGCGCGGCGAGCGATGTCGAGCTGTGCGATCCGCGCCCGCCCAAATTCGATGCCGACGATCTCTACGCGCTTGTGCCCGAAGATGTGCGCGCGCCCTATGACGTACACGAAGTCATCGCCCGGCTGGTCGACGGCAGCGAGTTCCACGAGTTCAAGCAGCACTACGGCTCGACGCTGGTCTGCGGCTTCGCGCATATCTGGGGCATGCCGGTGGCGGTGCTCGCCAACAATGGCGTGCTGTTTTCCGAAAGCGCGCAGAAGGGCGCGCATTTCATCGAGCTTGCCTGCCAGCGGCGCATCCCGCTGCTGTTCCTGCAAAATATCTCCGGCTTCATGGTCGGCGGCAAATACGAGGCCGAGGGCATCGCCAAACATGGCGCGAAGCTGGTCACCGCGGTCGCCACCGCCACCGTACCCAAGATCACGGTGGTGATCGGCGGCAGTTTCGGCGCGGGGAACTACGGCATGTGCGGCCGCGCCTACCAGCCGCGCTTCCTGTTCACCTGGCCCAATGCGCGCATTTCGGTGATGGGCGGCGAACAGGCCGCGAGCGTGCTGGCAACGGTGCACCGCGATGCCGACAAGTGGTCCGACGCCGAGGCCGAGGAATTCAAGGCCCCGATCCGCCAGAAATACGAAGATGAAGGCAATCCGTACTATGCCACCGCACGGCTATGGGATGACGGCGTGATCGACCCGGTGCAGACTCGCGATGTGCTGGGGCTGGCCTTCGCCGCGACGCTCGAAGCGCCGATTGCCGAGCGGCCCGCGTTTGGTGTGTTCAGGATGTGATGAGGACTTGCTGGTGACTTTCCGAGCCGACATCTGGGCAGCGCACAAGCATGAGGCGTACGAGGCAATTGTCCAGATGATCGACCAATATGTCGAGAGTTTGAAAGATACCGACCCATTGTTGGCTGCGATTGAGAGAGAGCCCGAATTGCTTCTGACGCGGTTCAAAATGGGCGAAGTCGCAACAAGGACGCGCCTAACCCTATCGGGTGACAAGGCAAATTGGTTCACCGCTCTGCATATCCTCGCGCGATTGGCTGACGAGCGTTTGAACAATTTCGAACAGCACAATGATCAAGAACTCTGGCACGACTTTATGACCGCTGGCGAGTGGGCGATTTCAGAGTTGGATCGCTATGGGTTCGTCGTAGCCAGTTCTTCTGGTGGGGACTGGACCAAGGCTGGCCGAGCAATGGTCGAAGGCCATCTTACTTTCTGAAACCCCCTCCCATTCCGCTGCGTAACTGCTAACCCTTAGCGCGAGTGGGAGAGAACATGTCGCAAAACCCGTCGGTCAATGGGCGCCGCAAGCGCTCGATCCTGTCGCGTATCGTTCGGCGGATCATCATGGTGCTGTATCGCTGGAAGGGGTGGGAAATCGACGGGCACCTGCCTGACCTGCCCAAGTTTGTCATCGCCGGGGCACCGCATACCTCCAACTGGGACTTTGTCTTCTTCACCGGGGCCACGGCAGAGGAAGGGATCGAGCCCAATTTCATGGGCAAGCACACGCTGTTCCAGGGCGTGATGAAGAACTTCATGTACGATATGGGCGGCATACCCATCGACCGGACCAAGCGTAGCAACGTCACCCAGCAGGTAGCGGAGGAGTATGCCAAGCGCGATCATCTTGCGTTGGTGATCGCAGCGGAAGGAACGCGCAGCTCCAATGGCGAGTGGAAATCGGGCTTCTACAATATCGCCCGCGCGGCCAATGTACCGATCGTGGCCGCGTGGGTAGACAACACCACAAATACGCTTGGTTTCAGCGAACCGATCTGGCCGGGCGAAAGTTATGGCGAGACGCTGGGAAAGATTGCCGCCTTCCTGCGTTCCAAATTACCGGAGCTGGATCGCTACAAGGTGCTGGAGGCACAGGCGGCCCGGCTGATGGCTGAAGAACAGGCGGAACAGGGGAAACCGGACCAATGATCGACGCACTGCTGACCAACGCCGCGATATTGCTCGCCGCCACGCTGGTGATGTGGGCCATAGCCGTCAAGATCCACGATGCCTCGATCGTCGACAGCTACTGGGGCGGCGGGATGGCGCTGATGGCGGTGGCGAGCTGGTTCCAGCTCGCGGAGCCCGGCCTTGCCGCCAATGTCATCGCCGCCATGGCGGTGCTGTGGGGCACGCGGCTGGCGCTGCACATCTTCACCCGCTGGCTCAAGGAAGGCGAGGACCAGCGCTACAAGCGGATCATGCGCAAGGCGCGCGAGAACAACACCTTTGCCTTCACCGCACTGACCAAGGTCTTCCTCGGGCAGGCGGTGCTGCTGTTCGCCGTGTGTAGCCCGGCGCAGGTCGGCATCCTCGCCAGCGAAGCGCCCGCGCCGCTCAGCGCCCTGGCCTTTGCCGGGATCGCGCTGTGGGCGGTGGGTATGTTCTTCGAAGTCGTCGGCGACCTGCAGTTGCGCGCGTTCAAGAACGACCCCGCCAATGAAGGCAAGATCCTCGACACCGGTCTGTGGCGCTATACCCGCCATCCCAACTATTTCGGCGATGCCTGCGCCTGGTGGGGCATCTGGCTGGTGACCGCCTCGGTAAGCTGGAGCCTCGCGCTTTACACCGTGATCGGGCCGGTGTTCCTGACCTTCACCCTTACCAAGTGGTCAGGCGCAGCCTTGCTCGAATACGGGATGAAGAAGAAGCGCGGCGACAAATATGCCGACTACATCGCCCGTACCAGCGCCTTTATTCCCCTTCCTCCCAAGAAATCGGTCTGAACCGGCAGCGCCTCGTCGCAAAGGGGGTTTAACCGCCGCCTCCAGCCCCTACATGGGGCCGAGCATGAGGGAGTGAAGCGGTGGTAGCGTCCGGCGATACCGAACAGGACAAGCGGCAGCTGGTCGAGCTGGCCATGAAAGTAACCGAGCGGCGCGGCGAAGAGATCAGCCGTGCCACGCTGGCGAACGAAGCCGGCCTGTCGCGCACGGTCGTCGACCGCCACTTCCCTGAGGAAGGCGACCTGTTCAGTGCCATTATCGACCTGTGGTACGAGCCCGATATCGCGATCATGGAAGAGGTTGTCGCTTGCGACCTGCCGATCCCGCGCAAGTTCTACGAATTCTTTGCCCGCCGCTATGTGCGCGAGCGTGAGCGTTACGAAAAAGATCCACAGACCTTTGCGCTCTATTGCGAACTTGGACGCAACCGGTTCGAGGATGTGCGCGGCTACATCGACCTTGCCGATCACTACCTGAGCGAATTGATCGCCCAGGCACAGGCGGAAGGGTTTTTCCCCGATCTGACCATCAACCAAGCGCTGACACTGATCAACCAGATGGTGATCGCCTATACCTCGCCGCAGGTGTTGTTGATGATCTCGCACCGGCTGGAGGAAGAAAAGCTCGCCGCCATCGTCGATACGCTGTTTGCCGGGCTTGCCGGTGGTGATCGCGGGGCCAAGGGCGTTTCCGGCCTGCGCGCAGTTCGCTAGAGGGCTTGTCCGGCAGCGTGGCCGCTGGCCCAGGCCCACTGGAAATTGTAACCGCCAAGCCACCCGGTGACATCGACCGCCTCGCCGATGGCGTAAAGGCCGGGAACCTTGTTCGCTTCCATCGTCCGGCTTGAAAGCTCTGCGGTGCTGATTCCCCCGGCGGTGACTTCGGCCTTGGCAAAGCCTTCGCTGCCATTGGGCCGGAATTCCCACCGCGAGAGCCGCTCCTGCGCCCGGCGCAGCGCCTTGTCGGCGATCCCTTGCAGCGAGCCTGACAGGCCAAGCCGTTCGGCCAGCACGCTGGCAAGCCGCTCGGGCATGTATTCGCGCAGGATCGAGAGGAACGTGGTGTTGGGCGCGGCTTGCTTGCGCTGAACCAGCCAGTCGCCCTTCTCGCCGGGACAGAAGTCGAGCCAGATCGGCTCCCCCGGCTTCCAGTAGCTGGAGACTTGCAGGATCGCGGGGCCGGACAACCCGCGATGGGTCAGGAGCGCGGCTTCGGCAAAGCTCGCCTTGCCCGCTTTTGCGACAACGTCGCTGGCTACGCCGGACAATTCGCGGAACAGCACATCCTCGCCGCCCAGCGTCAGCGGTACCAGTGCGGGCCGGGGCTCGACCACTTTCAGCCCGAACTGCCGCGCCAGGCGATAGGCGAAATCGCTTGCTCCCATCCTGGGTATCGATGGTCCGCCGGTAGCGATCACCAACTTGTCACCCGTAAGCGCTGCGCCTGACGCCATAACGGCAAACCGGCCACCTTCATGAACCACCTCGGTGACGTCCTGCCCCGTCAGGATGGTGACATCGCCCCCCTTGCTTTCCGCAGCCTGGCATTCGTCGAGCAACAGCTGGACTATTTGCTTCGCCGAGCCATCGCAGAATAGCTGGCCGAGGGTCTTCTCGTGCCAGGCGATGCCATGCGCTTCTACCAGGGCGAGGAAATCGCGCGGGGTGTAGCGCCCCAGCGCCGACTTGGCGAAATGCGGGTTGGCGGAAAGGTACTTGGCCGGGCCTGCGCCGATGTTGGTGAAGTTGCAGCGCCCGCCGCCGGAAATCAGGATCTTCTTGCCGACCGCTTCGGCTCTTTCCAGCACCACCACCCGCTTGCCGCGCTGCCCGGCCTGCGCGGCGCAGAACAGGCCAGCGGCCCCGCCACCGAGGATGATCGCATCATAGCTCACCGGGGATCACTCAGGCCGATCCGGCGGTGCGCTGCTCTGACAGGATCGTCCAGCCGGCCATGAACAGGCCAGCCACCAGCGGACCGAGCACGATCCCGGAAATCCCGGCCATGGCGATGCCGCCGAGTGTCGTTACCAGGATCACCCAGTCGGGAATCCCGGTGTCACGGCCGACCAGGATCGGGCGCAGGACATTGTCTGCCATGCCGATCACGGCGACGCCGCTGACGATGACGACGACGCCCTGCCAGATGGCCCCGGTTGCCAGCAGCCAGATCGCTGCAGGAACCCAGACGATTGCCGGGCCAACCGCCGGCAGCAGCGAGAAAATCGCCATCACCACGCCGAACAGCGCGACTGAGGGCATTCCGGCGATCCAGAAGGTGATCGCGCCCAGCGTCCCCTGCACCAGGGCGACGACGCCCGAACCCTTGATCGTGGCGCGGACGATTGCCAGGAAGCGTTCGGCCAGCCGCTGCGCGATACTGTGTTCGAGCGGCAGGGCGCGCAGTGTGGCGCTGCCGATCGCCTTGCCGTCACGCAGCAGGAAGAATGTGACATAAAGGCCGACGCCGAAGGCCAGCACCCAGGACAGCGCGCCACCCCCGATGGCGACAGCCCGGCCGGCGATGAGGCCGGCACTTTCGGTTGCCAGTTCCTGCAGCCGGTCCTGCACCATGTTGAAATCGCCCAACCCTTCGCTGCGGAGCGAAGCCCGGATGCTTTCCGGCAAGGCACCGAATACCTGCGCAAACCATTGTGCCACGTCGATGTCGCCATTCTGGAAAGCGACAAATACCGCTGCCGCCTGTTCCACCACCTTGGCTCCGATCCAGAGTGCCGGCATCAGGATGGCGACAGTGATGATCGTCAACGCACCCAGGGCGCAGCGGGTCGTCTTGCCCGGGTTGCGAGCGAGCAACCACTGGTAGAGCGGCTGGAACATGATCGCCGCCAGCATCGACCACAGCAGGGGACTTACGAAAGGCCAGGCCACCAGCGCCAGCGCTCCGGTAACGAGCATCAGAAACAGCAGGAATCCAAGCCGCTCGATATCGCTGCCCAGCGGTGTCGTTGTCATTTCTGCTTGCCCCTTACCAATGATCCGGCGCACGCCGTTCGGACAGCGCATAGCGCAGGCTGGCACCGATCATAAGGGCCGCCAGCGCAATTATCAGCCCGGCCCACAGCCAATGCGGCAGCAACAGGTATTCTTCCATCTGCCCCGTGTCGCTGAGGATCGGCTGGCCACCGATGACCGCGCGTTCCATCAGCAAATAGTCCCACTGTCCGAACATGCTCAGCGCCGCCTGCAGGCCGAGAAATTGCAATGTGAAGCGCTCCAGCCATGGCTTTCCGCGCATCGCGATGACGACGAGAGCCACGGCGATACCGGGCAGGATGACCCAGCCTAGCACCGATCGCACCCAGATCACGGTCGACAGCACGAGGAGCCCGGCGATCCCGAACAGGATCGGTCGCCACAGCCTGGCCCGGGTCGAGGCAAGGATCAGCAGCGAGCCGATGACAGCAGGACCGATTGGCCCACCGGCGCTCACCAGCGCCTGCGACAGGCTGGAAGCATCTTCGGGGCGGTAGGTTTCAGCAAAGCCCGATCCGTCGGGCAACAGCACGAGCCGCTCGAAATCGAAGCCGACGACGATAGCGGTCAGGCCGTGACCCATTTCGTGGAACCACGTCGACAGAATCACGAAGGGGTAGAGAATATAATTGCCCAGCGGCAAGTAGGGCAGCAGCAACACCAGCCCGCCGGCCAGGATCAGCGCCTTGATATGCTCTTCGCGCGAATGGATGGCGAGCGACCGACCCTGCATGCTGAGCGCACTCCTTATTCCTGCTTCACAGGGTGGTATAGGCAAGCAACACAGCTATTGCCAGTGTCGGCACGGCGAAGATGCGATAGGCGGCGAGCGGGATCCGCTCCGCCCACCACACCGCATAGGCATGGTGCCAGCGCATCGGCAGCAGCAGGATGACGACTGAACTGGCGAAGATGAACCAGCCGGCGATTTCCATCGGCAGCGAGGCCTTGGACAGCGGCGCATGTGCCACCATTGCCACACCTACAATTGCGCGGGGGATGTGCTCCCCCAGCTGGATCCGCCACGTGCTTCCCATCGCCGCAAGGCCTTCGCGGGCGCGTTCCGGCGAGACGATGCAAGTGATGCCGACAATGCCGAGCCATGCTGCGCCTGCCAAGATGACCAGCAAGGCGGCGGTTGCGATCACTGAAAATCAGACGTCGAGGTTGGCGACATTCAAGGCATTGTCCTGGATGAATTCGCGCCGCGGTTCGACGACATCCCCCATCAGGCGGGTAAATATCTCGTCGGTCACGTCGGCATCCTCGACCTTGACCCGCAGCAGCGCCCGGTTGTCAGGGTCGAGCGTGGTCTCCCACAACTGTTCGGCGTTCATTTCGCCGAGGCCCTTGTAGCGCTGGATCTTCTGGCCCTTGCGCCCGGCCGCCATGACCGCTTCGAGCAGCTGGGTCGGCAGGGTGATGGCATCGTCGGCCAGCGCGGGGGCTTCGGTCTCGCCTTCGTCCTCGGTCTCGACTTCTTCAACCTGTTCCTCGCTGCCGCTGCGCAGCAGGCGTACGGGCGCGCCGTAGACTTCGGCCTGTTCACCGGCGACGCGGTGCAGCTTGCGCGCTTCGGCGCTGGTCATGAAGGCGGGGTCGATTTCGTGGACGTCGGTCACGCCGCGCCATACGCGGTGGATCCGCACGACGCCGTCGGTGCCGGTTTCCGCTTTCCATTGCGCTTCCGGGTCGCCCATCTGCAAATGCGCTGCGGCGCGGTCGAGCCCGGCCTGGCGGTCGGCGGCAGCGGGATCGAGCGCGCCGGCCAGCGCCATCGCTTCGATCAGGTCGGTCTTGTATTTGCGCGGCACGAAACCGAGCAGGTTGCGCATACGCAGCCCGTGCTCGACCAGTGTGGCCAGCCCGGTCTCGGGGATCGTTCCTTCGCGCGTTTCCAGCACCCGGCCCTGCAGCCCCTGGTCGATCAGGTAACGGTCGTAGGCGGCCTGGTCCTTCAAGTAGACCTCGCTCTTGCCGCGGGTAACCTTGTAGAGCGGCGGCTGAGCGATGAAGAGGTGCCCGGCCTTGACGATTTCCGGCATCTGGCGATGGAAGAAGGTCAGCAGCAGGGTGCGGATATGCGCACCGTCGACGTCGGCGTCGGTCATGATCACGATCTTGTGATAGCGCAGCTTCTCTAGGTTGAACTCGTCGCGCAGGCCGGTGCCCATGGCCTGTATCAGCGTGCCGACCTCCTTGGAGCTGATGATCCGGTCGAACCGGGCGCGCTCGACGTTGAGGATCTTGCCCTTCAGCGGCAGGATCGCCTGCGTCTTGCGGTCGCGGCCCTGCTTGGCGCTACCACCGGCGGAATCACCCTCGACCAGGAACAATTCGGACTTGGCCGGGTCGCGTTCCTGGCAATCGGCCAGCTTGCCGGGAAGGCTGGCGACGCTCATTGCGCCCTTGCGGCTCATCTCGCGGGCCTTGCGCGCGGCTTCACGGGCAGCGGCGGCGTCGATGATCTTCTGGATGATGGCCTTGGCGTCGTTGGGGTTCTCTTCCAGCCATTCGGACATCTTCTCGCCCATCAGGCTTTCCAGCGGCTGGCGCACTTCGGAGCTGACCAGCTTGTCCTTGGTCTGGCTGCCGAACTTGGGGTCCGGCAGCTTGACCGAAACGATCGCCGTCAGGCCTTCGCGCATGTCCTCGCCCGAGAGGCTCACCTTTTCCTTCTTCATCAACCCACTGGCCTGCGCGTAATTGTTGAGCGTGCGGGTCAGCGCCGCACGGAATGCGGCGAGGTGCGTGCCGCCGTCGCGCTGCGGGATGTTGTTGGTGAAGGTGAGGACGTTTTCGTAATAGCTGTCGTTCCACTGCAGCGCGACATCGATGCCAATGCCGTCCTTCTCCGCGCTGACGGAAATCGGCTCGGCCACCAAGGGCTGCTTGTTGCGGTCGAGATATTTGACGAAGGCCGCAATGCCGCCTTCGTAGAACATGTCATGCTCGCGCACGTCTTCGTGGCGATTGTCGCGCAGCAGGATGCGCACGCCCGAGTTGAGGAAAGCGAGCTCGCGATAGCGGTGCTCCAGCTTCTCGAAATCGAACTCGGTGACGTTCTTGAAAGTCTCGTGACTGGCCTGGAATGTAACGCGCGTGCCTTTCTTCAAGCCATTCGCATCACCGTTGCTGGCGACCGGCGGGGCATCGCCGCGCACTTCGAGGCTGTTGACGGCCTCGCCAAGCTCAAAGCGCATCCAGTGCTCCTTGCCGTCGCGCCAGATCACCAGTTCGAGCCATTCCGAAAGCGCATTGACCACCGATACCCCCACACCGTGCAGGCCGCCCGAAACCTTGTAGGCATTGTCGTCAGAGGTGTTTTCGAACTTACCGCCGGCGTGAAGCTGAGTCATGATGACCTCCGCCGCTGACACGCCTTCTTCCTTGTGCATGTCGACGGGGATGCCGCGGCCATTGTCTTCGACCGAGACCGAGCCATCGGGATTGAGTTCGATCAACACGAGGTCGCAATGTCCCGCCAGCGCTTCATCGATGGCGTTATCCGAGACTTCGAACACCATGTGATGCAAGCCCGAACCATCGTCGGTGTCACCGATATACATGCCGGGGCGCTTGCGGACGGCATCCAGGCCCTTGAGGACCTTGATCGAATCGGCGCCATATTCGCCGTTCTGCTTGGCTTTTTCCGGCGCCTGCTCGGGCGTATTTTCGCCGTTCTCGGGAGTGTTCTCGCTCATGCCGATTATATAGGCTCTGAGGGTCTGATTCCCAAGCTCCCAGGCCGGTTTCCGGCGGCTTTTTCCACGGGCCTCGGGCTTGCTCTAAAACGCCTCGCGGAAAGCCACTTCGCCTTTCCAGACACCCTGGTGAAAGCCCGGCACCAATGCCGCGCGGGTGGCTTCGTCGAACTGGGTCTTGTGGCACTGCGCCGCCGCGTCGGCAGCGGCCAAGTCGGCCTCGGAATAGGCGACCCGCACGCTGGCAAGATCAGGGGCGGTAGTCGCCCAGCCTTGTACGGCAAGCTGTTCGGGCAGCGGCGTGTTGATCAGCGCCGGGTGGAGCAGCTTGGCGCGAACGTCTTCGTCGTCCTGCTGCAAGATCTGCGCGACCAGCGCACTGACCATGCGGTGGTCGCCATGGCCATATCCGCCGTCAGGGCCCCAGGTGATGACAATCTCGGGGTTGGCGATCAGCATGGCGTTGGTCAGTACCGGAATAAGTTTCTTGGCCGGGCTGTTGGGGTCTTGCGGGCGGTCTGCAAGGGTCCCGTCGCCATAGTCGAGGAAATCCACGGCCTGCGCACCCAGCGCCTCTGCCGCACAGCGCGCCTCAGCCCGTCGCGCCTCGGCCAGCGCTTCGCCTTTCTCGAAATCGCTTACCCCCGGCCCGGCATCGCCGGAGGTCACATAGACCAAATGTACCACCGAGCCGCTGCGCGCTTCTGCGGCAAGCGCGGGCGCGAAGACAAGTTCATCGTCGGGATGGGCCAATACGGCGACGATTACGCGATGATATTCGCCGGGATGTGCGGTCGTTAGCGCGGGGAACGCAGCCACCGTCGCACCTATTCCCGCCATCACTGCCAATCGCTTGCGCATACAACCCTCCTCCTTGTCTGGCGCACCCTAGTCTGGAGCGTCCGCGATGCAAACCGGACTCGACAGCGGGCCAAAATCGGCAGAAAGCCCGATCGATACTCTGGGGAGGAGAGAATCTGATGATCGCACGCATTCTGGCTTCGGTCGCAGCGCTGGCCATGGCACTGCCCGCCACGGCACAAGTACCGACCGGCACGATGGGCGAGCTGCGCCCCGACCAGCAGCAGTTCTTCGAGCTCTACAAGGAGCTGGTCGAAACCAACACCACTGTCACCAACGGCAGCTGCACGCTTGCATCGGAACAGCTGGCGGAGCGGATGAAGGCGGCGGGCTTCAGCGATGACGAGATCACACTGTTCTCCGTTCCCGAACACCCTCGGGACGGCGGGATCGTTGCGGTGCTCAAGGGCTCTTCCGATACGCTCGAGCCGATGCTGCTCTTGGGCCATATCGACGTGGTCGAGGCCAAGCGCGAGGACTGGGTGCGCGAGCCGTTCAAGCTGATCGAGGAAGGCGGCTATTACTATGCCCGCGGCGTGGCCGACGACAAGTTCATGTCGGCGGTGTGGGCCGACACTTTCATCAGGATGAAAGCGGCCGGGACTGTTCCCCAGCGTACCATCAAGCTGGCGCTGACCTGCGGCGAGGAAACCGACACGGCCTTCAACGGCGCACAATATCTCGCGACCGAGCGTTTCGACCTGATCGATGCCGCCTTTGCCTTGAACGAAGGCGGTGGTGGGCGCACCGATGGCAAGGGGAACCTGATGGTGCAGACCATCCAGGTCGGCGAGAAGGTCTACCAGGACTACAGGCTGGTGGTGACCAACCCCGGCGGACACAGCTCGCAGCCGGTGCCTGACAACGCCATTTACCGCATGGCGGCGGCGCTTTCGAAGATTGCCGCGCATGAGTTTCCGGCCGAGTTCAACGACACGACCCGGGCCTTCTTCGCCAAGGCCGGGGCGCTGCGTCCTGACGAACTGGGCAAGGCGATGGTGCGTCTGGTCCAGGACCTTGGCGACGAGGAAGCCATGGCACTCGTCAACACAGACAAGGCCATGCATTCGATGCTGCGCACGACGTGTGTGGCGACCATGATCGATGGCGGGCACGCGGTTAACGCGCTGCCGCAGAAGGTCACCGCCAACGTCAATTGCCGCATCTTCCCCGGCCATACGCCGGGTGAGATCATGGCCGCGCTGCAAGAGATCATCGGCGATGACACCATCACCATCACGCTCGCCCGCGACGACAAGCCGCTGGCGGTAACGCCGCCGATGGATCCGGCGCTGATCGGTCCGATGGAAGAGCTGGCGGCGAAGCATTTCCCCGGCGTGCCGGTCATCCCGACCATGTCGACCGGTGCCACCGACGGCGTCTACACCGGCGGGGCGGGCATCCCGACCTATGGCGTGCCGAGCATGTGGGGCGATCCCGATGGCAATGGCGTCCACGGCCTCAACGAACGGCTGGAAGTGCGCGCGGTCTATGTCGCGCGCGACTACCTGTTCGAACTGGTCGAAGTGCTGGCAAACCCGGAATAGGTTGCAAGGCACGGATTGACGTAGCGGAAAGTGCGGAGCAAGGGCGCGGCCCATGCTTTCTGTGCTCGACATCTTCCGGATCGGGATAGGCCCTTCCTCCTCGCATACGGTGGGGCCGATGCGCATTGCCCATGCCTTCGTGAAAGCATTGGCGAAGTCAGGCAAGATCGAACGCGTCGCGCGGGTCGCAGTCGAGCTGCAAGGTTCGCTGGCCCTGACAGGAGTGGGGCACGGCACTGTCGATGCCACGATCCTCGGCCTGATGGGCTTCCAGCCGGAAACGACCGATCCGGATGCAGCGGCCCGCGCTATTGCGGGATTGAAGCGGAGCAGCCAGCTGGCGCTCGGCGACCACGCGATCACCTTCGATCCTGCAACCGACATCGACCTGGCCGGGCAAATCATCCCTGATCTGCACCCCAATGGCATGCGCCTGCGCGCCCTCGATGCGGAGGGTACCGTGCTGCTGGAGCGGACCTATTATTCGACCGGCGGCGGGTTCGTCGCCTCCGAGGCCCAGCTGAAACGCAAGCCAAAGGGCGATAGGGTCTCGACCGGCGCCCAAGTGCCTCATGATTTCAATTCGGCCGAAGAATTGCTGGCGATCTCCGACCATACGGGACTGTCCATCGACGCTGTCGTGCTCGCCAATGAAGACGCCATGCGCCAGCGCAGCAAGACCGAGGCTGGCCTCGATGCCATCGCCG
Organism: Parerythrobacter aestuarii; assembly: GCF_030140925.1. Lineage (NCBI taxonomy): Bacteria > Pseudomonadati > Pseudomonadota > Alphaproteobacteria > Sphingomonadales > Erythrobacteraceae > Parerythrobacter > Parerythrobacter aestuarii. Next base: position 510,741 of record NZ_JARBWD010000001.1, read on the forward strand.
AGGCCATGGAAAGCTGCATCGAGCGCGGGCTGGTCCAGCGCGGGACGCTGCCCGGCGGGCTCAAGGTCCAGCGCCGCGCGCCCGATTTGTGGGACAAGCTCAGCGCCAATCGCGGCTCCAACGAACGCGAGCAATTGTTCGACTGGCTCAACTGCTTTGCCATGGCGGTGAACGAGGAAAACGCGGCGGGCGGGCGGGTCGTGACCGCGCCCACCAACGGGGCCGCCGGGATCATCCCCGCCGTGATGCGCTTCTATTGCCTCGATGCCGACGAGAAGCCCTGCCGCGACAATCGCCGGAAGTTCCTGCTGACGGCAGGCGCCATCGGACTGCTCTACAAGCAGCGCGCCAGCATCTCGGGCGCGGAAATGGGCTGCCAGGGTGAAGTCGGCGTCGCCTGCTCGATGGCAGCCGGCGGACTCGCGGCAGTGTGGGGCGGGACCCCGGCGCAGATCGCCTGCGCGGCGGAAATCGGGATGGAGCACAACCTCGGCCTGACCTGCGATCCGGTCGGCGGGCTGGTGCAGGTGCCCTGCATCGAACGCAACGCCATCGGCGCGGTCAAGGCGGTCAACGCCGCCCGGCTGGCGTTGCACCGGACCGAGGCCGAGACCTGCGTCAGCCTCGACCAGGTGATCGAGACCATGCGCCAGACCGGGCTCGACATGTCCTCAAAGTACAAGGAAACGAGCCAGGGCGGGCTGGCGGTCAACGTCATCGAATGCTGATCGGCGCTTGCCGAAGGCTGGCGCGCGGCTAGTGTCGCGCCATGACCAACGAATCCCTTGTCGCCAAGCTGGCCGAACCCTTCGGTTCCTTCCCCGCAATCCTTGCTGAATGGGCGAGGGTGCAACCCGACAAACCGGCCTTGCGGGACGACGTTGGAGAGATCAGCTGGGCCGAGCTCGACGACCGGATCGAGCGACTGGCCGCGCGACTGGTCGAGACCGGGCTGAAGCGCGGGCAGTCGGTGGCGATCCTCGGCACGTCCAGCATCAACTATGCGCTGGTGTTCCTTGCCGCCGTGCGTGCGGGCGGGGTGGCGGCCCCGCTGACCACCAGCGCCAGCCGCGAGCAGCTCGAAGGCATGGCGAAGGATTCGGGTGCGATCCACCTGTTTATTGACGGACCCAAGAGCGCCGAGCTGGGGACGGATTTCGTGCCCGAACTCGACCATGTCGCACTGGAGAATATCGACAGCTGGATGGCTCCAGCGGGCACCAAGGCCCCGCCTTTCGAGCCCGATCGCAAGGACCACTTCAATATCATCTATTCCAGCGGGACGACCGGCATTCCCAAGGGTATCGTGCACTCGCACCTGATGCGCTGGCGCCAGTTCGCCAGCACCGCTTCGTCCTATCTCGGCAGCGGGCTGGAAGTGCGCTCGCTGGCTTCGACCCCGCTCTATTCCAACACCACCATGGTCGCTTTCCTCGCTTGCCTGCTGGCGGGCGGGACGCTGCGGATCATGGGCAAGTTCAACACCGTGAAGTGGCTCGAACATGCGGCCGCCGACCGGACCACCGTGACCATGCTGGTGCCGGTGCAATACCAACGGCTGATGGCCGAGCCGCGTTTCGACGAATTCGACCTGTCGGCCATGGCGATGAAATACTGCACCAGCGCGCCGTTCCCGGCCGAGCTCAAGGCCGACGTGCTGCGTCGGATGCCGGGCGGGCTGGTGGAGATCTATTCCATGACCGAAGGCGGGGTGGTGTGCCTGCTCGCTTGCCACGAATTCCCCGACAAGCTGCACACCGTGGGCCGCCCCGCACCGGGCAGCGAGCTCAAGGTGCTCGATGACAACGACCAGCCCGTGCCGCCGGGCGAGGCGGGCAACCTCATCGGCCTCTCGCAGACCATGATGGCCGGCTACAAGAACCAGCCCGGCAAGACGCAGGAAGGGTACTGGACCGATCCGGAGACCGGCGTCGTATGGCAGCGGATGGGCGATATCGGCCGGGTCGATGCCGATGGCTTTGTCGAGCTCGTCGGCCGGGCCAAGGACATGATCATTTCGGGCGGGTTCAATATCTATCCCAGCGATCTCGAGGCCGAACTCGACAAGGACGAGCGCGTGGCCGAAGCGGCGGTGATCGGCATCCCCTCCGAGCAATGGGGCGAGACCCCGCTCGGCTTCGTGCGGCTGGCCGATGGCGTGGCACAAAGCGAAGTCGAGGACATCCTCGGCACCGTCAATGCGCGGCTGGGCAAGACCCAGCGGCTGAGCGCGCTGCATGCGATCGATGAAATGCCGCGCAGCCACATCGGAAAGCTGCTCAAGACCGAACTGCGCGAGCTGGCCGACCGGCTCACGGCCTAGGCCAGTCGTCCGCCCTTTGCAGGTGCGACACGCTGTCGGAGGGGTCTGGGGGAGAGGGCAGCGCGCCGCACCTGCCGCGACCCGGACGGGCCGGGTAGGGGGTGCAAAGGCAGGTCCGCCACCGCTGCCAACACGGTTACAGCTGCTCATCGATTTCGCGAAGAATAATGCCGCGAGTCGCAGGTCGCCGGGGGGAGGGGGGAGAGAATGGCGACCGCGTCTCGCGGCTTCTGGATCGTTGCCCTGCCTACGCATAGGTCAGTGGTTTCGATCGTAAGGCAGTCGATGGATCGAGGCTGCCTTGGGGCCGGGGGCAGACGTTCGGGGGGAGAGGAGAGTCCGCCGCCCGGCTTCGAGGACTGAAATAATCTTTCGCGGAGCTTTATAAAAGTGAGAAAAGCCGTAGGAGAGTTGCGTTTTGTGCAACAAACCCGGAAAAACAAGCGCAATGCTTGCTCTCAGGTGAACAAAGGCGCGCCGATTGGTGCCCGCCGGCAAACTTCGCTCCACACCGCGTGAGGCAGGGTCTTCCTGTGGCGGACAGGGATGGTCGGGCGTCGCCGATCGTTCACAATGCTCCGGCTGGGTATCATGCGGCGGACCTGCTGGACAGCATTCCTTCCGCGGCTTACCGCGCTGCGCCATGGACGACGCACTTCTCCCCGATTCCATCCTCATCGTCGATTTTGGCAGCCAGGTGACCCAGCTGATCGCACGCCGCGTGCGTGAGGCCGGCGTCTATTCCGAGATCACGCCTTTCAGCATGGCGGAGGAGGCATTCCAGCGGATGAAGCCAAAGGGGATCATCCTCTCAGGCTCGCCTGCCGGAGTACCGGAAGAGGGCAGCCCGCGCGCGCCGGAGATGCTGTTCGAGGCAGGCGTCCCGATCCTCGGCATCTGCTACGGCCAGCAGGTCATGAGCCACCAGCTCGGCGGTGAAGTCCGTCCAGGCCATGAAACGGGCGAAGGCGGCGAGTTCGGCCGCGCCTTCCTGACCGTGACCAAGGAGTGCGCGCTGTTCGATGGCCTCTGGAAAGTCGGCGAGCGGCACCAGGTGTGGATGAGCCATGGCGACAAGGTGACGAAGTTCGCCCCCGGGTTTGAAATCGTCGCCATCTCCGACGGCGCACCCTTCGCGGTGATCGCCGACGAAGAGCGCAAGTTCTACGGCACCCAGTTCCACCCCGAAGTCGTCCACACGCCCGATGGCGGCAGGCTGATCGCCAATTTTGTGCGCCACGTCTGCGGGCTCGCGGGCGACTGGACCATGGCCGCCTATCGCGAGACCAAGGTCCGCGAGATCCGCGAGCAGGTTGGCTCGGGCAAGGTCATCTGCGGACTCAGCGGCGGGGTCGATTCATCGGTAGCCGCGATCCTCATCCACGAAGCCATCGGCGAGCAGCTGACCTGCGTTTTCGTCGACCATGGATTGCTGCGGCTCAACGAGCGCGAGCAGGTCGAAACCATGTTCCGCGACCACTACAATATCCCGCTGGTGGTGGTGGATGCCGAACAGATGTTCCTAGAAGGGCTGGCGGGCGTCACTGACCCGGAAGCCAAGCGCAAGTTCATCGGCAAGACCTTCATCGACGTTTTCGAGGCCGAAGCACAGAAGATCGGCGGCGCCGATTTCCTTGCCCAGGGCACGCTCTATCCCGACGTGATCGAGAGTGTCAGCTTCACCGGCGGGCCGAGCGTGACGATCAAGAGCCACCACAATGTCGGCGGCCTGCCCGAGCGGATGAACATGCAGCTGGTCGAACCCTTGCGCGAACTGTTCAAGGACGAGGTCCGCGAACTCGGCCGCGAGCTGGGCCTGCCCGACATGTTCGTCGGTCGCCACCCGTTCCCCGGTCCGGGCCTCGCCATTCGCATTCCCGGAGAAGTGACCAAGGAACGCTGCGACATATTGCGCAAGGCCGATGCGATCTATCTCGACGAAATCCGCAAGGCCGGGCTCTACGACGCGATCTGGCAGGCCTTTGCCGTGCTGCTCCCGGTCAAGACCGTCGGCGTAATGGGCGATGGGCGCACCTACGACTCGGTCTGCGGCCTCCGCGCCGTGACCAGCACCGATGGCATGACCGCAGACGTCTATCCCTTCGACGCAGCCTTCCTGACCGGCTGCGCCACCCGCATTGTCAACGAGGTGCAGGGCGTCAACCGGGTGGTCTATGACTATACGTCGAAACCGCCGGGCACGATTGAATGGGAGTAGTGTGAGCGAATTACCGAGATTTTGGCTCACGGCATTCTGGGGTTTCACCCCGGAACACGAGGGCTATTATGGGTTTACAATGGAAGGAGGTCGCAGACGCTTTCTGAATGAGTTTCAAGATAACGATCTCATTCTCATTTACGGCGCGGATGTGGCCAACACTGCGAAGACGGACCGCAAGCAGCTGCTTGGTATATTGCAGGTCGAGCCCACGCCCATTCGGGATACAGACAAGATTTCAGAAGAGGGGCTCCGGATCAAAACAGATCTCGGTAAAGTGGATAGTTGGAAGTATGCCGTTCCGGTTCGCAAGGCTTGGCGGATTGATCAACGAATAGGTGTATCGGACCTTCTTCCCGACACCTACACGGGGAACAACGGTCAGTCGCTCGCGAGCTTTGGGCAACTGATTACCCCTGCTGAAGCATCGAGAATCTCTAAGCTCCGGGTAACGCCGGTCAACGTTTACGGCGAAGCGCCCGTCGAGCAATTCACTCCCGCCCGCAAGATGGATTTTCGGGAAGCCTGGTCGTTGAGTCGAGGTCCAAGCCCCTCCTTTGGAACGCGAGAATCGAGCTATGTTGACGGTGCGGCTTACACGTATGTCTTTGAGCTTCAGGGGGCTTTGGACCAGTTCCTGGGGCGCACGAAGTACGAGCTAGGCAACCGGCGTCTCATAAAGGTCGGCAGAACAAACAACGTTGAACGGCGTCTAAAAGAGTTGAATTCAGGCTTTCCGCCTTCCTCTGTGGTCAGGTGGAAGTTGCGCGTTCAATCCCAGCCATACGATGATGGGGACTCTGCGCATGAAGCAGAAAGGCGACTCCACGAACTGTTCGGGGTGGTTGGGCAGGTGCAGGGCGGAGAATTCTTCTTGTGTGAAGAGCGCCAAATTGATGTGACGTTCGCAAGAGAAGCGAAGGCATTTCGTTTGAGTGCTTAAGCGGTGACATTGGGAAAGTTGCCTAAGCCGCTGCTTTCACTTCTTCGCCGATCCGCTCGACTGCAGCCCTGATCTCCCGCGCCGCGCTCGCATCGAGCCGGGCCTCGAACAAGGTCAGGTGCTGCAACAACGACTTTCGCACCGCGCCCTGCGGCTGGCCCAGCTCGGCGTGATGCTCCAGGCCATAGCGCAGGATGATGGTCGAGTTGATCGCCAGGTCGCGCAGCCGCTCGCGCTCCCAATCCAGCAAGCCTGCCTCCACCAGCGCCGCTAGGTGCGCTTCGAGGCTATCCTCGGTCGCCACCAGCCAGCGCGCGACATTGCTGGCGATGGGCTCGACATGCTCACCGTAATGCGGCTGGTCGCGATAGAGGAAGCGATAGTCGCGCAATTCCTGCATGAAGTCGCCGAGCATGGCGCAATAGGAGCCGAGCGGGTCGGCCGGATCGGGCTGGCGCGCGAGGCGGGCCTCGATCCGCTCGGCGAATTCCTCGGCAATGGCGGCCAGCAAGTCACGCTTGGTCTTGAAGTGATACCACAGGTTGCCCTCGGCAATGCCGCAGGCCTCGGCCAGCGCGGCCGTCGTCACCGCGCCATAGCCGTCGCGATTGAAGACCTGCCGCGCTGTCAGGACAATGCGGTCCTTGGTGCGCATCAATAGTGCGACAGCTGCACCGGCAGTGACTTGTAGCCATGGACGAAGCAGGCCGGGACCCGCACGGGTTCACCCACGACATTCACCCGCAGCCGCCGCTTGGCCATTTCCTCGAGCAATGTGTGGAGCTGCAGCTCGGCCACCCGCGCACCGACGCAGCGATGGATGCCATAGCCAAAGCTCAGGTGGCGGCGGGCGTTGTGGCGATCGACCTTGATCGCTTCGCCATCTTCGAAGATGTCCTCGTCGCGGTTGGCCGACAGATACCACAGCACGACCTTGTCGCCCGCCTTCATCTGCGGGCCGAACATGTCCGTATCTTCCACGACGGTGCGCCGCATATGCGCCAGCGGGGTCTGCCAGCGCAGGATTTCCTGAACCGCATTGGGGATCAGCGAGGGATCGGCTTCGAGCTTGGCCCGCTCTTCCGGGTACTGGCTGAGGCCATAGGCATAGGCCGACATCGAATTGCGGGTGGTGTCATTGCCGCCGACGATCAGCAGGATCAGGTTGCCGATGAATTCCTCCGGCGGCATGTCCTTCATCGATTCGGCCTGCAGCATCACGCTGACGAGGTCCTTGCCCGGATTGGCGATCCGCTCCTGCCACAGGGCAGCAAAGGCCATGCCCATTTCCTGCATCTTGGCGAGCCGTTTTTCGATCGTGACATCGTCCTTGATCATCTCGACATCGCCGCCGTAGTCGGACCATTCGGTCAGCTTGTGGCGTTCCTCCCACGGGAAATCGAACAGCTTGGCGAGCATGCCGGTGGTAAGCTCGATCGAGACTTTCTGGACCCAATCGAAGGTCTCGCCGATGGGCAGGCTATCGAGCAGTTCGGCGGTCCGCCCTTGCACTTCGGCCTTCATCTCGGCGACTTCCGAAGGGCCGAAACTGGGCGCGACCGCGCGGCGCTGGCCGGTGTGGTGCGGCGGGTCCTGGGCGATGAACATGGGTTCTTTCATGTTCCATTTTTCGAGCAACTCAGGGTCGCCGGAAATCGCGATCCCGCCCTTGTCCCACGAAGAGGAGAACAGCTTGGGCAGCGCTTCGATATGCTGGATAGGCTTGTAGGTGGTGACCGACCAATAGGGGCCGAAGTCGCTTTCCGGCACCCATTGGATCGGCGCGTGCTGGCGCAGCTGCCGGAACGGTTCGCGCCAGGTATCCTCGACATAGAGCTCCTTGCGCGAGACATCGATCGGATCGATTTCAGCGGGCTTGACGGTCAGGTCTGCAGCGGTGGCCATGGTGTTCCTCTCCCTTGATTTAGGGTGCATACCCTAACCCTAGTGAGCCTGCAAGTGTGGGCTTGTGTCACGACGGTGCCCTTGCCTATCGCAGGGGTATGCAACTCGACCTCGGCACTGACCCACGCACCGACATATTGCGCCGGATGCAGGCTGCGCTGATCGGGTGCTTCGGGCGGATCGTGCGTCCGCCGGACAAGCGCCGCTCGCCCGAATGGGTGCTGGTGCATGGCGTGATCGGAGCGCAGACCAAGACCGCTGCCTCCAACGCCTCGACCGACGGCCTGCTGGCGGAATACGGCTCGTGGGATGCGGTTGCTGCCTTGACTGTCGAAGAGCTGGAAGCACGGCTGCAGCGGCAGACCTTCCCCGGCGTCGCGGCGCAGCGGCTCAAGGATTGCCTGCAAGCGATCATTGCCGAGCGCGGGACGGTTGACCTGCGCCACCTCTCCAACCTCGATACGCCCGAAGCGATGGCATGGCTGGAGCGGCTGCCGGGTGTCGCGCGCAAGAACAGCGCGGGGGTGATGAATGCCTCCACCTTGGACCGCAAGGCCATGGTGATCGATGGCCATCACCGCCGGATCATGCAGCGCATGGGGGTCGTGCCGGCGAAAGCAGATACGGCGAAGACCTATGATGCGCTGATGCCGATTGTACCGCCAGAATGGTCGGCTGCCGATATGGACGAGCATCACCTGCTGCTCAAAAAGCTCGGGCAGGCCCTGTGCCGCCCACGCAAGGCGGAGTGTGACGATTGCCCGGTGTGCGCCGATTGCCGAACGGGGCAGGCGGCTGGCTAGATCCCGCCGGCCATGTTGGCCGCGCTGAGGATCTCGACCCAATAACCGTCCGGGTCCTTGATGAAGGCGAGGCCTTTCATCATCCCCTCATCGGGTTTCTTGACGAAGGTGACTCCGGCTTCTTCGAACCGCGCGCAGGCGGCGTCGACATCGGGCACGTCGAGCGCGATATGGCCGAAACCGCGCGGCTCGGAATTTCCGTCGTGATAAACAGCGCCATCCTTATCCTCGGTTCCCCAGTTGTGGGTCAGTTCCAGCACGCCCTGCCGCTGGAATACATAGCGTGCCGCTTCCCGAGGGTCGGTCGGTACTTCGTCTTCGCTTTCCACGTAGCCGAGGAAGAACAACGAGAACTCGCCCGGCTCCACATCGACCTTGTTCAACAGCGTCATGCCCAGCACATCGCAATAGAAGGCAAGGCTCTCTGCAGGGTCTTTCACCCGCAGCATGGTGTGATTGAGCGTATATCCATGGGGATTGGCAGGCATGGCGGAAATCTCGTCCTTGTCTGGTGCGCGTGGCTGCGTCAGGGTGTAGCCAACATATGGGACAATCGAGAGACTAAGCAATGAGCCGTGAAGACCAGTTCGCCGAGGAAGTGGGCCGCGAAGAGGCAGAATCGCGCGGCAAGGGCCGCACTGTAACAGTCGGGTGGAGCGTGCGCTTTCCCACCAGTGACGCGATCTGGGCTGCGCCCAAGGCCTTCAGCCGCAAGGATCCCAAGCCGGCCTCGGCCAAATCGGTGCAGCTGTGCCCGGCTGCGATCGATTTCGACCGCCGCCATTTTGTCGTGCCGTGCCCGGTCGACCTGACATTGGCGTTCAAGCGCGATGCCAGTGGCCAGCTGACCCTGACCGATGCCGATGGCGATCAATCGGCGATGCGCCCGCAAGGCCGTGCCAACCTGTTCCAGGTCCAACCGCCCAACGAATGGCGTCACCCGGAACGGCCGGTCCTGCAGTTTACCGCGCCCTATGTTTTCGTTTGCGACGAGCCATGCTGGATCGTGCAAACGCCGCCTTACCTGCACTGGTTCCCCGAACAGCGTCCCGGCATGCAGATGGGTGGGCGCTTCCCGACCCACGTGTGGCCGCGCCCGCTGGCCTGGGCGTTTGAATGGTACGACCTTTCGAAGCCGCTGGTGCTCAAGCGCGGCGATCCGTGGTTTTACGTGAGCTTCGAGACGGAGAACCCGTCGGCCCACGTGCGACTGGTTGAGCAGGAAATGACCCCCGAACTCGAGAAATATCTCGATTCGATCATCGATGTTTCGAATTACGTCAACCGCACCTATTCGCTGTTCGACGAAGCCAAGCGCATCCGGCCTGAGACTTTGCTCAAGCCGAAAGGCTGATCCTCAGGTCCGCTCGTTCAGCCGTCGCTTTCAGGCAGGCGATAAGGGATGAACTTATCGAGGAAGACATTGCCAGTGTAATACCCGCCGAAGCGATCGATGGTGCTGACAATATCGGATGAGCAGATCTGCGAACCGAAGCGGCGGAACACCAGCGTCTCATGGTCGTCAAGCGACTGGGGGTTCTTGGTATAGTTGACCCAGACGGTCCGCCCGATCTTGTAGACGATAGCGGTCTTGTCGATGACCTGGAAGCTGCGCACGGGAAAGTCGCGAATGCAGCTTTCCGGTTCGCCGGCGATGCGGCCTTCGATCAGCTTGGCGAGCTTCTTCTCGCCTTTGGTCATTTCCGGCTGATCGCTATCCGCCTCGTCCTGTGCTGCAGCGGGTGCGGCCGCGAGGCCGAGCACGGCAATTGCCGTCATGAGAGGTTTGAAAATGGTCATGGCGCTTCTCCTCGGAGCGGGCACTCTATCATATACGCCTGAACCGGGGCTGACGTTTCAGATCAGCCTCGAATGCGCGTCAGCGATGACCAGGGTCGGCCCCTTCGGAAATGTCGGGCAGGGTGGACTGGTCCAACCCGTCGGCCGGACCGCCTTCGAGCACGAAGCGGCGATCGCAATAGCCGCAATCGACATAGCCATGCTCGTCAATCTCGAGAAAGATCTTGGGATGGCCAAGCGCAGCCGGGCGATAGGCGACACCGCCACGGATGTCGCTCGCTCCATCGCAGCTGACGCGGCGGGTGGTGACCGTGATGACTTCAGGCGGTGCGATGCTCATGCACACGCCGATAGAGTGATTTGCGCCCGGTCTCAAGCAAGAGAATGTTTGATTTTCACCCGCACACTCCTAGGGCACATCTCATGACACAACCGCCTGCCATTTCGATCCGTGACCTGCGCAAGACCTACGCCGGGACCAGGGGCGAGCCGGGCAAGCAGGCACTCAAAGGGGTGAGCTTCGATGTCCCGCAGGGCGAGGTGTTTGGCCTGCTCGGGCCCAATGGCGCGGGCAAGTCGACGCTGATCAATATCCTCGCCGGGCTGGTGACCAAAAGCGGTGGCGAGGCGGAGATCTGGGGCTTCGACATCGACGCCAGCCCGCGCAATGCCAAGCGTTCGATCGGGATCGTGCCGCAGGAGATCGTGTTCGACCCCTTTTTCACTCCCTTCGAGGTGTTGGAGAACCAGGCCGGGTTTTACGGCGTGCCCAAGGAGGAACGGCGCAGCGAAGAGTTGCTGGAAGCGGTCCACCTCAGTGACAAGCGTGATGCTTATGCCCGCACGCTCTCGGGCGGGATGAAGCGGCGGCTGCTGATTGCCAAGGCGATGGTGCATTCTCCGCCGATCCTCGTGCTCGACGAACCGACCGCCGGGGTCGATGTCGAGCTGCGGCGGCAGCTGTGGGAACTGGTGACCGAGCTCAACCAGCAGGGCGTCACCATCGTGCTGACCACGCATTATCTCGAGGAAGCCGAGCAGCTGTGCGACCGCATCGCCATCATCAACCATGGCGAGCTGATCGCCAACAAACCGACCCGCGAGCTGGTTGGCATGGCGCGCGAGAAGATCGTGCGCGTCTCGGTCGACAAGGACCTCGGCGGGCCGATCATGGAGGAAGGCTTCGTCAAGGCCGACGTGATCGAACCGCGCACGCTGGAGATCACCTACAACCGCGATGTCGCAAGCGCCGGGCAAGTGCTCGCGAAGGTGCAGGAGCATGGCTACACCATCGAGGATGTGACGACCCGCGAGGCGGACCTCGAAGACGTATTCGTGCAATTGACCGGGGCTGGCTAGGGCGCGCGTTATGAGCGCGCTCTACGACACGATTGGCGTGGACTACGCCAATTTGCGCAAGCCCGATCCAAGGATTGCGGCGCAGATAGAAGCGGCACTCGGCGATGCGCGCACTGTCCTCAACGTCGGGGCGGGAGCGGGCTCCTACGAACCGGCAGGTCGCGATGTGACGGCGCTCGAACCCTCGGCGGAGATGATCGCGCAGCGCGCACCCGGTGCGGCCCCGGCGATCCAGGGCTCGGCTGAAGACCTGCCCTTTGCCGACAACAGCTTCGATGCGGCCATGGCGGTGCTGACGATCCACCACTGGAGCGACCAGGCGAAAGGTCTCGCCGAACTGCGGCGCGTCGCTTGCGAACGGGTCGTGCTGCTGACCTTCGATCCGGCGTTTCGTGCCATGTGGCAGCTCGACTACTGGCCCGAGCTGGCCGCACTCGACGAACAAGCCATGCCACCACTCGATTTCTACGCGCGCCATCTGGGCACGGTTGAGATCGCGCCGGTGCCGATCCCGCACGATTGCAGCGACGGTTTCCTCTACGCCTATTGGCGCCGCCCGCGGGCCTATCTCGACCCGCGCATTCGCAAGGGCAGCTCGTCATTCTGGAAGCTCGAAGGCGCGGACGAAGGCGCGCAGCGACTGGAGCAGGATCTTGCCAGCGGGGCCTGGGCGGAGCGGCATGCCGCACTGCTCGATGCCGAAAGCGCCGACATGGGCTATCGCCTCGTCACTGCACGGATTTCCTAGCGCGGACCCCTAGCGTGGCCTTTGCCCCAGCCCTGCATCGTGCAGCGGGGTGACGACCCACTCTCCCGGCGAAGCCTGCTCCATTACCCGGCGGCAATGCTTGCAGCGCCCCACTTCGCGTCCGTACAGTTTTTGGATGTGCCGGCGATCCACACGGTGGCGACCCAGGGCACAACCGATCCGTCCGATGAACATCGGCAGCGACCTCCAGTTGTGTTCCCCTGTCGGTGAACGGAGTATCTGCGCTGTGCCGCGCGGGAAGTAGGGCAGCGATGAAGCGTTCTTGGCTTGCCGCAGTGCGATGCTATCGGCATGACAAAGCCATGACAGACGTGACGCACGACGTACTCGTAATCGGCTCCGGCGCGGCCGGGCTCACTGCTGCGTTGGCGCTGGCGCAGGATAAGAAAGTGCTGGTGCTGGCCAAGGGTTCGCTCACCGGCGGCAGCACGGCCTGGGCGCAGGGCGGGATCGCCGCCGTGCTCGATGCGGGCGACACCTTCGAGAACCATATCCGCGACACCATGGTCGCCGGGGCCGGGCTCAACCGGCGCGAGACGGTGGAATTCGTGATCGAGAACGCCCCCGCCTCGATCGAGCGGCTGATCGAGCTCGGCGTGCCCTTCAATCGCGAAAGCGGCGATTTGCACCTCACGCGCGAAGGCGGGCACAGCCACCGCCGCATCGTCCATGTCGACGATGCCACCGGCTGGGCGGTGCAGGCGGCGCTGCTCAAGGCGGCGGAGAACAATCCCAACATCACCCTGCTGCCGGGGCGCAGCTGCATCGACCTCATCACCGGGCGCCATGGCGAGGTGTTCTCAGGTGCGGGCCGGGTGTGGGGTGCCTATGCGCTCGATGAAGCCACCGGCACGGTCGAGAAGCATGTTGCCAGGGCCACCATCATGGCGGCGGGCGGCGCAGGCCGCGTCTACCTGTTCTCGACCGCGCCGCGCGGCGCGACGGGAGACGGGATCGCCATGGCCTGGCGCGCGGGGTGCCGCGTCTCCAACATGGAGATGATGCAGTTCCACCCGACCTGCCTGTACAACCTCGAGGTCAAGAACTTCCTCATCACCGAGGCGGTGCGTGGTGAAGGCGGGCACTTGCTGCATCCCGAAACCGGGCATCGCTATATGGCCGACTACGACCCGGAGCGGATGGAGCTGGCCCCGCGCGATATCGTCGCCCGCGCCAATGACGACCAGATCAAGCGCTATGGTCTCGACTATGTCCATCTCGACATCAGCCACCAGCCGCCCGAATTCGTGAAGGGGCATTTCCCGACCATTTACGACAAGCTGATGGGCCTCGGCATCGACATGACCAAGCAACCGATCCCGGTGGTCCCGGCGCAGCATTATACCTGCGGCGGGATCCTCATCGGGCTCGACGCGCGGACCGATTTGCCAGGGCTGTGGGCAGCGGGAGAATGCACTGAGAGCGGGCTGCACGGTGCCAATCGCCTTGCCTCGAACTCGCTGCTCGAATGCTTCGTCTTTGGTGAAGCGGCGGCGAAGGACATCCTTGAAAACTGGGATGACTTGTCCGATCCGCCCGCGATCAGGGACTGGGACGAGAGCCGCGTCACCGATTCCGACGAGGAAGTCGTCATCAAGCAGAACTGGACAGAGATTCGCCGCTTCATGTGGAACTATGTCGGCATTGTCCGCACCACCAAGCGACTCGAACGCGCGGCGCACCGGATCAAGCTGCTCAAGGCCGAAGTGGGCGATTATTACGGCCACTTCCGCGTCACCACCGACCTCATCGAACTGCGTAACCTGTTGCAATCGGCCGAGCTGATCGTGAAGAGCGCGCTCGCCCGCCACGAGAGCCGCGGCCTGCACTATACGCTCGACCATCCCACGACCGACGAAGTGGCGCGCGATACGGTGTTGGTGCCTTAGATTGGCACTAATCGGCCCCAATCACCCGTTCGTCGGAAACTTTATTACGCCGATAGACCTCTGATTGCAGGAATCGGTCGTGGCGCGCATCTCCTGTCTCGGGAGCGGCGTCACAACCCCCAGTTCAGACCCGAGACCCAATATGGGTCACCGGCGTCGCTCCCGATCGACCATGGAGCAACAGCGCGCGAGGACAATCGGGACTGCGCTCAGCCTGTGGTTGCGATTGGCCGATCATTCACTGTTTGACGGAGGATGATCCAATGAAGTCCCTTATCCATACCGCCGTGGCCTTGGCGCTTGGCGCCACCACACTGACCCCCGCCTTTGCCAACACCGCGCAGGAAGACATTATCGTATCGCCCAGCCGGGCCATGCAAGCCTGGCGCGCCGATGTGTCGCGCGACCTCAGTCGCAACCTCGACCTCGCTGACCGCTGGGGCCAATACAATTCCGACAGCGGCATTGTGCAGGTCCGCTTCACGCTCGACGAAAATGGCCGCCCGGTCGACCTTGAGACCTATCGCAGCTCGGGCTCGGTCAGCGCCGACCGCGCAGCCATGTGGGCCGTGCGTCGTCTGTCCGGCCTTGATGAAGGCCCTGCCCGGATCGGCAAGGGCACGACCTTCCAGGCCAATATCATCTTCGCGGAGACCCGGGCCGAGCAGGAGCAGCTATCCGAAAAGCTGGCCTGGATCGAGCGCAACCGCCTCGCCCTGGGCAGCATCGAACGCAATGTGATCGCGCTCGGCCAATAGGCCGATCCCGAACAGGGCGCGGCACGGTTGGCGCGTCCTGACCCCCTGGCCCCCAAAGGCCGGCATCGCCGCACTGCCGCCAAGGCAGCGCGGCGATGTCTGCTTGTTGGCGCGTGCCCGTTTGCGGGCTAGACTGGGCAGATGAATTATCCCGTCACTTTCGCCGCCTTGCGTCGAATGCTCGCGACCTCGCTGTTCGTCGCAGGGCTCGCCCTTGTATCGCCGCGCGCCGTTGCGACGCCGCCTGACAGCGTCAATATCGAAGACACCGTGATCGGTGCCAGCGCGACTCATCTGTTCGTGCTGCGCTCGACGGCAGACAATCTCGGTTCGCATTTCGACTATCGCGGCGAAGTGTGGCTGGTCTCGATCGCTGTCGCCGACGGCAGCGAGGAACACTGGCCCGTTTATGGTGTCAGCGCGACGACCGATTTCACGGATGACGGCGATCGGCGAGTGGTGACCACTGATCCGATGGAAGGCCAGGTCAACCCGTTTGCCATCATGGCCGATCGCAAGGCCACGCCCATGAACAACCGGCGCAGCGCTGAAGACCAGGCGCTGGTGGCTGCACGGATATCAGGCGATGTAGTCGAGCTGGGCGACTACACCATGGCGCTAGCGCCATCGCTCGATCGGATGCGCGCATCAGTCGCCGCGTTGGCGAGCCGGGTGGCCGATCCTCCAAGGATGGCCACTGTCCCGACCGCAGTGGTCTATGGCTGGAAGGCGTTCGAGCCGGACCTGTGCGGTTTCGAAGCTGTCGGTTGGCCGCTCTCGCCGGCGGATGGTTCACCCTCGTGGCAAGCTGTCCGCGTGACTTGCGAAGATCCGGATGTCATGGATATGACTTCACTCATCCAGATCGCTCACGAGAAACCGAAAGCGGCTGGCCAGTAGGAACAGGGGACATTCGCGTGCCAGAAATCACTGCCAACGGCATCACCATCCATTATGACGAGCACGGTCCGGCCGACGGCGAGCCGTTGCTGCTGATCATGGGCTTCGGCGCGCAGATGACCCTGTGGCCGCAGGACCTCGTCGATGCGCTGGCGGGTCACGGCTTCCGCGTCATCCGGCACGACAACCGCGACATCGGGCTCAGCCACAAGTTCCACGGGGTCAAGGCGCCGGGCATGGTGCGGCACACGATCTTCCGCAAGCTCGGGCTCAAGCCCAAGGTGCCCTACACGTTGGGCGATATGGCCGATGACAGCGCCGGGCTACTCGATGCGCTGGGGATCGATCGCGCGCATATCGTTGGCGGCAGCATGGGCGGGATGATCGCCCAGCACGTCGCCGCGCGCCACCCGCACAAGACCCGGTCGCTCACTTCGGTGTTCTCGACCACTGGCAACCCGAAGCTGCCGAAGGCGAAGAAGGAAGCGATGGAAGTGCTGGTGAAGCGACCCGAATCGCTCGATGAGGAAGTGTTGGTGGCGCACGGGATGAAGGTCGCCCGCACGATCGGCTCGCCGGCCTACCAGTCCTCTGACGAGAAGCTGGAGGAGCGCACCCGCAATGCCGTGCGCCGCAGCGTCTACCCTGAAGGCCCGCTGCGCCAGATGGCCGCGATCATCGCCGATGGCGAGCGCACCAACATGCTCAAGGACCTGTCAGTGCCGACGCTGGTGCTGCATGGCGAGGACGATCCGCTGATTCCGGTCGAGCATGGCCATGCGACTGCTGCGGCAATTCCCGGGGCCAAGATCAAGACTATCCCGGGATGGGGGCACGATTTGCCGGTCGAGCTGGCGAGCGAAATCGCGGATGCCATTGCTGCCCACGCGCGCGCGTCGGCTTAGGACTGTTCCGAATCGGCTGGGCTCAACGCATCCTTGCGGCGAAGGATTGCAGGGCGCAGGAAGCCCCACCAGATGGCATTCCACGGACCTGACAGCATCCAGCTGTTGCGATCGGTGACATAGGGAATGTCCGGCACGGGGATGAACCGGGCGTAGGCCGCGCAGGTCAGCACGAACCAGCCGATAGCGAGCGCGCTCAGCAGCTTTTCGTGGCGTAAGGCGAACCGCGCGAGCGGATCGACCA
Source organism: Parerythrobacter aestuarii (assembly GCF_030140925.1). NCBI lineage: Bacteria > Pseudomonadati > Pseudomonadota > Alphaproteobacteria > Sphingomonadales > Erythrobacteraceae > Parerythrobacter > Parerythrobacter aestuarii. The sequence goes on from NZ_JARBWD010000001.1 coordinate 527,557, forward strand.
AGGCGTTCGGCATGATCACCTCCGGCAAGATCCCGATTCATTTATTGCACAAATCCGACAGCTTGAATCGCGGTTTGATTCAAAAGATTCAATCACCATATTTTTCTTCACAGATTGATTTTGGGGCTTGCGCGTCGCGCGACTCAAGGATTCCCCACGCGTCGCTGCGTGTGAGAAGAGTAACACACCTGGGGGCTGATCGGGTTTGTGTCGTTAAATCGACATTTACCCTCTTGCGCGCGAGTCCCGCCTGATTCAGTATCTAGTGGTTCGCTTGGACGGCGAACCCCAAAACCTAGTCTGGTTGGCCCGCCATCGCGGATTCCGCGTCAGGGGGAGGAGTCACTCCAGGTCAAGGCCCAAGGGGATCGTTCTGTGGGCGAAACGGGGGACAGTCAGGGGACGGCAAAAACCACCGGGACTGGCTTTCTGGCATAGCGTGGGCCCTTCGGAGATCGCTCTCGACTGTGCGGAACGAATGTGGAACAAAGGGCGGCTCGCGAGTCGCCTTATGGAAAAGAGCGGGGCGACGAGATGGATTTCAAGGCAGGAGATGACCGGGCTATGGATGCGGAAGCGCTGGATACGATCGATGCAGCTACCGATGCACCTGAAGCCAAGGCGCCTAAGACAGATTCGAAGAAAGCAGTAAGCATGGAAAAGCAGGATTCCGGGTCGGAAGAACTGGTCGCCGAGGCAGCTGCCGGCGCGATTGCTGAAGCGGCGAAGGCTGCTGCCAAGCCCGCCGATGACAGCAAGAAGGTCAACGACCGCCGCTTCACCATCGCCATCGACGAGTCGCGCGATGCCAATTTGACCGAATTCGGCAAGGAAACGCTGATCGACCGCTACCTGCTCCCGGGCGAGAAGTTCCAGGACCTGTTCGCGCGCGTTGCCGATGCTTATGCCGACGATCAGGACCACGCCCAGCGGCTCTATGACTACATCTCGCAGCTGTGGTTCATGCCGGCGACGCCGGTGCTCTCCAACGGCGGCACCAACCGCGGACTGCCGATCAGTTGCTACCTCAACTCGGTGTCCGACAGCCTGGACGGCATTGTCGGGACCTGGAACGAGAATGTCTGGCTGGCGTCGAAAGGTGGCGGCATCGGCACCTACTGGGGCAATGTTCGCGGCATTGGCGAGCCGGTCGGCCTCAATGGCAAGACCAGCGGCATCATTCCGTTCGTCCGCGTGATGGACTCGCTCACTCTGGCGATTTCGCAGGGCTCGCTGCGACGCGGCTCGGCGGCCTGCTACATCGACATCCACCACCCGGAGATCGAGGAGTTCCTCGAAATCCGCAAGCCCAGCGGCGACTTCAACCGCAAGGCTCTCAACCTGCATCACGGCGTGCTGCTGACCGACGAATTCATGGAAGCGGTCCGGGCCGGCGAGGAGTTCGAGCTCAAGTCACCCAAGACCGGCGAAGTGCGCGGCAAGGTCGATGCCCGCTCGCTGTTCCAGAAGCTGGTCGAAACCCGCCTTGCCACTGGCGAGCCTTACATCGTGTTCTCCGACACCGTGAACCGCATGATGCCCAAGCATCACCGCGATCTCGGCCTCAAGGTGAGCACCTCGAACCTGTGCTCCGAAATCACCCTGCCGACCGGGATCGACCATCTCGGTAACGATCGCACGGCAGTGTGCTGCCTCAGCTCGCTCAACCTCGAAAAGTGGGACGAGTGGAACGGCGAGAAGCGCTTTGTCGAAGACGTCATGCGCTTCCTCGACAACGTGCTGCAGGATTATATCGACCGCGCGCCCGACGAGATGGCGCGGGCGAAATATTCCGCTGCCCGCGAACGCTCGGTCGGCATGGGGGTGATGGGCTTCCACTCCTTCCTGCAGTCGAAGAACCTGCCGCTCGAAGGACCGATGGCCAAGGCCTGGAACATGAAGATGTTCCAGCACATCAACGCCAAGGCTTGCGAAGCCTCGATGCTGCTGGCGCAGGAACGCGGCGCGTGCCCCGATGCGGAAGAGATGGGCGCGATGGAGCGCTTCAGCTGCAAGATGGCGATCGCGCCGACCGCGTCGATCAGCATCATCTGCGGCGGTACCAGCGCCTGCATCGAACCGATCCCGGCCAATATCTATACCCACAAGACGCTGTCGGGCAGCTTCATCGTCAAGAACCCCTATCTCGAAAAACTGCTCAAGAAGAAGAGCAAGGATTCGACCCAGGTGTGGAACTCGATCCTCGAGAAGGGCGGCTCGGTCGCGCATCTCGACTTCCTGACGCCGGAAGAGAAAGCGGTGTTCAAGACCAGCTTCGAGATCGACCAGCGCTACCTGCTCGAATTCGCTGCCGACCGCGCGCCCTATATCGACCAGGCCCAGTCGCTGAACCTGTTCATCCCGGCCGATGTCGACAAGTGGGACCTGATGATGCTGCACTTCCAGGCGTGGGAGAAGGGCATCAAGTCGCTCTATTACCTGCGCTCGAAGAGCGTCCAGCGCGCCGGTTTCGCCGGCGGGGTGGAAGCCGACAACACCAAGGACGCGACCAAGTTCGAACTGAGCGCGGCCGCTGGCGAGCAGACCGATTACGAGGAATGCCTGAGCTGCCAGTAAGGCGGGCGCATTCGACCCTCACCCTCCCACCACTTCGCGCCGGGCCCCTCCCTCTCCCGATGGGAGAGGGAAAGAGGCGCGAAGCGCCGAAAGGGTGAGGGTGTGAAGCAATACGGCAAGGGCACCTCCGGCACGGTCGATCGCGCGCGAATTTTGCGGCGTGATATGACCGAGGCCGAGAAGCTCCTGTGGCTCAAATTGCGCAAAGCGTTTCCTGAGGCGAAGTTCCGGCGGCAGTCGCCGGTACCGCCCTACTGCGCAGACTTTCTGAGTTACCGGCACAAGCTGGTCATCGAAGCCGACGGCGGTCAGCATGATCTGAACGATCCGGCCGAAATCGCGCGCACCCGGCATCTTGAACGACAAGGCTTCCGCGTCCTGCGCTTCTGGAACCACGATATCCTTGCCAATATCGACGGTGTGCTGGAAACTGTTCGACACGCTATTTGTGGAGGCAATAATGCCCAGTGACCCTCACCCTTTCGGCGCTAAGCGCCTCATTCCCTCTCCCACTGGGAGAGGGAGGGGCCCGGCGCGAAGCGCTGGGAGGGTGAGGGTGACAGGCGTTTTGGCCGCCCTCCTCGCTCTCGCCGCCACTCCCGCGCTGGCCCATCCCGAACATGACGAGCCCGCCGCGGCACCAGCGATGGAGCCGCGGCTTTCGTTTGTGACGCTGGGCGTGGCCGACATGGAGCGCGCCATCGCTTTTTATCGTGACGGGCTCGGGTTGCCGATGGAAGGCGAGGGCGAGGCCGACGGCATCGCTATGTTCAAGCTCGGCTCCACCCGCCTCGCGCTCTATCCACGCGGTGAGCTGGCGGCGGATGCGACTGTGCCCGATGCGCCCAACGGGAATTTCTCAGGTATTACCCTGTCGCACAATGTGGCTTCGAAGGAAGCGGTCGATACCCTGCTGGCCAAGGCGACAAGTCTTGGTGCCAAGCTGCTCAAGCCGGGGCAAGATGCGTTCTGGGGCGGCTACTCCGGCTACTTTGCCGACCCTGACGGGCATCTGTGGGAAGTGGCGTGGAACCCGTTCCTGCCGCTTGATGATCCCGCCGGCCTGCCGCCGCGCGGGCCGGGCTCCAACACCGCGCTGACCGCGCCGATCACGGTCGGCGGTCCCTTGAGCGTCATCATTTCGGACGTGGTCATCCCTGCGGGCGGGCAGGTGCCGCGGCACTGCCATCCGGGGCAGGAATTCCTCTACATGGTCGAAGGTAGCGCGACCCATGTCGAGCATGGCAAGCCCGACCGGCAGCTGGGACCGGGCGATGCCTATGTCATCCCAGCAGGCGCGATCCATTCGCCCATCGGTGGGCCCGAGGGCGGCCGCGCAGTGGTGTTCCGGGTCCATGTCGAAGGCCAGCCCGAGCGCGTCGCCGTGCCCGAGGGTGACGACAACTCGGCCTGCCTCGTTGCGGGAGGCGATCATGGCGAATGACCGTCACCCTTTCGCACCTTCGGTGCTCTTTCTCTCTCCCAATGGGAGAGGGAGGGGCCCGGCGCTAAGCGCTGGGAGGGTGATAGGTGTCATCGCTGCCACCCTCGTCCTTGCCGCCTGCGCGAACCAGGTCGATGCCGGGGTAAGCACGGAAGCAGGCGCGCCCGGCTTCTGGTGGGGCCTGTGGCACGGCTTCGTCTTCCCCTGGGCCTTTATCGGCTCGCTGTTCGACCCCGATATCGCGGTCTACGCCGTGCCCAATCGTGGCGGCTGGTACGATTTCGGCTTCTTCCTCGGCATCACCGTGCTGGGCGGAGGGAGCTTCTTCGGTTCCAAGAAGCGCCACAAGGACTGACCGACTCATACCCATGACCATGGCCCAGTTGACGACACCGGCTGCGCTGGAAGCGGCGGCATGGGGCGGGGCGCTGGGAGCAGTCGGCGCACTGGGGTTTTATGCAGTGCGCGATCGCGCGGTCCTGCTCGAACGCTGGCAGCATTGGCGCTCGTTGCAGCGAGGGGAACTGGTTCCGCCGTTCCAGCCGAGCGAGCCGGACGACTATGTCGAATTTCCGGTGACCGAGGAAGAGCGACGCCGGCTTCCGTTCGTCACCGCCTGGTTTGCCTTTGTCGGGGCCTGTTTCGGCCTGTGGTCGTCAAGCGGCTCCGAATGGCCGATGGTGGCGCTTGCCATCGCTGCCCCGGTCAGGGAGTTGTTTGCCGCGATCTGGCGCCCGGCCCCGGACGTAATCGATACCCTGGCAATCGAGCGGGAACCGCCACCGTCGCTGGGCAAGCGGCTGTTCGCTGCGCTGGGGGCAATCGCGGCGATCGGTTTGGCCGTTGCCGTGTCACTGGGTACCGATGTGTTCGGCGATTTCGATCCGGGTATCGAAGCCGGGCAAGTCTTCCGTTTCTTCTGGATCGCGGCATTCCTCGCTGCGTTGGGGGCGTGGCTGAGGCGGCAACGGACGGGCCCGCCCCAAGGTGCCGACGAATTCGAGCTGGAGGAATGGCACAAGGAAACGGCCATCGCGCTCATCGTTGCCGTCGCGCTGGGATTTGTCGGCACCATTGCCTGGCTGGCTTGATTCGCATGGGCTGAGGATGCACGCTCTACGATAGCCTGATGACAGGCGAACGGGGGGAGGGAATCCATGCTGGGAATGATCGGCCTGTTGGCCGGGCTGGCGCTGTTGATCTGGCTGGCGCTGCGTGACGTTAATATCATCTTCGCCTCAGTGATCTGTTCGCTGGTGGTGATTGCCACCAATGCGTTGCCGCTCGCCGAGAGCCTGACGCAGGCTTACACTTTTGGCGATCTTGGTGCCTTTACCTTTGCCGGGCGGTTTTTCCTGCTGTTTGCGGCAGGCGCTGTGTTCGGCAAGGTGATGGGCGAGAGCCATGCCGCCACTGCCATCGCCATGGCGCTGGTTCGTCGGCTCGGCGCGCACCGGGCGCTGTGGATCACAGTGCTCGCCTGCGCGCTGCTCACTTATGGCGGGGTGGTGGTGTTCGTGGTGATCTTCGCCATGTACCCGCTTGGCCTGCGGCTGCTGAAGGAAGCCGATATTCCCAAGCGGCTGTTCTGCGGTGCGCTGGCGCTGGGCGCGGGCACGTTCACGCTCACTGCGCTCCCCGGTACGCCCTCGATCCACAATGTAATCCCTACGCTGACACTGGGGACGGACCTCTTCGCTGCCCCGCTGCTGGGCCTGTTCGGCGGTACCATCATGTTCGTGCTGGGGATGGCCTATCTCGAACGCGAGCGAGTGAAGGCGCAGGCGGCCGGCGAACGGTTCGAGCCCGGCCCACGCGATGTCATTCCGGATCTTGATGAGGTCGCGCATGACCTGCCGCATTGGGCGCTCGCCCTGCTGCCGCTGGTGCTGGTGATCGGCACAATCCTCGCGCCGCGACTAGCCACGATGCTGGGCGTCGGTGCGGACGTGCCGTTGATCGCTTTCGCCAGCGGCCAGCCGATCCTGTGGCCGGCCATCGCGCTGATCCTCGGCAGCGTCGTTGCGCTCGGGTTGTTCCCCGCCGTGCGCCGCCGCCCGCTTGGCGTATTGGGCGAAGGGACGCAGGATGCGATCCTGCCGCTGATGGCGACCAGCGCGGTGATCGGTTTCGGCGGGGTCGTGGTGCAGACCGCCGGTTTCGCCAGCTTTACGCAGTTCATGCTCGGTGCCGACGTGCCGCCGCTGCTTTCGATGTTCGGGGCCATCAGCACGGTTTCAGGGATTACCGGCTCGGCCTCGGGCGGCTTGCAGATTTTCATGGCAACTCTGGCGGAGCCGTATCTCGCGCTGGGTATCGAGCCCCAGGAGCTGCACCGGCTCGTCGCGATGGCCAGCGGCGGTTTCGATTCGCTGCCGCACTGCGGGGCGGTGATCGCGATGCTGACAGTGACCGGCCTGACGCACAAACAGGCCTACAAGGATGTCGGCATGGTCACCGTGGTCGTGCCGGTCGTAGCCACGCTGGCAACGATTGCGCTGGCGATGGCGACCTGACGGAGGACCGGGCACCGGCCCAGCCCAACCCAACCCAGCCCGGCGCTTAGCTCGCCAGCCGATCGACCCTGAGCTCGATGCGTTCGGACAGGACCACCTGGTCGCGCCCGGTTTCCTTGGCATGATAGAGCGCGCGGTCGGCCCGGGCGGTGAGGTTGCACAGGTCGACCTTGGCCCCGGCACCGGTTGAAGCGACGCCGATGCTGGCAGTGACCGATTGCGCTTCATCGCGCCGGACCGGGATCTTGAGCGCGCGGATTTCGTGGCAGACCAGTTCGGCAAAGGATTCCGCATCGGCGATCGTGTGGCAATGCAATGCGCCGATGAACTCTTCGCCGCCGAAGCGGGCGACATGGCCGCCATGCGCATTGAAAGCATGGTCGAGGCAGCGCGCCACCGCACGCAGGGCGCGGTCGCCGGCGGGATGCCCGTAATTGTCGTTGAAGGCCTTGAAGTGATCAAGATCGATCATCAGCAGCGATACCCCGCTCAGCTCTTCCGGCGGCGGGTTGGCATAGGTTTGCAGGAATACGCTGCGAAACGCGCGGCGGTTGGCGAGCCCGGTCAGCCCATCTTTCTCCGACAGTTCGCGCAGGACCTGCACAGTCTGTTCCAGTTCGCCCTGGATGAACTTGTCGCGCACGGCATAGAGATAGGTGCGGGCACGCAATTCGCCGTTGCGAATGGCGATGGCGAGGATGGCACCGGCCACGATCAGCGTCATGACCAGGTGTTCCAGCATCAGCCCGGCCGGCAACGGGTTGGGCCAAAGGCCAATCGCCAGCGTGGCGGTGCAGAACGCGACCATGAAGGCGATCGCTTCGTCGAGCACGAAGGGCAGCAGCAGCCCGGCCATGCCAAGCAGGAAAGTGGTCGCCATGGTGTAGCGTGTCGCGTTGACCGGATCGGCCAGGCTGGCGAGGTGGACCGTAATGGTGCCGAAGGCGACGATGGACATGCCAGCGACCAGTTTCAGCGGGCGCAGGCTCCACCGCTTGGCAAAGATCACGCCCAGCAGCGCAGGCGGGATGACCAGCAGGCCCCGCAGCAGCGCACCACGCATAGCCTGGTCGGACAGCGCCACTACGTCGATGGCAATGGAAAGTATTGCCACGATCAGGCCGATCACCTGGAGGTGGTAGAGCACCTGGCGGGCATCGCTTTCGCGGGATCGCCCGTAGTCTTGCTTGAGCACTGGCGGCCATTGCGAAAACCGCCACTGTTCCGCCACTGCGCGCTGGACGGCCAGCTCTAGTTCGGAGCGCTTGGGTTCAGGCTGGAGAGCGGACATGCCCGGGGTTACGATCCTCGTGTGTTCTGCGCGGGCAGACACGGCGCGACCCGTGGCTCACCCCCTGCCCAATGGGTGAAGTGCCACTATGCCGCGATACCCCTAAGAATTGGTGTCTTGCACGGTACCCTGGGTTAACCATTGTAACGCGCAGCAGACCGTTTTGCGCTGGCCCCCAAAGCGGGCATGGTGTAAGGAACGAAAGCAGAACTCGCCGGATGGCCCCATCGCCGTCGCGCTGACCCAGGTGGGCCATCAAAGGCGTGGATAAGCCCCGGACTTTGGGCCGGGCTTGCTATCGAATCAGCGGTGTGATTCATACAGTGAGAATTCACGCCAAACCCACGGAGACACAAGATGTCGTTGCTCGAAGCCCGCAAGACCTACAAGCCCTTTGAATATCCGTGGGCCTACGACTTCTGGAAACGGCAGCAGCAGATCCACTGGATGCCCGAAGAAGTGCCGCTGGGCGAGGATTGCCGCGACTGGGCGCAGAAGATCACCGAGCATGAGCGCAACCTGCTCACCCAGATCTTCCGCTTCTTCACCCAGGCCGATGTCGAGGTGCAGGATTGCTACCACGACAAATACGGCCGCGTGTTCAAGCCGACCGAGATCAAGATGATGCTGACCGCGTTCAGCAACATGGAGACGGTCCACATTGCGGCCTATTCGCACCTGCTCGACACCATCGGCATGCCTGAAAGCGAATACAGCGCCTTCCTCGAATATGAGGAAATGAAGGACAAGCACGACTTCTTGCAGCAGTTCGGCGTGGACACTGACGAGGATATCGCGCGCACGCTGGCGGCGTTCGGCGGCTTCACCGAAGGGCTGCAGCTGTTCGCCAGCTTCGCCATGCTGATGAACTTCCCGCGCTTCAACAAGATGAAGGGCATGGGCCAGATCGTCAGCTGGTCGGTCCGCGACGAGAGCCTGCACTGCGAAGGCATCGTGCGGCTGTTCCACGAATTCGTGCGCGAGCGCGACTGCCTGACCAAGGCGGTGAAGGAAGACCTGATCGACATCTGCCAGAAGACCGTGCGGCTGGAGGATAACTTCATCGACCTCGCCTTCGAAATGGGCCCGGTCAGCGGCATGAGCGCGAAGGAAATCAAGAAGTACATCCGCTACATCGCCGACTGGCGGCTGGGCCAGCTCGGCCTGCAGCCGATCTACATGGTCGACGACCACCCGCTCCCCTGGCTCGCCCCGCTCTTGAACGGCGTGGAGCACGCCAACTTCTTCGAAACCCGCGCGACCGAATATTCCAAGGCCGCGACCAAGGGCAACTGGAACGACGTGTGGTCGACCTTCGACAAACGCAGCAAGGCCAAGGCCGCCAATGAGGAAGAGGCGGTGGACGAGGGGCCGGATATGTTTGGCGACGAGGGCGGCAGCGCCGGGAGTGTGGCGGCGGAGTAGGGGGCATTGACAATTGCACGTTAGCGATTGAGAACAGAGATGGAACATCGAGGATTGGTTTATGCCTACTGTTGTTGATCTCTTTTGCGGTGCTGGCGGTCTAAGTTGCGGGTTTGAGCGGGCGGGATTTGCGGTGCTCGCCGGCTGCGATGTCGACCGAACCTTTGGCGAGACTTTCGTCAACAATCATGATGGCGCTCGGTTTTTTCATGGCCCAGTTTCGCAATTTCGCGATGGCGTCCTGCTGAGAGAGTTAGATCTTAGGCCTGGTGAATTGGACGTACTAGCTGGGGGGCCTCCGTGTCAGGCCTATAGTGTGTACAATCATAGCCGAGGTATGGCCGATCCAAGGTCGAGGCTGTTTGAGGACTATCTTAGGATTGTCAAAGACTTGAAGCCGAAGTGGTTGGTCATGGAAAACGTGACCGGGATTCTTTCTATAGAGAAAGGGCAGCTCGTTGAACGTATCAAGCAAGCGATTCGAGACATCGGCTACCGTCAAGTAGAACATTTCGTTCTAAAGGCAGAGAAATATGGTGTCCCGCAGGAGAGAAGGCGGGTTGTATTTATTGCTAACCGTATCAACCAACCTGTTTCAGAACCGGCGCCTACTTGTCGCGGAGCCGACGAGTTTGTGAACATTTGGGATGCGATTGGCGATTTACCACCGATGCATCCAGACAGTCGTGTGGACGAAGCGGTGCCGTACGCTTGTGAACCAATGACTGAATTCCAACTGGAGATGAGGGGGAATAGGACCCTTGTGAGGTCTCACAAAAGTCCTCGGTTGGGAAAAATAAATCAAGAGCGCTTGAAGTATATTCCTGAAGGTGGCTCTTGGCGGAACATCCCCTTTGATCTTCTTCCTGCCGGTATGAAAAAGGCGAAGCGAAGCGATCATACCAAAAGATACGGTCGACCGAAGAAAACAGACCTATCTTGCACTATCCTCACTAAGTGCGATATTCACTGGGGGGCGTACATACACCCCATCCAGAATAGGCCGTTTAGCGTGCGTGAAGCGGCACGTATTCAGAGTTTTCCGGATAGCTTTGTTTTTTCCGGTAGCATGACTGAGCAATTCGTTCAGATCGGGAACGCTGTGCCGCCGAGGCTGGCTTTCGCTCTAGCAACTCATATTCTCCCCACGCTCGCAACAGAATCGATAGCTGCATAGTGATATTTCCAGAAGAGGTTCTGTACGAAGTATTGGGTCACCCGCCACATGTGGGATTTGATCCTGTCGACTCACAGTATGTCTGCCCATTTATTGGTTCTGAGTGCACGAAGCGCGGAGGCAAGGAGGGAGACAAGCCATATCCCGTTTGTGCGATCTCCACGTTGAAGTATGGGCCAATATGCGTCTGCCCGAAAAGGTTTCATCAAACCCCCTATCTTAGGGACGTTATGGACTTGGTTTGGCCTGGGAAACCGTACGACGAACTCTCGGTCTCTAACGAAGTCACTATGAGGGGTTTCGGTCGAGTTGATCATGTGATTTCGGAAATCCGCGATGGAGAGATCGACAAGTTCGTTTCTGTTGAATTGCAATCTATCGATTTCAACGGCTCGGTTTGGCCCGTCTATGATGCAATGCGGAATGGCGAGATCGTCGATAAAAGGCCGAGCGCTGGTCCGAACTGGAAAAACGTGTCGAAGCGCTACATCAATCAACTCATATCAAAGGGCTTTTTCCACCATCACTGGGGCACCAAAATTTATGCAGCGATCCAGGATAAGGTCTACGACTATTTCCGCAAAGATGCCGATTTTCCGACATTCTCTGACCATACAGACCCTCGACTAAACGTCGTCTTTCTCATCTACGAGTTGCGAGACGATCCGGTCGGAAAGCATAGAGGTGTAATCAGTCTTAAGAAAGTTGAAGCAACTCATCACTCAAACTTGCAGAATGCGGTTCTGTATAAGTCGACCCCTGAGAAAAGCGCTTTTGAGCGCGCAATACTCGGTTCACTGAACCGTTAGCCAATCCATTTTCCTACATCGTCAAGATCTGCTTCACCCTCGCGGATGAAGCGCTATCCGCCGCCGCCAGCCCCTCCCACTGCCCCGCCGACCCGTCGCCGCATTCCGGCCTTCCACCCCGTGCCCGTCGCCGCGCGCAGGGACGGGTGGACGCCGGCGCGGCAGGCGGCGTTTATCGGGTACCTGGCGGAGACGCGCTCGGTGGCGGAGGCGGCGAAGCGCGTGATGATGGGGCGCGAGAGTGCCTATCGCTTGCGCAAGCGCCCCGGCGCGGCGGGGTTTGCGGCGGCGTGGGATGCGGCGCTGGGAAAGTCACACGCGGCCGTGACCCTGGCCAGTGCGAAAGCCACAGACCTGCCCGCGCATTACCGTGTCCGCACCGGCCTTGCCTGCATCATCATGAAGAACGGGCTCTATCGCGGAACCCATTGGAAAGAGGATGAAAATGCGCTGCTCCAGCATCTCGCGCAGATCGACCGTGGGCTGGGATCGTGAGGCGCGCTCGGGCGAAAGTCACAGCCCCTAAAACTTCGTTCCGCGTAACGTTTCTTGTTTGGCCTCAGGCGCCGGCGTGCGCATCCGCTCAGTTGTCCTCGCTTCGCTCGTTCAGCTTCGCTTCGGCTATCCTCCGGGGACCCGACCCCTGCGGGGCCACCCCTCCGGTCGCGCGCTTGCGCTCTGGGCGCTGCGCGCCGTGGTGCGCCTCAACACCACGCGATGCGCGGGCCGCCCCAGCGTTCGGCCAGCCCTTCGCGCACCAGCGTATCGCCCAGGCTGCGCCCGTCGCGGGTCACCAGCTTGAGCGAGCGGCCATAGGGATCGGTATCGCGCCCCTCGGGATTGGGGGCGAGAGTGAAGGCCCCGGCATTGAGCAGCGCCTGCAGCCGCCGGGTCGCCCTGGCACCCAGCTGGGCCTCGCGCGGGCAGCCGGGGCTGGAGACTTCGGGCGTGTCGATATCGGCGATGCGGATCTTGGTGCCCTGGTACCAGATGGTGTCGCCATCGACGACGCAGGTGACCCGCGCGCCATCGCCGCAGATGGGGAAGCGGGCGCTCTCGCTATCGACCGGGGCGGTGAACAGCGGGGCTGCCTCGACCGCGTCCGGCCCGTCGCCCACCGCCGGCGCAAACAGCACGGCGCTGAACGCCGCCAGCGGCAGCGCCACCAGCAGCACCGGGAACCAGCGCGGTGAACCTGGGCCGCCGACCTCCGGCAATGGCATGCGTGGCCGGTGCGGAGGATGCGGTCGACGCGACGGACGGATGGGGATGACCTTGCCCATCCCCATCCTGTGCCATGAAAGGGGTCAATATTCGGCTAAGGGCCACTGCCTAGGGGATAGCCCCTGCCTCCCCCCCTGGGCGGGGAGCGAATTTGATCTGGCGCAATGTCGTTGCCGCTCGCCCCGCTAGAGTTGCTGTCATCACTTGTCTTTATGGAAAGGGCCTTCCCATGTCGCAGCATACCCCGAACGAGCTGACCGAGATCTTCAAGCGCGACCGCGACTTGCTGACGCGGCTCAAGCAGGATGATGCCCACTTCGCGCGAGTGGCAGACGAGTATCACGCGCTGAATCGCGCGGTACACCGGATCGAAGCCGAGACCGAAGCGGCCAGCGACGAACGCACCGAAGCGTTGAAGAAGCAGCGGCTGGCCCTGCTCGACGAGATCACCGGGATTGTCGGCAAGGCGCGCGCCGCTGCCTAGCGGCACGGACCACCGCCCGTGCCGCTGAGGGGCCGGACTAGCGATCGGTGCGCAGCTTCTTCTCGAACTTGCGCTTGCCGAGTTCGCTCAACATGCGGCCTCGCCCCTTCTTTGCCCCGGCCTTCTTCGCTGGCGCTTTCTTGGTCGGCGGTTGCTTGGACGAACCCTTCTCGCCGGCTTCTTCTTCCTCCTCCTGTTCATCGGTCTCTTCGGTCTCTTCTTCTTCGACCGCTGTGCCCGAACCGCTCTCGCCGATGCCGCTTCCCTTGTCCTCCTCCTCGAGGATCTCGAGTTCGATGGTCATGGAGCGGATCACCAGTGCCACAACGTCATCGTCGGAAATGGCGTTGCAGCTGACATCGGCGGTCACCTTGATCTCGTCCCTGTCGATGTCCTGTTCGCAGCTGTGCAGGTCGGAATAGAATGTCCCGACCAGGTCGTCGCCATTGGCCGGTTGCCACGGGATGATACCGTCGGTCCGTGCGAGGTCGTCGAGGTCCTCTGGCAGGATGCCCTTGTGCTGCCCCGGAATGCCGAGCACCCGATGCATCTCCAGTTCGATCCAGGCATAGCTGCCCCATTCGGTGGGGTCGTTCGCCATCCACGATGCATCGACGAAGATCTTGGTCCGCAGCTTGATGGTCTTGCCGTTGCGATCCTTGATCTTGACCGGCAGGTCGCGCACCGCCAGCCGGGCGATGCGGTGCTCGGTCTCCCAGATGTCGCGGATGCGCTTGATGGTCGACATCGTCAGCTTGATGATGGTGAGCGGGTTCGACGGGATGCCGCTGGTGTTGAGCCCCTCGGCGGCGGCATCCTGCAGCAGCCCGGTGATCAGGTTCTCCACGTCTTCCAGCTCGTCTTCGTCGGACGCGACGAGCGTCAGCGCCATCTTGTAAGTGACAGTCGCCCGCTTGCCGCCATCGGTGATGCTGACGGTGACGTCAGGTGCCTTTTGCGGAAGGTTGTTGGCCGTCAGCCCGGCGTCGATGAGGTCAAGGTGATCCTTGTTCTCATAGGCGTCATGCGCGTCCTTGTTGCCGATTTCGAGTGTAGCCATGTCAGGTCTCCTCCTTGTCGCGCAGCCCATTGCCGCGCGAGTCCCAGGCGACCCGCATGTTGTTGCGATCGAGCATTTGTAACATCTGCGCCGCCAAGCGCCAAATTGTCGGATTCCAATCCGCTCCGAACCCTAGCGAGAAAGCCTGTGCACGGCACCCGCCAGCAGGATGCGCGAATAGAGCCGGTGGAAGGGGTAGGCGAGGTGAGCGGTAAGGCTCAGCCGCCCGGATCCGGGCTTTGCTCCGACCCAGCTACCGAAGTAGAGGCGGGTCGATGCAGCGTTGTGCTCGACCATCAGCCAGCTGCGGGTCTTGCCAAGGAAGTCACGCATCAGCAGCTGGTTCTGGGTCCGCTGCTCGATGGTCCAGGCCGCGAAGCTCTCGGTCTCTGCGGCAGCCAGTGCGGCGATGTCGGCTGGTCCTGCACCGCGCCCGATCAGGCGCAGGAGGTTGCGCTCGGGAAAGAACGCGGCGCTGCTGTAGAAGGCGATGATGTACTGCCGGATGCTGACATGGCCCGGCACCTCGGCAGTGTAGCAGTCGGCGAAGTCGCCGGATCGCACACGCTGCGCCAGCAGGCTGTCGGGCGGCAAGGGCTGGGCGGTCACGCGGGCCATGTGGGGACACTAGCCGATCCGACGCCACCTGTCCTGCGGCAACCGGCAATGCTCACCGCGCGGGCGTGCGATCCCGGATACGGTCGAAGCCGGCCTTGATATTGGCAAAGCGCGCTTCGATGAAAGGCTCGAACTGCGTGTCGGTGAAGATGTAGTCCCAGTTGCCTTCGATCCCCTCGCGCACCAGCTCGCCGACATAGCGCGGATCGATCCCGTTCTCGATCGCGGCCCGGGCTTGCTGCACCAACTCGGGCGCCTCGGCACCTTCGCTCATCTGTTCGATGGTGCCAAAACGCTCAGGCAGGTTGCGCCGCGAATCCATGATCTGGGTTCGGATGAAGCCCGGGCAGAGCACCGAGACCCCGATCCCGCGCGGCGCAAGATCGGTGCGCAGACCTTCGCTTAGCGCAACGACGCCGTACTTGGTGACATTGTAGGACGGGCCGGTAGCGGCGATCAGCCCGGCAATGCTGGCGGTAGAGACGATCTGACCGCCTTCGGCATGACTTTCGATCAGCGGGCCGAAGATCTCGATCCCCCACACGACGCTCATCAGGTTGACGCCCAGCGCCCAGTTCCAGCTGGCATCGGTCCAGTCGCCATAACCGCCGCCGCCGCCGACCCCGGCGTTGTTGACGAGGATATGCACCTTGCCGAAGCGCGCAATGGTCTCCTCTGCGGCCTTGCGCAGCTCGTCCTTCAGGCTGACGTCCGCCCGCACCCCGGCGACGTCGGCATTGGTTGCGGATAGCCCCGCCACCGCTGTGTCGAGTGCGGCCTGGTCGATGTCACACAGCATGACCTTGACCCCGGCGGCCGCGAGCGCCTGGGCGATGCCGAGGCCAATTCCCGATCCCGCGCCGGTTACGAATGCGACCTTGCCTTCGAGCTGATGCATGATGTCTCTCTCCCTCTGATCGCGACTTTGGACCTGTCGGGCAATTCAGGCAATCCGGGTCTTGAGCCAAAGTGCCCCTCGCAAGCTGCCTCGCGACATGTCATGATACGATGGACAGGGAGGACAGCCACATGATCGTACGCTTGCTCATCGCCGCACCGGCCATGCTGTTGCCGCTGACTATGACATTGCAAGCCGTGCCTGCCATGGCGCAGGAACAAAGCGAAGAGGGCATGCCCTGTGACGACACGGAAAAGGTCACTGCCACACGCGGGATCGCCGACCCGGTCGAAACCTTGCGAGCGCTCTATGACGAGGGGATGGATATCCCGCAGGTGGACCTGCCGCTGACCGACCGGCTGTATGACCTGATGCTGCGCGACGACTGGCGGCGCGGCGTACATGACACACCGATCGCGCGGATCGACTTCGACTGGATCGTCAACGGGCAGGACGCGCTGATCTCGGACATAGAAGTGGAAGGGACCACGCCCGACGGATTGCGGCTGAGCGATGAGCCCGAGCGGATGGTAGTGACTGCCCGCTTCAAGAATTTCGATACGCCCAACGAGCTGGATTACTATTGGGAGAAAGGCCCGCACGGCTGGCGGCTCGACGACGTGGTAAGCCGCGGCGAGCGGGGTTGGGTGCTGTCGTTGCTGCTCGGCTACGGGAGGTAGCGGCCAACCCTAGTCCGCGAAGCCCCAAGGGGCGGGTGGCGGATCGACTGGACGTGTGGCGTCGAACTCGACGCGGAAGAAGCGGTCTTCGGGTGCGCCGCCAGCCATGGTCCGCTGGAGTTGGTAGGCGAAGCGAGCATCCTTCTGACCGGCAGGGTCGACTTCGATCGCCCAGACATTGGTAACCGAAGCGGCCAGTCCCTCGCGCTTGAACAAAGCAATGCTTTCGGCATCGACGGGGAAGGCTTGGCTGCGCGCGGAGCCATCTTCGGCCGTGTCTCCACCATACATGGTGACGGTATCGCTCTCGCCATCTTCGTGGCGGTGATCGTGCTTGAGACGCAGGCCCGCATCGGTGCGAGTAAGCACCCAGGTGCGCGAACGGTCCCAGTCTTCGCCGTCCTGCCTGACATGGAATGGCACCCGGATCTCGCTGTCGCTGCATTCGCGCACATGCATGAGCATCTCAGCGCCACGGAAGCCGGCATCGGCTTCGTCATCGCTTGCCAGCTGGCCTGAGTAAGCCTTGCCGCAGTGGCTGGAGAGGCTTGCCCAGAAGGAGTCCTGCGGGCTCACCTGGAGGTCCGGCTCGGCCTTGTTGCAGGCGAGCAGGGCGAGGAGTGGCAAGAGGGCGAACGAGTGGGTGCGATAAGTCATGCCCGGTTTGTGGCAGGTAAGCTTCACGCGCACCAGTCGATCGTGCTGGCACCCCAGCTGCTGTCCTCGGCGAGGCCATCGGCGACCATGCGCTCTGCCAGCCAGTCTTCCGCGCCATTGTCCAGAACCCGCCAGGCTGCACGCAATTCGCGGCCATACTGGTCGCGCGGCGGATCTTCGCCGCCATCGACATAGAATGGCCCTTCGTTGAGCCAGCCAAGCAGGGCGGTGCGGGCTTCGCGCGCGCGCGCTTGCTCTGCTTCGCATGCGCCGTCGAGTTCGGGCGCGTCATAGCCGGTCAGCCGGACGCGGCGCTGGCCAAAAGCGATGGTGTCGCCGTCGATAACGCAGGCGTCGCCCGGCTCGACGCCGCAGACGGTAAAGCGGGCCTCGGTCAGCTCGGCATTGCGCAGGCTGGACGGCAGGCCTGTCAGCCACAGCCCGAAGACGATGATAGCGGCGACCGCGAGCCATGGGCGCAGCCCTCGCCATCGCGCGGACCAGCGGCGCTGGCGACGCCACTTGGGATCGAATTCGGGCGGGCGGACGACTACCATGCTGCCAGTTTACACCAGCGCCAGCGCCTTGGCAGCGCGCTCTTCCCAATTACCCACGCCTGCGCTAGGCGACGCCCCGGTTTGATTGGGCCTGCCTAGGGGGCCGGCCACGCAAGGAATACGCCATGGCGGACAATTCGAACATGCTGCCGAAGGCCGAAGTGCTGATCGAAGCGCTGCCCTATTTCCAGCGCTACGCCGGGCGCACCTTCGTGGTGAAATATGGCGGCCATGCGATGGGCAACCCGCAGGCTGCGCGCGAGTTCGCCGAAGACATCGTCTTGTTGAAGGCGGTCGGCATCAACCCTGTCGTCGTTCACGGCGGCGGCCCGCAGATCGGTGCCATGCTCAAGAAGCTGGGCGTTGAGAGCACTTTCGTCGACGGCCTCAGGGTAACCGACAAGGAAACCGCCGAGGTTGCAGAGATGGTCCTGTCCGGTGCCATCAACAAGGAGCTGGTTGGCTGGATCGCCAGCGCCGGGGGCAAGGCCATCGGCATTTCCGGCAAGGACGGCGGGCTGGTGACCGCAACCAAGGTCACCCGCACGGTCAAGGATCCGGACAGCAATATCGAGAGTGTCATCGACCTCGGATTCGTCGGCGAGCCGTCGAAGGTCGATACCAGCATCCTCGATACCGCGGTCAACTCAGGCATGATCCCCATCGTCGCGCCAATCGGTGCGGGCGAGGACGGGCATACCTATAATATCAATGCCGACACCATGGCGGGCGCAATCGCGGCGGCGCTGGGCGCGGCGCGACTGTTCCTGCTGACCGATGTAAAAGGCGTATTGGGCAAGGACGGCAAGCTGCTGACCGACCTCACACCCGAACAGATCGCCGCCCTGCGCGAAGACGGCACCATCAGCGGCGGGATGATCCCCAAGCTGGAGACTTGCGTCCACGCAGTCGAGGCGGGATGCGAAGCAGCCGTTGTGCTCGACGGGCGCGTACCGCATGCGATGCTGCTCGAATTCTTCACTGCGCGCGGCGCGGGTACGCTGATCCGGGCAGAATGAGGCGTATTAGGGTGTTGATACACCACCCTGTCATCCTGTAGGGTGGTGCAAACACAGGTAACGGAAAGGACCGCATCTTGACTGCTGTCATCGACATTCTCGGCATGCCGATCAATGTGATCGTGATGCTGGTCATCGTCCAGTTCATCATCGGCTTGCTGTTCGCCTTCAATGTGACCAGCTCCAGCAATGATTTCCTCTATCAGGTCTATCGCTCGATCAACTCACTACTCGATCCCGTGCTGGCGCCGATCAAGCGCATCCTGCCCAGCACAGGCGCGATCGATTTCTCGCCGCTGGTGCTGATCATCGGCTTGCAGATCCTCAAGCGGGCACTGTTCTACGGGGTTTACTGATACTGATGACTGCCCAGATTATCGACGGGAAGGCCTTCGCTGCAGGATTGCGCGAGAAGGTCGGGGAACTCGCTGCACGCTTCGAAGCCGCTGCCGGGCGCAAGGCCGGGCTCGCCGTGGTGCTGGTGGGGGATGATCCCGCCAGCCAGGTCTATGTCGCCTCCAAGGCCAAGCAGACCGTCGCCTGCGGGATGAACAGCTTCGAGCATCGCCTGCCTGCCGACACCGCACAGGATGACCTCGAGGCGCTGGTCGACCAGCTCAACGCCGATCCTGCCGTCGATGGGATACTCGTCCAGCTTCCGCTGCCGAAGGGACTCGATGAGCAGGCGGTGGTGGCGCGAATCAGCCCTGACAAGGATGTCGACGGGTTGACCCCGACCAGCACCGGGCGGCTCGCGCTCGGCCTGCCGGGGCTGGTGCCGTGCACGCCGCTCGGTTCGCTGATGCTGCTGAAAGACCAGCTGGGCGACCTTTCCGGCATGGACGCGGTGGTGATCGGCCGCTCGATCCTCGTCGGCAAACCGATGGCGCAGTTGCTGCTGGGCGAGAACTGCACTGTCACTATCGCCCATAGCCGCACCAGGGACCTGCCCGAAGTCGTGCGCGGTGCAGACATTGTCGTGGCCGCCGTTGGCCGGGCGGAGATGGTCAAGCCCGAATGGCTCAAGCCCGGTGCAATCGTGATCGATGTCGGCATCAACCGGCTCGACCCCGAACCCGGCAAGGAGAAGGGGCGGCTGGTCGGTGATGTCGATTTCGCGGGCGCGAGCGAGGTTGTGAAAGCGATTACGCCAGTGCCTGGTGGTGTCGGCCCGATGACCATTGCGGTGCTGCTCAGGAACACGCTGGTCGCCGCGCATCGCAACGAAGGCTTGTCGGACCCGGAAGGTCTGTAGGCTTTCACGCAAACATGCCTTCGACTTTCCCTGTCCGAACGGATAGAGGGCGGGAATGATCAGGACATTTGCTATAATTGCCATCGCGGCCCTGCTTGCCTCATGCGTAGGCGGTCCGCCGCGGACGCCCAAGCGGGTGATCGATCGCGCGTTGGCGGGCAGCAATATCGCCGTCCCGGGCGAGATTGTCGCCACCGAATCCGCATTCGCCCGCATGGCACGCGAGGAAGGGCAGTGGACTGCCTTTCGCGAATTTTCTGCCGATGGTGCGCTGATCCATGGCCGCAATGGGGCAATCGACGCCAGGCGTTGGCTGAGCACGCAAAAGGACCCCGAGGAAGCCGTGGAATGGGGCCCGAGAGCGGTCTGGATGAGCTGCAACGGGCGACTGGCTGTGAGCCATGGCCGCTTCCGCGATCCTGAAGGCCTGCTGGGTCGATTCATTACCGTGTGGCAACGGCAGCCGGACGGTGAGTATCGCTGGATTTACGACGGCGGAGCGCCTGACAACCCTCAGCCACCCCCGCGTCGCGTCGCAGGCGATACACCCGACGACGTTATCGTGGTCACTGGCATGGACATGATCGAAGGGCATGTCGCAGATTGCGATACCCCGCCACTTGGTGCTGACGATGCGGCCGCCTGGCGCACGTCCAGTGACGGGACGTTGCGCTGGCAATGGTCCCACTCCGGGGACGGCCAGCGTTCATTCTCCGCGCAATTGTGGCAAGACGAGGCGTGGCAGGAAGCGCTGAGCTTCGACTATCCCGCCCCGTTGCCGGACCAATAACGTGACCGAACTCTTCATCTCCGCCTTCATCACCCTGTTCGTGGTGATCGATCCGCCGGGCTGCGCTCCGATCTACGCGGGCCTCACCAAGGGCGCGACCCCGGCGCAGGCGCGCAGCATGGCGCTGAGGGCCTCGCTTATCGCCGCGATCATCCTCGTCATCTTCGCGCTGTTCGGCGAGCAATTGCTTGCCGCCTTGCACATCGAGCTCGACAGCTTCCGCATCGCCGGTGGGCTTATGCTGTTTTTCATTGCCTTCGAAATGGTGTTCGAGAAACGCACACAGCGCCGCGAAGAACGGGCTGAAAAGGTCACTGCATCCGAAGTGGAAGACGTCTCGGTCTTCCCCATGGCCATGCCGATGCTGGCCGGCCCCGGTGCGATCGCCGCAATCATGCTGTTGCAGAACGAAGCGCAGGGCACCGAAGAAACGCTGGTCGTACTTGCCGCGCTCGGGGCCGTGGTGGTCCTCACCGCCGCCGCGCTGGTCGCGGCCGGCCCGCTGATCCGTTTGCTTGGCGACAAGGTTGAAGCCGTCATTACCCGCCTGCTCGGTGTGCTCCTCGCAGCGCTGGCCGCGCAATACGTGATTGACGGGCTCAAGGGCTCGTTCGGGACTTAGGGGAAGAATGCACTCCTACCCGTTCGGACTGAGCCTGTCGAAGCCAGGCCGCATCGTCTCGCCCGTACTTCGACAAACTTAGTACGAACGGATGCAGGACTGCGCTTCGGCTTCACTATTGCAGCGTCACCTTGTCATCGTCGCCATCGCGGCGACCGAAGAAATACATCAACTGGATCAAGAGCTCGCAGCGGGCGGCAAGGTCGGGCGCTTCGAGCAGCGCCTGCTTGCTGGCCTGGTCGAATGGCGCGATCTGGCTGACGCCGTTGATCAGCGACTGGTCGTCGAGGTTCTGCACCGAATCCCAGTCGACACTATAGCCCTGCGCATCCGCGAAGCGGCGCGCTTCGCGTTCGAACCCGGCGCGCTCGATATGGCTCAGCACCTGGTCGCCGTCTTCGGGGATCAGCTCGGCCTCGATCTGCCGGAACGGCGTCTGTACCTCGAGCTCCTGCACGACGCGGAAGCGGCTCTCCCCGTCGAGGATAAGGTTGTAGCGCCCGTCGTCGAGTGCTTCGACTTCTTCGATCTTGCCGACGCAACCAACAGTGTAGAGCGGGGCACCTTCGCGCGCTTCCTGAGGCTGGATCATGGCGATGCGGCGGTCGCGTGCCAGCGCATCGCCGACTAGCGCGCGATAGCGTGGCTCGAAAATGTGCAGCGGCAATTGCAGCCCGGGGAACAGGATCGCTCCGGATAGAGGGAAGATCGAAAGACGCATCGTCTAGGCGACTCCTCCTGCATTCGTTCGGGCTGAGCCTGTCGAAGCCCAGCCACCACAGTTGCGTCCATGCCCGTCGACAGGCTCAGGGCGAACGGGTGTGGTTTGAGACCTCATCAGCCAAACAGGATCTTGGACAGGCGTCGGCGGGTGGTGACGACCCATTCGTCTTCAAGGCCGATGGCTTCGAAGATCTGCAGCAGCTTGGTTCGCGCTGCGCCGTCATTCCAATCGCGGTCGGTCTCGAACATCGCCAGCAGCTCGTCGGCAGCGGCATCGCGCTGCCCGGCGGCAAAGGCGGCCTCGGCATAGGCATAGCGAGCCTCCATGTCACCGCCGGCGGCCTTGTCCTTGAGCGCTGCCAACTCGCTGTCATCGACCTTGTTGGCAGCAAGCTCGAGCGTCGCCTTGACTCGTTCGATAGCCGGGTCCTTGGCCACCTCTTCCGGCATCTGGTCGAGCATGGCCTGAGCCTGCTCGCTGTGCCCGGCTTCGATAAGCGCACGCAGGTAGCCAGACATCGCTTCGGCATTGGTGGGTGCCATCTCTACGACCTGCTGGAAAATTCCCAGCGCGCGTTCGGCATCGCCTTCGCCGAGAACTTTCTCGCCCATGGCGATAAACTGCGCGATCTCTTCTTCCGAGGGACCTTCATCGCCACCCCCTTCGCCGCCCGTGATCGGTAGCTGGGCGAGGATCTGGTCGAGCATCTGTTTCAGCTGTGATTCTGTTCGGGCCTGCGTCAGGTCGGCGACCGGCTGGCCCTGGAACATGGCATAGACGGTGGGGATCGACTGGACCTGGAACTGGCTCGCAATGAACTTCTCTTCATCGACATTGACCTTGGCCAGGATCACGCCTTTGTCGGCATAATCGGCCGCGACCTTCTCCAGCACCGGGGTCAGCGCCTTGCACGGACCGCACCACTCGGCCCAGAAATCGAGAATCACCAGGCTCTTCATCGATGGCTCCACGATGGTCTTGCGGAATCGGTCGACAGCCTTCTGTTCGTCGAGATTGAGACCCATGCTGGCCAAGAAACTTCCCCTTCAACTGGATTCGGCGGGGGCTACCCTAGCATGAGCCCCATGACACGTAATGTGGGTCTTCAGTCGCATTTGTGAAGGGCCGGATATCGAGCATGAGAGAATCCAATTTTCCGCTTGCGAGGGGCAATAAGCGCTGCTAACTGCGCGCCTCCCCAGCGATGGAAGGCCTCTTTGGCCCCATCGCGGACGCCAGTGAGCGGGCGTAGCTCAGGGGTAGAGCACAACCTTGCCAAGGTTGGGGTCGGGCGTTCGAATCGCCTCGCCCGCTCCATTTTCTCCCGACATGATATTCATCCGGCTGCGACCTCGATTCGTCGAGATTCTGCTTGCGTTGCGCTGGCCTGCATGCTTTGGGGCCGCGCGAGTAATGTTACGACGTATCATTATGCTTCCGGCTGCGTTCATCCCCCCTGCTGTCAGGTCGCATGAGACAACAACAAAGGTCAGCACCTCGAATGTCCCCTCCAGTACGCTTTTCCCGCCTTGCTGCCTCTTCGCTAGCCCTCGTCGTGGCGCTGTCGGCCCACTCGCTCGCCGCACAGGATGTCCAGGGTGATGAGTCGGTCAGTCGCCAACCGGACGATGACTTTCATGACCGTCGCTACGATGATGACAGCGTCATCGTGGTAACAGCCTCGGGGCTCAACCAACTGGATGTCCTGGCCGGGACTTCGGTCGTCGAAGGGCTCGAGCTGCAGCGGTCGCTGGAAGGCAATATTGGCGAATCGCTGGTCAAGATCCCCGGCGTGAGTGCGAGCGGCTTTGCCCCCGGTGCCTCGCGCCCGGTCCTGCGCGGCTTCAGCGGCGAGCGCGTGAAGGTACTGGTCGACGGTCTCGGTGCGATCGATGTCTCCAACACTTCGGTCGACCATGCCGTGACGATCGACCCGCTGACCGCTGAACGGATCGATGTGTTGCGCGGCCCGGCTGTGCTGCTGTTCGGCAGCCAGGCCATCGGCGGTGCGGTCAATGTCATCGACAAGCGCATTCCGCGCCGCATGCCCGACGAGCCTATCCATCTCGACGGGCTGGTCCGCGCCGATACCGCGTTCGATGCACGCGAAGGCGGCCTCTCGGTCGACCTGCCGCTGGGCCAGTACTTCGCCTTCCACGCCAACGGCTCCTACCGCACCACCAACGATATGGAGATTCCGGGGTTTGCAGTCGCTCCCGGGCTGCGGGCCGACCTGTTTGCCGATGCTGACGAGGAGGAACTGGAAGGCGCATTCGAAGAAGCCGACGAGCTGCGCGAAGCGGCCAACCAGCGCGGCATCGTACCCGGCACCGCGACTGAGACCTGGACCGCAAATGCCGGCATCACGCTGTTTGCAGGCGATAGCAACCTTGGCTTCGCAGTCGGCTGGTACGACACCAATTACGGCATTCCGGGTCGTCCGGGTGCCGGTCATCATGGAGAAGGCGAAGAGGGTGGCGAAGAAGAGGAAGAAGGTGACGTCCCGGTCACTATCGACCTGCGCCAGTTCCGCGCCGACCTGCGCGGCGAACTCGACCTGGGCGAGGGCTTTTTCGACCAGCTGATCACCCGGATTGGCTTCAGCGACTATACCCACACCGAATTCGAAGGCGACGAGGTTGGTACCGTGTTCGACGTGCAGGGGCTGGAAGCGCGCGCTGAGCTGGCCCAGAACCGGCGCGGTGGTTGGGGCGGCTCGACCGGAGTCCAGTATTATTCACGCGATTTCGATGCCTTTGGTGCCGAGGCCTATATTCCGCGCAACACCACCGAACAGTTCGCCGTCTTCACCCTGCAGGAATTCGAAGCCGGGCCGGTCCACCTCGAGCTTGCCGGACGGTTCGAAACCAGCGATGTCGCTGCACCACCGATCGGCATCGCGCGCAGCTTCGACACATTCTCCGGCGCTGTCGGCATCGCGCATGAAACCGACGGAGGCCTGCGCTTCGGTCTCAACGCCAGCCGCGCCGAACGTGCTCCGAGCGCGGAGGAGCTGTTCTCCGATGGTCCGCATATCGCCACCCAGGCCTTCGAAGTCGGCGATCCGGACCTTTCGACGGAGAGTGCCTGGGGCCTTGAAGCATACGTCCGTGGCCGTATCGGGCCGGCAACGGTCAGCCTGGCAGCGTTCAAGAACTGGTTCAGCGATTATATCTACCTCTCCGCCACCGGGCTGGAGGAAGACGACCTGCCGGTCTTCACCTACCTGCAGGGCGATGTCGACTACTGGGGCCTCGAAGGCGAGGTCAAACTGCCGCTCGTGGACACCGTTCCGTTCAAGCTCAGCGCCGACCTGCGCGGCGAGTATGTCAGCGCCAAGCTCGATGACGGCACGCCGCTGCCGCGCATCCCGCCGCTTAGCCTGCTGGGCGCGCTGGAGGCCGATCTCGACGCCTTCAACATCCGCGGCGAGGTCCAATGGTTCGACAAGCAGGACGCGATCGCTCCGTTCGAGACGCAAACCGGGGGGTTCACCCTCGTCAACGCCTCGATCGCGTGGCGCCCGATCAGTGGCAACAACAATGTCACCGTGCTGCTCAAGGCCGAGAACATCTTCAATGTCACCGGCCGGCGCCATGCCAGCTTCACCAAGGATTTCGTGCCGCTGACCGGGCGCAATATCCAGGCCAGCGTGCGCTTCAGTATCTAGTCTTCGATTGCGAAAGAAATCTCGGCATTGGCTTCGAGCCGTTTGACGAGGTCTTCGCCGAGGAACGAACCGGGCGTGCCGACGCCGCCCTCGGCCTTGCAATCGAGCAGCGCCATGCCGGTCTCGGCCAGCATGCGGCTGGTCGAGCCATAGCCCGGATCGTACTTGCCTTTGACGCCCAGGCGGATTTCCTCGTCATCATGGCCGGTCTTGCCGATGAATAGTACGTCGTAGAAGCCGTTCTCGCGCTCTTCCTTGCTCGGGCCTTCGCCGGGCTTGGGCGGCTTCGCCCCGAACGGGTTCTTGAGCATGTCCGCCACCGCATTGGCTGCCGCCTTGCCCGCTTCGCCGGGGCTGGTGAGCATCATTTCGTCGTATTTGAAATTCTCGCCATAGGGGAAGCCGCGCAGGAAATTGGTGCGGTGGACGTTCTTGGTGTTGATCGTCGCCATGATGAAAGGCGCTGCCCATTTGCCGGTGTCCTCGTCATATTCAGGCACCATGCCAAGCGGCTGATTCGGCCCTTCGAAGCCAGGGGTGAGCCCGAACGGGCTGGACAGGATCGGGATCAGCTTGGGGTTCTTTGCCACCGCCTTCATGGTGGCGGTGAGGCTGGCGGCAGTGCCGCCGGAGAAGGTCCCGGCCATGGCCCGCACGCGGCCCTTGACCCGGCTGCACGGCTTGCCGAACTTCTCCTGCGAAGCCCGCTGCAGCATGAAAACGCCAAGGTCGAAGGGGATCGAATCGAAGCCGCTGGAGAAGCATATCCGCGCGCCGCTCGACTGGGCGGATTCATGGAACTGGTCGATCTTCTCGCGCATCCAGCCCGGCTCGCCGCACAGATCGGCATAGTCGGTGCCGGTGGCGACACAGGCTGCCACCAACTCGTCGCCATAAAGCTGGTAAGGGCCGACCGTGGTCAGCACGACCTTCGTGCGGTTGCACATCGCAGTGAGGCTGTCGGGGTCCGAGGCATCGGCTACGACTAACGGAGTGGCTTTGGGAGCGCCGATCTCGTCGCGCACTTGTTCCAGCTTGTCGAGGCTGCGGCCAGCCATGGCCCATTTGGGTGCGTCGTTCCGGTCACCATAGTGGCGCACAAAATGTTCGGCGACGAGCCGCCCGGTGTAGCCGGTGGCACCATAGACGATGATATCGAATTCGCGGTTGTCCTTGCTCATGGCAGCTCTCCTTTGCGACCCTGCATGGGCCGAGTGCATCAAGGAGTCAAAGCCACGAAGGCAACGCCTGTTCCCGCATCAAAACCGATACTGGCGGCTAGCGAGGTCGTACATGATTTCCTCCGAGCCGCCGCCGATCGCCATCACCCGCACTTCGCGATAGATCCGCTCGACTCGCCCGCCGCGCATGAAGCTGGCGCCGCCCATGATCTGGCATGCCTCGCGGGCGCAATATTCCATCGTCTGGGTCGCCTGCACCTTGAGCAAGGCGAAGTCGCCGGGGAAGGCGCAGCCCTCTTTCACCGTCCACGCCGCATGGTCGATCATCGCTTGCGTCGCCTGGATCATCTGCAGCATTCGGGCGAGCTTGTGGCGGATCGCCTGTCGGGTCACCAGCGGGCGGCCGAAGGTCTCGCGTTCGCGCGCCCAGTCGAGCGCATCCTCGTAGCAAACCCGCGCATAGGCCGCCGCCTGTTGCGCCATGCCCAGCCGCTCGCCGTTGAAATTGCGCATGATCCCGCCGAAGCCCTGGTTCTCCGGCCCGATCAGATTGCTCACCGGCACTTCGACATTGTCGAAATGGATCGTCGCCGTGTCGGAGGCATGCCAGCCCATCTTCTGCAGCGCGGTGCGGGTGATGCCGGGGCGGTCCATCTCGACCAGCAGCAGCGAGACCCCGCCCATGCCTTCCCCGCCGGTGCGCACCGCCAGCGTGATGTAGTCGGCCCGCATGCCGCTGGTGATATAGGTCTTCTCGCCGGTGACGACATAGTGGTCGCCGCGCAGATCGGCGCGAGTCCTGAGATTGGCGACGTCGGAGCCGCCGCCCGGCTCGGTAATGCCGAGGCAGATGATTGTCTCGCCGCTCAGCACCTGCGGCGCAATCCGCTGCTGCATCTCCTCGCTGCCCATGGCGATGATCGGCGGCAGGCCGATGCCGTGGGTCAGCAGCGAGGCCGGGATGCCGCCGGCACCGGGGCGGCACATTTCCTCGGACTGGACCAGCGAATGGAAGATATCGAACCCGGCTTCCTCCAGCGTCCCGCTGCCGCCCAGCCGCTCGGGATAGCCGAGCCCGATAACCCCTGCTTCGGCAGCCTTCTTGTGCAGCTCGCGCGGCAGCTCGCCGGCTGCTTCCCACTTTGCCACATGCGGCATGATCTCGCGCGTCACGAAAGTGCGCACGCTCTGGCACACGGCCTCATGGGTATCGTCATAATGCGGCGAGCGGGCGCGCCATTGGTCGAACAGCGGGGTCTCCATAGTCATAGTTCTCCCCTCGGGATGCGCAGCAGGACCCCGGTCTGGCTCGAAATGGCGAGCAGTCGTCCATCCTCGGCAAAATGCCGCGCCGAGCCATGCACCACGCCGCGATCAAAGGCGGCGAATTCAGTGACGCTGAGCACCCAGCCGGGATCGGCCCCCTGCACGAAGCGGAACATGGCATCGAGGCTGAAACCGCCGCGTGCGGCCGGATGCCCGCCAAGAAACAGGTCGGAAATGATCGCCAGCCAGCCCGCATCGATGGCGAAGTCCGCGCGCGATCGGGTCCAGGTGGCATGCACGCCGCGGTCTTCGTCATGCAGTGCCACGCGGTATTCGAACTGGTCGGGCAATCCGCCGGGCGAGGAATGGCTGATCTCGACCGGCGTCGCGTTGTCCGGACCGACAAGCTCGGGCATTGCGGCAAACAGCGTCTGCTCATTGGGTTCGCGATAGCCCAGCGCTCCGCCGGCCCGGTGCGTAGGGCGGCCGTTGACCTGGGCGCTCGCGGCATATTGCGCCACCGACTGGCCGCCGCCGCATTGCTCGACCGAGACCAACAGTTCCTCGGCATGCTGCGTGGCTCCGAGAAACTGCACCTGCGCCCACAGCAACGGCAATTCGCTGTCGAGCTGCATGGCATCGACGATCGCCGCCAGCGCCACCCCACCCATGATATGCGGCGCGCCGTCGGGCCCGGCGGTGGCCGGAGGCATGACAGGGAGGATGTATGTGCCGCTTTGCTCGCCCGGCACGACGCGCCAGAACGGGAAGCGACCGACACTCACAGGCGCTTGCTCACAGCCTTGGCAGCGTTACGCCGCGCTGACCCATATATTTGCCAGCCCGGTCGGCATAGGTGACTTCAGGCCGTTCATTGCCCTGCAGGAACAGGAACTGGCAGGCACCTTCATTGGCGTAGATCCTGGCCGGAAGCGGCGTTGTGTTGCTGAACTCCAGCGTCACATGGCCTTCCCAGCCCGGTTCCAGCGGTGTCACGTTCACGATGATCCCGCAGCGGGCATAGGTGCTCTTGCCGAGACAGATCACCAACACATCTTCCGGGATACGGAAATATTCGACCGTGCGGGCCAAGGCAAAGCTGTTGGGCGGGATCACGCAGACATCGGTCTCGCGGTCGACCAGGCTGTCACCATCGAAATCCTTGGGATCGACCACCGCGCTGTTGACGTTGGTGAAGATCTTGAACTCGGGCGCGACGCGGGCGTCATAGCCGAACGAGCTCAGCCCGTAGGAAATGCAGCCGTCACGCCGCTGCGCTTCTTCGAACGGCTCGATCATGCCGCGTTTGGTCGCAGCCTCGCGAATCCATTTGTCGCTCAAAATTGCCATGCAGGCAGGATTCCCGAGCGCGGCGCTCGCGGCAAGCTCCGCACAGCGATTTCCCCTATTTTAGAGGGATGGCTCCCAGCTTGGGATTGAGGCCGGTTATGAAATTGAGCCACTTTTTTGGACGCCGGAGCATCTTCTGCGGGTACTCGACCTTGAGCCCGGCCAGCTCTGCCATGCGGCCTACGAAGTGGATGCAGTTGCGCTTTTCGAGGTCGTAGAAATCACCCGGGGCGTCGCGCCAGGCTGCGACTTCGCGCTTGATGCGATGATACTGCTGATCGCTGATGGTCAGCGTGAAGTGCCGGTTGGTCTTGCGGATCATTTTCGGCTCTTCATGAATGATCGCCTGCTTGACAGGTCCGTTGAGGATTGCCGGCGTGGTCTTGAGCGCGGAGAAACCGAAATTCTCATCGACCTTCGTGCCGTTAGCAAGCGTTCCTTCCAGAACGACGAAAGCATGCGGGTAGCGCCCGAACAGCACCGATCCGTTGAAGGAATGAAAGTGCATCTTCACCTCGGCCATGGCGGTAGACGACCATGCAAAGGCGAAGACGGCGATCAGCAGTTTGATATATCGGCCCATGGGCGCGCTGTTTAACGGGCGAATCGGGGGATGATAACCCCCCGATTCACGCTCTGTCTTAGCTGGCGAGCAGCGTGGCGTTGCCGCCTGCCGCCGTGGTGTCGATGCAAACCACACGTTCCGTGGCGAAACGTGCGACATAGTGGGGGCCGCCAGCCTTGGGGCCGGTGCCCGACAAGCCTTCGCCGCCGAACGGCTGGCTTTCCACCACCGCGCCGATCTGGTTGCGGTTGACGTAGAAATTGCCGACCCGCGCACGAGCTTCGACATAGCGCCGAGTCGCTTCGATCCGACTGTGCAGGCCCAGCGTGAGCCCGTAACCGGTGGCATTGATATCTGCCAGGACCTGGTCGAGTTCCTCGGCCTTGAAGCGGGCGACATGCAGGATCGGGCCGAAGTTCTCACGCTTCAGGTCGAGGATGGAATCCAACTCGATGATCGTCGGCGCGACAAAGCAGCCCCTGGCTGCCCCGCGCGGCAGCTTGCGCCGCCAGACCTGCATCCCGGCTTTCTTGCGGCGGGCAACGTGGCGTTCCAGCGCCGCCTTGGCGTCTGGATCGATAACCGGGCCGACATCGGTCGCGAAGTCCGCCGGATCGCCGATAGAAAGCGCTTCGAATGCACCCCGGATCATCGCCAGCATCGCGTCGTAGACGTCATCCTGGATGTAGAGCATGCGTTGCGCCGAGCAGCGCTGCCCGGCGCTCTGGAACGCGCTGGCGACGACGTCGCGGGCGACTTGCTCGGGCAGGGCCGAACTGTCGACGATCATGGCGTTCTGCCCGCCGGTCTCGGCGATAAAGGTTGCGATCGGCCCTTCGCGCGCGGCGAGCGAACGGTTGATCGCCTGCGCGGTCTCCGTCGAACCGGTGAAAGCAACCCCGGCCAGGCGCGGGTCGCTGGTGATCATCTGTCCGACATCGCCTGCGCCTGGCAGAAGCTGGAAGACTTCTTCCGGGATACCTGCTTCGTGGCACAGCTTCACGGCCAGCGCGGCGATCAGCGGCGTCTGCTCGGCAGGCTTGGCGACCACGGTGTTGCCTGCCGCCATCGCCGCTGCGGCGGGACCGATGAAGATCGCCAGCGGGAAGTTCCACGGGCTGATGGTGGCAAATACCCCGCGCCCGGCCATGTGCAGCCGGTTCTCTTCACCGGTCGGGCCAGGCAACATGATCGGCGCGGAAAACTGGCGCCGGGCCTCACCGGCATAATAGCGCAGGAAGTCGACCGCCTCGCGCACTTCGAGCACTCCGTCGAGCAGCGACTTGCCCGCTTCATTGCGGCACAGGCTGAGGAATTCGTCGGAATGCGCTTCGAACAGGTCGGCCGCCGCTTCGAGCAGCAAGGCCCGCTTCTCGCCGCCGAGCGCATTCCAGCCCGGCTGGATCAGCTGCGCACGTGTGATCGCGTCCTTGACTTCTTCCTCGGTACAATCGCGCCGGGTCCCGACTTCATGGGTCAGGTCTTGCGGCTGGTTGATCGGTGCTTCTTCGCCCGCTGCTTCGGCAGGGAAGGTCGGGCCGGCATACCAGTGCCTGCCTTCCAGCGCTTCGAGCCGTTGGAGTAGCGGTTCGCGCACCAGCGGATCCGCCAGGTCGACACCCGCGCTGTTGCGCCGATTAGGGAATATGTCCGCGGGCAACGGAATTTCCGGGTTCCGCTTGGGCTTTAGCGCCGCCAGCTCCTCGACCGGGTTGCTTGCCAGTTCGACCGCCGGCACCTCGGCATCGGCCATGCGGTTGACGAAGGAACTGTTGGCCCCGTTCTCCAGCAGGCGCCGGACGAGATAGGCCAGCAGGTCTTTGTGCACGCCAACGGGTGCATAAATTCGCACAGGGGTTCTGGCGTTGCCTTCGTGCGACGCCAGCGCGTCGTATAATTCCTCGCCCATTCCATGCAGGCGCTGGAACTCGAACTCCTTCGAACCCGCCAAAGCCTTGATGGAACCGATTGTATACGCATTGTGCGTGGCGAACGCCGGGTAGATCACGTCATTGGCTTCAAGCAGCCTGGAAGCGCAGGCGAGGTAGCTGACGTCGGTCGCGACCTTGCGCGTGAAGACCGGGAAGTCGGGATAGCCGCCGACATGGCTGAGCTTGATCTCCGTGTCCCAGTACGCGCCTTTGACCAGTCGCACCATCAGCCGCCGGTCGTGCCGCCGCGCCAGCTTGACGACCCAGTCGCACAGCGGCGCAGCACGCTTCTGGTAAGCCTGGATCACGATCCCGAAACCGCCCCATGCGGTGCCATCAGGCTTGGTGAACAGCGCGTCGTCTTCAACCAGTTGTTCGATGATGTCGAGCGAGATCTCCAGCCGTTCGGCTTCCTCGGCATCGATATTGAAATGCATGTTGGCATCGCGCGCTTTCGCCGCCAGGTCGCGCAAGATCGGCACCAGCGCCGCAACCGCGGCCTCCTGATGGAAGACATCGTATTTCGGATAGAGCGCCGACAGCTTTACCGAGATGCCCGGGCTCGATTTGAACGACCCATCGGTTTCGCCCGCGAGGCGTTCAATGGCGCGTTCGTAGGATTGGCGATAGCGCTCAGCATCCTCGAAAGTCAGCGCACCTTCGCCCAGCATGTCGAAACTGTGGGTCAGGCCCTGGGCCCGCTCAGGCTTGGCCCGCTTGAGCGCTTCACCAATATCGCGGCCATAAACGAACTGGCCGCCAAGGATTTTCATCGCCTGCAAGGTGGCTTTGCGGATAACTGGTTCGCCCAGCCGGTTGACGGTGCGCTTCAGCGTCTTGCCCATCCCGCGCTGGTGCTCTTCTGGTCGCTCCAGCACTTCGCCGGTCAGCATCAGCGAGAAGGTCGCGGCGTTGACAAAAGTCGAAGAACTCTCACCCAGGTGCTCGCCCCAGTCGATATCGCCGAGCTTGTCGCGGATCAGCGCGTCGGCTGTTTCGTGATCGGGCACCCGCAACAACGCTTCGGCCAAGCACATCAGTGCGATACCCTCTTCGGTCGCCAGCCCGTAGGTGTGCAGGAAGGCATCTATCCCGCTGGCCTTGCGCTTTCGTGCGCCCTCGATCAGGCGGACAGCCAGTTGCTGCGCTTCGTCGTGCCTGGCGGCGGCGGGAGCTGCCTGGCGCAGTCGCTCGGTGACGCACGTTTCTTCATCCTGGCGATAGGCGTTGCGGAAGGGCGTGCGATTCAGTGGGGCAAGCGTGGTCATAGGGGTGGTAAATTTTTCTCCTGTGGCGAGTCGTCGCTGGGCGCGAGTTGGACCTGAAAGTGCTTTCAATCAAGGGAAGTCGCGCAGGTGGTCTGGATAGTCTATCGCGCGTGCAAGAATCGGAAACATGACGAGGAGAGAACGCCATGGATATTGCCAAGCTGATGTACCGCGACGGGTTGATGGAAGGCGAACGCATCCTCGTCACCGGTGGCGGCACGGGGCTGGGCAAGGAAATGACCGAGGCGTTCCTCAAGCTGGGCGCAGAGGTCCATATTTGCGGGCGGCGAGAAGGCAAGCTGCAGGAAACGGCCGACGGGCTAATGGGCAAGCATGGCGGCAAGGTGG
Organism: Parerythrobacter aestuarii; assembly: GCF_030140925.1. Taxonomy (NCBI): domain Bacteria; kingdom Pseudomonadati; phylum Pseudomonadota; class Alphaproteobacteria; order Sphingomonadales; family Erythrobacteraceae; genus Parerythrobacter; species Parerythrobacter aestuarii. Next base: position 560,963 of record NZ_JARBWD010000001.1, read on the forward strand.
TCGGCCACGCTTGCGACATCCGCAACCACGAAGCGATCCAGGAAATGGTCGCGAGAATCTGGGAAGGTGGTGCGCTGACCGGCCTCGTCAACAATGCGGCGGGGAATTTCATCAGCCGGACGGAGGACCTGTCTGCCAATGCCTTCAACGCGATTTCGGATATCGTCTTCCGCGGCACCTTCTACATGACGCATGAAGTCGGAACGCGGCTGATCAAGGAAGGCAAGCGCGGCAATTTCCTCTCGATCCTGACCACCTGGGTCTGGAATGGCGGTCCGTTCACGGTGCCGTCTGCCATGAGCAAATCAGCGGTCAACAACATGACTCAGAGCCTGGCGGTCGAATGGGGCCGCTACGGCCTGCGCTTCAATGCAATCGCCCCTGGCCTGTTCCCGACCGACGGGATGAGCGCGCGGCTCAGCCCAGGCGGGCGTGGCGGCAATTCGGGCGACCGGATGAACCCGATGGGGCGGCACGGCGAGATGCACGAACTCGCCAATCTCGCGGTGTTCCTGATGGGACCGGGCGCGGAATGGGTGAACGGCCAGACCATTGCCATCGACGGTGCCGGGTATCAGGCCAATTCGGGCAATTTCTACCAGGCGCTGGCGCCATTGGGAGACGAGGATTGGGCGAAGATGCGTGAGATGATCAAGGGCACCAACGCCAAGGACAAGGCCGAGCGAACAACCTGAGCGGTGGAGACTAGCGCTTGCCTTTGAGCTGCAGGAAAATGCCCAGCAGCACGATGAGGATCACCGCGCCGCCCACAATCGGGACGAAAGGCGCGACCTTTTCCTCTGTCACGCCATGGTCGCTGCCAAACCGCACCGCGAGGCCCAACACCAGTGCCACCACGCCGAGCGAAATGACATAGCGCGCGGCGGCTGGAAGCTGCTTCAGATCGACCTTGTGGCGGCCGGTCTTGGTGCGTGTGTGGATGGGTTTGCGGTCGGTCATTCGAGGTCTCGGGCGCGTGTTTTCAGGAACTCGTAGTATTTCGGATCATCGCGATCAAAAATTTCCTTACCTTCCGACATGTAGGCCAGCATCATTTCATTGGCGGCCTCATCGAGCTTTCCTTCTTCGAACAGAACTTGACCGTTCCGCATGAGTATGAACGGGTTTCCAACCGCATCTTCCATGCGCTTAAGGTCGTCCAGCACCTCGCGAGCAAGGGAAAAATCTTTGCCGAGAAAAGCTGCATCGGCAATGGCGATGAGTAGCCAGGTTGATGCTTTCCAACGACTCTTCGGCGCGGGCAGCAAATCCCACGCCTTGTTGTAGCGGCCGATCGCCGCTTCGAAATGCCCCTTTTCGGCAAGCTCATCGCCTACGAAAGAATGCTTCCTGATCTGCGCATAAATATCGTCGGGCAGTTCGGGTTCGTTCTGGATAGCCATAACTTCTCCTACAAGGTGTCCCAGTCCCAACTGTCCGGAATCGGGTCCGGTGGGTCTTTGGGTTTGCGATAGTTTGCGTCCATGGATGCACCCTCGCTCCGATTATCATGTTTGCTTTCAAAGCGGTAATTGTCGGAGCGAAGCATGAATTTGCGCATGACCTCCGACTTCGGGCCGTATTTGTAACCAGCACGGTTCCAGAAATCGACAGCCGCCTCGATGTGCCCCATGTCGACATCCTTGCCGATAAGCATCCTCGTTCCATCGGGCAGTTCAAGCTCCAGCCCGTTGGGATTGCCGCGAGTCAAATCGCCTTCACCATGGATCAGGCCTTCTTCCCGCATCCGATCTAGAACTTCGCCACCAGTTTTCGAATATTTGTCGGGCGTACCACCAGCGTATTCGTCTCTGCGGCTCTGACTGCGTTCGTTCAGCGATACTTCGGAAATCTCGCCTCCTTCGACGGAGATGACCGGCAGTTTGTCCTTCGCTCCCTTCTTGCGACGCAGGATTTGCGTGACCACGCCGTTCTCCCTCCTGACCGAATACCCATCCTCCTTGAGCTGCTGTTCGAGTTCCGGGGTGACTTCTTCGCCGACCTTGGCTTCGTACTTGTCGGCAACCTCAAGCTTGTTCTCTGCGTTTCGGGCAGCTGCCGCCACCTCGGGGTCTGCCTCAGGATCGGTTCCGGTGTCCGGTTTTGTGCTGTCATCCGCCCCTTCTGTATCGGGAGCTTCGTCATTCCGCGGTTGGGTTGCGCCTTCCGCGCCGTCGGTCTCGGTTTGCGGGCGCTGGCCTTCAGTGTCGGTTCCGTCCTGCGCAGGTTCGGGCTTGTCGGTCGTTTCAGGCGTGGTCTCGGGCGTCGGCTGTTCGACTTCCGGTTCGGCCTGGTCACGTTGAGGGCTGGTTCCATCGGTACCGTCTTGTTGCGGCGCATCCGGATCGGTGGCGGGAGGTTGCTGCTGGCTATCCGGGGCTGCCTCCTCTTGCTTTGGCACAGGCGTGTCGGGCGTCTCGGTCGTTTCTGGAGCAGGTTCGAGCGTTGGCTGGTCGGCTTCTGGCTCGGCCTGATCACGCTGGGGGCTGGCGTCGTCGGCACCGTCTTTCTGCGGCGCTTCGGGATCGGTGCCAGGCGGCTTCTGCTGGGCTCCAGAATCCCCGCCTTCTCCGTCGGTCGCAGCGGCGACCTTCTCGGCAACCTTGGGCTGCGGTTCTCCACCATCCGGATTCACCGCCGGAGTGGGCGTGTTGGGATCGGGCGGATTGGGATCGCCGACTTCGCACGACATGTTGGCGACGCGGCAGACCACGCCTTGTTCTTCGGAGCGGATGTAGTCCTTGCCGTTGTCGAGGCTGGTGCGGCTGTCGAAGCCGATGTCCTCCAGCCTAGGATCGCCGATATCGCGGCTCGGCCCGCTGTTCGCCTGGTCGGCTTCCGCTCGCCGTTCAGCCGGACTCAGGTCCGCCAACGGCTTGCTGGCAGCGGCTTCGCGCAGGGCAGTCGGGTTCTCGCTGTCGGGACGTGGAGCATTGGGGTCGGCGCTGTCCTGCGGCCGTGCGCCATCGCCTTCGGCATCGGGGCGAAGTGTTGCCCCACCATCTTCGCTGCCGCGCTGGTTTGGGCCATCGCCATCCGGGCGCGGCGCATCGGCATCGCCTTGCTGGCGTGAGCCGCCCTCCGCATCGGCATCGGCCTTGGGCACTTGCGGCGAAGTGTCGGGCCGTTCGACCGAGCCACCTCCATCGATGGTCGGCTCTCCGCCGGCCGGGGGCTGGTCGGCCCCGGGCTCGTCCGTACGGGCGCTGGCATCGGCATCGCTGGTGGCATCCGATTGCGGCTGGGGTGGTTCGGGCGGAGCCGTATCCATGTCGCGGCTGGGGGCAGGGGTATCGCCTTCGACAAGGTTGGGGCTGGGTCCTTCGGTGGCGGGAAGCTGGTTGTTGGGCGTTGGGGCATCCTGAGTTGGGGCATCAGACGGCGGCGGCCCTGCATCCTCGCGTGGCGGGGCAGGGGTCGAGGCGTCGGCATCGGGCCGCACGTCGCCGCCACCGGCGTCGGGCGCAGGGGTCGAGGTATCCGCATCGGCCGGGCGCGGCGCGCTGCCGTCGTCGGCTCTGGGTGCGTCTCCGCCCCCTCCACCCCCGCTTGTGGCATGCGCATGCGCTCCGTGGGCCATGCGCGCGACGCCGACCACACCGGATATGTCCTCTCCGGCCACCACTTCGATCGCGGCATCCTGCAGCCCTTGCACCACCTCCTGCCGCGCGACAGTGCGCACGCCATTGGTGGCAATGTCGTCGATCATGCCGGGGCCGCCCTTGGCCCCGAGGTAGGCGGTGCCCATCTGCATGGCGATATTGCCGGTCTGGCTGAAATCGTCGCTCAGCTGCTCTGTGTTCTGGACAAGATCCTCGGCAGTCTCTGCGGTCATCACATCGACGATGTTCTTGATGATCAGCAGCCCCTGGAAGTAGAGCGCCAGCAAGCCGACCGAGATCGTCCAGCCCCCGACGGTGATCCCCGCGCTGGCACACCAGGTCATCACCGAGGCGGCGGCAGCAGCGACCGGCGGGACCCAGAACATCAGAACGGCGATGGCGGCGGAGATCGCCGTGACCACGCCCAGCAGCGCGACGATGGAGCCGAGGATCACGGTGATGCCGGTCGCGATGTCGGCAGCTGACTTGAGCAGGTTACCGAGCGGATCGCGCGACCACTGATCCATGTCGAACAGGTTGAGCCCGCCTGAGGCGATCATCGACAGCCCGCCGATGATCCCGTTGAGTGGCCCGCGCGGATCGATGATGTTGAGCAACGCCTTGCCGACGCTGCCGGCCGACCAGTCGGGCCATTTGATGTTGGACGCGCTGGCAAACGCGTCCTGCATCATGAAGTCGAGCGCCAACCCGGCTTTGTCGAGCCCGTCCATCTCGTCGAAATTGCCGTAGGCGCCATCCTGGATGGCGCGGATGCGGGCGCGCCGGCGCTCTTCGGCCCGGGCGGCGGCTTCAGCCTGCTGCTGGCGCTGCTCTTCGGTCAGCGGCGGCCCCATCTGGAAAGTAGGCAGTTCAACCTTGCGCCGCCCTTCGTAGCCGCGCGGAGCGAAGGCTTGCGGGGCTTCGCCCGAACCGGCGGCGGGCGCAGCCGGGTCCTCGGTCCGCTGGATCTGGCCCTCGTTCTCTTCGGCGAGTGTCTCGGATCCCGGCACGCGGCCCATGTCGGCGACGAATTGCGATTGCGCGTCGCGCAGCTGGCCGGCCATGGTCTCGACGCGCTGGTCGGCGACAGCTGCCGCATCATCGAGCCGCTGCGCTTCGGCCTCGGCAGCATCGGGAGTTCCGGTCAGCGGTTCCAGCTCGCCGCGGGCCTGCGCGGTCTGGCCATCCATTTCGACCAGCTTGGCATCGATCTGGTCGGCCGAGCCCTTGGCCCCTTCGATCGCGGCCTTGGCGGTGGTGTTCTTCTCCTTGGCTTGCGCCGCATCGGCCTGCAACTGGACGGCCCTTTGCTTGGTGGCGCTGGCGGCCTGGTCCATCGACGCGGAGTCACCCGCGACCGAGCCCATCTGACCACTGGTTTCGCCTGATTTCTCTGCAGCTTCCGGATCGTCGGGCGTGTTGGCCTGGGCTTGCGAGGCGGAATCCGATGCTTCCGACGCCATCGGGCCGCTTTCGCCTTCGGCTTCGCCAGCCTCGGCTTCGATCCCGGGAGCTTCCTGGGCGACGGTATCGGCCTTCTGCTCCGAGGTTGCATGCGCGTTGTCGGCCTCGGCAAGCGCTTCTCGGCGCACTTCCATGTGACCGTGCGAGGTCGTGAGCCCGGCTTCGGACTCGGCAATGTGCTGGTCCGCAAGCGCCAGGTTGCCGCGCAACAGGATGGCATTGGCGCGCTGCTGCTTGGCCTTGCGCCGCAGCGCATAGGCTGCCTCGCGCGAGACCTGCAATTGCGCTGCCACGGCCTGCACCATGGCTTCGTTCTGCGCTTCCGGCGGCAGGGGTTGGCCATCGCCATCGACAGGTTGGGCGATTGGTGGGGCTTCGATCGGCTGGGGCGCTTCGGGTTCCGGCAGGCTCGAAATCTGCGCCATTGCATCGCCGATCGGATCAGCGGCGGCGGGTGGCTCTTCGGTTTCGGCACCCTCGGCATCGGGTTGTTCGCTTTGCCCGTCGACCATGTCTTCGGTCGGGCTGTCGGCTTCCTGCTTGACCTCGTTGGCGGCCTGCTCGACCTTGGGACCTTCCTGCGCAGGCCGGTCGGTATCGGGTTTGGCCTTGCTGACCAGCGGGCCCGCCTTAGATTGCTTCGCCGACTGGTCGACTTGCGGGACCGGATCGCCTTCTTCCCAGTCGCCACCGTCGTCCTCGTCGACATTGGCGATTTCCGCATCCATCCGCGCCTTGGGGGCGCTACCATCTTCTGGGTGCTGGTGATCGGCCGGGGCGCGCTGGACCAGGGCGGGACCCGACGAGCCACCTGCCTGCTGGACAGTGTGCGTGGCTTCATGCGCCATCAGCGCGGTGTCGTCGGCGCTCTGACCCGGGCCGAGCCAGATGTGGTTCTGGTGTGTGAACGCCTTGGCACCGATCGAGCTCGCCGCGTCGGCCGCGTCGCTGTCCTGGTGCACGCGGACATGGCCCAGGTCTTGCCCCAGCTCCTGCTCGATCGGCCCACGCGTGCCATCGGGGATGGGTTGCCCGGAGCCGGGCTTTGCCACCGCCTGCGCAACGCTGGCTGTCGGCCTGGGAGTCGAGCCTCCGCCTTCCTTGCGCTGGACCTTGGCAGCGCAGGCGGGGCAAGTCCCGCCGTCCTCGGATTCGCCACCGCAGCTGGCGCATTTGCGTTGGACAGATGGAGCGCCCGAGGTGTTCGAAACCGGCCCGGATTGGCCACCCGACGTCACTGCATCGGCGACCCGGTCCGCCTCTTTCTCATAGGCATCGCCGGGTGTGTTGATTTGCAGCTTGGCCTGGATCGCTGCCGCAGCGTCGTCCTGTTCCTCGTCGTCCACGGCATCGGGGAACGGATCCTGCGGCAAGCGCTGGATGGAGCCGTCGGGGAGGGCTTCCTCGTCTTCGATTTCCGGCGTGCCATCGACCGGCGCGCGCTGGAGGAAAGCCGGAGTCCCGCCTCCACCGGCCACGCCGCCAAGGAAGGCCGGAACCCCAACCTCGGCTTGCGGATCTGTTGCTTGCCGCCCTGTCTTGTGGGTCGCGTCTCCCTGGTCGGACGGCTTTTTCCGGAGCGCGGCGGATGCACTCATGGCGGCATGCTCGCGGTGTTCTCGAAGGTCAGCGTGACCCGGCGATTGGCCTGGTAGCTACCCTCGGTGTCGCGGAAGGCCGGATCGCTGCTCCCCTGCGCGCGCGAGGCGCTGGCGTTGGCCTCATCCCTGATGATCCGGTCTTCGGAGATTCCCAGCTGCAGCAGGTAAGTATGGACCGCGTTCATCCGGTCAAGCGCGAGCTGGCGGTTTCCGGGCCCATCGCCGCCTTGCATGTCGGCAGAGGCCGCCAGGCGGATTTGTGCTTCGGGATTCTCTGTCATGAAGCTGGCGACATCGCCCATTTTGCCGAACTCGCTGTCGGTCGGCATCGACTCATTGTACCCGAAGTAGATGATGATCGGTTCGTGCGTGTAAAATTCACGGAATTCCGACAATGCATCGTCGAACACGTCAGACCGATAGTCCTCTTCCGATCCCGATTGGAAGACGCGGGTGACGTCGAACCATTCGTTGCTGGTCCCGGTCGCTCCGTCGGTCTCGAACCCCCAGCGGACAGCGCCATATGCGGTCTGGTTGTCCCGCCCGAGGGCCACAGTTTCGAAAGTGTAGCGCAGCGGGAAGCTCGATTTCGGAAAGTCGTAAAGATGCGCCGAATGCCGATCGGTTGGAGAGCGGTTCCAGCCGAAGCGCTGATCGTTCGCAGGATCCTCGGGGTCCTCGGTCGGAAAGCCAGTCCAGTACCAAGGCTCCGAATTGCGTTCTGCAGGGAGCTCACCGTGCAGCATGTCGACGTTCGTGCCTTCCGGTGTCTTCACATGTTCACGATTGGATTCGTCTCCTGTCCAGACATAGTCGGGCTGGCCGGGCTGATTGACCCGTTCCATATCAACGGTTTGCACCAGTCCGATGCGGTTCGAATAAGGCGCTTCGGCATGGGGCATGAAGCCGAATTGCGCTTCCATCCCGTGGCTGGTTACGCCGCCTCTGGTCCGGGAGCCGGTCGTTAGAGAGACATCGAACAGGCCAAGACCGGTGTCTTCGCCAGGCGCATTGATGCTCATATCGAACTGCGCCGCACTGGCACCAAACTGGCGCTGTTGGGCGACGTGGGTCAGCTCGTGATCGGCAAGGTCTGCTGTCAGGCTTCGGCCCGGCGCAAGGTGGATGGCGTTGCCGTAAGTCATGGCATTGGCGCCGAAGGCGCCGGCCAGCGGGCTGTCCTCCGTCACCCGGACATCGGAGAAATCCTCCCCCAGTCGACCTTCGGTCTTTGAACGCTCGCGCGCTCCCAGCGGGCGACCGGCGTCGGGGCTGGCTTGCATCGCTTGCGCGGCCGCTGTCCCAAGGGGCGTCGCAACCGGCGCTTCGCTCACCTCATGCCCATGCCCTGCGCGGGCTTCCTTTTCCGACGCCGACGACACGTCCGCTTCGCTGGCACGGGGCTTGGCAAGGTAACGCGGCATTCCCTTGCCGACGCCCACCTGCGGGGCGACGCCTTCAGTGTTGCGTCCGCGCCGCCCCTTCTTGCGACGACCGGTGTGTCGCGCGGGGGAGTGCGGGCGAGCGCTCACGCGACCTTCCTCGCCACCGCCAGCTCCGACGGGACAGTCAGCCCGAGCTTGCGGTATTCGGAGCGCAATGCCTCGAGGATCAGCAGGTAGTCGATCACGCCGTCCTTGGCGCGGGCCAGCACAGCCGCCATCAGCACGACATTGCGGATGTGTCCGCCCGTAAGATCGGCGAAGGCGGCAAGGCGGCTGAGTTCCGAGCCGCTCAGCGCATGGGCGCTGCCCAGATGCGCCAGCCACAGGGCATAGCGCTCTTCCACTTCGGGCTGGTTGAAGTCCACAATGGCGTCGATCCGGCGAGTAAAGGCCTCGTCGAACCGGTTCTTGGCATTGGAGGTAAGGATCACGATCCCGCTGAAGGTTTCGATCCGTTGCAGCAGGTAGTTGGTCTGCGCATTGGCAAAGCGGTCGTTGCTGTCGGAGATGTCGGTGCGCTTGCCGAACAGCGAATCCGCTTCGTCGAACAGCAGCACCAGGTCCTGCTCCTCCGCCTTGGCGAGCAGTGCGGCGAGGTTTTTCTCCGTCTCGCCGATGTATTTGGAACTCACTGCGGCAAGGTCGACGCGGTAGATCGGCAGCATTAGCTTGCCCGCCAGCCAGCTGGCGGCGAGCGTCTTGCCGGTGCCGGAAGGTCCCGCGAAGAGCGACCGGACCCCGGTCTTGTAGCGCGCCTGCAGCGCCCCGCCGAGATTGTCGGTCAGTTTCTCGCGCGCACGGCAGCGGGCCACCAAGTGGCTGAGTTCGCGTTCGAGCGCGGGTGTAGTGATCATGCTGTCATCGGCGATGACATCGGTGATCGGCTGCGCCAGCGAACCCAGTCCGGCCCCTTCGGACGACCAGATCGCCGCTCGCAATGCTGCCTTGTCCGGCTTCTCCAGCCCGCGAATGACGGCCTCGGTCCGGGCATAGCGGCAGATTTCCGCGATCCGGCCGGCACTTTGCAGATGCTCGCGGCCTAGCTCGACGCACAGCGCTTCGTCGCTGAAGCCTTCGCGCCATAACCTGGCCCGCTCCTCCGGCTGTGGAAGTGGCAGGTGCCATTCGTTTGTCGCTCGCGCGTTGTCCCCGACAGAGCCTTCAGGGCCCATGCAGACCAGAACCGGTCCAGCATATCCCGCCAGCGTCGGCAGGGCGCGGAATTCGCCCGGCGGCACATCGGTTTCGAACACGGGCAGCAGGTTGGCGGCAACGAGAAAGGGTCCGAGGCCCGCCGTGTCGGTGCTGTCGAGATCGAACAGGGCGGCGGTCTTGCCGGTGGAGTTTGCCAGTCGGGCGGCGACTTCGCGGCGGTCCCCTCGTGACAGGCTGCGCAGGACCAGCAGAGTGCCGGGTTGCTCCTCGATCCCGCGGGCAACCGGCTCGAGCGCATCAGCCAGGCTCTGCGGCCAGGCAGGATTGATGGCCTGCGCCTGCTCAGTCAATCCTGGCCACTGCACTGCGGCGCTCGACAGGCAGGCGACCATCGGATCGCTCAGCCAGATGGCGCGCTCCGGGATGGGTCCGGCGTCATCCATCCGCAGCAGGCCGGCACGGATAGCAGGACCGGTGGCTAGTGCAGCGAGATCGGATTGCCCCCCAGCAAGCGGGGCAAGGATGCTGGCCAACAGGCCATGGGTCGGACGCGAGCCGCCGACCGGCGACTGGAGATAGGTGACGCAGCGCCCGGCCATGGGATCGCATTCGACGGCAAGCGCGAGCCCGATCGCCGCGCGTTCCTGCGGCGACAGGCCCAGCGCTGAGGCAACCCGTCCAAGCGGGCCGTCGGCTTCGCGGGCATTGGCAGCCGCGAAGCTGGCGGCATGGTTGCCGCCGATTCGGGCGCGAGCGCGCTTCAGATAGGTCGTTTCAGGAGAATCCTCGCTCCCGTCGGGCAAGGCGGCACCAAGCAGGCCCAGCGCCAGTTCGGCCATGGTCGGCGCCAATTGCGCCTGGATGGGGGCCGGATCAGTCGCCATCCTGCTCTCCAAAATCGTAGTGGATCGTCACCACCCGCCACAGCCAGGCGCACCAGCCCGGACTGACATCGAGCGCCCAGCGCCGGATGGTGAGGTCGATCACGCCGGCATCGAAGGCGATGTCGAGATGCGTTGGCGAATGCGCTAGCGTGCCATGGCGGCGCAACAACTGGGCTATCCGCAAGTGCGGACCGTTGCGGAGGAGACGGCGCAGTCCGAGCTCGCAGCTGGCGAGCATGGCTTCCTGTGAGAAGGCGCGGGGCGATCCGCGTTCGACCCGGTGCCTGCCGGCAAGAAGCGAGCGTGTTGCCGGGCCTGCGCGCCCGTGCCAGGCGGCAAGGATCAGCCGCCCCTGCATCGCCACGCGCCAGCCGGGATGGCCGGTGACTGGGTGGATGCGGATCGCCTGGGCGGTGTCCAGCAGCATCGAGGGCAAGAGCTGGAAGGCGCATGGCGTATCGGCGCTCTCGGGAGCTTCTCCCAGCGCGTCGAGAAAACACAGCGCGGGATCCTCGACATGCGGATCGAGCCGTTCGAGCATGCGCCGCAGCAACATTTGCCCGGTCGCTTGGGCGAGATGCTCGGGCCGGTTGAGCCAGCTGCCGAACACTCGCTCGATTAGTGCGATGGCATAACCGATCCCGGCGTGGCGGGTCGGCTCGAAGCCGGTGATCGGGGCGGGTTCGGGGTCCGCAGCGATCTCTGCCTGAGACTGCGCCCGGGCCGGTCTTTCGGCATCGGCTTGGCGCGACGGCATGCTTGCCGGGCGGGCCGTGCCAGAACCGGGAGCGGGCTCGACAGAGGCATCGGCAACCACCTTGGCGATTAGAGCTTCGAGGGTCGTTGCGCCGGTTCGGGCGTCGGCGGGTGCGTCCGGCGAGGCGGGCCTTGCTGCCATCGCGCCCAAATGGGCGGCAAGGCGTGCGAGCGGCAGCGGCGGGAAGGTGCTGCTGCGACCGGCCTCGGCCCAGTATCGCACGAGGTCCGTGACCGCTGCGACCCGTTCAGGGCTGGCGGCGCGCCCGCACTCGCTCAGCGCCAGTGCGAAGAGGATCGCCAGGGTCTGATGGTCGGGCAGGTCTGCGGGCCTGGCGCTCGTCATGGAAAGCGCGCTGACAGGATCTCGCAGCACAAGTGCGAGATCGCTTGCGAGCGCTTCGAGCTTCGGCAGAGTGGATGGATGAGCCACCCGGCCCAATCCCGCTGCGCCGTTCGTCAAGGCCCAGAGGATGGCGGCAGCTGTGGCGGCGGGAAGCCGGCGCAGATAGGCGGGCAGCTGTGCGCCCAGTTCCGGCAGCAGCCTGCGCAGCGCCGGGCCGGCCTGCGCCATGGCCAGTTGCCCCGTGACGATGGCTTCGAAAATGCGCTCGGGCCGGGCAAACAGCGTTTCCCCCAGAACAGCGCGATAGGGCCAGGATCGGGGAACCGGCTTGTCCCGGGCCATCGCCCTGAACACCGCCAGATGGGGGTCGAGCGGGTCAGGGAACAGGACAGCTTCCTGCTGTACCTCGCCATTCTCCGGCGGGATCACGGCATGGCGGGCCGCGTCGCGCAGGATCGCGGCGAGCCTGCGCTTGATCGCCAGCTGGTCCTGCCGCGACCCGATCGGGCCGAAATCGATATGGCGAATGACCAGCAGCCCGCGGCGCACCGCCGGGCCTGCGGCCGACAGCTCGGTCCGGAACGCATCCTCGATCGCGCTTTGCACCATCGGGATGCCGCGCCGCCCGTGCGCCTTCACGCGCAAGTGTTCGATGCGCGCGCCCTCATGCATCATTTGAACCCGACATCGGCCAGCTGGATGGCGACGGGTGCGGAGAAGGCAATCGGCTCGCTGGCTGAAAGGGCGACACGCGGCCCTTTGACTTCCGTCAGCCGCACCCGGCAGCGGGTGCCGACGATGTCTTCGATAATCCCGCGGCTCAGCGTAGGCCCGGTTCCGATAGTGGCAATCATCCCGATCTGCGGTCGCCCGAGCCCGACATCGACATCGAAGCTTTCGCCCGGACCGACATTCTTGGTCTCGACCACGGCTCCTTCGACGATCGAGCTGACCGGGGCGTGGCTCGCCATCAGCAGGCAGACCCGCACCAGCGTCGACATCATCGCTCGCGCCTGCTCGTTGTCGATGTCGATCCGGCCGAACAGCCAGCCATGCATGACTTCAAGCTCACGCCGCTGCTCCAGCGGGATGGCGGACCAGGCCGGGATGGCGACGAGATTGGCAAGGTCGATCGCCTGGTCATGCTCGCTGAGCTTGTCGGCCCAGGTGAGGCGGATTTGACCCGGCACTTCTCGCAGTCCGGCGAGGAAGCAGTTGGCGACTGCGCCGACCTGCTGCAGCATGCGTGCGCCCTTGCGTGCCACTTCGCGCCCCGCCTTGCCACCCTGTTCGAGGTCTTCGATCGACAGTTCGTCCATTGCGGCGCGGTGCAGCCCGCTCCAGCTCACGCCATTGAGGCTGTCCATGGTGCGCTGCGTGCGCAGCTGCAGCAGGCTCCGCCGCTGTGCGAGCAGTCCAGAGATTGCGCGATATACTCCGGTCGAGGCCTTGCCTGCTACCCGAGCTTGCGTCCCTGCATAGGCAAACCGCGGGGTCGGTTGGGCATTGCGTGCAAGCCACAACCCGGCGCGATCGATCCCGCGCTGCCATGCCCGGACATAGTGTTGCGGCCGGCGCAGCTTGGAAAGCTCCTTGGCGATATCGGGGTACCAGCCGACCGGCACGTCGGCCATCGCTTCGAGAATTTCCTCCAGCTCGTCGGGCAGGTCGGCGTCGCTTTCCAGGCAGGCCGGCAGGATCTCCGTCAGTGGGCGGTACAGCTTCATCCCCGGGGCCGGGCGCAGCCGGTCGGCGGTCATGGGCCGGGCAAAGGCGATGATATCTACATGTTTGTCGAGAATGTCGCGGCGTTCCTGGTTGATACTATCCAGCCGCGCCTGCTCTTCGACCTTCAACGCGAGCGCTACCGCACTGTCATGCACGGCCTCGTCGATTTCGGCCTGGGTGTCATCGACAATACCTTGCCACTTTTCCGCCAGTTCGATGGCCTGGAGCAAGGCCTTGCGGGCAAGGTCGAGGAAGCTGGCATAGGATTGCACCCGCCCTTCGAAAAGGCGCAGCATCGAGACTGCGGATTCCAGCGCGTCGACAGCGGCAGCGAAGAAAGCGGCCTCGTCGGCATCTTCGGGATCGGGGTCGAGCCGGTCAGCCAGGATCTGCCCGGCAAGGTTGGGATGCGCCAGGCTGATACGCTCGTTGTAGAACCGCGCTGCCACCGATTTGACCGCAGCGTAGATCTGCTTGTTGCCGACGGCATTGTCACCTTCATGCGGGAATTGCAGCAAGGTGTTCTTGAGCAAGTGCTTGTCGCTCAGCAGCACCAGCCCGTCTTCTTCGGGCATGGCATTTGGGTCGGCGAGGATGCCGGCAACCGAATCGTTTCCTTGCCCGCCCTGGTCGCGCAGCCGTGCCACTTCGGCATCGCGCACGGCCTTGGGAATGAGCGTGACCCGCGATGCCGAGACTGGCAGCAGGAGCCCTTCGAGATTGAGTCCCAGTTCCTGGATCCCGCGCACGATTTCGGCCTTGGTCGCGACCGAAGAATTCTTCGCTTCCTGCGCTGGCGAGGGCCGCAGGCGTTCTGCGACGGTTGCGGTGCGGATCGGGCTGCTCTTGCCGTAGATCAGGCTTTGCCACGCGATATCGCTGGCCTTGATGATGCTGTCCTGCAGGTTCACCTTGATCCCGGCGAGTCCCATGTCGGTGAACTTGGTCGGTGACTTCTCGAGATACTTGGTCTCGACTGGCTCGACCGGTGTGATGGACTTGCCGAACGACCCTGCGAGCTGTTCGGTATAGCCCTTGGTTTCGACCCGCGGCGCGATCGAGGTTTTTACGAAATCATTGGCGAACCCGATCGTGCCGGGCAGCCGCGAAGCATCGACCGACATCAGGGCCGACGTAACCATCATCAGTTGCGGCGCAGCGGCAAGCGCAGCTTCGCTCAATTGCAGTTGCGACTTTGGCTGGGGGTCTTCCTTGACGATTTTGCTGAACAGCTTGCTCGATTCGAGCCCGGTCGTGGTCTCGGCCAGGTTCGCGAGCACCGGCGATATCGCCAACCTTGTGGCATCGGATTCGCCCACCATTTGCTTGCGCAGGCGGAATATGTCCGATTGCAGCCGCAGGAAGCCCATGTCGGCGTGATCGTTTGATGTATCGAGCGTCTTGGCGAGCTGCTCGACATAGGGTCTGAGCCCGATGAACCCGCTTTCCGGCTCTTCCCCATTCTGTATGCCGATGACGGCTTCCTCGAACGAAGACGGAGAGATCTGCTGCGCCTCATCGTCCGCCAAGGGGACCGATGCGTTGTTCCTGGCGAGGTCGGCGAGGATTTCGATGGACCGCCCGGCGATGGCCGAAGCATCGCTTTCTTCGGGTACCGTAGTGATGGCCTTGCCGGTCGCTGTCGCCACATCGACTAGGGTCGTTACATGCGCTTCGACCGAATGCAGTTCCGCCAGTTCGTCGCGATACTGGGTCTCGCGCAGTTGCGCCTCATTGATGGCTTGCTGGAACAGTGGGGAGATTTCTTCCTGGATCAGCAAGCGCGGGTGGAACAGGTGATCGGGAACAGGGACCAGGATCTGCACATAGTCGCGCAAGGCGAGGTCGAACGGAGCCAGGCTGGCCCGCCGGGCAAGGATCGATTCCATCTGCGCCAGCTGGATCGGGGCCGCTTCGATCACATAGTTGTGCGGGAAGAAGCTGCAGGTGAGATTCACGCGATCGAGCTGGGCAGCCGGCAAGACGCCGACCGGCGGCAACTGGCGGAAGAAATTGGTCGCCGGTGCGAGTTCGGCTCCTTCCCCGCGCAAGGCCTGGATGTGATCGAGAAACTGGTCAAACCGGGCCCGCCGCAAGGATGTTGGCGTGCCGAGGCTTGAGCCGACTTCTGCTTCACGCACAGCCCCGCCGTCGCGTGAAATGGCGAAACGGTCTGCAAACAGCACTGCGCCGTCTTCCGTCACCTGGAGAATGCCGAGCGGCAAGCCATGTATCGACCAGTGCGGCCTTACTCCACTGCGAATATTGCTCTCTTCTTCCTTGATAAGCCGGTCGGCGACAATGCCGCGATAGATGCTGGTCGGCAGCGGCCACGGGTCGGGGTGGCCCAGCAGGGGTTCGGGAGGCATGAGCACATTGCTACTGCTGACCGGGCCGAGCACGGCGCGTTCGTCTGGCGCACCACCGATGGGTCGGACTGGACGAGTTGCTGCCGAAGGACTGGGTCGCTGTACCAGGTCGCCGGTGTCGAGCCGAGCCCACACCAGCATCACCGAGTCCTGCGTAACCAGGTCCTGGTAGGCATAAGCATCGGGATCGACCGGGCAGGGATCGGTAGGATCGAACAGGTTGGCAGTCTTCGCCTGCGCTGGCTTCAGGAACAGCCCGATGGTTCCGATCGGGACAATCGAATCCTCCAGCAGCTCTTCCGATACAGGGATATCCTGCAGGCGTGCAGTAAGGGTATGGGGCAGTTCGATCGGGTGACCAAGGTCGGTTATGCCTCTTCCCGCCGTAACTCTCACCCGGGCGCTACCGGGGGAGCCATCAAGCAGCTCGAGCTCCAAACCTTCGATGATGCCGGGATTGACTGCACGCCCAAGCAAAGCGGTTTGCGTGTGCCAGAACCGCCGTTCGAGATTGAGCGCATCCGCTGTCAGCGAACGCCCGGCGACGAAGTTCAGCCGCCTGACGAAGGGCTCGCCTACGCGGGAACTGAACCGTGGAGAGACCTCCACAATGCGTTCGTCGGGCACAAAGTCCTGAGTGGACGAATGAACCATCATCCGTTCCTTTCGAGCGATTTCCTGATGACGCTATCGACGCTCGCCGCTGTCGCACCGGACTTGTCGAGCGCAGGGACGACATCCTTGGCAAAGGCATTGAGCTTCGCTGCCTTGGCGCGATTCTTGTTGCCGTATTTGGCAACCGCCGGGAGCGACGAGGCTTGTGACAGCAGCGACACCCGCTTGTCGACGGTCGATGCCTGCACGCCGGCAAGGATACGGGCAGTCGCGGCCGGATCCCGACGCGCCTCGAAGACGCGGGCACCCGCTCCCCGGTTGATATTCAGGCCTGCCAGGCCACCGATGGCACCGCCGCGAATGCCGCCGCTGGGGCGCGGCGCAGGCGCGGGTGCGGGCCTTGGTGCCGGGGCTGGAGCCTCTTCGACCTTGAGTAACCGGTCCTCGAGTGCGTTGATACCCTTGACGAAAGTACTGTTGATCGCCCGCACGCGCTGGATGTGCGTGTTGGTGAGGTTGCCGCCGGAGGTCAGGGCGTTAAGCGCTGCACCGGTGGCAATGCGCGAGGTCGAGACCTTGGCATTGTCGAGCAACTTCACGAGTTCCTCACGCTGCGGCGTGGTTGCCTTGTTGAGCGCGGTCTTCATCCGTGCCTGGTCGCCGGAATGCGGCAGCGAGGCGATCAGGCGATCGGCAGCCTTGCGGGATTCGGCTTCGCGCCGGGCATTCTCCTCGGCAACAGGGTCGCGGCTTGGTTCGGGCGTCGGAGTGGGCGTGGGTGTAGGCGATGGAGTGGGTGCCGGACGATCGGCCTCTTCCCCTTGCTTTTCGATTTCCTTCACGAGCTCAGCGACAGCATCGTTTTCCTGGGCCTTGACCAGCTCTGCCAGTTTCAGCGTGAGTTCGCGTTGCAGTTCCGGCTTCAGCTTGGGCAGGGCGTTGGCCGTCCGCTCGAGCTGCGCGTCTTCCACCAGGAAGAATTGCAGCAGCTTGAAGCGCTCGGCGCTGACTTCGGTCACGCCTTGCCCGATCAGCCCGCTTGATAGCAGCGACCGGCCCTTCACGTCGGATTTGAGGATGGATTCCACCTGTTCGTCGAGCTTGGCCCTCGCATTAGCGGCGCTCTCGCTCATCCGTGCCACCAGAGCGGTAGTCGAGATGGTGTCTTCGACTAACGGGGTCTCCAGCACTGCCTTGGCAAATACTTCGGCAACGGACTTGTTGACCCGGCGCAGCTGGACTTCGGCGATCTTGGTGAGTTCGCCAAAGCCCGCCAGCTTGAGCAGCGCCGCACGCGCTTCGTCAAACAACGGATCCGGTGTCGGGGTCGGGGTGGGTTCCGGGGTCGGCTCGGGCACGGGGTCGACCGGCGACGGCACATCGGTGTCGTCAGCCGGATCGGTATTGCCAATGGCGACCAGCACGCTTTCGAGGTCGGCGCTCCGGCGCAACGTGCGGCGGCGCATGTACCACAAGGTCCGCCGGCCAGCGTCGCCTTCCAGCTTGAAATTGGTCAGTTCGGCAACGACGCTGGCCCATTCCTCTGCGGCAACGCTCTCGCTGGGGGCTCGATGGGCGGCAGCATCGGCCAGGCTGATCTTCATGGTCCCTAGCCGGTCCAGCGGCTTCTGCGGACCCTTGCCCAGCATGCTGAGCGGCCGCAGCGGCTTGCTGAGTTCCTGCAGGCTGACCAGCTTGCTCCGCAAGGCATGGCGCGGCATGGGCGCGACGATCATGACGGACAGGCTGTCGCGTTCTTCGACCGGACGGGTCAGGTCGATCGGCGGCAGGTCGAAGCTCTCCTCGATAAGCGCAGGAAGCTCGTCGTCGGGTATGACGGAAAGCTCGACTTCGACCTCGCCCGGGAAGAAGACCTGAGCCATCGCCGCCGGATCGACGGCGTCGGCCGGCATCGGGCCAGCCGGGGGCAGCAGCTTGAAATGCTGTTCAGCCGGGAACCGGGCCGGCTGGTTGCTGGCCTCGTAATGGTCCATCACATCCGACAGCGCGGTGCGGTACTGCTGGAAATGGGCTAGCCGCAGCTGGTCCTGTGCCAGGCCGAGGCCGAGGAAAGACCGCTTGGAAGTTACCAGGTCGCGCCGGACCAGGTCGATATCGATCCATTCGATCGCGCCATAGCGCAGCGACAACATGGCCAGCGGCAAGGCATAGCCTGGCAGCCCGTCAATCTTGCCCGTGGCAAAGATCCGGTGCGCCGCATCGGCGCGGGCATCGAGGCTGTTGGCAGCGAGGTCGGTCGGGGCAAACGGGGTAAGGGTTGCAGCAACCGCTTCCACCTTGTCGCCCATGTGGACCGTGCGCTCTCCGGTCACAGTGGTGGGGAAGCTGGTGGTCTGGTTGGCGGTGTATTCGACCGGGCGCAGCGACAGGACAAACAGGCCGCTGCGCGAATTCAGCGGCGGTGATGGATGAGCCGACAACCCCAGCTGCGCGTTGAGCGCACCTTGCACGGACAGGTCGGCCAGGTTGATGGTCATCTCGCTGGGCAAGTGAATGTGGGCACCGTCGAAGGCGAGGCCTTGCCCGGCGGCGATGCGGATGGTGTCCTGCAAACCGCTGCCTTCCCCAAGCCTGACTTCGAGGCCTTCGATGACACCGTTGCCGATCGATCGCCCGAGCGAGCCATGGCGAGACAGGAAATAGGATTGCTGGCGGTTCAGATCGCGTGCGGTCAGGAAACGGCCATCGAACCACAAGGGCAGGGTCCGGTCCGGGTTCATGGCGATGACGCCCAGTCGCTGCAGGTCCGAGGCGTCCTGCTCGCTGAGCTCCTGCAGCTCATCCGGTTTCACGAATCCATTCATCGGACCTCTCCTTTCAGCGGCTCAGCGCGATGAGGTCGGCGGTGGAATAGACCATCCGCCTCCCTTCGTTCTCGATGACCGGGGCAATGGTGGCGTTGAGCGTTGGCGGGTTGCCGCTCACTGCCGGGATCTTGATACGGGCAAGGAAGATATCGGCGGCCAGACCAGGGTCGGGATGTTCAATATCGGCGCGTAGCTCGCTGTCGAAATCGTCCCACCAGATGTCCTCGAGCCAACCGTCCTCGCGCTTGCTGGCGTCGAGGTTCCTGCGCCGGGCATTGAAATTCCCCCCGGTGACGTCGGGCACGGAAGGGCGCGGCAATGCGGGATTGTCCTCCGTTCGCAAGACGAGTGTCGCTTCGACGGCGTCGCGCAGGCGCAGCGGCGCGATTGAGCCCAAGGCATCGAACTCGCCGCCTTCGAAGGCGGGCCGCTTGGCGGTCTCGCATTCGCGGAAACCCAGGAAGATATCGGCCAGGATGTGGTCGGGATCGCCGCCAGAGCCGGTGTTGAAGGCGCGCTCGACCGCATCCGGGCTCTCGTCCAGCCGGTCTTCGTACCAGCGATCGATATCGAGGCAGAGTGTCAGCGGGCTTTCGATGATCCGCCCGGCGCGGTCGACACCAAGCCCGGGCTGGATAGCGATGCGACGGGGTTCTTCGACGTGCATTTCGACGTTGAGACCCACTACTGTGCCAGTGCCGTGGAGGTAGCGCGCCAGCATCGACAGTCGCCCGCGGTGATAGCTCTGTTCGACCTGGAAATCGGCCTGGTCGAGCAGCATGCCGTTGGTATAGGCGACCCGTTCGGCCCACAGGGCACGGCGCGGCGGCGCGTTGGATACACTCATGATTGCGGTCCTCCATAATCGGCGGCAGGGTCGAGCGAGGGCAGGGCCAGGATCTGGTCGGTCACGCCGAGTTTCGAATGATCGACAATGATCGGAGAGGTGCCTGGCCGTGGACGCAGGTAGCTGTCGACCCCGAGCAGCGAATATAACCCTAATATCAGTGGCTTGGATGCTCTCTCGACTCGCAGCTGGACATGCGCCGGTGTCATCTGTGCGGCGATTTCACGGATCAGCCCCAGCTGTGCCTCATCCACTTCATGGTGGACCAGCACAGTCAGGCGCCAGGCCAGCTGGGCAAAGAAATCACGCACTTCGTCGAGCTTGTCTGGATCGGTCGGAGCCCTGTAGAGCGCGGCAATCTCGACCTGTTGCTCAGCCGAGAGCATGGCCTGCCCCTCCTTGATCTCCTCCGCATCGGCGAGGTGCAGGGTATTGCCGACAAAGGAATTCCCGCTTTCGACGGGCCCGGCCAGCAGCGGATCGTATGCCGTGCCCAGGTCAGCCCCGAGAATTGTCGCCAACACTCGGCGCAGGCGGAAATCCTCGATGGCGACAATTCCGCCGCTGCCGACCTGTCCTTCGGTCGCGATATCCAGGGCCAGGTTGAGACCGGGCAGGGTCCCGCGGCGGCGATGAAGGCGCATGCCGTTGGCGATCATCACCCGCCGCTGGCGTTCGCCGAGTCCGCTTTTCATAACCAGCCCGATCCAGCCAGCGAGCCAGTCGAGCGCTTCGCTCGGAGCTGCCATTGGGTCCGTCAGTGCAGGAGCCGCTGCGACGCGATCTTCCATGGTGGTCAGGGCGCGTTCGAAATTGGCAGTGTAGCGGTCGAGGAAGTCCAGTGGGTGAGCGTCGCCGGGAGTAGCGCGTTCGGCCGGGTCGATCGGCGGCTTGAACACAGTTGGCAGGTAGTTGCTCACCAGCGAGAAGCGGCTTGCATAGAGCCGGATGGCAGCAATGGCGGGGCTCGCCTGGCCAGTGCCGAACAAGCGTACGGTTATGCGGGCGAAGCGACCTTTGACTTCGCGAGAAGCCGTTTCGCCATTCTGGACAAGCCCGGAGAAACAGCCGGCCCGGTTCTTTTCGCGGGCTCCATGGATCATGCCCGGATGGAGCGGGATTTCGCTCGCCAGGTCGAGCCAGGCCAGCCGGGGGGCGCCCGGCGGGATAGCGATCTCGCCGGCATAATGCGTGTGCGAAGCCGCTGCATCGAGATCCTCTTCCCGGTTGGCGACTTGCAGGTCGATGGCGATACCGGTGCCAGCTGGCAATTCGCCTTCGAACACCAGGCGGTGCCAGACCGTGGCGGATTGTTCGGCACGGATAGTGGCGCTGGCAATGGCCGTACCTTCGTTGCGATAGCTCGGCATTGAAAGTGCCTGCAACGCCCGCGGATGGGCCAGCGGGCGATCTTCGCCCTCGGCAAAGTGAACGACATGGGCCGGTGTAACCGTACCGCGACAGATCCGGGCCGATCCCGGCTGTATTAAAGGCGTACGGTTGGGCTCGACCGAGAGCGCGGGGTTCTCGCCCTCACTGACCTCGACCACGACGACGCGTCGGGAACCGGGATATGTCAGGGCGATCCTGTCTTGATCGATCCAGCCGATAGAGGAAGCGAAGCCTGACAGTTGTACATCGAGCCTTAGCCTTTCCCCCCGCAAGGGGATGAACTCGATCATGCTTTTCTTGCTGGGTCCCGACCCGACGACCAACACGGCCAGCGTCCCGTCGGCCCGGGCGGCGCAGTCGAAAATGCGCTCTGTCCCGACCAATTCGACCGGATCCTGTTCTTCGAGCCTGAGGGGATTGGCGTACTCCGGATCGGGCCGGAAGATATGGTCCGCGTAGCTCCGCACGGCGAGATCAGCGAGACCAGCACCGGCTTCGCGCCAGAGCCGGCCAGTGTTCCGCTCCATGAGCCAGCGACCGGCTACGCGGTCTGGCGCGGTACCGTCGATGAGGATTGCAACCGGGTCTGCCCACCGCCCGCGCAAGTCGACGAAAAACAAGCCCTCTTCACCCACGGTCATCCGACCGGCAATGCGGAGCACACCTTCTTCGTCGACACACATGTCGCGCACACGCGCGCTGGCTGGCAAGCCTATGATCGGGGAAAGCTCGCCGCCGTTGGTAGCTGCAAGAATGGAACCAGGCGCCGTGCCGAAAGGGACAGTGCGATCATAGACGGCCCAATCGTCGAAGTGCCCAACGGCAACTGGGGGCAGCGCGCTCGCGAAGCCTGCTTCCCTGCGGGCCTGGGCGAGCTTGGGGATGGCGATATCGCCGGACAGGTGCAGGCAATCGTTCGAGAACTGGCAGGTGCCATCGGACAGATCGAAGTCGTCCGGCTCAGCCAGCATCCAGAAGCGATGCCCGTTGGCGTCCATCAGCAGACCTCCGGCACGACGGGGATGGGGGTTCCCTGGCCGCCCCAGCCGCCACCGCCAATGCTTTCAACCGAGCCGGCGGGGCCGTTGGGGTCCTGCGACAGAACGACTTCGGCCAGGTCTGGCAGCATCCAGCGTTCCAGCGCCACCGACTGCAGCCCGCTGCCTTCCTGAGGAAGCAAGACCCACGAAGTCCCGTCGGAAGAGCGTTCGAACAGGTTCACGCCATAGACGGCTTCGATCCCGTCCAGCCGCGCAATGATGACTTCGAGCTCAAGGTTCGTGATCGTCCGTCCCAAAGCCCAGCCGGTGCCTTCGCGCCCACCGGGTTCCACAGGGGCCAGGAACAGTCGCAAGGATTCCTCAATCGCTGCCAGAACCTTGTCAGGCTCCGCACCATCCCGGACCTTGATTGCGGCACTGACAGAGACGGGTTTGTATTCCGGGCCGATCACATGCAGCTCGGTCCCGATCAGGCGGCGCGGATCGAGATAGTCCTGCACCGCCTGCAGCATAGCGCGGTCGGGCCTCGGGGTAGCAGCATTGAGGTGCTTGGGCCGAGGAACGACCATCACGGAAACCGCACCAGCGACGTTCGACAGGCGTTGATAAGGCTTGAACCGGGGCAACACTTCGACCCGGGCGATATCGACGCCGGGCGTTAGTGGTGCGAGGTCCTTGTAGTCCTTCTCTGTCACCGCCCGGTCGCCATGGCGCAGGAATCCCGGAAGGCGGGTTTCCGCCTGCGCAAGTGTTTCAGCGTCCTCACCGCCAACTGTCGGGGTTGGTTGTCCGGCGCTGAGACGCGGGTGGCTGATCGCATCGATCGATTGTGCGGGCAGGTTGCCTACGCGCCCACCGCCGTGGCGCAGCTGCGTGGCCCGAACCTTGGCACCGCGTGGCGGTACCTTGCCGGTGACGCCGTTGCCGAACCGGACCAGCCCTGCCTCGGCATCGAGCTGGTAGACCTGGTCGTGCCGAGCATGCCCCCCGAGATAGTCGGTCCGTGTCCATGTCTCGTAGGCTCCGTCAGCCCGCTGGACATCGAGTACGAAACTGTCGGCATCGACCTGCTGCGCGGGCAATTGCATCACCTGGTCCGAGCCGCTGGTGGTTGCCCCCAGCACGATATTGCGCAGCGAGCGCTGCTGTATGATCTCGACGCTGTTGATGCCCAGCCACGACAGGTTGAGTGTCTCGGCGCGTTCGCGCGGGGCCATGCGGATCCAGCCGACCAACCGCGCCGCAATGGCTTCGTCATCAATCCGCGGTGGCCGGTCGCCAACTCCGGCGAGGACATCGATATCAGGATCGTTCTCGGGCAAGCCGATGTCGCCGGCATCGGGCAGCACCATGCGCAACACGCCCGATTGTGTGAACCCACGCGTCGAATTGGCAATCGGCGGGGCTAGCGTGGTGTACGCAGGGAGGCCATCGGGCCGCACCTGTTTGGTCGGCATTTGCCAGACCCAGTTCTCCGCCCGCGGCTTGGGTGCATCGATCGACTGCGCTTCCAGTGGCACCTCGGCCTGCGGAGCGAAGCCGATGTTGAGCAATAGCGGTTGGTTGCCGTTGCGGGTGAAGACCCGGTCACGGAACGCCGCCTTGTCCTCCGGTGGCTCGGGAGCCAGCAAGGCGACCCACAGGCTCTGATCGAGCGTGTCGCGGGCGATGTCGAAGCCTTCGGGCTTGGCCTTGCCATTGGCGAACAGCGGTGTCGTGACATAGGGCGCGGAGCTTTGCAGGTCATAGACCGCCTGCAACGACTGCTGGATGCCTTCTACCGTGCTCGATTCCTCAGTGGTGGGCAGACGCTTGACGTAGACAGCGCCGCTAACCGGCAGGACATAGCCCGCGTCTACGGTTTCGAACTCGACCGGCCCTTTTACGAGCGTGCGTGCCGGGACCTCGGCGATGGCGGTGTCCTTGGGCGTCGCGTGCCGCAATTGCAGCAGCCCGCGCGCCGGGGTCGCCGGCCGCATCGGCATGTCGAGCAGGCGCAGGAACATCAGCCGCTGCCGTTCAGGCAACAGGTTGATGCGGTAGAGCAGCTTGTCGCCCATCCATGCGAACAGGTCGATCAGCGCGCGCCCGGGATCTCCCGGAGCGGGGTTGCGCCATTCCGGGGTATGCGCCGGAATCTGCCGGATCATTTCGTCGGCCAGCTGCTCGGCGGTCTGATCATGCAAATTGTAGAAGGGTATCGGCATGGCTCAGCTTCCCAAGGCAAAATCGAAATGGAATTGATGCGCGGTGCCTGTGCGCTTGATGCGATAGGCGAGCTCGACCCGCACGGCGTCGGGCCGGCCTTCGATCTCCCACACATCGACCGCGTCGAGCATGATCCGGCGCTCCCAACGGTCGACCGACTTCTGCACCAGGTCGCGGATGCGACGCCGCGACCCCAGGGTGTTGGGCTGATGCAGCATGACCTCGAGCCCGGCACCGAAGCTCGGCTGGAGCAGCATCTCGCCGGGCTGGGTAAGCAGGATCACCTTGATCTGGTCGCGGATCGAGCGGTCGAGATCGGGATAGAGCAAACTGCCTGCGATAGGCGTGGGCGACAGCGGCCAACCCAACTGGAGCCGGGGAAGATGCGAGGGGCGTGGGGCGAGGAGGGGCTTGGCGCTCATCTATCCACTCACCTTCTTCGGGAAGGGGATGCAGATGCGGATGAACGGCAACCACCAGAACAGGATGTGAAACAGCGACAGGAAGATCTGCAGCACTATGAACGCACAGATCGTGATGATCGGGATCGAGAAGCCGCAGATCATGCCCCAGCCGAGCTTGTCGGCTGGCTGTTCGCCTTCCATCAGCTTGTCGAGCTTGAGCCCCGACATGAACTTCTGGATGTCTTCCGGTACCTTGAATGCGACATTGGGCATTATTTTACCCTTGAGACCCGTAGGGCTTGGAAGTTCGATGATCTTGGGAGGGGCTTCGCCGCCTTCGTACCAGGGCACGATGGTGACGTCGGGGCGCGGCTCGGTCCACACCGTCTGCGGTGGGCAACCGCAGTCGGACCGATCGACCCGGACGAATGCCTGGAGTTCGTACTGCGCGTCGAGGTTCTGGTAGCGTGTTTCTCCCGGGCTCAGCTCGGCCCAGCGCGCTTGCACCGCCTCCAGCGCCGCTTCGACGATATCGGTCTCTTGCGCCTGGGTGAAGGAAGGCCAGCTGATCGGCAGCGGCTGGTGCGTGATGGCAGGGTTGCGCTCCACCAGCGACTGGTTGGCGGTCTTGAGGAAGTCATAGAAATCTGTGTTGGTGGTCTGCCCGTGCAGCTTGACGCTATAGCGCCCCAATTCAGTGCGAAGCGCAGCGCCGGGCGGGTCTTCGAGGAACAGGCCGGTTTCCTGCGAGAGATAGCGCAGTGCTGACAACACGACATCGAGCGAGGCTGACGGATTGGCGGCACTGGCAGTGAGGACTGTTTGATTGGCGGCTGGAGCAATCGGAGCTTCGTCATCCTTTCGCGCGGTGCTCCACAGCAAGCTGGGCAGGCGTTCGCGAATGTCGCCTTCCGAGAAGGGCGCAGACGGTGCCGCATCCTCTTCGGAACGCTCCTCAGACGTAACCGGCAGGTAGCCATAGAGGATGGTCTTGCCAAGCTTCCTGCAGAGTTCGTCAGGCGCAGCGAAGAGCGGGGTGAAGCTCTCGCTCGCGTCCTGCTCTTCGCTGGAGAGGCCGGTGGCTCTGGACAGTACCTTGCTGTTGCGGCCCTGAGCAGCAAGCTGTCGATATTCCGCAGAGACATCGGGGGCAAAGCGCCCAGTGCCGCCTGTCACAGGTCTCCAGCCGAGGATCTTTCCTTCGCGGGTCTTCCAGCCATAGAGGCCGGAGGCATAGGTCGCATAAGTGTCGCCCGGACCCGCAGCATTGGCTTCAGCCGCGCTGACATTTCGGCGCATGGTGACCCCAGCACCCAGGATCTTCTTCGGGTCGAGCCGCGGCATGCCTTCGACTTCGCAGGCGACTTCGACGGCCACGAGGTTGAAGGCCCGGTGGACCGGCTGAAACAACCGCCCGTTACGCGCGCCAAAGGCATCGCGAGGGCCGAGCGCCTGCCGCCCTTCGTCGGTTTCCAGGCGGGTCAGGAACCAGCCAAGGAAGTCCTGCTCGATAATCGACAGGACCGTGGGCCCGGAAGTATCGGAGGAAAGGCCAGGCAAAGACAGGCCGCGCAATATGACGGGATGCCCTACCATATGTTGCCCGCCCCCGGTGTGTAGGTGCTGGCGACGACTGTGGTCGCGATCATGGTGTCGCACTGGACGACGCCGGAGAACTTGGAGAGCCCGGCGTTGACTGTCACCATGCCGGAATTCACTTCGATCGTGCTGGCATCGATGGTGACCTTGGCTCCGGTCTGGACGCTGACGCCAGATGGTTCGATGATCATCGAGCCCGAGCCATTGGTAACTTCGACCTTGGTCCCGGCATCGGTCACCACGACCTTGACGCCACCGGCGGTCTCCATGGTGATTTCCGAACCACCGCTTTCGTCCATCAGGATTTGCGTGCCGCCGCTGCCGGTCAGCGCCCACCGCTTGACCGCGCCGCCATCGACGGGCTCCTCGGCCGGTGTGGCCTCGCCGGTGTAGAGTGCGCCCAGCACGATCGGGTAATTCCGGTCACCGGCAACGAAACCAACCACCACCTGATGCCCGACATCGGGCAACATCACCGCGCCGTGTCCATTGCCGGCAAATGGTGCGATCACCCTGGCCCAGATTGACGAGTCCTGGTTTTCCGGCCCGTCAAAGCCGTGGAGCTTGACCTGGACGCGATAGACGCCCTGTGGATCGTCGACATTGATCACTTCGCCATAGGCAAGCGACATACCGGCAATGGTGCTGGCAAGAGGGGTGTGGACGGTCATCTCATCCTCCCCAGAACGCGCATTCAGCGCGGAAATCGGTCACATAGCCGCTGCCGTCGCGGCTGAAGTGATGTTGGGCGTGAGTAACGTAGTAGGTATTCTCGAAGCGCGGGCCGACACCGGACACTTCGAGCAGCGTTCCGACCCGCAGGCTGGGATCGCCGGTGATCGTGCCTTCGGCGCAAACGAAGCGGCGCTGGCGGGCCGAGTGCATGGCATCGGCAATCGCTTGCCCCTCTTCCTGCGTTGAAACCGCAATCTCGCCGATGTGTTCGGAACGGGCAGAGAAATGCTCGTCGAGGAACTCGTGCCCCTTGCGGCCATGCCCGGCGCCGGACTGCACACCGGCACCACTGGTGACATCGAAGCCGGCATTGGCGGCATGATCCCAGCCCGACAGCGTCACTTCGCTGACCTGGTCGGCCAAGTCGGCGAGTGCGCGAAAGCACGTCAGTGTCTGGCCGAACTCGACTTCGCGCGTGCCGCGATCAACCAGTGCGCGCGGCGAGATGTGGAGTTCGGTACCGACAATCTGGAAGTCGACATCGAAGCGGGCGCACACGCGGCGCAGGAAGCCGAGGTCGGTCTCGTTCGCCTGCACTTCCTGCGGGATGCTCATGTCGAGTTCGGCAGCAACCACGGTCAGCCCGCTTTCCTGCGCGACGGCATCAACGAGGTCTCCAAGCGTTACGTCCGTGAATAACTTGGTCCGCCGCTGCAGCCGGGCGCTCTGGAGCTTGTCTTCGGCGAGCACGATCAGCTGAGGGGTGGTCGCACCGTCCATCACCAGTTCGAGGCCGGTGATCTGACCGTGGAAGATTTCCTGGGGATCGTGGTTGGGACCGGTCACCACCCGGATTTCAGCGCCCAGCGACAGCGTGGTGTTGGACGATGTTTCGAACGGCATCTCATTGCCAGAATTTTCGACATTGGCAGCGTTCTTGAAGCTCATTTCCAGCGACGACAGCCCGCCCTCGCTTTCCGTCATCTCCATCGCCTGCAGCAGCAGTGCGGCCATGACGTCTTCTTCGCCATCAACCTCCAACCGGGGGATGGCATTGTAGAAGAGGAGGGATTCGCTCGGTTGAGTCATGCCGCCCCCTCAATCCGCTCGCAGCCGCTGAGCGCGTGCTTCGGAACGGCGAATCTGGGCGATGATCCGCCGCGTTTCGACGGTGGCATCACCTGGTTGTTCGGTGGGTGGCTGGGCAGTCTTGGTCGGAGCCACCGGCTTGATGGCTTCGGCTGTCACTTCCTCGATGATTACCGGCATCGGCTCAGCCCTCCCCGAATGTAATGGATGTGCCGACCTTGGCCGACAGGCTGCCGCCGCTTTCCACCTTGAGCGCACCACCGAGCGAAGCGGAGCCGGTGGTGGCGGTCTTGGCGACAGTGACAGTGGGCAGCTTGACCGGTTTCAGCTCGAGCTTCGGTGGCTTGGTGGAGAGTCCGGAGAAGGCTCCCGTCGTGCCTCCTGCAGTAAATCCTGCGCCTGCAGACAGTCCCCCCCCGATGCTCGCGCCGGCGCTGGCTCCAAAACTTGCCCCTGCCGAAACACCCAGGCTGGCTCCTGCAGAGGCTCCGAAACCTGCCCCCGCAGACACGCCGAATCCGGCCCCTGCCGATGCTCCAAAGCCAACGCCTCCGGAGACACCAAAACCCGCCCCGGCCGATGCGCCGATCCCGATGCCGGCTCCCGCGCTAATACCCCCACCGATGCCCCCACCGATTCCGGCGCTGAGGCCTCCGCCGAGGCCTGCCCCAAGGCTCGCACCGGCTTGGGCGAAGGCAGCCGCGGCACGGCCGAGCTTGCCTGATTTCTCCGGCAAGGCGACCTTGTCGACATTGGGCTGGCGCGGGTCTTCGACCCCATTGGCCGCTGCGGCGGCATTGTCCATGGGGGCATTGGGATCGACCGATTGCTCGACCGCACCGGAGGCGAAGGGATCGTTGTTGACCGCATCGTTGGAATAGGGACCAGCGTCATTGCCTTCGCTGTCTTTCTTCTGGCGCGGGTCGAAACTGCGCTCCTGCTGGGTCAGCGAAATCGAGACTTTGGCCCGCAATGGCACGCCATCGTGCGAGAAGAATTCAAGCGTCTCGGAATAGCTGTCCATATAGCCCTGGAAGACAATCGCCCCCCAGTCGAACTCGACCACCATCGGCGGTGGCAGCGGGTCGCCGCGTTCGACTTCACGAGTGATGTCGAGTGGCTTGAGGAACTTGGCGACTTCATGCGTTCTCTGGCGAACATCGACCCCGGTGTCAGTGGTGTCGAACTGCAACTCCAGGCTCAGCTGGGCTGAGGCTTCGTCGACCAGCTGGGTCGGGCTGTCGCCGGAGCTTTCCTTGAAGTTGTTGGACAGCGAGATGTCGAGCGTTTCGGGGTTGAACTGGACTTCGATGGCCGCCGCATCCTTGTCCGCTTCGGACAGCTGGGCACCGTCCTGGTCGGTGACCGGCTTGAGCTTGGCGTGGACGACATTCACGCCCTGTCCGGCATCGTCGCTCATGCAGCGCTCCCTTCCAGCAGCTTCATGCCTTCATGATTGAGGTGCAGCTCCTCGATTCCGATCTCGCTGGAGGAGGAGGACAGGTCAGCGGCCTTGAGCTTGATCGGCAGGCAGTTGGCGAACTCCCAGCTCATTTGGCCCGAGCCGGTGACATCCTCGGCCGCGCCCAGCATCACCACGCGGGCATTGAGGCGATAGGCATAGGCCCCGTTCGCAACCCCCTGGAACCAGGTCCACAAGCCCCGGTCCGATGTCATCCCGCGCTTGAGCACCAGCGTGGCGAAAGTGGTCTTTCCGGCGCGGTGAATCTCGCCCCAGTTGCGCCCGCCTTCAGTAATGGTGTGCGGCTCCATGCTGGCATCGAAGCCGGCGACTTCGGAGAACTGGCCCGAGCAGATTGGTTGCGCCGCGCCCGAAGACGGATCGTCGATCGTAGTGCTGTGAAAATCGACCCGGAAGCGGAACAGCGGGAGAAAGCTCATGCGGCGATCCTCCCTTGCGCAGCCAGCCCCGGGGCAATGGTGCCATTGGTGGCGAGCAGGCTGACTTCGATGAACTCGATCGAATGGGCTGGGGCGAAGGTTACTTCGGCAATGGCCCGCCCGGCATCGATATCGGCCTGCGACATGGTGTCGCGGCCGCAGCGGACCTGAAACGCTTCTTCTTCGCGCTGGCCGCGCAAGGCACCGGCAGAATGGAGCTGGCGCAACAGCGTGGAGATCACCATGCGTGTGTCGCGCCAGAACAGCTCGCCATTGGCTTCGAAGACGACGCTTTCACCGCGGATGCGGGCTGCGCGCAGGATCAGGGCAGTGAGCCGCCGGATATTGGCCTGGTTGTAGGTGCCCAGCTCAGTCGTCCGGTCAGACAGGATCGTGGGCCCGCGCGCGCCGTAGCCGATCACGCTGATCTGTTCTGCCCGGTCGAAAGAGAGCTCCTCGAGCGCGCCATAGGGAAACTGGCTGGCGGCCAACCTGCGCCCGGCGACGGTTCGCCAGGCCCCAGCGGCCAAGGTGGAGGCTGCAATGTGCCCGGCCAGCAGGCCATCGGCGGGGGTGGCACCAGCCGGCAGGTCGAAGGCGAGGTCGGAAGTGATCCAGGGTGTGACCAGCTGCAGCTGGCGATTGGCCATCCCGGCGCCACTGTTGCCGTCAGTCACGACATCCATCGCGTCGAGTGCGGTCAAAGGGCCGGCGTCTTCATCGATCAGCGGCAGGGCGCACAACACCATAACCTCGGGCGAGATTCGCGCCACCTGTTCACCCGCCCACGCAGCGATCCGCGACCACAGTTCCAGCCCGTCGGCATCGACCGAAGCCGGCTTGGATTCGGCGAGCGCGCCTTGGACAAGCGCAACCGGTTCGGGCGCGCACGGCTGGAACGTCTCTGGTGGACGGGGCAATGCCTCGGCTTCGCGGACGAGGCCCGGTACGGATGCGACCAGCTCGGGCAGGTCCGGTAGCAGGACCATGGCGACATCGGGCAACCCAAGCAGATGGGCGAGACCATGCCACGGAGTGCGGGTAGGGAAGGCACCGGGCAGCTCAGGCACGGTATCGTCCAACAATTCCGCTATCGAAGTAGTGCTGTCGCCGAAGCCGTAGCCCACCAGCGTCGCAAGTGCGGCAACGCGATCGGCCTCGCTGCCATAGAGCGGCGGCGGATCGCCCATTCGCACGATCACCGCCTCCCTGCCACCTGAAGCGAAAAAGCTGCGTAGGGCGACGCCCATGGGTGCGCCCACGCCTTGCGACTGATCGAAGGCAGCGACCGGGAAGCCAAGGGCAGGATGGGTGGAAACGGTGAGCGACCCCGGAGCCGACGAGGCGCGGCGGAATTGCAGCGGGGCCTTGCCGCCAACTGCAGGGAGGATGCTGACCTCGACTCCGTCCAGCCCCGCCGCCAGCGCATCGCGTATGTCGGTCCGGGAAACGGTCCCCGTTGGCAGTTCGACCTGCTGGTCTTCACCATCGAGATTGACCACGAAGGTCGCGTCCACCGCTGACAGTTCGAATTCTGCCTCGAGCGGGCGCGATTCGATCGCCACCTGCCGGTCGAGCCGTCCGCCGGTATCGAACAGCAGCTCGACATCTTCGATCGAGCGCACCCGCACCGGCAGGTCGAGCAGGTCGGGTGAGGCCGGATTGGCCCGGTCTGCCCACCCCTGCTGCGCCAGCTGTGCGGTTAGTGCCAGGCGTGCAGCCTCCGCCTCGGCTCCCGCGCGCAGCGGCAGGAACCCCACGAACATGGCGATATCCATGCGGTTGGGGTCCGCCGCCACCGGCGCAGGCGCAGGCGGGAAACTGATGCCGGGCACGTCGACCATGGGGTTTACGCGACCTGTTCGTACTGGATGTCGCCAGGCGACAGCGTCAGCTCTTCCATCGCCACGTCGCCGCCGCCCTTGGCTGACAGCGAAGGACCGGTGTATTTGGTCGCGAAGCAGTCGATCAGGACCCACTTCTGGACCGCATTGGCCCCTGTCTCGTCCATCAGCGTGATGGTGACGGTCTGCTTGGCGTCATCGACCTTGCCGTCCTGCAAGTCCTTGAACATCTGGAACACGGCATCGGAATTGATGATGCCGCGCTTCAAGGTGATGTCGGTCACCTTGAACATGCCGGGGATCTTGGTGACGACGTTCCGCTTGTCGCTGCCGTTGCGATATTCAGCGACAGTGATCTCGGTCCCGAGGCCAGAGACTTCGGAAAAGCCGCCTTCAATATCCCCGTTGCCGAAAGCGACGGTGAAGTTGAACGCGTTATATGGAGAATTGCGATCAGGCATGGTGTCTCTCCTCAGCTGGTTGCGTCAGCGGTCTTCTGACCGATGCGGAAGATGACGAATTCGGCAGGCTTGATCGCCGCAATGCCGATTTCACAGATGAGCCGCCCGTTATCGAGATCGGCCTGGGTCATGGTCGAACGATCGCAGCGCACGAAATAGGCTTCCTCAGGGCTGGCCCCGAGCAGGGCTCCGGAGCGCCATTCGGCAAACAGGAAGGAAGAGATCGTGTCGGTGATATTCGACCACAGCGCCGGTCCATTCGGCTCGAACACGGCCCACTGGGTCGACCGGTCGATCGAGTTTTCGACATAGTTGAAGTAGCGCCGCACGTTGACATAGATCCATTCCGGATCGCTGCTGATCGTGCGCGCACCCCACACCCTGTTGCCGCGCCCGAAGAAGGTTCGCAGGCAATTGATGCCTTCGGGGTTGAGCACTTCCTGCTCGCCCTTCGACAGCTCGCGTTCGAACCGCAGGGCTCCGCGCACGACTTCGTTGGCGGGTGCTTTCCAGACCCCGCGCTGGACATCGTTGCGGGCATAGATCCCGCACATGAAGCCAGAGGGTGGCAGCGCAAGTTCCTTGGGGATGGTGTCGTCCGAGGGCCGGGCCGAAGGGTTGGGCACGATGACCCACGGATAGTAGAGCGCGGCGTGCTTGCTATCGAGCGCTGCGCGCACATCGCGGGCATCGCCGACCGACTGTGCCGGCGGCGTGTCGAGCACCGCGACACGATACTTCATCCGCTCGGCATGCGAGATCAGCGCATTATGCACGCCTTGCGACGCTGCCGTGGCAGAACTACCCGGAGCAGCGACGATGGAAATATCGTTCACCTCTTCCAGCAGCGCGAGCGCTTCCTCGTAGCTGAGGATTTCGTCATCGGTATCGCTGACGACGCTGGCGTTGCCGTCGAGCCCTCCGGTCAGCTGGTAGGGGACGCTTACCTCGGCATCTGACCCAAACATCGCCAGCCGCAGGGCGTGGGCGGTGGGATCGGGGTCGTCATCGAACCAGTAGGGTTGCGACAAGGCATTGCCGCGGCTGCTGGGAGTTTCGGATAGTGCATCGGGCAGTCGGCGCGGGTGGCCGGGGCCGAACCCGAGGCCTTCCAGAACGATCGGGCCGCCTTCGGCATCATCGGTCGAGCTTGTCGCACCTGGCCTGATTTCGAGATTGACTGTTACGAGCTGTGCGTCGGCGGGCACCGCCGCGAGATTTAGCGCGTCGGAACCATCACCAGCGGGGGTCTCGACATTCCAGACGCCATCGGCAGCCTTCACGAAATACGTGTTGCCACCGGTCTGAACCATCGATCCGGTAGGTGCCGCATTCAGCGTTGTAGCCGTTGCCGGAGTCAGTTTCTGGTAGGCAATGATGTAGCCGTTGAGACCGGTCCCGGGCGAACGGGCACGGAAGCTGGCAACCACGGCGTCGCTGGCATCGAGCACGTCGGCGCTGGCGGAATTCGCTGCGATCGTCCGGGTCGACGGGGTCGTGACCTGCTCCGCAGTGAAGGTGCGGGCAATATAGAGTCGTCCGCCGCCATTGTCGAAGAACGCCTTGGCCGCATGGGCCACAAAGTTCGTACCCGGTGTCCCACCAACCGACAGATTGGCGAGCCCGCCATAGATCCGCTCGAACTCACCGAAGCTAGTGATGACATCGGATGCCATGCCGAGCGGTCCCTTGCGGGTCGGGCCGACGAAGGCGGTGGTGCTGGTGCCCACCCCCTGGATCGATTTGGCGCGAAAGCTAGTCTCTTCGACATACACGCCAGGAGCTAGATATTCAGGCATTGTGAGACCTCCGTTCCTATGTCTCAGGTTCGAGCAGGAAGCTGAGGCCGTCCGCGAGGATGCGGCCTGTCTCCAGCTCCAGTGTCGGCAGGTCCCCGGCAACGGGCACCCAAGTCTGGCCGCTTGCAGTTATGGCGTCCGGGTCGGTCGGCCATGGCAGGCCCGGGGCAGTTTCGATTTGGAGCCGCGTGGCGACTTTCTTGGTCCCGACCGGCGCTGGGGCCGGTGCGGGCGTTGGTGCCGGGGTCGGCACCGGAGCGGGGGTCGGGGATGGCGTCGGGCCGACCGTGAAATCGATGATCGGGATGCCGACCGCGAGCGCCAGAACTTCGCCGCGAGCATCCGAGATGCCGCTGCCCAGCAACTGGTCGTCGCTGTCGCGCACCAGGCCGACACGAGCGCCTGCCAGCGGGATTTCGCCGCCGGGAACCTGTTGTCTCAGCGTTGCTCGGATTCCCGACCAGTTCTGGCCGACCGGCCCTGCAGGCGAGAGGAACATCTCGACCGGGATCGGGTTGCCAGCCTGCGCCCCGCGCGGCAGGCCGATGGTGTGCGTACGGGGCAGGTAGCGGCCGGTCGGATCGGCGATCTGGATCGGGAAGTCGATGGCACCATCGGCGAGCCCGCCCGGCGCTGCATCGAAGGCGTCGAGGTGATTGCTCAATTGCTGTTCCTGCAGAGTACGCGGAACAAGTCCGTTGACGACATGAAGCCCCGAGCGATTGCGCACGAAGCGCAAGCTGGGCGAAGACAGCAGCATGGGTGCAGTGATCCGCTCGCCCGTCGCTGCATCGAGCAGTTCCAGCGCCCCAAGCACCCGGCGGTCGATCAGCGAGCGGGACGGGGCGAGCATCAGGCCTGCTCCTCTTCCAGCTGCGCATGTTCGAAGCGGGTCGCGATGACATTAGCGGCATCGGCCAGTGGCGGGGCATCGATATGGACAACCCGCGCGACATAAGTCGTGGAGAGCCGATAGGTCGGCTCCATCACGTCCCAGATCCGGCACAGGTCTTCCTGGGTAATATTGGTCGGCGAGATCTGGATGCTCTCATCCTTGCGCCAGCCGCCGACCTGCATCAGCGTGGAAGCGTCGAGATTGGGGCTCCAGTGCAGCTGCGCCATTACCCAGGCCATCAGCAGCTGCTCGGTGTGTTTGCTGTCGCTCCAGACGGTGACCATGTAATGCAGGTCGAGCGGCAGCGCGCGCGAGGTTGGCGGGGCATTCCGCCGCGCTCCTGCGGGATGCAGGTACTGCGCAATCGACATGCGATAGAGAAACAGCGAGATGGTGTTCTCAGTGAAGCTGTCGGCCTCGGAGAAATCGGCGCTCTTGGCCAGTTCGAACCGGCACGGATGGTCGTCCCGCAGTTCGGTCGGGTAGATATTGCGCAGGTACTGGACCAGCGATTCACCGACCGAATAGGCTGCCGAGAAGCCTGCCATCGCTCAGTTCCCTCCCTTGCTGCGGCCGAGGCCATAGGTCTCGTCGTAGCGGCGGCATTCGGCCCGGATGAGGTCGCCCAGCTGGCGGAAATAGGCTGGCGATGTGCGCAAACGGCTTTTCACCCGCACTGACTGGTCGGCTTCCGATGCTTGTCCGAAATCGAGTTCAGCGGTGGAAAGCGAAAGGGTCACAGCGCAGTGGTTCACGTAGACGGGATCGGGCAGGTCGCGCGCTGCGCTCTCCCCGCTGGTCGGTTCATCCCGGTCACCCTCGTCTGACACGCGGTGTCACTCTCCCTATCGCGCGCAGCATGCGCGGGCCTTGGGAAGCAAGCGGTGTGCCAGAAGTTATGAGACTGTTTCTAAATGATAAAATCTGAATCTATGTATCGGACAAGGTGTCACTTGTTACACATGGCAGTGACACTGGGTTACAGGTGGTACAGCTTGCCGGGCACTGGTCCGGCGACCAGTGTAGAGCACACCATCGCAGGGACAGTTCCGTGCATATCTTGTAGTGTCTTGGGGTTTTCAGGCCTGCTGGAGATGACGGTAGAGCGTCATCCTCGAACAGCCCAGAGTCCGTGCAGCGGCACTCTTGTTGCCATCGCATTCTCGTAGCGCCTCTGCGATTGCCGAGCGGGTCAGGCCCTGGCCATTGGCCGCAGTTTCGACCTGTGACTGCTGGGGAACCGATGGGCTGTTGCCGGGAAGTGACAAGTCTTCGGCGTAGAGCATGCCGCCCTCGTGGCTGATCAATGCCACTTCGATCACGTTGCGTAGTTCACGGGCATTACCCGGCCAGGAATGCCCCTGCAACGCGTCGATCGCACAAGGTGACAGCGTCGGGGCTTCAAGTTTCGACGCCGCCGCCATCTCCCGCAGGAAAAACTCCGCCAGGGGCGCGATGTCATCCCTGCGCTCTGCCAGTGCCGGTACTTTGATCCGCGCGACTGCAATCCGATAGTACAGATCGCTGCGGAAACGACCCGCAGCGACTTCGCTTTCCAAGTCGCGATTTGTAGCGGCTACGATGCGCACATCAAACGCGAGGGGCTCCCTGCCGCCCAAGCGATAGCATTGCCGGGCTTCGATCGCGCGCAAGAGTTTGACCTGTCCAGCCAGGCTCAGCTCGCCAATCTCGTCGAGGAACAACGTGCCGCCATGCGCCAGCGCCAGCTTGCCGGGATAAGAATTCACCGCTCCGCTGAAGGCACCTTTTTCATAGCCAAACAATTCGCCTTCGACGAGGTCGTCGGGAATGGCTCCGCAATTGACTGCCACAAGTGGCCCGCCACAGCGGGCACCACAATTGTGCAGGCCCAGCGCGACCAGCTCCTTGCCTGCACCGGTCGGTCCTTCGATCAGGCAGGTCGTATCGCTGTGACCGATCTTGCGGACCAATTGCCTGAGCCGGTCGATAGCGTTGCTTTCTCCGGCAAGCCCAACCGGATCCTCGAATCCTTCGCTGGTGGAACTCGGCTTGCAACGACCGAAATGGGTGTGGAGGCGGTCTAGCGATTCCGGATGCGAGAGGTCGGCCGGCACTACATCACTGGCCCCGGCCCGCATGCAGGCGATGATGTGGTCGGCGCGTTCGCTGTCGCCGAGTACGATGGTGGTCATGTCTGGTTGCTGCGCTGTCAGGTCGCGGACAAGCTCGGCGTCGCGGTCGCTTTTGATCAGCGCCAGCTGTGCGGGCGGTGCCTCGCCGACAGCGTAGCTGCGCGGATCGATACGGGATGCCTGCAAGTGATGCGCCTGGGCCAGTCGGCACAGATGCCTCGCGTGCAATGCATCATCGTCAATGATAACAATATCGGGCGTATCGCGTGTGCCCATAGATTCCCCACCAAACAAGACCTGCCGGGCCCGTTTCGCTGAATGGAATCCCAAGGATATCCAGCCTTGGCAAACTGTCAGAAACGAGCGTTGTGCGACCTCGTCCTGTTGTGGTCCCCGCGATCGACATTCACAGCGAAAGACAACCAACGCCCTGTCGGAACCACCAATGACATTCTTTTGGAATGCGACTCGGATTTACATTCAAAATGGATTGAGTCCAAGCACAATGACGGTCGAGTGCATGGTGTTCGTGCGGTTAATCACTCAACTGGGCGCAGAACCTCGGATAATATTCAGTCGAATCTAAGCCAGTTCATTGACCCGCGACCAAGCGACTTCGCTATCGTGGATGGAATTGTTCCATGACCAGGAAAGGATTGGTGCGGTCGAGAAGACTCGAACTTCCACGGGCGTTAGCCCACAACGACCTCAACGTTGCGCGTCTACCAGTTCCGCCACGACCGCACACAGTCAGGACCGCCAATTGCAGGTCCCGGGGTAGGTAGGAG
Organism: Parerythrobacter aestuarii; assembly: GCF_030140925.1. Taxonomy (NCBI): domain Bacteria; kingdom Pseudomonadati; phylum Pseudomonadota; class Alphaproteobacteria; order Sphingomonadales; family Erythrobacteraceae; genus Parerythrobacter; species Parerythrobacter aestuarii. The sequence goes on from NZ_JARBWD010000001.1 coordinate 598,774, forward strand.
CGCGCCCCTAGCAGCGAGTCTTGGAGCCTGCAAGCCGGTTTGCGCGATTGGGTGCGCGCGGCGCGAAAAAGTCAGCTGGGGCTCCAGCCGATGCGTGCCGTCCGGGCGCGCTTCGGCACTTCGTTATTGGCTTCGTTGATGGATACGCTCTCACCTGGAGCCAATGTTTCCACGGGCGGGACGATCTCCCAGCGATACACCCGCTGGTTGCTGGCATCGTAGAGCGCGATCAGCACGTTGGGCACGCGCCGCGTCTCACGCCCGACATTTGTGATCGTGCCGCTCACAGCAAACAGGATGCTGTCATTGGGAAGCGTACGCCGGTCTTGCTGGTCGGGTGGGAAATCGAGCACGAGGTCGGGCTGGTCGAGCCCGAACGTCGGCTTGCTGACCGGCAGCCAGTCAGGCGGCCCATAATAGGATACGAAGCCAATCGTTCCGACTGCCAGCAGCGCGAAGACGGCGGCGACTGCGGTCCATATCTTGAGCGGGTTGCGACGCGGCTTGAACGGGGGTTCGTAGTCGAACTGCGAATAGTCCGCATCGGGCTCCGGCATGGGCGTCGGTGGAGGGGATGGTTCACCAACTGGCGGGGGACCTTCCAGCGCTCCGCTGTGATCGGGTTCATCCTCATAACCCTCATCGTAAGCATCTTCTCGCTCGACGTAGGGGTCTTCTCTCTGTGGCTCCGGGGTTACTTTGACACCGTCCGCCTCATCCGGTTCGGGTGATGGCGCGGGTGGGGGCGGAGGAGGCGCGGGCGGCGGAGGCGGCGGCGGTGATGGTTCGACTTCCTGGTCGCCTGTCAGTTCCAGCTCGGGCCCGTCCTGGAACCAGCTATGCTTGCATTTGGCGCAGCGCACCGTCCGGCCTTCGATACCGATGGCGCTATCGGGCACCACATAGCGGGTGGAACAGGCAGGACAGGCGATGATCATCGGAATACCGCCTTACGCCGTCGAAGGAATCGCTGGCAAGGTCGCGTGCGGTGGATGCAATTGTGCTTGCCGCTTTTTTCCACATGGAAGGGCCGCTATAGCCCTCGTAAGTCCATGTCCCGTGCCGCCACGCCCCAAATTCGAGAGGTCCGATAATGTCCGAAGGTGACGAAGAGGTCGTGACCTTCGACAATGTCGGGCTGCGCTATGGCACCGGAAAGGAAGTGCTGAGCGATGTCAGTTTTACATTGTGGCCTGGCAGTTTCTACTTCCTCACCGGGGCGAGTGGTGCCGGCAAGACCTCACTGCTCAAGCTGCTTTACCTTGCCCAGCGGCCGTCGCGCGGCGTGATTCGCATGTTCGGCACCGACGTCATTACCCTGCCGCGAGCGCACTTGCCCAACTACCGCCGCCGACTGGGGGTCGTGTTCCAGGACTTCCGGCTCGTTCCTCACCTGTCGGCTTATGACAATATCGCGCTGCCGCTGCGCGTGTCCGGGGTTTCCGAGGCCGAGCTGACCAAGCCTGTCACCGACATGCTCGAATGGGTCGGCCTTGCGCATCGGGCCGAAGCGCGACCGGCGACGCTTTCGGGCGGCGAGCAGCAGCGCGTCGCCATTGCACGGGCGGTGATTGGCCGACCGGACTTGCTGGTAGCAGACGAGCCAACTGGGAACGTCGATCCAGACATGGCAGTCAAGCTGTTGCGCCTGTTCGAAGCGCTGAACCGTCTTGGCACCACGGTCGTTGTTGCCACACACGATCTGCACTTGCTGCAGAAGGTGCCACAATCGATGATCATGCGGCTCGACAAGGGGCGCCTGTCAGACCCGACGGGTGTGCTGCGCAACCCGCCACGTCGGCCGGGCCGCGAGGCACCGATACGATGACCGCCGCTCCACCGACCGAACGCCGCAAGGTCCGGCGTGGACTGGTGCCGTTTCGCGGCGACCGGGCCAATCAGTTGCTGCCACAAGGTAGCCTGGCCGGGCCAGTTCCGTGGGTGATCGCGATCATGGTCGCGCTGACAGTTATCGCGACGGCGGCAGGGCTTGCCTTGAGCAATCTCGCAGACGGTGCCCGGGCCGAACTGTCAGGCGGGGCCACAGTGCAGGTCGTGCAGGCCGATCCGACCGAGCGGATGCGCCAGGCAGAACGCGTGGAACAGATGCTGGCGAATTTCCCGGAAGTAGCGACGGTCCGGCAAGTCCCCGAAAGCGAACTCGAAAGCCTGCTCGAGCCATGGCTCGGTGCAGGGGTCGATGAGGAATCTGTGCCGATCCCGGCGCTGATCGACGTCCGCTTGCGCGAAGAGGCGACACCGGACAAGTTGCGGCGCATGCGTGCGGCGATCCTGCAGGTTGCCCCGGATGCGAGGATCGATGCCCAGTCGACTTGGCTCAGGCCGGTCTTCTCCGCCATCACTTCGCTCCAATATCTCGCGATTGCGCTGGTTGTTCTGTTGGCAGGGACCAGCCTTGCGGCGGTTTTCCTGGCCGCGCGCAGTGCGTTGGGTGCAAATCGCGAAACGATCGAGATCGTCCACCTGCTGGGCGGGACGGATACTCAGATTGCACGCGTCTTCCAGCGGACGGTCGGGGTCGATGCGACCATTGGCGGCACTGCCGGGTTGGTACTCGGCATGGCGGCGGTACTCTTCCTCGGCCGGCAGTTCGCTGCGCTCGACAGCGGTATGGTCGGGGGAGGCGGTCTCGGCTGGCTGGACTGGGTAGCCATTGCTGCAGTTCCCGTAATCACTGTCGCGCTGGCGATGGTCACAGCCCGGCTGACGGTCGTTGCGGCCTTGCGGAAGATGTTGTGATCTGGCGCGGCTTCCTTTTGGTGTTTGTGGCATGGGCGCTTGGCTTCATGTGGTTTGCCGTGTCGCTGCCGGTACCTGTGGCACAAGGTGACACCGACGCGGTGATCGTACCGACAGGAGGGGCAGGTCGCATTCCCCACGGGTTGGAGATCCTGGACGAGAAGAAGGCGCGCCTAATGCTCGTCACTGGCGTCGATACGGATGTTCGGCCAGCCGAATTTGCCGCCGAGTTCGAAGTCTCGATGGAGCGCATGCAGTGCTGCGTGGCGCTGGGCTTCGAAGCACTGGACACTCGTGGCAATGCAGCGGAAACGGCTGACTGGGTTGCTCGTAACAAGATCAAGTCGTTGCGGCTGGTCACGTCGGACTGGCATATGCGGCGTGCTTCAAGCGAGCTGCGCCGCCAGCTGCCGACCAATATCCGTATTGTCGAAGATGCCGTGGCGACCGAGCCTTCGCTCTTCACGCTGTTCCTTGAATACAACAAGCTGCTGGCGAGCTGGCTCTCCGGCGCATTGCCGATCTGAGCCAGAGCCATGCTGGTATTGCGCAACCTCTGCTTCTATGCCGCCTACTACATCGGCAGCACTTTCTACGTCATCATCGCGCTGTTGGCTTTCCTCGCCGACCGCAAGCTGTTTCGCCGCGTGGTCAAGGGCTGGGGCGGCTATCATCGCGATTGCATGCACCTGTTCCTGCACATCGAGATCAAGATGGAAGGCGGCCCGATCGATCAACCGGCACTCTATGCCATCAAGCACGAGAGCTTCTTCGAAGCGCTCGATGCGCCGCAGATGTTCTCCTTCCCGGTGGTGTTTGCGAAGAAAGAGCTCTTCCGCATCCCGGTGTGGGGATATCTTGCGGGCAAATATGGACTGGTGCCGGTCGATCGTAGCGCCGGGGCCAGGGCATTGATGCAGATCATGCGCGAGGCCCGGCAAAAGGCCGACGAGGGGCGTCCGCTGGTGATTTTCCCTGAAGGAACGCGCGTCTCGCACGGTGAACAGCGGCAGCTCCAGTCGGGCTTTTCAGGTATCTACAAGATGGTGAAGCTGCCGGTCGTGCCGGTCGCGGTCGACAGCGGGCCGCTCTATCATCGCCGTCTCAAGAAACCGGGCACCATTACCTATCGATTTGGCGAGCCGATCCCGCCGGGATTGCCACGCGAAGAGGTGGAAGCGCGTACGCTCGCCGCAATCAATGCGCTCAACGGCTAGTGATCGCGGCCGAAGTCGGGGCTTGCGTCGTCCTGGCCTTCGTCGATGATCGAGCGGCGAATGGCGCGGGTGCGGCTGAACAGGTCGTGCAGCGTCTCACCATCGCCTGACCGGATCGCGCGCTGGAGGGCGGTCAGGTCCTCGGTGAAGCGGCCCAGCATCTCCAGCACGGCATCGCGATTGTTGAGGAAGACATCGCGCCACATCACCGGGTCGCTGGCGGCGATGCGGGTGAAATCGCGGAAGCCGCCGGCGGAGTACTTGATCACTTCGCTGCGGGTGACGTCTTCCATGTCGGAGGCCGTGCCGACGATGGTGTAGGCGATCAGGTGCGGGATATGGCTGGTGACCGCAAGCACGAGGTCGTGGTGGTCGGCATCCATGATCTCGACCTTGGCGCCGAGCGTTTGCCACAGCGAGGAAAGCCGGTCAGTCGCCTCTGCAGGTGCGCCTTCGGGCGGGGTTAGGATGCACCAGCGCCCTTCGAACAGGGAAGCGAAACCGGCCTCCGGCCCGCTTTGCTCGGTCCCGGCGACAGGGTGGGCGGGAATGCAAATGTGATCCGGCAGCGCTTCGGCAAGCGCCTTCTGCACTGAGCGCTTGGATGAGCCGACATCGCTGATGATCGCGCCGGCGGGCAGGGCGTGGGCGATATCGCGCGCGGCCTCGGCCATCGCCCCAACGGGTACGCACAGCACGACGAGGTCGGCCTCGGCGACAGCTTCGGCGGCGGTTTCGCAGACGGCCCCGACCAGCCCGCGCTCGGCGGCGCGCTGGCGGGTGGCGGGATCGCGATCGTATCCGGTGGTCGCGACGGCGGGCAGGTGTTCTCGCAGCGCGAGGCCTAGCGAACCGCCGAGCAGGCCGAGGCCGATAATGGCAACCCGCTGGAAGCTCCCAGAACCGCTCATTGCGCTGCCTCCGCTGCTGCAGCGATGGCGGCAGTGATGGCGTCCATGTCGGCCGCGGTGCCGATGGTGATGCGCAAGGCCTGCGGCAGACCCTGCCCGGGCAGGTGGCGCACGGCGTATCCTGCCTCGCCGATCGCTGCGAGTGCAGCCTCGGCGGTAAGCGCGCCTTCGAACAGCACCAGCACGAAGTTGGCCTTGCTCGGCATCGGGCGGATGCCGTGGTTGCCGAGCGCGGCCATGGCATCGGTGAAGCGCGCCAGTTCGCGGGCATTGTGCTCGCGGGTGGTAGTAATGAAATCCTGGTCGTCCAGCGCCGCCACGGTGGTCGCCTGCCCGGCGTTGGTGACATTGAAAGGCCCACGGATGCGATTGAGCGCGTCGATGAGATGCGGCGCTCCGGTGGCCCAGCCGATCCGTTCGCCGGCAAGGCCATAGGCCTTGGAGAAGGTGCGGGTCACCAGCACGTTTTCGTGCGACGCAGCGAGGTCGAACCCGCCATCGTCCTCGCCGGGAGCGAGGTATTCGGCATAGGCCTGGTCGAGCACGAACAGCACATCGCGTGGCAGCCCGGCATGCAGGCGAGCGATGTCAGCGCGCGTTAGGAAGCTGCCGGTCGGGTTGTTGGGATTCGCGACGAAGACCACGCGGGTCCTGTCCGTCACCGCCGCCAGCAGCGCATCGACATCGGTGGCGTAGTCGGCATCGGGTGCTTCCACCGGGGTCGCCCCGCAGCGGCGGGTAGCGATATCGTAGACTGCAAAGCTGTAGCGGCTGAACAGCACTTCGTCGCCCGGCCCGGCAAAGGCCTGCACGGCGAGGTTGAGCAGTTCGTCCGAACCGGTGCCGCAGACGATCCGGGCCGCATCGAGACCGTGGAGCTCGGCCAGCTTCGCCCGCAACTTTGCCGAATCCGGGTCTGGATAGCGCTCGGGCCCGGCATTGGCGCTGAGTGCCTCGAGCGCTCTGGGCGAACACCCGAGCGGGTTCTCATTGGCCGACAGCTTGACCAGCGCACGCCCCCCGGCCCCGGTGGATTTGCCGGGGACATAGGCATGGATCGCTTCGATCCAGGGCTTGATGGTGGGGCGTTGTGACATTGCGGCTTTCGGCCCTTAAAGAAATACGGCCCTTCGACAAGCGCGAGGGCAGCGGTTAAGGGAAGGAAATTCTTTCCCTGTCCCTGTCGTGGCAATCCCATCCGTGTCCAATCCGCATACCACACTGACACTTCCCGAACCCCTGCCGCTCGACAGCGGGCAGGTGCTCGAGCGCGTGGAGATCGCCTATGAGACCTATGGCGAACTGGCCGCAGACCGCTCCAACGCCATCCTGATCTGCCATGCGCTGACGGGTGACCAGTATGTCGCCAGCACCCACCCCATCACCGGCAAGCCCGGCTGGTGGGAACGGATGGTGGGTCCGGGCAAGCCGATCGATACCGATCGCTACCATGTCATCTGCGCCAATGTGATCGGCAGCTGCCTGGGCTCTACCGGTCCGCAGAGCCTTGCGAGCGATGGCGCGCCCTATGCCATGCGTTTCCCCGTCATCACCATCCGCGACATGGTGCGCGCAGCTGTCGGCCTGCTCGATGCGCTGGAGATTGCGCAGCTGCATGCCGTCGTAGGCGGCTCGATGGGCGGGATGCAGGCCTTGAGCCTTGCCGCCAATTTCCCCGATCGCGCCGCGCGCGTGCTCGCCATTGCCACCACCGCGCGGCATTCGGCGCAGAACATCGCGTTCCATGAAGTCGGGCGGCAGGCGATCATGGCCGATCCGGCCTGGTGTGACGGCGACTACTATGGCGAAGACACCGCGCCCGATGCCGGGCTCGCGGTGGCGCGGATGGCGGCGCATATCACCTATCTCAGCGAAGAGGGGCTGACGGAGAAGTTCGGGCGCCGCTTGCAGGCCAAAGAAGACGGAAGGCCCGGCGAAAAGACCTTCGGCTTCGACGCCGATTTCCAGGTCGAAAGCTACCTGCGTTACCAGGGCAGCGGCTTCACCCGCCGCTTCGACGCCAACAGCTACCTCTATATCACCCGCGCGATGGACTATTTCGACTTGGCTGAAGAGCATGGCGGGACACTGGCCGATGCCTTCGCGAGCTCGTCGGCCCGGTTCTGCCTTGTCAGCTTCGACAGCGACTGGCTCTATCCCACGGCGGAAAGCCGCCATGTCGTCCACGCGCTCAATGCCGCGGGCGCACCGGTCAGCTTCGTCGAGCTTTCCGCGCCGTTCGGGCATGACAGCTTCCTGCTCGAAGTGCCCGCGCTAGACCGGGTGGTGAAGGGGTTCCTCGATGGCTGAACCCTCCGTGACCTTGCGCCCCGACCTTGCCACCATCCTCGAGCGGATCGAGCCGGGCAGTCGCGCGCTCGATATCGGGTGCGGCGACGGCGCGCTGATGGCGGCGCTGCGTGACAGCAAGCAGGTCGATGCGCGGGGGATCGAAATCGATGGCGGGCTGGTCGCCGAATGCGTGGCGCGCGGCCTCAGCGTGGTGCAGGGCGATGCCGACCGCGACCTCGCCTTCTATCCAGATGGCGCTTTCGACTATGCCATCCTCAGCCAGACGCTGCAGACCGCCGCGCGGCCTGACCATATGCTGGCCGAGCTGCTGCGTGTCGGCCGCCGCGCCTTCGTCAGCTTCCCCAATTTCGCATACTGGCGGATGCGCTGGGCGCTGGTCAGCAAGGGCCGCATGCCAGTGACGCGGCACTTGCCGGTCAGCTGGTACGAGACCGCCAATATCCACCATGTGACAGTCAAGGATTTTGAGGAACTGGCTGCCAGCCTCGGCATCGCGATCGAGAACCGCTGGTTCTTCACCCGCGAACGCGAGATTGCTCCCGGCGGCTCCAACTGGCGCGCGGAATACGCCCTGTTCGAGGTCAGCAAGGGCTGATTCTTGCGGGCCTGCCGGATGACCCCGGGCCTGCAGAATCGTAAAATCGGGCAAAGCTCCGGGCCACGGCTCATCGCAAGGAAGGCCCGCGCTGCCCCTGTCCTGACCCCTGCCACGGGTCGCGTTCATCTGCGGGCAAGGCGCATCTGAACAGGCGCAGCGTGAGTTTCCGCACATCTGCGTGCGGGGGAATTTCGGGGGCATTGGCAGCCGGGCGCGCTTTACCTTGGGGGCGACCCAGAGTTAGGGTCGCGTGGAAGCGGTTCCGGTTGATTGAGGTCGAAGGAGTACACCAATGCGTATTATGACACAGGGCCCGCGCGCCCTTACCGCCATCGCCGCGCTGTCGCTGGCGATCCCAACAATTGCTTCCGCCCAGGGGCAGGAACTGCCTGTGGACGAGGATGCGACGATGAACGCCGACGGCTCGCTGACTGTCAGCGGGATGGTTCCGGCCGATCTGGAAGGCCTTGCCAAAGGTCCTGATATCGAAGGCATGATCTCCGCCCGCGATGGCGAGAAAATGCAGGTCACCACTGTTGGCGGCAGCAAGACCATCGTCTTCATCAGCCAGGGCACGGAAATCCGCGCCAAGGGCGGGTTCCTGGGGCTTAGCCGCACCAGCCTCGGTCCAAGCGCGCTGCTCAACGGCCTGCCGGTGACGATCGAGACCGTGCAGTGGGGCCAGGGCCTTATCGCCAGCCGTGTCCGGGTCAGCAACAATGACCTCGAAACCGCGCAGATGATCCAGGCCGGGACTGACCAGCGTTTTACTGCCAACGAGCAGGCAACCGAAGCCCTGCGCGGCCGGGTCGCCGATATCGACAAGTACAACATCAAGGGCACCACCAACGTCTATTTCGACACCGGCAAGTACAACCTCTCCGGCAATGCGCAGGCCGAACTGTGCTCGGCCGCGGCGCAGGCTGATGCGATGGACAACGCCCTGCTGCTGGTGGTCGGCTACACCGATTCTACCGGCACTTACGAGATCAACCAGGTGTTGAGCGAGAAGCGCGCCGCGCGGGTGGTCAATTACCTGCAGCAGCAGTGCGGCTGGAAGCCGTGGCGCATGCTGACCCCGACCGGCATGGCCGAAGCCGATCCGGCTGCGGACAACACCACCGAATGGGGCAAGCAGCAAAACCGCCGCGTGGCGGTGAATATCCTCGTCAGCAAGAGTGTGGACGGGATGTAATCATGAAGGTTCGGGGTGGGTTGCGGCTCACCCCAGCCTTTCCGCATGCCACTTCACATGCTCGGCCATGAAGGTCGAGATGAAGTAGTAGGAGTGGTCATAGCCCTCCTGCAGCCGGATCGTCGGTTCCATCCCGGCCTTGGCGCAGGCCATCGACAGTAGGCCGGTGCGCAGCTGTTCGTCGAGGAAACTGTCGGCGGTGCCCTGGTCGACCAGCAGGTGATCGAGCTGCGCGCCGTCTTCGATCAGGGCGACGGCGTCATAGTCGCGCCATGCCGCGCGGTCGTCCCCGAGATAGCGGCCCAATGCTTTCTCGCCCCACGGCACCTGGCTCGGCGCGACGATCGGGCTGAAGGCGCTGACCGAGCGGAAGCGGTCGGGGGTGCGCAGCGCGATGGTCAGCGCGCCGTGGCCGCCCATTGAGTGGCCGGTGATCGACTGGCGCGCCACATCGACCGGGAAATTGGCGGCGATAACTTCGGGCAGTTCGCGCTCGATATAGCTGCGCATGCGGTAGTGCGCTGACCATGGCTCCTCGGTCGCATCGACATAGAAGCCAGCGCCCTTGCCGAAGTCATATTCGTCAGCCGCGTCGGGCACGTCGTCTCCGCGGGGCGAAGTGTCAGGAGCGACGAACACGATGCCATGCTCGGCGCAGGCAGCGCGAAACTCGCCTTTCTCCGTGACATTGGCGTGGGTGCAAGTGAGGCCCGAGAGATACCACAGCACCGGCAGCTTCGCGCCTTCGTGATGCGGCGGGACGTAGACGGAGAATGTCATCTCCGTCCCGGTTTCGCTCGACTGGTGCGAATAGACGCCCTGCGTGCCGCCGAAAGCGCGGTTGGTGCTGATGGTTTCGATGGTCATTGGTCTTCCTTGGTCGGTATCTCGGCCACCAGTGGTTCATGCCCCCAATGTTCCAGCAGCCGCAACACATCCGCGCCGGACAGGCCGGTGGTCACGGTGTTGCGCAGCGGGTGGACATTCATGCGGTCGGCTTCCGCCAGGCTCTTGTCGATAACCACAGCAATGGTGCCGGGCTGGGCGTTGATCATCGCCAGTGGAGTGACCGAGCCGGGCTGGATACCGATCAGCTGCACCATCTCCTCGGCCTTGCCGAAACTCACGCGTTTGCAGCCGATCACTTCGGGCAGGCGTTTCAGGTCGACGCGGATATCGGCCGGTACCGTGACCAGCCAGAACGCTCCACCGGCGTCTTTCAGGAACAGGTTCTTGGTGTGCTCGCCGGGAATGGCGGCCCTGACCCCGGCACTTTCCTCGACGGTGAAGACCGCCTGGTGCTCGTGCGTTTCGAAAGAGATACCATGCGCGGCGAGGTCCGCCATGAGGCCATCCTCGCCGCGCATGGTCATGCTCACATCCGGTGAAGGGCGCAGAGCTTGTTGCCGTCCGGATCGCGCAGATAGGCGAGATAGAGCTTCATGTCGCCGTTCTCGCGCACGCCCGGCGGGTCTTCGATCGCCGTGCCGCCATTGGCAACGCCGGCGGCGTGCCAGGCGTCGGCCTGTTCCGGGCTCATGGCAAAACCGATGGTGCAACCATTGCCGTGGGTGGCCGGCTGGCCATCAATCGGCGGGGTGACGAGGAACACGCCGCCATTGTGCATGTAGACAAGCCGCCCCTTGGGATCGAGCATGCCTTCATTGCCGCCCATCGCCTTGAAGGTGGCGTCGTAGAATGTCTTCGAGCGCTCGATATCGTTCGAGCCTACCATCATGTGACTGTACATCGTCGTCCTCTCCTTATTCGCCTTCGGGGAGCTGGCAAAAAGCGCACAGCTTGTTCCCGTCGGGATCTCGCAAATAGGCACCATAAGCATTGCCCGGCGCATTGGGCCGCTTCCCCGGCCCGCCTTCGTCGCTGCCACCATTGGCAAGACCGGCAGCATGCCAGGCATCGACCGCTGCCGCATCGGCAGCCTTGAGGCCCAGCGTATGTCCGTTGGAGACAGTTGCTGCCTCGCCGTTGGCAGGCGTTGCCACGATCAGCGAGCCGGCAGCGCTCGGATAGACCGTGCCATGCGGCAGTGGCGCACCCTGGTGGCCCAGGGCACCCATGGTCGCGTTATAGAATTGGCGCGACTTCTCGATGTCGTTGGTGCCCAGGAAGGTGTGATTGAACATGCTCTTCTCTCTCCTAGATTTCGACCGCCTCGGTGGCCGTTGCTTCATCTCCGGTATTGGGCGTGCCTTCAGCATCCATGACGAAGACCTTGGCTTCGCCGCTGGTTGCGCGGGGTCGGTGCTGCGTGCCACGCGGAACTACTATCATCTCGCCGGCAACAAGGCTTTCAGTCCGGTCTTCGAAGTCGATATCCAGCGTGCCTTCGATGACAAGGAACATCTCGTCGGTATTGTCATGCTGGTGCCAGTGGAACTCGCCTTCGAGCTTGCACAGGCGCACTTCGCTATTGTTGAACCGGGCAACGATCTTGGGAGACCATTGCTCGCTAAATGCCGCGAACTTTTCGGCCAGAACCACTTTCTGGGGCGCGCCAGCACCCATCAATAGACTACCACGGCACGGATGCTCTCGCCCGCGTGCATCAGGTCGAAGCCCTTGTTGATTTCCTCAAGGCTCAACCGGTGGGTGATCATCGGGTCGATGGCGATCTTGCCGTTCATGTACCAGTCGACGATCTTGGGCACGTCGGTGCGGCCCTTGGCCCCACCAAACGCTGTGCCGCGCCAGTTGCGTCCCGTCACGAGCTGGAATGGGCGGGTGGCGATTTCCTTGCCGGCCTCGGCCACGCCGATGATGATCGAAGTACCCCAGCCCTTGTGGCAGCACTCCAGCGCATCGCGCATGACGTCGGTGTTGCCGGTGCAGTCGAAGCTGTAATCCGCGCCGCCATCGAGCATGTTCACCAGCGTTTCGACGACATTGCCGACCTCTTTCGGATTGACGAAATCGGTCATGCCGAACTTGCGGCCCCACTCTTCCTTGGAAGGGTTGATATCAACCCCAACGATGCGGTCGGCACCGGCCAGCTTGGCCCCCTGGATCACGTTGAGCCCGATCCCGCCGAGCCCGAACACCACCACGTTGTCGCCCGGCTGCACCTTGGCCGTATTGGTCACTGCGCCCACCCCTGTGGTGACACCGCATCCGACATAGCAAGTGGTGTCGAACGGCGCGTCTTCGCGGATCTTGGCGACGGCGATTTCAGGCAACACGGTGAAGTTCGAGAAGGTCGAGCAACCCATGTAGTGGTAGATCGTCTCGCCCTTGTAGCTGAAGCGCGACGTGCCGTCGGGCATCAGGCCCTGACCCTGAGTGGCACGGATCGCGCTGCACAGGTTTGTCTTGCCGCTGAGGCACATTTTGCACTGGCGACATTCGGGCGTGTAGAGCGGGATCACGTGGTCACCCGGCTTTACGCTGGTAACGCCCGCACCGACTTCGCGCACCACGCCGCAGCCTTCATGGCCGAGGATCGACGGAAAGATACCTTCGCTGTCGAGTCCGTCGAGCGTGTAGGCATCGGTGTGGCAGATGCCGGTCGCCATGATCTCGACCAGCACTTCGCCGGCTTTCGGCCCTTCCAGGTCCAGCTCGACGATCTCAAGCGGCTTCTTGGCTTCGAAGGCGACGGCGGCGCGGGTCTTCATGGATAGCTCTCCCTATCGATTCGTTTGCGGCTTCCTAGCCGATCTGCCGCGAATTGTATGTGTAGCTTACGGTTCGCCGACTCAAGCGGTTTCGTGGACGGTCTTGCTGACCATACAAGCGGTGACGCCATCGGCGCCATCCTCGAGGCCATAGCCTGACCATTTGACCCCGCCGAAGGGGGCATCTGCGGCGCTCACTGTGCCGCCGTTGATCGCGATCATCCCGGCTTCGATCTCGCTCGCCAGCCGCATCCGGCGCTTGCTGTCCTGCGTCCAGGCATAGGCGGCAAGGCCGTAGGGCAAGCGGTTGGCTTCCTCGATCATGGCATCATAGCCCGGCATCGGGTTGATGATGGCGACGGGTCCGAATGGCTCCTCGTTCATGATCGCGGCATCGATCGGCACTTCGCTCAGCACCGTTGGCTGGTGGAAAAAGCCCTGGTTGCCGATCCGCTCTCCGCCCGCGAGAACCTTTGCCCCGTGCTCGCGAGCATCGGCAATCTTGGCCTGCAGCCCATCGGGACCGCGGGCATTGGCCATCGGACCCATCTGAGTGTCGGCTTCCATGCCATTGCCGACCTTCACCGCCTTGGCCCGCTCGACGAAGCCGTCGCGGAAACGCTCGAACACGTCTTCCTCCACCAGGAAGCGGGTAGGGCTGACGCAGACCTGCCCGGCATTGCGGAACTTGTTGCCGGCCATGGTGTCGAGCGCCTTGTCGATATCGGCATCGTTGAACACCAGCACCGGGCCGTGCCCGCCCAGCTCCAGCGTCGTGCGCTGCAGGTTCTGCGCCGCGAGCGCAGCAAGGTGCTTGCCCACCGCTGTCGAGCCGGTGAAGGTCATCTTGCGGATGACGGGCGAACCGAGCAGGTGCTCGCTTATATCTGACGGAACACCAAACACAGCCTGGCAGACATCGCCAGGTACGCCTGCGTCATGAAGGGCCTGCACCAACGCGAGGCCGCCGGCTGGCGTCTCTTCGCTCGGCTTGACGATGACGGAACAGCCCGCCGCCAGTGGCCCGCCGATCTTGCGCATCACGTTGAGCGCGGGGAAATTCCACGCGCTGAAGCCCGCCACCGGGCCGACCGGCTCGTGCCGGACCTCGACCCGCTGCCCGTCCGGGCGAACCAGGGTCTTGCCATAGAGCCGCTTGCATTCGCCGGCGTAGAATTCGAGCAGCATGGCGCAATAAACCGTCTCGCCGATCGCTTCCTTCACCGGCTTGCCCTGTTCGCGGGTGATGGCTGCGCCAATCTGTTGCGAGCGCTCGCGGATCAATCCCGCCGCTTTGCGCAGTATCGCTTCGCGCTCATCGGCCGACGTGGCGCGCCACTTGGCAAAGCCTGTCCTGGCGTGTTCGAGCGCGGTATCGAGATCACCCGCTGTTGCGCTGGGCAAAGATGCGATAGCCTCTCCAGTCGAAGGGTCGAGTACCTCGATCATCTCACGGTCGGAGGAAATAGCTTCGCCGCCGATCAGCAGGTGCAGCGCAGGGTAGTCACTCATGTTTGGGGGCCTCTCGCACAGGGATTCGTTGCTGACCCACTTGGGCTTCGCGTCAATGACAGTAAAGGGGCAGCATTCATTCAGCTGGGCGGTTATACGGGGCCATCATGTCTACTTCGATTTTCATGGGCGCACTTGCGCTGGCCTTGCAGCCGGCCCTGCCCCCGACGCCTGAATTAAGCCTCGAGCAACGCACCAGCCTGCGCTGTGCCGCCGCATTCGCCATCGTCGCCGAAGGGCAGGCCAACGGCAATGCGGAGGCACTGGCATGGCCAGCTGTTGGCGAACGCGGCAAGGAGTTCTTCGTCCGCGCCAGCGCGCAGGTGATGGACCAGGCCGGGCTGAACCGTGACCAGATCAGCGCGGCCCTTTCGGCCGAAGCACAAAAGCTTTGGGATGAAGGCAACATCGATGATGTCATGCCCGGATGCCTGCTGCTGCTCGAAGCGTCGGGAATTTGAGCCGCAGCGTCGGATAACCGCGCTGCCAATATTGTCCCGAATCCTCGATTGCTGCATTGGAAAACACAGTATGTGGCGCCTCTATCAATTCCCCCTCTGTCCCTTCAGCCGCAAGGTCCGCTTGCTGATGAGCGAAAAGGGCGTGGGCTACGAGCTTTGGCGCGCAGACCCATGGGATGCCGACGATGAATTCTGGGCCATGAACCCGGCCGGGCGTACCCCGGTGCTGCATGACCCCGACCGCAGGATCAGCCTGGCTGACAGCCGGGCGATCTGCGAGTATTTCGAGGAAACAGTCGACAAGTCGCCGATGATCAATGGCACCGCCACCAATCGCGCTGAAATCCGCCGATTAGTGGCACTGTTCGACGAGAACTTCTTCAACGATGTCACGCTTCCGCTACTGCACGAGCGGATGAAGAAACGCCTTATCCTGCGCCAGCCGCCCGACAGCCGGATGCTGCGCGAAGCCATGAAGCTGGCGCATGGACATCTCGACTATATCGATTACCTGATCGACACGCGCCCGTGGCTGGCAGGGCCGCAGATGAGCCTGGCCGACCTCGCCGCCGCTGCGCAGATTTCCGTCGCTGACTATCTCGGCGGCATCGACTGGGACGGGCACGAACAGACCCGCGAATGGTATGCCGTGTTCAAGAGCCGTCCGAGCTTCGGCCCGCTCCTGACAGAGCGGATGGAAGTGATCCAGCCGCCCAAGCACTATGCCATGCTGGATGGGTAGCAGCTCACCCTGATCCAAGCTTCGCTAACGCGCTACGCGCGCAAGCTGCGTCTTCCTTCTCCCATTGGGAGAAGGATACGGACGCTTGGCGCTTTAGCGCCTAGCCGCAGTAGGATGAGGGTTCGCAGTGCTTGAGCATTGGCGCAGGGCGCACCATATCTCCGTCGAAGGAGATCTCGCATGACCGATCCGAAGTCCACCACTGAGCAAGAGTGGCGCGAAAAGCTGTCGCCGGAACAGTTTCATATCCTGCGCGAGAAAGGGACTGAGCGTGCATTCACCGGTGCGTACGACAAGTTCTACGAAGACGGCGAATATTACTGTGCGGGCTGCGGGGCCAAGCTGTTCGAAAGCGCCGCCAAATACAACAGCGGCTGCGGCTGGCCGGCGTTCACCAAGCCCAGCGAAGGCGAGGCAGTGGCTGAACACCGCGACACGTCGCATGGGATGATCCGTACCGAAGTGACCTGCGCCAATTGCGACGGGCACTTGGGCCATGTCTTTCCGGATGGTCCGCCGGACCAGGGTGGCATGCGCTATTGCATCAACAGCGCAGCACTCGACTTCGAAGCTGGCGACAAGACCGAATAACCCGTTCACGGCGGGTTATGCTTGGCCTATGCTACAGGCCAGATGGAGAGGTGTGCCCGCGCGGTGCACGGCATGACGGGATAGCTCGACTGTAATGGCCAAGCGTGGCAGCCGCCGGAAGGCAGCGGAACAAGCAAGGAAGAAAGCTGCGGCCAATCCGCCAAGCCGCCTGCGGTTGTGGCTGAAGCGCGCCGTCTTCTGGGGCGGTGCGCTGGCACTGCTGGGGGCGCTGTTCCTCGGACTTGCAGTCATGTTTGCCGCGCGTTCACTGCCGAGCTTCAACCAGCTGAAAGCGACACAGAACGCGCAGACCATCGTGGTGCGCGCGCGTGACGGGACGGAGATCCTCGAGCTTGGGCCCAGCTTTGGCCAATGGATCTCGCATGAAGATATCCCGCAAGTGATGAAGGATGCGATGATATCGGTCGAGGATCGCCGCTATTATTCGCACTTTGGCGTGGACCCTTACGGGCTCGCGCGTGCGCTCTACGAAGCGGCGACAGGTGACGGGCGGATCTCGGCAACGTCGACCATCACCCAGCAGCTGGCCCGCAATGTCTTCCTCAACTCCAACCGAACGCTCGATCGGAAATTGCGCGAAGGGGTGCTGGCGCTGGCACTCGAGACCAAGTTCTCGAAAGAACAGATCCTCGAGCTCTATCTCAACAAAGTCTATTTCGGTGGTGGTGCCTACGGTATCGACAGCGCCAGCCGGAAGTTCTTCAGCCATCCCGGGACCGAGCTGTCGACCGCTGAAGCGGCAATCATTGCCGGGCTGGTCAAGGCACCCAGCCGCTACTCGCCGACCGCCGATGTCGATGCGGCGGTAGATCGTGCCAAGGTGGTGTTACGGTTGATGCGCGAGCAGGGGCGGATCAGCGCCGACCAGGCCTCGGTCGATATCGATGCGGTGAAGCTCAAGCCCGAAGCGGGTCAGAACTCGGTTCGCTATTTCACTGACTGGGCGCTGCCGCAGCTCGATATCCTGCTGCCCGAGACTTTCGAGCCGATTACGGTTTGGACCACGATCGATGTCGGCATGCAACGTGCGGCGCAGACGGCAATCGAAGCAAATTCGCCCGCTGGTGCGCAAGGCGCGCTGGTCAGCCTCGATCGTGATGGGGCCGTGCTAGCGCTGGTCGGTGGCAAGGACTATGTCGAGACCAGTTTCAACCGGGCGACCACGGCGATGCGCCAGCCCGGCTCGTCATGGAAGCTGTTCGTCTATCTCGCCGCGTTAGAGAAAGGCTACACGCCAGAGGATCGCGTCGTCGATACCCCTGTCACCATTGACGGCTGGAGCCCGCGCAATTCCGGTGGCGGCTATGCCGGCGAGATGGATTTGCGCAGTGCATTTGCCTATTCGAAAAATACCGTTGCCGCCCAGCTGGGCCATGAGGTCGGCTTCGGCACTGTTGCGTCGATGGCGCGTCGGTTCGGCATTACGACCGAAGTCTCGACCTTTCCGGCCATGGTGCTGGGGTCCAGCGAAGTGCGGCTGATCGACATGACGCGTGCATTTGCTGCGGTCTCGGCAAAGGGGACGAGCATAGAGCCCTACGGTATCGTCAAGGTCACCACCGCGGATGGTGAGACGATCTACCAGCATGAGAAAGCGCGCGAAGTGAAGCTCGTGCCCGATTATGTTGCGGCTGGGATGACCGACCTTCTCCAGGCTGCAGTCCAGACAGGCACGGGCCGCGCGGCGCAGATCGGGCGTCCGGTGGCCGGCAAGACTGGTACCACCAGCTCCAACAAGGATGGCTATTTCGTCGGTTTTTCGAGCGGGATCACCACCGGCGTGTGGATGGGGCGCGACGACAACAAGGCAGTCCCGGGCCTGCAAGGCGGACGCGCTCCGGCGCAGGCATTCGCGGCCTTCATGCGGTATGCGGTCAAGGATCGCCCACCGGAGAAGTTCGATACCGACCTGCAATTGCCGGAGTGGCAGCTCGAGCCCGACGACGAGTTCTATTTCGGCGATCCGGAAGACTACTACTATATCGACGAACAGGGGAACCTGATCGAACCAGGTCGGATCGAGGGTCCGCGCGGCAATTTCCCGATCGAAGGTGAGAATCAACCGGGTGAAGTGGATCGTCCGAGACGCCCGCCCGAACCGGCGGCCGATGGCGCACCACAGGCGGCGAGCGACGATTTCCTCGACCGGGCGACTGGCGGAACCGAGCCTCAGCCGAGGCAACCTTCACCGGCTCCCCGGCCGCCAACACCGAACCAGCAATAACGACGGACAAATGAAAACCCCCGCCGGTTTCGCTCCGGCGGGGGTATTCGTGATCTTGACTGAAGCCGGTTGGGGCAGGCCTACTCCTGGATGCGGACGGCGCGGAAGAACTGCGTTCCCCGACGTTCGACCGTCAGCAGCACTGCATCGCGACCGGCCTGTTCGGCTTCTGCGATGACCGCTTCCAGTTCGGCAACGGAGCCGACCGGTTTGTAATTCGCGCCAACGATGATGTCGCGCCGCTGCAGGCCTTTGCGGGCAGCATCCGAATTCGGGTTCACCACTGCAATGGCGAGGCCCTTCTGGCCGGCGTCTGCGCCGAGCTGGCGCGCGATCTCGGGTGTCACTGGCAACACGCCAAGGCCGAGCTTGTCCGCGATAACTTCGCTGTCGCTGACATCGCCCGACCCATTCTCGTCTTCCGCCTCGTTATCGGAGAAGACTTGTGACTGGCGGATCTCCTCTTCGCTTGGCCGTTTGCCAACCGTCACATTCAATGTGCGGCGGCTACCGTCGCGATAGACTTCGACGGGTACAGTTGTTCCCGGCGAGATGTTGGCGATAAGGAATGACAGCGTCTGGTCTGGAGTGACGTCCTTGCCATTGATCTTGGTGACAATGTCGCCCGGCCTGATACCGGCCTTCGAAGCGGCTTCGCCATCGACAACTGTCTGCACGAACTCGCCGCGGTTCTTGGGCAGGCCTAGCGAAGCGGCGACATCTTCCGTCACCGGCTGGATCTGCACGCCCAGATAACCGCGCTCGATCGTGGCACCGCTGCGCAGCTGGTCTACAATCGGTGCAGCAATGTCGGCGGGAATAGCAAAACCGATACCTACGCTGCCGCCCGACGGTGAGAAGATGGCGTTGTTGATACCGATGACATTGCCCTGCATGTCGAACAGCGGACCGCCCGAGTTACCACGGTTGATGCTGGCATCAGTCTGGATGTAGCGGTCGTAGGCGCCACCACCGGTGTTGCGCAGCTGCGCTGAAACGATCCCGCTGGTGACCGTCCCGCCAAGACCGAAAGGGTTGCCAATGGCAATGACCCAGTCGCCGGCGCGGGTCTTGGTCGAATCGCCGAATTTCACGAAAGGAAACGGCTGCGGTCGGTTGACCTTGAGTACGGCAAGGTCGGATTGCGCATCGGCGCCAACCAGCTCCGCTTCGTACTCGGTCCCGTCGGGCAGCGTTACGGTAATTTCTTCCACTGTGCCGCGCCCGGTAGGGCTGACGACGTGGTTGTTGGTCACCACATAGCCATCCGACGAAATGAAGAAGCCTGAGCCGAGCGACTGCGCCTCGCGCGTTTGCGGCTGAGCCGGCTGGCCGCGACGCTGGTTGAACAGATCGGCAAAGGGCGTGCCCTGGAACGGGTTGCGGCTTTGCACTTCAACCCGCTGGCGGGTGGAGATGTTCACCACAGCGGGGGCGAGCTGGTCGGTCAGGTCGGCAAAGCTCTCCGGCGCGCCGGCGCGGGGAACGATGCTGGTCATGGCGCGGTCGTCATTCTGAGCAACCTGGGCCCCGGCGGGGTGACCGGTCACCAGCGATACCGTAGCGCCACCCAGAAGCAGCGCTGTGCTCAGGCCATATGCATATCGCACGGGTTTCACCTTCTTTCGTTCCTCTTCTCAATCTTGCCACCAGATACGCATTCAATGCGAGTCCGGTTTCATGCGGTCCACTCCGCGATTCAGCGTTTCGCCACTGAACGGACCTTTAACGACATCTGTAATCGAAGCCGTTCGTCGAGCGGTTTCAGCCCTTCGTCAACGGCCCCGGAATTGGCGCAGGTATTCATTGTCGGGTGACAGAATGATGGAGCTCTCACCCTTGTTCTGCCCCTCTGCCGCCGGAGCGAATGTAGTATCATAGCTCTGCATGGCGCGGTAGAAGTCGTAAAAGCTGGGGTCCTTACCGAAGCTCTCTGCATAAATGCGCGCAGCCTCTGCGTCGGCCTCTGCGCGAATCACGACGGCATCACGCGCGCCTTGGGCCCGGATGGCTCGCGCTTCTCGTTCACGATCCGATTCCATCCGGCGGAAGGCCGACTGCAGCGGGGCATCCGGCAGGTCGGTGCGCTTGATCTGCACATCGACGACTCGCGCACCATACTGGCGGGCCTGACGATCGAGGTTTGCCCGGACATTGGCCAGAGCAGAACCGCGCTCGGCGGTCAGCATGGCCTGGAAAGTCCGGCGTCCCAGTTCCTGTCGCAGCACGGAGTTGAGAATCGGCTGCAAAGCAGTGCGCACCCCGTCGGTCGAGCTGGCGGCTCGCACCATCCGCACCGGATCGACGATCTGGAAACGGGCATAGGCGTTGACCAACAGGCGCTGCTGGTCGTTCGACAGCACTTCCTCATCTGTCATTTCCAGATCGAGCAAGCGCTTCTCGATGCGCACGACTTGTTCGAAAACGGGAATGCGGAAATGCAGGCCAGCCTTGTAGCTGCCTTGCGGAGTGTTCAGCGTTCGCACCGGTTCACCCGTTCGGATGATCACTGCCTGCTCTTCTTCGGGCACCACGAAGGCACTCGCGAAGAAACCCACAACGGCAAGCGCAACGGCAATGATGGAACCTTTGTGATTGTCCCAGAGATCCTGCATGATCACTGCCCTCCTGTTGCGGTTGCTGCCGGTGGCGGGACTTGCTGCGCTCTCCGCCGAACCTCGGGTAAAGGCAGGTATGGGGTAACCCCGCGTGGTTCGACGATGGTCTTGTCAGTGCCGCTGAGCACACGCTCCATGGTCTCGTAATAGAGACGCTGGCGGGTCACTTCGGGGGCGAGGCGATACTGTTCGTAGACCTTGTCGAAAGCCTCGGCTTCACCTTCTGCGGTGGCGAGTACTTGCTGGGCATAGCCACGCGCCTGGTTGCGCGCTGCGTCAGCGTTCTGCTCGGCCACCTGGACGTTGCGGAAGGCATCCACCACGTCCGAAGGTGGATCGGCTTTTTCGATTTCGACGCCCAGGACATTGACTCCGGCATTGTAGGAATCGAGCGTGCGTTGCATGCGCTGGCGAACATCCTGCTCGATCGTAGCACGGCCTTCGCCTGAGAAGGTCTCATCGAGCTCCTTCTCGGCCACTGCCGCGCGCATGGCTGCCTCGGCCGCTTCGTTCACTGTTTCGACCGGTTCGACGAGCTCGAAATTGAAGTCGCGCAGGTCTTTGATATTCCAACGGATAATGTAGCTCAAGTCGACCAGGTTCTGGTCCTGGGTCAGGATCAGCTTCTGTTGCTGCGAGCCGCCCGGAATCTGGACAGCGCGCACACCCTGCACGTCCTCGATATCGACGGTCTGAAGCGGGAACGGCAGGGTCCATTGCAAGCCCGGGTCGAGCGTGCGTGAGTATTTGCCGAGCGTCTTGACGACTGCCTGCTCCTTTGGGCCGATCTGATGCACCGATGTCGCCAACAGGCCTATTGCGATCAAGCCACCGAAGATGACGGGAAACCAGCTCTTGCCGCCGGGGCGCTGCGGCATGCGAAAACTTCCGCCACCACCGCCGCCACGACGTGGACCGCCCGGGCCGCGGCCTTTGAAAATGTCTTCGATATTGGCCGAACGGCGGGGTTCGTCACCGCCGGAGCCCGGCGGCAACCAGGGGTTGCGCGGCCCGTCAGAGTTGCCCGGCGAACCCTTGTCACCATCGTCACTGTTGCCATCGTCGGATTTGCCGCCGCCGTTTCCGCCCCACGGGCTCTTGCCGGCCATGGCCAATCCGATCCGTTCCCGGATGCTGTCAAAACTCTCCATGCCAACCTGTATAGGTACCCCGGACCAGAAAAACAGGGGTTGCCGCTGCAAATTTGCTGCTAGTGACGCCCCCGTGATGGATGAGATGGTTCTGCGGGCAGCCTTGCCCACGACAATTGCCGATCGGCTCGGCTCGCTCAAAGCCGGCGAAAGCGTGGTGACAGCAGTGCTAGATGGCACCGGGCTGACTGGTCGACAGCGCGCGGACCTGCAACAGGCGGCCAAAGACGTGCTGGAAAGCCAGCCCGGAGTGAGCGAAGCGCGGGTGGCGATCATGGCCGACAAGGTCGCGCGGCGCTTCATCGCGGTCGGGTCGGGCAAGGGCGGGGTCGGCAAGTCCACCCTGACCGCCAATCTCGCGGTTGCCCTCAAGCGGATCGGTCATGCCGTGGGTGTGGTCGATGCCGATATTTACGGTCCCTCGCAGCCCACTTTGCTGGCGAGCAAGAATGCCAAGCCCGAAGCAATCGACGACAAGTTGCAGCCCGTCCTCGGGACACTAGACATCCCGATGTTGTCGATGGGGCATCTGGTGGCACCCGGCAAGGCGCTGGCGTGGCGCGGACCGATGGCTGCTGGTGCCTTGTCGCAGTTGATCGAAGCCGACTGGGGTGCGGCGGACACAATCCTGCTCGATTTGCCGCCGGGAACGGGTGACGTGCAGTTGACGATGGTCCAAAAACACAAGCCCGACGGTGCAGTGATTGTTTCCACTCCCCAGGACCTCGCGCTGATCGACGCCGCACGGGCCGGGCAGTTGTTCGAAACTACCGGGGTGCCGGTGATCGGGCTGGTTGAAAACATGGCCGGGTACCAGTGTCCGCACTGCGGCGAATTCTCCGACCCATTCGGGCAAGGCGGTGTGGAAAGCATTGCCGAGCGGCTGGATTTGCCGTTCCTGGGGCGTATCCCGCTGACCATGGAAATACGCACTGCCAGCGATGCGGGCACGCCGCCCGCCGCCGAGGATGGATCGGCGGGACAGGCCTTTGCCACCGTGGCGCGAAAAGTGTCGGACTGGCTTGATCAGGAACAGCGCAGCTGATGGTGCTGGTCAGCCGCCGCGGATTGCTCGCCGGGGCAGCAGTCGGGGGAGGCTTGCTGGTGGCCTGGTCGCTTTGGCCAAGGGACTATGCTTCTCCGTTGGAGCCCGCCGAAGGTGAGGCTGCCTTCGATGCGTGGATCAAGATTGGCCTCGACGGGATCGTGACAGTGGCGGTGCCGCAGCTGGAAATGGGGCAGGGCATCTCCACCCTGCTGCCACAGATCGTTGCGGTCGAACTGGGAGCCGACTGGAGGCAGGTCGCAGTGCAACCCGCGCCGGTCAGCGGGGCCTATGCGAATGTCCCGCTGGCGGCCAAATGGGCCCCGCTATGGATGCCCGCAAGGTTGCCGAATTTCGTGGAGGTTGGACCTGACGATTTCGTCGCTCGGCGCTTCGCCCAGTCCAGTCGTTTCATGGTTACGTCCGACGGCCAATCGCTGGCTGCCTACGAACAGCCCTGCCGCGAGGCTGCAGCCTCGGCGCGGGCGATGCTGTGCCAGGCCGCTGCCGGCCGATGGGACGTAGCCTGGGAAGAATGTGAAACCCAGGCAGGCTTCGTAGTGCACGGTGACAAGCGGTTGCGGTTTGGCGAGTTGGCAATGGAGGCCGCCGAGCTTGAGCCGCCCGATCCCGCGCCGCTAAGGGTGGAAGCCGCTTTCGAAGAGCCCTTCGCCGGGCAATCGGATCCAGCCACTTCCTATCCGAGGCTCGACTTGCCTTCGAAAGTCGATGGCACGCATCTGTTTGCCGGTGACATCAGGCTGCCGGGTATGGTGTTCGCATCGATCCGTCACGGGGCCTTGGATCAGTCGCGGCTGGCGAGTTTCGACGCTGCGGCCGCGCAAACTGTTGGCGGCGTGGTCGGCGTGATCGAAGGCAAGCGCTGGCTCGCCGCAGTGGCGGAAAACTGGTGGGCGGCGGAGCAGGCACTCAGCGCTATGAAGCCGCGTTTCACCACGGCCAGCCGGGTCCATTCGCCGGTTATCGAATCGCGGCTGGAAAAGGCGCGGCGCGAGGACGATAGCTATCGCATTGCCCAGCGCGGCGAAGGGGCTGACGCGATGGAGCGGCCCGACCTGACGCTGGTCTATGACATCGCCCCGGCCCAGCACCAGCCGCTCGAAACCGCAAGCGCCACGGCGTGGCTACGCAACGGCAGGCTGGAGCTGTGGCTGGCCACACAGGCGCCCGAGCATGCCCGCCGCGCCGCTGCGCATGCAATCGGGCTGAGCGCGGACGATGTCATCCTTTACCCCATGCCCGCCGGCGGCAGCTTCGATGCCCGGCTGGAGCATGCCCACGCCATCGAAGTGGCACTGATCGCGCGCGAAGTGGACCGCCCGGTCCAGCTGGTGTGGTCGCGCTGGCAGGAAACGCTGGCCAGCTATCCGCGCGCGCCGGTCTCGGCCCGGCTCAGCGCAAAGCTTTCGCCCGACGGCACCATCAGCATCCTGCGCACGCGCCTCGCCACTGCTTCCTGGGGCCGCGAATTCGGTGCGCGCCTGTTCGACAACCGCACTAGCTGGGCAGCGATCGAAGACAGCAACGGAAAGCCCGATCCGATGGTCGGCGAGGGCGCATTGCCGCCCTATGCCATACCCAATGCCGTGGTCGACCATGTCCCGGTCGAGACGGGATTACCGGCGGGTAAGATGCGCGGGCAGGCGCATGGCTACACCGCGTTTTGCATTGAGAGTTTCGTCGACGAAGTCGCCCATCGCAATAATCGCGAGCCGCTGTCGTTCCGGATAGAGATGCTCGGGCAGGATATCCGCCTTGTCGAATGCCTGCAGCGCGCCGCTAGACTGGCGGAATGGAACGGGGGGGCCAGCGGTAGCGGGCAAGGAATCGCCTGCCATCGGATCGGTTCGGCCGAAGATGGTGGTCGGATTGCTTGTGTTGCAACAGCGCGGCCAGATGAAGGCGGCGTTCGAGTTACGAAGTTGCACACGGCCGTTGATATTGGGCGGATCGTCAACCTCGATATCGCGCGCCAGCAAATCGAAGGCGGGCTCGTTTTTGGCCTGTCGTTGGCATTGGGATCGACCAATCGCTACGAGCGTGGCCTGCCGGTAGGCGGGCGCTTGTCAGATCTGAACCTCCCTTTGCTGGCAGGCTGCCCGGAAATGGAGATCGAATTCGTGTCCAGCGATGCTCCGGCCTTCGATCCCGGGGAACTGGGCGTTGCCGTGGTCGCGCCGGCTATCGCCAATGCGCTGTTCTCTGCGACCGGGCTGCGGCTGCGCAACCTTCCTTTGCTGTCCGGCGGGCTCTAGGGCACCGCCAAGTGTTTCGTGCATTAAGGCTGCTATGACCTGGCAAACCTCATCTCTTCCCAGCGATCACCCGCCTGTCCAAAGCGGCAAGGTCGGCGTGTTGCTGGTCAATCTCGGCACGCCCGATGCGCCCGATACCAAGTCGGTCCGGCGCTACCTCAAGGAATTCCTGTCGGACCGGCGGGTAGTGGAGATCCCGCCGCTCGTATGGCAGCTGATCCTGCGCGGGATCATCCTCAACACACGTCCCCAGAAGAGCGCGCGCGCCTACCAGAAGGTGTGGATGGACGAAGGCTCGCCGCTGGCGGTCATCACCCGGCGGCAGGCCGAGGCGCTGTCGGCACAGCTAGGCGACGGCATGCATGTCGACTGGGCGATGCGCTATGGCGAACCCTCGATTCCCGACCGGCTCGATGCCATGATGAAGGCAGGCTGCGAACGGATCCTGTTCGCACCGCTCTATCCGCAATATTCCGGTGCGACGACGGCAACGGCGGTCGACAAGGCCGCTGATGCGCTGAAGGACATGCGCTGGCAGCCAGCGCTGCGGATTCTGCCCGCCTATCACGACCATCCGGCCTATCTTGATGCACTGGAAGCGGACACCTTGCGGCAACTGGACGCGCTTGATTTCGAACCTGAGGTCCTGCTGCTCAGCTTCCACGGCATGCCCTTGCGCACGCTGGAGCTGGGCGATCCGTACCACTGCCACTGCATGAAGACCGCACGTTTGTTGCGCGAACGGCTGGCGCAGTCGGAACGATGGTCAAAACTGCGGGTCACGGCGACGTTCCAGTCGCGCTTCGGCCGGGCGCAATGGCTGGAGCCGGCGACCGACGACACCATCATTGCCGAGGCCGAGGCCGGGACGAAGCGCATGGCGGTGGCCATGCCGGGCTTCTCAGCCGATTGCCTGGAGACGCTGGAAGAGATCGCCATGGAGGGCAAGGACGAGTTCGTGGGGGCGGGCGGCGAGCGCTATGCTGCGCTGGCATGCCTCAATGACAGCGCTGCCGGGATGGCCATGCTGGAAGCCCTGGTGCGGCAGGAACTCGCGGGCTGGATTTGAAGGCTTGATTAACTTACATTGAGGTAAGTAACCGCAACTGCCAACCTGCGAGAACATCATGGCCACGCTTGCTGCCGATCCTGCCGAAGTCGCCACCCCCAAGCACTGGACCGAGGGCAATCCCACCGACGCCGACCTCGCACATATTCCGGGTGAGGGCGGCTGGCCGATCGTCGGCAACACCTTCACCATGCTGGCCGATCCGCATGCCTTTTCGCGGCGGATGTATGAGAAATACGGCAAGGTATATCGCAACCGCGCCTTCGGCGGCTGGAATGTCGCCATGATCGGGGCTGAAGCGAACGAGCTGATGCTGTTCGACAAGGGCAAGATCTTTTCCAGCGAGCAAGGCTGGGGGCCGGTGCTAGACCAGCTGTTCCCGCGCGGGCTGATGCTGATCGATTTCGACCATCACCGTGCAGATCGCCGGGCGCTGTCAATCGCATTCAAGCCGGAGCCGATGCGGCATTATGCCGGCGCGCTCAATCGCGGCATCGCCAAGCGGATGGCCGAATGGGGAGAAGGCGACCTTCAGTTCTACCCCGCGATCAAGCAACTGACGCTCGACTTGGCCGCCGACAGCTTCCTCGGCTTGCCGTTCGGGCCCGAGGCCGACGCCATCAACGAGGCGTTCGTCAACATGGTGCAGGCCTCGGTCGCGCCGGTGCGCAAGCCGCTGCCATTTACGCTGATGAAGAAGGGCGTCGACAGCCGTGCCTTCCTGGTCGACTATTTCACCGGGGAAACCCACCGCATCCGCGCCGAGGGCGGCGGGCAGGACATGTTCAGCCAATTCGCCACCGCCGAGTATGAAGACGGCAGCCAGATGCCGGTCGACGAGGTGGTCGACCACATGAACTTCCTGATGATGGCCGCGCATGACACCATCACTTCCAGCGCTACCTCGCTGGTCTACCTGCTGGCGAAGAACCCGGAATGGCAGGACAAGCTCCGGCAGGAGCTGACCGCCATCACCGGGGGCGAGGGCAAGGATCTCGCCTATGACCAGCTCGGCGCGCCGGAGCTGACCGAAATGGCCTTCAAGGAAGCGCTGCGGCATATCCCGCCGGTTCCTTCGATGCCGCGGCGGGCTCTCAAGTCTTTCGAATATGCCGGTTACGAGATTCCGGCTGGGGCGCATGTCGGGATCAATATCCACATGGTGCATCACATGGAGGAGTATTGGGACAATCCCTACAGCTTCGATCCGATGCGCTTCACGCCGGACAAGGTGAAGGCGCGGCACAAATATGCCTGGGTCCCGTTCGGTGGCGGCGCGCATATGTGCCTGGGGCTGCATTTCGCCTATATGCAGATCAAGATCCTGATGGCGCATATGCTGACGCGCTATCGCATTGAAATTTCAGAAGGATATGATCCGGCGTGGCAGGCGTGGCCGATCCCCAAGCCCAAGGACGGGCTGAAGATCACGTTGAAACGATTGTAATTTCGTCGCGGAGCACGGCGCGTAGCGCTGCAAGCGCGACTGCGCGCCCGCAGCGATTGGGCCGCGAGGCCCCTTGAGCGAGGATTTCGCGCGCCG
The DNA here is from genome assembly GCF_030140925.1 of Parerythrobacter aestuarii. Lineage (NCBI taxonomy): Bacteria > Pseudomonadati > Pseudomonadota > Alphaproteobacteria > Sphingomonadales > Erythrobacteraceae > Parerythrobacter > Parerythrobacter aestuarii. The sequence continues at coordinate 626,653 of NZ_JARBWD010000001.1, forward strand.
GATGGCGTGCGGGAAACAAAGTGTCTCTAGAAATCGATCGCGATGCCGTCCTTGACCCAGTCGCCGTAGCGGGTCGGGCTGAGCTCTTCCTCGTCCTTCGCTTCAGCCGGCTTGGGCGGCGGGTCGTTGGACCAGTGCTCGGGCTTCTGGAAGCCGTCGGGGCGTTTGGTAGCGCGCTTCATACGCATAAAATGCGCGCACTGGCGCTTGGTTTCAATACCAGCGCTTTTGTGGTCGCATCGCGAAAAGCGAAAAACCGCTTCACACTTTTTCGCGCGATGCTCTAGGCCGCCGCACAAATGGTTCAACCGACGGGAATTCACGCGCGCCGCGCCGCGCTGCACATGCTCGATGGCGTTTTGCGCCGGGGCGAGACGCTGGAACAGGTCGAAGGCCCGGCCCTGCGATCGGTGCGCAGCGGGCCGGACAAGGCACTGGCCCGTGCGATCGCCAACGAGACCTTGCGCTGGCTGACCGATTTCGATTCCTTGATCGACAGTGCGACCAAACAGCGCCTGCCCGATGATGCCAAGGTGCGCACGGTCCTGCGGCTGATGCTGGCGCAATGGCTGCGGCTCGAGACGCCACCGCATGCGGTGATCGCGACGGGCTTGCCGCTGCTGGCCGGTGGCCCGCGGCGGCTGGCGCATGGCGTCTTCTCGACCTTGTCGAAGCAGGCGGCGAGCTTGCCCGATGTCCCGACCATGCCCGAGGCGGTGCGAGCACGCTGGGGCGACCGGGCTGCCGATGTTGCTGCTGGCCTTGCCGAGCCTCCACCGCTCGACCTGACGTTGCGCGATCCTTCCCAAACGCAGCATTGGGCCAACCAGCTTGCGGCTGACAGCTATGCCCCGGGTCACCTGCGCTTGCCGCGTGGTTCGGCGGTGGAGACGTTGCAGGGTTTCAAGGAAGGCGCGTGGTGGGTGCAGGACCTCGCGGCGTCGCTCCCCGCCCGGTTGCTCGGCCAAGGCGAGGGGCGTCATGCGCTCGACCTTTGCGCGGCGCCGGGCGGCAAGACGCTGCAGTTGGCGGCTGGCGGCTGGCAAGTTACAGCGCTCGACATCAGCAAGCGCCGGCTAGGCCTGCTCAAGGACAACCTCAAACGCACCGGACTCAAGGCAGCGCCGGTCCGCGCCGATGCGCTCAGCTGGGAACCGAAGCACCAGTTCGATGCCATCGTGCTCGATGCGCCGTGCACAGCCACCGGCACCTGCCGCCGCCACCCCGATGTGCTGCACCGGATCGGCCCGCGCCAGATCGCCGAAATGACCGAGCTGCAGGCGGCCCTGCTGGATCGGGCATCAGGCTGGCTCAAGCCCGGCGGAACGCTGGTCTACGCCGTCTGCTCACTCGAGCGGGAAGAAGGCGAGGACCAAGCCTCAAGTGTTGCGCTCTCGCCCCATCCTGTGCTTGCTGAAGAACTACCCGCCGGGTTGCACCCAACGGAAGAAGGGTGGCTCCGCACCCATCACGGCCAGTTGGCCGGGCAAGGCGGGCTGGACGGCTTCTTCATCGCACGCTGGCGTAAGGACTAGGACAGATGCCCAATCGCACTGACAAGACCCTCTTCATGCTTGGCCTGTTCTCCTACCTGTGCGGGCAGGTCTGGATCGTTTCCACGGGTTCGATGACCAAGGAACAGAGCGTCATCGACTGGATCCACTGGCTGATGTTCATCGGGGCAGCGTTAATGATCCCCTTCGCCGCTCGCTTGCCCCGCGCGGGGCTATCCATGGTGGCGGGACCGCTGCAAGTAATCGGCTGCATTCTCATCATCGGGATGTGCATGATCGATTTCGTACTTTGGAGCTTTCCCGACCCAGACTTGCGCAAGCAGGTCGTCGGCGGGCTCATCAATACGCCAGCAGTGTGGCAGCCGTTCATTGCTTTCGCCGGGCCGGTGTTTACAGTGGCCTTCGGCCTGGTTGGGCTGACATTCTGGCGCGTTTCGAAGATCGGGACCGCCTTGGCCGTGCTTGGTGCTATCGTCGTCGGCGCTTGGGGCATCGGATCCAATCCCTACGGATATACGATTGCGCTCGCCGGATTTGCCGTGTGCTTCTGGACCGAGCGAAAGGCAGAAAGCAGCCCGGAGTAACTTCTTACCGACTACCAGCGGATCGGCAGGTATCCCGTCAAGACAAGCATGCAGCAAGAGAGGGTATAATGAAGCGCATCCTGATCCTCGCCATTACCCATCTCGCCGCTCTGGGCGTCGGTTTCGGCCTCGGCATCTACCTGTTGCCGATCCTTACCGCCGAATCTGCGCCTGCGGCCGACGTCCTACAGGCCGAGGTTGCGAAGGCCGCCTACTCCGCAAGTTTGACCCGCGACCTGCGCGGCAGCGACACGCTCCACTGGGGTGAAGGCACCATCAGCGTTTCGCCGGAGACCATCGCACACCAGGGCAAGCTGGCCCCGGGCCCGGATTACATGGTCTATCTGACCAAGGATTTCGTCGAGCATGAGGACGAATTCGAGCCAATCAAGGCCGAGGCGGTTCGGATCGGTGCGGTCAGGAGCTTCGACGGCTTCCTGCTTGACGTGCCGGAAGGCGTGAACATCGAGGACTATACAACGGTCGTGGTCTGGTGCGAAAGCTTCGGCGAATTCATCACCGCCGGGAAGTATCGCTAGAGTCGTTCGAACCGAAGCGAAATCGTCGCTCGATCCTTGTCGAGCTGGCTCAGCGCGAGCGTGATGGCATCGTCATCGCTCGCTTCGATCACGAGCCGGAACGGGCAGCCCAATTCGATATAGCGGCGCATGTCCATCTCACCCCCGGTCACGCGGAACGGAGCGCCTTCCAGAACAAGGCTGGCGACCTGACGCGCGGCTTCGGCAAGGTGCGTCGAGTTCACATGGTCGCCCGAACCGCTGAAATAGGGGTGCCCCGGCGGCAAGCCATTGGCCTTGGTGATCAGCGCCTCGGCGTTGTCGACCACTAGCGGCCCTACGAGCGGCTGCTCGCGCTCGGTCAGGTTGAGCAAGGCGCGATCGGCATAGGTGAAGTCCGCATGAGGTGCCTCGACCTCGGTTTCGTGCTTGGCCTCGTCACGCCACTGCTCGAAATTGCGGGTGCGGAACACCACGCCCTTGCCCAGCATGGTGGCGATGGTGCGGTCGGCCGCGTCGAACAGAACGATCTGGAAGGCGAGCTTGTCGTCGTCCAGCCGTGTCGTCCGGTAGTGGCCGCGCACCGCCGGTCCGCAGTCAGGCGGGCCGCAGACCCAATCGGTCCAGGTCAGCGCCGACCACTTGTCCGGATCCATGTTGCCCAGCGCGTCGGAGGCCCCGATACTGGACCAGAAGTTCTGCGTCTGCAGCACGATCGGATGCTGCGGCGGCAGCGCCAGCCACGGCCACAGCTCCACGTCGGTCGAGCAGGCGAAATCGACCGATCCATCGGCGTTGACCTCATGGCCTGAGGTATATTGCGGGCCGGGCGGCTTGGGCATGGTGCCCTTGCCTTAGTCCGCCTTGACCTTGTCGGCAAAGCTCTTGCGCAGCTTCATCAACTTGGGCGGGATCACCGCCAGGCAATAGGGGTTCCGCTGGCCTTCGCCTTCCCAGTATTCCTGGTGGTAGTCCTCGGCCGGATACCACTCGGCAGGCCCTTCGATGGTGGTTACTGCCGTCTGGCCGGGATGGTCGGCTTCCCAACGGGCGATGGCGGCTTCGGCATCCTCGCGCGCAAGATCGCTGTTGAGGAAGATCGCACTGCGATACTGCGTGCCGACATCGTTGCCCTGCCGGTTGAGCTGCGTCGGGTCGTGAGTGCCCATGAACACGTCGAGCAGGTCGCCCAGCGCCAGCACCGCCGGGTCAAAGGTCACCCGGATTGCCTCGGCATGGCCGGTCGCACCGCTGCACACTTCCTTGTAAGTCGGGTTCGGCTTGTCGCCGCCGAGATAGCCGCTTTCGACATCGCTGACGCCGACGACGTCCTTGAACACTGCCTCCGTGCACCAGAAGCACCCGCCGGCGACAATCGCTTGCTGTGTATCGGCCATAAAATCACCTTTTGTCTCGTGGATACGGGATCGCATTGGCTCCCTTGTCCGTTGTTGCCCTATCTAGGGTGTGAATCTGCCAAATCAAAAGGGGACTCTTCCATGCGTACGACAATTGCCATCCTGGCCGGAGCCACGGCGCTTTCGCTCGCCGTTTCGCCGGCGGTGGCGCAAGAGCAAAGCCGACCGAGTGCCAGGGACATACTTGGCCGGGTGCTGGAAGCCGTCCTCGGTGACGAGGAACAGCCGGAGCAGGACGCCGCCGCCGAGGCGGTGGTCGATGCCGTTCCTGCGCCTACGCTGGAAACCGTTCTGGCCCATGAGCGCCGAAATGCGGACCGTGCGCGCGATCAATACCGCAACCCTGCCGCGACCCTTGCATTCTTCCAGATCGAGCCGACTCAGACGGTGGTCGAGTGGGGGCCCGGTGGCGGTTGGTATACCCGCGTGCTGGCTCCCTATCTTGCTCAGGAAGGCGCGTATGTCGCGGTCAACGGCGACAGTGACGGGCGGACCTATCCCAATCGCAATGCCGAGCTGCGGGCGAAGGGGTGGACGCAGCGGTTCAGGAAAACCGTTGCAGAAATGACCGGCGTGACTGCGGATCAAGTTGCGGCTTATGAGCTCGACGAAGTGCCTGAAGGACTCAACGGCACTGCTGATCGCGTCCTCATTTTCCGCTCGATGCATGGGCTATGGAACGCCGACGAAGCCGACGAAGTCCTTGGCGGTCTGCGCAAACTGCTGGCTGATGAAGGAATGGTGGGTGTCGTGCAGCACCGCGCTCCTGCCAATGCCAGCTGGAGCGATGTCAATCCGGCGCGTGGTTACATGCGCCAGACCGACATAATCAAGCTGTTCGAACTGCATGGTTTCCGACTGGTGAGCACCAGCGAAGTCAACGCCAACCCGCGCGATCCTGCCAATTGGGAGCGCGGCGTATGGACCTTGCCTCCGGTCCTCACCACCGGTGAAGACGATCCGCGCCGCGACGAGTATCTGGCGATCGGCGAAAGCGACCGGATGACGCTCCTTTTCAGGAAGGTCGACTAAGCCTAAAGGGCGGCGACATGAGAGAGATCACTGTCGCCGCCCTCCAGCTGCCGCTCGGCAGCGATGACGAGGCCGAGAATATCGCCGCCGTCGGCGAGCTGGTCGAGCAGGCCGCTGCGCGCGGGGCTGAGATCATTCTGCCGCCCGAGCTCTTTTCCGGCCCCTATTTCTGCCAGGTCGAGGACGAGGCGCTGTTCGCGCTCGCCCGCCCGACGCTCGAGCACCCTTCGGTCATCGCCATGCGCAAGCTGGCGGCGAAGCTCAAGGTCGCGATCCCGACCAGCTTTTTCGAGCGCGACGGGCATCACTATTACAACACGCTGGCGATGATCGGGTCCGATGGCGCGGTCATGGGTACCTATCGCAAGAGCCACATCCCCGACGGGCCGGGATACGAGGAAAAGTTCTATTTCCGCCCCGGCAACGACGGGTTCAAGGTGTGGGATGTTTGCGGCGCGCGCATCGGCGTCGGCATCTGCTGGGACCAGTGGTATCCCGAATGCGCGCGGGTGATGGCGCTGATGGGGGCAGAGCTGCTGTTCTATCCCACCGCGATCGGCTCCGAACCCTATGACGCCGAGCTCGACACCAGCCGGATGTGGCAGCGCGCGATGCAGGGGCATTCGGTCTCGAATTGCATGCCGGTCATCGCCGCCAACCGCATTGGCACCGAAGGCGAGGCCAATTTCTACGGCCACAGCTTCGTCACCAACGAATGGGGCGACAAGGTCGTTGAGTTCGGCGCTGGCGAGGAAGGCGTGCTGGTGGCGACGCTCGAACTCGACCAGGCGGCGAAGCATCGCGCCGGGATGGGCTTCTTCCGTGACCGCCGCCCGCAGCTCTACACCCGCATCTGCGAGGACATTTGAGCAGCACCTATCTCGTCGCGCTCGGTTCCAACCGGCGGCATCACCGTTACGGCGGGCCGCGCGCAATATTACATGCAGCGATGGAGGAATTGGCGGCGCTGGGTACGGTGACACAGCGGTCACCGATATTCGCGACCGCCCCGATGGGAGCGGCGCAGCGCCGCTTTGCCAATGCCGCTGCCCTGGTGGAGACCGAACTCGATCCGCAGGCGCTGCTTGCTGCGCTTCAACGGATGGAGCGCGAATTCGGGCGCAGGCGCTGGCGACGTTGGGGCGACCGCGTGCTCGATCTCGATATTGTGCTCTGGAGCGAGGGGACCTTCGTCGCGCCAGGCCTTGCTGTCCCCCATCCCGAGTTTCGCAAGCGGGCCTTCGTACTGGCTCCGGCCAGTGCCATCGCTGCCGATTGGCGCGACTCCGAAACCGGCTTTTCACTACGCCAGCTAAAAGCCCGCTTGACCCGCCCGTATCCGCTCCCCTAGGGGAGCGCTCCGTGGCGGGGCGCAGGAGTCTCCGCGCACATCAGGTGGGCCGTTAGCTCAGTCGGTAGAGCAACTGACTTTTAATCAGTAGGTCGCAGGTTCGACCCCTGCACGGCTCACCACCTTTTCTCCTCTCTTGGCGGTGGTATCTCGTTTGCGACTGCGCTAACAATTGTTAGCGAAGCGAGAGAGGATTGCGCTGCCCCCATGGCCGATAGCCAGACCCGGATTACAGAAATCTGCGCCGCCCATTCCGGGCGCGAAGGCGCGCTGTTGCCGATCCTGCACGAAGTGCAAGTGGAATTCGGCTGTGTGGACGAAACGGCCGAGCGGGCGATTGCCTCCGCGCTCAACCTGACCCGCGCCGAAGTGCATGGGGTGGTCAGTTTCTACCACGATTTCCGCAGCGCGCCCGATCCGCGGCCCGAAGTGCAGATCTGCCGTGCAGAGGCGTGCCAGGCACGCGGGGTCGAGGCGCTGGTCGATGGCGCCAGGGCAGCGGCAGGCGAGCGGGTGCGGCTGAAGACGGTCTACTGCCTCGGCCTGTGCAGCGTCGGCCCCAACGCGCGGGTCGGCGATGCCAAGCATTCTCGGCTCGACGCTGAGCGACTCGCGAGGTTGATCGAGGGCGTATGACGACGGTTCGTATCTCGGACGACAGCCTCGCCAAGGCCTGCGGGGCAGAGGGTGTCGCGGCGGCCTTCGCTGAGGCCGGGGCCAGCGTCGAGCGCGTCTCCAGCTGGGGCATGCACTGGCTCGAGCCGCTGGTGGAGATCAATGGCATCGGCTGGGGTCCGGTGACGCCCAAGCGGGTGGGAGAAATCCTCGCTGGCGGGGCCGATGATCTCTGCATCGGGCCGATTGCCGCGCATCCCTTTATTGCGAGCCAGCTGCGCCTGACCTTCGCCCGCGCAGGCAAGACCCGGCCGCTGAGCTTGGAAGACTACGAAGCGACCGGCGGCTGGGCGGGCCTCAATCGCGCGCGGGCTATCGGATCGGAGCAGGTGCTCGAGGAAGTGACGCAATCAGGCCTGCGCGGTCGCGGCGGGGCGGGCTTCCCGGCGGGGATCAAGTGGCAGACCGTCGCCAGGGCCGAAGGCGCGCGCAAATACATCGTCTGCAATGCCGACGAAGGCGACAGCGGCACTTTTGCCGACCGGATGTTGATGGAAGGCGATCCTTTCGCGCTGATCGAAGGCATGGCGATTGCCGCTGAAGCGGTCGGAGCGCAACGCGGCTATATCTACCTGCGCAGTGAATATCCGGACGCGATTGCCAAGATGGAAGCGGCCATCGGTTTGTCGGCCAGCATCATCGCTCCGTTCGATCTCGAGGTGCGCGTGGGCGCAGGTGCCTATGTCTGCGGTGAAGAAACCTCACTGCTCAACAGCCTCGAAGGCAAGCGCGGCGAAGTCCGCGCCAAGCCGCCGCTTCCGGCGCTTGAAGGCGCATTCGGCATGCCGACCGTGGTCAACAATGTGCTGACGCTGGCGGCAGTGCCGCATATCCTCTCCGAAGGCGGCGCGGCGCTGTATGAAAGCCTCGGTATCGACCGCTCCAAGGGCACCATGCCGGTCCAGCTGGCGGGCAATATAAGGCACGGCGGGTTGTATGAGACCGCGTTCGGCATCACGCTAAGCGAGCTCGTCAATGACATAGGCGGCGGCACCGCATCGGGCCGCCCGGTCAAGGCGGTGCAGGTCGGTGGGCCATTGGGGGCCTATATCCATCCCGACCGGTTCGACCTGCCGTTCGATTACGAAGCCTTTGCCGCTGCCGACGGGCTGATCGGCCATGGCGGGATCGTGGTGTTCGACGATACAGCGAACATGGGCCGCTTGGCCCGCTTCGCCTTCCAGTTCTGCGCCGCGGAAAGCTGCGGCAAGTGCACCCCTTGCCGGATCGGCGCGGTGCGCGGGGCTGAGATCGTCGACCGCATCCGCGCCGGCGGGCGCGAGCCGGACCGGCTGGAGCTGGCCCCGCAGATGCACAACACCGTCAAGGCCCCGCGCGACCAGGCCGAGCAGGTGCAGCTGCTGGAGGACCTGTGCGAAGTCATGCGCGACGGATCGCTGTGCGCGCTGGGCGGGTTCACGCCGTATCCGGTGCTGAGTGCATTGAAGCATTGGCCGGCAGATTTTGGTATAGAGAAGGCGGAGATGATCGATGGGATTTGAACGCCAGCCCGATTTTGGCACCCCCGCCAGCCGCTCGGACGAGACCGTCACGCTGACCATCGATGGCCGCGACGTGACAGTCCCGGCTGGCACCAGCGTGATGCGTGCGGCGCGTGAATGCGGCGGCGACATACCGAGCCTGTGCGCGACCGACAGCGTCAAGAGCTTCGGTTCGTGCCGCATGTGCCTGGTCGAGATCGACGGGCGGCGCGGCACGCCCGCCAGCTGCACCACGCCGGTCGAGGACGGCATGGTGGTCCACACCCAGACCGACCGGCTGGCGAAGCTGCGGCGCGGGGTGATGGAGCTCTATATCTCCGACCACCCGCTCGATTGCCTGACCTGCAGCGCCAACAATGATTGCGAACTGCAGGACACCGCCGCCGAAGTGGGCCTGCGCGATGTGCGCTATGGCTATGACGGCGCAAATCACCTCGGCACCAAGCCCGACCTCTCCAACCCCTATTTCCTGTTCGCGCCGGACAAGTGCATCGTCTGTTCGCGCTGCGTGCGCGCCTGCGACGAAGTGCAGGGCACGCTGGCGCTGACCGTCGACGGACGCGGCTTCGCTTCCAAGATCAGCGCCGGGGTGGAAAGCGACGACTTCCTCTCCAGCGAATGCGTCAGCTGCGGAGCGTGTGTGCAGGCCTGCCCGACCAGCGCGCTGATGGAGAAGAGCGTCAAGCAGCTCGGCAAGCCGGAGCGCAGCGTCGTCACGACCTGCGCCTATTGCGGGGTCGGCTGCACCTTCCGCGCCGAGATGAAGGGCGAGCAACTGGTCCGCATGGTCCCCTACAAGGACGGCAAGGCCAACCGCGGGCATTCCTGCGTCAAGGGGCGCTTCGCCTGGGGCTATGCCAACCACCAGGACCGCATTACCCAGCCGATGGTGCGCGACCATATCGACGAGCCGTGGCGCGAGGTGAGCTGGGACGAAGCGATCGCTTTCACCGCTGGCAAGCTCACCGCTATCAAGGCCGGGCACGGGCCGCGCGCGCTGGGCGGGATCACCTCCAGCCGCTGCACCAACGAAGAAACCTACCTCGTCCAGAAGATGGTCCGCGCGGTGTTCGGGGCCAACAATGTCGATACCTGCGCCCGCGTGTGCCACTCGCCGACCGGCTACGGGCTCAAGACGACCTTCGGCACCAGCGCCGGGACGCAGGATTTCGACAGCGTCGAGGATTCCGACGTGATCCTCGTCATCGGGGCCAACCCTACCGACGGGCATCCGGTCTTCGCCAGCCGCATGAAGCGGCGCCTCAGGCAGGGGGCCAAGCTGATCGTTATCGACCCGCGCCGGATCGACCTCGTGCGCATGCCGCATGTCGAGGCCGACTATCACCTGCCGCTGCAACCCGGCACCAATGTCGCCGTGCTGACCGCGATGGCGCATGTCATCGTCACGGAAGGGCTGGCCGACGAAGCCTTCATCCGCGAGCGTTGCGACTGGGATGAATACCAGGACTGGGCCCGGTTCGTCGCCGACGAACGCCATTCGCCCGAGGCACTCGAACCCGTCACCCGTGTTGCGGCGAAAGAGCTGCGCGGGGCCGCCCGGCTGTTCGCCACCGGCGGAAACGGGGCGATCTACTATGGCCTCGGCGTGACCGAGCATTCGCAGGGCTCGAGCACGGTGATGGCGATCGCCAATCTCGCCATGGTGACAGGCAATATCGGCCGCCGCGGCGTGGGCGTGAACCCGCTGCGCGGCCAGAACAATGTGCAAGGCAGCTGCGACATGGGCAGCTTCCCGCACGAGCTGCCCGGCTATCGCCATATCTCCGACAGCGCGGTGCGCTCGGCATTCGAGGACGACTGGCAGGTCGCGCTCGACCCGGAGCCGGGCCTGCGCATTCCCAACATGCTCGATGCTGCGGTCGATGGCACCTTCAAGGCGCTCTACGTGCAGGGCGAGGACATTCTGCAGTCCGATCCCAACACCAAGCATGTCTCGGCCGGGCTGGCGGCGATGGACTGCGTGATCGTCCACGACCTGTTCCTGAACGAGACCGCCAACTACGCGCATGTCTTCCTGCCGGGGAGCACTTTCCTCGAGAAGAACGGCACCTTCACCAATGCCGAACGCCGCATCCAGCCGGTGCGCAAGGTGATGGAACCGGCCAACGGTTACGAGGACTGGGAAGTGACCCAGCTGCTCGCCAATGCGCTGGGGGCGGGGTGGAACTACTCACATCCGAGCCAGATCCTTGATGAAATCGCGCGGCTGACGCCGACCTTCGCCGGGGTTTCGTGGGAGCGGCTGGAGCGCGAGGATTCGCTGCAATGGCCGGTCAACGAGGCCGCGCCTGACGGCAGCCCGATCATGCATGTCGACGGCTTCGTGCGCGGCAAGGGCAAGTTCGTGGTGACCGACTATGTCCCCACCGACGAGAAGACCGGGCCGCGCTATCCGCTGCTGCTGACCACCGGGCGCATCCTCAGCCAGTACAATGTCGGCGCACAGACTCGGCGCACCGCCAACACTGTCTGGCACGAGGAAGACGTGCTGGAGATGCATCCGGTCGATGCCGAGAACCGCGGGCTCAAGGACGGCGACTGGACCAGGCTCGCCAGCCGCACCGGCGAGACGACGCTGCGGGTGACGATCACCGATCGCGTTGCGCCGGGCGTTGTCTACACCACCTTCCACCACCCGGCGACGCAGGCCAATGTGGTGACGACCGAATATTCCGACTGGGCCACCAATTGCCCCGAATACAAGGTCACAGCCGTGCAGGTCACGCCGTCCAACGGTCCGACCGACTGGCAGGAAGACTATGCCGAGCTGAGCGAGCGGGCGCGGCGGATCGCCGACGAGAAGGAACCGGCGGAATGAGCGGGACGCGTGAATCGGTCATCCGCATGGCGAACCAGATTGCGCGCAACCTTGAGGTGCATGGCGAGCAAGCGGCAATCGAGGAAACCGCCGAGCACATCCGCCTGTTCTGGGATCCGCGCATGAAGGCACAGGCCTTTGCCCTGCTGGCGGAGCCCGATTGCGGCTTCTCGAAGGAAGCCCGCGCCGCACTGGCAATGCTGGCTGAAGAGGCGGACCATCGCGCCGCCTGAACCCGCGCGGGAGGTCGCGCGCAGCGGCGGCTCGCAATCCGTCGCACGCCCATGGGTGCCTGAGGTCCCGGTGGCGTTGGAATTCAATGGGCTTGCCTATGCGGTGATGATGGCGACCCCGGCGGACCTTGAGGATTTCGTTTGCGGCTTTGCCCTGACCGAGGGACTTGTGGAGAGCGTTGGGCAGGTCGACGAGATCGCGCTGGCCGAGACCGACAGGGGCTGGATCGCACGGGCGACCATCGCCGGGCTCGGCGTCGAGCGTTTGATGGAGCGGGTCCGGGGCCGCGTGGCGGAAAGCTCGTGCGGGCTGTGCGGGATCGAAAACCTCGAAGCGATTGCGAAGCCGCTACCCAAGGTTCCCGCGCGCACAGCGCCGGCATCGGACGCCGTGTTCGCCGCGCTCGATGCGCTGAAAGATCGGCAACCGCTCAACGCTGCGACCGGCGCTGCGCACGGCGCGGCTTTTGCCCGGCCCGACGGATCATTGCTGCTGGTGCGCGAGGATGTCGGGCGGCACAACGCTATCGACAAGCTGGTGGGCGCCATGGCGCGCGATGGGCAGGGCCTCGAACAAGGGTTCGTCGTCTCGACCGCGCGCTGTTCCTACGAGATCGTCGAGAAGGTGGTGCGGGCAGGGGCCGTGGCGCTGGTCACGGTCTCGCTGCCGACGAGCATGGCGGTGGAGCGGGCAAAGGAGGCGGGTCTCTCGCTGGTCTGCCTCGCGCGCGACGACAGCTTCCTGCAGCTTACCTAGTCGAACAAGGCGGCGACACCTTCGAGGATCGCCACCAGTTCGTCCGGGCGCGAGAGGAAGGGTGAGTGGTCAGCGTCGAGCACCGAAATTTCTGCGCCCGGAACCAGCTCCTGCATCGTCTGCTGGCTCGAGAGTGGGATAGTCTGGTCCTCGGTACACTGGACGTAGTGCCGCGGCAGCGAGCCGAAGCGTTCGGGCGACAGGCGCAACTTTTCCGAGCGCGGTCCATGCGGTTCGGCCACCAGCCGCTTCATCGCCGGGTCGACCAGTTCGGGCGGCGAGAGCTGGGCGAAGATCGCTTCGGGATGCTCGCCCACGATCACCGTGCCATGCCCGCCCGGCGTGGGCTTGATGACATCGTCATAGATCGGGTTCTTGACTTCCAGCGCCTTGAAGTCGGCCCGCGACATGCCGTCGGGCAGCATCATGGCGCAGATATAGACCAGCGCATCCATCGCTTCGGGATCGGTTTCCGCCGCCTGGCTGACGACGATCCCGCCGCGGCTGTGACCGGCGAGGATCACCGGTTGCTGGGTCGCCTGGCGGCATTGCTCGATGGCGAAGTCAGCCCAACCCTGCAGGGTCACGGCAGCGAGTTCGTCTTCATCGCCGCCCATGCCCGGGAGGTCAGGCGCGATCACTTCGTGCCCGCTCGCCTCCAGCCGGCGCTTGATCTCATCGAAGCACCAGCCGCCGTGCCAGCTGCCGTGGATGAGGACGAATGTTGCCATCGTGCGCCTAGTGGACTTCCCCGGTCCAGGTCCGCAGCGCCGGGTTGGTGTGGTCGGGCATTTCCAGCGCCGCCTGCACGCCGGGGCGGGCATTCATGCGTTCGCGCCAGTCGATCAGGCGCGGGTAGTTGGCCGCCACTTCCAGCTCGGGGAACATCCGCTCCACCATCATCCCGCACATCGAGTAGAAATTGATGTCGGCGGTGGTGTACATGTCGCCGGCGAGCCAGGCGTTGTCTGCCAGGTGGTCCTCGACCTTCTTGCAGGCGTAGATGATCTTGTCGGTGGCGTGCTGCAGATCGGCTTCGGAAAAGCCCGAGCGCGCGGTCTTCCACTTCTGGCGCTGGTCGGGCAGCGGGATGCGCTCGACCAGCTTCTCGAACTCGCCGCTTTCGATGCCGCGCGCGATCACGCCGACCATGCGGTGCCAGCCGTGCATGGAGACGTAGTTCATCACATGCTCGTCGACGAACTTGTTCCAGTAGCGCATCCGCGCCTTGCCGACCGGATCGGCCGGGCGCAGCGGCGTATCGGGGAAGACATCCTCGAGATACTCGTTGATGACCGTGGTCTGCGTGATCAGGTTGCCATCATGGTCGAGCACCGGCACCTGGCCTTCGGGATTGATCGCTACAAACCATTCCGAATGCTGCTCGAACTTGTGCAGGTCGACATAGATGCTCTCGAATTCCAGCCCCTTTTCCTTAAGCGGGATCATGGACTTGAGCGAATTGGCCGCGGGTTCGGCGTGATAGTATTTGAGCGCCATGGTTGGTCCTTTCAGGGAATGAGCGTGCCCAGCAGGCCGCCGTCGACCGCGATGGATTGCGCGGTGATATGGCTGGCGGCATCGGACAGCAGGAAGCTGACGAGCTCGGCGGTTTCCTCGGGCTGGCCGACGCGGCCCTGCGGCACCCCTTTGCCGAGCTGCTGCATCGTGCCTTCGATATCGTCACCGCCGATGTTGTGCAGCAGCGGGGTCTCGATGAAGCCGGGAATGAGGCAATTGACGCGGACATTGTGCGGCGCGGCTTCGGCCGCTGCGGCCCGCGCCAGCCCGAGCACGCCGTGCTTGGAGGCGACATAGCCCGCGTTCATCGGCATCCCGCGCTCGCTGGCGAGGCTGCCGGTGACGACGATGCTGCCCTGTCTCGCCGCGATCATGCCGGGCAGGACCTTGCGGATCGACAGGAACACGCTGGTCAGATTGGTCGCGATCAGCGCGTCCCAATTGTCATCGGAATAGTCGGTGAAGGGTGCGAACTGGCCGCCGAAGCCGGCGTTGGCGAACAGGCCAGAAGCCGGGCCGAACGCCTCGGCGGCAGCATCGAAGACGTCGGACAGCGCAGCGCGATCGGACACATCGGCGGTGAAACCCTTAGCCGTGCCGCCTCGGGCTGCAATCTCGTCAGCCAACGCATCGAGCTTGTCGCCGCTGCGGGCGATCAACGAGACCTTCGCCCCGCGTGCGCCCAGCATCAGCGCCGCGGCCCGACCGATCCCGGTCGAGGCGCCGGTGACGACGACATGGCGGCCCGAGAAATTCACAGGGCGAAGTCCATCACGCCAGCCCGAGCAGCTTGGCGGCGTTGTCCTTCATGATCAGCGGCATGACCTCGTCCTTGAAGCCTACTTCCTTGGCCGCCTTGACCCACTTGTCCGGGTGGATAAGCGGGAAGTCACTGCCGAACATCATCTTGTGACGCAGCTGGGTGTTGGCATACTGGATGATCTGCGGCTGGAAATACTTCGGACTCCAGCCCGACAGGTCGATGAAGACATTGTCCTTGTGCAGCGCCATCGACAGGCTCTCGTCGACCCATGGCCAGCTGGGGTGGGCAAGGATGATCTTCATGTCGGGGAAATCGACCGCGACGTCGTCGATGAGCATCGGCTGGCCATACTTCAACCGCACGCCGCCGCCGCCGCGCATCCCCGTGCCCATGCCCGAATGGCCGGTGTGGAAGATAGCGGGGAGGCCGTATTCGGCGATCACCTCGTAGATCGGATAGCCCATGCGGTCGGCCGGGTGCGCGTTCTGCATGATGCCGTGGAACTTGAAGCCCTTGACGCCATAGTTCTCAATCAGGTCGCGCGCCTCGCGGGCGCCGTACTTGCCCTTGTGCGGATCGATGCTGGCGAAGGCCATGCAGATGTCGTCGTTCTTCGCGGCGAATTCGGCCACTTCGTAGTTGGAGACGCGCTTGGCCCCGATCCCGCTCTCGCAATCGACCGTGAAGATGCAGAAGGCGATGTTGGTCTCGCGATAAAGCTCGGCGATCTCGGGCATCTTGGGCCGCTCGCGCGGAGCCTTGAAATAGGCGCTGGCAGCATCGAAGAACTTGCCCATCACCGGGTCTTCCGGATCGTGACAGCTGACCTCGGCATGCACATGCACGTCGATGGCGCGAATCTTTTCAAGGTCGATCGGCATCCGCTTTCCTCTCCCATGGCCCGCATACCGCATGGCGTTCTTCGACGCCTGTCGGATATTTGGCCCAGCGGGGCGGCACGCGCACGGTTGTGCGTAGACTCCGCCCCAAAAATTGTTAGTAATACATACAATCTTGATTGGCCGATGCAACTGCAAAGCAGGCAGGCGAGCGGGAGGAGGATTGGATGGAGACTGGAAGCGGGTCAGCCCCCGCAGACGGCAACTGGCGCCGCAATTCGCCCGGCTACCAGTTCCTGCTGGTGTTCCTGCTGAGCCTCAACTTCGGGATCGTCTTCTTCGACCGGCAGGCGCTCAATGCGCTGATGCCTTTTGTCGAACCGGAGCTCCAGCTCTCGCAAACCGAGATCGGCCTGCTCGCAGCCGGTCTCAGCTTCAGCTGGGCGATCGCTGCGTTCTTTGTAGGCAAACTGTCGGACAGCCTCGGCAAGCGCAAGTTGCTGCTGATCCTCGCTACCATTGCTTTCTCGCTCTGTTCGGTCATGTCGGGCCTTGCCACCAGCTTCCTGTTCCTGTTCGCCGCGCGGCTACTGATGGGGGCGGCCGAAGGCGGAGTGATGCCGATTAGCCATGCGATGGTTGCAAGCGAAGTCGATCCTGCCCGGCGCGGGTTGGCGCAGGGCGTGGCGCAGAACCTTGGTTCCAACCTGCTGGGCAGCTTCCTTGCCCCGGTTGTGCTTGTTGCTTTCGCCACGACCTTCAGCTGGCGCGAAGCGTTTTACCTCGCGGCTTTGCCGGGTTTGCTCAGCGCGGCGCTGATATGGTTCCTGCTGAAGGAGCCGGAGATGGCTACGCCTGACACGGGCAAGGCCGCCGATGCGCTGCCGATCCTCGATGCGCTCAAGGTCCGCAACATGTGGATCTGCGTCGTGGTCGGCGTGCTGATGGTGGCGCATTTCGTCATCACCTGGGCCTTCATGCCGCTCTTCCTCGTCCAGGGGAAAGGATACAGCCCGGAGACGATGAGCTGGGTGATGGGCGCACTGGGCATTGCGGCCGCGCTTTACAGTTTCCTTGTTTCAGGCCTGTCGGACATCATCGGGCGCAAGCCTGTGATGGTGGCCTTGCCGTTCCTGTCGGTGATCGGGCCCCTGGGAGCGCTCTATTTCGAAGGCTCGGCGCTGGTCATGGCGGGGATCTTCTTCGTCGGCTGGGCCGTCAATGGCATCTTCCCGATCTTCATGGCGACGATTCCATCCGAAACCTTTGAACCGCGCCATCATGCCACGGTGCTGGGGCTGGCGATGGGTTCGTGCGAAGTGCTGGGCGGGGTGTTCGGGCCACCGGTCGCCGGGATGCTCAACGATGCGTTTGGCTTGTCGACCTTCCTGTGGGTCCTGATGGGGCTGGCCCTCGTCAGCGGCATCGTCGCACTGGGCCTGAAAGAAACCGCACCGCTTGTTTTGCAGAAAAGGGCGCAACCGGCAGCGGCGTGACCGCTGACCAAGTGCTCAAAAGGATAGAGGAGAACTGAAATGGCCGACAAAATGAAAGCCCCCCCGTCCGCGCTGGCGGAAATCGTCGACGTGGGTTTCGAACACAAGCACCTGGTGGACCGGCTCAGCCCCGGCGGGCGCTATATCGATGCGCAGACCGACGTCGACAGCCCCTGGGTCCCATTTGGCGACAATGCCGCGATCAAGCATTTGGCCTTCGATGTGCGGCAGGGGATCTTCTCCAACATCCTGTGGGTCAAGGAAGCCGCTGCCATCGGCACGCATTTGCACCGCGGAACTATCGTCATGGTCTGCCTCGAAGGCACGGTGCGCTATCTCGAATACGACTGGGTCGCGACGCCGGGCGGGCTGATCCTCGAGGTTCCTGGCGAAAGCCACACGCTGGTGACCGAGCATCCGGAAGGCTGCAAGCTGTTCGGCTGGATGCAGGGCCCGATCGAATTCTTCGACGAGAACGGCGAGAACCCTATGACCGCCGACGTGTGGTGGTTCATCGACCACTACGAAAGCTACTGCAAGGAACAGGGCATCCCGATCAACGAGAAGCTCTATCTGTAACGGCAGGAGGCCAGCATGTATCTGAAGAACGCCTGGTATGTCGCCTGCTGGAGCCACGAGCTCGGTGAGGCGCTGGAAACCCGGACCATCTGCGAGCTCCCGGTCCTGCTCTACCGCAAGGAAAACGGCGATCCTGTCGCCATCGGCAACCTCTGTCCGCACCGCTTCGCTCCGCTGCACCTGGGTCGGCGCGAAGGTGACAATGTCCGCTGCATGTATCACGGCATGATGTTCGGCGAGACTGGCGCTTGCGTCGAAAACCCGCACCACGGTGGGGTCATCTCCAAGGCCATGTGCGTGCCCAAATACCCCGTGGTCGAGAAATTTGGCCTGATCTGGGTCTGGACTGGCGAAGCCGAGGCCGACGAGAGCCTGATCCCCGATTTCGGCTGCTACAGCGCCAAGGGTTTCAAGACGCTGCACGGGCTCATGGATGTGCAGGCCAACTACCAGCTGATCACGGACAACCTCCTCGACCTGACCCATGCCGATTTCCTGCATGACGGCACGCTGTCGAGCGAGGCGATCACCGTCAGCAAGCTGGAGACCATCGAGCAGGGTTCGACCGTGTGGGCCAACCGCTGGTGCCCCGATGGCGATCCGCCGCCGGTGTGGGGCCAGCTGATGGAAAGCCAGATGGGCATGACCACAGACGACAGGATCGACCACTGGCTCTATATGCGCTGGGATGCGCCCGCACACCTCTTGCTCGATGTCGGGATCTCGCCGGTCGGCAAGCCACGCGAGGACGGGGCCTGGGTCTATACCGGGCACCATTTGACCCCGGTCTCGCCGACGCGGACGCTGTATTACTGGACCGTGGTGCGCAACCACGCGATCGACGATCCCGAAGTCGATGCGTTCTGGCAGGGTTCGATCGACTATGCCTTTGGGGTCCAGGACAAGCCCATGATCGAGGCCCAGCAGGCCGCTATCGGTGATCGCGATATCGACACCATGCGTCCGGTCGCGATCCCGGCCGATGTCGCCGGGGGCAAGGCCCGCCGGAAGCTCGCCCAGCTGATGAAGGGCGAAGCCAATGGCGAACGTCCGATCCCCGGGGCATCACCGCTCGACGAGCTGCTCGCGAAGAGCGCCAATAGCGCCGCGCCGGTGCTGCCGGTCGTATGAGCGAGCCGGCCAGGACACTCGCGCAGTTCGATATCGCCGGGCGCAGCGGTTTCGTCACCGGGGCGGCTTCGGGCATCGGGCTTGCCTATGCCGAAGTGCTGGCCGAGGCCGGGGCACGGGTGACGCTGACCGATATCGATGCCGAGGGTGTACGGCGCGAGACCGAGCGGTTGCTGGCAGCAGGGCATGATGTGCGCTGCAATGTGCTCGACGTGACCGATCGCGCAGCCTGCGGGGCCGCCGTGGATGCCCATGCTGCGGCTTTCGGCGGGCTCGACATCTGCTTCGCCAATGCGGGGCTTGGAGAAGGGCCGGGTTGGGTCAGTCCAACCGGCGAGCGTGTACCCGATGGGCAAGTCGATTCCTATGACGATGCACTGTGGGATCGCTCGATCGCCATCAACCTGACCGGTTCCTACAACACCATGCGCCATGCCGCGCGGGTGATGAAGGCGGGCGGAAAGGGTGGTTCGATCATCGCCACCGCGTCCAACGCCGGCATGATCCTCGAGCCGATCGTGCCGATGCCGTATCATCCGGCCAAGGCCGGGGTGCTGCATATGGTCCGCGCGTTGGCGCTGGAGCTGGCGGCACACCGGATCCGGGTCAATGCGATCGCGCCGGGACCCTTCGTCACCAATATCGGCGACGGCTGGGCTAAGAAGGACCCGGCGGTGAAGGCCGCTTTCGACAAGACCATCCCGCTCGGCAGCATGGCCGAAACGTACCAGATGAAGCCGCTGGCGCTCTATCTCGCCAGCGATGCTTCGAGCTTCATGACCGGGTCGACCCTGCTGATCGATGGCGGCGTGGCGCTGGGCGCGGTGCAGTGAAAGCCGCCGTCTTCCAGGCGCTGCACCAGCCGCTGGCGTTCGAGACCCTGCCTGATCCTGAGCCGGGTGAAGGCGAAGTCGTGGTCGAGGTTGGCCGTTGCGGCATTTGCGGAAGCGATCTGCACATGAGCGAGGACGAGGCCTTCGGCGCGCAATGCGGCGATGTCTTCGGGCATGAGTTTGCCGGTGAAGTGGTCGAGCTTGGGCTGGGAGCGGAAGGCCTCTCCAAGGGCGACCTTGTCTCTGTCATCCCGCTGATGAGCTGCGGCACCTGCGAGCATTGTCGCCGCGGCGAAGTGCAATGGTGTGAAGGGTTCGGGCTGCAGGGCGGGGGCTATGCAGAATATGCCGTCACACGGCCTAACCAGTGCGTCGTCCTGCCCAAGGGCGTCAGCCTGGCCGATGGCGCGATCATCGAACCGCTGGCGGTGGCGCTCCACGGAGTGCGATTGAGCGGGCTTGCCAAGGGCGACCGCGTGCTGGTGCTGGGTGCCGGCCCGATCGGCCTGTCGGTGGCATTCTGGGCCCGGCGGATGGGGGCGGCGCAGGTGGTGGTGCAGGATGTTGCCATGCATCAGATGGAGCGCGCGCTGGAAATGGGGGCGCACGATTTCGTCGTCGATACGCAGGACCCGGCAGGTGCCTCGTCACTGGTGCTGGGCGGCGGGGCCGACATCGTGTTCGAATGCGTCGGCATTCCCGGCCTGATCGACCAGGCCGTGCAGCAGGTCCGCAATCGAGGCACGATCCTGCTGCTGGGCCTGTGCACAAGGCCTGACAGCATCAATTCTTTCGCCATGCTGAGCAAGGAAGTGCGGCTGGTAACCAGCGCCTTCTTCACCCGTAGCGATTATGAAGAGGCGCTCGACGCGCTGGCCTCTGGCGCTGCCGAACCGCCCGCGCTGGTGACCGGCACCATTGGCCTTGCTGAGACTCCGGATGTGTTCGAAGCGCTCAAGGCGCGAACGGACCAGTGCAAGGTACTGATCGCGCCATAGGGGGCAGTGCGGCAATAAGGAAAGGGCGCGACCGTGAGGCCGCGCCCTTTCTTTGTGCTTCGGGCTATTCGGGCAGCTAGCTGCCTTCGAGCGCCTTGTCCTCGTTGGCGCGCTTGATCAGGTACTGCCGGATCGCTTCGGCATCGCCCGCCTGCAGCGCCTTCGCGAAGGAGACCATGCCGTTGTGCTGCAGCGCGCCGTCGATGACGATGGCCTTGATCGCATCGCTTGAGCCCAGCGTGGCCGAATGACGCAAGTCGGGATTGAGCGCCCCGGCCACGGCTGCATCGCCGTGGCAGACCGAGCAGTAGCGACCGTAGAGGGTGCTGCCGAGCTTGACCTGTTCTTCGGTCCCGGTGAAGGCGGGCGGATCGAGCACCATGTCGGCCAGCGCCGGCGGTGCGCCGAGTTCGCCCTTGGCGCCGAGCTTGAACACCAGCAGGCGGCTGATGTTGCGCATCGGGCCGCTCTTGTTGGCCAAGATACCGGTGGCGACATCCCACACCCCGCCCCAGCCGGCGAGGACAGCGACATATTGTTCGCCATCGATCGAATAGGTCATCGGAGCAGCGATTACCCCGGACTGGGCGTTGAAGCTCCACAGCTTGCTGCCCTTGTCGGCGGTGAAGGCGGCGAAGTCACCGCGGGCATCGCCCTGGAACACGAGGTTGCCGGCGGTGGCCAGCGTGCCGCCGTTCCAAGGGCCGACATAGTCGACCCGCCAGGCTTCCTTCTGCGCCACCGGGTCCCACGCGACAAGCGCTCCGGTGGTGGCCGACAGGATCTCCTGCTGCACTTCCTTGATCGCAGGCATTGCGACTGCAGCCGAAGCCTGGCCGGTCTGGAAGCCGATGTCACTCTCCGCCCATTCGTCGTCAGCCATGAAGGGGAAGGCTGCGAGATTAACCGGAATGTAGACCAACCCGGTATCTGGGCTGAAGCTCATCGGTTGCCAGCTGTGCGCGCCGCCGGCACCGGGCAGGCCGATCCATGGCGCGCCTGAATTCTCGTAGCGGGCTTCAGGATTGATGGTGGGCTTGCCGGTCTTCGGGTCTATCCCGGTGGTCCAGTTCTGCGGTGCGAAGCTGCCAGCGCTCAGGAATTCGCCGGTTTCGGCGTCCAGAACGTAGAAGTAGCCGTTCTTGGGAGCATGCAGCGCCACGTGGCGCAGCTTCCCGTCTATCTCGAGGTCGGCAAGGGTGATCTGTGCGTTGCTGTCATAATCCCAGCGGTCTTCCGGAGTCTCCTGGAAGTGCCAGCGGTATTCGCCGGTATCGGCGTCCACAGCGACGATCGAGCCGGTATAGAGGCTGTCACCGCTGCCGCGGTCATTGGCACCCGGGTTCCAGGGTTCGGCATTGCCGGTGCCGAACAGCACGAGGTTGGTCTTGGGATCGTAGGTGATCGAATCCCACACGGTGCCGCCACCGCCCAGCTTCCACCATTCGCCGCCCCATGTTTCTGCGGCCTTCTCCATGGCTTCATTTTCGAAGCCGTCGGCCGGGTTGCCGGGAACGGTGTAGAACTTCCATACTTCCTCGCCGGTGCCATGGTCATAGGCGGCTATGTAGCCCCGCGCCTTGTACTCAGCCCCGCCGCTGCCGATCAGGACCAGTCCATTGGCGATCCGCGGCGCACCGGTGATGGTGTAGTCTTCCTGGTTGGGGACGACGGTCTTTTCCCAGTCGACCTTGCCGGTCTCGCGGTCGAGCCCCACCAGCCGTCCGTCGAGCGTGGCGACGAATACCCGGTCGCCATAGATCGCGACGCCGCGGTTGACCGCATCGCAGCAGGCCCGGACCAGCGTATCGCGCGGAACTTCGGGGTCATATTTCCATTTCAGCTCACCGCTCGCCGCATCGAAGGCAAACACCTTGCTCCAGGCGCTGGTGATGTAGAGCGTGCCGTCATGCATGATCGGCGTCGCTTCCTGCCCGCGCGCAGTGTCGAGATCATACGACCACGCCAGGCCCAGTTCGCCGACATTCTCGGCATTGATCTGCGTCAGCGGCGAGAAGCGCTGTTCGCCATAGTCGCGGCCGTAGGACAACCACTCCGCATCCGGCGCGGCTGCGATCATCGCGTCGGTTACACCTTCAGTGGCGGGGTCGCTCCGTTCAGGTCCACTGCTGCAGGCAGCGAGTGCGAGTGCAGTAATGGCGGCGATCAATTGGTGGCGCATCGGTGCTGTTCCTCTCCCAGCGGTCAATGCCGCGTCGTGGTCCAGAATTGCGGGGGCAAGGCCATTCGTCAATCGGCCTGTTGCCCATGGCTTCAAAAAGCAGGCCGCCCCGGAACGTATTGTCCCGGGGCGGCCAATTGTCATGTCGATCAGAAGTTACGCTTGACCGTCAGTGCCCAGGTCCGCGGCTTGCCGGGCGAGCCGTAAACCGTGCCCACTGCAAAGGCGTCGTTCACCTTGGTGGTCAGGTAGTACTTGTCGAGCAGGTTCTGCACTTCGAGCGCTACGCCCCAGTTGCCGTCGGCGGAATCCCAGCCGATGCGGGCATTGGCGAGGAAGTAGCCGTCGATCCGATTGTCGGCGACCAGTGTCTGGATCGGGCCGCCACCGCCGGACAGGCTGAACGGCGGGGTCGCCGCAACATTGTTCGGCACCAGCAGCTGGTCGACATTTCCGGCCTCGGTGTAGATCTTCGACTGGTAAACACCGTCGACGCGGAACATCAGGTCACCGCCCCAGACATCGTAGACGTCGTACTGGATGCCGAAGCTGAACTGCACTTCCGGCGTGTACGGCGTGATGTCGTCGATGGCGACGCCGGTGCCGGCGTTCGGGTCGATCGTCTTGTACTGGAAGTCGAGATAGCTGAACGAAGCATCGATCGTCAGCGGATCGACCGGGTTCAGGCTAAGCTCTGCTTCGAGGCCCTTGACCTTGGCGGAACCGACGTTGGTCGGACGCAGACACGGCGAGGCCTGGCCCAGCGGCAGCAAGTCTTCGCAGAAGGTCGAGAGCAGGACGATGTCCTGGTAATCGAAGTAGAACGCCGCGACGTTGAGGCGAGCCCGACGATCGAAGAAGTCGGACTTAAAGCCGATTTCATACGATGTGATCGTTTCCGGAACATGTGGCGTTGCCTGGCTCGGGAAGAACGGCCGCGGGTTGAAACCACCGGCGCGGTAGCCGGTAGCGATCTGGCCGTAGATCAGGAACTCGTCGGAGACCCGGTAGTCCGCCGCGATGCGCCAGTCGGTCTGGCTGTTCTTGAAGGTAGCCGTCGTGCCATCGATCCCGAACAGCAGGCAGTTCGGCTGGTTGCCGATGCCCGTCGGGCCTGCGGTGAGCGGGCCGGGAATGACGCCTGCGAGCTGCAGGAAGAACACACACGGACCCTGGATCGCAGAACCATCCGGATTGGTGCGGACGTAGGCATAGTCCTTCTGGTCCCAGCTCTGGCGGATACCACCCGTCAGGCTGAACGAGTCAGTGACGTCGAACGTGGCGGTAGCGAACAGTGCCTTGCTTTCCGACGGGGTCGGGTCCGGACCGTGGATGAAGTCGAGCTCGGCATAAGCGAGGTCGATGCGGCCGGTGTAGAAACCGTCGGAGGTGAAGTAGAACCCGCCGAGCGTGAAGTTCAGGCGGCCATCGGCCAACTCGCCGCTAAGCCGGAGTTCCTGTGACCACTGCTCGTTGGTCTGGTTCTGGTTGAGCATGTTCGGTGCCAGCGGCGAACCGTCCAAGTCATAGGACCAGTCGGATTCGTACTCGCGCCAGGCGCTGATCGACTTCAGTGCCAGCGCGCTGCTGAGCTCGAGGTCGATGACCATCGACACGCCATAGTTGTCGAGGTCCGAATGCGGATCGAGCGCGAGCGGCTTGTAAGGGAACTGGGAGTCGCCCGGATAGGAATCCAGGAAGGTGGCATACGAGACGTAACGCGGATCGTACCCGGTCAGCGTATCGCAGCTGTTCTGCCCATAGGGGACGAACTGGCAGTTGAAAGGCACTGGGTTGCCATCGGTGCCGACCAGCCACGGACGGGTCGGATCTTCGTTGAGGAAGCCCGAAGCGTTGGCATAGAGCAGCGTGGCAACACCGGCTTCGTTGCGCTGGCGGGTGTAGTCGCCAGAGAGATTGATCTCGAGCGTGTCTGTCGGCTGCCAGTTGAAGGCGATCTTGGCTGCCACTTCGGCCTTGCCGCCGAGCGTGCCGAGCACTTCCTTGCCGCCTGCTGCCTGCGTCGGGACATTGCTGCCCGGGTGAGTCAGGGCGTAGTCGAGACGCTTGATATATCCGTCTTCATTACGGCTGATGCCTGAAATGCGCATGGAGAGGGTATCGGACAGGCCGATATCCATCATGCCTTTGACATCGAGCCGGTTGAAGGAACCATAGGTCAGCGACAGCGAACCGGTGTTGTCGCCGCGTGGCTTGACCGAATAGATCTTGATGGCGCCACCGATCGAGTTGCGTCCGGCCAGCGTACCTTGCGGACCGCGCAGGACCTCGACGCGTTCCACGTCGGCGAGATCGAGCAAGGCACCGGTCAGCGTCGGCAGATAGACGTCGTCGATATAGATGCCGACGCCGGGTTCGAGCGCGAAGTTCGGATCATTCTGGCCGATACCGCGGATATAGGCGATCAGGCCTGAACCATATTCCTGGTTCTGTGCCGCCAGCGTCACGTTCGGCGCTTGCGAAGCGACTTCGGCGATATTGGTCTGGCCGCGTGCTTCGAGCAGGTCGGCGTTGACTGCAGTAATCGCGAGCGGCGTATCCTGCAGGTTCTGCTCGCGGAACTGTGCCGTCACGATGATCGTATTGCCTTCTGTGCGCGAGGTATCGGCATCGCCGCCCTCGCCATCCTGGGCCAGGGCAGGTTGGCTGGCCATGGCCAGAGCCAAGGTGGCTGACCCGACCAGAAGGGATCTAGCTGTTAGTCTCATCTTTCCTCATCCTCCGAATGTGCCTCCAATTGAACGTGGAGCTCACTGGTTAAAATTTAGCCGCATCGCTTCGCTGCAATGTCGGCCCCCTCTCGTAATGCCTGCAATTTCTTCCAAGTGACCTGCGGATCGATCTTGCCGTAACCGGCGAAGGTCCCGAAGCCGCAATCCGTGCTCGCAATGACCCGGTCCGCTCCGACAATGCCGATGAAGCGTTCCAGGCGCTGGGCGATCAGTTCAGGGTGCTCGACATAGTTGGAGCAGGTGTCGATCAAACCCGGCGCGAGGATCTTGTCTTCCGGCAGGTCGGTTTCTGCCCAGACCTTCCATTCATGTTCATGGCGCGGGTTGGCGCCTTCGAACAGGATCGTGGAAGGTCGCGCGGCCAGGACGATGTCGATCACCTTCTCTAGCGCGATGTCGCAATCGTGCGGGCCTTCGTAATTGCCCCAGCAGACATGCATGCGCAGCTGCTCGGCCGGGATATTCGCGGTCGCAGCATTCAGTGCTTCCACATTGGCGGCCGCTATAGTGCGGAATTCCTCGTCGCTCGCATCCTGGTAGCCAGTGTGTCGGCTCATCGCGAGATCGGGGCAATCGAGCTGCAGCTTGAACCCGGCGGCTGCAATCGCTTCGTATTCCGGGCGCATCGCGTCGACGAGATCGGCCAGGTAGGCTTCGTGCGACTTGTAATACTGGTTGGGCTGGAATGCCGTGATGAGGCCCGGCGATGCCGCGTTCATGAAGGCATCGGTCTCATGGCCTTCCAGCGCGGCCTTGAACCGGCGAATGTCTTCATGTGCGGGCTCTAGGTTGACCAGTTCGACCTTGTCGACACAGGCGGCACGAACGAATTCCTGATCACCCATGACAGCAGCCAGCTTCTTGCGGAATTCGGGGAGCGGAGCGAGATCGAGTGCGGGCTTGCGCGGTACATCCCCGCCAAAGCCGGAAAGACGCTCGGTGATGTAAGTCGAGTAGCCGACCTTGCCCAATTCGCCATCGCTGACGATCGAAACACCGGCTGCAACCTGTTTGTCTACGGCGGCCTTGATGGCGGCCGTCACGACGGAATCGAATTCCGCTTCATCATAGGCCTCGCCGTGGTCGCGCGCGAGCAGCAACGGCACCAGATCGGCGCCGCGCGGAAGGCTGCCCACATGCGTGGTTGCGATCTCGCTCATCATCTCCCCCAAACAAGACCCGGCCACTGAATCACGGGTCTTGATTTTTGTATGTGTTACTTACAAAAGGCGTGCCACACAAGAGGCAAAGGAGCATTCAGCTCCGAATCACTGGGAGAAGGACGCAATATGTCCGAAAATCTGAGCAGCATTCTCGCCGCACAAGGCGATATCGTCGAATTCCTGCGCAACCAGCAGGTCGGACCCAATGTCTATCCCGGCGTTCCGGCGGAATTTTCCAACTGGCGCGACGAGCAGCGCGGCTGGATGGAAACTTGCGTGCTGTTCAACCAGTCTTACCACATGGCTGAGCTGATGGTGGAAGGCCGCGATGCCTTCGCTTTCCTCAACCGACTGGGCATCAACAGCTTCAAGGGTTTCACTGTCGACAAGGCCAAGCAGTTCGTGCCGGTCACGCCCGAAGGCTATGTCATCGGCGACGTGATCCTGTTCTACCTCGCCGAGAACACTTTCAACCTGGTCGGCCGCGCCCCCACGCTCAACTGGGTCCGCTACCATGCGGAAAAGACCGACGAAGACGTCACTGTCACCTATGACGAGCGCACCGCCGCGCGGCCCGATCCGGAAAACCGCCGCCACTATCGCTTCCAGGTGCAGGGGCCGAACTCGAACAAGGTGATCGAGGCCGCCACCGGCGCGCCTGCCCCCGATCTCAAGTTCTTCAACATGTGCTGGATGACCATTGGCGGCAAGCAGGTCCACGCGCTGCGCCATGGCATGGCCGGGCAGCCCGGCTACGAGCTGATGGGTCCGTGGGAAGACTACGAAGCGGTCCATTCCGCACTGGTCGAAGCCGGGAAACCGCATGGCATGAAGCTGGTCGGCGGCCGGACCTATTCCTCCAACACGCTCGAATCGGGCTGGATCCCGTCGCCGCTGCCGGCGATCTACACCGGCGACTCGATGAAGGATTTCCGCGACTGGCTGACCGCCAACGACTATGAAGCCAAGTGCTCGATCGGTGGCAGCTATGTGCCCGACAGCGTCGAAGGCTATTACCTCACCCCGTGGGACCTCGGCTATGGCTTCTTCGTCAAGTTCGACCATGATTTCATCGGCCGCGAAGCGCTGGAAAAGATGGCCGCCGGGCCGCACCGCAAGAAAGTGACCATCGCGCTCGACGATGCCTCGGTTTCGGAAGTCATCTACGGCCAGTTCGGAAAGGGCGAACTGCGGCCCAAGTACATGGAACTCCCCAGCGCGGTCTATTCCATGCACCCGTTCGACCGGGTCGAAAAGGACGGTCAACTGGTCGGCCTTTCCACCTGGATCGGCTACACCGCCAATGAAGGCAAGATGCTGACGCTGGCGATGGTCGATGAAAGCGTGGCCGAGCCCGGCACCGAGATCGAGCTGGTCTGGGGCGAGCCCGATGGCGGCACCAGCAAGCCGACGGTCGAGCCGCACAAGCAGGTCAAGATCACCGGCGTGGTCGCGGCCGTGCCCTATTCGGAAGTCGCGCGCACGCAATACGCCCCCAGCTGGCGCAACCAGTAAGGGCGACGGCGATGGACGCGATCCAACGCATGCTGGACGAGCGGGCGATCGAACGCCTGCTGGTCCAGTACGCGGCGGATAACGATTCCGGTGACTGGGACGCCGTCGCTGCGACCTATGTCGACGAAGGGCGCATGAGCCGCCCGACCGCGCCAGACGATTTCATCGAAGGACGCGAGGCGATTCTGGCGGCGTTCAAGGATCGCCCCGCGCGCGCCTCGCGCCATGTCGTCGCCAATATCCGGGTCGATGTGGCCGCCGACGGGACAGCGAGCGCAGTCAGCCAGATCCTGCTGTTCCTCGAACAGAAGGCTCCGCCGCTGGTCGGCTCCTATCATGACCGACTGGCCAGGACTTCTGCGGGCTGGCGCTTCACGGAAAGACGCGGGAGCCTCGATTTCACCGATTAGCTCGCAGTCTGGGAGAGGGACAATGAGCGCAGCCACCGACGCCATCGACGTCGAAATCCAGTACCTGAGGCCGACCAGCCTCATCAACCGGCGGTTCTGGGCGCCCGGTGCGGAATACAACACCGGCGAGTATGATCCCTATCCGGTCACCATCCGCAACGCGCGCAAGGATGGCCCGTTCAACCTTGACGAGCATGGCTTTACGCTCGCCAAGCACGAGACGGCGATCACCGATTGGGAAGCCAACTACGCCGGTGACAGCGCCTATGCCGCCGAGGTGCGCGAGCAGGTGATGAAGATGACCGGCGCGGACATGGTCGTCACCATGGGCGGCATGGTCCGCACTTCGGGCCAGACCAGCAGCGTATGGCAACCGCCAGCAGGCGAGGCCCACGTCGATTTCACCACCAAGTCGGCCCAGCGGCTGGCCGAAATGCTCTATCGCAAGGAACGACCCGATGGCGCGGGCTATGATCGCTTCATCTGCTTCTCGCTGTGGCGGGTGATTTCCGATCCGCCGCAGAACTGGCCGCTGGCGCTGTGCGATGGATCCAGCGTGCGCGACGACGAAGGCACGCACAACACCAAGGTCGACGTCGATGAAATCCCCACCGGCGAGGCACTGTTCGCGCCGATCGAAGGCGAGGAGGACATGGTCGCGGCAACCATCTTCCATCACTCGCCCGATCACCGCTGGTACTATTATCCCGACATGACGCGCGACGAAGTGATCTTCATCAAGTTCCATGACAGCGACCATTCGCGCGTCTGGCGCTGCCCGCACACGGCTTTCCACGACACCACAAGGCCCGATGCGAAGATCCGCAAGAGCATGGAGTTCCGCGGCGTGGCCTATTTCACCCGCGATGGCAGCGCCGGAGAACCGGCATGAGCGCGCTTCCGCCCACCAGCGACGATGGCGCCTTCTGGCACCTCTGGCTTTCGCCCTATTTCCTGCCCGTAGTCACGGTGGCCGATCAAGTCGGGACCTTCGCGGCAATTTCCGGCAAGGCCAAGGACACCGGCACGCTCGCCCGCGAACTCGAAGTCGATGAACGCGCGCTGGGGATCCAGCTGGGCCTTTTGGCCGCGCTGGGCATGGTCGAGCGGCGGCTCGGGAAATGGCGCGCAACCGCGATGGCGCGGACCTGGATGCATCCCGATGGCGCGGGCTACTACGGCCCGCTGCTGGGCGGCTTCAAGAACAACTACCCGCTGCACCAGCAGATGCTCTCGGCGCTCCGTTCGGGCGAGGCGCAGGGGCGCGAGGGGCACGCGAGCAATGTCGAGGAATGGGAACGCGGCGCGCTGCCGCTGGAACAGGCTCGGGGCATCGCCGCCTTCATGCATTCGCACAGCGTTGCCAATTCGCTCGCCGTGGCGCGGATGCCGCTGTGGGACGGGGTGGGCACACTTCTCGACGTTGGCGGTGGTTCGGGCGTCTTCGCGATCGAACTGGCAAGGCAATGGCCCGATCTGAAGGCAAAGATCCTCGAGATCGACACCATGTGCGAAGCAGCGCAGGCTTATATCGACAGCGCCGGGATCGGCGAGCGGGTCGATACCGTCGCGGTCGACATGTTCCGGCAGGACTGGCCCACGGGATACGACGCGCATTTCTTCTCCAATATCTTTCACGACTGGTCGGAGAAAACCAACCGCCTCTTGGCGAAGAAGAGTTTCGATGCGCTGCCTTCGGGCGGGCGGATCGTGCTGCATGAAATCCTCATGGACGATGACGGGACAGGCCCGCTGATCGCCGCTGCGTTCTCCGTCCTCATGCTGCTCGGCACCCGCGGCAAGCAGTATACGCTGCGCGAGTTCGAGGACATCCTCGAAGGGGCCGGATTCGTCGATGTCGAGGCTCAGCGCACTGGCGGCGGGTACTATTCACTGGTCACTGCAAGGAAGCCGTGATGGACTATTCGACCTATTCCACACTGGAGCAGCCGCATCTCGAATTCGCCTTCGAATGCAGGTTGATGTTCACCCGTGTTTTCCAGATCCCCGACGTTCCCAATGGCGGGATGCGTACGGCGGTGCTGGTCGATGAAGGCCGCTTCGAAGGACCTTCTTTGTCGGGCAAGGCGATCCCCAACTCGGGCGGCGACTATGCCCATTTCCGCGACAACGACACCGGTGTGTTCGATGCGCGCTACCTGCTCGAATGCGATGACGGGACCATCATCCTGATGCAGAACCGCGGTTATATATGGGGGCGCAAGCCCGATGCGATGCAGCGGCTGCGCGCCTGGGCCTTCGAAGGCGGGCCGCCGGTCGATCACGGCGATTACTACCTGCGCGCCCAGCCGACCTTCGAAACCACGCAGGGCAAGCACGACTGGCTCAACCGCCATGTTTTCATCGGCGTCGGCGAGCGCCGGCCCGATGGCAATTTCGTCCGCTACTTTGCTCTGACCTGAGGAACCGAAATGGCCGAACGCGACATGGAAGACTGGCAAGGCAAGACCGGTGACCGCTGGCTGGCCAATATCGACAGTTTCGAAGGGATGCTGTCGTTGCTGCACCGGCGGCTGGCGGAGACGATCGACCCGGCGTCGGGCGAGACCATCCTCGATGTCGGCTGCGGGGGCGGGCCGCTGTCGCTGCTGCTGGCGGAAAAAGTCGGGCCGGAAGGGCACGTCACAGGCCTCGATATCGCGCCACAATTGATTGAACTGGCCCGAAAGCGGGCTTCGGCTGCGGGCCATGCCAATCTGGCCTTTGCGACCGGCGATGCTTCTTCGGCGACTCCTGCGAGCGCACCCTATGACCGGATCGTGTCGGCCTTCGGGGTGATGTTCTTCGATGACACCGCAGCGGCCTTCGGCCATTTGCATGCCATGGCCAAGCCGGGTGCGGGATTGAACTTCTATGCCTGGGCGGCGCCTGACCTCAACCCGTGGATGGGTATCGTGATGGGCACGATGAGCCAGTTCGTCGAACTGCCCGAGCGCGACATGGACGGGCCCGGGCCATTTCGCCTGTGCGATACCGCAGCGACCACGGCCATGCTGGAGGGGGCAGGTTTCTCGGATGTCTCGGTCGAGACCATCGAGCAGTTGCAGCCGCTCGGCGGGCCGGGGGCGAGCCTCGATGATGCGGCGGATTTCGTGATGTCGGCGCTCGATGTCGGGGCGATGATGGACGAGCAGGGCGTCGACCGCGCGGCGCCGATGGCGGCGCTGAAGGAAGCGCTGGCCCCCTTCGCCGGCAAAGAGGGCGTGATGTTGCCCGGCTGCGTGCTCTATTACTCTGCGACTGCCTGAGCCGCTGCCTGCAGCATTTCGGCGTTTTCCTCGATCATCTGCCGGGTCGAACGGGCAGGCCTTCCCGTCAGCCGTTCGACGTCGTTGGTGCACACTTCGAGGAAGCCCTCGCGGATGGCCTGGCCGAAAGTGACCATGTCGTCCGAATTCCACGGGATGCCGTTGACGGACTGGTCGTCTACCGGGCGGCGCGGGATGCCCATGGCGTCGAACATCGCATATTGGGCGTCGTCATCGACGGCAACATATTCGACCGGCACGCCCGTCACCTCCGCCATGGTCGCCGCGACTTCGGCGAAGGTCTCCAGCTTCGGACCGGTGATGTTGTAGATTTTCCCTTCGTGCCCGTCTCCGGTCAACACGGCTAGGGCACAGTTGACGCAATCCTCGCGCCACACCATCGCTTCGCGCCCACTGCCGGCATTACTGATCCATTTCCCGGTCTGCATCACACCCGGCCCGGCCATGACGATCATGGCATCGGCATAGTGGGCATCGCGCAGCATGGTCCACTGCATGCCCGATGCGCGGATGAGGTTTTCAGTTTCGATATGATCGTGCCGGACCTCGGCAGGATTGGCCGGATCATCGATGCCGATGAAGCTGGTATAGGCAATGTGCCGCACGCCTGCCGCTGCCGCTGCGTCGATGGCTGCCTTGTGCTGCACCACCCGCGCGCCGACCCGCGTGCCTGAGATCAGCAACATCCTGTCCGCTCCGGCAACGGCTGCGGCCAGCGTGTCGGGCTTGTCGAAATCGCCATAGCGCACAGTGCAGCCTTGCGCCTCGCGCTCCGCCAGCTTGGCCGGTGTACGGGTGATGAGGATCAATTGCTCGGCGAGGCCAAGCGCGACGAGCTTGTCGGTGAGCAGCGACCCGTACTGGCCCGAGGCCCCGGTAATGACGATCCGGCTCATTGCTTGTCGGAGCCGCCCGGCACGCCCTTGCTGATCCGCATCTCGTATTCGGGATCGTCTTCTGGCCGCGCCAGCGCGCCCATCACCTCGGCCTGCAGGTCCTCCAGCGGAGCGCGGAATTCGGGGTAGGGCAGGATGTAGAAGCGGTTGGCTTCGACTGCTTCCATCACGTATCCGGCGAGCCGCTCTGGCTCCATGCCGTGCTCGATCACCGCTTTCAGCCGGGCCTCGTCTTCCTCGGTGCCGGTGTAGAAGCCGGTGTCCTTGAGATGCGCCGGCCGCGCGCGCAGGCTCTGGTGGATATTGGTGTTCACTGCCCCGGGGCACAGCAGCGAGACGTGGATATTGGTCCCTTCCAGGTCCCAGGCGAGGCTTTCGGTCAGCCCGCGCTGGGCCATCTTGGTGGCGGTGTAGATCCCGCACCCGGGCAGCGAGAGGAAGGCCGACATGGAGGCGGTGACGATGATGTGGTTGTCATCGCCGCGCTCCAGCATCCGCGGCAGGAACACCTGCAGCGCATGGATCGTGCCGTAGAGATTGACGTCGATCTGCCAGCGCCAGTCATCCATCGTCGCCGCCTGCAACGGGCCGAATTGCGAGACCCCGGCGGTGTTGAACAGCAGCTGGATCGGTCCGTACTCGGCCTCGACCGCATCGACCACGCCGCGGTAGGCATCGAGATCGGTCAGGTCGAGCCTGACCGCGACCACCGGCGTTCCTGCGGCTTCGAACTCGGCGCAAACCGCATCGAGCCGGTCCTGCATGATATCGGCGATGACGACCCGCGCCCCGCGCCGGAGCAGGGCCTTGGCCTGGCCCAGCCCGACGCCCGAGGCGCCGCCGGTAACGAAGGCGAGCTTGCCCGAAATCGCTGTCATCGTGCCGCCTCCAGCTGCTCGCGGCTGACCCACCAGCCATGGATCTGGACCCGCTGGCGGCGCGGGATTGTCACGCGTGCGACCGGACCTTGCCCCGGATCGCCGGCAGGAATGATCCAGCATTCATGCTCGAAATCGTCCGGCCCGGTCTGCCGGTCGACGACGGTCAGCATGTAGCCTTCGTGCCCTTCCTCGTTCGAAGGCACATGCACCGCTTCATTGAAGCATTCGTTGGGCGCGAGCACCAGCGCGCGTGGCGGGCCGCCGGCCATATCGATCCGCATCAGCACGTTGAACATGGCCCCGACAGGGCCGCCCAGCACCGGCGGACCCTGCATCTCGGGGTTCATGGTCAGCATCCAGCCGTGGGAATAAGGGCGACCCTGCCGGTCGGCGGGGATCATCGGCATGTCACCCGGCGGTCCAATCACCGTCTCTGTCACTTCGCCGCCGTTGGCCTTGGGATCGACTGTCCAGCGGGCGAGCCGCCCGTTGAGCTCCCACGGTTGCAGGTGGATGCCGGAAGCTTCGCGGATGAAGGGGAAGGCATTGCTGTCTGACAGGCAGGCATCGAAATGCAGCATGCCGTCGGCATCTTCCCAGGAGTTCATCATGTGGAACGAGTGGACGCCTACCGGTCCCTTGAACCATTTCATGTCCGCCACATCGCCATCGCGGGGCATGACCCCCAGCCAGCTCGGCCAGTCCTGTTCGTGATACCAGTGGTCGCCGCCAGCGCGCATCTCTTCGAGATAGGCGGTGGTCGGATAGACCGGGAACAGCGCGTAGTTCTCGCTGATGGTGAAATCATGCATCATCGAGCAATAGGGGGCTTCGAACATCTGCTCGCTGCGCAGCGACCCGTCGGGATTGACGACGATGTAGGAGATCATCTTCGACGCCAGCCCGTCGGCCTCGTAGCCATAGGCGTACATGGTGCCGGTTGCAGGATCGATCCGCACATGCGCGGTCATGGTTTCCGACTTGAGCGCGCCGTCGAAATCGTGGCTACCCAGCGTTTCCAGTGTTTCGGGATCGACGCGGTAAGGCCGCCCGTCCTCCTTCGCCATCAGCAGCATGCCCGCGTGCCAGACCGGAGTGGTGTTGGCGACTGTCCGGTCCATGCCCTGCACTTGGGGCTTGTCAGTGAAGGGGTTGCGATACTTGCCAAACAGCGCGTGACCGGCCTTCACTTCCGCGACATGGCGGGCGGTATCGACATATTTGTTCTGGATCGAGGCCTTGCCGTTCTCGAACCTAATGGCCGAAACCAGCCCGTCGCCCGAAAGGCTGGCGGCGCTGTCAGGAATGAAAGGCGGGAAAGCCGGATCGGGCACGGCGCGGAAGAATGTCCCGTCGACTTCAGGCGGAATCGTGCCTTCGACCTCAAGGTCGTCGATGCGGTATTCCTGCCCTTGCGGCGCGTTCAGCCCGACATAATCGGGGATGCTCGGAAACCCGGCTACCTCGCCCATTGCTCTCTCCCATACTAACTATTGTTAGCATCATGCGCCCGTGGGGCGCGGGGTGCAAGCGCGGAATCAGGCGTACCAGAAGGCCAGCGCGCGCATCTCCAGGCTGGCGCGTGGCGGGGCATCGGGCGGGGCCAGCGGATTGTCATAGGCGACATGCGGGGCCGGGTTGTGGTGCTGCGAATCGCTGCTCTTGAAGATCAGCGCTTCGTCGCGGGTCATCATCGGGAAAGCGGTCCAGCGATGCGCCGGGTTGTGGGCCAGTAGCCAGCTTTCGAAACCCCACTCGGGCGCACCGCCGGGCGGATCGAAGATGGCATCGGCCACCAGCAAGTCGTCCTCCACCAGCGAGCGGTGATCGCACAGTGCGAGGCCGACGTCCTGCGGGGCCCCGCTGAAGGCTCGCCAGACGTTGTAGTGGGCGTAGCGCGCGACGGTGCGATCCTTGGGTGCGGCTTCCTCGGCGAAGCGTCTGGTCGTGTCGGCGGTGCTGTCGACGTGGACGAAGCGCGCCGGATGCGAATTGTCCGACGTGCCCGCCAAACCGGATTTCTCGCTGAAGCGCAGGATGCCGGGCGCGGTCACGCGGACTTCATCGGCCCCGGTCTCGCGCAGCAGCAGCTCGACGATCTCATCGGGGTGGACCGTGGCGACCTGATCGCGGTCGCGGAAGTCGCTGACCCGGCTCACATGCGGCACCAGCTTGAAGCCTTCGCGGTCGAGCGAGCAATCCTGCGTGCGGCCATCGGCAATCGGCATGTCATGCGGATCGAGCACGACCGTGTCGCGGCTATGATTGTTGGCGTAATACCGCTGCTTGAAATCGGTCCGCGCGGCATAGGCGATGCTGGCTGTCACGCTCATCGAACTCTCCCTTGCTAGAGAATGTTATGCTGCCTAACATTGCGGCGCAAGCGAACTTGCGAGGGTGCATGACGTCACAACCGATCAGACTGGATACGCTGCCGGGCTATGCCTTGCGCCGTGCCGCCAACGCGATGATGGCGGAACTGGGCGAGCGGCTGGCACCCATGGGTCTGCGGATTTCCGATGTGACGGCGATGATCCTCATTTCCACCGGCAGCGACGTGACCGCGAGCGACCTCGCCCGGATGCTGGATATCAAGCGCACCAATATGGTGCCGCTGCTCAAGCGGCTGGAGGATGCGGATCTGGTCCATCGCCGCGCGCTCGACGGCAAGTCGCAGGCAATCGATCTGACGGAAGCAGGTTCAAAGGTACTCGAACAGGCCCAGGCCGAGATCGAAACCTTCGAAGCCGGGCTGTTGCAGCGTGTGCCGGAAGAGCACCGGGAGCATTTGCTGCCGGCCTTGCAGGCGCTCTACCACGCCGCTTGACCGCAGCGCCCGCCTGCAGCAAATTGTAAGCAACACAAACAATTTTCGAATCGCGTCGGGAGAGGACTTGCGATGGCTCAGAACAACACGATCACCTTCTATGACCTGCAACATGCCAGCGGCTGCACCACCAGCCCGTTCGTGTGGGCGACCAAATATGCGCTCAAGCACAAGGGTTTTGATCTCGACGTGGTCGATGGCGGGTTCACCGGGATCATGGACCGCACCGGCGGGCGCAGCGAGCGCTTGCCCGCTATCGTCGACGACGGCGAATGGGTGCTCGATAGCTGGCTGATCGCGGAATATCTCGACGAGAAATATCCCGACCGGCCGACGCTGATTCCCGATCCCAGCGTAAAGCCGCTGATCGAATTCCTCGAAGGCTGGCTGTGGCAGACCGCCGTGGGGCCGTGGGCGCGCGCTTTTGCCGTGCAATATCGCGACCGCTGCAAGCCGGAAGACATCGACTACATCGTCGACAGCCGCATGCGGATGTGGGGCGCGCCGATGGAGGATCTGGCCAAGGGCCGCGAGGACGTGTTCCCCGAGGTCTTGCCCAAGCTGGAGCTGCTGCGCACGGTGCTGCGCGGACGCAAGTGGCTCGGCGGCGACGAGCCCAACTATGCCGATTACCGTGCACTGTGCGTCTTCCTGTGGTGCGCCAGCGTCGCCGATGTCCCGCCGATGACCGAAGACGAGCCGCTGCGCGACTGGATCGACCGCGGCTTCGACCTCTACGGCGGGCTGGGCCGGATCGACGGCATGAGCCCGCTGTTCGGGCACAAGGTGCGCGAAGGCGATCCGGAACCCTTCGTGCGCAATCCGCCCGATTTCGGGCTGACCAAGCGTAACACCGGCCCGGCCTCGACCTCGGCCGAGACCAAGCGGATCACCGGGCAGGACTAGTCGCGATAGCGGCCGAAATCGGGCAGCGGCTCGATCCGGTCAGGAGTGGCGTCGAGTACCGCCTTGGCGCGGGCGCGCTGCGCATCCTTGAACACGCCGTGGGTGACGAGATAGGTCTCGTTGGCAAGGATGCCGTCGCATACCAGCTTGCCGACTTCCTCCGGCTGCATCCAGTCGTCGCCGACGATCCGGCGTGACAGGCGCTCTTCGCTGGCGTCGTAGCCGCTGCCTTCGCGGAACTGCTCGGGGCGGTTGTCCTTGCACTCGTGGATGCGGCTGGCGACCGGGCCGGGCAGCAGGATCGAAACACCGATATTGTGTTCCGCCAGCTCGCCGCGCACGGCCTCGCAATAGTGGCACACCGCCGCCTTGCTCGCGGCATAAATCGCCATGTGTGCGGGCATGACCACCTCCGCCGCTAGCGAGGCGGTTGAGACGATATGTCCGCCGCGCCCATGCGCGCGCATCTGCGGCATGAACTCGACGAAGCCGTTGATCACGCCGCCGAAATTGACCGCCATGCCGAAGTCGTAATCGGCATAGGTCGCATCGAGGATCGGTCCTTCCAAGCCCACCCCGGCGTTGTTGACGAGGATATCGATGCCGCCGAACTCGTCCTGCATCCGCTGTGCCGCGTCGCGATAGGCCGCGCGGTTGGAGACATCGAGCACAAGCGCGCTGACTGCATTGCTCTGCGCCCCGCCGGCGAAGGAGGCGAGGGCATCCGCGATATGATCGGGCCGCAGGTCGGCAATGACGACTTTCGCGCCGCGCTCCACCAGCACTTTGGCAATGCCGAGGCCAATGCCTGAAGCACCACCGGTGACGAAGGCTACCTTTCCTTCGAAGCTCGAAATGCCCATCGGATCAGCTCCTTCTCTTCAGGCTCCAGCGGAACAGGTGCGCCTTGCCGGAAAGCGGCGCAGGGATCGGGTTGTCGCGGTGGAAACGCCAACCGCGGGCCTCCAGCTCGCCGCGGACGCTGACCCAGTCGCTCCAGCCGGTAAGGCCTTCCACCTCGCTCGCTTCTGGCAGTGCTCCTCGCAGCATCGGCCAGCCCTGCTCGTCGGCGCAGGCGATGTCGACGAGGCGCATTTCCTTGCGACGTTCGGCGGCGAAGCTCGCGCTTTCGGGGATGCGGCTGTCGAAGATCAGCACGGTATCGCCGGATGGGTGCGATGCCCTTGCCGCAACTGGAACGCCAATGGCCGCGCTCGCCGCGGCACTGCCCTTGATGACGGTCCTCCGGTCCATCGTCATAACTTGTCCTTCGCCAGGAAGGCGGCGATCGCATCAAGCTCGGCATCGGTCGCTTCGACGCGGCTCAGCGGCGGCATGGCAACCTTGCCATTGCGGACCACTGCCTTGACATAGTCGACCGTCAGGTCCGTGCGGTTGGTGAGCAAGCCCATCTCCGGCGAGTTGCCGGCTTTCATCTGTTGGACGGTCAGCAGGTTGGTGCCCATCCCGCCCGCCAGGTGACAAGTGCCGCAGCGGTTGGAATAGAGCGTCTCGCCCTCGTTGCTTGCGGCAAGGCGGTTTCCTTCAGGCAGTTCGGCCCGCAGCTGGTAGGGCGGCGGAGGGGGAGGCCCCCCTTCGGGCGCACCTGACGGGGCCTCTCCTCCGCAGGCCGCCAGTGCCAGCGGCAGGGCGATCAGGGCAAGCTTCTTCATGCCTGTCCCTCCTTCTTCATGTCGCGGAAGGCGGCCGGCCACACGCCCTGCTTGCCCGGGCCGATGATGCCGTTGGGATCGATGGCGTCCTTGACCGCTTCATTGAGCCGCCGCTGGATTCCATTGTTGAAATCGTAGGTCGCGTTCACCTCGTCCATCCAGCCCAGATGCGTGCGATATTCGCCATATCCGGCCTTGGCGGTCTCCGCGATCAGGGTCGAGAACAGCTTGCGCATATTGGCGACCTGGGCGGCATTGTCGCGGTCATACATCAGCATGTTGATGTTGGTGGCGAAGCGTCCGCCGATAGTGAAGCTGGCGTAGAAGTCGACGTCATGATCGGCGATGATCTTGCGGCTGCGAGCGAGCTGGTCGAGCACGTTCTTGCCGGTTGCCGGGACGACGGGCGAAAAACCCATGTGCCCGCTGCGCCCGCCGACCCAGTCGCCCATCTGCAAGGCAATGGCAGAGGGGACGCCCACGGTCGGGTCATACTGGTTGCGCTCTTCGCCCTGACGCCACCAGTCCTCGCGGGCGGGCGCATCGAGATGCTGCTTGAAGGCCTTCTTGATCACTTCGGCGCGGGCCTTGTTGACACCTTCATCACCATAGAGCCGGACCTGCACCTGCCAGTATCCCAGTCTGTGCTCCTTGAGCAGTTCCTGCACCCGCCATTCGGGGATGGCGCTGTCCTTGTCCCAGAAATCCTTGCGCTGGCCCTTGAGCACGATCTTGCCGAGCCAGCTGGGGATGAACACGTTCTGGTCGATCACGCCCGCGAGCTTGAGCGGGGTGACTGTGTCGATGACCCAGCCGATGTCCTGCTCTTCCGGGATATCCCAGGTCAGCTGCAGCGAAGTCTCCGGTTCGGGCTGGAGCCACAGCCCGGCGCTGGTGACGACACCCATGTTCGACTGAGTGAACATATGCGTCCAGTCGGGGCCATAGCTGAGCGGGAAAAGATGCGCACTCTTATTGCCGGCCATCGCCCCCATGCCGGTGTGCATCAGCTCGCCGGAGGGTAGCACGACCTCGAGACCGCACAGGTTCTTCGCGTGCTGGCCATAGGGGGTGTAGCCCATGCCATGGTCGAGCGCATTGCCCAGCACCGAGCCCCAGCCATTGCCCGGCACGCTCATCCACAACGACGCTTCGGCGCGGGTCAAGTGGTCAAACATGTCCATGAAGCTGACGCCCGGCTCGATCACGGCATAGGCGAGCTCGGTATCGAGTTCGCGCACCGCCATCATCCGCGACAGGTCGAGCACCACCGAACCCGGCATGCGCGGGGCAGCGGTGCCATAGCCGAGGTTCTTGCCGCGCGAGACCGGCCACAACGGGGTCTTGTGCCGGTTGGCGAGGCGGACGACCTCCTGCACTTCCTCGGTCGAGGCCGGGGCGACAGCGGCGGAGGCCGGCCACTGGCTGGAGGAACCCGGCGCGTAGATATCCGAGTAGGCATCGCGGTCCTGGTCGGTCGCCAGCACCCAGCCGCGCCCGATCGCGCTTTCGAAATCCTTCAGCGCGGCATCGAACGCGCTCGGGCTGATGCGCGGTGGCAGGGTCAGCTCCATGGTGTCTTCCTCTCCATCAATATCCCGACAGGATCGTGAGGCCGGGGGCGTCGAGCGGGATCCCGCGCGCCTGCTTGGCCTGTTCCTCTGCCCTGAGTTTTCCCTGTTCGTCGATCAGCCAGGCGTGGATCGCGGCGGTCTCTTCTTCGCTCAGCAAGTCGTCCCAGCGCGGCATGCCATTGCCCACCAGCAACCCACCGCGCACGATCTGGTCGAACGCCCTGTGGCTGCCAGGCGCCATCCGGCGCAGGTCCGGCGTCATCGAGCGCGGCTGGTTCGAATGACACAGCGCGCAGCCGATCGAGTAGAACAGCTGCTGGCCCCTGGCGATTGTCTCCGGCGTGACCCCTGCGGCTTGCGCGGGCGCTTCGGGCGCGACAGCCAGTGCAGGGCGCTCGGCGGGCAGCTCCATTTTCGCGGTCCCGCCCAGCTTGAACACCAGCAGCCGTCCTTCGTTGCTGCGGTTGTAGGCGGCGGCATAGCGCGGGACGTAGGGATATCCGCCCCCGCCCCATGCCGCCATGACCGCGACATATTGCACGCCATCGACCTCATAGGTCATCGGTGCGGCGAGGATCGAGGTGCCGGTGTCGATCTCTTTCAGCAGCGTGCCGTCCGCCATGTCGTAGACGCGCAGCTTGCCGGCGAGGTTGCCTTGGAACAGCAGGCCGGAGGCAGTGGTCAGTACCCCGCCGCGATCCTGCCAGCCTTCCATCGGGACGGTCCATTTGGCCTTGCCGGTGAGCGGGTCGATCGCACGCAGCTCGCTGGAGAAGGGCAGGCGCTGGACTTCCTTGAACGCGGGCAGTGCGCGCACCGCCTCCTGCATCGGTGGTGGGAAAGTCGCCAGCGCGGCTTCGATATCTGGGCCAAAGATCAGCGCGGCATCATTGTTGATCGCCTTCTTGCGCAGCGGTTTCGCGCCCGGGGTCATGAACATCAAATTGCCCATGTCCTGCACCGGGGCAAAGTATAGCCCGCTGGCCGGATCGTAGCTCGCCGGATGCCAGTTGCGTGCGCCCGGGGTGGCGGGGAAGATGATCTTCGGCCCGGTCGAATAGTCTGCGGCTTCGGGATTGGGGATCGGCTTGCCGGTCTTGGGGTCGATGCCCTTGGTCCAGTTCTGCCGCGCGATCGGCTTGG
Organism: Parerythrobacter aestuarii; assembly: GCF_030140925.1. Classification (NCBI taxonomy): domain Bacteria; kingdom Pseudomonadati; phylum Pseudomonadota; class Alphaproteobacteria; order Sphingomonadales; family Erythrobacteraceae; genus Parerythrobacter; species Parerythrobacter aestuarii. The sequence goes on from NZ_JARBWD010000001.1 coordinate 668,449, forward strand.
CGCTCAGCAGTGTCCCGTCACGCCGGTCGATGATGTAGAGGAAGCCGTTCTTGGGCGCGTGGAGCAGCACCGGCCGCTCTGCCTCGCCGCCAATCTCCATCCGGGTCAGGATCATCGGCGCGGTGGCGGTGTAATCCCAGTCGTCGCCCGGCGTCTCCTGGTAGTGCCATTTGACCCGCCCGGTCTCGGCATCGAGCGCGACGAGCGAGGAGAGGTAGAGCTGGTCGCCGCCCGACGGGCTGCGCTTGGCGGTGTGGTAGGGTCCGCCATTGCCGGTGCCGACGATGACATAGCCGGTCAACGGGTCGTAGTGGATCGCGTCCCAGGCCGTGCCGCCGCCGCCGACGTCCCAGCGGCTCTCGGGGTCCCAGGTCTTGACCGCTTGATCGAGATCGGGGTGGTCTTGTGGCCCCAGCGCCGGGTCGCGCGGCACGGTGTGAAAACGCCACACCAGCTCGCCGCTGTCGAGATCATAGGCGCTGACATAGCCGCGCACATCGTATTCCGCGCCGCCATTGCCGATGAAAACGACATTGCCCGCAACTTCGGGCGCGCCGGTCGAATGCACGCCGCGTGCGGGGTCATCGACGGTGTCGGCCTGCCACACGACCGTGCCTGTCTTCGCGTCGAGCGCGTAGAGCTGCGCGTCGAGCGCGGCGACATAGACCTTACCATTCGCCACCGCGACGCCGCGATTGGCCATGTCGCAGCACGTCGTGCGGTTGACCTGCATGTCGACCTCGGGCTCGAACCGCCACAGCTCCTTGCCGGTCACAGCGTCGAAGGCATAGGCGCGGCCCGCAACTCCGCTGGTGTACATCACCCCGTCGACGACCACAGGTGTCGCTTCCAGCACGCGCTGTGTGCCGAGGCGGGCTTCCCATGCCAGGCCAAGCTCGCCGACATTCTCCTTTGTGATGCCCGCCAGGGTCGAATGATGCGTCTTGCCCGCGTCACCGCCGGGATTGGTCCAGTTGGCGGCGGCCACCTCCTGCTGCGGAGGTGCAGGGTCGGTTCCGCCAGAACAGGCGGCCAGCAGCAACAGGGCGAGGGGAACCAGCCGCTTCACTGTCCGTCCCACGGGCTTTTCATGTGGTAGGGCACGGTGATGAAATTGGCTTCGATCTGGCAGATCATGCCGTGATCGATCTTGAAGATCTCCGCGAGATAGAATGAGTGCGGGCGGCGGATGAAGCTGTCGACCCATTCGCCATTGGTCAGCTGGTAACGGTCGAGCCTGCCGCAATGATCGATGAAACCATGCGCCAGCACGATCCCGCGCTGTTCGTCGACCAGCGGGAAGCGCCGCCCGCGCAGCCGGTCATCATAGCGATACCACCCCAGCGCGAACTGCTCCTCGCAGCCCATGCGGGTGGTGGGCATGAAGTCGGAGGTCGAATTGGTCGACTGGAACCCGTTCTCGACCCGATTGCAGTCGGGGTGAAACCTGGTGTGGATCCCGCCGTCGTTAAGCTCGAGCGTCTCGAAATAGCCATCGGCAAGGCGCACCATTTCCTCGCGCGATACCGGGGCTTCGGCGTCGGATTCGAGGATCGGCTTGGTCCAGAACTTCGGATCGGGCAGCACCAACCCGCTGTCCGAATTGCGCACGATCACCATTTCGCTCTCGGAAACGCATCCGTCATCCTCGACCCTAAGCCGCAGGCTGAAGGCCGATTCCTCGCCCGGTTCGATGATAGTGCCGAAATAGCCGACCCCGCCGGTCTGCTCGTCGGCGAACCGCAACTGGTAGTCACCGATCCGCTCGATCGTCTGCCACACGCCGTCGCCGGGCTCGAGCATGACGTTGTTCTCGGAATGGCGCGCGCCTGCCGCCCAGCGCACTGCGCCAGCGTCTTGCCGGCCCAGCGCTGCCAGATAGCCATCCAGTGCCGCGTAAAGTGCGCCCCGATCCAAGCAGGCTCTCCCTTCCCAACTCCCGAGTCGCAGGATACACATACTAACAATCGTTACAATCAAAAGGGGAGAGGCCATGGCGCATAGCGAACAGGAAAGGGCCAATCTGGCGCATGTGCTGGACATGTATCGCGATGTGCTGATGGCGCTCGATAGCGCGGCGGTCGACCGTTATATTTCCCCGGAATACATCCAGCATTCCTCGCTCGCGCCGCCGGGGGTGCAGGCGCTCAAGGACTGGCTCGATGCCCGGGCCGAGGATTCGCCGGACGCGGTGCAGACGATCCACCGCAGCTTTGCCGATGGCGACCATGTCATCTGCCATGTCCATGTCGTGCGCTGGCCGGGCGATCCCGGCTTCGCGGTGGTCGATATCTTCCGGCTGGATGACGGCATGATTGTCGAGCACTGGGATGTGCTGCAGGAAGTGCCGACCGATCCGGTCAACCCGAATTCGCTGTTCTAGGAGAGGAGACTGCCATGCGTATGTTTTTCATTCCGCTCGCCATGCTGGCGCTGACCGGTGCGAGTGAGCCGGTCGAAGTTGCTGCCGAATGCGGGCTGACGCCCAAGGAAGTCGCGACGACCTTCATGGAGCGGTTCTATCTCGACAAGGACGTGCGCGGGGCGTTCGAGACCTGGGTCGCCCCGGACTATATCCAGCATAACCCGATGGCGGCGACCGGGCGTGATGCAGCGATCGCTTTCCTCGAACCCTATTTCAAGCAGAACCCCGATATCCGCTACACCATCAAGCGCGTGATCGCGGAAGGCGACCTGGTGGTGTTCCATACGCTGTGGCAGCAAAACGCCGATGATCGCGGCGCGGCGGTGGTCGACATCCTGCGGGTCGAAGGCTGCAAGGTCATGGAGCACTGGGACGTGATCCAGCCGGTTCCCGAACAGTCCGCCAACAGCAACGGGATGCTGTAGTGCGGTTTGACGGGAAATGCGTCGCCATCCTCGGCGGCAATGCCGGGATCGGGCTGGCGGCGGCGCGGATGTTCCATGCCGAAGGGGCCAAGCTGGCGCTGACCGGGCGCAACACGGCAACGCTTTCTGCCGCTTCCGAGGAAGTCGAAGCGCTGGGCATCCGTGCCGACATGGGGGTGCCGGCCGAAACCGATGCGGCGATGGTGGAGATCGAGGAAGCGCTGGGCGGGATCGACATTTTGTTCGTCAACGCCGGGGTCGGCGGCTTCGCCCCGGTCGATCAGGTGACCGAGGAGTTCTGGGACAGCGTCCACGCCGTCAATCTGCGCGGGGCGTTTTTCGCGGTGCAGAAGGCGCTGCCGCTGATGCGTGACGGGGGCAATATCGTCATCACCGGCTCGATCGGTTCGGTCTCGGCGGTGCCGGGTAATGTCGTCTACGCCTCGGCCAAGGCGGGGCTGCGGGCGGCAGCGCGGATCCTCGGCAAGGAACTGCTGCCGCGCCGGATCAGGGTCAACATGGTCAGCCCCGGCCCGACCGATACCGAAATCTTCAAGCGCGATGCGAGCGCCGAAGAGATCGCCGGGATGCGCGAAATGCTTGCGGGCGTTGTGCCGATCGGGCGGATGGGGACGCCGGAGGAGGTCGCCCGCGCCGTTCTGTTCCTCGCCAGCGAGGAAGCGAGCTTCATCAACGGGGTGGACCTCTACGTCGACGGCGGCTGCGTGGAGCTGCTCTAGACCGGGTCTTCGATCCCTTCGGAGCGGATCCCTGCGGCTCGCTCGGCCGATTGCAGCGTGTTTTCCAGCAGCATGGTCACCGTCATCGGCCCGACCCCGCCCGGTACGGGCGTGATCGCCGCGACCTTCTCCTTCAGCCCTTCGAAGTCGACATCGCCGCGGATGCTGCCGTCTGGCATGCGGTTGATCCCGACATCAATGACGATTGCCCCGCGCTTGACCATCTGCGGGATGATGAGGCCGGGGACGCCGGCCGCGACCACCAGGATATCGGCGAGGATGGTGAACTGGGCGAGGTCGCGGGTGTGGATGTGGCAGATCGAGACGGTCGCCCCGCGGCTCATCAGCATCAGCGCCATCGGCTTGCCGACGATGTTGCTGGCGCCGACCACCACCACGTTCTGGCCCTGGATTTCGATCCCTTCGGCTTCGAGCAGCTTGACCACGCCATAGGGCGTGCAGGGCGAGAAGATCGTGCTCCCGGTCACCAGCCCGCCGACATTGTAGAGATGGAAGCCGTCGACATCCTTCTCCACCGCGATCGTTTCCAGCACTCGCGCCATGTCGATATGATCGGGCAGCGGGAGCTGGACGAGGATGCCGTGGATTTCCGGATCGGCGTTGAGCGAGACGATCCGCCCGAGCAGTTCGTCCTGCGTCACCTCTGCGGGGAAGCGGATGGTCCTGGAATGGAACCCGACCGCTTCGCAGGCGCGGATCTTGTTGCCGACATAGACCGCCGAGGCGGGGTCCTCCCCAACCAGGATCACGGCGAGGCCGGGGGTGATGCCCCGCTCGGCCAGCGCTGCCAGCCGCGGCGCCATCTCGTCGCGCAAAATGCGGGCCAGCTTGCGCCCGTCGATCAGCCGTGCAGACATTCCTCATCCCTCAAATATTGTAAGTGTTGCATACAATATTTGAGGCGCGCGGCAAGCTGTCAGAGGATGAAATGATCCCCTGCGCCGCGCACGGTGACATCGCTGATCGAGACGCCCCAGGGCTGGTCGATCACATGGATCACGGCATCGGCAATATGCTCGGGCGCGAGGCTGGCATAGTCGATGTTGTCCGGGTCGAGCCGCTCGGCGGGGAAGGTACCTTCAGCCAGCTGGCCGAGCATTTCCATGAAATCGGGCATGTTCTGGCCAAGGATGCCGACGCCCGCCGCCTGGTTCACGACGGTGGCGGAAAGGCCGGTGGTGGGGACCCCTGTCGGGCGGATCGTGGTCACCTTGATCTTGCCGCGCGATTCGACCCGCAGCGATTCCGACAGGAAGCCCACCGCCGCCTTGGTCGCGCTATAGATGCCCGCCCCCGCGACCGGGAAATTGCCATAGATGCTGGCGATATTGATCACCTGCCCGCGGTCCTGCGCGATCATCTGGTCATGCACCGCGACGATCCCGTGCATGATCCCCTTGAGGTTGATGTCGATGCAGCGGTTCCAGGCGTCGAGCGCCGCCTCGTGGTCGGCCCAGAAGGCGAGCGGCATGATGCCGGCGTTGTTGAGCATGACGTCCACGCCGCCGTAGGCATCGACGCTGGCGGCGACTGCTGCCCGCACATCCCCGACCTCCCGGACATCGCAGGCCACCGCCTGCGCTTCGCCGCCGGCTTCGCGCACGGCCCCGGCGGTCGCTTCGGCAGCGGCGAGGTCGATATCGGCGCAGGTCAACTTCGCTCCGCGCGCCCCAGCCTTTTCGCACACGAGACGGCCGAAGCCGCCTCCGGCACCGGTCACGACGATGGATTTCCCCGCAATATGGTCGGTCATGCTGGTGTGCTCCCTGTCACAGATGGCCGGGCATGGCGTCGATCAGGATGGTCTTGCTTTCAAGGCATCCGAGCAAGCCCTCCGGCCCGCCCTCGCGGCCGATGCCCGATTGCTTGAATCCGCCGAAGGGCAGGCCGAAATCCATTCGTAGGCCGTTCTGCCCCACCGCGCCCGAACGGATGCGGCGAGCGATGCGATAGGCGGCCTCGGCGTCCTGCGTCAGCACCGAACCATTAAGACCGTAGTTGGACTCGTTGGCGATACGGATGGCGTCTTCCTCGTCCTCGCACGGGATCAGACACAGCACCGGGCCGAAGATCTCCTCCTGCGCAATGCGGCTGGTGTTGTCGACATTGGCGAACAGCGTCGGCTCGATGAAATAGCCCCGGTTCATGTGGCTGGTGCGATTGCCGCCGGTCACGAGATCGGCGGTCTGCTTGCCTTCCTCGATATAGCTCTCGACCCGTTCCAACTGCCGCTTCATTGCCAGCGGGCCGAGCTGGGTTTCGGGATCGTCGCTATGGCCGATGCGGATCTTCTGCATCTCGCCAGCGATGGCGTCGGCGATCTCGTCATGCCGCCGGCGCGGGACGATCGCGCGACTGAGCATGGCGCAGACCTGCCCGCTCATGATGGTGATGGTGTTGGCGAGCAATCCCGCCGCCGCCTCGGTCGGGAAATCGTCGCGGATGATCGCGGCCGACTTGCCGCCCAGCTCGAGCGTGCAGCGGGCGATGCGCTCTCCGCAGACGCTGGCGATGCGCTTGCCGGCGAGAGTCGAGCCGGTGAAGCTGACCTTGTCTACGCCATGGTTGCAGACGAGATGATCGCTCGCCTCGCGTTCTGCAGGAACGAGGTTCACCACGCCGGGCGGGATCCCGGCAGCTTCCGCTGCCTCGGCGATGATATAAGCTTCGAGCGGTGTTTCGGGTGAAGGCTTCATGATCACTGTGCAGCCTGCCAGCAGCGCATAGGCGACCTTGTTGGCCATGATCCCGAACGGGCCGTTCCATGGCGCGATGGCGGCCACCACACCGACGGGCTCGTAGGCGATCAGCCCGACTTCGGCACCGATCGTGGGGCGATGCTCGACGAATTCGAAGGCCTCGGCAAAACCGGCGATCCCGTCGAGCGTGGCGATGCTGCCTTGGTGCATCGGCCCTGCAAAGCTGGCGAGGCCGCCGACCTGCGCGGTCCATGCCGCCGCCAGTTCCCCGGCGCGCGGGCGCATGTGCTCGACCATTTTGCGGAAGGCGGCAATGCGCTCGCCCGGCGGCATCTGCGGCCATGGCCCATGATCGAACGCCTCGCGCGCGGATGCGACTGCAACATCCATATCCTGCGGCCCGGCTTCGGCGGTATGGGCGACGACTTGCTCCGTATTGGGCGAGACGATTTCCAGTTGCCGACTCGATTGCGGTGCCACCCACGTGCCACCAATATAGAGCTTGTCAGGATGGGCGATCGAAACGCCTTGGGGCAGCAGCATGGTCAACTCCGGCAATCGTGTTTCATGAAACAAGAAGGGCGGCCCCGCAGGACCGCCCCCTGTTGTCCGATCCGGTGGGCGGATCAGAAGTCCTTGCGGACCGTCAGTGCCCATTCGCGCGGTGCAGCGGGCAGGGCCTTGTCGAAGCCGGCACCCGCACCCAGCAGGTTGAAACGGCTGAGGAAGTAGTACTCGTCGGTTATGTTGGTCACTTCGAGTGAAACCGACAGGTCCTCATTTGCGTTGCGCCAGGTCAACCGGCCATTGAGCGTGGTGAAGCTCGGCATGAAGTTAAGCGTGCGCACACCGTTGAGCGTGGTCGGGCCGGTGTATTGCTTGTCCTGGTAGGCCAGGTCGAGGCGCGGGGTAATGCTGCCCGAGCCGCCGAGGTCGGCCTTGTACTGGATGCCGGCGTTGAACTTCCACTGCGGCACCGCTGGCGGATCGGTCGGTACTACGCCCGCAGGGTTGGTGCCGAAGACGCCGGGCGAGATTTCCACGCTCGGGTTGGTAGCCGCCGGATTGAGTGAGCTCGTCTTCAATTCCTGATCGATGTAGCTGACAGCGGCATCGATATTGAGCCCGTCGACCGGTTCGGCCACGAACTCAAGCTCGATCCCCCAAACCTCGGCATCGCCGGCGTTCAGACGTGCCGCGCAAGGTGCGGTGGGGCAGGCCGAAACCGGGATTTGCAGGTCGGTGTAGTCGTTCATGAACACCGCCCCGTTGAGGCGCACCCGGTTGTCAGCGAAGTCGCTCTTGAAGCCTGCTTCGAAAGCGGTGACCTTTTCCGGGTTGAACGGGATCAGCTGCGCCGCGTTAAACGGACGCGGATTAGAACCGCCGCCCTTGAAGCCGGTCGAGACCGAGATGTAGGTCAGCAGCGCGTCCGACCAGCGATAGTCCACCGCGACACGGTAATCGAGCTTGTCTGCGCTGTAGCTGGCGGTGTTGCCAGTGAGCGCGCCCGGTGTCCCGGCACCGTTGATGGCACCCAGCGGGTCGAGGAACGGGTTGATCGTGCCGTCGAGGTTGAGACGGAAATAGGTCTGGTCCTTCGATTCGTCGGTGTAGCGGACACCGGCATTGACGGTTAGGCGATCCGTCAGCTCCCAACCGATGTTTCCGAACACGGCAATAGCTTCTGCCGCGGTCGGATCGGGCTGGCGGAACTGCAGCGGGAAGACCGAGACATAGCGGATGTCCTGGAAGGAATCGTAGACCGAATCCTGCTCGAAATAATACCCGCCGACGGTGATGTTGATCCCATCTGCCGGCTCGATATTCAGGCGCAGTTCCTGGCTGAAGCTCTCATTCGAGAGGAAGTTACGGCCGAAATTGGTGTTGATCGGTGTCAGGTCGTCATCGGTATAGAACTCGGTATCGAACTCGCGATAACCGGTGATCGAAGTCAGCTGCACATTGTCGCTGATATCGAGCACCATGTTGAGCGAGACGCCCCAGCCTTCATAGATGCTGCGGTCGTTGCCTGAGGTTGCTGCCAGCGGCGTGCCGGCCGCGCCGAGCGGGTCGATATAGAACGGCGGGTTGCCAGGAGGGGCAACGTTGAGTGCGGGCTGCCAGGTGATTGCCGGCTGGCCAGTGGTGGCATAGTTACAGAACGGGCCGCAGATGAACTGGTTCGACAGTTCCACCCCGTTGACTGCGGTATTCGGTGCCGGGACCGGCCCGGTGTTGAGCAGGACTTCGCCAGCGATGGTGCGATCGTCCTTCACGTAGTCCGCGCTCAACGTTGCTTCGAAGCGATCGCTCGGTTCCCATCGCAGGATGCCGCGAACGGCCTGGTAGCCGGTGCCGCCCAGCTCGCTCAAGACGCAATCAGCGGCGCCGGAGTTCGTCGACGGAATGCCGCTGTTGGGGAAGGCGCAGCCATAGTCGATCCGGTCGACATAGCCGTCCTGCTCCTTGAACACGCCCGAAACGCGCATGAACAGGTTGTCGGTGAAGCCGAAGTCGGCCGCGCCGCGCAGGCCAATACGGTTGCGCGAACCATAGGTGGCCTCAAGGAAGCCGGTATTGTCGCCGGTCGGCTTGCGCGAATAGAACTTGATCGCGCCACCGGCCGAGTTGCGTCCGGTCAGTGTGCCTTGCGGGCCGCGCAGGATTTCCACTCGCTCCACATCGAGCAGGTCGAAGATCGCGCCGGTCAGCTGCGGGTAGTAGACATCGTCGATGTAGATGCCGACGCCGGGCTCGAATGCCGGGTTGAAGTCGTTCTGTCCCACACCGCGGATCGATGCCGTGACCGAAGGGCCGAAGCTCGCGCCCTGCGGGCGGATCGCCACGTTCGGGGCTGCGTCAGCAACCTGTGCAAGGTTGGTCTGGCTCTTCGCTTCGATCATGTCCGCCGTGACGGCGGTGATGGCGAGCGGCGTGTCCTGGATGTTCTGCTCGCGGAACTGGGCGGTCACAATGATGATATTGCCATCATCCTTTTGTGCCCCTTCGGTATCCTGCGCCAGGGCAGGCATGGCTGCGGTCATCGAAATTGCAGACGCGCCAAGCGCAAGCGAACGAATTGCGGTCCGCGACCGTACGAAGTTCCTCATTATCCTCTCCCTCACTGGTGACCATGCCGGCCAGTATTCCAGATTTGTAAGTAAGACACACAATTCAGGAAATCGCAAGGATGAAGCGCCCCGGTGTGCCCACTCATGCCGAATGCTGCACAGGTGGAGCCAAAAAGCAACAATTGTTAGTATTCTTGCCTTTCCGTGCTGCGTGATGGATGACGCGATTGATGACCGAATCGCGCGATCAGGGGGCTTTCAGGGACCCGGAAGCAGAGTTGCTGTCCGATGACGGCAACCTTGCGCTGCTTATCCGGCTGCTCAAACTTGGCAGCTTCATCAATACCCCGATGAAGGAAGGTGTCTGCGAACCGCACGATATCGCCCAGACCGAGTTGAAAGTGGTTATGGCGCTGGCAGGCGAAGGGGCACTGGCGGGGCATGATCTGGTCAATATCATGGGCATGGCCCCGATGAATGTCAGCCGGGCAATCGCCGGCCTGCGCGAACGCGGACTGATCGAGTCGGTCGAGGACAGGGATAACCGCCGCCGCAAGCCGGTAAGGCTGAGCGCAGCCGGGGAAGAATTCTACAAGACCTTTGGCCCGGAGCTGCAGAAATTGTCCGATGAAGTGCTTGGCACCTTGAGCGCGCGCGAACGCGCCAGCCTGACCCGAATGGTCGACAAGGTGAATGCAGCCATGGCTGGGTGGATCACCAGCCATCACCAGGATGTGAAATTGGGTCGTTAGGTCCTAGGGCAGCTTGAACAGCGCCCGGGCATTGCCTTCCATCAGCATTTGCTTGTGCACGGGGCTGAGGTCCATCGGGTCATAGGCGGCGACTTCGTCCGAGCTCTGCTGGTAGGGATAGTCCATCGCGTAGAGCACGCGGTCGGGCCCCATCACATCCATGCAGAAGCGGATCGCCGGCTCCCAGCCGACGCCGCTGGTGGTGATCCAGATATTGGTGCGGAAATAGTGGCTGACGGGATGCTTGAGCGTCACCGCCGGTTGTCCGCCCCGCAGGCCCGGCACGCCATCCGCGTTCGATTGCATCCAGTCGAAGCGATAGAGATGCAGCGGCAGGCATTCACCAAGGTGGCCGATACATAGCTTCAGATTGGGGAAGCGATCGAACGCGCCTGAGAATATCAGCCCCATGGTGTGCAGCCACACATCGTGCGGGAAGCCGCCCAGTGCTCCGGTGAACCCGCGCGCGGCATATTGCGGGGCCATGTATGGCGCGGTCGGGTGGATGTAGAGCGGGGCGTCGAGCGCTTCGAGCGCTTCGAGGATCGGGAAATATTCCTCCTCGTCGAGATAGTGCCCCTGGAAATGCGAATTGAGCACTGCGCCGTTAAGGCCGAGCGTCTGCACGGCCCGCTCAAGCTCCTTCACCGACCCTGCCACATCGCGCGGGTCGAAGGCGGCAAGCGCGGAAAAGCGGTCGGGATGGCGGGCGCAGGCATCGGCGGCGATATCGTTCGCCTGCCGGGCCAGCGGGGTGCCTTCGCCCGGGCGGACGACCTGCACGCCAGGGCTGGTCAGGAGCAGCAGCTGCCGGTCGATGCCGTATTCGTCCATGTGCGCAAGGCGCAGGTCGCCAAGGTCCTGCAGCATCTCTTGCAGCTGCGGCATGGAAGCGAACATGCCTGCCATCGCCAGCGACTTGTCATCGCTCTCGCCGCTTTCGAGGTACTCAAGCTGCGCCTTGACCAGCTCGGGGAAGGTCCAGGCCTCTTCGGTCGCGATACGCTGGTAGGGGGCATTGCGGTCGATCTCTCGGGCCGGCGGTGCCATGCCGATACGGGTGCGGATACCCCGCTCAGGCATGTAACCGCGCAGACCTTTCTCGCTGCCGTCGGGAAGCAGGGTCATGGCCGTATGCTCCCTACTGGTCCTTCATCGCTGTGAAGTGCCCGGCCTTGAAGGCCGCGCCCAGGACCGGGTGAGCAAAGCTCATTGCGACTTCCTGGCGGTGCGGCCAGGTCTGGCGCCATTCCTCTTCCGGCAGGATGATGTCCGGGCCGATCGGGTTCTCAGGATAGGTCTGTACCGCCGGTTGTAGATGCGCCTCGGTCTTGGCCCAGCCGGTCTCGTAGTCGGCCTGCCACTGCATCATGTAATTGAGCCGTTTGATCTTCCACACGCCGTCTTCACGAACGTAATCGTTTTCGTAGATCCCGGCTTCCCAGAACTGCTGCGGCACCTCGTCGGGCTTCTGGTCGAGGGCGCTGTCGTGCCAGCCCCCGGCGAGGATCCCACGGAAGCGGCCTTTGGCTGTCTGGCGATCCTCGGCCACGGTGATGACGTCCTGCAGCTGGAAATGGTCGAGCAGCAGGCCATAGACCGGGCCGCGCTTGCCGCCGGTGAACAGGTTCTGGATCCAGGTGCCATAGAGCCGCATGACCCCGGCATGGCCGCGATACTCGCCCGAGAGGAACACCACCGCCCCGTCCTCGGCGAAGAGGCCGGCGACTTCCTCTGGTCGATTGTAGTCGATGTAATAGCCATAGGCCATTTGCAGGCGACGGATCGCGGCTTCGTCTTCCATGCGGGCGACCCGGCGCTCGAGCTCGCCCAGGCGGTCTTCGACAACAGACATTCTCGACTCTCCCACTATTTTGTATGTAACACTAACGATTGTTAGCGAGTTGGCGAGAGGAATCTTCAGCAATGGGTGAGCAGGACAGGCCGTGGGAAGGACGCGTGGCATTCGTGACCGGCGCGGCGACCGGGATCGGTTTGGGGGTCGCGCAGGCTTTCGCCGACGCCGGGATGCGGCTGGCACTGAGCTATCGCAACGAGGATGACCGTTTGGCGACCACAGCGTGGTTTGCGGACAAGGGCTATGCGGCCCCGTTGTTCTGCAAACTCGACGTCACCGATCGCGCACGCTTCGACGAAGTCGCCGATGAAGTGGTGGAGCATTTCGGCGAAGTCGACGTGCTGGTGAACAATGCCGGGGTCTCGGTCTTCGGGCCGACCGACGAAGCGACCTATGACGATTTCGACTGGATCATGGGGGTCAATTTCGGCGGGGTCGTGAATGGCCTCGTCAGCTTCCTGCCCAGGATCAAGCAGGCGGCGGGTCGCCGCCATGTCGTCAATATCGCCAGCATGGCGGCCTTCCTGCCGGGCCCGCAGGCGGGGATCTACACCGCCAGCAAGTTCGCCGTTCGCGGGCTGACGGAAAGCCTGCGCTACAACCTTGCCCCACATGGGATCGGCTGTTCGCTCTGCTGCCCGGCGCTGACGAAAACCAATGCCTGGACCAGCGCACTCAAGCGGCCCGAAGGTTTCGGCGCGAGCGGTTTCGGCGCAGTCGATGCAGCCGAGTTGGAGCAGTTCGGGACCGCCTTCGACGAAGGCATGGAGCCTTACGAGGTTGGCTCGAAAATCCTCGCCGGGATGACCCGTAACGACGGGCTGATCCTAACCCATCCTGAGCACGGCCCCGATTTCGAGGAACTGCATGAACGCGTCATGGCGGCGCTTCCGCAAGAGGAAGCCCCGCCCGGACGCCTGCGGATCGAAGAGCTACGCCGCGAAGCCATGCGCGCGGCCGATGCCGGCATCAAAATGCAGATGAGCGACCTGACCTGATCGCTTACCGTCTTAGTCGTCCCAGGTGATCCGTTCGCCGCCGCGTTCCTCGATCTGGCTTTCGCGGTTGTGCTCGAAATCGCGCGCATCATGGCGCTCGCGGACCTGTCCTTCGGGCTTGCCGAAGGTCTGGTTGACCATGCGCCCGCGTTTCACCGCCGGCCGGTCGAACAACTGCGCCACATAGCGCTCCAGGTTGGTGTATTCATGCGTCGCGAGGAATTTCTGCGAGCTGTAGGCGGTGCGCATCATGCTGCCGTACCAGGGCACGATGGCCATGTCGGCGATAGTGTATTCGTCGCCGATGATGAATTCGCGATCGGCCAGGATGGTATCGAGCAAGTGCATCTGACGCTTGGTTTCCATCGCATAGCGGTCGATCGCATATTCGATCTTGAACGGGGCATAGTTGTAGAAGTGGCCAAAGCCGCCACCGACAAACGGAGCACTGCCCATCTGCCACATCAGCCAGTTCATCGTCTCGGCCCGCTTGCGCGTATCGGTCGGCAGGAAAGCGCCGAACTTTTCGGCCAGGTAGACCAGCATCGAACCGCTCTCGAACAGATGGATTGGCGGATCGAAGGAGTGGTCCGCCAGCGCCGGGATCTTGGAATTGGGATTGATGTCGACGAAGCCGCTGCCGAATTGGTCGCCAGCACCGATGTTGATCAGCCACGCGTCATATTCCGCGTCGGAGAAGCCTTTCTCCAGCAGTTCTTCGAACAGGATTGTGACCTTCACCCCATTGGGCGTACCGAGCGAATAGAGCTGGTGCGGATGCTTGCCGACCGGGAGCTCCTTCTCGAACCGGGCGCCAGACGTCGGAGCGTTGATGCTGGCGAACGTGCCACCGCTTTCCACGCCCGGGTCCCACACCTCGGGGGGCTCGTATCCAGCGGGCTGGTTCTTGCTCGGATCGCTATCGGCCATGGTGGTTCCTCTCTTTTGTATGACTGCCTTTGCCAATTCTTAACTGGTGATCAAAGAGAAAATTGTTATAGCGCCTAACAATCCGAATCGATCACGAGGAAATGCCCATGTCCGAACGCGCTGAAGAAGACACCGTCGCCTATGAGGTGAAGGACGATATCGCCTGGGTGAGGTTCAACCGCCCGGAGAAGCGAAACTGCATGAGTCCCAAGCTCAACCGGCAGATGATGCGGGTGCTTGAAGCGCTGGAATTCCGCGACGATGTGAAGGTGCTGGTGCTGACCGGCGAAGGCTCGGCCTGGACCGCGGGCATGGACCTCAAGGAATATTTCCGCGAGACCGAGGAACAGGGCCTCGCCGCGATCCGCAAGTCGCAGCGCGAAAGCTATGGCTGGTTCGAGCGGCTGCGCTGGTATGAAAAGCCGACCATCGCCATGATCAACGGCTGGTGCTTCGGCGGCGGCTATGGCCCGCTGTTCGGGTGTGACATCGCCATCGCCAGCGACGATGCCCAGTTCGGCCTTTCTGAAATCAATTGGGGCATCCTGCCGGGCGGTGGTGCTTCGAAAGTGGCGCAGGAGCTGATGCCGTTCCGCAAGGCGATGTACCACGCGATGATGGGCGAGAACCTAACCGGCAAGCAGGCCGAGGAACAGGGGCTGGTGACCGAGTCTGTCCCGGCGGACCAGCTTGAGGCGCGGGTTACCGAAATTGCCGAGGCCCTGAAGAAGAAAGACACGCATGCGCTGCGTGCAACCAAATGGGCCGTGCGGCGTATGGTCGACATGACTTATGACAACGGGCTCGATTATCAGATCCGCGCGCAGGAAGCGCTACACAGCTTCGGCGGAGCTGAGGCACGCCGCGAAGGGACGCGCCAGTTCCTCGACGAGAAGAGCTTCAAGCCGGGGCTTGGCACGTTCGACACGTCGAAGCTGAAAGACTAGGGCTTCGGCCCGGGAGAGAGACAGCAGCCGATGATACTTCTCGATTCGATCGCAACTTACGCCGAAGCCATGCCCAACAAGCGGGCGGTGGTAGATCTCGAATCCGGGCGTGAGTGGAACTATTCGGAGCTAAATGCGGTCATCGACCGGTTGGCGGCCTGGCTCCATGGCAGGTTCGGCAACAACAGCGGTACACGTATCGCGACGTTGACCAAGAACTGCGCTGAGATGCCGATCCTGCAGTTCGCCTGCGTGCGCGCCGGCTGCATCTTCATGCCGATGAACTGGCGGCTGGCGGTGGCAGAGCTGGAAGCGCTCGCCGCCGATGCCGAGCCGCATCTGCTGTTCCTGCAGGATGGCTTCACCGCACCCGGCAATGTGGCTGAAGTCCTTGACGTGACTGATATGCTGGGTCTCGGCGAAGAGGGTTCATCGGCACCAATTGAGGCCCGGCGCGACTTCGAGGACGTCTCGACCCTGCTCTATACCTCCGGCACCAGCGGCCGGCCGAAGGGCGTGATGCTGTCAGAATGCAATATCTTCTGGGGTTGTACCAACCTGATCCACGGCAATGCGGTGAATCCTTCCAGCACTTTCCTGTGCGATATGCCGCTGTTTCACACAGCCGGCCTGATGGCTGCGACCCGTACGCCGCTATTTGCAGGTGGCGCAGTGCTTATCTCGCCAGGCTTCGACCCCAAGTTGACGCTGGAGCGGATGGTGGACCCCGGGCTGGGCGTTACGCACTATTTCTCCGTCCCGCAGATGGCGACGACGCTGTGGCAGCGGCCGGAGTTCGAGGCTGCAAAGCTGCACAAGATCGTTGCCTGGGCGATCGGTGGCGCGCCGAACCCCAAGGCCCAGTCGGAACGGTTCCTTGGCGCAGGCGTCCGCATTTCCGAAGGCTTCGGCATGTCGGAAACCGGCTCCAATTTCGCGATCCCGCCGTTCGAGCTCGACCTGATGCTGTCGAAGGCCGGATCGTGCGGCCTGCCGCTGATGACCCAGCGCGCCAAGATCGTCGACGAGGATGGTAATGAAGTGCCGCCTGGCGAACAGGGCGAACTGCTCGTTTCGGGTCCGAGCATCGCGATGGGATACTGGCAACAGCCGGAACTGACAGCGAAGGCCTTTGTGGACGGTTGGTTCCACACCGGCGATGCCGCGATGATGGACGAGGACGGCTATTTCTACATCGTCGACCGCAAGAAGGACATGTACATCTCCGGCGGCGAAAACGTTTATCCGGCCGAAGTCGAAGCGGCGCTGGCCGAACTGGATACTGTGGGTCAGGTAGCTGTCATCGGCGTGCCTGATGAACGCTGGGGTGAAGTTGGCCGGGCCTATGTCATTCCTGCTACGGGCAAGAGCATCACGGCCGACGAAGTGATCGCCCATTGCGCGGCGCGCCTTGCCAAATTCAAGGTGCCCAAGTCAGCGGTCATCACCGACGAGATCCCTGCCACTGCGAGCGGCAAGGTGCAGAAGCACCTGCTCAAGGTCCGCGCGGCGGTGGAAATGGCTTCGGAATAGGCTAGCTCGCCTCCGACTCCTGCCGAACCAATTCATCGCCGTCGGTTTCCGGCAGCATCAGGAACAATATCAGCGATGCGATCGATCCCATCGCCATGATGCAGGAGACGACCAGCAACTCGTCATTGCCGAGCCAGGTGAACAGCGCACCGGCGATCAGCGGGCTGCCTGCCGCCCCGAAGCGCCCGATGCCCAGCGCGAAGCCGGTCCCCGTGGCCCGGGCATAGGCCGGGAAGCCACGCGCGAAGGCAGCGTAATACCCGCTGATCGCGGCATTGGTGAAGAAGCCGGTCAGGATGGTCGCCCATTGCCAGGCATCGATCGTGTCGCGCCCGAGCCCGAACGAAGCGACCGCGACCGAGCCGATCAGCAGCATCAATGCGGTCGGCCATTTGATCCCGAAACGCGACATGATGAAGCCGAATACGAAGCTGCCGGTGAACCCGCCGACATTGGCCCAGGTCAGCACGGTCGCTGCTTCCGACGGTTCATAGCCCGGCGGGTAGTCGGCGACGATCTGAACTGCGAACTTCAGGATGTAATAGAAGGTGATGGTGTGGAACATGTAGCCGAACGACAGCGCCAGAGTGACCGGGCGAAGTTTCGGGTTCGACAGGATGTCCATTACCGAAGGCTTGGCAGCGGTGGCTGAACGGACCGGCAAGGCGTCGATTGCAGCCTTGCCGAACGCGGCGAGGGTCTTGTTGACGCCAGCCAGCCTGTCCTTCGCTGAATTAAAGGCGACCGTTTCCGGGACCAGCAGCCAGACAACCGGGATAAGCGCCGCAGTGACGATAGCGCCGAAGTCGAAGATCGCACGCCAGCCGTAGGTCGGCAGCAGCCACTCCGACGCGGCAATCCCGCCGATGATTGCGCCAAGCGGGTAGCCGGCGACATAGGCCGCAATGGCGGTCTTGCGCGCAGTTGTGCTGGTGCTCTCGGCGGTCACGGCATTGGTCGCTGCCAGCATGCCACCGATGCCGATTCCGGTGATGAAGCGGAACGCGACCATCGGTGCCACGCCACTGGCATGGCCGGCCATCCACATTCCTGCCGCCATGAAAACCAGGCAGGCAATCATGGTCACCTTGCGTCCGTACTTGTCGGCCATGCCGCCCAACAAGACCGAGCCGAAACCCATCCCGACCAGTTCGGCAGACAGCACGATCCCCAGTTCGGCGCGCGGGATACCCCATTCCTGGGTAATGCCCGGTGCGGCGAAAGCGCTTGAAAGGACATCGAAGCCATCCAGCGCGTTGAGCAGCACCATCAGCACCACGACAATCCATTGCCGTGTGCTCATCGGCGTTTCGTCGATCAACGCACGCGGATCGGTTGCGGCCATGGTGTTCTCTCCCGAAGGTCTGGTCGTTGTTCTATTCGTGAATGCGTGCAAGCAGCTCGATCAGCTGTGCGACTTCCTGCTTGCTAAAGCGCGACTTGAGCCAGGCTTCATGCTCGAGGATCGCTCGCTTGGCGACATCGAGCATCTTGAACCCGTCCTTGGTCAGGTTGAGCGTCTGGCGGCGCTTGTCGTCCTTGGCCTGGCCGCGCACGAGGTAGCCGCGATCCTGCATCCGGTTGACAATTGCCATCGTCGTCGCACGGTCCATCCGCATCAGCTGGGCAAGGTGCGTTTGCGAAATATCGGGATGATCGGCGATCAGCCACAGTGCGCTGACCTGCTTCTGCGTCAGCTCGAGATCTTCGAATGTCTCGGTAAAGTGGCGATAGACCGCGCCATGCGCCAGGCGGATGTGAAAGCCGACGATATCGGCAATCTCGCCAATGTCGTCATCCCCTTCAACATGCGGCGTCGTCGGAACAAGCGTTTCCTTATGTCTTGTCATGTTCCTCTCCACCTGCGAATGTTAGTAAGACATACAATTTAAGTCGAGAGGCAAGTGCGAAATGGCCCATTTCCCCGACACGCCCAACTATACCGGTTTCAACACGCCGAGCAGGATCGAAGCCGATATCGCCAATCTGGCGCATGAAGGCACGATCCCTCCCGAACTGGATGGGGCCTTCTACAGGGTTCAGCCCGATCCGCAATTCCCGCCTCGGTTGGGCGACGATATCTCCTTCAACGGTGACGGCATGATCAGCCGCTTCCATTTCCACGATGGGCAATGCGATTTCCGCCAGCGCTGGGCGCAGACCGACAAGTGGAAGCTGGAAAACAAGGCTGGAAAGTCGCTGTTTGGGGCCTATCGCAACCCGCTGACCGACGATCCGGCGGTCAAGGGCGAGATCCGAGGTACCGCCAACACCAACGCCTGGATCTATGGTGGCAAGCTGTGGGCGCTGAAGGAAGATTCGCCGGCGCTGGTGATGGACCCCGCTACGTTGGAAACCGACGGCTACGAGAAGTTCGGCGGAAAGATGACTGGGGAGACCTTCACCGCGCATCCCAAGGTCGATCCCGACACCGGCAACATGGTCGCCATCGGCTACGCCGCCAGCGGGCTGCACACCGACGATGTGACCTATTACGAGGTCAATCCGGACGGCGATCTGGTCCGCGAGGAATGGTTCAAGGTCCCCTATTACTGCATGATGCACGATTTCGCGATCACGCCCGATTACCTGGTGATCCACATCGTGCCGTCTATCGGCAGCTGGGAGCAGCTGGAGCAGGGCAAGCCGGCCTTCATGTTCGACACCACCAAGCCGGTCTATCTCGGCGTGATCCCGCGCAAGGAAGGGCTGAAACAGGAAGACATTCGCTGGTTCGAGCGCGGCAATTGCTTCGCCAGCCATGTCATGAACGCCTGGCAGGAGGGAACGAAGATCCATTTCGACATCCCGGAATCGAAGAACAATTTCTTCCCCTTTTTCCCCGACATCCACGGCGCGCCGTTCCAGCCGATGGAAGCGGCGACCCGGCTGACCCGCTGGACCGTCGACCTCGCCTCCAACTCCGACGATTTCGAGAGCATCGAGCAGATCAGCCAGACCGTCGGCGAGTTTCCTCGCATCGACGACCGCTATACCGGCAGGCCCTATCGCTATGGCTGGATGCTGGAGATGGACTTCACGCGTCCGGTCGACCTGCCCGGCGGCAGCGCGGCGGGCGCGCCGATGAACTGCCTGATGCTGCGCGACCACCAGACAGGCGAAGAACAACACTGGTGGTGCGGCGCGGACAGCACGCTGCAGGAACCGTGCTTCATCCCTCGTTCGCCCGATGCGCCCGAAGGTGACGGCTGGATCGTGCAGGTCTGCAACCGCATGGCCGAACATCGCAGCGACCTGCTGTTGTTCGATGCGCTGGAGATCGAGAAAGGCCCGATCGCGACAGTCAAGGTCCCGATCCGCCTGCGCTTCGGGCTGCACGGCAATTTCGCGCCCAGTGCGGCGCTGGGGCTTGCTGCGTGAATGGCGAGCCGCTCAAGCCCGGGCTGGAGTTCGTCTACGAAGCGGGCGGCGAGCTCGAGGCTCCGCGCGAGATCGGGCCGACCTATGACGGCGCGCGGCGGATCATCCCGATCCTCGCCGGCGGCTATGTGAAGGGGCCGAAGATCAGCGGCAAGCTGATGGGCAATGCCGCCGACTGGCAGGTCACCCGGCCCGATGGCGTGACGGTCGCCGATGCCATCTATGCCATCGAGACCGATGATGGCGCGCTGATCCAGATCCGCAACACCGGCCTGCGCCATGGCCCACCAGAGGTGATGCAGCGACTGGTCGCGGGCGAGGAAGTCGATCCGAGCGAATACTACTTCCGCACCGTGCCGCAGTTCATAGCGCCCGAAGGCCCTTACGATTGGATGAACCGCTCGATCTTCATCTGCTCGGGTGCACGCTATGCCAGCAGCATCAAGCTATGGGTGTGGCGGGTGACCTGACTTCGGGTCAGGCGATCACCAGTTCGACCAGCGTCGGGCCTTTCGTGCCGAAGCTCCATTCGAGCGCCTCGTCCAGAGTCGCCACATCATCGCTGCGGCGGGCGGGGACGCCCATGCTCTCGGCCAGCGTGACGAAGTCGATGCCGGAAATGTCGGTGCCGGGGACATGGTTCATGCCGAACACTTGCCCGAAACTCTCCAGCGCGGCGTAGCGGCTGTTGTTGAGGATCACGAAGCTGATGTCGGAGCCTTGCTCGGCGGCGCTCCACAGGCCGGAGATCGAGTACATCGCCGAGCCATCGCCGATCAGCGCAATCACCTTGCGCTGCGCCGCCCCGCGCGCAAGGCCCACGGCAGCAGGCAGCGCATAGCCGATCCCGCCGCTGGCGGTAGCGAAGAAGCCTTGTTCGCAGGTGATCGGCAGATGGTCGTGCATGGCCCCGCGTGCGGTAGGGGCCTCCTCGGTCAGCATGGCATTGTCCGGGCGCAGTTCCGCGATCCGGTGCAGGGCATAGGCGGCAGTCATTGCTGCTTCCGGTGCAGTGGCTCGCGGCTGCGCTTCTCGCGCGGGTTTCTCCGTCACTGCCTTGGCCAGCGCCCTCAGGCCATCGCCTACATCGCCCAGCACCCCGATCCCGCCGGGCTGGAACGACAGGTGCTGCGGATCGTCGCTCAGCAGGCCCAGCGTTGCGCCCTCGGGCACATGCGGGCCGTGCCCCTCGGCATGGTAAGTGAAGGCCTGTGTCCCGGCGACAAGGATCGCGTCATAGGGGGCCAACAGCTTGACGATTTCCTCGCGGAAAGCAGGCAGGAATCCCGCAAAGCGCGGGTGGCTCTCCGGGAAGGTCTCGCGCGAAGCCAGCGGGGCACACCACACATCCGCCTGGGAGCGCTCGACGAGATCGATGGCCGCCTGCCAACCGCCCGAGCGGGCAACCCCCGCGCCTATTACCAGCGCCGGCTTGCTGGCGCTGTCTAGCATCGCAGCAAGGCGCGCTATCCCCTTCGCTGGCGGCTGCACGGTCAGTGCCAGCGCGGGCAAGTCGGGCATCTCGCATTCGCGGTCCCAGTCATCGACCGGGACGGATACGAAAGTCGGCCCCATCGGCGGGGTCATGGCGATGTGGAAGGCGCGCACCAGCGCCAGCGGCACGTCCTCTGCGCGCGCCGGTTCGCAGGCCCATTTGACGAAAGGGCGCGGAAATTCGGTCGGACGCTCGGCACCCAGGAACGGATCGAATGGCAGGATCGAGCGCGCCTGCTGGCCCGCCGTCACCACGATCGGGGTGTTGTTGCGATAGGCGGTGTAGAGATTGCCCAGCGCATTACCGGTTCCGGCCGAGCTGTGCAGGTTCACCAGTGAAGGTCGCCTGGTCGCCTGAGCATACCCGTCGGCCATGCCCAGCACGACCGCTTCGCTTAGCCCCAGCACATAGGGAATATCCGCCGGCATCCCGCGCAGCATCGGCAGCTCGGTCGAGCCGGGATTGCCGAACAGCGCATCGACGCCGAAGTGGCGGAAGATCGCAAAGCTGGCTTCGCGGACGGTGGTCATTCGGCGGCTCTTTCCAGCAGAGCATCCTCATCTTTGCTGGCACGTTTGGCAATGAACAGCAGCAGCAGCACGATCGGGACCGCAGCCGTGTTGACCGCCAGCATCGATGTGCGCAGGTCGCCGGTCGCATCAGACAGCATACCCACGACATAGGGCCCGATGCCGAGGCCGAGGATGGTCGAGGCCAGCAGGTAAGTGCTCGAGGTAACCGCCCGCATGCGCGGCAGGACCTGCTCGTAGAGGATAGCATAGAGCGGCGGCAGCCAGCCGGTCAGCACGAGGCTGTAGAATACGAAGCGCAGGTAGAAATCGCCCGGGGTCGGCGCGTAGTAGACCCAGAAGCTCATCAGCGGCGATACGCCCATGGCGAACATCGCCACCCATGCCCGCCCGGCTCCGGGGAAGCGGATGTTGAGCTTGTCCGACAGCGGGCCCCAGATCAGCGGGCCGATAATGCCCATCCCTGCGCTGACAAAGCCGAATTGCAGCGCCGCTTCGCTCAGAGTCAAGTCGTAGTAGGTCAGCAGGAATGACGGGTTGAAAGCCATCATCCCGTAATTGATCACCGTCTGCAGCGATCCCACCGCCATGCACATGATCAGCGTCGGTGAGCCGGTGATGACGCGGAAGGCCTGGTTGTCCGACAGGCGCATGTTCTGCAGGAAATTCACGAGGGCGAAGAGACCGAACCCGGTCACGCCCCATTGCAGCGCATGCGGATTGATCGACAGGCCGAGGAATTCGAGCGGCGGGCGCGGGGAAAGGCGGCTGGTCACCACGTAGAGCCCGATCATCGCGATCAGGATCACGGTGACCCAGATGAAGTTGTTGCGCCACGCCCGTGGCGGCGCCTTCTGCACCTTGAGGTTGACCCAGTTGGTGCCGGGCAGGATCGCCCGCATGACCTGCCAGCCGGCGCGGAACGGGTGTGGGTCGGCCGGGCTCTCGATCCCGTCCATCCCGCCGCGCTCGGGCTCGCGAAGGAAGTACATGAAGACCGCCAGCACGAAGCCGGGCAGCGAGGCGACGAGAAAGGCGAATTGCCAGCCGGCGAGGCCGAGCGGAGCTCCGCCTGCGGCATAGTTCTCGTCCCACCATTGCGATGCCACCCCGCCGAGGATCAGCGATCCGCCGAGCCCCAGCGCAATGGCCGACGCCATGACGGACATCACGAAGCCGCGCCGGTGCTTGGGCCAGTAATCGTAAACCAGGCTGGTTCCGGCGGGCGACGTTGCCGCCTCGCCGATACCGACCCCGAGCCGGGCGGTCGCCAGCATAGCAAAGCTGGTCGCCACTCCCGACAGTGCCGTTGCCGCCGACCAGAAGGTGAGGCAGAAGGCGAGAAGCTTCGTGCGGATCCAGCCATCGGCAATCCGCCCCAGCGGCAGCGAGAACAGCGCGTAAAACAGTGCGAAAACGGTGCCGTAGAGCATCCCCATTTCGGCATCGCCAATGCCGAGGTCGGCCTTGATGGCCGGCGCGAGGATGGCGAGGATCTGCCGGTCGAGCAGGCTGATCGCTTGCATCAGCGAGACAAGCGCCAGCGCGTAGCCTGCGCCCTTCAGCGGCACCGTCGGCAGGGCGCGCGGCTCACTCACAGGTTGAACCAGCGCTCGGCATTGGTCTGGAAGAACTTCTTCTTCTGCGCATCCGTGATGTCGAGATTGTCCATCATGCGGACTTCGTCTGCCACATATTCGTAAGGGTAATCCATCGCATACATCACCCGGTCTTCGCCCATCACCTCGATCATCAGCTTGATCGCGGGTTCGAACGGCAGGCCCGAACAGGTGCCGAGGAAGTTGTTGCGCATGTAGTGGAACAGGTCGTGCTGCAGCGGCTTGAGCCGTTCGTAGCGGCCCGAGCGGATGCCTGCCTTGTGCATGAAATCGGTGCGATAGAGCCAGTAGGGGAGCGCTTCGCAGCCGTGCCCGGCGATGATCTGCAAATCGGGATAGCGGTCGAAGATGCCGGTCGTGACCAGACGCAGCAGGTGGTAGCTGGTCTCAACCGCAAAGCCGAACACGGCTCCATCGAGCCCGGCATCGATCATTCCGCCCATCATGCTGTCGGGCAAGGTCGCCGGATGGATGTAGAGCGGCTGGCCGGTATCGGCGAGCGCGCGGAAGATCGGGTCGAACTGCGGCTCGTCGAGATAGTGCCCCTGCGTGTGGCTGTTAATCTGCACGCCCTTGAAGCCGAGTTCATTTGCGCCGCGGCGGATCTCGGCGGCGGACCAGTCGGGATCCTGCGGGGCGACGGCAGTCATGCCGATGAAGCGATCGGGATGGGCTTCGCAGCGTTCGGCGAGGAAGTCGTTGGCGCGGCTCGCGATGCCCTTGGCTTCTTCGACATCGAGCATGGGCTGCACGCCGGGCGAGGTCAGGGCGAGGATCGCCTTGTCGATCCCGGTCTCGTCCATGTGCCGCAGGCGCTGTTCGCCGAGGTCCACCAGCCGGTCCATGATCTGCGTCGCGCGTTCGGAGGGGCTTTGTGCGTAGAAGCCCCACAGGCTGACCATGCCCTGGTCTGCCGTGCCATCACGCACCATGCGCAGGAATACGTCGATCTGCTCGCGCGTGGCGAAGGCTTCCTCGGTCGCGATGCGCAGATAGCCGCGGTCGCCGCCGGTCTTGAGTTCGTGAGTCATTGCATCATCCCTCATGCACCGCCTTGGTCACCATGCAGGCGAGCACGCCTTCAGGTCCGTCCTCGGCCCCGTGGCCCGACCATTTGACCCCGCCGAAGGGGCTGTCGGCCCCGCCGATCATGTGGCTGTTGATCCCGACCATGCCGCTCTCGATTTCGTCGGCCAGCCGCCGCTGGCGCTGGACGTCGTCGGTCCAGGCATAGGCGGCCAAGCCATAGGGGAGGCGGTTGGTTTCGGCGATCATCTCGTCTTCGCCCTTGAACGGGTTGATCAGCGCGACGGGGCCGAACGGTTCCTCGTTCATGATCTCGGCGTCGAGCGGGATTTCGGACAGTACGCTGGGGGCGTAGAAGAAGCCCTGGTTGCCGATGCGCTCGCCGCCGGTGTGAAGCGTGGCGCCCGCATCCTTCGCTCCGCCGATCAAACGCTCCATGGCGTCGGGGCGGCGCGGGTTGGCCATCGGTCCCATCTGGGTGCCCTCGGCCAGGCCATCGCCGACCTGCACCGCCTTGGCGCGCTCGACGAAGCCGTCGCGGAATTTCTCGAACACGTTTTCCTGCACGATGAAGCGGGTCGGACTGACGCAGACCTGGCCGGCGTTGCGGAACTTGCCCGGCACGGCGGTGTCGAGCACCCGGTCGACATCGACATCGTCGAACACCAGCACCGGCCCGTGCCCACCCAGCTCCATGGTGGTGCGCAGCATGTTGTCGGCGGCGAGCTTCATCAGCTGCTTGCCGACCACGGTCGAGCCGGTGAAGCTGAGCTTGCTGACGACGGGCGAGGCGAGCAGGTGGCGGCTGACCTCGTCAGGCACTCCGAACACGGCCTGCGCGACTTGCGGCGGCAGGCCGGCATCGAGCAGGCATTGCAGCACGCCGAGCGCGCTGGCCGGGGTCTCCTCGGCGCTCTTCATGATCACCGCACAGCCCGCCGCGATCGGGGCACCGAGCTTGCGCCCGGGGTTACCGATCGGGAAATTCCACGGGCTGAAGGCCGCGACCACGCCGACCGGTTCGTGCCGGATCACCGATCGCTGCCCGGTCGGGCGGACCAGTTCACGGCCATAGAGCCGCTGCGCTTCGCCGGCGTAGAAATTGAACAGGCCGACATTCATCAGCACTTCGATCCGGCTTTCGGCGAGCGGCTTGCCTTCCTCCATGGTTGCGATGCGGGCGAGCTCTTCCTGCCGTTCCAGCATCAGCCGCGCCGCGCCCTGGAGCACTGCTGCGCGCTGCTGCGGCGTCGACTTGCGCCAGATCCGGAAACCCTCGGCCGCGACTTCGAGCGCCTTGTCGAGATCGGCCGCCTCGGCCAGCGGCAATGCGCCAATGGTCTCGCCGGTCGCGGGGTTGACGACATCGAAGGTGCGCCGGCCCCCGCCGGATACCTTCTCGCCGCCGATGATCATGTGGAGCGAAGGATAGGCAGTCACGGTCGTCTCCTCAGCCCTTGGTGGCCTTTTCCTGTTCGCGCCGGATATCGCCTTCCCAGCGCTCGGCGACCATTTCCTCGCCGGTGATCGGGTGCTTCATGTGGAACGGCAGCAGCTTGTGGGTCGGCCACAGCCAGTGCTCTTCCATTAGTTCGTCCGGGCCGATCGGGTCTTCCGGATAGGTGACCTTGGGGAAGGGCACATACTGCTCCTGCGTATAGGCCCAGCCCTTGTCGAAATCGGCGTGCCAGTGCGGGAAGTAGTTCAGCACATGAATGCGCCACTTGCCGTCGCTGCCTTTCTTGTAGGTGTTCTCGTAGAGACCGCCTTCCCACCACTGGCGCGGGTTGGCGGTCATCGGGTTCGACGGATCGCAATAGTCGACATGGCGCCCGGCCTGCATGGTCGAGCGGCCGCGCAGCTTGGCGGTCACACCATCGGGTTCGATATCGACAATGGCCTGGATCTGCGGATGGTCGAGCAGGAAGCCGTCGATCGGGCCGTTGTTGTCATGCGTGAAGCTCTTGCGGAAGCGATCGACATAGAGACGGCGCACACCGGCCTTGCCCTTGTAGACGCCGCCGAAGAAGCGGACTTCGCCATCCTCGGTGAACAGGTCGACGACCTGGTCGTACATGCATTTGTCGATCAGGTAGCCGTAGAGATATTGCAGCTTCTTCACGTCGAGCTCGTCTTCGCGGGTGGTGAGGCGCTGCTCCAGCTCCTCGACCTTGGCGGCGAGGCTTTCCAGCGTGGCATCGGACATCGGGTTCTCTCCTCTCAGAATGTGATGGGTCAGCGGCCGAGCGCTTCCAGGCGCTCGACTTCGCCGCGATAGGGTTTCATCGCGCGGAACATCAGGAAGCAGGCGGCCGGGAGGATCAGCACTGCGGTGATGACCAGCGTCTGCTGCAGCTTGGCCGGGTCGCCGACGATATATTGCGACACCAGGCCGATGACGAAGCTGCCCATGGCGCCGAAGAACGTGAACATGAAGAGGTAGAAGGCGGTCACCTGCCCGCGCATCGAATTGGGCGCGACCCGCTGGATCGCAGCGTTCTGCGGCACTGCCCCGGCCAGGCCGAACATGCCGGCGAAGCCAAAGGCGATCATGGATGTCCAACCCGTCGGTGCGAGCAGCGCAGTGAGTGTCGAGACTGTCGTTCCGCAGAAACAGATAAAGGCAGCGCGGACATTGGCGTCCTTGTGCTTCTTGGCCAGCAGCTCGACCAGTGTGCCGCCGACGACCAGCCCGGTGAGCGAACCGATCAGCACGGTTATCGCGATGGCCCCGCCGATCTCCGCCTCGTTCCAGCCGAACTCGCGGATCATGAAGGGGATGCGCCAGAAAGCGAGGCCGAAGCTTTCCGTCGCGCTGAGCGCCAGGGCCCCGAACAGCGGATAATAGACCTTGCCATTGGCGTGAATGGCCTTGGCCGCGTCGAAGCCCATGAAGGTTATGACCTTGCGACCGAAGCTGGCGTTCTCCGGCGGTTGCTCGGCATCGGCCACCGGTGCCTGGCGCTGGGGTTCCTTGATGGTCAGGAACAGCAGCGCGGCAACGAAAGCAGGCAAGGCGATCCAGATCAGGATCCACTGCCACGGCAGGATGGTGAGGCCTGCGACCGTGCTCGGTTCCCATTCGGCGGTCATGATGATGAGGTATCCGCCCACCAGCGGGCCCAGCGTCGTCCCGCCGATAAAACCGAACTGCAGCAGCGCGAAGGCACGGGTGATGATCTTGGGCGGGAAGGCGTCGGCCAGCAATGAGTAGGAGCTGGGCGCATGGGCCGAGCCACCCGCGGCGAGGAAGACCCGGCTGCCGACGAACTGGACGAAGGTCTGCGCGATGCCGCCCAGCGCGGTGACGAAGCCGACCACGGCGACGCCCCCGGCGAGCACATATTTGCGCGGCCAGATGTCGGCGAGCCGCGCCAGCGGGATGCCCACGAACAGGTAACAGATGATCGAAGCCGGCCCGGCGAGGAAGCCCAGCTCGGCATCGGTCAGCCCGAAGTCGGTCTTGATCCGCTCCGCCAGCATGCCGAACACGACCTGGTCGAAGAATGTGACGAAGGTGGCGAAGATGATGACGAACAGCGCCCAGTAGCGCGCTGGTGTCGACGGCCACTCCTTCTCAGGGGCGTCGGCCTGCTGGAGGCCCAGCTCCTTGCCAGCTTCTTCGAGCGGCGCACCTGCGCTTGGCCCAATCGCCATATTTCCCTCTCCCGACCTGCCGTGCTGGGCTGTTTGCCCTCTGGCAGAATTGTTTGTCTTGCATACAATTTCGCTCTGGTGAATAGCTATCGCACAACAAGGGAGAGAAAAATGCAGAATCTGGCCGGCAAGACCGCCTTTGTCACAGGCGGTGCCAGCGGGATTGGCTTGGGAATCGCCAAGGCAGCGCTGGCGCATGGCATGAATGTCGTGATCGCCGATATCCGTGACGACCATCTGGCCGAAGGCGAGGCGGAGCTTGGCGGCGGCGACAAGGTGCTCGCGCTCCAGCTCGATGTCACGGACCGTGCTGCCTATGCCAGGGCTGCCGATGCTGCCGAAGCCAGGTTCGGCAAGGTCCACTTGCTGGTCAACAATGCCGGTGTCGCCGTTGTCGGGCCGACCGAACTGGCGACCTTTGCCGACTGGGACTGGGTGATGGGCGTGAACCTGGGCGGCACGATCAACGGCATCGTCACCATGCTGCCGCGCATCCTCGCGCACGGCGAAGGCGGGCATATCGTCAACACGTCATCGATGTCGGGGCTGGTCCCGGTCGGCGGCACGACGATCTATTCCAGCGGCAAGGCCGCAGTGCTGAGCATGATGGAATGCATGCGGCCCGAACTGGAAGCGCGCGGTGTCATCTGCTCAGCCTTCTGCCCGGGCGCGGTACAGTCCAATATCGCCAAGGCGGGCGAGACGCGGCCCGACGACCTGGCCGAGACCGGCTATGCCGAGGCCGACAAGCGGCGGCAGTCGGGCGGCAACCATTTCGACCTGTTCCAGACCAAGGAAGAGGTCGGCGAGCGCGTGCTGCAGGGCGTGCTGAATGACGAGCTCTACATCCTCACCCACTCCGAATTCCTCGACGGCGTGCGCGAACGAGGCGAGGCAACGACGCTGGCGGTGCAGGACCACCTGCCGGAAAATCCCGAATACAAGCAGACCTTCGCCATGCTGTTCTCCAATCCCTCGATCGTCGAGGAAATCGAACGGCAGAAGCGGCTCAAGGTCGAAAGGAACGCAGCATGATCGACTTCAAGGGACGTGTCGCCTTCGTCACCGGCGGGGCCAACGGCGTCGGCATTGGGCTGGTGCGCGCGCTGGCCAATGAAGGTGCCAAGGTCGTGATCGCGGATATTCGCGAAGACCATATCGAGCGCGCCTTGGAAACGCTCGACAACCGCGAAGTCATGGGCGTCAAGGTCGATGTGTCGAGCCGCGACGCTATGGCCGAGGCGCGCGACAAGGTGGAGGCCGAATTCGGCGCGCCGGTGACGCTGCTGTTCAACAATGCCGGGGTGAACCTGTTCCAGACCATAGAGGACAGTTCCTACAGCGACTGGGATTGGCTGATGGGCGTGAACCTGCACGGTCCGATCAACGGAGTGATGACCTTCGTCCCGCGCATGATCGAGCATGGGCAGGGCGGCTATGTCGTCAACACCGCCAGCATGGCGGCGTGGCTCGCGGCAGGATCGCCGGGGATCTACAACACCACCAAGTTCGCGGTGCGCGGGATGTCGGAAAGCCTGCGCTACAGCCTCGCGCCCAAGGGCATCGGGGTCAGCTGCGTCTGCCCGGGGCTGGTGAAGAGCTATATCTACGCGTCGGACGATATCCGGCCCAGGGACCTGATGGCCGATGCCAAGCCCATCAATACCGAGAATGTCGAACGGCTGGCGGGCCTGCACGAAGTCGGCATGGAGCCGGATGTGATTGCCGAGCGGATCCTGCAGGGCATGCGCGAGAACCAGGCCTATATCTTCCCCATGCCCGACCACAAGGACGAGCTGGAGCAGTATTTCGGTGAAGTGCTGGGCGATTATCGCGACTACCCGGAGGACCCCGGCTACCACGAACGGCTCAAGATTGAGGCCATGCGCCGACAGGGCTATGAAGCGGCACGGGCTGCAGCGACGAAAGCGATCTGACCATGGGCATTGCCGTCGAAGCGCTTGACCACGTCAACATCATCACCGGCGATCTCGACGGGACGGCGGAGTTCTATGCCGATGTGTTCGGGCTCGAACGCCGCGATGCCCCGCCGCCGCTGACTCCGCAGAACGCGCAGTGGATGTACGACAAGGAAGATCGCGCGATCTTCCACATCAACAGTCTGGACTGCCCGCGCACCTACCAGCGTGAGGTCCAGCACGGGCCGACTGGGTCGATCCACCATGTCGCGCTGCGCTGCAACGGGCATGACGCCATGTTGAAGCGGCTCGAGGACAAGGGGCTGGACTGCCAGACCAACCACATCGAAGCGATTGGCCTCAGGCAGATCTTCACCATGGACCCCAACGGAGTGCTGCTGGAGCTCAACTACTTCGGAGAGTAAGGCGCGGCTACGCCCGGCGCAGGATCACTCCATGCGCTTGACGTAGCACTTCTCGATGGCCTTCTCGCGCGCCTTTTCCTTCTCGATAGTGCCGGCTTCGGCCTTGCATCGTCCGAGATCGGTCTTGGCGGCTGCCGCAGCCATGGCAGCATCGGCATCATAGGAAGCCGCCAGCTTCCCGCTCGGCGCGAAGGTTACGGGCTGGTCGAGTTGGACCATGAGTTCGCGGCCAGCGGGCAGGCGCGCGCGCTTGCCGGTTATGAAGCCCGCAAAAACACCAATCGCCAGGACGCCGACACCGGTTGCAACCGTGTTGCCTTCACCTTCCTGGCGGTATTCGCCGGTGACCGGAATCTGGCCGTCTGCCAGGTCGATGCTCTGGATGGCGAATTCCATCTTGCCCGACTTGCCGAACGCGCCCTTACCAGTGCGCCAGGTCACTTCTGCAGTCGCCGGCGTTCCGCGCGGAATGACGACGGTGTCGTCGATCTTTACATCATCAACCACGGTCAGCTTGAAGGTGTCTCCGGCTCTATGTGTGCTGCTGTTCACTTCTTGCGAAACGGCAACAGTGACCGGCGTATCTTCAGCCAGCACAAGGTCCTTTTTGACCATCGGTGCCGGGACTTTCATCACCATCGGCGCAGCTTCAGGTTCTTCAGCGGCGGCTTCTGCTTCCATTGCTTCCGGCTCGCCTGCATCTTGTGCAGCCACGGCAGTTGCTGCCAGCGAAATTGCCGACACGCATGCAAATAATCTTTTCATTCAGTCCCCCTTTGATCCCGGCGCGATCATTTTTTCGTATGCCGGAGTTTAAGCCGGGCCAGCAATGCGCATTTTTTTTCGATTTACCAGTAAATTTGTTCGGCAAAGGAAGAAGAGAGCAAGTGTTGCGCAAGCGTCACTTGAGATGGAGTTGGATACAGCTCATTTCGCCGCTGAAAGGCTTGCCAAGGTTTCGACCACTTGCTCGGGCGCTTCCCCCATTACCCAGTGGCTCGTGGGGACTTCGGCGAAACTCCAGGCGGGATCAGTCTGCACAGCCGTGGCGAAGCGGCGGAAGGGTGTGGGTTCCCACGCATTAGCGAACAGATATGCCTTGCGCGGGATCGCATCCCATTGCGGCCCGCGCGTGACCGCTTCCAGCAGTGTCAACAGCGGCTGACGGCTGACTCCGGGTTGTTCCAGCGCTTCCTCGCCGAAGATCGGTGTAACGAGGCCGGGCGTGTGCTTCTGGCTGTCGATATACCAGGCATGTTCATAGTCGCCGGTGACATCCCACAGGCTTTCACCATCGCCGGGCAGGAACGCGTCGAGATAGGCAATGCCGTCGATCCTATCGCCCAGTCGTGAGGCGACACCTGTGGCGACCATCCCGCCGAAGGAATGGCCTGCGACCACAAAGCGATTGAAACCGCTAGCGGCGATCTTGCCGCAAACGTCATCGATGAAATCCGTGAGCGTCAGCCCGGGATGCTTCTCGCTCTCGCGCGCACCCTGACCGGGCAAGTCCTCGCAAAGCACCTGATGGCCCATGGCGCGCAGCCGCGCGGGCACTTCGGCCCAGGTCTCGGCCCCGCCCCAAGCGCCGTGGATCAGGACGAAGTTCGCCATGCCGCGCGCGCCTAGGCGGCGTGCTTGTAAACGGCGCGTTCGTGGCTGAAGGCCTTGAAGCCGAAATAGCCGTGATAGCTCCCCATCCCGCTCTGGTTGACGCCGCCGAACGGCAGGTTGTTCTCAAGGTAGTGCGAAAACACGCCGTTGATGGTGACGCCTCCAGATGACGTGTGGCTCAACACGCTGTCGACCGTCGCATCGTCCTTGCTCCAGATATAGAGCGCCAGCGGCTTGTCGCGGGCGGCGATGTAGTCGGTCACTTCGCTGAGGTCGTCATAGGTCATGACCGGTAGCAGCGGCGCGAAGATTTCCTCCCGCAGGATTTCCATCTCCGGGGTGACATCGGTCAGCATGGTAGGATGGATGGTGAGGTCGCCTTCCTCGGTCATGCCGCCGACTTCGACTTTGGCTCCATGCTCGATGGCATCGTCGAGCAAGCCCTTCACGCGGGAGAAATTGCGATCGTTGACGATCTGCGCGATCGCTTCCTTGTTGATCTCGCCACCTTCATAAAGATTGGCAGCGACATGGCGTCCGAAGGCCTCGACCAGGGCATCCTTCTTGTCGGTCGGAACGAAGACATAGTCCGGGCAGATGCAGGCCTGGCCGCCGTTGAACTGCTTTGCATTGGCGAGCGCGGCCGCAACCGCTTCGATATCGGCATCCTTGCCGATCACCACCGGCGACTTGCCGCCCAATTCCAGCGTGACGCTGGCGAGGTTCTTCGCCGCGGCCGCCATCACGATCTTGCCGACGCGGGTGCTGCCGGTGAAGAAGATGTGGTGGAACGGCAGCTCGAGCAGCGCCTGCGCCACCTCGACTTCGCCTTCGAACAGCGCGACTTCGTTCTCGTCGAACACTTCGCGGATGATGACCCCGGCGATCTTCGCGGTCGCTGGGCACAGGTCGGTCAGCTTGACCATGCAGCAATTGCCCGCCGCGATCGCCGCAGCGAGCGGACCGAAGGTGAGGCCGAGCGGGAAGTTCCACGGGCCGAGGATCAGGCACACGCCGCGCGCTTCGGGCACGATCATGGCGCTGTCGGCCGGGTTCATTGAAGTCGCGACTTCGGTCGGCTTCATCCACTCTTCGACATTGTCGATATTGCGCTGGATATTGCCCATCACGCCCATCACTTCGGTGGTGTTGATCTCGCCGATGGGCTTGCGGGTGTCCTGCCGCACGGCAGCGACAATGTCGTCGGCATGGGCTTCGACCGCGTTCTTGAACTTGGTCAGCTTGGCCTTGCGCTCTTCAGCGGTGGTGGCCTTGACCTTCCATTGGTTGGCGACCTGGGCGTCAAAAATGCGCTGCATATCCGCAGGAATTGCGATGCTCATGGGTACTCTCCGGTTGGTTTGGCAGGCGCTGCTTTGGCGGTTGGGCCTTAGCGGTTGGTGCGCCAGCCTTCCTGGTAGGTTTCGCGGGCCACGCGGCTGTAAGGCACGGGGCTGACAATAGCGCGAACGGACAGCTGCTTGTGGGGTTCCACCGTTGACTTGGCCGTGCCGCCGTTTTCCTCGCCCCACAGCACGCGGACTTCAGTGCCTTCCGGAATCTCGGGATCGATGGTGGCGAGGCTCAACGCCTGCTTCTCGTTGAAGGAATAGCCCGTGAACATCGAGAAGCCGACGGTCTTGCCATCGGCATCGGTGACGGCGTCATAGTTGGACGAGGCATAGTTCGCGAGCGGCACGTCGAAGAACTTGTAGTTCTCGCCATCGGGATCGAACATGCTGGCCATGATCTTGGCCATATCTTCCGGATGCCAGGCCAGAGTGACTTTCTTGCGCTGCTCGGCGGGGTTCAGTTGCTCGAGCGCTTCGCGGCCATGGAAGTCATGGTCGAACTTGACGAAGTTGCCGTAGCCCAGTTCCCACGGGTTGAGGTAATAGTCCTCAATGCTTCCGCCGATGAAGCTGCCGCCGATCGAGCCGGTTGCTTCATAGCTGTCGGCGCCGAGCCATTCGCGGAAGCCCTTGAGCTTGTCGCCGGTATAGATCGCCGGGAGCGGGGAGGGGATCCAGCCCGATTCCAGCGTGTTCGAAGGATAGGCGCGACTGCCGCACGGAATGAGTCCGAATTCCTTGCCGGCCTCGAGGATGGCGGCGCGGATTTCTTCCTGCTCTTCATAGGGGCCCCAGATTTCCAGGCCCGGCGCGCCGGACATGCCGTGGCGCAACGTCTTCACGGGGCGACCGGCGATGTTCATCGTGCTCATGTTGAAGAACTTGAGCTGTTCGAGCGGCCCGCCGTGCAGCTTCTCGATCACGTTCCAGGCCTGCGGGCCCTGGATCTGGAAGCGCCATTCCTTGCGGCTGACGGGCTTGCCCATCGGGCGCATCGGCGAGCGATCGTCGAGCTCGATTTCGCAGTCATAACCGCCGGTTTCGCCATGGTAGCGCAGCCAGTTGGATGCAGGCGCACGGCCGACATAGGTGAAGCTTTCCTCTTCTTCCCAGAAGATGATGCCATCACCGATGACGTGGCCGTACGGGGTCGTGGGCACGTACTGCTTGGCCTTGTCGACCGCCCAGCCCTTCGAGCTGTTGATCATGGTGTCGCTGAGGAGCTTGTGCGCATCCTTCCCGCGGATGTAGAGGTTCACCATGTGGTGCGACTGGTCGAACAATACGGCGCTGTGCTGCCACGCCCATTGTTCGCTGCGCCAGTTCGAGAACTCCGGCGCGACCACCGGGTAAACATAGGCGCCGAGCTGCGAATTGCGCAGCATGCCGACGATATCTGATTCCTGTTGGAGCTTCTGCTCGAGGTTGGCAGCCATGATGCTCTCTCTCCCCTTGATGCGAATGACTCGCTGATTTTTGTATGCAACACATACAATATTCTGTTAGGGGCGCAATCGCAAAGTTCACGCATGGAGCGCGACTCCGGACTATACCGAAGCGCGACGGGGAGAGAGAAGAATGAGCAGCGAAGATCGGCCTATTCAGGTCCTGACCCTGTCCTGTGAGGACAAATCGGGTCTAACCGCTGAAGTCACTGGGTACCTGTTCGAACACGGGGCCAACATCCATGAAGCGCAGCAGTTCAATGACCAGGACCAGGGCAGCTTCTTCATGCGGGTGGAGTTCGATCCCGGTAATGCGGATCCCGCAGCCATCCGTGCAGGCTTCGCGCCGATCGCGGACAAGCACGGGATGAAGTGGCAGTTGCGCAGCAAGAACTCGCTGCGCAAGGTTGTGCTGATGGTCAGCAAGTTCGATCATTGCCTGGGCGACCTGCTCTATCGCTGCCGCATCGGGGAATTGCCGATGGACCCGGTCGCGATTGTCTCCAACCACCCGCGCGAAGCGCTGTCGATCTCGCTGATCGGCGACATTCCCTATCATCACTTCCCGATCACCAAGGACACCAAGCCGCAGCAGGAAGCGCTGGTGAAGCAGGTCATCAACGAAACCGGGGCGGAACTGGTGGTGCTGGCGCGCTACATGCAGATACTGTCAGACGACATGGCAGCTTTCCTGTCGGGCCGCTGCATCAACATCCATCACTCGTTCCTGCCCGGTTTCAAGGGTGCCAAGCCCTATCATCAGGCGCATGCGCGCGGGGTGAAGATGATCGGGGCGACGGCGCACTATGTGACTGCGGACCTCGACGAAGGTCCGATCATTCACCAGGATGTCGAAGCTGTTACCCATGCCGACCGACCTGACGAAATGGTCCGGAAAGGTCGCGATATCGAGCGCCGTGTGCTTGCCGAAGCGGTGCGCCTGCACTTGCAGGACCGGGTGCTCCTCAATGCCGACAAGACGGTGGTGTTCCGCAGCTAGGGTTGCGGTGAATTGCGCTCCCGATCAGGCGGTGGTCTCGGCCACCGGTTG
The DNA here is from genome assembly GCF_030140925.1 of Parerythrobacter aestuarii. Lineage (NCBI taxonomy): Bacteria > Pseudomonadati > Pseudomonadota > Alphaproteobacteria > Sphingomonadales > Erythrobacteraceae > Parerythrobacter > Parerythrobacter aestuarii. The sequence goes on from NZ_JARBWD010000001.1 coordinate 704,365, forward strand.
CGGCGCGCCATGCTCGGCGCTGTAGGTGTTGATCCATTCCATCGTGGGTTCGAGTCCGCCGAAGGGATAGAAGTGCAGGCGAACGCGGCCATGCTCTGGCGAGAGTCCGTCGCGTAGGGCGTCGACCAGCTTGTCGGGACCGGCAGTCCCCATCAGCCTGGTCAGCGATATGCCGTATTTCTTCAGCACCGAGGCCGAAGCGCCAACGCCGCAGAACTTGGCGTAGCGCAGCAATCGCTTGATCCCGGCCGGACCGGGAATGCCGAGCCGCACCGGGGCATCGATGCCGCGCGCGCGGACTTGTGCCAGCCACTCAAGGCAGGCGTCGGGATCAAAGCTGAATTGCGTGACGATCAGCGGCATCATCCCGCGCTTGCTGATCTCCTCGACCTTGTCGTCCATGAAGCGCCACAGCGTGTCGGTATCGACCGCCGGATGGCCTTCAGGGTGCCCGCCAATGCCAACCGCAGTTATGCCATTGTCCTCGAAGATTCCTTCACGCAGCATCTGCATGGTGTCTTCATAGGGCCCTTCCGGGCTGGGCGGGTCGCCGGCGACGATAAAGGCCCGCTTGGCTCCGGCCTCTGTGGCAAGGCGGCGGATCATGGTGGCGAATTCGTCGCGACTCTGGATCCGGCGAGCGGAAAGATGCGCCATCGGCTCGAAACCCAGGTTGCGGATATCGACCGCCGCTGCGATCCGGTCATCCATCAGCTCACCGGGCAGGAACGGTACGGCAATCGGTGTTTCGGGCACCATCAGGTGCGCCGCCTCAGCCAGCTGCGGGCGTTCCTTGGCGGTCATCTCCAGCGAGTAGCCTTCGAGGATATGGGTCGCGTCGCGGTCCCAGTTGGGATGGATCTTCTCGTAGCTCATGACTCTCCCCTTCCGCTCGACCGGCGGTTTGAGTGTCCATACAATTAGTATGTGTTGCTTACAAGTTTGGAGTTTGCGATGCGCTAGGCCATGGTGGTGCGGTACATCTCGCGCCGGTAACCGTCGTAGTCGTTGGCGGCGAGATGAAGCGAACCGCGATTGTCCCACATCGCCATCATGCCCGGCTCCCACCGCAAACGGCAGGTAAAGCCGTGCTGGGTGATGTGCCGTGTCAGGAATTCGAGCAGCGGGCGGCTTTCCTCCTCGGTCATGCCATCGATCCCCACGGCATAGACTTCGTCGACATAGAGCGCTTCCTCGCCCGTTTCGGGATGCACGCGCACCAGCGGATGGGCAGTGCCTTCGAAGGCAGCGATACGGCTGTCGTCGCTGGCAAAGGCGAGCGGTTTACCGGCCACCTTCTCCTGAGTGTAGGCATTGTTACTGGCCGACATCCGCACTTTCAGAGGGCGCAGCATGTCCTGCATCGCCGGGCTCAGCATGCGGAACGCGAGCGCAGTATTGGCCCACACCGTATCGCCGCCATAGGGCGGGATTTCGACCGCGCGCAGGATGGTGATCGAAGGCGGGCTGGCGAGGAAAGGCGAATCCGTGTGCCAGCCGCTGCCGAACATCGCCTTGCTGCGGTGGTCGGCTTCCTTGATGATCGGCTGGACTTCGCGATACTCGCTGCTGACCCCTTGGGTATAGGCATCTTCGGCAAAGGGGCCGAAGCGCGCCGCGAAGGCATGGTGTTCGGCATGGCTCAGGTCCTGGCCGCGCAGGAACAGCATCTTGTGATGGCACAGCGCGGCGCGGAACTCGGCGAAGGCCTCGTCGCTGAGATCGGGCAGGCGCAGCCCGATAACCTCCGCCCCCATCGCCGACGCCAGCGGCTCGACCTTGATATGCCGGTGTTCGAGCGCGGCGTTGTCAAAGGCGCCCGAGGGGCTCAAGCGGACTTCGCGCATGCCGACTGTCTCCTCTCCGCGGGGTGCTAGGCCGGGTAGTCCTCGGTGTCGATGGTGTTGCGCATGACTTCTGGGTAGCGGTGCCCGCTGACGGTCTGCTGGTTGATCAGCCCACTCGCCTTCGCCAGCACGTCTGACGAGACTGCAACCGATCCCCCAGCGAAGTTCTCGCGCATATGCTCGATGCTGGTGGTGCCGGGTATGGCGTGGACATGCTCGCCCTGCGCCAGCACCCACGCCAGCGCCAGTTGCGCCGGCTCCAGCCCGCCTTCGGCTGCAAGCGCGTCGAATTCCTCGATCAGCGCCAGATTCTTCGGCCAGTTGTCTTCGTTGAAGCGGGGATGCGAGCGGCGAAGGTCTTTCTCGCCCAGTGCCTGCGGATCTTTCAGCTCGCCACCCAGCGCGCCACGCGCGACCGGAGAGAATGCGACCAGTGCGATGCCCAGCTCGCGCGTGGTCTCCAGCACGCCAAGCTCTACGTTGCGGGTCCACAGCGACATCTCGGTCTGCACTGCCGCCATTGGGTGTACTGCGTGCGCTTCGCGAATATGCAGTGCTGACCATTCGGAGACACCATAGGCACCGATCTTCCCCGCTTCGATCGCGCGCGCCATCGCGCCCACGCTGTCGGCAATCGGCACCTTGGGGTCGAAGCGGTGCATGTAGAACAAGTCGATATGGTCGGTCTTGAGCCGGGCGAGGCTGGCATCGAGGCTCTCGGCAATCGCTGCGGGCGAACAGTCGATACCGCGCCGAGCGCCGTCGACGATAATCCCGGTCTTGCTCGCCAGAAGGAACTCGCCCCGACGATGCATCACGGCGTCGGCCAGCAGCTCCTCGTTCTTGCCGAAGCCATAGATATTGGCGGTGTCGAGATGATCGTAGCCGAGGTCCAGTGCCTCATTGAGAAGGCGCACCTTCACCTCATGCTCAGGCGGAGTGCCATAGGCCCAGCTGAGGTTCATGCAGCCGAGGCCGATGGCTGCGACTTCGCGCCCGGCCAGCGTCCGTTCTTGAGGTTCCGAGGTGTTCGTAGCGACGGTCATGGATGCGTCAGAGATTTCGCAAGTTGGCGTTGGCCCAATTGTAGAAAGTGGTCTGTTTGGCGTTCATTTCCTTGACTGACGCCAGATAGCCGACCGGATCATTGGAAATATCGCGAGCAAGCCATTTCGACTGGTGCTGCATCAAGGCACCGCGCATGTCCGAAAAGAGTCGGTTGAACTCTGCCTTGATGGCGGGTTCACCTCCGGTCGCGAAATAGCTGTCAGCGGTGCTGAGAAGCTCTGAAATGGCCTTGCCATATCGGGCTCGCAGCCGGACGACTTCCATTTGCTTGGACTCGTCACCCGATGTGCCGAGTGCATGCATCTCGTCGTTAATGTTCTGAGCTGCCTTAACGGCATCAAATAGCTTGCCCATTGTCTACCCCTCACTCCTGCGCATCAGCTCCAACCGTCCTGTTGTTCGAGGCTGGCGGCCAATTCGCCGATAACCCTATAGCAATCCAGCACCTGTGAAACCGAGCTGTTGGGCTCGCGGCCTTCGCGGATGGCGGCGACGAATTCGCGGTCCTGCAGTTCGATACCGTTCATGCTGACATCGACCTGTGACACGTCGATGGCTTCCTCGCGCCCGGTGACGAGATCGTCATAGCGCGCGATATAGGTCGCAGTATCGCCGATGTAGCGGAAGAAGGTGCCGAGCGGCCCGTCGTTGTTGAAGCTCAGCGAGAGTGTCAGGATCTGGCCCGCCTCGGTCTTCATCTGGATCGACATGTCCATAGCGATGCCGAGGTCCGGGTGCTGTGGACCTTGTAGCGCATTGGCGGCAATCACCTTGCTGCCGGTCATGTACTGGAAGATGTCGATGGTGTGCGCCGAATGGTGCCACAGCAAATGGTCGGTCCAGCTGCGCGGCTCGCCCTTGGCGTTCATGTTCTTGCGGCGGAAGAAGTAGGTTTCGACATCCATCGCCTGGACGTTGAACTTGCCCGCTTCGATCTGCTTTTTCACATACTGGTGCGAGGGATTGAAGCGGCGGGTGTGGCCGACCATGCAGGTGAGGCTGGTTTCCCTGGCCTTGGCTTCGACGGCGAGGGCATCTTCCCAGCTGTCGGACAGCGGGATTTCCACCTGTACATGCTTGCCCGCGTCCATGCAGGCGATCGCCTGTTCAGCATGCATCTGCGTGGGGGTGCACAGGATCACGGCATCGACATCGTCTCGCACAAGCGCTTCGTCGAGCTCGGTACCGGAGTGACCGGCACCGTATTTCTTCGCAACTTCGGCGGCTTGCTCGGCGCGGCGGGAAATGATCGAAGTGATCTCGACACCGTCGATGTTCTTGAGTCCATCGAGGTGCTTTTCTCCAAATGCGCCGGCGCCGGCGAGAGCGATTCTCATTCTCTTCTCCTGGTTCTCCGGCAGCCGCGAAGACTGCCGATTAAAGGTTTTCGGTCTGCCGCATCACCTCAGTGAAGCCTGCGTCGACCGCTTTCATCGATTCCTGATAGTCCGGGCCGCGATCCTTGATGATGAGGACGGGCCAGCGGGCGTGGTGGTTTTCCAACACCTTGCGGAAGGCCACGATCGCATCATGGTAGCGGTCGATCACTGGTTCAGAGTGAAGTCGGCGCTGGCGGTCGACTGCCGTTTCCAGGGCGTCGAGCGAGTTTCGCAATTCGCCCCGTATCCGGCCATATTTGGTCTGCCAGCCTTCTTCCTGCGATTTCGATATTTCTATCAACGTGTCGCGCGCCTGTTTGTGCGCGGCGAACAACTCGCGGACCTCGTTCTTCCAGCTCATCGGACTTCTCCCAAATATCCGTTTCCACGCGGCCCTACTCTGCGGCGATGGCCTCCCTTTCCTCTTCCGGAGCGAGCACCAGATGCCCGATCGCAGTGTTGGAGCAGGGGATGTGATAGTGCCGATGCAGCCGCTTCACGCTCTTGCCGAGCGCTCCGCGCATGATCAGCCACATGACCATCTCGATGCCCTCGCTACCCGTTTCGCGTAAATATTCTATGTGCGGGATCCACCGGGCCTCGTCATTGTCGGCCTCGAGCATGTCGAGGAACTTGTTGTCCCATTCGCGGTTGAGCAGCCCGGCGCGCGGGCCTTGCAGCTGGTGGCTCATCCCGCCGGTGCCCCAGATCTGCACGTTGAGGTCTTCGGGATAGCTCTCGACCGCGCGCTTGATCGCTTCGCCCAAGGCCCAGCAGCGGTTGCCGCTCGGGACCGGGTAGGTGACGACATTGACCGCCAGCGGCACCACCTTGCACGGCCATTCCTCGGGCTGGCCGAACATCATGGAGAGCGGCACGGTCAGCCCGTGGTCAACATCCATCTCGTTGATAATGGTCATGTCGAATTCGTCGAGGATCAGGCTCTGCGCGATGTGCCAGGCCAAGTCCGGATCGCCGACCACGTCGGGCACGGGCCGCGGGCCCCAACCTTCATCGGCGCTCTTGTAACGCTCGCCGCAACCGATGGCGAAGGTCGGGACGATCTTCATGTCGAAGGCCGAGGCGTGGTCGTTATAGACCAGGATCACCACATCGGGCTTCTCGCGCTTTTCCCACTCGCGGGTCCATTCGTAGCCTTTGAAGATCGGGCCGAAATAGTCGTCGTCGCTCTTGCCCTGGTCGACAGCGACGCCGAGCAGCGGGACGTGGCTCGATGCCACACCTGCAGTAATACGGGCCATCTCAGTAGCCTCCCTTGATCGAACGGTTTCCTTCGGGGCTGCGGCCCCCTTCGAGCATCATCTGGCGGTATTCCGGCCAGGTCATGTCGGTCATGGTCGAAACGGCCTGGGCAAAGGGCAGTCCGTCGGTGCTGAACAGCTTGGAGAGGAAATAGACATTCCCGCCCATGTCGAGCAGCGCGTTGTAGTCGCGATCGAGCAGCGCCTGCTTGGCCTCTTCCGAAATCGGCCATTCGTCGAGATAGGCCCGCTCGTCAGCCTTGAACCGCTCGCGGTTTTCCGCATCCATCAGGCTCATCGCGAACTGATTGATGTGGTAACCCTTGCGCGCGCGCGCTGCGGTGTAGACGCGGGTGCCGGGAATATCCTCCAGCTCTTCGAGATATTCATGGATGTTCTGGCTCGGCTTCTTGCTCACAGCCCCTTCTCCTTCAGGATGGCGTCGAGGCGCGGGTAGACCAGCCTCGCATTGCCTTCGAAAATCGCGTGCCGCTCCTCGTCGCTGATATCGAGTGCGTCGATGTAGCGCTTGGTGTCGTCGAAATAGTGGCCGGTCTGCGGATCGATCCCGCGCACCGCACCGACCATTTCGCTGCCGAACAGGATGTTCTTGTTCTCGATCACATCGGCCAGCAGGTCGATGCCCGGCTGGTGGTAGACGCAGGTATCGAAAAACACGTTGTTCATCAGGTGCTGTTCGATGTCCGGCTGCTTGAGCATATCGGCGAGCCCGCGATAGCGGCCCCAGTGATAGGGCACCGCGCCGCCGCCATGCGGAATGATCAGCTTCAATTCGGGGAAGCGGCTGAACAGGTCGCCTTGCAGCAATTGCATGAAGGCGACCGTGTCTGCCGCGAGGTAATAGCCGCCGGTGGCGTGCATCGCCGGGTTGCAGCTGCCGGAAACGTGGATCATCGCCGGGACCTGCAGCTCGCACATCGCCTCGTAGATCGGGAACCAGTACTCGTCGGTCAGCGGTGGATGGGTGAAATGGCCGCCACCGGGATCGGGGTTGAGGTTGCAGACGACAAAGTTCAGTTCCTCGACGCAGCGGCGCAATTCCTTGACGCTCTCGCTAAGGTCAGACTTGGGGCTCTGCGGCAGCATGCAGCCACCGATGAAGGTATCGGGGAACAACTGGGTGACGCGATAGATCAGGTCGTTGCAGCGCCGCGCCCATTCGCTCGCCACGGCCTGGTCGCCGACATGCGGGGCCATGGCGCTGGCGCGGGGGCTGAAGATTGTGAAGTCCGCGCCGCGTTCCTTCACCAGCTTGAGCTGGTTGTCCTCGATCGTCTGGCAGATCTCGTCGTCGGAAATCTCGGGGTAGGGCGGGCATTCTGTCCCGTCCTTGAAGGCAGCCTTCTGCTGCTCGCGCCAGGCATCGTGCCCTTTGGGGAGCACCGTATAGTGGCCGTGACAATCGATAATCAGGCTCATGCGGCCTTGTCCTTCCTTGCACTCGCGCCGCGTTCCCCGGCGGCGCGCTGGCGTGTGATGGTGCCGGCTGTCATTGTCGGGTGAACGCCAAGGTCTGACAGTGTCTTCGCTGCCTCTTCCATCTCGGCTGCGCGCCGTCCGCCATGGGTTTCCATCCGTTCGAGATTATACCGAGCCCGCTCGGCCCAGCTGCCGTGCTTGTCGCTGGCATCAAGCGAGGCGAGCACTTCATCGGCGACGCCTGCTGCGCGCGCGGCCGCCATCATCTCGTCGGTCAGTGCCTCCAGTCCCTTGACCATCACGCTGCGAACCATCTTGATCGTGCTGGCACGACCGACTTCCGCACCGACACAACGGATGTTGGTGAAGCCCAGATCCGACAGTGCTGCAGCCGCCTGGTTCGCGTGCGGCCCCGACAACAAAAGCGTGACTGCTAGGCCGGCCGGATGAACCGGTGCCAGCACAGCCACATCGACATAAGACCCCCCGGCGGCTGCAATTTCCTTTGCAGCTGCACGTTTGGTCTCCGGCGCGACAGAATTCATGTCGCACCAGAGAGCCCCGGCTTTCAAGAAGGGAGCATAGTCCCGAGCTGCGGCCAGGGCCTGATCGGCAGTCACCAGTGAAAGAGCGATAGATGCCTGCGCCAACGCTTCGCCGGCGCTCGCTGCTGCGCTGATGTCCTCATCCAGCATTGCAGAGCGACGGGCAGGTGCAATATCCCAGCCAACCGCTTGGCTCGCCCATTGGCTGGCGCGGGCAAAGGTCGATGCGGCTTCGCCGAAACCAATCAGGGCTAGGGACTTCTCCATAGCACAGGCTTTGCAGCAAACCGTATCGCTGCCGCCAATGAATTGACCGTGCCCGGTATTAATTTTTACGAATTGATCTCGCGTCCGACGGATTCCAGAATGGCGAAGAGATCTGCTTGCGGTCTTGTCGGCCGCCAGTTCTCGCGGATCGTGATACCTATCGTGCGGCATACAGGTGTCGGCGGTGCTACCGCTGTGAATAGCCCGGCCTCGAGCTCGACCCGTAATTGCGCTGGCGAGAGCAGGGTAAGTGCATCCGAGCCCAACATCAGTTCGCGAATGGTCAGGACCGATCCGCATTCGATCGCCACATGCGGTGGTTCCGCACCTGACGCTAGCAGCATTTCTTCCCAATACAGCCGCAGCGGAGTGTCCGCGCCAGGCATGATCCATGATTGCTCGGCCAGCATTGCGCCGGTGACTTCACTCCGGGCGACCGGGTGATCGGGTCGCGCAATGATCATGGGCCGATCAGTGAAGGAGGGATGTTGCACCAGTTCTTCGGGGCAGTCATCACGCAGGGCACCCAGAATCAGGTCGATCTCCCCGTCGCGCAGTGGACCAACCAGTTCGGCATGACTGCCTTCGACTACGGCGACATCGACCCCGGCGTGCACGTGGCCGAAACGCTTGAGCGCCGTCGGAAGCCAGTGTGCCCTGCTGAGTGGCATGGCGCCGATCGTTACTTTGCCGGCCCGCTTGCCTTGCCAGGCGGCCACTTCATCAAGCCCGGCCCGCAATTCTGCGAAAGCGAGGCTGAATGCCCGGGCTCGTCTTAGCCCTGCCGATGTCAGCACGACGTGGCGCCCACGTTTGTCGGCCAATCGTTGCCCCAGCGCCAGCGACAGGTCTGCAACAGAGCGGTGGAGCGAAGCGGGGGAGAGGCCGGTCGCTTCTGCCGCAGCCGCGTAGCTGCCGCCCCTGGCGAGCGCGATGAAGGCACGCATTTGCGTGGCTGTGACGCGCGGGCTGCCGATCAATGAAACTGCATGGTCGGCGCGTGGAGCAAGCAGCAAGGCGGGTTCGGTCGGGGTCATCCCTGCCGAACCGCGTTCGAACAGCTGGCAGTCAAGGTCACGCTCAAGCCGCGCGATGGCCTGGGTCAACGCAGGCTGGGTCAGGTTCACTGCCTGCGCTGCGTGGGTGACGGTTCCGTGGCGGACTGTTGCCGCCAGTGCGGCCAGGTGACGGATATTCGGAGGACGTTTGGCCATCACAAGAGGATTAGCAATAATTTATGGCAAGGCACAACTTCGGATTGGATGCTTCGACCTGTGCGGCACATGTGCTCGGAATCTAGAATTCACCCGCAGGCAGGAGCTTCAGATGGCGGTTGTCGTCCAGAATATCGAACGTGCGGAACCGGCAGTGGTCGATGGCCTCGCCGCCTGCGGTGTCGCCACCGTGCACGAGGCGCAAGGCCGCAAGGGCCTGCTCGCCAGCTACATGCGACCGATTTATGCGGGCGCGCGCATTGCTGGTAGCGCAGTGACGATCAGCGCGGCCCCCGGCGATAATTGGATGGTCCATGTCGCGATCGAACAGCTCAAGGAAGGCGACGTGCTTCTGTTGGCACCCACCTCTCCTTGCGAAGACGGCTATTTCGGCGACCTGCTGGCTACCAGCGCCATTGCGCGTGGCTGCCGCGGGCTGATCATCGATGCCGGTGTGCGCGACGTGCGCGATCTTACCGAAATGCAGTTCCCGGTCTGGTCGAAGGCGATCTTTGCCCAAGGTACGGTCAAGAACACGCTGGGCAGCGTCAACGTGCCGGTGGTTTGCGCCGGAGCGCATATCGAACCGGGCGATGTTATCGTTGCCGATGACGACGGCGTTTGCGTGGTCAAGCGCGAAGAAGCTGCCGAAGTACTCGAAAAGGCTCGGGCTCGCGAAGCCAACGAGGAAGACAAGCGGCAGCGCCTTGCGGCAGGTGAACTCGGCCTCGACATGTACAAGATGCGCGAGCGGCTTGAGGCAGAAGGCCTCAAGTACATCTGATGATCAACTTTGCGCCTGTCATCTGGATGCGAGGGGGTACGTCGAAGGGCGGGTATTTCCTCGCCGATGACCTTCCGTCCGACCCTAAGCTGCGCGACGCTTTCCTGTTGAGGATCATGGGCAGTCCCGATCCGCGCCAGATCGACGGCATGGGAGGAGCCGACCCGTTGACCAGCAAAGTTGCTGTCATCCGCAAGAGCAAGCGTGCCGGGATCGACGTCGACTACCTGTTCCTGCAGGTTTTCGTAGATCAGGCACTGGTTTCCGATGCTCAGAATTGCGGCAATATCCTTGCCGGGGTCGGCCCGTTCGCGATCGAGCAACATCTGGTCGATCCGACAGAGGACGAGACCAAAGTAGCGATCTACATGGAGAACACGGGACAGGTCGCCATTGCCACGGTCCAGACCCCTGAGGACGAAATCGGCAAGCGCGCGGTGAATTACTCGGGCGAAGCGAGTATCGACGGGGTTCCGGGTACACACGCGCCCATCCCGATCGAGTTTCGCGATACCGCCGGTTCCAGCTGCGGTTCCCTGCTGCCGACAGGCAATGCGGTCGACATGATAGAGGGCGTCGCCTGCACATTGATCGATAACGGCATGCCGTGTGTCGTGTTCAAGGCTGAAGACGTTGGCGCGACTGGATATGAGAGCCGCGAGGAACTGGAGAGCGAAGGCTTCGCGCCGATCCGGGCGAAGATTGAAGCGATCCGGCTGGCGGCAGGCCCGCTGATGAACCTCGGCGATGTTGCGGAAAAGACCGTTCCCAAGATGACGCTTGTTGCTCCGCCGCGAGACGGAGGGGCGATCACGACCCGTGTCTTCATCCCGCATCGCGCGCACGCCAGCATAGGTGTGCTCGGTGCAGTCACGGCGGCCACGGCTTGCCTGGTCGAAGGCTCGCCCGCAGCCGAGGTTGCATCTGTGCCGGATGGTGCGCGCAAGCTGCTGAGCATCGAACATCCCTCAGGTGAAATGAGCTGCGTGCTCGAAGTTGATGGTGAAGGCAGTGTGTCGTCGGCGGCTTTGCTGCGAACTGCGCGCAAACTGATGGAAGGGGTCGTCTTTGCCTGACCGTATCACTAGCTGGCACCCCAGCCCGTCAAAGCCGAAATTCGTCCCGCCGCCCGGGGCCGTTGATGCCCATTGCCATGTCTTCGGCCCGATGGCGCAATTTCCATTCAGCGCCAAGGCCAAGTACCTGCCGGAAGACGCGGGAGCCGACAAGCTGTTCGCGCTGCGCGACCATCTCGGATTCAGCCGCAATGTGATCGTGCAGGCGAGTTGCCACGGGACGGACAATTCAGCCACTCTCGATGCCATCGCCAGGAGCAATGGCAGGGCTCGCGGAGTGGCGGTAGTTGACCCCGTGATCACTGGTGATGAACTTGCCCGGTTGCATGGCGGTGGCATACGCGGCGTACGCTTCAACTTCCTCAAGCGGCTGGTGGACAGCGCGCCAAAGGACGCTTTCCTGGACGTCGCCGGCCGTTTGCCGGTGGGCTGGCACGTCGTGATCTATTTCGAAGCGGATATTCTCGAGGAGATGCGGCCATTCATCGATGCCATCCCGGTCCCTGTGGTGATCGACCACATGGGCCGACCCGATGTCACCCAGGGTCCGGTCGGGCCTGACATGCGGGCCTTCCGCAGCCTGCTCGATAGCCGCGAGGACATCTGGTTCAAGCCTACCTGCCCTGACCGGCTGGACGCGATCAAGGAAGGTGGCAAAGGCGATCCGTGGGATGACTTCGCTGCAGCAGTCGCGCCGTTGGTGGCCGAATACCCGGATCGATGCATCTGGGGCACCGATTGGCCGCACCCCAACATGGAAGACGAGATCCCCGATGATGGGCACATCGTCGACATGATCCCCCGGATCGCTCCGACCCCGGAGCTTCAGCAGGCGTTGCTGGTCGACAATCCGATGCGGCTCTATTGGTCCGACTAGCCCGCTGTGGCAACTGCACCGCTCCGATGCTGCGTGCAGCAAGAACTCAGATTTCTGTCCCGAACCTTACGCTCCGTTAACCATCGGTGGGCATAAGATTTGTCCAAGTCGCCAAAAACCGGGGTGTTCGATGGACGATCTGCTGGCCGAATTCATTGCTGAAACGCGCGAAATGCTGGAGGCGCTGGGGGGCGAACTCGTGGCGTGGGAAGCTGCGCCTGACGATCGCGAACGGCTCGATGCGATCTTCCGTTTCGTCCACACTGTGAAGGGAAATTGCGGCTTCTTCGATTTTCCGCGCCTTGAGGCGTTGAGCCATGCGGCCGAAGATGCGCTGGGCGAAGTCCGCGCCGGCCGCCGGCTGCCGGACGAAGCGCTGGTATCGGCTGTGCTCGCGATCATCGATCGTATCGGTGCGCTAACCGACGCTGTCGAAGCCGGCGAAGAAATTTCGCAGGAAGGCGATGGCGCTCTTATTGCGGCGCTTGCCCACGATCCCGACAAGGCCGAGGCGGCCTCGCTGGCCAAACCGGTAAGCGAAACCGACGGCAAGGCACGTAACATTGCGACTCAACGTTCGATCCGCCTGCCGGTCGAATTACTGGACCGGATGATGAGCGGCGTGTCGGACCTGGTGCTGGCCCGGAACGATCTATCACGCGTGCTCCGCGAAGTCGGCAACGATCCGCGCATGGATGGCCCGTTCGAACGCATGACGGCTATCCTCGACGATGTCCGCGATGCTGCCACCCGCATGCGTATGCAGCGCATCGAGTTCCTGTTCTCTGCCCTTCCGCGACTGGTTCGCGACCTCGGCCAGGAGCTTGGCAAGCAAGTGATGGTCGATCTTGAAGGGCAGGACGTCGAGCTCGATCGCGAGATGATCGAATCGATCCGCGACCCGCTCACGCATATTCTTCGCAACGCCATCGATCACGGTCTCGAGACCCCTGCCGAGCGGCTGGAGGCAGGAAAGCGTGAGATCGGCGTGGTCTCGATTTCCGCCCGCCAGGCGGGGAACCAGATCTATCTCGTCATCAGCGACGACGGTCGCGGCATAAATGCTGACCGGCTCGTGAAGAAAGCGCTCGAGTCCGGCATTGTCGAGGATGATGACGTTGCCGGCTTGAGCCTGGACGACAAGTACAATCTCATTTTCGCGCCCGGCCTGTCGACGGCCAAGGAAGTGACCTCCATCTCGGGACGCGGCGTCGGCATGGATGTCGTGCGCGCCAACATCGAAAAAATCGGCGGCACCATCGGCGTCAGCAGCACTCCGGGCGAAGGGGCGACGATCTTCATTCGCTTGCCGCTCACGCTCAGCATTATCGCCACGCTGACCGTGACTATTGCAGGGCAGCGTTTTGCGCTTCCACGCTCGGGGGTTGAGGAGGTCATCCATGGGGCCGACCCAGGGCTCGGTTATACCGAGCTCGGCGACGGCCGCTTCATCGAATTCCGCGGTAACCGCATCCCCTGCATCGATCTCGCAGAAGTACTCGGGCAGGAATCCTGCCTGCCGATGGAAGAGCGCACCTTTATCGTTGTGCGCTATTCCCCGACCGAGCTGAGTGCGGTCGTGGTAGACAAGGTCCTCGATCACGAGGAGGCTGTCATCAAGCCCGTGGCACCCGCGATTACAGCGACCCGCCTCTACACCGGGGCCACGCTGCTTTCCGATGGCACACCGGTGCTCGCAATCGATCTCACCAGCATCGCCATCGACCACGAAGTCGTGACCGACGGCCGATCGCGTGCGGTTTCGATCAATGTCGACGCCGATGAGGAATCCGGCGAAGAAGACGCACTGAAAGTTATGCTGTTCATCGATTACGACGGACAGCAACGCGCCGCCGACATGACGTGTGTCGAGCGTATCGAAACCATCGATTGCGCCATCATCGAACGCCATGCCGGAGCCAGCCGGGCAGTGATCGATGACCGCTTGCGGACTCTTGGCGGTCTCGATGAGCGCGAAATCGAAACCGACAAGGTACGATTGCTCCGCCTTAGGGACGGCGAGAGGGAGGCCTTCTTCGCAGTTCGCGCCATCATCGACGTCGCGCCGGTCGAAGATGACATCAAGGAAGGTGCCGATGAGCCGATGACGGTGGGATATGTCGTCGTGGGTGGCCGCGCAACGCCGCTGCTCGATGTGCCCGGTGCCGTTTCCCGCTGGGGCGATCCCATCAAACAGGAGGCCCGCTGATGAAGGGGGAATTGCTGCTCGTTGCCAAGGTTGCCGGTCGCAATATCGCATTGCCGGCGGCAGATGTCGCTTCCGTTAGCGAGCTTGAAAAGTTCACTGTCGTGCCACGTGCGCCGCATTGGATCGAAGGTGTCGGGGCGCAGCGTTCGCGCGCACTCACTGTCGTCAATTGTCGCCGTGCCATCGGCCTTGGTGATGAAGCATCGGATGACGCGGCGGAGATTCGTTTCATCGTCGTGAAGCAGGATGAGCATCTCTATGCGCTGCGGACTGATGCCATCCTCGACGTCACCATCGCGCTGAGCGACCAAGGCCCTGTTCCCAAAGGATTGGGACCCGAATGGAGCCGCGTCGCACTGGGTGCTGTCGAAACGGCATTCGGGCCAGCCATCATGCTGGATCTTTTGACGTTGCTCGCGGGGCCGCAGGCAAAAGCGGCTTAATCGAATGGTTACCATGTCGCGCTAGGACGGGTGCGACCAAGAAGGGGTGCTGTAATGAAGTCGTGTCTGATCGTCGATGATTCCCGGGTGATCCGGAAGGTATCGCGCCATATCCTCGAGACCCTCGGTTTCGCGGTGGAAGAGGCCGAACATGGCCAGGAGGCGTTGAACAAGTGCGACGAGGCAATGCCCGACGTGATCCTGCTCGACTGGAACATGCCGGTCATGAGCGGCATCGAATTCATCAACCAGCTGCGTTCGCGCCCCAATGGCGGCGAGCCCAAGGTCGTGTTCTGCACCACTGAGAACGATGTCGCGCACATTCGCGAGGCGATCGATGCCGGTGCCGACGAATATGTGATGAAGCCGTTCGATCATGAAACGCTGCAAATCAAACTCCAGCTGGTAGGCTGCGCTTAAGGGAGCCCGCCATGGGCTCTGCCCTCGCAAAGGATAAGCGCGCGAGCGACCGGGTGGCTCGAAGCCCCGGTGCAATACGCGTGATGGTGGTCGACGATTCGATCACTGCCCGCTCCGCCATCGTCCGGACGATCGACAGCCGCCGCGACATGCAGGTTGTGGCAACCGCCGGCAGTGCCGAAGTCGCGCTGGAACTGCTCGACGATCGGCGCGTGGACGTCATCCTGCTTGACCTGGAAATGCCAGGGATGGGTGGGCTGAAGGCACTGCCCGACATCCTGCGCAAGGCCAATGGGGCCAAGGTCCTGGTGGTCTCCACTCTGACCACTGCCGGGGCTGAGCCTACGCTCGCTGCGCTGGCAATGGGCGCTGCCGATACGCTGGCCAAGCCGCGCACCGGCACTTTCGGCGAAGCCTACCGGGCAGATCTGCTGGAGAAGGTAGCGGGCCTTGCACAGGTCGAACAATCTCCCCTTCCGCGCAGAGTCGCCCCGCCCCCTGCTGCCAGACGTGGAATTGCCCGCAAGCCCGGTGTGATCGCGATCGGTGCTTCGACTGGCGGGATCCACGCACTCGGCCGCTTCTTCGGCGCGCTGTCGCCACAGATCCGAGCTCCCATTCTCATCACTCAGCATCTGCCCCACGCATTCATGCCAGTTTTTGCGCGCCAGATATCCACCATGTCCGGCCGATCTGCACATGTTGCTGAAGAAGGCATGGTGCTGAAAGAAAACGAGATATTTATCGCTCCCGGGGATGGTCACCTGATGCTGCGCGAGTGCGAAGCAGGCGTGGCGATCACCATTGCCAAACTGGATGTGGCGAGCGGGTGCTGCCCCTCGGTCGACCCGATGTTCGAAGCGGTCGCTAACTTCTTTGGCACCAAGGGGATGGGCGTGGTCCTTTCCGGCATGGGGCGTGATGGCTCTGTCGGTGGCCGGTTGCTCAATGAAGTAGGCGGAACCTTGCTCGCGCAGAATGAGGAAAGCTGTGCAGTATTCGGCATGCCGCGCGGGATCGTGGAGGCCGGAATTGCCGCGTCTATCGATACGCCTGAAGCATTGGCCGACTTGATCGGAATTCAAGCGGGGGTGTCGTGATGGATGTAACGTCCGCCTCGCTCCAGATTGTTGCCGATTTGCTTCGGGCACGTACCGGTCAACATTTGGGCCCAGGCCGCATGTGGCGCATTTCCGGAGCCCTTTCGGGTATTTTCCGCCAGTACGACATCTCAAATGTCGACCAGCTGGTTTGCTTGCTTGCAGAGCCGAGGGCGGAGGAGCTCGCTCGCAATGTGGTCGAAGCGTTGCTCAATAACGAGACCTATTTCTTCCGTGACAAGTTGATGTTCGACCAGCTCGCGGAATCGATCCTGCCGCAACTGTGGGAGCAACGGCAGGCCCAACGCACCTTGCGGATCTGGTCGGCCGGCTGCTCGAGCGGGCAGGAACTCTATTCGGTTGCGATGCTGCTTCTGGCTCAACGGGAACGCTGGAGTGGATGGCACATCGACCTGCTGGGCACAGATGTCTCGACGCGGATCATCGCTGCGGCACGCAAGGGGTGCTTCTCGCAGTTTGAAGTCCAGCGCGGGCTAACTGTGTCGCAGATGCTCGGGTATTTCGACCAGCGCGACGATGGCTGGTGTCCGCAGCAGGAACTGCGGAAAATGGTGACATTTCGCGAGCACAACCTGCTCGAACGCGCGCCGGTGGAAGCCCCGTTCGACCTGGTGCTGTGCCGCAACGTGCTGCTGTATTTCGATCCAGCTACGCGCAGCCGGGTATTCGATCGCCTGCATGAAGCCATCCATCCCGACGGGCGCCTGATGCTCGGGGCCGGTGAAACCGTGATTGGCCAGACCGAGCGCTTCGTGCCGGCTGGCGATGGGTCGGGGCTTTACGCGCCCATCACGGTTTCTGGCGGCCTGAGGCTGAGGGCGTGACTCACACAAACAAGGTAAACGGAGTTTTACCGTTGGTTAGCCTTTTCCGGTTACTCCCGCAGAGAAACTTGGATCGCGCATGAGTCAGGATAGGTTCGCTATGTTTGAGGGGATTCATCCCGAAAACTGGTCGACGAAGCAGCTGGTCTTCGTCCCTATCGTCGTACTCTCGCTCATTTTCGCCCTGACCGTCGGCGCCATGGTGGTGTTCGATGGCCTGGATTTCCTTCCCTGGCAGCTCCTCGCCGGTATCGGACTGGTGGCGTATGCCTGTGTCATCTGGGGGCTTGTCCGGTTTGGTATTGCAGGCGTGGACAAGATTGAAGTTCTAGCCAAGGTGGACACGCTGACCGGCATGCCCAATCGGCGCGCCTTGCATGCCGATATTGCTCGCGAAGCGCGCGACAACGAGGATGTGGCTGTCGCGCTGGTCGACCTTGATGGCTTCAAGCAGGTCAACGATCACTATGGTCATGCGATCGGCGACATGCTGATCAAGCAAGCCGGCGCTATGATTGCTCAAACCTGCGGCAAGGATGCGCGCGCCTACCGTTTGGGAGGCGATGAGTTCGCGATCGTGGTGATCGGGACCATCGCCGGCAATGTGCTGGAAGGGCTCAGCCGGACGCTGGTGGAGCAGTTTCGTTCACCGATGGCCATTGACGATCGCCGTATCGCCATCGGTGCAAGCGTCGGCCTCGCGCGCAGCAATGGTCGTGACGGCATTTCCAGTTCCGAACTGCTGCGCCGCGCCGATGTTGCCATGTTTGCATCCAAGCGCGGCGGCAAGATGCGCTGTACCTGGTATTCGGAGGAATTCGACCGCAACCGTGAAGCACGCCGCGATCTCGACAACGAGCTTCGGGCGGCGCTGGCGAATGAGGAATTCCGGCTCAACTACCAGCCGCTGGTCGATGCCAATTCCGGCCAGATCGTTGCTGTCGAATCGTTGATCCGCTGGGATCGGCCCGATGGCAAACCGATCGGGCCCAACATCTTTATCCCGGTGGCTGAAGAATCAGGCCTGATCAATGCAATCGGCCTGTGGGTGCTGCGCCGCGCCTGCACGGATGCGCGCGGATGGGACGATCTCAAGCTGTCGGTCAACATCTCTGCCGCCCAGCTGCGCAATCCGGAATTCCCGATCCATGTCGGCCAGGTGCTGGAGGAAACCGGTTTCCCGGCCGAGCGACTGGAACTCGAAGTGACAGAGACCTGTCTCGTGCTCGATCCGGTGGTTGTCGGTCGCAGTCTCGACCTGATCCGCCAGTTTGGTGTCAGCATTTCGCTGGACGATTTCGGCACCGGCTATGCTTCGATCGGTTTCCTGCGCCAGTTCCGCTTCGAAAAGCTCAAGCTCGACCGCTCGCTGGTGGTCGATGCACAGGGTGACGACAACAGCCGGGCGATGATGATTTCCAGCATTTCGCTGGCCCGCGCGATGGCGATGGGCGTGACGGCGGAAGGGGTCGAAACCGAGGCTCAGGCCGACCTGGTTCGCGCTGCCGGTGCCGACCAGATCCAGGGCTGGCTGTATTACCGGGCGATGCCGCCCGAGCAGATCGATCGTCTGCGTCACGAATTTGGGGATCAAAAGCGCGCCGTTACCGGTGCATAGGGAGTGTAGGACATGTCTGCCGTTGAAGACCTGACGAGGGATTGGAGCCAAGAAAGCGGCTATCGCGAATCCGATTTTGCGGGCGCGAGTAGCGAGTTCGAGCGCAAGCGGACGCTGCTTGAGCGAGCCTATGGTTCTCTTTCGAGCGACCAGAAAATGGGCCTGACTTTCGTGCTGCCCATCGCGCTCATTAGCGCCCCGGCTGTAGTCGCCATTCTCGGTATGGGTGAAGGAGCAGCCGGACTGTCGTGGTCGATTGGCGCGACTGCGCTCGTGTCGATTGCAGTTATGGTGGTCTTCGGATGGGTCATTTCACGCGAAATTCTCGGTGTGACCATCGGCCTGGCGGAATCGCTTCGGCGCGTGTCCGCTGGTGAAACCGGATTCGTTGTTCCATTCCGCAATCGGACTGATGTGTACGGAGAGATGGCCAACGCTATCGAAGTCCTGCGAGACAAAGCGCACAGCCTGGACGTGGTAACTGAAGAACAGCAGTCGATGAAGGCCGAAACCGGCAAGATTCGCGAGAACCAGATCAAGCAATTGCTGGAGCTTGCCGACCACTTCGACCGCAATGTGGCGGACGTAGTCAGCGGGGTTGCTGCTGCGGCATCGCAGCTGCATTCGACCGCTTCGGACATGTCGCGCGCTGCAGAGCAGTCGACTACGCGCTCGGAAGAAGTTGGCAAGTCGATGGAAGAAGCTGCTGCCGGTGCTTCGGCCGCCGCCGCTGCTAGTGACGAATTCGCCATGTCGATTGGCGAAATCAGCCGCCAGGCTGCGGATTCTGCGGAGATGGCGCGCAAGGCCCGTGGCACTGCCGGTGAAGCCGACGAGACGATCTCCGCGCTTGACCAGGCTGCCAGCCAGATCGGGCAGGTCGTCGAACTGATTTCGACCATTGCCAGCCGTACCAACTTGCTGGCGCTCAATGCTTCGATCGAAGCCGCCCGTGGCGGCGAAGCTGGTCGTGGCTTTGCCGTGGTCGCCTCCGAAGTGAAGGAACTGGCAAGCCAGACGACCCGCGCAACCGAAGATGTCGCGGCCCAGATCCAGGCGATCCAGGAATCGACCGGGGCCAGCGTCAAGGCACTGCGCACGGTAAGCACGGAGATCCAGCAGATCGAGTCGACCGCCATCGCCATCGCTTCTGCGGTCGACCAGCAGTCGGTCGCCGGGCAGGACCTCGCTCGCAGCATCGATCGCGCCGCTCGCAACAGTGAAAGTGTAGGTGAGCATGTCCGCGAAGTGCGCGAGAATTCGCTGCTTACCGGTTCTGCGGCCTCGCAGGTCCTCAATTCTGCGGGCGAACTTGAACAGCAGGCTTCGACCCTGCGTTCACAGGTCGATGACTTCATGAAGAAGATTCGCGAAAGCGCGAAGGCAGGCTGACCGGGCGCTACGGCCCCTCGGCTACGTTGCGCAAGACAGGCTTTCCGGGCATAGTGCGTTGCATTGAGCAACGGTTATGCTTCCGGGGAGTCTGAGCGCGATGGTCGAATTCACTGTTAACGGAAAACCGGTTTCGGTCGAGGCCGATCCGGCGATGCCGATCCTGTGGGTCGTCCGCGAAAAACTCGGTATGACCGGGACAAAGTTCGGCTGCGGCATCGCCCAGTGCGGGGCGTGCACCGTGCATCTCGACGGCAAGCCGATCCGCAGTTGCTCGACCCCCGTCTCCGAGGCTGCGGGCAAGGCGCTCACAACTATCGAGGGCGTTGCCGGCCCTGAAGGTGAGTTGAGCAAGATCCAGCAAGCCTGGATCAGCGAGCAGGTTCCCCAGTGCGGGTACTGCCAATCAGGTCAGATCATGGCCGCAACCGCGTTGCTGCGAGACAATCCCAATCCGACGGACGCTGATATCGATGCAGCCATGAGCGGCAATATTTGCCGGTGCGGGACATACACCCGTATCCGCCGGGCGATCAAAGTCGCCGCCGGCCAACTCGAGCCTCGCAACGAGGAGGCTGAAGCATGACCGACCAGACCGACATCAAGCAAGAGCGCAGCTCGCTCGCCAAGTGGTCGCGCCGGGGTTTCATCGGCGCGGGCGTGCTCGCGGGCGGCGGGCTGCTGATTGGTATTGCCGTGCGTCCTGGCAATCCGGTCGGCAAGCTCGGCCCCATCGTGGCGGGCGGCGAAGGCGAGCAGCTGGTCAACAGTTGGGTCAAGATCGACGCCAACAACATGGTCACGGCGATCGTGCCGCATTGCGAGATGGGCCAGGGTGCGCATTCCGTACTCGGGCAGATGCTGGCCGACGAGCTCGATGCCGACTGGTCGAAAGTCAGCGTCATGCAGGCGCCAGCGGACGGCAACTATGTCGTAACGGACACAGCGCGGATGTTCGTCGCACCTTTCACCATGAACGCCGCAGACTGGATCGAGCCGACATGGAACGGCATGTTCACTCAGATTGCCCGTTTGGCGGACGCGATGATCACCGGTGGCAGTTCCTCGATCCGCACCACGGGGCAGCACCAGATGCGGATTGCCGGGGCAGCTGCGCGCCAGATGCTGGTCGGTGCAGCAGCGCATGCATGGGGCGTTGCTCCGGGCGAGATTACCACCCGGGACAGCATGCTGTTCCATGAAGCCTCAGGCAAGTCCGCGCTCTATGCTGAATTCGCTTCGGCAGCGGCGGACCAGCCGATGCCACAGACGCCTAGGCTGAAAGACATCGGTGAATACCGCCTGATGGGCAAGAGCAAGGCCCGTACCGATATTCCGTCCAAGGTTGATGGCACGGCAAAATTCGGGATCGATGCGGAGGGGCCGACCGACACGCTGGCTTATGCTGCCGTGGTACGTCCGCCAATACCGGGTCAGACCGTCGCATCGATGAACGCCGAGCAGGCCAAGGCGATGCCGGGCGTGCTGCAGATCCTCAACATGGGCGACCACGTGGCTGTCGTCGCCGACAGCTATTGGCAGGCGCAGCAGGCGGTGGGCACAGTCCAGCTCGAATGGAACGCACCGGATAGCGCCATAAAGACCATGGACGACCAGTACGCAGCCTTTGCGGCAGCGATCGACGAAGCCGGCGAAAGCGGTGGCGAGGAAGCGGCGGGGAAAGGCGATGCGGCCGGAGCGCTTGCAAGCGCTGCAAAGAGAGTCGAGGCGGAGTACAAGGTCCCCTTCCTTGCCCATGCTCCGATGGAGCCGATCAACTGCACAGCGTGGGTCCATGACGGCAAATGCGAGATATGGACCAGCACGCAGGTGCCGCTGATGGCGCGCAGCGAAGCGGCAGCCGCCATCGGCATGGATGCTGGTGACATTACCATCCATCACCCCATGCTGGGCGGGGCCTTCGGGCGGCGGCTTGTCAGCGAATATGTCGCCATGTCGGCGCGCGTGGCCAAGGCTGCCGGCTATCCGGTCAAGATGATCTGGAGCCGCGAGGAAGACACGCAAAAATCGATGTATCGTCCTGCGGACATGATCCGCATCAAAGGCGGGCTTGACGACAGCGGCAGGCTGGTGAGCTATGACAGTGTCTTCACCCAGCGTAACGATCCGGCGGAAGCCAGCGTGCCGGCAGGATACTCCATCCCCAACCTAAAGGTCCGGGTAGCCGAAGCGCCGCTGCATTTGCCGTTCCAGGCCTGGCGCTCGGTGGACCATTCGCAGCATGGCTTCTTTACCGAAAGTTTCATCGATGAAGCGGCATACGCAGCCGGGGCCGACCCGCTGGATTACCGTCTCACCATGCTAAGCGACGCACCGCGCCACAAAGCGGTGCTTGAGAAGCTGCGAGAAGTCAGCGGCTGGGATACACCTGCGGGCGAAGGCAAGGGCCGGGGTGTAGCCATGGTCGAAAGCTTTGGCACCATCGTCGCTGAAGCTATCGAAGTCGATATGTCGGACGGGAAGCCGCGTGCGACCAAGGTGTGGGCAGTGGCCGATCCCGGCTACACCATGAACCCGGACGGTTTCCGTAACCAGATCGAAGGGGGTATTGTTTTTGCCCTGACCGCTGCGCTCTACGGCGAGCTCGAGCTGGAAGACGGGAAAGTCAGGCAAAGCAACTTCCATGACTACAAAATGCTGCGCATGAACGAATGCCCGGATATCGAAGTGACGCTGATCAACAGCGGTCCGGTCCCCGTTGGCGGCGCCGGCGAGCCGGGTGTCCCACCTGCGGCACCGGCTTTCACCAACGCCATCTTTGCGGCCACTGGCAAGCGCATCCGCGACTTGCCCGTTGCCAAGCAGTTTGCCTGACGGAGTAAGCGATATGACCTTGCGTTTTGCCGGCCCGCTGGCAGCGGCCCTGTCTCTTGCGGCCTGTGGTTCGAGCGAGCAGCCGCCGATCGAGCAGATAGTCGTACGCGAACCGGGCGAGGCTGTTCCAGCATCCGGTGCGGTGGACGAGGCAAGCGGTGCAGTTGATCTCGTTGCAGCGGGCAAGGCCGCCTACGCTGCCTGCGCCAGCTGCCATACGGTCGAAGCAGGCGCCGCTTCGGGCATCGGCCCCAACCTTCATGGCCTGGTCGGTCGCCCGGCAGGTGCACTTGAAGGCTTCGCCTATTCCGCGGCGATGAAGAGCGCCGGGATCACCTGGACCAGCGAAGAGCTTGACAGTTTTCTGGCCGACCCCGCAGCCAGGGTCCCGGGCACGACGATGATGGCCGGTGGCGTAAGTGATGCAGAACGCCGCGCCGCGATCGTGGCGTACCTCGCCAGCCTGTCGCAATAGGGCGAGGGCGGCACTGCCGGACCGTGGACGAGGCCCGCGTCTTTGCATTCCTCGCTGACAAGCAGGCACAGGGACATGCCTGCGCACTGGTGACCGTGTTGTCGGTTGAAGGGTCTTCGATGCGCAATCCCGGGACGCACATGGGCGTGTGTGAAGATGGTAGCTTCAGCGGGTCACTGTCGGGCGGATGTATCGAGAATGCCGTAGTGGGCGAGGCGCTGGCGGCGCTGGGTGAGGGAGCGCCACGTGAAGTGCGGTTCGGTGCAGGATCGCCGTATCTCGATATCAAGCTGCCCTGTGGCGGCGCGCTCGACATCCATTGCCAGCCCTTGGCCGGCACCGCCGTCGTCAATTCGGTTCTCGCCGCAATCGAAAGGCGCAAGCCCTATACCATTGCTGTCGAAGTGGATGGCATCCGAGTGATCGATGGCTGGCAACCGAGCGACCGTCAGTTCGGCCATTGGCCGCAGCTGAGGCTGGAGATTGTCGGTCACGGCGCGGGCGTCGAGGCTGTGGCAAGGCTGGCGCGGGCGATGCAAGTGGAAAGTCATGTGCTGACGCCTGACGTGCGCATGCTCGAGTCGCTTCGGGAGCAAGCGATCCGCGCCACGCGGATTGATCGCACCAGCGACACGCATTTGCTCGTCGGTGATCCTTGGACTGCCTTTGTCTTTCTCTTTCATGACCATGACTGGGAAGTGCAGCTTATGGCACGGGCGCTGGACTTGCCGCATTTCTACCTTGGGGCCATGGGCAGCCGGAAAGCCCACGCGACGCGCTGCTCGGCGTTGGAAGCGGCCGGAGTGCGGCCTGAGGCAATCGCCTCCATCAATGCCCCAATTGGCCTGTTTCACTCGTCGCGCGATCCGGAAACGCTGGCTTTATCAGCGCTTGGTGAAATCGTCAGAGCCTACCAGCAGGCTGATTCCGAGGTGGTGCTTGGCTAGCGCGGTCCAACTGGGTGTGGCGGTACTCGCTGCAGGCCAATCGCGCCGCTTTGGCCAAACGGACAAGCTGGCGGCGTCGTTCCGCGGCAGGCCCCTTGGGTTGCACGTTACCGATACGCTATCGACGCTTCCTGGCGCACATCGCTGGGTCATTGTTGCGAATCTCGAACACGCCTGCTCTTCCGGATGGCAGGAGGCAGGGTTCACGCCCGTCCTCAACCCCTCATCGGAGCGCGGGATGGGAAGCTCACTCGCCTGCGCCGCCCAAATGGCCATGCAGGCAGGGGTGGACGCGCTGCTGGTAGCCTTGGCCGACATGCCCTTGGTGCCGTTATGCCACTTCGAGAACCTGCGGGAACGGGCAGACAGTTACAGCCTGCGCGCATCGCACAACGGGATTTCGCCGACCCCACCCGCGCTGTTCGGTAAGGACCATTTCGACCGCTTGGCCTCGGCAGACGGTGACGAAGGCGCACGCAAGCTGATCCGGCGGGCTGATTTCATCGACTGCCCGGCCCGCTTGCTGGTCGATATCGACGATCCTGAGACACTCGCCAGCCTCTCCTGACGGCAAGCACCTGTCGTTCGTCGAACGCGGCATTGGCTTTTCGCTGTGGCGGTGCCTAGAACCGGTGCCAACACCAGATGCAATTGGGGGATTGTCCGATGAAAACTCTTCACGCCCTGCTCGCGACCAGCGCGCTCATCCTGATGCCGGTCGCGGCCCAGGCCCAGGATACGGAGGCCCCTGCCGAGGAGGCCAAGAAAGACGAGAAATGGGATGTCAATGCGCCCAAGGGCGCGACCATCACGCAGGTCCCGATCAAGACCGACGAAGGTACCTGGATGGACGTGGACGTCTCGCCTGACGGGCAGACGATCGCGTTTTCGCTGCTGGGCGACATCTACACCATGCCGATCGCTGGGGGTGTGCCGACGCGGATCGCCGAAGGACTGGCGTGGGAGGTGCATCCGCGCTTTTCTCCCGATGGCCGCCGCATAGCGTTCACCTCGGATCGGGCAGGCGGTGACAACATCTGGATCATGAACGCCGATGGCTCGGACATGAAGCAGCTGACCAAGGAAGACTTCAGGCTGCTCAACCAGCCGACCTGGTCGCCCGACGGCGAATATATCGCTGCCAAGAAGCATTTCACTACCGGGAGGTCGCTCGGGACCGGCGAGATCTGGCTTTACCATGTGACCGGCGGCGGCGGGGTCAAGCTGGTCGAACGGCCGAACGAGACGCACCAGAAGGAGCTGGGCGAGCCGATCTATTCGCCCGCTGGCGACGCTATCTATTTCACACGCAACGACACCGGCGGCCCGATCTTCCAATATGCGCAGGATTCCAACGCCGGGATCTTCGTGATCGAGAAATACGACCTGGACAGCGGCGAGCGCTCGACGGTGGTCGATGGCTATGGCGGGGCAGTCCGCCCGACGCCTTCGCCCGATGGCAGCGCCATTGCTTTCGTCCGTCGCGACAAGGACGATTCGCAGCTGTGGGTGAAGCACTTCGCCAGCGGCAAGGAAACCTTGGTCTACGGCGATCTCGATCGCGATGTACAGGAAACCTGGGCGGTTACCGGGGTCTATCCCAACATGGACTGGACACCGGACAGCCGCAGCATCGTGTTCTGGGCCGGCGGCAAGCTCAATCGCGTCAATCGCGACGGGTCGGGCGCGGCGGTGATCCCCTTCGCCATCGACGATACCCGCGGAGTGGCGGATGCACCGCATCCGGTGATCGATGTCGCGCCTGACAACTTCACCACTAGCATTCCCAAATATGCAACGGTTTCGCCGAATGGCCGCACCGTGGTCTACGAGACGTTGGGCAAGCTCTACGTCAAGAATGCCAACGGCGGTTCGCCACGTCGCCTGACTTCCGGAAGTGGTGTCGAAGCGTGGCCGGCCTTCAGCCGCGATGGCAATTCGATCGCGTTCGTGCGTTGGACCGATGACGGGCTGGGCAAGATCATTGTCAGCAATGCCAGCGGCGGCGGCGAGCGGGTCGTGACGAACCAGCCGGGCCACTACGCCAGTCCGCGCTTCTCGCCCGATGGCCGCACGATCGCATTTGAGAAACGCGGCGGTGGTTACCTGACTTCGCCGGAATATTCCGAAGCGCAGGGGATCTATCGGGTTTCTGCTAACGGCGGCACGCCGGAGCTCATTTCCAAAAGTGGCAGTGCGCCGCAATTCGGCGCTGACAGCGACCGCGTGTTCATGGTCGAAGGGGGTGGTGGCGGGCTGTCGCTGGTATCGACAGACCTCAATGGAGAAGCCAAGCGGACCCATGCCAAGGGTGAACTCGCCAACGAATTCCATGTCTCGCCCGACGGCAAGCTGATCGCCTTCCGCCAGAACTACGAAGTCTTCGCAGTACCGATGATGCCGGGTGGCTCGACCATCAATGTCGGCGAGAAGGGCAGCGCACTGCCGATCACCAAGGTCAGCTCCGAAGGAGCGGACTACATTGGCTGGGCAGGCGATACGCTGACCTGGACTATGGGGCCGACGCTCTATCGGACTTCCACCGGCAGCTTCTTCGGAAGCGCTCCGGGTGACAAGGGCACCTATGAAGCGCCGAGCAGCGGCGTCTCGTTGGCGATGACCCAGCGGGTCGCCAAGCCGAGTGGCACCGTCGCGCTCACCGGGGCCAAGATCCTGACCATGGCCGGCGATGGCGCAGGTGCAATCGACAATGGCGTGATCGTGATCGAAGGCGATCGGATTGTCGCGGTCGGAACAGCAGGCGATGTCGCGGTGCCCTCGGGCGCAATGGTGATCGATGCCAGCGGCAAGACCATCATGCCCGGCCTGGTCGATGCTCACGCACATGGACCCTATGGCACCGGAGACCTGGTACCGGAGCAGAGCTGGTCGCTGATCCAGCAACTCGCCATGGGCACCACCACGATGCATGACCCTTCGTCGCAGGCGAGCCAGGTCTTCGCTGCCTCCGAGCGCCAGCGGGCCGGCATGCTGCTGGCGCCTCGCCTGTTCTCAACTGGCGAGATCATCTACGGTGCCAAGGCCGCCGGGGTTTACGCCCGCATCGACAGCTATGAAGATGCGCTGGCGCATGTGCGCCGGATCAAGGTGCAGGGCGGTATTTCGGTCAAGAACTACAACCAGCCGCGCCGCGAACAGCGGCAGATGGTCGTCAGGGCCGCAGCCGAGGAAGGCATGCTGGTGGTTGCCGAAGGCGGTTCTCTGTTCGGGATGGACATGAACCTGGTCGCCGATGGCAACTCGACGGTCGAGCACAATGTCCCGGGCGAATTCTTTTACGAAGACGTGCTGCAGTTCTTCGGCCAGAGCCAGAGCAATTATACGCCGACCCTGGTGGTGACCTACGGCGGTTTGGCTGGCGATCCCTATTGGCGGCAGGCGACCGACGTGTTCGACAACCCGCTGCTGGTGCACACCCCGCCCAAGATGCTGCTGGCAGACACCGCCCGGCGGACCAAGGCGCCCGAATGGGCCTTTGTCGATGATGATGCCGCACGGGAGGCCAAAAAGCTCGCCGATCGTGGAGTCAAAGTCAGCATCGGTGCGCATGGCCAGCAAGCCGGTATCGCGGCGCATTGGGAACTCTGGAGCTTTGTGCGTGGCGGGATGAGCCCGGTCGAAGCACTGCGAGCAGGTACCATCGTCCCGGCGCAGTCGCTTGGCATGGACAAGGATATCGGCAGCATCGAAGTTGGCAAACTCGCGGACTTGATTGTGCTCGATGCCGACCCCAGTGCCGATATCCGCAATTCCGACAAGATCGACCGAGTCATGCTCGGTGGGCGACTCTATGACGCCAAGACCATGGATGAGGTCGAAACGGGTACCGCCAAGCGTCAGCCATACTGGTGGGAATGATCTGCCTTAGCCCGCGCGCTTGAGTCTCGACTCGGCCGCGCGGGTTGGCAACGCGGGTTGGTAGGCACCACGGCGCCTTTCGCCCTTGACCGCACCGCTGCCCGTAGCTTTTCCCAGCACCATCGCCATTTCTGCTCGATGGAGCGTGTCGTTCGGGCAACGTCCGATTTCGGCGATGCCTGCGGTTGCAGACAGTGGCAGAGTGACCTTTCCTGCGGGCAAATCCCCCGCGAACACCTCCTGCACCTGCCGGGCGAGTTCATCTGCGTGGTGCGTCTCCGTCTCCAGGAACAGCACGGCGAACTGCGCGTCACCAATTCGGGACAGCGTATCACCGGTGCGCATGACCACACGCAGGACTTGTGAGAAGCCGACCAGCACCTCATCGCCGAAGTCATAACCAAGCCGATGGTTGATCGCCCGGAAGTGGTCGATTTCGAACAGCCCGAGACAGCCCTCCTGGCCGGAAGTGGTAACGTGCTCCAGCATCGCATCGAAGGCCGGTCGGTTGGTCAGAGCCGTCAGCGGGTCGGTCATCCTGGCCATAAAGAGCTTGTCTTCCAGCATTCTCCGCTCATGCACATCGCGCAGTATGCCGAGAACATGGTCGCTGCCATGGCGGTCGTTCGCGGGGGTCAGGCGCAAGGCATACCACCGGCCCGACTCGGTTCCGCTGTCGATGCGGATTTCGATCCAGCCGCGTTCTGTGTTGCCGGCAGCGGCTAACGCCAGCTCGGCTTGCACCAGCGACACATGTTCCGGTGCCAACAGGTCGAAAAGTCGAGGCGGGATCAATAAGGGGAACCTGCCGTTGCTCTCATTTAGCGCCAAGTATTCGATGCCTTGCGAGGCCTGCAAGACAAATCCTTCTGCATCGGTTTTAAATACAATGTCTGAGAAAGTATCCGATGCGAGCGTGCACAAGCGTGCAAGCTCCGAAGCTGAAAAATCCAGCGCCATCCCGCGATTGCCCCCAATTGCGCCGATCACATAAATATTGCGACCAGTATAAAAGTAATAACCCTGTTAGTCGATTTATATAACTTGATTTATTTTCGAATCGACTTGACTTGTATTAACTATATTTCGCGAATTTGGGAAGGTTGCACTTACAGGTCGATCATGATCCGAACCTGGTGAGGAGCGCAGCCATAGGCTTCGGAAACAACGGCGCGGGCTTCGGCAATGGCTGCCTCGGCGTGGCTAACATCGCGCCCGGTAATGAGTTCGGCCTCCGCTACGCCCAGGGTTTCTGCCAGCGCTTCGATCCGGCTCGTCACCGGTTGTGAGCGATCATGCTCCCACGCCCATACCGTAGGCTTGCTGACCCCCAGTTGGTCGGCGACTTGAGCCAGTGTCAGGCCGCGCTCCTGTCGCAACTTCGCCAGCCGCTTGCCGAGCGAGCCGTGTGCTGCTCCGGTGACAGGGACGGCCTCCTCGGGAGGGGCGATCGCGCTCTTCAACTCGGTTGCGCTGAGGGTTGACGAAGGAAGGGCTTCGACGAACCGACACCCATGCAGGGATGCGCTGCGCCATACGACCTTGGCGACGGTCGGCCCGGCTTCCGGCAGGTCGATCACTACTTCTTCGCCAATTTCCAACGCGACGTCGCTTTCCAGCATCAGCCCGCCGGCCGAGATATTGTGCAGCCGGATGAGGGCCTCCTCACCATCTTCGCGCATGCCTTCGGTGGCGACACGAACGTTGCGGCGCGGGGCATCGCGTCCCGTTCCTTCGGTCTTGGTCAGGTTTAGCAGGCCGGGAATTGCCACGTTACAGATCTCCTCGAATGAGGAGAAAGGCTCGGCCTCAAAGAGTTAATTCCGGGTAAGGGGGGTTGGTTAACGGCAGTTAGCTAGCGCGACTGTCGAGCCAGCGGGCTACAGCGACACCGCCGGTGATCAGGAACGGCACCAACACGATGCTGAGTGTGACCTTGGCGAGCACCTGGCCGATCAGCAGGTTGGTAATGTCGAACTCGCCATAGAATGCGAGAGTGACGAAAATCACCGAATCGATTGCCTGGCTTAGCGCCGACGCGATCGCTCCTCGTACCATCAACGATGTCGTGCTGCTGCCACTGCTCTGGTCGCCGGCGAGCTTGGAGAAGATCCACACATTGAGCAGCAGCGATGTGATATAGGCGGCGGGTCCCGCCATCAATATGCGCGGGGTCTGTCCCAATACACGTTCGAAGGCTGCGAGATCCTCACTGCGGAAATCGGTCATCTCGGGTGACGGCGGCAAACTCAGCACCAGGAAGATAAGCGCTGCGGAGAGCGCCAGCGGCAAGAAACCAATCCAAACCAGCCGGTTGGCGAGCGCCTTGCCGTATAGTTGGGCGATGGTGCTGGTTATGACCACCAGCAGCAGGAACGGGAAGATCCCCGCTTCGACGGCAAGTTGCGAGGGCCACAACTGCACCTGCTTGAAGGCGACGACGCCTGCCAGCACCGTCATCCCTCCGTAGAGGACAAGAAAGGTAAACAGGCCCAGCGGCAAAGGTTGGGCGTTGGTGGATGCTGGTGCGTGTGCTGTCTCGGTCATCTTCGGGCCATAGGCCAAGCCGCCTGCATTTGGGAAGATTGCGGCCTGCGCTTCCCCCAGCCCGATGCGGCAAGTGATTTGACTGCGCGCGCGCGAGCGGCAAAGGGGACGAGACCTGTTCCATTCGAAAGAGACCGCATGCCGCCCTTCGTCATGAGCCTGCTCGGGATCATTGCCATCCTTGCCATCGCCTTCCTGCTGTCGACCGGCAAGAAGCGGATCAAGCTGCGAGTGGTTGGCGCGGCCTTTGCGCTGCAGGCAGTCATGGCGCTGCTGGTCCTGCGCACGCCGTTCGGGGTAAGCGCGATCCAGGGCCTTTCGAACGGGGTCATTGCGCTGCTCGACTATTCCAAGGTTGGTATCACCAGCGTGTTCGGCCCGATGGAAAACAACCCCTTTGCCAACACTTTCGTCATCGCTGCGCTGCCAGTGATCGTGTTCTTCGCTGCGATCGTTTCGATCCTTTATCACTGGGGCATCATGCAGCGGCTGGTGCGCTGGGTCGGCGGGGCGATCGGCTGGATCACCGGGATCAGCAAGGTGGAGGCGCTGGGCAGTGCTGCCAATATCTTCGTCGGCCAGTCCGAAAGCCCGCTGGTGGTACGCCCTTATCTCGCCGCACTGACTCCCAGCCGCCTGTTCACGCTGATGAGTGTCGGCATGGCTGGTGTCGCGGGCACCATCCTCGCCGCCTATGCCAGCTTCATCGGGGCGGAGGCCGTCCCGTTCCTGCTCGCGGCAGCCTTTATGTCCGCTCCGGGCGGGATCCTGATGGCCAAGATCATCATGCCCGACGACGAGAGCGACCTTGCTCGCGATGCGGCAGAGCTGGCAGGGGTCGAACCGGACAAGATCGAGCTTCCCGCAGCCCGCATCAGCGCTGAAGGTCCGGGTGCGCTGGTCGAAGGCGGCAAGCCGCACGAAGTCGAAGTCGCCGAGACTTTCGAAGACGGACACAGGCCCGCCAATGTGATCGAAGCGGCCGCGCAAGGCACGCAGACAGGTGTCAAACTGGCGGTCGCCGTCGGTGCAATGGTCATGGTCTTCGTGGCATTGGTTGCGCTTGCCAACGGCATCCTGGGCGGCGTTGGTGGCTGGTTGGGCTACCCCGACCTCAGCTTCCAGCAATTGCTGGGCTATGTCTTTGCGCCTGTCATGTTCCTGATAGGAATCGCTGATTGGCAGCAGGCGCAAGTCGCCGGCGGGCTGTTCGGGACAAAGATCGTGCTCAACGAATTCGTCGCCTTTATCGACCTGGGAGCGATGACTGCAGGCGAGCTGACCGATCGTAGCAGTGCCATCGTGACCTTCGCGCTGTGCGGTTTTGCGAATTTCAGTTCGATCGCAATCCAGATGGCAGTCACGGGCGGGCTTGCGCCAAATCAAAGACCGGTGATCGCCAAGCTCGGTATCAGGGCTCTCGCCGCAGGCAGCCTTGCCAATTTGATGAGCGCAGCCCTAGCGGGTTTGTTCCTGCCTTACTAAGTAGACGACCATGACCGACATTGCCTCCGTTTCGCTTGACCAGCCGCTAGAGAATATCGCTGATGAGCTGGGCGCATCCTTCTCCGAATTCGGCTTCGCCATCATCAAGGACCATGGCATTCCGCAGGAGCTGATCGATCGTGCGGAGGAGATGTCGAAGGCTTTCTTTGCCTTGCCGGCTGAAACCAAGCAGCAGTACAAGATTGAAGGTAGCGGCGGGGCGCGCGGCTACACGCCGTTCGGGACCGAGAAAGCCAAGGATGCCAATGTCCACGATCTCAAGGAATTCTGGCATGTCGGCCGGAGCCTGCCGGAAGGCCATGAGCTGGCCGAATACATGGCCCCCAATGTCTGGCCCGCGGAAGTAGAGGGCTTTGAGGAGACCTTTGCAGCACTCTACGCAGCGTTCGAAAAGGCAGGGCTGCGGGTGCTCGAGGCCATTGCGATTCACCTCGGCCTCGATCCGAAGTATTTCGAGACGACGGTCGAAGATGGCAATTCCGTGATGCGCCTGCTGCGTTATCCGCCGCTGGAAGGAGAGGAAGCCGAAGGAGCGATCCGCGCCGCAGCCCATGGCGACATCAATACCATTACGCTCCTGCTGGGCGCTGAAGAAGCCGGGCTCGAGCTTCTGACCAAGCAAGGCGAGTGGCTGGCGGTCAATCCGCCGCCGGGCGCGCTGGCGGTCAATATCGGCGACATGCTCGACAGGTTGACCAATGGGAAGCTGCGCTCGACGACGCACCGGGTGGTTAATCCCAAAGGCGAAGCAGCATACCGCGCGCGCTATTCGATGCCTTTCTTCCTGCACTTCCGGCCCGACTTCGTGATTGAGCCTTTGCCGTCATGTGGGAAGGAGGAAACCGGCAATGAGCCGCAGCCGGCAATCTCGTCGCATGAGTTCCTTCAGCAACGGTTGCGTGAGATCAATCTTGCCTGACCGGGCTCCCTGACGGGAGCGGAGTCACAATGTGAATCTGTGTTGCATTGCAGCAACATACTTACATCACTGTAAATAAAGCATTTTCGTAGAATCTGCACTTGCTGGGCCAAGTGGAAAACTGCGTGCCATGGCACTGTAACAATTCCCCCCTTTGGGCCATAGGCAATGAACCGGGTTGGGTTCCCGCCTACCAGATTCGTTCGTCAATTGCAGAGCTCTTCCAAGAAGGGGTTGTCCATGAAGCTCAAATATTTCCTCGCGGCCAGTGCTGCAGGTCTCACCACGGCCGTCGCGCTGCCGGCGCCGCTCGCCGCTCAGCAAATTACTTCGGGTGTCGAAGGTACCGTTACCGATGAGAGCGGTGCTCCGCTCGCGGGTGCGACTGTCGTCGTCACTGATACGCGTACTGGCCAGGTTCGTACGCTGACCACCAACGCCAATGGCGATTTCCGCGCCGTGTCGCTGGTTCCGGGCGGTCCCTACACCGTGTCCGTCACTGCCGGCGGCTTCGAAGGCCAGACCATCGAAGACCAGTTCATCAACATTTCGGGCAATACCGCCTACACCTTCACGCTGATGAGCTCGACCGGTGCTGACAACATGATCGTTGTCACGGCCGAGCGCGTGAATGTGCAGCAGCTGGCTGTCGGCCCCGGTACTGCCTTCGGCGAGACCACGCTGGAAGCCTTCCCGAGCCTGTCGCGTGACGTGCGCGACATCATCCGCCTCGACCCGCGCGTTAGCCTCGAGCGTTCGGATGAAGTCGACCGTATCTCCTGCCTCGGCGGCAACGATCGCTCGAACACCTTCACCGTTGACGGTATCGTCCAGGCCGACACCTTCGGCCTCAACGGTACGCCGTTCGCCGCGCGCAACTCGCTGCCCTTGCCGTATGATGTGATCCGCGAAACCTCGGTTGAGTTCGCTCCGTTCGACGTCGAATACAGCGACTTCACCGGCTGTCTCGTCAACGTCGTGACCAAGTCGGGCCAGAACAAGTTCCACGGATCGGCCTTCTACACCTTCTTCAACGACAGCATGTTGGCGGACACCATCATCGATGGTGACGGTGTCGAGCAGCCGCTCTCCTCGGGCAGCGAGAAGCGCTGGGGTGCCACGCTGGGCGGGCCGATCATTCCCGATCGCCTGTTCTTCTACCTCGGCTACGAAGAAACCGATCTTGGTGATGCCAATGATGAAGGTCCGGTCGGTGGCGGTTTCGCCAACGAAGTCGATGGCATCAGCCAGGCCGACTTTGACCGTTTCGCGCAGATCGCCCGCGACGTTTACGGCCAGGATGTTGGCGGCTACCCGCGCACGCTGGCTGAATCGAGTGTCCGCTATTTTGGCCGCATCGACGCCTACATCACCGATGGTCAGCGTCTCGAAGCCACCTACCAGCGCCTCGAAGAATCGAATGTCGAGCCGGACTTCGGTTCGGATGCTCTCGGCGGCCTGAACTCGTTCGAGGAAGAAGGCACCGTTTCGGACTACTACTCGCTGCGCCTGTATTCCGACTGGAGCGACAAGATCAGCACCGAAGTCCGTCTCAGCCGCGCTGAAGTGACTGACGTGCAAGGCCCGTTCGGCTTTGGCGAAGCGCAGTCGGACAACCCGACCGTGCGCCTGGCTGTCGCTGTCGAGAACAACGGCGACGTCGGCCTCCTCAGCACCGGCCCCGGCATCTTCCGTTCGGCCAACGCGCTGGCTCAGACCGTCAACCAGGCGAAGTTCCAGATGAACATCGATGGCGGCGATCACCAGTTCAAGATCGGTGCCGAGCTCAACGATCTTGAAGTCTACAACCTGTTCGCGATCAACGCGACGGGTACGCTGTACTTTGCCAACCTCGACAACTTCGAGCAGGGCATCGTCAACCAGGGATTCTCGTTCTTCCCGTCGAACGAGCAGATCCGCAGTGGCGCAGGCTATGGCGCTGATATCAACGCTACGCCGACCGGCGACATCAATGAAGCGGCCGCAACCTTCAAGCGCCAGATCTATTCGTTCTATGCGCAGGACGAATGGCAGGCCAGCGACCAACTGAGCCTGACGGCTGGCGTTCGCGTCCAGTTCTACGATGGTGACGCTCCGCGTGAGAACCCTGAGTTCTTTGCGCGCTACGGCTTC
This sequence comes from Parerythrobacter aestuarii, assembly GCF_030140925.1. NCBI lineage: Bacteria > Pseudomonadati > Pseudomonadota > Alphaproteobacteria > Sphingomonadales > Erythrobacteraceae > Parerythrobacter > Parerythrobacter aestuarii. The sequence continues at coordinate 739,392 of NZ_JARBWD010000001.1, forward strand.
ACCAACGCCAATCCGTTCAGCCGCCTTGACCCGGTAATCCTGCCGCGTCTTTCGGCTACATACGAGTTGGATAACGAAGGGTTCTTCTCCAACACCCGCGTGACGGGCGGCGTCGGCATCTTCTCGGGCGGGGACCCGATGGTGTACTTCTCGAACGCTTTCTCCAACAACGGCTTTTCGACGGGCCTCGGTACCTCGGTCTTCTGTGGTGCCGGCCAGTTCCCGACCGACGTCGTTGTTGGCGGCCAGTTCACCGGCTTCCCGCAGTGCGTCACCGCTGCCGGTTCGGCAACCGCTGCACGAGGCCTGGCCGACACGCAGTCGACCGATCCGAATTTCGACGTACCGACCGTGGTCCGCGCGAACCTCGGCATTTCGACCGACTTCGGCACGGAGAGCGGCTTCTTCAGCGACTGGCGCCTGAACGTCGACTATATCTACTCGCGGTTCAACGACACGCTGAACTTCGTGGATCTGTCGCAGACGCCTGACATCAGGATCAATGGTGGTTTCACCGTCGACGGACGTCCGATCTATGCAGCGATCGATCCGACCGATCCTGACGCGGCCGGCTGTAATGCGCAGCTCGTCAATCAGGGCGGTACTCCGCCGACTTGGATCAACGTAACACCGATCTGCTTCAACCGCATCGGTCGCGACGATGAAATCCAGCTGACCAACGGCCCCAGCTACGAAAGCCACATCGCGTCGTTCCTGCTGTCGAAGAACTTCAACCGGGGTATCTTCACTGAAGGCGGCAGTGTCGGCCTCCGCTTCGGCTATGCCTACACTGACTCGAACAACAACCGGAATGTCGGTTCGTCGACTGCAACTTCGTCGTTTGACGTCAGCGCAGCTTTCGACCGCCAGAACCCGGCGGTTTCGACCTCGAACTACGAGACGCGTCACAACATCACCGCTTCGATCTTCTTCCGCGAAGAATTCTTTGGTGATTATCGCACCTCGCTGGGCATGTTCTTCCGCGCTCGTTCGGGTCGGCCGTACAGCCTGACCTTCGACGGTGGTGGCGTCTTCAACGACAGCTCGTCGGGCAACGACAATGCTCTGCTCTACGTTCCGTCGGGCGTGAACGACCCGAACCTGTCGCCGCTTTCGGACCCCAACACGGTTCGCGAAGCCATCGACTACGTGGCAGCATCGGGTTGCGACTACACCCCGGGTGAGACGATCAAGCGCAACACCTGCCGCAACCCGTGGCACTTCGACCTCGACCTGCGCATCAGCCAGGAACTGCCGTTCATTGGAAAGATGACCGGACTGGTCGATGATCGCATCGAGCTGTTTGCCGACTTCGACAACTTCCTGAACTTCCTCGACAGCGGCTGGAACCGCCTGAAATTCCAGTCCGAGTTCACAGATGTTCTGGACGGCGAAATCGATGCACAAGGTCGCTACATCTTCGATGAGACCAATAACGATCCGCTCGATCCGTACATGTACATCAATCCGGATGACGACCAGTCTGTCGGCATCTCGAGCTCGGCCTGGAAGATCCAGGTTGGTGTTCGCTACGAGTTCTGATCCTCAACGATCGAACCTGAAATGAAGGGCGGCGGCTTCCGAAATGGAGGCCGCCGCTTTTCGTTGCCGCAACCGACTTGCGTCAGGCAGCTTGCTGGGTCGCAGTAGCGAGCTATTCGGTCGCCAGTTTGCGGGTCACATCCCGCGGCTGCTCCGATTTGAGAGCACGCTCCAATGCAGATGTCTTGGCTCCCAGTTCAGCTTCGCCAAAAACCCCGGCGGTGCCTGCGAGCTTGTGCACCAGCCTTGCGAGTTCGAGCCCCTCCGTCCCTGCCAGTCGCTCGCGTTCCAGTGCCTGTTCGACGGCCGTGATCGCTTCCTGGCGGCGTTCATCCCAGCGGTCGCGGATATCGGATGAGCTGGCAATATCGGGCGCGGCTACACCTGCTTGCGCCGTGTTACTCCGGCCAGTGTCGGGGTGCTCCAACCGGTGGCCGGTGTGATCATGATCGAGTATCTTGGTTGGCAACCAGCGCCGCAAGACAGCACCCAATTCAGCAAACACCAGTGGTTTGGCAAGGTGCCCCTGCATGCCGGCGTCGCGCGCGGCGGCGATATCTTCCGGGAAGGCATTGGCCGTCAAGGCGATGATCGGAAGGTTTCTGGAAGCGATACCCATGGCACGGACCCGGCGTGCTGCGGTGTAGCCATCGCAACCCGGCATCTGGATATCCATCAGCACAAGGTCATAGGGATTGTGCGCTTCGTAGGCTTCGCGGATCATTGTAACGGCCTCGTGTCCGTCACGCGCTACTGCGACTTCCTGGCCGCACCGCTCCAGCATGGTCGTGGCCAGGATACGGTTGATATCATGATCTTCTGCGAGCAGCACCCGCGACGGTCGCAGTGCCTCTTCAGCATTGCCTGACTGGCCTGGCCCATTGACGGGTGTTGCTGCTGCTTCTGCAAGTTCGAGCGGAATCGCGAGTGTAAATTGCGAGCCCTTGCCCGGGGTGCTGATGCAAGAAAGCGAACCGCCCAGCAGCTCTGCAAGGTTGCGGCTGATCGACAGGCCAAGGCCTGTCCCGCCAAAACGCCGCGAGGTCGTGCTGTCAGCCTGCTGGAAGGGTTTGAAGATGTCATCGTGCCGATCCTGCGGAATGCCAATCCCGGTATCGCTGACCTTGATGGCCAGCTTGTCGTTGCAAACTGCCGTTGAGACTTCGATCGTTCCCCGCTCCGTGAATTTCACGGCATTGCCGATCAGGTTGAGGACGATCTGCTTCAGCCGCAACTGATCGGTGAGTATATGCCGGTGGAGGATGTCGCTTTCGCGGAACACAAGCTGCAATCCCTTTCGCTGGGCGTAGGCGGCGTGCAAGCTCGTGCAACTGCGTAGCAGGTGGTGAATATCGACCGGCTCGTGGTTTATGACGACCTGACCGGCTTCGATTTTCGAAAGGTCGAGGATATCGTTCAGCAACAGCATCATTGACCGCCCGGAATCGTGGATCATCTCGGCTTGCCTGCGCTGCTCGTCGGCCAGATCCCCTTGCAACAACAATTCAGCAAAACCGAGCACGCCGTTCATGGGCGTCCTGATCTCGTGGCTCATGTTGGCAAGGAATTCCGACTTTGCGCGCGCTGCTTGTTCGGCATGGCGACGGGCATTGACCAGGTCGCGCTCAAGGCGGACTCGCTCGGTTACGTCTCGTGCAGAGACGATAATGCCGCTGTGCTCGCCTGTCTCGCGGTCGAAGGTGACGGCACAATCGGCTTCGATGTAGACTGGCTCGCCCTGGTCGTCGTCTTCCAGTCTCCGATAAGTGAGCCGCTCTTTGCGACTCTCGCCGGTCAGAAGGCGTCGCTCAGCTGCGGCAATGTCTTCCTTCGCATCGGGGTGAGTTTCCTGCGAGGCAGGCCGCCCGAGATAGAAGGCACGAGGCCGTCCCAGCACTTCATGGACCGACGGCGAAGCGTAGGTGCATACTCCCTGCTGGTCAAACCGCATGACCGCATCGGTGATCGAATGGGCAAGCGTATCGAGCTCTTCGCGACTGGAAGCTATCTCGCGCAGCATTGCATCACGTCCATGCAGCACCGCTGCCACCGGGAGGCCGATCAGGAACGCCGTCGCGAGGAACGCCTGCAGGGTCATGAGCTGAGCGGTCAACCCGCCATCGATCAGATGGATGGGACCTTGTCCCAACCAGGTGAAGGTGGTCGAAATCACAGCGACCTTGACCATGGAAAATGCCGTTCCGAGGCTGCCGAGGCGGAAAGCGTGGGATACAACCACGGGAGCGACGAGAAAAAGCAGCGGATATTGTGCCTGGCTGAAGACATAGATCGTCAGCAAGGTCCCGGGAATCGTCAGGAGAGCCCAGTCGAGCTTCTCCTGCCGCGAGGCCGGTCTTTTGCGCGCCATCGCATCAGCAAAAATCAGGATCGCCGGAACGAGGATGATCATGCTCAGCCCATCGGTGACCATCCACTCGAACCAAACGATGGTTGAGGTCTGTTCTTCGAAGGACAGCGCCGCGAAGGCAAAGGAAGCTGAAATCACCGGCGCGGAAATCCCTGCCAAAGCCACGAAGATCATCAATTGCCGGATGTCACGCATATCCGGCCGGCGCGTCCCGAAATACCGCAGCAGTAGGATCGCAGCGAACATCTCAACGCTGTTGGCTGTAGCCAGCGCCATCGCTCTGAAAGGTGTGTCGCCAATCCAGGTATTGGCAATGAAGTTTGCAATCCACAGGCTCGACAAGAAGGTCGCTTCGCCATTGAGCTTTGCGCGCAGGAGGAATGCGACCGCCAGGGCATTGGGGATCCAGACGGCAGCGATGCGGTCATCGCCGCGAGTGAAAGCGATGCTGAGGTAGGCGGCAAGGCCGAACAGGCCAGCGCCGATCACACTGGCAAGAAGTGTCCTCGTATCCCAGGCCCACGGTCGTAGCAGGGGCGGCTTGTTCGAATGCGTCTCTGCCATTGCCCTCCCTTCCTTTTGCGCCATAAGTAGGCGACAAATATTGGCACTTGGCAGCAGCCACCTAGGTATCTTGACGGAGGGTCGATTGGCGACAGGCGAGCGGTTTACAGAGAAGAAGCGCCGCCCAAGCGTTCCGGTGCTGCTGCTCATCGCCCTGTTGCATGTGGCCCTGTTCTACGGCCTCCTGAAGGCGCTGGCACCGGATTTTACCGGCGAAGTGGAGGACAAGGTCCTCTCGGCAATTACGGTTACGGTCACTACGCCGCCTGAAGACTTGCCGCCAAACGATCCCGAGCCTGACGAGGGCTCGCAGGGCAATCCGGGGGACCGGGCGGTGCCCAAACCGACATCTGCCCCGTCTCCCAAAATCCCGATCCGCAAGGATGAGCCGCAGCCCAGAGCCACATCGACCGGATCGGATATCAACTCGGGCGCCAACCAGGGCGATGGCACAGGGTCAGCCGGCGAAGGGCTCGGCACCGGAGCCGGGCGTGGTGGCAGTGGGCGCGGCGGCATTCCCGTCACCCGGCCGGTGCTGGTAGCGACCATTACCGACGCCAGCTCGTTCCCGATCCCACCGGGTGGGCGCAAGGAAAGGATCGGCAAGTCGGTAGATGTGAGACTTGGCGTTTCGACCCAGGGACGGGTCACCAGCTGTTCGATCGTGCGCGCCAGCCCGTTCCCGGAAACCGACGCCAAGGTTTGCGAGCTTGCCTATGAACAGGTCCGGTTCGAACCGGCACGCGATGCCAATGGCGATCCGGTCGCATCGACCTTCACTTATCGGCAACGGTTCTTCAATTAGCGCGGATCGAGCCTAATCCTTGGCCAACAGCTTCTGGCCCTGATCCTTCATCGCGCCAGAGATCACGGGCTCCATGAAGCCGAGTAGCGGGGGCAGGGTTACTTCAACGACCAGCCGGTTGTCCTCGATATCGACGGTGCCGACCAGGTCGTGCCCCATGGCGCGGATGGTCATGTTCATGCGGTCATCGTTGGGCCAGTCGGTGACGACCTCGGCCATCGGGCCGGGGATGTGCTCTGCCATTTCGTGGCTGCGCTCTTTCAGGCGGCGGCGGACCTCTTCCTTGGGAAGCTCGTGCGGAATGGGGACTTTCATCAGCCTGCCGTTGTCTGCTTGTCGAAATCGGGCAAGGGCACACCGTAGTCGGCATTCTCGCCCTCGATGCCTTCGCTGTATTTGTAGTCGAGATAGCGGCCGCGAATGGCAAGGTCGTCGATCGACCCTTGCGCCAGCTGGCGATTGATCGAGTCGAGTTCGCGGCTGATCACTTCGAGGCCGTTCTCGAGCTGCTTCACCGGTGTCGTCCCGCTGCGTTCTTCATAGCGCAGGCTTTCCGGGATCTTGAGGAATCCTTCGATCATGTCGGGCAGGTCCTCGCCCACCAGCTTGCGGATTTCCTTGGCGGTCGGGTGCATCTGGTCGACTTCGGCCAGCTGCGGCTCGAGCTCATCGAGCTGGCCACCGATGACGGAAAGGCTGGCGGCGATCGGCTTGGGCAGGCGGCTGCGCTGCATTTCCAGCCACAGCTCGGTCTTGGCGACCAGCTGGCGCACGTTCTCGGTGTTGAGATCGGCCCGCTTGGGCACCTTCATCTTGGGATACTTGCCGAGGAAGAACAGCGTGGCGAGCGTAGCGGCACCGACCGCCATCACGCCTGTGAAACCGAGCCCGCCAATGATCGAGCCGATGACCGAGGCCCCGACCCACAGGGCGAACACGCCGATGGCGATGTTGCGCACCTTCTTCATCCAGTGCTGGCTCTTGAGCTTGAACGAGCCGCGCCCGACCGAGCGCGCCCGGCGATGCACGCCGCCGTTGCGCTGCTCCACCAGCGACTGGCTCGCCGCGCGGATGATGTGGTCGGACTGGGCAGTGGAATCGTTCATCAGTTGCCCAGCTCAAGCAGTGAAGGTTCGGAGGCAGCGACCTTGGCCTGTGCCTGGGCCTGGCCTTCGGCGCGAGCGATATAGCCTTTGGACTTCTCGACTTCCTGGCTCAGTACGGTGACGGTCTGCTTCATGGAATCGAGCGCGCGAACCTTGAACTGGTCGACTTCGTCCATCGTATCATAGATATTCTGGAAGGCACGCTGTAGTGTTTCCAGCGGGATGGTGCTGGCAGCGGCCTGTTCGTGGATCTTGCCGGTTTGCTCGCGCAGCATGGTGCTGGTCCCGTCAATGATACCGGCAGTGGTATCGTTGAGCGCAGTAATCTGCTGCAGCACCAGCCGCTGGTTGGTCATCGCTTCGCTGACCGTCACGGCAGTGCGCAGGGCACCCACAGTGGTTGTACTGGCGCGATCGACACCCTTCACCAGCTCGACATTGTTCTTCTTGACGAGGTCGAGCGCGAGGTAGCCCTGGACGCTCACCGCCATCTGCGTGAGCAGGTCCTGCGTGCGCTGGCGGACATAGAACAGCGCGGTTTCGCGCACAGCCTTGGCCTTGGCCGGATCGACACTGTCGAGCTCGTTGGCCTTCTCTTCCAGCCGCGCGTCCAGCGTCTGCGAGATATGGATCATCTGCTCGAGATTGCCCATCGCTTCCCACAGCTTGGCCCGCTCGACATCGATTGCGGCATTATCCATCAGCAGCTCGTCCTTGCCGTTGGACAGCTTGCTGAGGATGGCCTGGATATGGGTCTGGGCGCTCTGGTAGCTGCGGAAATAGCTGGTGAGCTTGTTGCCCCAGGGAATGATGCCGAGGATCTTGCGGGTACCGGTCAGCTTGCCGCGCTTGGACGGATCGAGGTCTTCGACGACGGTGCGAAGTTCAGCCAGGTTGGCCCCCACGCCTTCGTCCTTGTCCATGGCCCGGACCGGGCGATCGAGGAAGCGATTGGAATGGCCGGCCGCGGCAAGAATTTCCTTGCGGCCCATATTGGTGATCTGGTCGACCTTTTTCCCGAACTCCGGTGAATTGGCATCGATCGAGACCAGGTCGGTCACGAAGCTGTCGACTTTCTCGTCGAGCTTGGACTTCTGTTCTTCCGTGACGGGTACCAGGCCAGCCGCCTTTTCGACTGTGACTTCGGGCACCGGCGAAGGTGGCGTCAGTTCGAAATCGGTTGCGGTTGCGGTCTTGGTCTCATTGGTCGCCATGATCGGTTGCAAATCCCTCTTGCGTGCGCGTGCCATATGGCACTTGTCACTGTATTAAGGGCATAAGACACGTATTTCAAGCCGCGCCCATGCCGTTCGTCGAGCAGCAACATACGCCCCGCGAACCGCAGGGCAAATTGGTTTTTTGGGAGGGCTGAAGGCTAGGCTGCGAGCTCGAGCGGCTGGATTTCGCCCGAGAGGTACAGCTTCTTGGCCTTGGCCCGGCTGAGTTTGCCGGAACTCGTGCGCGGAAGGGTGCGCGGCGGGATCAGCTCGACCACACAGGGGGTGCCGGTCACTGCCTGGACCTTCTCCTTGATCGAATCACGCAAACGCAGGCGTTCTTCCGGATCGGAAACGCGGCAATGCACCAGTACTGCTGGGGCTTCTTCCCCGTTTTCCGTCTCCAGCGCAAAGGCGGCGATGTCGCCGTGGTTGAAGCCCGGCAACTGTTCCACCGCCCATTCGATATCCTGCGGCCAATGGTTCTTGCCATTGATGATGATCATGTCCTTCGCCCGTCCGACGATGAACAGGTAACCGTCAGCCATGTATCCCATGTCGCCGGTATCGAGCCAGCCATCGACGAGGCAATCGTCGGTCGCTTCAGGATTGCGGAAGTAAGAATGCATGACGCTAGGGCCACGGCACCACACCTTGCCAATCTGGTGATCGCCGCGAATGGCACCGCCTTCACCGCGGATCTCGACATCCATATCGGGCAGCGGCTTGCCGCAGTTGACGATTGCGCGATATCGAGCCGGGCGCGAGAGATCGCGGCGCGTGCCCGAGAGGCGCTCTTCTTCGACCAACTCGACCCGGATGCCTTCGCCGGGGGGCATGACCGTGACAGCAAGCGTCGCTTCGGCGAGGCCGTAGCTTGGAGTAAAGGCACTGGCCTTGAATCCCGCCGGCGCAAACGCGTTGACGAAGCTCTGCATCACGTCGGGCCGGATCATGTCGGCACCATTTCCGGCAAGCCGCCAGCGTGAGAGGTCGAAGCGCTCGGCTACATTGCTCTGGCTGGAAATGCGGCGCGCGCAGATATCGTAGCCGAAGGTCGGCGAATAGCTCATCGTGGCACCCTTGTTGGCGCTGATCATGTCGAGCCAGGCGAGCGGGCGGCGGGCAAAATGTTCGGTCTTGAGATAGTCGGAGCTGACCTGGTTGCCGACCATGGACAGGAAACACCCGACGAGACCCATATCATGGTACCACGGCAGCCAGCTGACCCCGCGGTCGCCTTCGCCGATGTTCATGGTGATGGCATGGCCTGAAAGGTTGTGCAGCAGCGCGCGATGGGTGACAGCGACGCCTTGCGGAAAGCGGGTCGAGCCACTTGAATACTGCAGGTAACAGATGTCTTCCGGGCCGACCTCCGGGAACACGCATTCCGGAGCGTCACGGGTGGCAAAGCTCTCCCAGTCGTAGCCTTCGCAGCCCTGCTTCCGGACCGCTGCTTCAGTCATTTCCGCAATCGCTGGCGGATAGAGCAGCATCTTCGGGTCACTGCTGGAAAGCTGGACGCCGAGCTGGTCGATGTAGCTTTCCTTGCCGCCGAAGGTCGTCGGCAACGGCAAAGGCACCGGCCAGGCTCCGACATAGACGCAGGCGCAGAACAGCGCGGTGAATTCCGGCACGGTCTCCGCGATCAATGCGATCCGGTCTTCCTTCTGCACCCCAGCCGCCACCAGGCGTCGGGCCATTGCCAGCGCATCTTCACGCATCCGGGAGTATGAATAGACACGCTCCAGCTGGCCGCGCATGTCATGGAAATTCATGCCTTTCTGGCTGCGTGCTGCGTAGTCGATGGCTTCGATAAAGGTATCGAAGTCGGCCCTGCGGCGCGGCAAGGGGCAATCATTCGGGGTTGGAATCAGCGTGCTGTCAGTCATCTTTTCTGGCGAAACCCGTGTAATTACGCGCGGTTAAGCGCTTCCTGTCCCTGTATGCGGCGCAATTAACCGTCCCTGCACCGTCATAAATCTTTCACTTGGCTTTTCCCATTTGAAAAGGAGTGTGGCACGAATATGGCCGATGCGTGAGGGTTCCCCATCCAAATCTCGCCGAAAACGGCCTCCGAAGCCGCTTGATGAGGTGCGGCTGAGGGACCTGGCGCTCGCCTATGTCGCGCGATTTGCCACTAGTGCGGGCAAGCTCGAACAATACCTCAAGCGCAAGCTGCGAGAACGTGGCTGGGAGGGAGAGAGTGCGCCGGATGTGCGAGCGCTGGTCGCGCGCTATGTCGAACTCGGCTATGTCGACGACACAGCCTATGCCAGGACGAAGGCAGGAGATCTCTTGCGGCGCGGTTATGGCCCGCGCCGGGTAGCACAGGCTCTGGGACAGGCAGGAATCGACGAAGAGGTACGCGGTCGGGTCGAAGCGAGCGAGCTTGAAGCGCGCGAGGCGGCTCTCCACATGGCGAGGAAGCGCCGTTTCGGCCCGTTTGCGCTCGATCCCGTCGATCGCGCGCTGCGCGAGAAGCAGCTTGCGGCCATGATCCGTGCGGGGCATGGCTTCGATATTGCCCGCGCCGTGCTCGATGCTGCGAGCGAGAAAGCGGCGGAGGACTGGGTCAGGGAAGCACACGATGACGTTTGACAATTTTCCGCTGCAGGTTTGCCTCAGGGCTGCACCTGTCGCTTTGCTGGTGGCCTCCTGTTCTCCAGTCGGCTCGGCAGACCAGCCCGCACCGACGCCGGCCGCAGCGCAAGAAACAGGCACGCATCCGATTTCCGGCCTGGAGATCATCCCTTTGACTGTGACCAGCGGTGCCACTGTCCATCGTTTCAAGGCCGAGCTGGCCGATACGCCCGCATCGCAGGCGCGAGGGTTGATGTTCCGGACCGAGATCGCCCCCGACGAAGCGATGATCTTTCCGCGCGATGTTCCAACTCCGGCCCGATTCTGGATGAAGAACACGCCGATCCCGCTGGACATCATCTTCATCGGCCCGGACAAGCGCATCCTCAATATCGCGGCAATGACTACCCCTTACTCGCTCGACGGGGTCGAATCCGATGGCGATGTAATCGGCGTTCTGGAATTGGCTGGTGGCCGCGCGGCCGAATTGGGGATAGCCGAGGGCGACATCGTCGAGTGGTGAACTTGACGCTTGGCCCACGCCGCCCAATCAGCTAATCGCGCCAGCGCAATGAACATTCTCGGCAAGATATTCACCTGGTGGGATGGGGCGACCATCGGCACCCATCTGTGGACCGCGCGCAAGGGCGAGCACGTGGGCACTGACGCGCAGGGCAACAGGTACTACCGGTCAAAGCCGAGAGAGGGCCAACGCGAACGGCGCTGGGTCATCTATGACGGCCCCAATGATGCCAGCCGCGTGCCCAGCGAATGGCATGGCTGGCTGCACGGTGCGTTTGAGGATGTTCCTGAGAGCTTCCTGCCGCAACCGCGAATCTGGGAAGCCGACTACACTCCGAATGCTACCGGCACCCCGGCAGCCTATCGCCCGGCTGGAGCGCTGGAGCGAGGCGGAAGGCGCGCTGCTGCTGTCGGCGACTACGAAGCCTGGACGCCTGGCGACTGATTGTGGGGCGGCTGAGCATGCGCCTGTCGCTCGTCCTGTGTGCCATGCTGGCGCTGGTTGCCTGCAGCGACGATCCGCCGCCGCCTGAAGCGGTGGAGACCGAGGTGCCCGAGGAACTGCAGAGCGGATCCGGGACCGGCCAGCCGATTCCCGATGCTGAAGGCGCGACACCGATGAACGAACGCGTCGCCACGCTGGGCCTGCTCAACAAACGCAACAATATTTCGCAGGATCTCGAAATGAAGCCCGGCGAATCGCGCCGCATCGGCGACATCATCGTGCGCCTGTCCGCATGCGAACGCACTGCGCCTTGGGAAATGCCGCAGGAAACCGGGGCATTCGTGCAGGTGCTGGTCGAAGGGAAGGGTGACGACGAAGGCGAGTGGACCAAGATTTTCTCGGGCTGGCTGTTCAAGCGCTCGCCGAGCCTCAACGTCGTCGAGCACCCGGTTTACGATGTCTGGGTCAAGGATTGCGCGATGAGGTATCCTGGCGAAAGCGCACCGGCCGCGCCATCCGGGCGGCCTTCTCCTGCTCCGGTACCAAGCCCGTCTGCTTCCGCCAATACTGACGCATAGGCCTGGGGCAACGTCAGCCGTTGTTGGCCACGCGCCTTCGCCAGAAGTGCAAGATAGTCTTTCTGGCTGATTTCGACGGCACCCAGCGAAGCGAGATGGCTGGTCATGAACTGGCAGTCGAACAGTTCACACCCGGCGCGCCACAACAATGCCATCAGCCAGGCCAGCGCGACCTTGGACGCATCACGTCGGCGGCTGAACATGCTTTCGCCGCAGAATACCTTGTCGAACGCAACGCCGTAGACCCCGCCGACCAGTTCACCTTCCTGCCAGCATTCGATCGAATGCGCGTGACCGGCCGCATGGAGCTGGCGATAGCTGGCAATGATCCGCTGGCTGATCCAGCTTTCGGGATGGTCGGGCCGGGGCGCGGCACAAGCGCGCACCACGCCTTCGAAATCGCGGTCGCAGGTTACTGTGAACCGGTCCTGCCGGATAGTGCGCGCCAGAGAGCGCGAGCACCTGAACCCCCCGATCGGAATGATCGCCCGTTCGCGCGGCTCTACCCAGAACACTTCCTGATCCTCGCGGCTGTCAGCCATCGGGAAGATGCCGTTGCGATAGGCCAGCAACAGCAGGTCGACCGGGATGGCATTGGGGCGGGGCGCATGCATGGTTTGCGCCCTATGCCACCGGTACCTTTGTTCGACCATGGTCAAACACGACATTTCGCGCTTGCACTATGCCAGCGCTTTGGCTTAGAGGCCCCCTCCGCTGCAGGGGTGTAGCTCAGCTGGTAGAGCATCGGTCTCCAAAACCGAGGGCCACGGGTTCGAATCCTGTCACCCCTGCCACTTCTACGGCCTATGCCAGCAAACGCACCAAAGTTGTTTAGCGCATTACCCTTCCCACGGCGATTGCTCCGCGCCTGAATGGAGTCAGCAAGACAGTAGCGAATTTATCTCGCTTCTGAACCTGCTTGTCGAACCAAACGCAGAGTGCTTCTTCATCGTCGATCGACGCAATCGTCATGGGCGGACCGCCCGACTTCAATTGCACAACGTCGCCAGCCGCAAAACTCATATCTTGCTTCCTTCTTCCTTGGCTTCAAACCGTGATTCTGATGTCGGACTAGTAGGTTCATATTCGAGACGAGGGGCCAATTCGTTCATCGCATAATGGACGAACTGTTGGCCAAGCTCTGTGAGTTCGTAGGGGTCTTCCCTGTCGAAGGCTGACTTCATCGTTCCTCCGCCTGAGCCCCGTGACCGCCCACGAGTTGATTGCTTGATGAAGTTGCCTTGATAGTCGGTCTGGCGATGCTGGCGGATGACTCCGCCTGTGCTCAAATCACGGATGAGCATCTTGTAGAGATCAGCTTCCGCCGAGTTCTCAGCAACGTGCGGCTTTGCAAGATTCTCCCAAATCTGACCCCGTGTGATCCCTTGGTGCTGATAAATCTCGGCAATAACCTCGAAATGAAAATCGGAGTAGTCAGCAATCCATTCAATAAACAACGAAACAACGTCGTCCGAGGTATACCTCGTCGCGGCAGCATTCGACAGTATATTTCTGATCTTCTCGCGCTTCTTGTCAGAATCAATGTGAGACCAACGACGGAAACTTTTCTTCAGAAGAGCTTGATATTCATCCGATTCAACCCGCTTCAGCACATCCTCGTCGGCCATATCCAACCGCGAAATGATTTCAGTGATAGTTTCGCCCTTCTCGCGAAGCTCATCTTCGAGCATCTGGACCCACTGGCGAAGCATGTTGTTTGCGTGTTCTTGTTCCTTCTCGCTCCAAGCCGCTGCGGCTGCTGCCAAGAATCCTCCGAAGAAGGGGATTAGGCCGGTAGCGGCGTTCATCCCAGCCCTGACTACCTTTGGTGTGTCTTCGTTGATCGACATCCGTGCCTCCTAGATTTGAGGAGGAACCAAAGACTTTCTCAAGGCGTCAGGAACCGCCCGCCAAGCGGTCTCGACTCTACCTTTTGCTTCGAGCCGTTGGCGAATGGCCTCATGAATTTGCAGCGGCGTTGGCCAAGCGTTTGCATCAAAACTCATAGTTTCCCGCGACAGCGACACCTCCATTGGCATTCCCTTATCGCCGCTAAGATTGGAGAACATCGTCTTCTCAGGATATCGTTCGAGTCGGTCAGCAAATTCCTTGAGGCTCCGGCTTAGGGTAAAAAGCGCGCTCTTGGCATCCTCATAGTCACTGTTCGCTTGCAGGTAATCTTCTACTGCACTCATCGTCTGTCTCCACCACCGCATCCGCAAATTTTACTTAACGCTCCTAATGGCATGGGGTTGGCAAGCTCACATTACAAGTGGTGGGCGGCAACGTTTTACGTAACTACTCTTCTTCAAGGGTTTAGCCTGTTCCAGAGCGCTCCCAAGAAGTCCGCTCTTGCAATGCTGTTGTTATTCAACCAAATCCGGGAGGCCACGCATCGGCTTAGTCACCGCTGTGGGGTGTGCGTTTTCGCGTACTGAACATGGGTCCGCCTATGTCGGGCGGCCCGCTGAATATAAAAGGCCGCAAGGCTGAATAGGTGGGGCGTGCTTACCCATGTTCGTGCGTGACTAACCGTCCCGGCACCAGCCGGGACCGAACATGGGTGTTGGTCGAATGCTATCTCTTCTCTCTCCACTCGTCGGCCTTGCACTGGCGGCGTCTGCTGATCCCGTTCTAGTCCGATTGACCTGCACTTTGGATGAGAGGCCGGACTGGATCATGGATGTGCAATTGAATGAGGCCAGTGGCACTGCGAGCATTCACTATCGACACGGTGGGCCAGGAGCCGTCCTCCGACAGGCTGCATTCGCTCCAGATCGTGTTTCCTTCGACGACTATACGGTAGACCGCACCGATCTAAGTTTCATCAAGGATAACCGGAGAAGCGACTGGGCCGTTGTGATGAAGCTCCCACCGATCGAGAGGGGTCAGTGCGTGAAGGACGAACGAGAGCGGGCGATCTAAGCAGCCTCGACGACGCATTCGATGCGGTTGAAGGCAATCATCACGCGCCGATAAACACCATCCTCATCAGGCTCAGTCAGGTTGCCAAGGACGAAGCGCGACTGACCCACCGCTTGGGCAAGCTCTTCAATGTCAGCGCAGTCGAGATCAACCGTCAACGGCACCGCCCGTCCCATCAAATGGATCGTGAAGGATGGCACTACGAGGCGGCCTTCCGATTGGTTCGCTGGTAATACCCGCGCATGGGAGTCGGCGGGTGATGCAGCGAAATTGCGAGTGCGTTGACGAACTGAGTTCCGTTGGATTGGCGACAGTGGCGCTCGCGCCAAGCGCATTCGCCGTTATAGAAATGAGCGTATTGGGGCGAGACCCAACGGTAGGTGCCTCGGATCATGTTCTTGTAGCGCGCCCACAGGGACTCAATGAGGTTCGTCGAGACGCCATCGGGACTGACATAGTTCTCCGCGTGTTTGACCTGACTGACTTTGGGAAACATGCCGAAAAGGTCACTCCATGAAAAATGCTCGTCCACAAACGGGTGAGCGTCGGGATCGGCGTGTTGGAGGATCACCTTCACGACAGCACTTTCATCACCAAGGATGGGCACTATGCGACCACCCGGTCGCCGCTCCCTCAAAGCTGAAATCTTGATGACTTTGCTCTCGTCTCTTCTCGGTTGCCGCTTCCGATCCTCTGCTCGATTGGCCTTGCGTATCTTGCCTCCGTGGACTGTGGTGTCGGTCTCGAACTCTCCTTCGATCAGTTCGGATTCAGTGTAGGTTGTGAGAGAGTATCGTAGACGCTGAATGATATGCCATCCGGTCTTGTGATTGACTTTGAGGTCTCTCCGCAAACGTCGTCCAGCGTGGCCGAATGCACCATTCGTCCATAGCAGGGTCGCCATCATGATCTTCTTGAATGGCAATTTCCGACCATGCCATGCGGTGCCCGATGTCACCGAGAACTGTTTGAGGCATTCCGCACACTTGAAGAGCTTGCGGTGACGGATGACTTCTCCAGTTTTTGTGTCTTTGACCGCGCGGTCGATTCGGTAGGCGACCATGCATTTGCAGTGGACGCAATGGGGCTCGCCATCATTCTTGGCAAAGCGGACTTTTTCAAATGCGCGCTCGCAATCCTCCTCTGACATCTCAGCGATGTCGAAGATGCTCAGGTCAACAGGGACCGATGAGGTAGGATTGTGTTTCGACTCTTCCTCCGATACGTTACTTTCGTATCGGATGTGACACATGGGTCCCACATTTGCAATACCGCTTGTGTCATTTCTGGCGTTAAATATGTCATATGTGAGATTTATGTCCCAAAATGGTGATAAGCAGGCAGCACGAATCCTCCGCGCCGAGATGGTTCGACGCGATGTGAGTTATGCTAATCTGGCGGTGCGGTTGGCGGAGCGAGGCATCGAGGCGACTGAGGCGTCGATGAGGAATAAGGTGAGCCGGGGCACGTTCTCGGCCGACTTCTTTCTCCATTGCTTGGCTGCGATGGACGTGCCGGTTCTCCGGCTCACCGAATGATCAATTAGCGCTGGACTCCTATGGTGGAATCAAGTAATAAAAACCCAGCGCGAGAATACATCTCACGTTAGCGCCCTCCTTTCATAGACTTGTGGGCGTGAAAATGAACCCTCTGACCGGAGCCACCCGGCAGGGGGTTCGCTTTTTATGGCGAACGAGAACCCCCTAATACCTATAAATACGCATTGCAAGATATTTTTATTGACAATCTCTGAAAAATGAGTCCGCTTTGTTTCAACTGATTCGTTATTTGTATTGTTCTAATATTTGCTTCCTCATATTTATTACTTCAATTCAGTGAGTGCTTGCAGTCAACCACGGTTTTCCAGCAATTTGGGCACAGCATTTTCCATCACCGAGAACCACCGCCTCGGGTAGCCATGATCGTGATCGATCGGCACGCCGCGTTTCTTCGCTGCCGTCAGGCCGTTGCCCACCGTCCGGCAAAGTCTGTCGATGGTCTCAGAATCGATGTCCTCGTGTCCCTCTCGACTGCACGCTTCGACAACAATTTCTCTGACGGTTAGCGGCCTATGGCTCTCACGGACGATCGCGTTGGCGAGCCTCGTGCCATTGCCGAAACGAATAGGGCTGTCGTGGACGTGGGGGACTTTCGGGCGAAGGTGATCGCCTGTCCAATCAGGGTGATCGAGCTTTATCCATTTCTCACCAAGTTCGATCTCCAGATCGATCTCAGCGATGCGGGCTCGCATATTTTCCAGATCAGCCATGACCCTTTCGGCCATGAGAACCTGTTGCTGTAGGTTTCTCTGCTCTCCGATGAGCATCGAAAGTTTGCGCTCGTTCGCAGCTAGTCGGTTTGTCTTTGCCATGCCGACATGATCGGGAAATCGGCAGAAAACCGCCAGACAGCAAAGGGTGCGTTTGCTGGCATAGGCCGCACTTCTATCCCTTTTTTGACCTCAGGCGCCGGCGCGCGCATCCGCGCGCTTGGCTTTCCTCCGCGCAAGCGCTCCGGGCGGGCGGTCGCCCTTGCGGCCCGAGGGGCCGTCTTACCAACCGCCCCAAATTCGGCATAGAAAGGTTTCTCAATAGAAAGCTGAACGATAGCCAACCAGGCAATTCAGGGTTGGGATAGACGAGTCGTGCGATTCCATCGATGAACCGAGCGAAGGCTCGATTGTCAGAAGGAGCACGACCATGAGCAGTTATTCGTTCCGCAGCAGCCGGCCCGACAGCTGGACCAGCCCGCGCCCCTATCGCGACGCCAGCCTGCGCCTGCATGCCTATGGCCCGATCCAGCCGATGGAGCAGCCAAGCCTGCTGACCCGCTTGTTCGGGGGTCGCTGAGCCACCAGGGCTGGTCCCGAACCGAAAAAGGGCCCGGAGCGCGTGTTGCGTTCCGGGCCCTTCATTCTTGGTGCCATCCTTGTGATGGATAGCCCGCCTAGCGGCAACAAGTTGAAGTTTGGTGACTAGTACTCGTTGGGTTCTTCCGGCGTGTCTGCCGTATGCGTGGGGCCAGCATCTTTCTGGCCCTTCGCCAGGGCAAACACGACGCCGCTGAGCAGGCCCAGAGCGAGGATGTTCGGCAAGAGCATGGCTGCATTGGAGATATCGCCAAGACGCCACACTAGCTCGCTCGGTTGGGCAGCGCCGACGAAGATCACGATGCACCAGAGCACGCGCCACGCCATGTGCAGTTTCTTCTCGCCGGCGCGGTTTGAACCCTTGAACCGATCGTAGATGAACGTGATTGCCCGCTCGCCGTAATAGCTCCACGTCAGCAGTGTCGTGAAGACGAACAGGATCAGCGCGATCGATGCGATCAGCGTTCCGATGGGAATGCTGCCGATCGTGGCGGGGAACGCCGCTGCGAAGGCACCGCTGGTCATTTCGAAACCGACCCGGTCCGACTGCCAGGCGTGAGCGACCGCTTCCGTACCGGCCATGAAATCTCCGCGCACCGTCAGGATCACAAGAGCGGTCATGGTGCAGATCACAACGGTATCGATGAAGGTGCCCAGCATGGCCATGCGGCCTTGTTGCTCTGGATCGTTGGTCTGCGCCACGGCATGGGCGATCGGCGTCGAGCCCTGCCCTGCCTCGTTGGAGAACAGCCCCCGCGCGACACCGGCACGGATCGCCATGATGATCGCAGCACCGGTGAAGCCGCCCACCGCGCTTTGCGGATTGAAGGCTCCATGGAAGATCAGGGCAAAGGTTTCACCGAGATCCGCAAAATTCAGGATCAGCGCGATAACGGCCATGATGATGTAGGCAGCGGCCATGAAGGGTACGACCTTCTCAGCCACATTGCCGATCGACTTGATCCCCCCGATAATGACCACGAACACGAGGATGGCGACGATCAGTCCCCCCAGCCATTCCTCGATCCCGAACAATTCGTTGAGGCCATCAGCCACGGCATTGGCCTGGATCGAGTTCCCGGTGACAAGCGCCGAGAACAGCGTGCCAAGGCAGAACACCACTGCGAGCCAGGTCCATTTCGGCCCCAGGCCCATCATGATGTAGCTCATCGGGCCGCCGCGATAGACACCGTCGCTGGTCTTCTCGCGATAGCGGATAGCGAGCGCGCCTTCGGCAAAGGCCAGCGCCATGCCGAACAGGGCGGTGATCCACATCCAGAAGATCGCCCCCGGTCCGCCCAGCGCGATGGCCGTCGCGACGCCAGCGAGGTTGCCGGTGCCGACCTGGCCGGAAAGTGCAGTAGAAAGTGCGGCAAACGGCGAAATTTCGCCGCTACCCGAACCCTTGCGGCCGGCGAACAGGCCGGTGATGGCCGACCACAGCTTTACGATGGGATAGAAGCGCAGGCCGATCATGAACCAGAAACCGACACCCAGCAGGATCAAGGCTAACGGCGGAAACGGGATCACCGCTTCCCCTTCCCAGGTCCCGCCCCATAGCAGGTCCGATACGTTCGTGACCGGCGCCACCAGTCGTTCGCCCAGCGTGGCTGTCTCGCTCGCCGCCATAATCATGTTCCCCTTCTTGCGTCCCCAGTGGGTAGGCGGCGCACGCTAGGGACATGCGGTTTCACCTGCAACGGCTTTCTCCCCCCTTCCCACGGTCGGCCATCAACCCGTCTTGCTTTTGCCGTGCAGCGCCCCTAGATGCGGTCGGGCCTCCCGACATCGGAGACTCACTTGCCCCTCCCGGTCCTCGACCGGGGCGGCGATGAGCCCTACCCGGAAGGCAGCAGAGAATTTTGGCTCCAGAGTTTAGGTGAGAGCGGCAATGGCCGAAGAAACCCAGAAGAAGACATCGCCACGCACGTCTCCGGGCGAATTCGTGCGCCAGGTGCGCAGCGAGACCTCCAAGGTCGTGTGGCCGACGCGCGAGGAAACCATTCGTACCGCGATTTTCGTCGGCATCCTGGTGCTGATCCTGTCGCTGTTCTTCCTAGGCATCGATTCCGCTTTCGGCGCAATCGTCCGCTGGCTGCTGACGCTGGCCTAAACCACACCATACTACGGGATTTCTGATGGCACGCTGGTACATCATCCACGCATATTCGGGCTTCGAGAACAAGGTCCGCGACGCAATCATTGCCGAGGCGGAACGCCTGGGCTTGTCCGACGGGGTTGAAGAGGTCGAAGTGCCGACTGAGACCGTGACGGAGATCAAGCGCGGCAAGAAGGTGCAGACCGAGCGCAAGTTCATGCCGGGCTATGTCCTTGCCAAGCTGAACATGACCGACGACGTCTACCACCTGGTCAAGAACACGCCGAAGGTGACCGGTTTCCTCGGCACCAACAACAAGCCGCAACCAATCTCGGAAAAAGAGGCTGCGCGCTATTTCGGCGGCGTGGAAGAGGCCAAGGCGGCCCCCAAGAAAGACATTCACGTCGACTACGAGATCGGCGATCAGGTCAAGGTGCTCGATGGCCCCTTCGCCAGCTTCAACGGCGTGGTGGAAGAGCTCGATTTCGACAAGGCCAAGGTCAAGGTTTCGGTGTCCATTTTCGGTCGTGCTACGCCGGTCGAGCTGGACTTCGAGCAGGTCGAACTGGTCAAGTAAGCCAGCTGGCATCGAAGGAACACGGGCCCGCCGGGAAACCGGCGGGCCTTTTCTTTACACCTGGTCCACCTGGCCTCGACTGGAATGACGCAATTCCGCCAAATCGATAGTTAACACGCAGTTTAGGCAATCCTTAGTGATTGCAACCTAATACGTCCGTGAAGGTGGGATGTAGCCCCCGGCGCGACGTATGACAGCGACGAGCGCCGCGCTGCGTCCTTTGACAAGGCTGTCGAGGTTGAAACACATGAGCGCACTACAGGATGTTGCCCAGCAATTGCGGGCGGAGGTCGGAAACGAGGAGGTTGGTGTTCCGCCTGCCACAGGCTTCCGTCTGACGCAGTGGTTTCGCGACCTCCCGCTGGCGCGCAAGCTGGGGGCTGTCTTTGGCGCGTTTCTCGGCCTGATCGCCATCATGGCGCTCCTGCTCGGCTTTGGCCTTAATGAACTCTATGGTCGCTACACCGTCTATACCGGGGTGCAGCAGGGCGTTGCAGCTTCTGCCGACCTGCGCAGCACGACGGGCGAATTCCGCTACAATGCCGTCCGATTCATCTTTGCCCGCGAAGAAGTCGCACTAGAGCGTCAGCGGACCGCCTACGACAAGGCCGGAGCCCGTGTCGCGGAAATCGAGAATGTTGTCGAAGAATACATACCGACAGCCCAGCCGGGACTGACTGACCTCAAGGCTGCGCTTGAGGCCTATGAAGCCAAGTTCGACCAACTCGTTGCGAATATTGCCCGCGAAGGTGCCAGCCAGCGCTCAAGCGACCTCGCGTTTGAGCTATCGGCACTCGGTGACGCGCTATACGGTGAAGCGGAAGGTTTCGAGACCAGCCTGATCGATCAAGCCGGCGCAATTGGCAGCGACAGTCTCGCTTACCTGACGCGGCTGGCGGTCCTGCTCATGGTTGCCGGCCTTTTTGCGACTCTCATCCTCGTCGTCGGCGTGCGCTCGCTGTCGAAGGATTTCGCAACCAAGGTCTCGGAAATCTCGGATGGGATGACCAAGCTCGCGCAGGGTGACCGCCATTTCGAAATCGATGGCATCGAGCGCAAGGACGAAATCGGCGACATGTTGCGCTCTATCGCATTGTTCAAGCGCGGCACCATCAAGCTGGAGCAATGGTCCAAGGAGCGCGCTGAACGCGCCAATGCCGAGCTTGAAGAAAAGAAACGCGCTGAAGCCGAGAAATCGCGCATGCTGGGCACGCTTGCGGCTGACTTTGAAGCTACCGTGGGCGACGTCGTCAGCGGCGTGGCGGCGGCTTCGAGCCAGCTCAAGGTCACGGCTGGGACCATGGCCGGGGCAGCAGAGGACACAACGCGGCAGACCACCGAAGTCGTGCGTTCGATGACGGAAGCCAATTCCGGTGCCAATGCTGCCGCTGCTGCGAGCGACGAATTCGCTGTCTCCATTGGCGAGATCAGTCGCCAGGCGGCGTCATCGGCCGAGCTGGCCCGTGAAGCGAGTTCGACAGCAGAACGAGCCGATGCGACCATTTCGACGCTGTCTGTATCGGCCAATGAAATCGGCCAGATCGTCGACCTGATCCAGTCGATCGCCCAGCGCACCAACTTGCTGGCGCTCAACGCTTCCATCGAAGCAGCACGCGGCGGCGAGGCCGGGCGCGGGTTCGCTGTCGTGGCATCGGAAGTCAAAGAGCTTGCCAACCAGACCAGCCAGGCGACGGAGAAAGTCTCCGACAAGATCCGCGCGATCCAGGAATCGACGGGAGCCAGCGTCGAGGCGCTCCAGCTCATTTCGCACCAGGTTGGCGAGCTGGAAACCACCGCGATTTCTATAGCTTCGGCTGTCGACCAGCAGTCGGTCGCCGGCCAGGACCTTGCCCGCAGTATCGACCTGGCGGCGCGGGCGACCAATTCGGTTTCCACGCATATCGAGGATGTGCGCGAGCTCTCGCTCTCCACCGGTGCCGCCGCGAGCCAGGTGTTGTCCTCCTCGACCGAGCTTGAACACCAGGCCGAGGAATTGCGCGAGCAAGTCAACAGTTTCCTGGCGAAGGTGAGGGCGAGTTAGCTCGCTTCTATCCAGCCTTGCACGCTGGCATAGCCCAAACCCATCATGATGGTGTCGACGGCGGCATGGGCGAACACCAGGGGCCACAGGTTCCAGCGCGCCACGACGCGGAGCCAGCCTAGCAAAAGGCCGATGGTCCCGGTGACAAGGACGCCGCCCCAGCCCTGGTAGATGTGTGGCAGGCCGAACAATCCCGCCTGGATCACGATGGCGATCCAGAGCCGACCGGAAATACCCGGGAGCCGCATCAGCCTGTCCAGCAAAAAACCGCGCCACAGCAGCTCTTCGCCAAGACCCGCTGCCAGCCATGCTACCAGCACGATCCAGAGCGCCAGGCTAAGCGGGCTTTCGGTCACGAACTGCATCACCAGCTCGACATCGACGGGCTCGAACCCCAAGGCTTCCACGGCTGCCCCGCCGGCGACGAAGATGGCGAAGATCGCAGCAGTTCCGCCCAGCGCGACGCCGCTGGCACGTGGCCATTCGCGAGGCACCTTGAGGTTCCAGGCCTCCGCCAGCGCTCCGTCGCGCTGTAGCCATGCCCATGCCACCAGCAAGGCTGCGACCATGCTCATGAAGACGGAGAGGAGATAGCCGGTGTTGCTCTCGCCGAATACCAGGACCGCAGGGACCGATGCGGCAAGATAGACGATGACGACCGACACGAACTGCAAGACAAACCTGCCCCATCCCAGAGGGCGAATGTCGGTTTCAGTGCTCACTCGGGCTCTCCTTTGCTCTCGTTCTAGTGAGCACAGGCTGCGCTGACCACCGGACGGTCGCACCTCATCCGCAGCTAAGATCGCAGCTCAGAAATGTTCGAGATTGATCAGGCAGGTGGCTTCCATCCCGCCATTGTCGATACACATTGCATAGGCACCGAGTTCAGCTTCATCGACATTGTAGGATTGCGCCCCGCCAACCTGCCCGCACGGCATCGGGCCGTTGGGACAGCAATCGCTGCAATAGGTCCGCACCCGTGTGATCCCGGTCGGGTTCGCCGGTGCCGGCCCGTAGGGATTGGCGATAAAGCCGGGCTGCAAGGCTGCCAGCTGCTGCGGCTGGATGGTTTCCTGCGGCGCAGGGGTGGCTTGCGCCGGCGGCTGGGAGGAATCCGCAACGGTGGGTGGGGCGGGTTCGACCTTTGCGACTTCATCCGTGCTGCCACCAGTCTCTTCTCCAGCGACTTCGGTCGGGGTTCCCGCCTGCGCCGGGGCGGACCCATCTTCGGTGTAAAAGAGGAAAATCAGTGTTGCGACAAAGAAGGCCGCGCCACCGGTGGCCTGGAAATTGGCTCCGAGCGGTTTGATTTTCTCGCCACTTATGGTGAGCGTATCGGGCAGCAGGCTGGCTGCGGTTACGCCGATCCCCAGAGCAGTAAGCGCGTAGATCAGGGCTCGCGTGCGTGCGCTCCCATCCATGCCCGTTCCATCCATCAGCAAGGAGAAGCCGAGGATGATAATGAACAGGCCGATTACCAGCCCCCCTATCCGCACCGCTGCCGTCTTCATTACTCAGCCCTCCACCATGGCTAGACTTGGTGGAAGATAGCATTGTTCGTTCCGATTGAGAAACCGGTGCAAACTATTGCTTGAAAAACTTATTTAGGCCCGGTGGTTGCCGTGGCCTAACAGTCTAGCTCTTGGACTTGCGTTTGCGGGCAGAAGGTTTCTTCGCTGACGACTTGAGTGCCTCCAGGTCGGCATCGACTGCCTTGTTGCGCGAGAGGGTTGCGAGTTCGGCCTCGATGGCCGCCGAGCTCTTGGTATCGCCTTCGGGAACTGCGAAACCGATCCGACGCTCCATTTGGTCGATCCGGTCCATCATGCGATCGGCCTTGCTGTCGCTCGAGGCGGAGGACGCCGCAGCCGCCGCGCTCGCGATATTCACCTCTGCATGACGTTCGCGGACTTCGGCCAGCTTGGCTTCGAGCGCCTCGCGATTGCTCTTCAGTTCTTCGAGCGACGCCTCCAGCGCATCGGCGTGCTTGCGTTCGCTTTGGGCCTGTACCTTGGCATCCTCCCGCGCGAGCAAGGCACCGCGGGCGAGGTCTTCCCGGTCGTGATCCATGGCAGTCCTGGCCTTGCCGTTCCAGTCATCCACGCTGGCGTCGAACTGTTCCGCCTTGGCGAGGTGTCGGGCGTGCTGGCGCGAGCCGCGCGAAATCTCGCCTTCGAGGCCGATCAGCGCTTCTTCGATCTCGCGCTGCAATTGCCGCAGCATCTTGGCCGGGTCGGAAGCAGAATCGACGGCGGCAGTAACATTGCTGGAAACCAGATTGCGGATCTGGACGATAACACTCATCAAAAGCTCCCCTGTTCAATTCTTTTTCTAAAGCGGGAACTCTTTCGGAACAATAAAGAATATTCGGCTTGCCCAATGCTCGATTGATACGCTGGAGAACCGACAGTCTTCCTCTCTGTCGCTTAGGCACCGGGCCAGCGACCTGACTGGGATAAGCCGCGAAATCCGTATAGCCTTTCCTCCCAGCGACGAATCCTTGCATCGCACGCGAAATCCGCTATGTGCGCGCATCCGCTTGCCCTTGCGGCAGCGGAACCGCGCGGGAGCCTCGGCCAGTCCGGGGCGTTGGACCGCTCAACATGAAGGCCCTTTGCGGGATCTCCGCAGGTGGCCTGACAGTGTGAAAGGAGTGGCCTCATGGCCAAGAAGATCGACGGCTATATCAAGCTGATGGTGCCTGCCGGCACCGCCAATCCCTCGCCTCCGCTGGGCCCGGCACTGGGCCAGCGCGGCGTGAACATCATGGAATTCTGCAAGGCCTTCAATGCTGCGACTGACAGCATGGAAAAGACCGCGCCGATCCCTACGGTCATCACCGTCTATGCCGACCGTTCGTTCAGCTTTATCACGAAGCAGCCGACGGCAACCTACCTGATCAAGAAAGCTGCCAAGCTGAAGTCGGGCTCTTCGGAGCCGGGCAAGAAGTCGGCTGGCACGATCAAGCAGAGCCAGGTCAAGGAAATCGCCGAGACCAAGATGCCCGACTTGAACGCGAACGATATCGACCAGGCCATGAAGATCATCGAAGGCTCGTGCCGTGCGATGGGCCTCGACGTGGTGGAGGGCTAAGGACATGGCAACGCTTACCAAGAAGCAGAAGGCTGTCGCCGAGAAGGTCGACAACGAGAAGTTCTACAGTGTTGACGAAGCCCTGGCCGTGCTGCGCGAGTTCGGCTCGAAGAAGTTCGACGAGACTATCGAAGTCGCGATGAACCTGGGCGTCGACCCGCGTCACGCCGACCAGATGGTTCGCGGCATGGTTTCGCTGCCCAGCGGCACCGGCAAGGACATGAAAGTCGCAGTATTCGCCAAGGGCGACAACGCAGACAAGGCTCTCGCCGCTGGTGCCGACAAGGTCGGCGCGGAAGACCTGATGGAAGACATGCAGAACGGCAATCTCGATTATGACCGCGTGATCGCCACGCCGGACATGATGGGTGTCGTCGGTCGTCTCGGCAAGGTGCTGGGTCCTAAGGGCCTGATGCCGAACCCGAAGCTCGGCACTGTCACACCGAACGTGGAGCAGGCCGTCAAGGACGCCAAGGGCGGCCAGGTCGAATTCCGCGTCGAGAAGATGGGCATCATCCACTCGGGCATCGGCAAGATGAGCTTCAAGGACGAAGACCTGAAGAAGAACTTCAAGGCCTTCACCGACGCCATCGTCAAGGCCAAGCCGACGGGCGCCAAGGGCAAGTACGTCAAGAAGGTCTCGCTGACTTCCTCGATGGGTCCGGGCCTGAAGGTCGACCTCGGCGAAGTCGAGGGCGCCTAAGCGGACGAATCTTCTGCACGGCAAACCAAGGGGCCGGGGGTGCAAACCTCCGGCCCTTTTGCTTTCACGGAAACGCGCGCTAGGGTCGCGGACTGGGAGGGCAAGGATGGACCGATCGACACTCGGCGGATGCGGGATGATGTTTGCATTCCTCCTGCTCGGCATGGGGTTATGGGAGCTGCTGGTGGATGGCTCCGGCGAGGGATGGGACGCGCTGATTGCCGGTGCCTTCTTCCTTGTCACCGGTTTCTTCGTCGCATCATGGGATGTGTGGGGTGGTGACAGTAGTAGCGGTGTGATCGACCCGGTCGAAGTCGAGGGCAATCTGGGCGAAATCAATGCCCGCGAAAAAGCCGAAGCAGAAGCTGCGGCACTTGCCGCATCGCCACCGCCCCAAGCCAGGGCAGAGAAGCGCTTCACTATTCACCAGACCGGTGACGATACCGCTGTCGACGAAGCTGCGAACATACTGGCCGGTGTAAAACAGATCACTTCGATTCATGCAGAATCGGGCCGTTGGTACTCGGTTCCCGACGGCGATGACCTGCCCGAATGGAACGCTTTGCGAATCTATTGCGAGGTCGAGGATCTCGATGCGTTCATGGATGAGATGCGGGCGCTGCTGAGGGCCCGAATGTCATCCAGCGACTATAACGAGTTGACGATCGCGCACTATTAGGCGCGCAGCAGCTTGCGCGCTTGCGCCAGCGCCCCACTTTTCGCAGCAATGGTGCGGGCCGCTGCAACCGATGTGTCGAAAGCCGCCAGCGAACCGAGCAGCAGCCGGTTGGCGACATCGCCTTTGAGCAGCAGGAACGAAGCACAATCGACGCTGTCGGTACCGAACATAGCCTTGTGCGCGCCTTCGCCTTCGGTGAAGTCGAAGTAGCGATAGCACTGCTCGGCAAACAGCCGGTCGAGCGCCTCCATGTGCAGCACCGTGCCGGGCGAAAGTCTCGCCCAGTCGGGGTGGTAGCCCAAGTGCGCGTAGACCAGTGTTGGGCCTGCAACCGGCAGTGCGAGATATGCGATGGCTTTGCCGGCCGCATGGAGGAGGAAACAGCGTATCTGCCCTGCCTCGGCCCTTTCCAGCATTGCCTGTCGGCTACCTTTGTCGTCAGGAAGCCCCGCATCGAGCAGCCGTGCCTGGTAAGTCTGCGCGGACAGAGGCAAGGCGTGGGCGAGGAAGGCCTCGACTTCTGCCGGAGTGCGATGTTCAGTAATGGCGTAACTGTTGCCCGCTTCCTTCGCCAGCTTGCGCTGTTTTCGGCGCAGGGTCGAACGGGTCTTGCCCGAAAAGCGTGCGAGATAGTCTTCGTAGCTGCAGGACATGTCGATGT
This sequence comes from Parerythrobacter aestuarii, assembly GCF_030140925.1. Lineage (NCBI taxonomy): Bacteria > Pseudomonadati > Pseudomonadota > Alphaproteobacteria > Sphingomonadales > Erythrobacteraceae > Parerythrobacter > Parerythrobacter aestuarii. The sequence goes on from NZ_JARBWD010000001.1 coordinate 766,768, forward strand.
AGAACCGGCGATAGTCCTGCCTCCCCCCCATGATGTAGCCGGGGTAGGTATTGGCAACGGCATCGACGAGACTTGTCGGTGCGGAAAGCACGCGATAGCCGTCATGCTCATCCATCGGCTCAGCTTGCGGAATGCAACCAGCCAAGGCCTGTTCGAGCGAGAACGCCAGCGGAGTCAGGTGACGTGGCACCGACAGCAGGCGACGCGAACCGAGGGTGAAGTGGATAGAGGTTGTTTGCGCTGTCATTCTGAGCTCACAACGCCCCGTAAAGCGTGTTGGAGACTAGCTGTTCGGCTACCCGCATTCCCGTACGGATCGGGCTGGCGGGCAGCGGTTCAAAAAACCCACCTTCGGCAATTCGGCCGTGCAGCGGGGGTGTAGCTTGGTAGTTTCCGGTCCGCACTCCGCGCATCGCAGCCAGGTCGCGACATAGCCCCTCGAAACGGTGCCGCACGACCTTGTTTATCGCCAGGCTGCGACGGTTGATGAGCTCGAAACTATGGGAGACGAGCGTGAAGCTGTTGGCCTCCGCATCGCGGGCGTGGCGGATAGCGGCGCGCATTTCCGCAAGCGAAAGCGCAGTAATCTGGGCATGGCGCAAACCGCCTCCCAGCGCGGCTATGCAGCCGACCGGAACTTCGATCACACCCTTGTGCAGCAGTGTTGCACGGTCATTTTCACCAAGTGAGATCTCGCAATCGCCGCTGCCGACAAGCGCGGGACAATGGCTGGTATCATAGCGCAGGCCGATTGCCGCGAGGGCGCGCAGCGTGTCATCGTTGGCCCCATAATTGCCGGCGCGGAAGGCCACTGGCCTGGGCGCGCCTGCGGCCACCAACATGTCGCGCGCATATTCAAGCAGCGTGCATTGTTCGTCGAAGCGGAAATCCTTGATGTTGCGCCCGGTGCGGTTCTTGATCACCGCGCGCTGCCCGGCGATTTCTAGCCATTCGGTGTGGCAATGCAGCTGCACGTCCTGCCCGGCTTCGAGGATCGGACCCACGATATCTTCAATGGCGGCGACGCCCCATACCATTGCTGGCATCGGATCGACGAAGAACACTGCGTTGATTCCATGGCGAGCAAAGACATCGAGCTTGTGCGTAATCCCGGCCGGGCCCTCCGGGGTAATACAGGCGATCGACCGGGCGAAATTCTCCTCCCGGTCGGCTTTGCCAGATCCGGTCATAAGGCCCGAAGAATACTCGGTATCGATCGTCAGGTAGACGGTAGTCATAGCTGCTATCAGCCCCGGCCGGGCTTCACACCTCCGCTGCAATTGTCGCAGCGGAGTAGCATCGGGGGGTTAAGACCGGGTTTGTGGTATCGGCCCATGTGCCAATGCGGGTCAGGCGCGGGCGGAGCCCTTAAGCAGGCGGGTGTAGAACCACCCCAGCCCAATCAGGCTGGCACCGGCCGCAGCAAAGGACGCGATCCGCAATAGCCCCTCCAGCCCCGAGGCATCGACGAGGAAGACCTTCATGACTGCTGCCAGCATGATGACCAGCGACCCAATCCGCCAGCTGCGCTGCTGTAGTCGCGCTCCAAGCCACAGGAACACCAGCGCCATGACGATCCCAACCAGCGAACGCAGCAGGTCTTCGGTCTGGCTCAGCGGGACATCGAACGGCGTCGTGCCGCCGAACGTCTGTCGGAGCAGCGCCAGCGCCCCGAGTGTTGCAAAGAACATGATCGCCCCGTCGACAGCTGGCCTTGCGAGCTCCGGCAACCAGCGGCGTAGCAGCAGGCAGGCCGTGATGGCGACTGCGTAACCGGCGAGAAACAGGTTCGCGACGGGGGTCGAACCCACGGCCTGGTCGGCAGTCATGGGGTTGTGCCACCACAGCGAATAGAGCGCAAAATGCCCCAGCGCTGCCAGAGCCAGGGCGATGGCGACCTTGGTGTTTGCGCCCAGTCGAGGCACGCCGTTGGCGGCGATCCATGCCGCCGCCACCAGTGCTGCTTCCCAGACGGTTCGCTCGGCCATGCCAAGGCTCGTGAATTCGGTCATGGTGGCGATACCGAACAGCTGGCGATACAGCATGTGCAGCACGACCAACCCGATCGGCAGCGCGAACCATTGTGTCGGCAGTGCGACCCGGTTCTGCTCTACTGGTGCATAGCGGATCGATCCGAGTGCCAGCGCGGCCGGCATGATGCGCAGAGCCAGCTGGCGCAGATCGGGCAGGCTAAAGGTCAGGATCGGATCGCCGATCAACGAATTGAGTGCGGCTTCCAGCCAGATGCCGAGCGGGTAGACCGCCCACAGGAATGCGATTGCTGTCCATGTGGCATAGGCTCCGGCGCGCTCGCGCTGCACGAAATGCAGGACAATGGCGGCGAGGGCTGCCGTCCAGGCCAACGCATCGGCCGGGATCGCCTGTGCCGCCAGCCCGTAGGTGAACAGCGCTGCCCCGATCTCCGCCACCCGCCGTGACTGGACCGATTTTTCCAGCAAGCAAAGCGCCAGCAAGGGCAGGCTCACCGCGGCCCAGCGCAACAGCGCATGCAACAATCCGGGCTGTTCGCGTTCCATGGCCAGCCGTTCGGCCTCGATGGCGAAGCCCGACGTCGCCATCAGCGCGACGAGGGTGGCCGCAGCGCCGATCCACAGCAGGATATGCAGCGGCTGCTCGCGCCGGTTGTGGGCGAGATAGCAGGGTGCAGCCAGCGCTGCGGCAGCCACCAGCGGGGCGCTCCAGCCCGGCGTCACCATCAGCCCGGCAGCGAACAGCAGCGCGCTGGCAATCCCGGTAAAGCCCGCGAACAGCGCGCTACTGTCGCGCCGCGCGACGAGGAAAGCGGCGCAGGCAGGCAGTGCCGCCAGCGCCAGCGTGGCGGCCGCAAGGCCGGTTTCGACCAGGTCCTGTTCAAACGCGCCGAAAGTACCATAGGCGGCAGCGGCAAGGGCCACCGGCACCAGTACCACCATGCCCCATTCGATTACGCCGTCCCTACCGCGCTGTACCAGCGCCAGCGGGACGCCTGCGAAGACCAGCGCCAGCCCGGCTCCCACCAGCGTATAGTGCACAGGATCGGGGGCCGGCCAGAAGGCGAACAGCAGCACGCCGATCAGCGCGGCGACGGGGGCGGCGATCCGCATGTCCTCGCGCTGCCAGCCGAACCAGGCGATGGTTGCGCCCAGCAGCAGGTAGAGGCCCCAGGCCAGCGGTTCGTGCCCGGCCTGGTTGACAAGGATCGCCAGCTGGAGGCTCGCCACGAAGGCTCCTGCCGCGCGCAGCGGCCTGGTGAACCTGTCATGCTCGACCAGCGCTGGAAGGACTGTGCCGAGGACGATGAAGTATATGCCGAGTGCGAGGACTTCCGAGAAACCGAAGTCGCCCGAGAACACAAGGATCGCACCCCAGCCCAGGCCTCCCACCAGGGCAGCGATGCCCAGCCACGCCCGACCCTGCTGCTTGCCGGTGAAGCATAGCCCGCCGGTGACCAGGCCGAGATAGAGCGCCAGCACCGGCAAGTTGGCTTCCTCGCCCCCGACCAGCATCGGTGCGGCAAAGCCGCCCACCAGACCCAGCACTGCGCTCGGCAGGCCGAACCGGAACGACAGCGCGATCGAAGATGCAGTGACTGCAGCAAGTCCCAGGAAGGCAGCTGCCTGCCCGATCAAGCCATATTGCGAACCGGCCAGGTAGAAAGCAGCATAAAGCGTGGCAATCCCGGCCCCCGCCAACGCTTGCCGCACGCGCTCGTCGGCAATGCGGTCTTCGTTGCGGTAAGCCAGTTCGGCGCCTGCCAGCAGTGCCGCCCCGAACAGGAACGACAGCAACACACGCACGGCAGGGGTCAGCAAACCCTGTTCGATCGAGTAGGCGACGGCGAACATGCCGGCGACGGCGAGCGTGATCCCGCCCAACCAGATCGGTAGGCGCCGCCCGAACAGGTCTTCGAAATCGAGCTTGGGCAGGCTGAAACCGGAATCCCGGCTTTCCTGCTCTTCCATGTCCCGCGATTGCGCAGGTGCTTCCGGGGCAGCGTAAGCCAGTGCCCGCTCAGGCTCGGTGGGTGGTTCTTCGAAAGGTGGTTCTTCTGTAGATGCGGTTTCGGCCTGGACAGGTTCTTCGGGGCGGGCCCGCTCAGGCTCAGTCTCCGGCTCGACGGGCGGCGTGGGAGCCACAGTGGGTTGCTGCTGGCTCGTTGGTTGTTCGGGTGGCTCCCGCAGCCAGTGCTCGATCTCTGCCAGCCGGTCCTCGCTCCTGCGCAGTCGTTGCCCCAGGACAAAGACAATGATCGGCAATCCGATCACATAAAACAGCAAGAGCAGGATGAGGAAGCCGAACTCCAAGCGTCAAATCCCGCCCGGGGTGAAGTCGTGCCCGGCTGTCGCCAGCGCATCGCATAGCGTATGGACGCAGCTCGCCAATTCTTCTGCGTCGGTAGAGCGGATTACAAAGTTCGCTCCGACCTTACCGTCGCGGAAGAACGGATAACTGCCGATCTGGCAGTTTTCGTGTGCCTGCTCGGTCTCGCGCAGAATATCGGCGACTTCGCTTTCCGCAGTCCAGCAGCCGATGGTCTCGTTCTTGAGCGGCATGCCGCCGTCAAGCGTGCCGGTCAGAGCGTCGAGCATACCGGCAGTGATATGCGGAACGCCTGCCATGAGGTGGAGGTTGCCAAACTTGATTCCCGGCGCGCCGGACATGCGGTTTGGGATCAACTCCGCGCCTTCCGGCACCCGTGCCATGCGCAACCGCGCTTCGGTCACTTCGATACCCTTGCTGGTGTAGTACCGTTCAAGGATGGCCCGCGCTTCTGGGTGGATCACCACGCCCACACCCAAGGCCTCAGCCACTGCATCGACGGTAATGTCGTCATGCGTCGGCCCAATCCCGCCGGTGGTGAAGAGGTAGTCATTTTCTACGCGCAATGCGTTTACCGCAGCGACGATCTTTTCGATCACATCGGGCACGACGCGGACTTCGGCCAGCCGGATGCCTTGCACCTGCAGCCAGCTCGCGACTTGCGCGATATTCTTGTCATGCGTGCGGCCGGACAGGATCTCGTCGCCGATCACGACAAGACCGGCGGTGTAGATTCGATCTGGATTCGCAGAGGTCGTCATACAGACTGCCTAAGCGAAGTCGGCAGGGGTTTCTACTCTGCTGCTTCCAGCACTTCATCCGGCTCCACGGCATTGGCCCCGGCGCGGCGGAAAGCGAGCAGGCCGTCGTCGACCGGGTCTTCGACCATTCGTTTGCGGTCGAGCACATATTCCTGGTTCAGGCGCCAGGGGTAAGCCACCGAGTTCTTCGGCATGATGTGCTTGCCACGCTGGATATAGCCGCTGGAGAAATCGAAGATGTCATCGTCCTCAATCGCGGCTTCATCGGCGGCGGTCAGCACCGGCTCCGCGATCTGCGTGCCGGTTGCCTTCATCCGGTTGAGCACGCGGCAGACATAATCGGAGTTGATATCCGCCCGCAGCGTCCAGCTGGCGTTGAGATAACCGAACACCACCGCCAGGTTGGGCAGGTTCGAGAACATGCAGCCCTTGTAGTAGTAACGCTGCGCGAAATCGACTTTCTGGCCATCGACCGAAACGTTGATCTTGCCGGCAACTGCCAGCTTTAGACCGGTCGCGGTGATGATGATGTCGGCTTCGATTGTCTCGCCGTTTTCGAGCTCGATCCCGCCTTCCACGAAGCGGGAAATCCGACCCGTCTTAACGCTCGCCTTACCGGACTTCATGGCGTTGAACAGGTCGTCATCCGGCACCAGGCACAGGCGCTGGTCCCACGGGTCATACGGCGGGGTGAATGCTTCCTTGTCGTAATCCTTGCCGAGCGCCTTCTCGATCCGCTTGTAGAGGTTCTTCTTGACCTTCTCAGGCTTGTTGCGGGCCATCTTGAAGGCGATGTCCTGCATCTTGATGTTCTTCCAGCGAGTGATCTTGTAGGCCAGTTCCTCAGGCAACACCTTGCGCAGGAAATTGGCCAGCGCATCCTTCGCCGGGCGGCTGAACATCCACGTCGGCGTGCGCTGCAGCATGGTGACATGAGCGGCCTTGGCCGCCATTGACGGGACGATGGTGACTGCGGTCGCGCCGGAGCCGATCACCACGACCTTCTTGCCGGCGTAATCCAGGTCTTCCGGCCAGAACTGCGGATGGATCACCTGGCCCTTGAAATCGCCGTATTCAAAGCCGGCATCATAGGGCTCGTCGTAATCGTAGTAGCCCGAGCCGAGATAGAGAAAATTGGCTGTCAGGCGCTTTTGCTCGCCGTCCTTCAGCTGGACGGTGACGTTCCAGCGTGCAGTCGAGCGGTCGAAATCGGCCGAGAGGACACGATGGCCGGTGCGGATGTGCTCGCGAATGCCGCGCTCGTCGACGATGCGGTTGAGGTATTCGAGGATCGACGGCGCATCGGCGATCGACTTCTCGTGCTTCCACGGTTCGAACACGAAGCCAAGCGTGTGCATGTCGCTATCGGAACGGATGCCGGGATAGCGGAACAGGTCCCATGTGCCGCCGAGGTTGTCGCGCATCTCGACGATGGCGTAGCTGTGATCGGGGCAATGCATTTCCATATGCGCGGCCATACCGATGCCGGAAATGCCGGCGCCGACGATCAACACGTCGAAATCGGTCTGCATGTCGCTCATTATTTAGGTCCTCTCCTGCAACTGATCGCAGATAAGCACAGTTGGAACGGATTGGCGAGTCCCGCGCTTCCATCCCAACGTGGCTGCTGACGCCGCGCGATTGACTCGCTAGGGCCTTCCGCATGTTTGTTTTCCGATCGCTTCCGCTTCTCGCTCTTACACTGGCCGCACCTGTCATGGCGCAGGAGGAGGAGGCCGAAGATGGAGAGGTGATCGTCGTGATCGGTGACGGTCTGGCCGACACGCCGGCCGAGCCCGCCTATTCCAGCCTCGAGCTGGACCGCGAGCTGGTCGTCACGACGCCCTCGGGCCGGATTGAGGATGCGTTGGGGGCGGTAGCCGGATTCCAGCAGTTTCGCCGGTCCGACAGCCGCTCGTCCAACCCCAGCGCACAAGGGGTGACCTTGCGGGCTCTCGGCGGCAACGCCACCAGCCGCGCGCTGGTGACGCTTGACGGGGTGCCGATGCAGGACCCGTTCTTTGGCTATGTCCCGTTTGCCGCACTGGTGCCGGAGCAGGTCGGCAGTATCCGTGTGACGCGCGGCGGGGGATCGGGACCGTTCGGTGCAGGGGCATTGGCGGGGACCATCGCGCTGCAGAGTGCGGGCATCGATGCGCTGGGTCCCGTCACGGCATCAGCGCTGGTCAACGACCGCGGTGAGACTGAAATCAGCGGCGGCGCTGCGGTGCGGCTCGGCGAAGGCTTCGTAGTCGCCAGCGGCAGGTGGGATCGCGGGCAAGGATTCTACACCACGCCTGAAGCGGATCGGGTGCCAGCAACGGCTCGTGCTGCATTCGACAGCATCGCGGGACAGATCAGAGCCGTAACACCGCTCAGCGAAACGCTGGAGCTTCAGGCGCGCTTGCTCGCATTCGACGATCGCCGCACGTTCCGCTTCGACGGGGCCGACAGCTCCGCCAGCGGGCAGGATGCCAGCATCCGCGTGATTGCGCGCGGGGATTGGCAGGTCGATGCGCTGGCCTATATCCAGGCGCGCAACTTCACCAATATCGTGGTCAGCTCGACCCGGTTCGTGCCGGTGCTGGACCAGAGCAACACTCCGACGACCGGCCTCGGCGGTAAGCTGGAACTGCGCCCGCCAGTCGGCGATGCGCATACGCTGCGCTTCGGTCTCGACTATCGTCGGGCCAACGGGGAACTGCAGGAGCAGCCGTATAGCGCCTTCACCGGGCAGCTCAGGTCGCGTCGCCGTGCTGGCGGAGCGACCAGTGACTTCGGGATATTCCTGGAAGATGACTGGACACTGGGAAAATTGGTGCTGACCGGTGGCGTGCGGGCTGATCGAACCACCATCACCGGCGGTTTCTATCGCGAAGAGGATCCTTCGGGATTGGTCACAACCGACAATGTGTTCGCAGACCAGAAGGACTGGACCGTCACCTGGCGCGGCGGCGCGCTCTATCGGGCCGGTGACACACTGGCATTTCGAGCGGCAGCCTACAGTGGCCTGCGATTGCCGACGTTGAATGAACTGTACCGCCCGTTCGTGGTGTTCCCTGTGGTGACAGAGGCCAATGCGGAATTGCAGGTGGAGAAGCTCAAAGGCTTCGAAGCCGGCCTCGACTGGACCCCGGTCGAGGGCGTGGCCTTCTCGTTGACGGCCTTCGACAACCGGCTCGAGAACGCCATTGCCAACGTTACGCTCACGCCGGTCTTGCGCCAGCGGCAGAACCTGCCAGCCATCGATGCGCAGGGGGTGGAACTCGGTGCCCGAATTTCGCGCGGCAAGGTCAGCTTCGACGGGACGCTCGCCTATACCGATGCAACGGTCGATGGCACCGGCGCTTCCTTGGCGCTCGACGGCAAACGACCGCCGCAGACACCGCGTTGGGCAGCTGCAGCGACGGTGAGCTGGAAACCTTGGGACGGCGGGCTGGTCTCGCTGACGCTGCGGCATGTCGGCAAGCAATTCGAAAGCGACCAGGAGACAGACGTGCTGCCCGCTGCAACGACGCTCGGCGCCTATGCCCAGGTCCCGCTGTTCGACGGTATCGCGCTGGTACTGCGCGGAGAAAACCTGTTCGACGAGACCATTGTCACCCGCAATGCCGGCGGATCGATCGACCTTGGCGTGCCTCGGACCTTGTGGGGTGGGGTGCGCTACGGTTTCTAGTGCGCGCGCCATCTTTGCCTGAAGGCCAATCTCTGCCAGAAAGCCGTAATGGCCGCAGACACTTCGCTAGATAATATTCCCCAACCGCCCGGCGCGCCGATCATCGGCAATGCGCTGACCGTCGATGCCAGCCGCATGATCCAGTCGCTGATGGAACTGGCCGACGAATACGGACCGATCTTCAAGCTGGAGATGATGGGCAATACGCTCGTCTTCGTTTCCGGCGCGGACCTGGTGGCCGAAGTCTGCGACGAGAAGCGTTTCGACAAGACCGTGCGCGGGCCCTTGAAGCGGTTGCGCTCGATCGCGGGCGACGGCCTGTTCACCGGGGATACCGATGATCCCAACTGGGCCAAGGCGCACAATATCCTGCTGCCATCGTTCAGCCAGAAGGCGATGGGTAGCTACCTGCCGATCATGATCGACATCGCCCGGCAGCTGGTGCTCAAGTGGGAACGGCTCAACTCTGACGATGTCATCGATGTGCCCAAGGACATGGTGCGGCTGACGCTCGACACCATCGGTGTATGCGGCTTCGGCTATCGCTTCAATTCCTTCTACCGCGAGGACTTCCACCCCTTCATCGAAGCGCTCAACCGCACGCTCGACACCACGCAGAAGATGCGCGGCCTGCCTGGGGAAAAGCTGATGAAGGGCGAGCAGATCAAGCAGCTGAAGCGCGACGCGGATTACATGAACAATCTCGTCGACGAGATCATTCGCGAACGGCGTACGACCGGTGGCGACGGGCCGGAAGACTTGCTCGATTTCATGCTGTCGGGCCGCGATCCGCGCACCGGCGAGCGGCTGTCGGACGAGAACATCCGTTTCCAGATCAACACCTTCCTGATTGCCGGGCACGAGACAACGTCGGGCCTGCTGTCGTTCACGCTCTATTACCTGCTCAAGAACCGCGACGTGCTGAAGCGTGCCTATGCGGAGGTCGACGAGGTCCTGGGCCGCAATATCGACCAGCCACCAACGCTCTCGCAGATCGGGCGGCTGGGCTATGTCCGTGCCATTCTGTTCGAAGCATTGCGCTTGTGGCCGACGGCGCCGGCCCTCGGGCTTGCGCCGTACGAGGACGAAATGTTGGGGGGCAAGTACCCGATCCCGAAGGGCACCTTTACCACGGTACTGATCCCTTCGCTCCATCGTGATACGTCGATCTGGGGCGACGAACCGGACAAATTCAACCCGGATCACTTCTCGCCCGAAGCCGAGGCGGCGCGCCCGCCGCATGCTTACAAGCCGTTCGGCAACGGCCAGCGCGCCTGCATCGGCCGGCAATTCGCGATCCAGGAAGCGATCCTCGTGCTCGGCATGCTGCTGCAGCGCTTCGAGCTTTACGATCACACCGACTACCAGCTCGACATCAAGGAAACGCTGTCGATCAAGCCGGACGAATTCTTCATGCGCGTGCGACTGCGTGACGATGTGGTGCGCGGCGGCGCGGTGGTTGCGGATGAAGCCAGGCAGGAAGGGCCCGAGGAGCCGCGCGTGCCCAAACACGGGACGCCCTTGACGGTCCTGTTCGGTTCCAATCTTGGTTCCAGCGAGAGCTTTGCCCGCGAGCTGGCGCAGAAAGCCGAATTCAGCGGGTTCGATGTGACGCTGGCCGATTTGGACGACTTCGCTGGCAAGTTGCCCAGCGAAGGTGCGGTGGCGATCGCTTGCGCATCCTACAATGGCATGCCGCCCGATAATGCAGCCAGGTTCGTGGACTGGCTGGATGAAGCCGACCCTGCAGCCACCGATTTGAGCGATGTATCGTACCTGGTCCTGGGCTGCGGCAACAGCGATTGGGCCGCAACTTTCCAGGATGTCCCGCGCAAGATCGATGCCCGGCTGGAAGCGCTGGGTGCCAGACGTATCGTCGCGACTGAAGAACTGGATGCCCGCGGCGATGTCGATACCCAGTTCCATGACTGGCTCGATGCGTTGATGCCCAAGGTTGGCGAGGCCTTCGGGATCGACCTCGAGGCGCAGGCAGATGCTGTCGCTGAACCGCTTTATTCGGTCGAAGTTACGCGAAGCATCACCGCCAACACCGTTGCCGACCGGATCGGTGCGCGGGACGTCGAAGTCGTCGAAAGCCGCGAGCTCAAGGACATCACCAAGGACGATGGCCGCTCGACCCGGCATATCGAAGTGAAGCTGGCCGATGGCATGACCTACAAGCCCGGCGATCACCTGTGCGTGGTGCCTGTGAATGACAGCGCCGTGGTCGATCGCCTGCTCAAACGTTTTGGCCTCGACAGGGATACCTATGTCCGCATCGAGTCACGGAGCGATATGCGCGGGCCGTTCCCCAGTGGCAGCACTTTCTCGGTGCTCAACCTGGCCGAGACCGCCGGGGAGCTTCAGGCCGTCGCGACCCGCAAGGACATGGCCGTGTTGGCTCGGTATTCCGAATGCCCGGATTCGCGCGCGAAACTGCAGGCGCTTGCCGCGCCGCCGGCGGAGGACGGCAGCGACCTCTACACCTCCGAGGTTATGGCAAAGCGCAAATCCGTCCTCGATGTGCTTGAGGATTTTCCGGCCTGCGACCTGCCGCTGGCGGTGTTCCTCGAACTGATTCCGTTGCTGAGCCCGCGCTATTACTCGATTTCATCGGCGCCTGGTGCTCATCCGGGGTATTGCTCGATTACCGTCGGAGTCGTGCGTGGACCGGCGCTTTCAGGCAAGGGCGAGTACAAGGGTACCTGTTCGAATTATCTCGTGGGGTTGGAACCAGGCGAGCGCTTCAAGGCCGTCGTGCGCGAGCCGACCGCGCAGTTCCGCCTGCCGGATGATCCTGCCACCCCGATCATCATGGTCGGCCCCGGGACCGGGGTAGCCCCATTCCGGGGCTTCCTGCAGCAGCGCAATCTGATGGCGGGCAGCGGGGCTGAGCCAGGACCAGCCATGCTGTTCTTCGGCTGTCGCCACCCTGACCATGACTATCTCTACCGCGAGGAACTGGCGGGCTTTGCCGAGCGGGGCCTGGTCGATCTGCATGCAGCCTTTTCCCGGCACGACGGCTCAAAGACCTATGTCCAGGACCTCATCGCCCGGCAGGCTGACAAGGTATGGGACCTGATCGAACAGGGTGCCCGCATCTACATCTGCGGCGATGGTGCGCGCATGGAGCCGGATGTGCGCAAAGCCCTTGTCGCCATTTGTGCGGAGAAGCGCGGTATCAGCGAAGTCGACGCAGAAGCCTGGATCAGCGAGATGAAGGAGCAGGGGCGCTACCTGCTCGATGTCTGGGTGGGGTAACGGCCTCAAGCAGCGAAGCGGTAGGCCGAAAGAACACACCGCCTCAAGCAGCGAAGCGGTAGGCCGCTGATACCTCGGAGGGATTGTCCTTCGCTTTGCTCCGGACGTCTCCGGCGCTTTGCGCCTCCGGCTCTGAACCCGGAGGGTTCTTTCCGCTCCCCCTAACGCCACAAAAGCCCGCCTTTTCCGGCGAGCTTTTGTGGCGGAGACGGAGGGATTCGAACCCTCGATACCCCGATAGAGGTATGGCTCCTTAGCAGGGAGCTGGTTTCAGCCACTCACCCACGTCTCCGCATGTCGCTCATCCGGCGGGCCGGTTGCGAGCCGCGCGCTATAACGAGGCTCCTTGCTGCGGGCAAGCATAGACTCGCAGCGGTCGGGTCCCGTTGGCAATGGGCATTACTCGACTCGGTTCGCCGCGTTTTCGATTCGCTTCGTCGTTCGTTCATTGCCGGGCAAGCAGCGAAGGATTCTTCTGCCCGATGAGGGGCAGTATGTCCGCAACACAGCTCGGGACAGGACCCGGGGTAGGGATCGACCATGACGACACTGATGCGCACCATCCGCTCTACTTTCGCCGCCGTTGCCACCTGTGCGGCGCTGGCAGCAGCACCGCTGGCAGCACAGGCGGTCGAGACGATCGACCCCGACACCGCCATCGACGGCGACCTGGTTGAACAGCCGGGCGACCAGCCGGTCTATTCCGACGCCCCCGCGACAGGCGTCGCCAGCCCGGCCGGGCCGAGCATCGAATTCACGCCGACCCCGCCTGCCGACGCGCCTGCAGAGGCCGGCGTCGCCCCGAGCTGGTCCGATCCCGGGGTGGTAGAGAGCTGGACGGGCGAGTCGCTTGGCGAAGAAGCCGGCACGGATGTACCAGCCGCCCCGCAAGCCAGCGCCACGACCTATGGCGAAGACGACCTGATTGGTGCCGCTGAAGGGGTGTTCGGCAAAGGTGCTGAAGGCCTCGCCAAGATGATCCAGAAGCTGCTCAAGGAGCAAGGCGAACCCAATGCCTACATCGTCGGACGCGAAGCGGGCGGTGCCTTCATCGTCGGTGCGCGCTATGGCTCGGGCAAGCTCTACCACAAGGTCGAAGGCGAACGCCCGGTTTACTGGACCGGCCCGTCGATCGGCTTCGATGCCGGTGCCAACGCGGGCAATACCTTCGTGCTGGTCTACAACCTCTACGACACCGAGGAACTGTACGAGCGTTATCCGGCGGGCGAAGGGCAGGCCTATCTGATCGGCGGCCTCAACGCGAGCTACATGCGCAAGGGCGATGTGGTGCTGATCCCGATCCGGGTCGGCGCGGGGCTGCGGCTCGGCGTCAATGCCGGCTATATGAAGTTTTCCAAGAAGCAGCGTTGGCTTCCTTTCTAGGGGCTGCCCTTCTAGTCGCACGAGAACAACTACGGCCCGCAAAGGGTCACTCGATACGAATTCAGGTTGCGAGTGGGCCGCGCGCACGGCAATAGCGCGCACATGCTCGATGCACTCCAACCACAAGCTCCCGACGCGCTGCTGGCGCTGATCAAGCTCTATGCCGCTGATGACAGGACCGACAAGATCGACCTTGGCGTTGGCGTCTATCGCACCGATGACGGAGCGACGCCCGTGTTCAAGGCCATCAAGCTGGCCGAACAGAAGCTCGTCGATACACAGGATTCGAAGGGGTATCTCGGCCCTGAAGGCGACATGGGCTTCGTCAATGCGCTGATGCCCCTGATTTTCGGCAAGGATGCGACCATGGGTGGGCGCATCGAAGGGATGCAGACTCCCGGCGGGACCGGCGCGTGCCGCCTGGCTTTCGCACTGGCCAAGAAAGCTGGCGTTTCTCGCGTGCTGATGGGCGTGCCAAGCTGGCCCAACCATGCCCAGATCCTCGCCGATGTCGGGCTGGAAGCGGTGCCGTTCGAACACGCCAAACCCGATGGCCATGCCAACCTCGATGCCTTGCTGGGTGCGTTGCGGACCGGCCAGGCGGGTGATGCCGTGTTGATCCACGGCTGCTGCCACAACCCGACCGGGGTGGATTATTCCACCGATGACTGGGCCGCGATCGCCGAAGCGCTGGCGGATAGCCCGGTGCTCCCGATCATCGACACCGCCTATCACGGTTTGGGCTACGGACTGGAAGAAGACGTGGCCGGGATGCGCAAGGTGTTGCAGGCTGTGCCGGAAGCACTGGTCGCCTATAGCTGTGACAAGAATTTCGGCCTTTATCGCGATCGTGTCGGTGCATTCTATGTCAAGGCGAAGAGCGCCGACCAGCTCGATACCATCATCAGCAATGCTGCAGCGCTGGCGCGGGCCAACTGGTCGATGCCGCCCGATCACGGCGGCGCAGCGGTGCGGGTGGTGCTGCGTGACGAGTCGATGCGCAAGGTGTGGCTGGAAGAGCTGGAGAGCATGCGCAAGCGGCTTCGCTGGGTGCGTGAGCGGCTGGCGCAGGCCGACAACGAGGTAGCGGGCCTCAACCTGGCGCCCATGGGCCAGCAGAACGGCATGTTCGCCATGCTCCCGCTCAGCAAGGAACAGATCCAGTCGCTGCGCGATGAGCACGCGATCTACATGGCCGGTTCGGGCCGCATCAATGTGGCCGGACTGACCAAAGGCAATATCGACAAGTTCATTGGCGCACTGGCGGCGGTGACGGCGGGCTGACGGAGAATGGATCGCCAGCCGACTCTCGAGACCGAGCGGCTGGTTCTGCGGCCGCTGACCGAGGCAGACCGCGAGGCTGTCTTTGCGGTCGCGTCCGACCCGATGGTGTGGGAGCAGCATCCCATCCACGACCGCTGGCGGCGCGAGGTGTTCGACGCTTTCTTCGATGAAGGCCTGGCAAGCGGCGGAGCGCTCGCAGTGGTGCGCAAGGACGGCGACAAGGTTATCGGTTCGACGCGCTATGACAAGTACGATCCCGATGAGGGCGGGGTTGTCGAAATCGGCTGGACCTTCCTCGAGCGGGCCTGCTGGGGCAAGGGCATCAACCCGGAAATGAAGCGCGCCATGTTGGCGTATGCTTTCGAGCATGTGGCGCTGGTCGAGTTTCGCGTCGGCGATACCAACTACCGTTCGCGCAATGCGCTGGAGGCGATCGGCGCAGTGCGCACCGACCGCTACGAGCTGGGCCGCTACGACGGCAAGCGGGTGGTGCACCTTGTGTACGAGATAACCCGGGACAGCTTTGCCGAAGGGCCGCTTTGCGCCTGATCGCTTGACAGATGCTTGACGAAGTTGACACCGTGTCAAGTTTGAGAAACGGCAATTAATCGCAATAATTCATATATTTAGCTTGAAGTTGACAGGTCGAGGCAAAGGGGGAGGGCCCCCGCCCACCTGGCGTGTCTTTCACATGCAATGCTGAATGGTGATCGGCTCATCCCGCAGGGTGAAGCAAATTTCGCGCGTGTAGGAAAGCAAAAGCCCTCTCCCCTTGCGGGAGAGGGTTGGGAGAGGGGTCGGTAGCGCAGCTCCCGCCAGCACCATCACAGCCCCCTCTCAACTCCGACTAGGTCGCTGCGCGACCAAGTCTGCGTATCTCTCCCGCGAGGGGAGAGAGTTGGTGGAACTATCCCCGCAGGCTCTCCATCCGCTTGAGATAGCGCGCCAGCACGTCGATCTCGAGATTCACCTGTTCGCCGCCGGACAGCCGGCCCAGCGTCGTCACTTCCCAGGTATGCGGGATGATGTTGAGCGTGAAGCTGCACGATCCGTCGGCATTGTCGGTCACCTGGTTGACGGTCAGCGACACGCCATCGACGGTGATCGAGCCCTTGGGGGCGATGTAGGGAGCAAGCGCCCGTGGTGCGCGGATGGTGACGGTGTGCGATCCGCCGGTCTCGACTGCGCTATCGACTTCGCCGACCGCATCGACATGGCCGGTGACGATATGCCCGCCCAACTCGTCCCCCAGCCTGAGCGCGGTTTCGAGATTGAGTTTCGCCCCTGCTGCCCACATGCCGCCCGCGGTCTTGGAGACGCTCTCGCCCGAGACATCGACGGCAAACCATGCGTCGCCCGTCGAGCCGCCCCGATCGACCACCGTCATGCAGGCGCCCGAGCAGGCGATCGAGGCACCGATGGCAATGCTGTCGGGATCATAGGGGCACTGCACGCGGACATGCAGGTCGCCCTTCTGCTCGACGCTTTCGATGGTGCCGATGGCGGTGACGATACCGGTGAACATTCAGGCTCCTGTTTCTCGAACGCGCTCATAGGCTTCGTAGCAATCGCTGCCAAGCTGGCGGCGCTCGGCGAGCTTCCAGCGACCATGGGCGCTGGTCAAATCGGAGAGGCCGATATCGCCGAAGGCCCGCAAGCCGTCGCCGATAATGATGGGCGCGCGGTAAATGTCCAGCCGGTCGACAAGGTCTTCGGCGAGGAAAGCAGCGGCGACCTGCGCCCCGCCTTCGACATAGAGATATTGCGCAGTTTCCAGATCGGCGACCTGCGATGGCCGATTGATGATCCGGGCGCCTTCGAGCGGGACGCCGCGAGTGAGGACAATGCGTTCGGGCGAGCGATGCTCCAGTCCCGGAAGTCGCACATCGAGCCTCGGCTTGTCGGCGCGCCACGTGCCGCCGCCAACGAGGATGGCATCGCTCATCGCCCGGCGCGAATGGACATGCGCGCGAGATACCTCACCGGTGATCCATTGACTGGTACCGTCGGCCAGCGCGATGCAGCCATCGAGCGATACAGCGAGCTTGAGCGTGACGTGCGGGCGGCCCAATCGTTCGCGGGCGAGGAACCCGGCGAGGCTGGCGCGCGCTTCCGCACAAGGTAGCGTGTCAACGCGAATCCCGGCCTCACGCAGCCGCTCGGCGCCGGCACCGTTGGTTCGCAGGTCCGGATCGGTTTCCGCTATGACGACGCGGGCAGGCTTGGCGGCAACCAGCAGGTCGGCACAGGAGGGCCCGCGCGGGGACTCGTGGGCACAGGGCTCAAGCGTGACATAGGCGATTGCACCGCGCGCCTGCTCGCCAGCCTGCTCCAGCGCTACGGCCTCGGCATGGGGGCGGCCTCCAGCCCGCGTCCAACCGCGTCCGACGACAACGCCCTCTTTCAGGATAATGCAGCCGACCGCCGGATTGGGGCGCGCCAGCGGCCTCCCGCGCGCAGCCAGTCGCGCAGCATTCGCCATCCACCTTGCGTCCTGTAGGGCGTTAATTGCTGTCGGGTGCACCCGTATCGCCCGCTTGCTGTGCCTGTTGCTGTGCCGCTTCTTCCCGGGCGCGATCTTCTTCGATCTGCCGTTCCATGGCATCGACGTCGAGCCCGGTTGCGCGTCCAAGGGCGCGATAGGCATCCTTCTTGCGTTCTTCGATCTCGGCCCGCCGCGCAGCCAGTTCTTCCTTGAGCTTCTGGTTCTCGAGGTTGGAGGCCATGATCTCTTCGTCGGTCCGGCCCGGCTCGAAAGTGGTGATGTAGAACACTTCGGGCCGCTCCAGCGCGGCTTTTTCGCTCCTGACCCCGACGAATGCGAAGATCAGGACGATCGGGAACGCTGCCGAAACCAGCAGGATCGGGATACGATAGGGCTGTGGACGGCGGAATTCGTTCCAGAAATCCTGGATGCCGCTAGTGGGATTGAAGCGCGTAAGCATTCGCATGCGAACCAACATAGGGGGCCAGAGCAACCGGCGCCAGTGCTGACAGCCGCGCGCGCTAGCCGAAGGGTGCGTAGAGGCTGCGCCCGTGCTCTTTCAGCCAGCGGTCGGCTGCAGGAAGGTCGCCCTCGAACAACTGCCCCAACAAGCCGTGGAAGGCGGGCGAATGATCGAAATGGATCCGGTGCGCGGTCTCGTGCGCAGCGACTGAACGGCGAACAGGATCAGGCGCCATGACAAGCCGCCAGTTGATCCGCATCTGCCCGCTGGAGGAACAGCTGCCCCACCGCCGCCGCGCACTGCTGAGCGCGAGGGGAGGAGGAGCAAGGCCGGCCCGGTCGGAATAGAATGCCAGGTCACTTTGCAGCAATTCGCGCGCTTCCGCCTGCAACCAGCGTTTGAGTCGCGCCGGCAGGGTCTCTTCCGGCCCGCCGAGGCGGATTGTTGTTTCGTCTAGGCTGGGCTTGCGCGGTAGCGGTCGATCCCAGTGGATCCGCAGCTGGCGGCCTCGCCATGCCAGCGTGCCGCCCGGCTTGGGGGCTTGCTGCTGCGGGCGCTTATCGAGCTGTGTTTGCAGCCATTCGCGACGGCTGTTGGCGAAGTCGAGAGCTTCAATGGTGCGGCCCCATTTCGGCAAGGTGACCCGCACGCTCCTGCCATCGTCGGCCAGCCGCAGCACCATCCTGCGCGCTGTAGGGTGGCGACGGACGTCGAGTGGAAGTGTCACATTGTCGAGTGTGACGGACAGGTCGTCCGGGTCGCGGCGCAGCCAGTCGATCACGCGTCGCTCCAGTCGACGATGTGGTGCTCCAGCGGCCCGGCGCGGGTTTCGCTCACAACACGTCCCGCAACACCCGCGCCTTCGCGATGGACCGCGTCCGGATCGCCTGACATCAGGTAGTGCCATTCAGGCAAGGCACGACCGTCTGCGCGGCGGCGGTAGGCGCAGCTGTCGGGTAGCCAGGTGACATCTTCGACGATCTTCAGCGTCAGCCGCAGGCAATCGGGCACGAAGGTCTTGCGATTGGGATAGTCGGTGCAGCGCGCGGTTGCGATGTCGAGCAGCTTGCAGGCAACATTGGTGTCTTCGATCTCGCCGGTATCGGCATCTTCGATCTTGTGCAGGCAGCAGCGACCGCAACCGTCACATAACGCTTCCCACTCCGGCTCGCTGAGCTGGTCGAGTGGCAGCTCCCAGAAGCGATCCCTCAGCGCACCCACCCGGCCAGCTCCGCTGCGATGGCTTCGGGGCCCTTGTCCGCCGGCAGGATCCCGAGCGCTTCACCGTCCGGGCCGAACAGCGTGACAAAGGTCGAATGGACCATGTTGTAATTGCCGCTCTCGTCCGGCGCTTCCTTGGCTGCCGATGTGCCGAATTGTAGTGCGACCGACTCGATTTCTTCCTTGGATCCGGTCAGCCCGACAAAGCGCGGATGGAAGTTGTCGATGAATTGCGCCACCACCTCGGGGCTGTCGCGCTCCGGATCGATACTGATGAAGATCGGCGTAACCTTCGCCCCGAGTTCGGGGTGCTCGCGCTCGAAGATTTCCAGGCCCTGGGTCATCCGCAGGACATCGGTAGGGCAGATGGCCGGACAGGATGTGAAGCCAAAATAGACCATGCGATACTGGCCGTCGAAATCGGACCAGCTTACCGGCTTGCCGTCGGAGCCTGTCAGCGTGAACTCGCCGCCCACACTTGCGCCGCGCATGTCGACACCGTCGGCCGATGGGCCCGGGCCAGTGGGCGCGCCGTTGCAAGCGGCAAGCGTCAGGGCGAGGCCAAGGGCGAGGTGGCGGATCGGGGCAGGCATAAAAGCGGGAACCATGGCGAAAGTGTTCAGCCTCTGCTAACGGCGGCAAGTGAAAGGCGAGTCACTCGCCATCAATAGAATTTTATCGGAGTGTGCAACGGTGTCGCTGCCTGTTTTTCGCAAATCAGTCCTGGCTGCCGTGCTGTCGCTGGCGGCAGTTTCCGGGCCGCTGTCCGCGCAGGCGGGTCTCAATTCCGACAGTTACAACTTCCTCGAGGCTGTCCGCGACCGTGACGGCAGCAAGGTGACTTCGATCATCGATGAACCTGGCAGTACGCTGATCAACACGCGCGACTACGCCACGGGCGATACCGCTTTGCATATTGTTGCCGAGCGTCAGGACACGACCTGGATCAAGTTCCTGACGCAGAAGGGGGCCAACCCCAATATCGCCAACAAGAAGGGTGTCACACCGATCATGATCTCGGTCGGCTACGGGCATGTCGAAGGTGTCGAGGCACTGCTCGATGCCGGAGCGCGGCTGACCGACCAGAACGGCCTTGGCGAGACTCCGCTGATCCTCGCAACCCATCGCCGCGACATCGCCATGGTCCGGCTGCTGCTGGCAAAAGGGGCGGATCCCGACCGGACCGATAATTCCGGGCGCACTGCGCGCGATTATGTCAGGGCTATCGGCAGCAAGCGGCTGACCGCAGAATTCGACGAAGCCGATGCCAAGCGCGACGGGCAGTCCGGCCCGAGCTATGGCCCGGGTTTCTGAATCGATGATCGACAACGCTGAAGACCTGACGCTCGATGAGCTGCGGTTGGCAATGGCGCATGCGATTGCCGATGCCGCCGTGTTCGATGGCTGGAGCGATGACGCGCTGGTCATGGCGGCGGAAAGCGAAGGCGTGGATATCGACGTCGCGCGGCTGGCGTTCAAGGGCGGCCCGATGGCGATGATCGACGCCTGGATCGAAAGCGTCGACGTACAGATACAAGAGGAATGCCCGAAGGAGAAGCTCGCCGAACTCAAGATTCGCGAGCGCATCCGCACGCTGGTGCAGTTCCGGCTCGATGCGGTGGCGGGGCAGGAAGAGGCCGTGCGGCGCGCGATGGCGATCATGGCGATGCCGCAGAATGCCGCGCAGTCCCTGCGCATAGGCTGGCGCAGCGCCGACCTGATGTGGCGGCTCGCAGGCGATACGGCGACCGACTACAATCACTATACCAAGCGCACGATCCTCGCCGGGATCTACACCGCAACGCTGACGTGCTGGATGAATGATGAGAGCGAGGACAAGGCCGAAACCCGCGCCTTCCTCGACCGGCGGATCGAAGGCGTGATGAAGTTCGAAAAGGTCAAGGCGCGCTTGCTGAACCCGGAGCGCGAGACCTTCAGCGTGACGCGGTTCCTCGGCCGTCTTCGCTACCCGGCGAAGTAGCTTCCGCTATTGATAATCGGTTGCAATTAGCTGACTGCTCTGGCAGCGGGGCGGTATGACTTTGGAAGGCCTCGAGCCCGGCCACAGCGCCACCATTACCGCGATCGATTGGCCCAGCATTGCGCTGGAGGATGGCAAGCGCCTGCGTGCGCTCGGCTTCGATACAGGCGTGCAGGTGTCGGTCGCCCATCGCGGCGTATTCGGCGGTCGCGATCCGTTGGCGGTGACACTAGGGCGGATGACGATTGCCCTGCGCCGGGTCCATGCCGCCGCCATAGCGGTCGAACTGGATTGACCGGCATATGAGCACGCCTCGCACGATCGCCCTCGTCGGCAACCCCAATGCCGGGAAAAGCGCGTTGTTCAACAAGCTGACCGGCGCGCGGCAGAAGATTGCCAATTATCCGGGCGTAACGGTCGAGCGCAAGGCAGGGCGGATGGCGCTCGCCAGCGGCGAAGCGGTCGAGCTGCTCGACCTGCCCGGCAGCTATGCTTTCGATGCCGCCAGCCCCGATGAGGAAGTGACCCGAAAGGTCGTGTTCGGCGAGCAGGAAGGCCAGCGCCAGCCAGATGTGCTGGTGATCGTGATCGATGCCGCCAATCTCGAACAGCACCTGGTCTTCGCGCAGGAAGTGATTGCCCTCGGCCGCCCGACTGTGATTGCTCTCAACATGATCGACCTGGCTGAACGCGATGGGCTTACGCTCGATCCCGATGCCTTGTCTGAAGCGCTGGGTGTCCCGGTTGTCCCGACCGTGGCCGTGCGTAGCCGCGGGCTCGATGCGCTGGTCGATGCTGTCACTCAGGTCGGCAAGACCGACCCGGAACCGCGCCCGCATCTCGATCTCACCGAGCGGCGACTGGAGGCGCGGAACATCGCCAAGGCGGCGATCCTTTCCGTTTCGGCCCGCCACACCATCGAAAGCAATCTCGACAAGGTGTTGCTGAACCCGTGGCTGGGCCCGGTCATCCTGTTCGCGCTGCTGTTTGTGATCTTCCAGGCGGTGTTTGCCTGGGCCGATCCTTTCATCGGCTTGATCGAAGGGGCGACCGAATGGGTTTCTGCGCAGGTCGTCGCGGCAATGCCTGAAGGGTTCGTGCGCGATCTCATCACTGAAGGGTTGATCGCAGGCGTCGGATCCGTGGTCGTGTTCCTGCCGCAGATCGTGATCCTGTTCGCCTTTATCCTGGTCATGGAAGCGAGCGGTTACATGGCCCGTGCGGCGTTCCTGATGGACCGGCTGATGGCAGGCGTGGGCCTGTCGGGCCGCAGCTTCATCCCGCTGCTGTCGAGCTTCGCCTGCGCCATTCCCGGTATCATGGCCACGCGCTCTATCGCCGACCCAAAGGATCGCCTGACGACAATTCTCGTCGCGCCCATGATGACCTGTTCGGCACGCTTGCCGGTCTATGCGGTGATCATTGCTGCAGTCATTCCGCCGACCAGTGTCGGTTTCGGTATCGGCCTCCAGGGGCTGGTGCTGATGGGGCTCTATGTGGCCGGTATCCTCGGTGCACTGGTTGTAGCGCTGGTGCTGCGCCGGTCTGTGACCAAAGGCGATGCCTCCGGCTTCATCATGGAGCTGCCGCGGTACCAGCTGCCGCGGGTCAAGGACCTGCTGATCGGATTGTGGCAGCGCGCCTGGGTGTTCCTGCGCCGAGCAGGGACGATCATCTTTGCTGCGACGGTCATACTGTGGTTGTTGCTGACCTTCCCCAAGGCCGATCCGGGCGAGAGCCAGCTCGACGCCAGCTTCGCCGGGCAGATTGCCCATGCCATGCACCCCGCATTCGAGCCGATCGGTTTCAACCACGAAATGACGCTGGCGCTGGTCCCGGCCATGGCCGCGCGCGAAGTGGCCGTAGCCTCGCTTGCGACCACCTATGCCGTTGATGCCGATGATGACGAGGAAACCGAAAGCGCCTTGCGTGACCAGATCGCAGCACGCTGGAGCCTGCCGACAGCGCTGGCCTTCCTCGCGTGGTTCGTTTTCGCTCCGCAGTGCCTGTCGACCATCGCAGTCGCCCGGCGCGAAACCAACGGATGGAAATGGCCGGCGTTCATGCTCGCCTACCTGTTTGCGCTAGCCTATATCTTTGCCGGCGCGACCTATTGGCTGGCGCTGGCAGCAGGATTGTAGCCAAAACCGAGCCGACTGCTTGTGGATTGCCCGGCGTGGGGGTGGCGACTCACCCGGCGCTCCGATAAGCCCGTTCGACATTTCGACAAGGGAAGAGATTCGATGGCGGGTTCACTCAACAAGGTCATGCTGATCGGCAATCTGGGGCAGGACCCGGAGATCCGCAGCTTCCAGAATGGCGGCAAGGTTTGCAACCTGCGCATCGCCACCAGCGAGCAGTGGAAAGACCGCAACACCGGCGAACGGCAGGAGCGGACCGAGTGGCACACTGTGGCGATCTTTTCGGAAGGCCTCGTCAACGTCTGCGAGCGCTACCTGAAGAAAGGCAGCAAGGTCTATGTCGAAGGCCAGCTGCAGACCCGCAAGTGGCAGGACCAGCAGGGCAATGACCGCTATTCGACTGAAGTCGTGCTGCGCGGTTTCAACGGCACGCTGACCATGCTTGACGGCCCCGGTGGAGGCCAGGGCGGCGGCGGTGGCGGCAACTACGGTGGCGGCGGCCAACGTTCGGGTGGTTCGAACGGTGGAGATGGCGGCTGGAACCAGGGCGGTGGTGGCTCGGGTGGCGGTTCGGGCGGCGGTGGCGGCTCGAACTACGACGACCTCGACGACGATATTCCGTTCTGATCTTCCTCCCCACAATGGGGCGGAATTATCTTTTCAAAGCCTTGAGAGCATCGGCCAGCGGACCGCTCGGTTCGTCGTCATTGCTCAAACCGGCCTTTGTACGCGCAGCTTCGGCGTTCGGCCCCTCGGCATAGGGATCGATCGCCAGCGCAAGGGTTTGTGCCACAGCTTCGCCGAGGTCGAAGCTGTCGCCGTCATATTCGATTTCGTCGAGCTCTTCGTCATCAAGTTCGAATTCGATTTCCTCTTCCTCGTCCGAAACAGGTGCCGCTTCAGCGGGTACGAAGACGATATCGAGCGGTTCCTCGACATGCACCGGGAAGTCCTCGCCTGAGATCGCGCAGGCCTGCACGATTTCGGCGGTCAGCGTGCCGCCCGCTGACACACGCTCGCCATCGGGGTCTAGGCTGACTTCTGCGCGCAGGCTACCGATTGCGGAAATGCCGAATCGCTTGGCCAGCGCCGCGCGCTCGGTTTCATCGGCTTCCACGATCACGGGGTCGTGTTTGATCGCCTTCAGCTTGATGATGCGGCTGAGTTCGGGCGCGCTCACAGCATCAGCTCCGCATGCAGCAGCTGGTCATAGGTCAGCGCATCCAGCGCCTCAGCGAAGCGTCGCAGCCTGGGCGCGACGCAGGCAGTCGATCCACCTTCAACGAAGGTGACATTGCGCTCAATGGCAGCGACCAGTGCCGTGTCACCATCCTGCGCCAGTGCTTCGCGAAGCGCGCCGGTGCGGCCGCCCAGCGCGCTCACCAGCTTGCCAAGCTTCTTGCCAACAGTCGGGTCGCCAATTCCCGCCTCGCGCAATTGCCCATCCATATCGTCGACAAACAGTTCCGTGAGCCGAGCCGATGCAGCGACCGTTTCCGGGTCGCGCTCGACCCGCAGCATGGCGATGGCAAGCACGGTCGAAAGCATGTCGAAACGCCCTTCCAGCGTGTCGGCCACGCCGCAATCGGCATAGAGTTCGCGCGTGCGAGCGACCTTTACCAGCTGGTGCCATAGCGGGCGCAGGGCTTCCTTGGGATCGGTCGAGCGACCGAAAAGGCGTTGCATGAAGCTCATCTTCTGTATCTCGCTCCCCTGTGATCCGATGGGCGATCACGTGTTCATCGGCAATTCAAGCCGCTTTGCGCATCCGGCTCACGCACAGGCAAGGTCGGATGCGCCGTTGCAGTCCGGCGAGTGACGCCGTAAGGCTTGCCGCCGATATAGGGAATGATGCCCCGCAGGTTAAAGGGGCGCATTCGAAGAAGTACGCGAAGGAAGGTTCTCGATGGCATTTGGTAAGGCTCTTGGTGGGGCAGCGCTGCTGGCTCTGGCATTGGGCGCAAGCGGCTGCGGCACGATCCGCGAAAGCCGCGGCTATGTCGTCGACCAGCTGCTGGTCGAAGCCGTCCAGCCGGGGATCGACAACCAGCGGTCGGTAGAAGCGACGCTGGGTCGGCCAACCTTCACCAGCCAGTTCGGCGATCCGACCTGGTACTATGTGTCGAGCGTTACCGGCCGCAAGCCCTTCGTGCGCCCGCGTATCAATACCCACCAGGTATTGGCGGTGAAGTTCGATGGTGCAGGCAATGTCACCGGCACGGAAACCAGCGGTATCGACCAGGTGGTCTATCTCCAGCCTGATGGTGCCAAGACGCCGACGCTGGGTCGCGAACGCGGTTTCCTGGAGGACCTGTTCGGCAATATCGGCACGGTTGGTGCACCGGGTGCCGGCGCTCCCGGTCGGTAAGCGTCACTTGACCCGTTTGTCTTGACCACGGGCGGGCGCGCCCCATATCGCGCGGCATGGACAACAACTCACAGGCGCACGGGCTGACCCCGTGGCACGGCACCACCATCATCGGCGTCAAACGCGGCGAGAAGATCGTCGTTGCTGGCGATGGCCAGGTTTCGATGGGCAACACGGTGATGAAGCCCAATGCCAAGAAGGTTCGCCGGATCGGTGACGGCAAGGTCGTGGCCGGTTTCGCCGGGGCCACTGCCGATGCCTTCACCCTGTTCGAACGGCTGGAGCGCAAGCTGGACCAGTATTCCGGCCAGCTGATGCGGGCCGCCGTCGAGCTCGCCAAGGACTGGCGTACCGACAAGTATTTGCGCAATCTCGAAGCGCTGATGATCGTGGCCGACAAGGACACGCTGCTGGTGCTGACCGGCAATGGCGATGTGCTGGAGCCGGAAGGCGGGATTGCCGCGATCGGCAGTGGCGGCAATTATGCGCTCGCGGCCGCCCGCGCGCTGTCCGACTATGAAGAGGATGCCGAGCAGATCGCGCGCAAGGCCATGGCCGTGGCCGCCGAGATATGCGTCTTCACCAACGACAATGTGACTTTGGAAACGGTCTGATCCTTCCCATGACAGAATCCCTCACCCCGAAGGCGATTGTCGCCGCATTGGACGAGCACATTATCGGCCAGAAGGATGCCAAGCGGGCTGTGGCAGTCGCCCTGCGCAATCGCTGGCGGCGGCAGAAGCTCTCGCGCGAACTGCGCGATGAGGTGACGCCCAAGAACATCCTGATGATCGGCCCGACCGGTTGCGGCAAGACCGAGATCAGCCGCCGCCTGGCGAAGCTCGCCGATGCGCCCTTCGTGAAGGTCGAAGCGACCAAGTTCACCGAGGTCGGATATGTCGGGCGCGATGTCGAACAGATCGCCCGTGACCTCGTCGAAGAAGCGATCCGGCTGGAAAAGGACCGCCGCCGTGAGGCCGTGCGCGAAGCCGCCAGCAAGGCTGCGATGGACCGGTTGCTCGATGCGCTGGTCGGCGACAATGCGAGCGAAGCCACCCGCGAGGCCTTCCGTGAGCGCATCGTCCAGAATGCGATGAACGACACCGAGGTTGAGATCGAGGTCAAGGATGCGCCGTCGATGCCGATGGATATCCCGGGCCTCGGTGGCAGCGTCGGCATGATCGACCTCAGTGACATGATGGGCAAGGCATTAGGCAAGGGCCCGGCCAAGCGGCGCAAGCTCAAGGTGCCCGACGCCTGGGACAAGCTGGTCGACGAGGAAGCCGAAAAGCGCATGGACCAGGACGACGTTGCGCGCGTCGCGCTGGAAAACGCCGAGACCAACGGCATTGTCTTCCTCGACGAGATCGACAAGATCGCGGTCAGCGACGTGCGTGGCGGCAGTGTATCGCGCGAAGGCGTGCAGCGCGACCTGCTGCCTCTGATCGAAGGTACCACTGTCAGCACCAAGTACGGCCCGATGAAGACCGACCACGTGTTGTTCATTGCTTCGGGCGCGTTCCACGTCTCCAAGCCCAGCGACATGCTGCCCGAACTGCAGGGGCGCCTGCCGATCCGTGTCGAGCTGCGCGCGCTCGAGGTCGAGGACTTCGTCCGTATCCTCAGCGAAACCCGCGCCAACCTGGTCGAGCAATACCGCGCGCTGCTAGGGACGGAGGATGTCACCGTCGAGATCACTGAAGACGCCATCCACGAAGTCGCCCGCATCGCCGCTCAGGTCAACGAGAGTGTCGAGAATATCGGTGCCCGCCGCTTGCAGACCGTGATGGAGCGGCTCCTGGAGGAGCTCAGCTTCGAAGCAGAGGATCACGCGGGCGAGACCATCGTAATCGATGCTGGCTATGTGAAGGACAAGCTGGCCGACCTCGCTGAAGACACCGACCTATCGAAGTATATCCTGTGACGCAGCCGATCAGCGACACCGCGGCCATGATCGCCGGGATGGACCCGGTGCTCGACGCGCGCTGGTGGAGCTTTGTCGGCGGCGAGGATCCTGACGTCGTGTTCCAATTGATGGGTCATGCGCTGGCGACCTTCCGCGAGGAGGAAGGGTTGTCGTTAATCGTGCCGCATGAGGTCGCGCTGGCGAATGAGATCGAGGCCGATCCCTATAGCCGCATCACGCTGCAGGTACATTCCGCACTGGCAGGTGTGGGGCTGACGGCCGCAGTCTCCGGGGCGCTCGCCGAGGCGGGAATATGCTGCAACATGGTCGCTGCGCTGCGCCACGATCATGCGTTTGTCCCGGCTGAGCGGGCAGACGAGGCGCTGGCCTTGCTCAAGAAATTGCAGCATTCTGCTCGCTAGCAACGAGCAGGAGAACGACAATGCCGAAGGGCAGGTGCCATTGCGGGGCGCTAGTCTATCGATTCCAGGGCGGTGTCAGGCATTCATCGGTATGCCATTGCGAGGATTGTCGCCGCTGGGCCGGGGCCACCGGAGTGGCGTGGATCGGCGTAGCTGCCGATGACTTCGCGATCGAGCAGGGCGAGCCCTTGCTCTACCGCTCTTCTCCCGATGTCGAGCGCGCTTTCTGCGGCAACTGCGGCACCGGTTTGTGGTACGTCTGCGAGAATGTCTCTCCCGGCGCGGTCGACATTCAGACCGCCACGCTCGACGACCCTGAGGCATTCCCACCCGACAAGCATGTCCAGATGGCCGATGCGCTCAGCTGGGAAGAAACGCTCCACGCCCTTCCGCGCTTCGAACGGTTCCCGTCGGACAGCTGACCATTCCCGGCCCTTGCATCGGCTAAGCCGAACCGCAGGTGTCGCATCTATACTATCGTCTGCTCCCGACCCGGGCCATTCTCTCACCTGCAGGACAGCGCAAAACTGATTCGATAGTCGGCTCCGCTTGGCGGAGCGGATCGTTCGACATCGGGGGGAGAGCGTTCATGTCCAGTGATTTCACACGTTTCACCAGTCCTGCCCATCAGGCACCGAAGGATTTCAGTGATACCGGCAATGAGCAACAGCTCGCGGCCTTCGAGGCGATCTGGAGCAATGCCGTCGACGGCTGGACGCAGACCTCGATCATCGGCAATCCCTGGACCAACCTCTATGATGCTCCGCGCGATGGCTATTACAATCCGCTGATTTCAGGATTCGGCGAAGGTGCGGCTGTCATCAACTGGACTCCGTTTCCGAACCGGTTGAAAACATTCTTCACCAATTCCAGCATCCAGTCCGGATCGAACCTGCCTGGTCCGCTGACAGATGACCAACTGCTGGCGCTGGCCGATCATGGGTCGATCACGATCAACGGGTCGACTTATTACCTCTATGGTGCACCCAGTGCCGATGTGGCGATCAACATCCCCGCCACGCTGTGTCCGCAAATCGACTGGAACGGGAGTTATGTGCCTTTCGCCCCGGTCGGGCCACGCGGCTGGCTGGACGAATATTGCGAATGGTCGATCGAACGCGACGACCAGGGGCATATGACGGCCATTACCTATACCGCAGAAAACCCGACCTATTTCCTCGCACTCTGGCGGCAGGACCCGCAGATCGTGCTGGAGCTGTATCAGCGTTACATCGATCCCGCGGTGGCGATGGAGGATCTTTACCTGCGGTATGTTGCCGACAATCCGTTCGGCAAGGCCGGCGATCCGGTGCGTTCGGGAACGACTGGGCTCTATGCCTATAACCCCATCAACAAGTGGAACAGCGGTACCGCACGGGTCCCGGGCCAGTATGGAGGTGCCATGCACCTGACTTCGCCGCCCAACACCTTGTCGGCGGAGATCTATCTCGCGGCCGCTTCGGTTATCCAGCGGACCAATGCCCTGCCCAGCGATCCCAACAAGCTCATCTGTTGTTCGCAATACGGACAAATCTATCGCAATTCCGATCCGCATATCGGTGCCTCCGGCAACAGCGTGGCGCAGGCCAATTACATCTCGCTGACCGATCCGATCGGGCTCTACCTGCAACAGCCTGCCAGTCTCGACTGGCGCGGTCCCAATAACGAGGACCTTTCCGAATGCTGGCAGATCACCCGCGGTGCCGCCGGGATCGGGCCCAATGGTTCGGACCAGATCCTGCAGGCCCGTTTTGCTCTCCCGCCGAACGCGGGCTTCACCATTGAGCAATGCACTCTCAATGGGACAGCCATCATTGCCGCGGGCGTGATCGCCAACCAGATGCATGTGGCGCTGGCCGTAACCCCGAAATCGCGCAGCTCTGCGCCGCCGACTTTCGACTGCGTCAGCAGCAAGACCACTGGGATCCAGCCGGCACCGGTGCAGCTGGTTCCGGCCGAATGGTTCTACGGCGAGTCTCCGACCGATCTCCCGCTCGATATCGAGCCGGGCAACTGGTACTCGGCGGTGCTTTCCGTCTCAGGTGCCTCAACCGATACGACGGTCGAGAATGCGCGGATCGAATTCGATCAACCCGGCGTCGTGTGTCACGTGGTCCAGTTCCTGAAAAATGGTTCGCCGACCCCGGGGCAAACTTCCAGCAGTAATCAGGCGTTCGTTCTGATGATCGGAGCTACCAATGACACCGATCCCGGCCAGATCGGCTTGCGGGCGCTCAATCCCGATGAGCCCGACCGGCCGAGCGCAGAGGACCATCCCTTCCAGTATGGATTGTTGAATGTGGTTGCGGGTGGCTCGCTGGGCATCGCCGACGATCCGGCTATCGTCGCCATGCGGGACAAGCTGCACGACAAGTTTGGAGATCTCTGATGCGCAGTCTGTTGGTGGCAGCCGTAGCGGCTGCATCGCTGGTCCTGGCCGCATGTGGGCAAGAGGCCGATCCGGAGAAGCGGCTGGTTGCGGCCAATTTCGAAACGCAGGTCGAGGACACGACGGGCTGCGGAATTCCGCTCAGCTTCGATCCCAATTCCCCGGCCTTCATGACGACCGATATCTCCGGAGGGATTCTGACCGACCAGGCAGCGGTCGATTGCTATGCTTGGCAAATGTTCATCGCGCTCAACTGGCCGGTGGATTCGGGCTGGCCGGCAACCGCTTCGCAGGCCGGTGTTCCCAATCGTTCAGCCAGCGCCAGCAGCTGGGGTGTCAGCATTCAGGGCCAGCCCACCCCAACGACGGTGTGGCAGAGCTACAAGGGCGCAGACGAAACTTTCCTGCCCGGCGGAGCTGCTCCGAGTGGATGGGGTGAAGTGGCCGCGCTTCCCGCGCAATGCACGAGCGACAATCGGCTGCTGGCCGGCGTCGCTGCGAGCCCGGCGATGCCTATGCTCTCTCAGATCAGCAAGGCACCGAAGCGACTGAGCCAGAACGAGTTGCTCGCTTCGGCTGCAGACACCGGCTTCAGTTCGTCGATCAACGAAGCCTTCGGCGGCTGGCTGACAGACCAGAAGGGCAAGCTGGCCTATTTCGACCGGCGCATGGGCAAGGCGGAATTCGACTATATCGTTTCGAACCAGCTTTACCTTGCAGCCAACCAGGCCAAGGTTGCCACGAGCGCGGATGCGGGGATTTCCTTGCCTAAAGGTGCTGCCTTCCGCGGCACGCCTTCGCTTCCGCTTGCCACGCAAGACCAGCTGGGCGCGATCGAGGTCAAGATCGCCTGGCGCGACCTGACTACCGAGCAGGATCTGTGGAACCGCTACCTGACCAGCTCGGTCTATCTGCAGGATCCCGACACGGGCCAATGCCGGCAGGCGGTGGTCGGAATGGTGGGGATGCACATCATCCACAAGACCGACCATTTCCCGGACTTTGTCTGGTCGACCTTCGAGCATGTCGACAACGTCCCTGATCCCTCTCGGCCGGCACCCGCTGGCGGGTATTCCTTCAATGACGGGAAGGGCACAACGCCATCGAACCAACCTCGGGTGAAATGCGATTCTGCGGGCAACTGCAAGCCGCTGTTCCCTATGTCCGAACCGGTGCAGGTGACGCGGCAGTTCCCCATTCCGACCGAAGTCGCGACGCTCAATGCAGCGGTGCAGAAGATGATCGGCGAAATGACCGGGGGCAGCTCCGTTTTCCAGTATTATGAACTGGTCAATGTCCTGTGGGACCAGGCACCCAATCCGCCGAGCCCGGAACCCGGCAAGGGGGCGACGTCTCCGCTCAGCTACGGTAGCTTCATCTCTGCCGGGCCGAACACCGTCGTCGCCAACACGACGTTGGAAACCTACATCCAGGGGACCAATTGCACCGGGTGTCACAAGTTCGCCAAGATCGCTTCGACGACTTCGGACCAGGACCAGCTTGCGGCCGATTTCTCATTCCTGTTCGGGAGCGCACACTGATCCGGCGACGGGTCACGCCGGCCGCCAGAGACACCCTATTCAGCCGCTTCGGCGGGTGCTTCGGCTTCGGCCTGCTGGCGGGCCCACATTTCGGCATAGAGGCCGTCGCGCCGGAGCAAGTCCGCGTGGCGGCCTTGCTCTTCCAGCCGCCCCTCATTCAGCACCAGGATGGTGTCGGCATCGGCAATGGTGGAGAGCCGGTGGGCGATAGCGAGCGTGGTTCGGTCGCGGCTGACGCGCTGGAGGGTCGCCAGAATATCCTGCTCCGTGCGCGAATCGAGCGCGCTGGTGGCTTCGTCAAATAACAGGATCGGAGGGTTCTTGAGCAGCGTCCGCGCGATCGCGACGCGTTGCTTCTCGCCGCCTGACAGCTTGAGCCCGCGTTCGCCGACCTGCGTTTCGAACCCCTCGGGCAGTTTCTCGATGAAGGGCAGGATCGCCGCGTCCCGGGCGGCGGCAATGACCGCTTCCTGACCGGCACCATCTCGCCCATAGGCAATGTTGTAGCGCAGCGTGTCGTTGAACAGAACGCTGTCCTGCGGAACGATGCCGATCGCTTCGCGCAAGGACTCCTGCGTCACCCTGGCGATATCCTGTCCGGCGATGAGGATGCGCCCGTCCTTAGGATCGTAGAAGCGGAACAGCAGTCGCCCGATGGTCGACTTGCCGGCACCGGACGGTCCGACAATGGCGACCCGCGATCCGGCAGGAACCTCGAAGCTCAGGCCATGCAGGATAGTACGGTCGGGTTCGTAGCCGAACACCACATCCTCGAACGCAATCGTCGGTGGGTTGGCTATGAGTGCCGGTGCGCCGGGCACATCCTCGACTTCGACCGAAGTATCCATCAGCTTGAACATGGCGGCCATGTCGATCAGCCCCTGCCGGATGGTGCGATAGACGAAGCCGAGCATGTCGAGCGGGCGGAACAGCTGCATCAAATAGGTCTGCACTGCGACGAGGTCGCCGACTGTGAGCAGGCCCTTGCTCCATTGCCAGACAGTAAAGCTGAGCGCGAACAGCATCAGCGCGTTCATGATGAAAGCCTGCGTCATATTGAGCAGGCCGAGAGAGTTCTCGGACTTGATCGCCGCTTCGGCATAATCCTTAGCCGCTTGCGAGTATCGCTGCTGCTCGCGCTGCTCGGCCCCGAAGTATTTCACCGTCTCGTAATTGAGCAACGAATCGACCGCCCGTGCCAGCGCCGTGCCGTCGAGGTCGTTCATGCGCTTGCGCAGTTGCGTCCGCCATTCGGTAATCCAGCGAGTCAGTGCGATATAGATGACGACTGTCGCAGCCGTCGCCAGCACCAGCTCAAGTCCGAACAATGTGTAGAAGATCACGCCCACTGCCAGGAGCTCGACGATAGTGGGCCCGATATTGAACAGCAGGAAGTAGAGCATGGTGTCGATGCTCTTGGTCCCGCGCTCGATGATCTTGGTTACTTCACCGGTGCGGCGCGACAGGTGGAAGCGCAGCGATAGCCGGTGCAGCCGGTCGAACGTATCCTCGGCGAGGTTCTGTGTCGCTTCCTGCCCGACCCGCTCGAACACGATGTTGCGGAACTGGTCGAACGCGCCGCCAAGGAAGCGTCCGGCGGTGAAGGCAATGACGAAGCTCAGCGCCACCCACAACAGCTCGTCACCTGTGCTGGCCATGGTATCGACCACTTGCTTCATCGCCAGAGGCGTAGCGAGGATCACCGCCTTGGCGAGCAGCACCAGCACCAGCGCGCCGATGATGCGGGCCTTCAGGTCGGGCCTGTCCTTGGGCCAGAGATAGGGCAGGAACCGGCGCAGTGTTGCCCAGCCATCGACATCGACCTGGGTGTCCGAAGTGGGGAGAGGATGCGCCATGGCCCCACTAGATGGGCCTCGCGGTCATCAAGCGCAATGACGGCGCGCTGCAGTGTGGCGTCAGTTCCCGACCCGGCTCGGGAAGAAGACGCGTTCGTAGGGGTTCACGTTGTACGAACCGGCCGGCAAGTCGAACAATATCCGGCGGCTGGAAAAATCGATCGCTATCCGTTCGAAGTTCTGCAGGTTGCGCATGCCCATGATGATGGTTGGCTGGTCTTCAAGGCCCAATGCGGCAAAAGCCGGACTGTCGGCAAACGAGATCGGGACATTGGTCAGTTCCATGCCTTCGATCTTCAGCTTGCGGACGAAGCCGAGGTTGCCGATCACTTGCACACCGTTGACGTCGGTCGAAAGCACTTGCGTTTCCGCCCGCGAGCGCAGCTTTTGCTGCAAGGCGCGGTTGCCGACGGTGTTCTGCGCACCGGTATCGATGATGACAGCGGTCTTCACCCCGTCGATACGGGCATTGGTGATGATCATCTGGCCGAGGCGGCGGCGCGCCTTGACGACGATCTCATACCCCTTGTTACCGCCCAGCGAACCGGCGTCGGCGACCAGCATGCGATCTTCCTTGAAGTCGATCAGCACGCGCATGTCCTGCAGGGAATCGAGGCCGAGGATGCCATCGGCGCCGACATGACGCGCGTCGAGCAGCGGCGATTCGAGATTGTCGAACAGCCGCCCGGCAAACTCGAGCCCGTTGAGCTGCACCATGTCGACTTCGCGCCGACTGCCCATGGCCACCAGCGTGGCTGTGCCGAGCGAGGGCAGTTCCAGCTCATCGGACACATTGCGACTGATCGCCGTCGCCTGCGCGCCGGTGTCGACCATGAACCGATAAGGGCCCTTGCCTTCGATGGTGACGGGCACGGTCAACCGCTCATAGCGGTCCTTTTGCGCCTGGATAAGGTCGGGCGTCAGCGCTTCTTCGTCTTTCGCCGCAGGGTCGTCTGCCTGCGGGAAATAGGCCGTGCTATTGGCCAAGAGCGGGGTTGCTACGACGAGGGCTGCGACACCGATGAGCCGTTTCAGCATGTTTCTCTCCCATGGGGCATTCGGGGCTGCCCGCTTGCCTGCGCAGGATACCATGTCGCCCTTGACCGACCAATCCTGCGCCTCGCGATGCAATTTTGATAGTTAATCGAATATTCTGGAAAGGGGTTTTCGAGTAAGGGCGGGGCGTGATCGACCAAACGCAATCGTGCGGTGCGCCTGAGGCCCGGCAGCCTGTCTGCATTATCGTCCTCGCCCACAACGAGGAGGAGCGGATCGGCGCATGCCTGGCGAGCCTGCCCTGTGGCGAACCCGGTTATGCCGTGCATGTAGTCGTGAACGGCACAACCGACCGCACAGCAGCAATCGCTCGCGAGACTCCCGGGGTCATCGTTCATGACTGGGAGCAGGGTGGCAAGTCGCGCAGCTGGAACCGTATCATGTTCGATACGCCCGCCATGCAGGGCCGGGCATATGTCTTCGTCGATGGCGATGCGGTGGTGCTTCCGGGATCGATCGAAATAATGGTGGACGCGCTGGCACTGCGGGGCACC
This sequence comes from Parerythrobacter aestuarii, assembly GCF_030140925.1. Classification (NCBI taxonomy): domain Bacteria; kingdom Pseudomonadati; phylum Pseudomonadota; class Alphaproteobacteria; order Sphingomonadales; family Erythrobacteraceae; genus Parerythrobacter; species Parerythrobacter aestuarii. The sequence continues at coordinate 801,776 of NZ_JARBWD010000001.1, forward strand.
AATGCTGCATCAGCCATGCCCGCCAACGGGCGGCAAGCCTCGACCTACCAGCGGAGCATAGTGGCCGAGCATGGCATGTTCGGCGATCTTTATGCGCTTAGCGGGTCGTTTGTTGAGCGGATGCGGGCTGGCGGCGTACGGCTGCCCGAAGACCTGATCGGCGATGACAGCCTCGTCGGTGCTCTCGCCAAGACCGACCTCCAGCACGAAGACCATTGGGATGACGAGCGGGTCGTGCCGTGTCCGGGGGCGCGATTCCTGTGCGACCCGGTGACGCTCTCTGCGTCCGGCCTGAAGATGCAGTATGCCCGCATGCGCAATTACAGCCTGCGGCATTTCCAGAACCGGATCGTCAGCGCAATCATGCGCAGCACCGGCCCTGCGGGCCTGCCGCCACAGATGGCGTCGCTTTATGAGGAGTACCTGCCGCTGCTCAAGCCGCGGCTGGATCCGCGCTATTGGTGGTTTGACCGGCAAGCGTTGGCGCGGATGCAGGCTCTCGCCGCAGCATTGCCCAGGTCTCGGCAATCAGGTGCGGCCAAAGCAGCCTGATCGTCAGCACGTAAGTCGCTGCGCCGGTTGCACCTTCGATAGCCAGCATGGCGATATGCGGGAGGGGGGGAAGTGCCGCTCGGACCGCCAGCACCATCAGCACCATTAGCCCGTTCGCCAGCAGCACCGGTGCCAGCTCACGCAACAGCTCGCCCCATGCCAGCCCGACACGAGGCAGGGTGTTGAACAGGGTAAAACCGAGCAACAGCGGCGCGGCGAACCACCAGGCGTGCACCAGCCCTTGGGGGCCATAGGCAATCGCGAAAAGGAAGCTGGCGGGAAACAGTACCGCACCAAAGGCATTGTTGCGCAGGTAGATGCCGGGGCGGCCCATGGCATTGGTGGCTGGGCTGCAGACGATCTGCAGCGCCATCGCCGGCATTGCCAGCGCCAGTCCGGCGACAATCGGTGCCATCTCGGCCCATTTCTCGCCGAACAGTGTCAGCACCGCAGGTTCTGCCGTGAGCGCGAGGCCGAAATAGATCGGTGCCGTCACCAGCAGGACCGTGCGCTGGGTCCGCAGGAAATAGGGTCCAATGCTTTTTCCGGCCTTATGCAGCTCTGCATAGGCCGGGTAAGCGACGTCGTTGATCGGAGGCAGGAAGCGCCCGGTCACGATCAGCGTCAGGAACAGTGCTTCCGCGTATAGGCCGAGGTCGTGCGTGTCGAAGCTGCGGCCGGCAATGAAAATGTCGCTTTGGCTCTGGAAGATCCAGAACAGCTGGCACAGCGTCAACGCGCCGCCGAAGCGCACCAAATCGCCCGCGCCGCGAAAGTCGAATACCGGTGGCACCAGCGACCGGGCGGCTATGGTCAGGCCGATGGCGCGGGCCGTGAAACCGGCAATGGGGGCGTAGACCAGAGCCCATACCCCGAACCCGAGCCAGGCGAGTGCGAGCGCCACGACGGCGGAAAGAATCGCGGCTGCCATGCTGATCTTGCCCTGGATGCGAAACTCGAGTCGCCGGGCGAGCAGCTCGGTCGGGAGCGCGGTAAACGGCACGGTGAGAAAGATGATGGCTTGTATGCGGAGCATGTCGGCCACCAGAGGTTCGCGATAATAGGCAGCCATCAGTGGTGCGCCGAGGAACTGGATTGTCGCCAGCGTCCCGTTGAACAGCAGCAGGAGCCCGAAGACCTGGCCGATCCGCCGCCGGTCGAGATGGTCGGTCTGGACCAGCGAGGTGGCAAAGCTCTGACCGTTGAGAAAGGCGAGGGCGGTCAGTACCACTTGCGTCATGGCGAACAGGCCATAGTCGCTGGGGTCGAGCAGCCGCACGACCATGATGGTGGAGGTCCAGGCGATGACCTGCGCCACGATCTGCGAGCCCCAGCGCCAGGCCACGGCGCTTCGCACGCGATTCGCGAATCCGCCGTCGCTGGGCGGGACTTGGGCTTCAGGATCCATCACAGGGCGCGATTAACCCAAAAAAGTGAAGATTTCCGTGCGATAGCACGCGTGACTCGCGCTATCAGATGGAGCGGTAGCCCCCGATTCACTCGTTACGCCCGTTGAAAATCGAACCCCTCGCACCATATTGGCTGGGCTAGGGGGCTCTGAAACCCGCAGAAATCCGGGATTTTTTCGGCCCCTTGAAATAAAATTGCAAAAAGGCGTTGACCGAATCCGGAAGCGCGCCTAGATGGCCCTCACCGACGCGGCGCTGACGGTCTCCAAGCCGCCCACCACGTTGGTCGCCAACATAAACGGATAGCCGGTCCCCCGGTGTAAATCGGGGAAGCCTTCGCTGTCCGCTTTTAATGTTGGATGGCTCTTTGACATTGTTAGTTTTTGATGAAGGGACATGTGGGCGACGGCGCCCGGTCCGGGGACCTCAAGGCTCCGGTAACCGGTTAAATCAAGCCGACGCCACATCCTGATCGCCTCCACAGGCGGTCTGTGATGATGCATGTTCATTCGTATCCATTACGTTTGACAGTGCAGGTATCGGCTCCTTGAAGCTCATGCCTCTCAGGTCGGCGATCTTCGGATCGTGCCTGGTTGGTATGTGACACAAACTTGAGAGTTTGATCCTGGCTCAGAACGAACGCTGGCGGCATGCCTAACACATGCAAGTCGAACGAAGCCTTCGGGCTTAGTGGCGCACGGGTGCGTAACGCGTGGGAACCTACCTTTAGGTCCGGAATAACTCAGAGAAATTTGAGCTAATACCGGATAATGTCTTCGGACCAAAGATTTATCGCCTTTAGATGGGCCCGCGTTAGATTAGATAGTTGGTGGGGTAACGGCCTACCAAGTCGACGATCTATAGCTGGTCTGAGAGGATGATCAGCCACACTGGGACTGAGACACGGCCCAGACTCCTACGGGAGGCAGCAGTGGGGAATATTGGACAATGGGCGAAAGCCTGATCCAGCAATGCCGCGTGAGTGATGAAGGCCTTAGGGTTGTAAAGCTCTTTTACCCGGGATGATAATGACAGTACCGGGAGAATAAGCTCCGGCTAACTCCGTGCCAGCAGCCGCGGTAATACGGAGGGAGCTAGCGTTGTTCGGAATTACTGGGCGTAAAGCGCGCGTAGGCGGCTATTTAAGTCAGGGGTGAAATCCCGGGGCTCAACCCCGGAACTGCCTTTGAAACTGGATGGCTAGAATCCTGGAGAGGCGAGTGGAATTCCGAGTGTAGAGGTGAAATTCGTAGATATTCGGAAGAACACCAGTGGCGAAGGCGACTCGCTGGACAGGTATTGACGCTGAGGTGCGAAAGCGTGGGGAGCAAACAGGATTAGATACCCTGGTAGTCCACGCCGTAAACGATGATAACTAGCTGTCCGGGCTCATGGAGCTTGGGTGGCGCAGCTAACGCATTAAGTTATCCGCCTGGGGAGTACGGTCGCAAGATTAAAACTCAAAGGAATTGACGGGGGCCTGCACAAGCGGTGGAGCATGTGGTTTAATTCGAAGCAACGCGCAGAACCTTACCAGCCTTTGACATCCTAGGACGGCTTCTGGAGACAGATTCCTTCCCTTCGGGGACCTAGTGACAGGTGCTGCATGGCTGTCGTCAGCTCGTGTCGTGAGATGTTGGGTTAAGTCCCGCAACGAGCGCAACCCTCGTCCTTAGTTGCCATCATTTAGTTGGGCACTTTAAGGAAACTGCCGGTGATAAGCCGGAGGAAGGTGGGGATGACGTCAAGTCCTCATGGCCCTTACAGGCTGGGCTACACACGTGCTACAATGGCATCTACAGTGAGCAGCGATCCCGCGAGGGTTAGCTAATCTCCAAAAGATGTCTCAGTTCGGATTGTTCTCTGCAACTCGAGAGCATGAAGGCGGAATCGCTAGTAATCGCGGATCAGCATGCCGCGGTGAATACGTTCCCAGGCCTTGTACACACCGCCCGTCACACCATGGGAGTTGGTTTCACCCGAAGGTAGTGCGCTAACCGGCAACGGAGGCAGCTAACCACGGTGGGATCAGCGACTGGGGTGAAGTCGTAACAAGGTAGCCGTAGGGGAACCTGCGGCTGGATCACCTCCTTTCTAAGGATAACTGCGAAAGCGCCGGGTTTCGGCCCGGAAGAGCTTCGCATGTTTCCAAAGAACATTGCCGTCGTCCTCATGTCCTTTCATCACTGGAGATTACGCTCACGAGCGATCGTGTGCGTGATATGCCTGAGCCGGCTCACGCCACCTGCTGATTATTCGGCCTGGCCTTTTGGCCGGCTGTGGCTAGCGTGGGCCTGTAGCTCAGTTGGTTAGAGCGCACCCCTGATAAGGGTGAGGTCAGAGGTTCAAATCCTCTCAGGCCCACCATTACATTGCGCTTTTTGGGCAATGGGGCCTTAGCTCAGCTGGTAGAGCACCTGCTTTGCAAGCAGGGGGTCAGCGGTTCGAACCCGCTAGGCTCCACCATCCCAAACAGTTTCTCCAGGATGAAAAGAAAACGGATCCCGCATTTGGCGGGTAGGCGGTTTCGACCGCTGTCTTTGACATTGTGAATGGGTTTTATAATCGATGCCGCGATACGTGGCGTTCGATCTTCGGATTGGGCGTGGACGTATTGCATTGATCAGATGAAATATCTGGCTGAGATTATCCTCCGCATCATCGTTTCGACGAACAGGCTTTTATGCAGGCCTGTCGTTGATGGTGTGGATTCTCAAGCGTGAGGTAAGAGCATTTGGTGGATGCCTTGGCATGTACAGGCGATGAAGGACGTGGCACGCTGCGATAAGCGTCGGGGAGTTGTGAGCAAACTTTGATCCGGCGATTTCCGAATGGGGAAACCCACCTTCACCATTTCTTCCTGCTTGTCTTCGGACAGACCGGAAGAGGTGGACAAGGTATCACCGAGCTGAACACATAGGCTTGGTGAAGCGAACCCGGGGAACTGAAACATCTCAGTACCCGGAGGAAAAGACATCAACCGAGATTCCCGTAGTAGTGGCGAGCGAACCGGGACCAGGCCAGTGCCTTTTCATAAATTAGCAGAACACTCTGGAAAGTGTGGCCATAGCGGGTGACAGCCCCGTATGCGAAAGTGATTGAAAAGGACTTGAGTAGGGCGGGACACGTGAAATCCTGTCTGAACATGGGGGGACCACCCTCCAAGCCTAAATACTCGTACATGACCGATAGCGAACACAGTACCGTGAGGGAAAGGTGAAAAGCACCCCGATTAGGGGAGTGAAACAGTACCTGAAACCGGATGCTTACAAGCAGTTGGAGCCCCATAGGGGGTGACAGCGTACCTCTTGCATAATGGGTCAGTGACTTAATCTAGCATGCAAGCTTAAGCCGTTAGGTGTAGGCGAAGCGAAAGCGAGTCTGAATAGGGCGACTGAGTATGTTGGATTAGACCCGAACCCCGGCGATCTAGGCATGACCAGGTTGAAGGTGCGGTAACACGCACTGGAGGACCGAACCGTTGCATGTTGAAAAATGCTCGGATGAGTTGTGTTTAGGGGTGAAAGGCCAATCAAGCCGGGAAATAGCTGGTTCTCCGCGAAATCTATTGAGGTAGAGCGTCGGATGTATGCCGATGGGGGTAGAGCACTGGATGGGCTAGGGCTGCGCGAGCGGTACCAAACCTAACCAAACTCCGAATACCATCGAGTCTTGTCCGGCAGACAGACGGCGGGTGCTAAGGTCCGTCGTCAAAAGGGAAACAGCCCTAACCTACAGCTAAGGTCCCCAAGTCATATCTAAGTGGGAAAGCATGTGGGAATCCCAAAACAACCAGGAGGTTGGCTTAGAAGCAGCCATCCTTTAAAGAAAGCGTAACAGCTCACTGGTCTAAATAAGGGTTCCTGCGGCGAAGATGTAACGGGGCTAAAGATATGCACCGAAGCTTAGGGTTGCAGTTTACTGCAGCGGTAGCGGAGCGTTCCGTAAGTTGATGAAGCCGAAGGGTAACCGACGGTGGAGATATCGGAAGTGCGAATGCTGACATGAGTAGCGATAAAGAGGGTGAGATGCCCTCTCGCCGAAAGACCAAGGGTTCCTGCGCAACGCTAATCGGCGCAGGGTTAGCCGGCCCCTAAGACGAGCCCGAAGGGGGTAGTCGATGGGAACCACGTAAATATTCGTGGGCCTGGAGATGTGTGACGGATGGCGGAAGTAGTTCAACCTTATTGGATTGGTTGGGCTGCCAAGTCGTTCCAGGAAATAGCCTCTCCGTATAGACCGTACCCGAAACCGACACAGGTGGTCAGGTAGAGTATACCAAGGCGCTTGAGAGAAGTATCCTGAAGGAACTCGGCAAATTGCCTCCGTACCTTCGGAAGAAGGAGGCCCTGAATCGAGGCAACTCTTTTCAGGGGGCACAGGCCAGGGGGTAGCGACTGTTTATCAAAAACACAGGACTCTGCTAAGTCGGCTTCAAGACGACGTATAGGGTCTGACGCCTGCCCGGTGCTTGAAGGTTAAGAGGAGGAGTGCAAGCTCCGAATTGAAGCCCAAGTAAACGGCGGCCGTAACTATAACGGTCCTAAGGTAGCGAAATTCCTTGTCGGGTAAGTTCCGACCTGCACGAATGGCGTAACGACTTCCCCACTGTCTCCAGGATATGCTCAGCGAAATTGAATTCTCCGTGAAGATGCGGAGTACCCGCGGTTAGACGGAAAGACCCCGTGCACCTTTACTGCAGCTTCAGAGTGGCATTAGGAAAGAGTTGTGTAGCATAGGTGGGAGGCTTTGAAACTTGGGCGCCAGTCCGAGTGGAGCCATAGGTGAAATACCACCCTGCTGTTTTCTGATGTCTAACCACCTACCGTTATCCGGTAGTGGGACCCTCTGTGGCGGGTAGTTTGACTGGGGCGGTCGCCTCCTAAAGAGTAACGGAGGCGCGCGATGGTAGGCTCAGGCCGGTTGGAAACCGGCTGCGAGAGTGCAATGGCATAAGCCTGCCTGACTGCGAGACTGACGAGTCGAGCAGAGACGAAAGTCGGTCATAGTGATCCGGTGGTCCCTCGTGGAAGGGCCATCGCTCAACGGATAAAAGGTACGCCGGGGATAACAGGCTGATGATTCCCAAGAGCTCATATCGACGGAATCGTTTGGCACCTCGATGTCGGCTCATCACATCCTGGGGCTGGAGCAGGTCCCAAGGGTTTGGCTGTTCGCCAATTAAAGTGGTACGTGAGCTGGGTTCAGAACGTCGCGAGACAGTTTGGTCCCTATCTGCCGTGGGCGTCGATACTTGAAAGGAGTTGCCCCTAGTACGAGAGGACCGGGGTGAACATACCTCTGGTGTACCTGTCATCCTGCCAAGGGTGCCGCAGGGTAGCTATGTATGGACGGGATAACCGCTGAAAGCATCTAAGCGGGAAGCCTCCCTTGAGATTAGGTATCTTCGAACCGTCATAGACCATGACGTTGATAGGCCGGGTGTGGAAGCGCAGTAATGTGTGGAGCTAACCGGTCCTAATAGTTCTGATCGCGCTTGAGAGTCTGCACTGTCAATGACAGTCCTGAATGGACCTGTTGTTGATGAGGAGGATCCTCACAGCCAGATCGCCCACTGATTTCTCACCAACCAGGTGCATCGATTATACCCGTCCGCAAGCTCTATTGCTTCGTGGTCTTAGCGTCTGTGACCCACCCGATCCCATCTCGAACTCGGCCGTGAAACCAGACAGCGCCGATGGTACTATGTCTTAAGGCATGGAAGAGTAGGTCGCCGCGAGGCATTACAGCTTGCGGGCGTGGTAACGAAACCCATTCACAAGTCGAAGGGCTGACCCGATAAGGGCGGCCCTTTTGGCGTCTCTGGCACACGCCGGGATGCCTGGCCCAATCGACCCGCAGGGTCGCAAGGGCGACCGCCCCCCGCGCGGTTAGCGCGGAAGCCAAGCGAGCCGGAGGGCTCGCGCCCGGCGATTGAGGGCGTGACAAATAGGTGCCGCGGGGTGGAGCAGTCCGGTAGCTCGTCAGGCTCATAACCTGAAGGTCGTTGGTTCAAATCCAACCCCCGCAACCACCGCATTCCCGACCAGGTCGTTAGCAGCGTTGTGATGGCAGTCGTCTTGCGACTGTCGCAAATGTCCTATGCATTCTGACATATTATCGCGTATCCCCCCATCAGGGACAGGAGGGGGTGATGCGCAAATATCAGCGCCTCGCAGGTTTGATCGCGTGCCTGCTAGCTATTGCCTTGCCAGTAGCCAGCATGGCGCAGGACCTCGAAACAGGGCCTGTTGTACAACCTGACGAGAGTGGTGACATTCCGGTAGTCACCTTGGTCGAACCGCCGGAAAGCGCGCCAGCACCTGTTCGTCCGCCGCATCGCGATCCCCTCCGGGTTCGCCTCCATCCAAATTTGGATGATGGCCAGATCACGATGTTGGAAGCAGCCATTGCCGAGCGGCCCGAGCTGGTTCCTGGTCCCAATCCAACCTATGAATTTGCCGCCAACCCGGAATCTCCGGAAGATATCCTGCTCCTGCCGATCAAGGGCATGACGCCGGAAACCCAGCAGGGATATGACAAGCGCTTTGACATCGAAGGCGCGATGTCGCTGGAGCAGATATACACCTATTACGACAGTTACCCCGCACGGCGGTATCGCTGGGCCACCAACGTCCCGAAGTGGATAGGCCTTGGTTCGCTGACCAGCGAGGGTTTCGGCCAGCGGCTCGACTTGGCGCTGGCGCCCCTCTTGCGTCGGCACATCCTGTTGGGACTGGAATACCCGACCGACAGGATCAAGAGTTCCACCTGCCTGTCGAACACGCCGGCTACCCCGGGCCAATGCCCATTCCCATTTACCCGCGAACCAGGAACGGTCGACGCGGGTTCTCCCTTGTTCGTCCAGGTGCAGGCAAGCGACCGATCCGGTGAGCCTTATGTCACTGTGATCGCGATCCAGCCTGACTTCACCATAAAGCCTTTGCTGGCGACACGCGCCAGCCAGCCATCGCAGGAGGGAGCATCCGATGGCCCGGCAGTCGACGCCGAGAGCGAAGCACCACCGGGCATATCTCTCGCGACAGGCAGCGATCCCTCGGTCACGCTCACTGAACCGGGGCGGTACGAGATCATCACCTTCATCACCGAGGAGCCGATCAATCCCCGTGTGTTCGACCGACTCCTGGGCCAGGACTTCGACACGACTGTGTGTTCGACTGAGTATGAAAAATGGCTGTGTTCTTATCTGGTAGGCGGGCGCTCAGGCTTCCCGAATACCTTCACCAACAACATTGCCATCCAGACGGTGACGGCGGTAGAAGAGCTGAGCTATCCCTCACCGATCGTAATGGGCGAGCCGACAGACGACCGCGAGGCGCGGTTCCAGGCCCAATTGTTCTTCCGGCGCGACGGCGGGCCGTTTGAATTGACCGGGTCGAAGGGTCCCGGGGAAGTGCATCGCCAGAACTACGAAAAAGCACACAAGTGCGGAGGCACATATATCGGCGAAGGCTTCGTCCTGACGTCGGCACACTGCATACCACCAACCGGCGGCGATACCCCGCCGCAGATACGGCTGCACAATCTTCGCATCAGGCTCGGAACCAATGATATCGCTAGCGGAGGTGTCGCCTTCCGCATCGAATCCGTCGCGTTCCATCCGCGCTCAAGCAATAGCCGCCGCCGCGCGGATCTCGCCGTCATCAAGCTCCTGCCCAGCACCACCCTTGGCGAGATGGAAAAGGCAGGACAGGTGAAGAAGCTCGATATTGCCGTCGGCTCCGCTGCCATCCTGCCGGTAGAGACCGACGTGCGCGTGACCGGCTGGGGCTACACCGGCGCATCGATCGAAGGCGACAACAAGCTGCTCGACATAAAGGGCGACACACAGCGCAACCCGCGCATCCTGCAGAAGCTCGATCTCAAGGTCGCCCGGGAAGACCGGTGCTCGATCGACAATTTCAGATTCTATGACAAGCAAGAAAGCCTGTGCATCTACTCGCCAACGGAGGGCGCAGATGCATGCTACAAGGACAGCGGCGGTCCGCTTACCCGCGAATTCGATGGCACGCGGTACCTGATTGGCATCGTCACTGCCGGGGTCGGCTGTGCCTATGGCGACTTTCCAAGTCTCTATATGCGTGCAAACAAGTTTCGGCACTGGGTATCGAACGCCAAGGATCGGTTGAATCTCGAATATCGAAAACGCCTCGAAGCAAATGAGGCCTACAAGACGCCGGCCGTGTTCGTCGTACCGTAGGCAGCAAGGGGAGGACCATGTGAAAGCGAGCAAATGGCTTGGCGGCCCGGCGGCCCTGGCGCTGGCATGGCTGACTCCGCAGTTGGTGGTGGCGCAGGATGCTGAACCACCTGCTGGGAGCGAGGCCCCGCTGTCCGCCGATACCACTCCACCTGCCACACCGGTAGACGGCGAAGTCGCCGCTGCTTCCGAAGCTGTGCCGGGACCCGACTGGGCCAGCGCAGACGATGATTACGTAGTCGAATACCCAGAGACGATAATGAAGACCGGCATTGCCGTTTCGCCGGATATCGTCGACCGGCGCGAGGAAATCATCGCCTTCATCGAATCGCAAGCCGGATGGGCGGTGGTGGAGGAAGACGCAGCCGAATTCCAGGTCACGCCCAATCCCGAATTTTTCCAGGACCTGCTGTTTTCACGGATCAAGCGCTACACCTTCGACCGGGCGAACGGGCGCTATTCGTCTCCGGCGATGGATATTGCCGAGATCATGAACTTCAATGTTCCCAGCGCCGGCGTGATCTTCCGGGAAGGCCGGAGCGGGAAGCAGATCGATCCTCCGGGCAAGCCGAGCCGGCCCGAGTGGGCATCGGACGTACCCGTACCTACCAATCTGGGCGCTGCCGACAGTCCTGATCTTCTCATCCGCCTCGGTCAGGCGATGGCACCTGTGGCGCGCCATCATGGGCTCCTTGGCCTCGTCAACGACCAGGGGCGCTGGTTCGACATTTGCGTCTCGCATGTTCCGGCCGAACCGGGATCCTGCCCGATGGTCTCGGTCAGCGATCCGCCGCAGCTGATGTACTTCAAGCCGATTTTCATCCGGGCGTGGAGCGATCTCGAAATACAGGATGTGAGCGAGATTTCCCTGATCGCCATCGGGCCCGACCGCAAGCTCACCCACCTCTATTCCGCCCCGGTCGTAGTTGAGATCGTTGTCGACCAGGACGGCAACAGGGTAGAATCCGTAACCTGGGGCGACAATTACGATGCTCCAGCGCGCCTGGAAGAATTCGGGAACTATCACATTCTGGCGATTGGTTCGCCCGATCCGCTCGATCCGCGGATATGGTCCATCGAGCCGGGAGATGATTTGCCGCCAGGCATGTGCGAGACCATTGCCCAGCTGCGCGTGTGCGAAGCCTTGCGCGGGTACTATGACAATTCCGGCGAGCGGCCTCTGGTGACCGGCCTCAAGGAAATCCGGATCTATTCCAACCAGATCATCGGCATTGCCCCGGTCGGCGGAAGGGTGGCCGCGCGTTCTGAAGGTTTGTGGCAGGCGCAGCTGTTCCTGCCGCGCCCGGGCGACCCATTCGGCACATCGGGCACACGCCGGCCCGGTGCGGAGCAACGCCAGAACTTTGAGAAATCGCACAAATGCGGGGGCTCCTACATTGGTGACGGGTTGATCGTCACCGCGGCGCATTGCGTCGCCAAGCGAAGCATGGGTGAGATGCAGGTAAGGCTTGGCACGCTCGATATCGCCTCTGGCGGGAGCAATTTTCCGATCCTATCGATGGTAATCCACCAGGACTACGGCAAGGCGCGCGGCAATGCCGATATCGCCGTGCTTCGGATCAGGACCGACAGCCGGCTCGACCGGCTACGGCGCAAGGGGCTGGTGGCTCCCATCGACCTTGCCCCGGCATCGACCAGCCTGCCTTCGAACACGCCGGTGCTGGTGACAGGTTGGGGCTATACGGGCGCAACCGAGGAGGGCACTGACCCGCTGCTCGACATCCATAACCGGACCCAGCGCAATGCCCGTTTCCTGACCAAGATCACGTTGGGCACGCTGCCGACGTCGCAATGCGCGCGGTACGACCAGTTCAGCATGTTTGCCGCGCAAGATATCATTTGTGCCCGCTCGCCGATTCCCGGGCGCGATGCCTGCTATACCGACAGCGGGGGGCCGATGACGCGCAAGGTCGGGAATCGGCGTCAGCTGGTGGGGATCGTGTCGGCCGGGATCGGCTGCGCAGAACCTGGGGTTCCGTCGGTCTATACCAATGTCGCGGCGTTCCGTGACTGGATCGAGCGTGCCAAGGCCAAGGCACGCGAGCCTGGCAAGCATCGTTTGCCCTAGCAGCGATCGCCCACCGGCAAAGAAAACGGGCCGCCTCCTCTCCCGGTGACGGCCCGCATCCTGTTGGGTCTACCTAGTCTTCGTCAGGGCCGGTGCGTTCATCCGGGCCGGTCCGCTCATCGGGACCGGTGCGTTCGTCCGGCCCCGTGCGCTCGTCGGGACCGGTGCGCTCGTCAGGGCCAGTGCGTTCATCCGGTCCGGTCCGCTCGTCGGCACCCTGGATCTCGCCTGCCGTTGCAGTCTCGTCCGCCGGCGCTTCTTCGACGACCGGTTCTTCAACCGGCACTTCGGTTGTTTCTGTGGCCGGGTCACCGCAAGCCGCCAACAACAGGCCGGTGGCCAGCGGGGCTGTCCAGATCAATCGTCTCGTTTTCATTTGCTGTCTCCGTTTATCGTTCTCGACCCTCAAACAAACCCGATCCGTTTGGCAAGCGCCTGATATTCGCGCGTTTCGCGGATCGGTGCAAGCAGGGGATCGTGAAAGAGCTGCGACAGGCCGCTGTCCTTCAGCCGCCAGGCGTCCTCGAGTGCCGCCAGCGCCTTGTCGATCTCGCCCCATTGCGCATGGACTTGCGCATATTGGTAGCTGCTCTTGTTCCCATACTCCGACTTGAGCTGGGCGAGGTGATCCTGGGCAGCGGCCAGATTACCCAAACGGTGCTCGGCGATGGCACCGCCGGTATGCTGCCAGACGACAAAATTATCCTGAGCAAACGAATCGCGGGCGGCCTGGTTGTCACCCAGTTCGAGCTGAGCGAGGCCGACGCGCCAATGGTAGGAAGAGATGCTGTCCTGGATCGCCTTGGCTTGCCGGAAGCTCGCCAGCGCCTCGGTCGGTCGTCCTGCGGCATACTCGATATCGCCCTTGAGCCGGAAGACCCGGGCATTGAGCGGGTCAAGGCTGGCAGCCTGGCTGATGGCCGATTGGGCCGAACTCGAATCCCCGATGCGTGAACGGAAAATTGCATATCGGCTGAGGATATCGGCATCGCCTGCGCCCAGTTCGTAGGACCGCTGGTAGGGCTCGCGCGCGCTCTTCATGTCGAGCTGGCCCATGGCGATGGCAAAGCCGAGGTTCGAGTGCCCGTCTGCAAAATCGGGGGCAATCCGGATCGCTTCGCGGGCGGCATCGACTGCGCGGCTATAGATGCCCTCGCGCTCGGCCGGGCCGGTATAGAGATTGCCGATCAGGGCCAGCGAGCGGCTCTTGCCGGCATGGGCGGCAGCATACTGGGGATCGATCCTGATCGCTTCCTCGAACTTGGCCAGCGCTTCCCGGTCGCTGGCCTCGTCGCTGCCCAGGTCATAGAGTTCGCGCCCGCGCAGATAGGCTTCATAGGCCGCGACGCTGTGGGTGCCCCCGATCGTTGCGGCAGGATCGCTCCCGTCGAACTGCGCGGCCAGTTCACTTACAACCTTGGCGGCGATAGCATCCTGGATATCGAAAATGCTGTCGATCGACTGGTCGTAGTCAAGCGGGACCACCACTGTCCCGTCCCCGCCGTCGATGAGATCGACCCTGACCTTAACGCGTTCACCTTCGCGAGCGACACTGCCTTCCAGCAAATAGGCGACCTTCAGCTGGTCGGCGATGTCGCGAGCGGTGGCGTTGCTGTCACGGAAGCTTTTGGACGAGGCTTCCGCCGCGACCTTGAGCAGCGGGTTGCGGGCCAGCCGGGCGCGGATTTCCGCAGCCAGCCCGTCGGAGAAATAGGCCTGGTCGCTGCTTTCGCCGATCCGGTTGAACGGCATGACTGCAACACTGTTGCTGTGCTCTCCGCCAAACAGCCCACTGCGCCATGCCAGTGTGCCGCTGGCAATGGCCGCGAGGGCGATACCGCCGCCGATCGCTGCGCGCCGGTTGATCCTGAACCCGGCCCCGGCAGGACCAGCCGCCGCTTCCGTTACCTTTTGTCGAGGTGCAGGCGGAGTCTCGCCCGCAAGGCCGGGGTGCAACCGCTCGACCGACTGGACCAGAGTTTCCAGCCCCTGCTGGTTGAGCTTCCCGCCCGGTGCGCCCAGCGCAATCCACTGGAACTGGCGAAACCCGAGCGGGGGTTCGCTGCCATCGATAGAGGCAGGGAGCAGCACGCCGCGATCGCGCCCGCGCATGGCTTCATCGTGGACCCAGTGCGAATGCGTGGATGTTTCGGACCACAGAACAATGACGGCATAGGCATTTTCCAGCTTATGCTCGGTTATGTCGTTGTAGCGTGCACCGCCCTGCAGCAGACCGTCCCACCAGACTGTGACGCCGGCAGCCTCGAGTGCAGCGATGACTTCGCGCGCGTGCGGCTGATCGTCCCGGGAATAACTCAGGAACACCCACGGCGGTTCGGCACCAGTCTGGCTCATTGCACGTAGCTCATTGGAGCGCGCTGTCCTCCCACCCCATGACAAGTCACGGAAGTAGCTTACAACTTCTCTGCTGTCGAATGTCCAGATGCTTGTGATGCAGAACCCAAGCCACTAGGCTCGATCGGGTCAGGGAGTTTGGGGGCAGTAGCGAAGGTGCAAGGGGAAACAGCAGCGACGCCAGCCCTGGCACCTCCCTTGCCACAAGCATGCCTGGTGGTGGGAGTGACCGGGCATCGCACGTCTCATCCCTCTTTCCCGGATACGACGAGCGGTCTCGACGCGATAATCGACGCCATACTCGATCAGGTTGACCAGGCTGTCTCGTCTGCGGAGACACCGGCGGGCGGTGGATGCAGTTGCACGACCCGTATGATTACCTTGCTCGCCGATGGCGCTGATCACCATGCGGCCATGCGGGCACTGGAGCGAGGATGGGAACTCGTCACACCGCTACCTTTCGGACGCGCGCTCAATGCAGCGATCAATGCCGGCGCGGCGACTGTCGCCGATGCCGAAGCCATCCTCGCCGGCAAAGTGCCCCCCGATAAAGACACCGCAGCCCGTGTTGCTGCTATCGAAGCGCTGGCGCACAAGGCGCGATTGTTCGAGTTGGCAGAGCAGGACGAGGCTGTGGCCGGACTGTTGCTGGCGGCGCTTGGCTCCGAAGGGCCTCACAGCCCCGAACACGAGCGATTGCGAGTCGCCACATCGCGGCGGGCCTCCATGGCTGGCCAGCTGCTGGTCGAACAGGCCGATATCCTGATTGCCGTGTGGGATGGGCAATCAGTCGATTCGGTGGGTGGGACGGGGCACACCGTTGCCGCTGCGCTAAGCCTTGGCGTTCCCGTAGTATGGATCCATCCCCAGCGACCCGAAGCATGGCAGATCTATCATACCGCAGAGGAGATGGCTGCTGCCGGGGCCGGCACGAAACCTCCTCAAGAACAGCTTGCATTGCAGGTGCGCAATGCGCTGGTGCTGGACCCGCCGCGCACGGCAGGGCGGTTCGCCGGAATCGCAGCGATTGGCGCGGAAAGCTGGCGCGATCACAGCCGCTCGGCAAGCCACGTATATCGGCGGGTCGAAGCGCTTTTTGGAGCCAGGAAGTGGAGCGAACGGCTGGCCTCACTGCGTCAGCGCTACGAACGACCCGAAGAGATCGGGACAGGCAGCGGCAAGGCATTGCTTGATGCCGTAGCAGCGCTGCCCGGGCAGGACCAGGAACTGGCAGGGAGCATCGAGCGCGAGATCCTGCGTCGTTTCGCCTGGTCCGACGGGATCTCCTCAAGCCTCGCCGATCGCTATCGCTCGGGGATGGTGCTCAATTTCATTCTCGGTGCCGCTGCGATCATTGTCGGCACGCTGTATCTTCCGCTCACGGATACTGCCCACAAATGGGTCTTCGCCGGCTTGGAGCTGGCGCTGCTGCTGGCGATTGTCGCCAACACGGCGCGCGGTCAGAAGCGGCGCTTTCACGGGCGCTGGTTCGAAAGCAGGCGGGCAGCCGAATATCTTCGCCATAGCCCTTTCCTGGTGACGCTGGGCGTGGCGCGCGCAGTTGGCCGCTGGCCGCTGGGTGTCTCCAGCTGGTGGCCTGAATGGTACGTCCGCCATACGCTGAGCGGGATCGGGTTGCCGCAAATCAGGGTCGGGACCGACTATCTTCGCGGGGTGCTGGAACTGCTGCGCGATCATCATGTCGACCCGCAAAGATCCTATCATCGGTTCAAGTCGGGCCGGCTGGAGCATGTGCATCACCAGCTCGATCGGCTGTCCGAATATTCCTTCGCCGCAGCCGTTTTCTTCGTCGGGCTCTATCTGGTCCTGGCCGCGCTCGGGGCGCTTGGCGTGATCGATGGCTACCTGATTGAGAAGAGCGCCAAGTGGTTCACTGTGATTGCTGTGGCCTTGCCGACAGTCGGCGGTGCTATCGCTGCGATCCGCTATTTTGCCGACTTCGAACGTTTCGCTGAAATTTCCGAAGCGACCGCCAATGAGCTCGACCAGGTTGCCCACCGGATCGAAGCCTTGCTGGCGGCCCCCGCCGAACGACTCGATTTCGCGCAAGTCGCGCAGATCGTGCATGACACCGACGACATCGTCTTCTCGGAAATCGAGAACTGGCAAGCTGTCTTTAGCGGCAAGAGGACCACGATACCGGCATGATCACCGCTTTCGCCATTTCTTTCGTGCTGGTCGCGCTGACGCTGGCGATCCACTACGAAGTCCTGCGTTCGACGTCCAACTGGATTGTCGACCTGCCTATCAACCCGCGCACCCGCATGGTGGTGGTGCTGGCGCTGGCGATGCTCTCGCACCTGTTGCAAGTGGTGCTCTATGCCGCCGCCTACCTCTGGATGATCGAGGACGGCAGTCTCGGAGATGTTGGCGGGATCGACGCCAACCCCGGCTTTGCCGACCTGTTCTACTTCTCCATCACATCCTACACCACGCTGGGGATCGGTGACCTGTTCCCGCATGGTGCGATCCGTATCGTTTCGGGGATCGAAGCTCTCAACGGGCTGGTACTGGTCGGGTGGACGGCCTCATTCACTTACCTCAAGATGGAGCGCTACTGGCGTGTCCCGGAAGAGACCGCCCGTGACGAAATCGGCACCACGTCCGACGACTAGCCCATAAACCAGATGGCGAGGTCGTCCTCGCCGTTTCCGCGTGTGATCGTGCCGCCACGACCGACCGGCTCGGTTGAACCGTCCGTCAGGGCCGCGATGCCTGCTTCGTCTTCGGCCGGAACCATTGCCAGCGTGCGCGCGCCGCTGGGCGTGCGGGCCACGACAGTGCCCATGCGCGGGGAACCATCGCGCTTGTAGTGGACGGTGTAGGTCTCGATGGTGGCTGGGCCGACATAGTCCTTGTCCAGTGTCGGTACGTCGCCCCGGGCCGCATCGGCTGCCGCATTGACGTCGAAATCCTGCGGGAAACTGACGCCTGCGATCGGCTGCGTGCTCACGGCGATGGTATGGCTGTGGGTCGCGTAGCCGCCGTTGGCGAACATGAGGCCTGTTCCCCCGCCATCGCGCAACTTGTCCACCATACAGGCGACGACGTGGCTCATATAATTGCCGATGGGGCCGCCGCCAAAGGTGAGCCCGCCGAACACCGTCATCGGCTTGTCGACCGGCCAGCCAAGCGTGCGCCGCGCCAGCTTGGGCACGCAGGGGAAACAGGAATAGAGCTCGACATGGTCGAGATCGTTCACGGTGAGATTGTTGAACTCCATCGCCTTGCGGATGGAGGTCTCCATGCCGGCGGAGTGTGTGTAGCTGTCGCGGGCGAGGATGCTGTCCGGTTCGAAGGCGCTTGCCCCGGCTCCAACATAGATCAGGTGATCCTCCGGCACCTTGCGCCGCCTGGCCTCTGCCAGTGATGTGACGATGAAGCCTGCACCCTGGTTCACGGAGGAATTGGCGACCTGCAGCTTGGTATAGGGGAAGGCGATGGGGCGGTTATCGGTGGTGACTTCGATGATTTCCTGCGCACTGCGCACCTCGTGGATCCAGGCCGCAGGCGTCTCCGCCGCCACTTGCGAGAATCGCGCCCAGATCGCCCCGCTTTCCGCCTGGCCCTCGGCGAGGCTCTGCCCCTGAGCGGCGCGAAAGGCGTTTTCGTAGAGCGGATAGACATCGACCGGGACCACCAGGCCGTAGCTCTGGGCATAGCCGACCCGCACCCTGTGCGAGGCGTCACGCAGGGCGTTGTGCTGTTTGGGCTTCTCGTCCGGTTTGGCCTCTGCAGCCTTCAGCTTGGCGAGGCCGCCCGCCGTCCGCAGCGCTTCGCCGCCGGTGATGGCGCAGATGGTCGCTTCGCCCGCACCAATGCGATTGGCGGCTTCGTTGAGCAGGCGGATCGGATTGTCTCCATGCGGACTGGTCTCGTCGACATGCGCAGGGGTGATTCCCAGCAGGTCCGATACCTTCGCGGCCACGGGATTCAAATGCGGCCAGGCGATCTGCCCGACAATGCCAAGCGAGTCGCAATCCGCTAGCCATCCACCGCCGGCATCGGCATCGGCGCGGCGTAGCGCCTCGGCCATCAGCCCTGGGGGATCGAGCCCTTCGCGCGGGTCTGCGGGCCGGTCGTTGACCTGCCCCACGCCGATGATCACCGGGATGCGTTCTTCATTGGCTGCCATGCGCCGCCTCTCCATTTTGAGTGCCTGCTTAGCCATGGTCATCAACAGGTTGCAAAGCGAAATTGAACGAATGCGCCTTGTGCCCTGCGGCTGACGCTCTAGGCTAGGAGGCCAAGAGAGAGGACAAGGCCCCCATATTTTGACCGACGCCAGCAAACCTGACGTCCCTGCGCTGCCCGCGCGCACGCGCTGGCTTTACGGCACGGGCCTGCTCGCAAGCGGAATCAAGACGACTGCGTTCAGTACGTACCTGTTGCTGTTCTTCAACCAGGTCATGGGCGTGCCCGCCTATATCGTCTCAACGGCGATTGCCCTGACACTCGTGGTCGATGCCATCGTCGACCCGATCATCGGCCGGGTCAGCGACAGGACCCGCAGCAGGCTCGGCCGGCGCCATCCGTACCTGTTTGCTGCGGCGATCCCGGCGGGTTTCTTCTTCGCGCTGACATGGTTCCCGCCAGAAGGGCTCTCGGACATGGGCATGGGAGTATGGGTGTTCTGCGCTGCCGCCTTCACCCGCGCCTGCATGAGCATGTTCGAAATTCCCTCCAGCGCGCTCGGAACGGAATTGACCGACGACTATGTCGAACGGACCAAGCTCTTCGCGTTGCGCTTCTGGTTTGGCTATATCGGGGCGTTCGGCTTCGGCGCAATGAGCCTCTACTTCTTCTTTGTCCCGACCGAGGAGTATCCGCGCGGGCAGCTCAATCCCGAAGGCTATGTCTGGTTCGCCATTGCAGGCGGCATCCTGATCGCCCTGGCGGTTCTTGCCAGCGCTTTCGGCACGAAGAGCCGCATCCCGTATTTGCGGCAAGTCCGTGAAAGGCCCCAGAAGCTGACGCTGGTCGACCACCTGCGCGAGATGGCCGATGCTTTCACGCACCGGCCGTTCCTCGCGATCTTCGGCTATTCGCTGTTCAAGCAGACAGCAATCGGTCTCTATGTTGCCACTACGATCTATTTCGGAACCTATGTCTTCCAGCTCACGGCTGGCGAACTCGCCATCCTGACGCTGGAAAACCTTGTTGCCGCGACGCTCGCAACACCGCTCGCCCCGAGGCTGGCGAAGCGGTTCGGCAAGCGCAATGCCGCAATGGCGATGGGTTTCGGCGGGATATGCATCGGGGTGATGCCGCTGATCCTGACCTATCTCGACCTGTTCTTCCCGCCCGGGCACCCGCTGTTGTTACCCACTCTCTTCGCTGTCGGTGCCACCTACCATTGCATGACCGCCAGTTCGTTGATGAATTCCTCAGGCATGATCGCGGACACCGTCGAAGACCATGCGGTCAAGAGCGGGCGGCATAACGCAGGCGTATTTTTCTCCGTCAACAGTTTTACCACCCAGGCATCGGTGGGGCTGGGTGTCCTGGTCGCAGGCCTGGTGCTGGAAGCCTCCAGCTTTCCGATCGGTGCCGACCCGCTAGGGGTCAGCGAAGCGATCAAGGATAGCCTCATCCTGTTCTACGTGCCGACCACAGTCGTATTGTGGGCGATCGGCTCGTCGCTGTTGCTGTTCTATCCCATTACCGAAGCATCGCACCGGGCGAATCTGGAAATTCTCAAGGCTCGGGAAGCCGAGATCCGGGAGCAGACGATGCGCGATTCGCCCGTTGGCGGGACCGGTCGCTAAGGCCTTCCGCTACGTCATCGCAGACCAAAGACCCCTGTTGCCGGTCGCTCAACTCGTGCATAAGTGGCAAAACGAGACTCAAGCAGGAGAGACAGTATGGCTACCGCTGCCGATACGCGCCCCGAGGACGATCTCGAGGGCTTTCGCGGGGAGGTGCAGACCTTCCTTGCCGAACATTTCCCCCCATCATTGAAGGGCAAGAGCAATGCTATGCGTTCGGTCGAAGGGCCGGGCGACGAAACGCCGGAAGAAGAGGCGTGGCGCAAGGCTATGGGAGAGCGTGGCTGGGGCACGCCGACCTGGCCGAAGGAATATGGTGGTGGCGGCCTGTCGAAGGCGCAGGCCAAGGTCCTGACCGAGGAAATGAACAAGGTCGGGGCATGGAACCCGATCGGTGGCATGGGCGTGATGATGTTCGGCCCGACCATGCTCGAATTCGCCAGCCATGAGCAAAAGCTCGAGCATATCCCGCCAATCTGCAAGGGCGAGATCCGCTGGTGCCAGGGCTATTCCGAACCCAATGCCGGGTCGGATCTTGCTGCGCTCCAAACCATGGCCGAAGACAAGGGCGACCATTATCTCGTCAACGGGCAGAAGACCTGGACCAGCGGCGGGCAATGGGCGGACAAGTGCTTCTGCCTCGTCCGCACCGACCGTAGCGAGAAGCACCGGGGCATCAGCTTCCTGCTGATCGACATGGATGCGCCGGGCGTCGAAGTGAAGCCGATCACCATGATCAGCGGCCTCAGCCCGTTCTGCGAAACATTCTTCACCGATGTGAAGGTGCCCAAGGAAAACCTCGTCGGCGAGGAAGGCAATGGCTGGACCATCGGTAAGCGCCTGCTGCAGCATGAACGCACCAATATCTCCGGCGCCGGCAATGCCATGGGGCTCAACGCCAAGCCGCTGAGCAAGATTGCCGAGGAATATATCGGTCTCGACGAGAACGGTGAGCTGGCCGACCAGGAATTGCGCGGCAAGATCGCCGAGTTCGAACTGGCCTGGTCGAGCTTTCTCCTCACCGCGCGCCGCGCGACCGAGGAATCGAAAGCCAAGGGTGGCGTTTCCGAAATCAGCTCGATCCTCAAGAAGGTCGGCACCAAGCTGAGCCAGGAACGCGCCGAGCTGCTGATCGAAATCATGGGCTTTCGCGGCTTGGGCTGGGAAGGCGATGGCTTCGAGAAGCACGAGCTCGAGCACGTCCGCGGCTGGCTCTTCGGCAAGGCCTTCACCATCTACGGCGGCTCGACCGAGATTCAGAACAACATCATCGCCAAGCGTATCCTTGGCATGTTGGACCACCAGTAAGAGAGGCGCGGAAACAATGGCTATTCTCAACGAAGAACAGACCATGCTGCGCGACATGGCGCAGGAATGGGCGAGCAATGAAAGCCCGGTCGGCAACTGGCGCAAGACGCGCGACGCCGGTCAGAAGACCGATACCGGCGCGTGGTCGGCGATGGGCGAAATGGGCTGGACCGGCATTGTCGTGCCGGAAGAGTTCGGCGGCACCGATTTCGGCTGGATGAGCCTCGGCCTGGTGGTCGAGGAACTGGGCAAGACGCTCACTGCCAGTCCGCTGGTGGCAAGCTCGCTGGCGGCCAGCGCGATCGTGCTGGGCGGATCGCAGGCGCAGAAGGAAAAGTACCTGCCACGGCTTGCGAGCGGTGAGCTGGTGGGCACGCTCGCTTTCGATGAAGGCCCGCGCCACGAAGGTGCCAAGGCATCGGCCAGCGTTGCGGGCGGCAAGCTCAGCGGCAGCAAGAGCTTCGTGCAAGAAGCCGATAGCGCAGGCCTGTTCGTGGTCTCGGCCGCGGACGGGGTCTATCTGGTCGAAAAGGGCGACGGCGTCAGCCTCTCGAACCGGGAACTGACCGACCGCCGCGACCATGCTGAGGTGACCTTCGATGGCGCAGCGGCGGAGAAGCTGGCCAATGGCGGCGACGATCTTGCCGAAGCCATCCTCGACCGGGCCCGCATCCTGACCAGTGCCGAAATGCTGGGCATGGCGCAGGCGGTGTTCGACACCACGCTCGACTATCTGAAGCAGCGCGTGCAGTTCAACCAGGTGCTTGCCAGCTTCCAGTCGTTGCAGCACCGCATGGCCGATCTCTACGCCGATCTCGAACTGATGCGGAGCGCGGTCGAAGCCGGGTTCCAGGCACTCGACACGGGCTTCCGCATTCCCGAAGCGGCCTGCCTCGCCAAGAGCCGGGCCAACGAAGTGCTGCACGTGATGAGCCGCCAGGGCATCCAGCTCCACGGCGGGATCGGGATGACTGACGAATATGACGTCGGCTTCTACCTCAAGCGTGCGCGCGTGCTGGAAGCGAGCTGGGGCAACACCGGCTTCCTCAAGGATCGCCACGCCAAGCTCGCCGGCTATTGAAGATAGCCCAGTCACCCCAACCCGTTCGGGCTGAGCCTGTCGAAGCCCAGCCGCAACGTCGTGGCTGCCCTTCGACAAGCTCAGGGCGAACGGGTGTGGTGCAGTGATGGAAGAATCGCTGGAGGCGCGCCCGGACGACGAAGTCTGGGCGCGCCATCATTCTTTTGTCGAGCGCAAATTGCGCCGCAACTACGCCGCCACGCTGGTGCATGGCGTGTTCGGGATGACAGGCTTCCGCCTGATCTATGCCCCCACGATCATCCCCGCCTATCTCTACATGCTGACCGGTAGCGCCGCGACCGTGGGGGTAGGCATGGCACTACTGCAGCTGGGCGGGACACTGTCGCCGATCCTGTCCGGCGCGCGGGTCGAGAGTCGCAGCCGGATCCTGCCCTATTCCATCGCCGTCGGATCGCTGATGCGGCTGATGGTGCTGGCGCTGGCGCTGACGGCGTGGTTCCTTGACGGTCCCCCGCTGCTGCTGGCGACGCTGGCGATCTTCCTCTTCCTCGGTTTCTTCCAGGGCGCGCAGCGGGTCGCGTTCCAGATGCTGATGGCCAAGGTTATCCCGATCGCTCAACGCGGGCGCTTGCAGGGCGTGCGCAATTTGTTGGGTGGAGGCATTGCAGCGGTGCTGGCGTGGGCTGCGGGGACGTATTTCATCGAGGAGAAATGGCTCGGCAACGGCTTTGCGACCACATTCCTGTTCGCGTTTTTGCTCACGTCGGTCGGCCTGTTCGTGCTGCAATTCGGGATTCGCGAGCCCGATGCACCGCGGCTACGTCAGCCGGTGCCGATCCGCGAGCGCTGGGGGCAATTCGGCGAACTGCTGCAGCATCGCGGTTATCGCGCTTTCCTGTTCGCGCATGGCTTTTCCAGCATTGCCCGGGTCGGACTGCCGTTCTGGACGCTCTATGTCGGTGAGCAACTGGGGTTGAGCGGGGCGCTGATCGGATCGCTCAGCCTTGCCTATCTCGCTTCGGAGACGATCAGCAATGTGGCGTGGGGCTCTTTGGGTGACCGCGTCGGCTTCCGGCTGGTCTATCTCGGAGGTCTGGCTTGCAGCCTTGCGGGGATGACACTCCTGGTGACAGTGGATGGCTGGTGGCTCCAC
This sequence comes from Parerythrobacter aestuarii, assembly GCF_030140925.1. NCBI lineage: Bacteria > Pseudomonadati > Pseudomonadota > Alphaproteobacteria > Sphingomonadales > Erythrobacteraceae > Parerythrobacter > Parerythrobacter aestuarii. The sequence continues at coordinate 825,694 of NZ_JARBWD010000001.1, forward strand.
CTGGCCTTCGTCGCGCTCGGTTTCGGCATGTCCGGCTGGATGATGGCGGCCATGACGCTGGTGCTGGAATTCGGCGCTCACGAGGACATTCCCATGCGCATCGCGCTCACCACCACGGTGGAAGGCGCGGTTTCATCCGCGGGACCTGTCATCGCGGGGCTTGCCATCGCGGCGCTGGGCTTCGCGCCGCTGATCGTGGCGAGCTTCGTCTCGCTGGCACTGGCGCTCGCGGTCATCGTGTGGCGCGTGGCCGAGCCTCGCCATCAGCCGTCCTGAAACAGCGCCCCGAGGTCCTTCTTCAGGATCTTGCCATTGGCGTTGCGGGGCAGCGTTTCCTCGACGAAGACGATCTTCACCGGCACTTTGAACCTCGCCAGTCGCTCGGCGACCCAGCCCTGCAGTTCCTCCTCGCTCGCGCTCATCCCGGGCGCGAGGTGGACCACCGCCGCCGGTTCCTCGCCCAGCGTCCGGTGCGGAATGCCGATGATCGCGGCATCGGTTACCGCCGGATGATCGTAGAGCACGTTTTCGACTTCGCTCGAGTAGATGTTCTCGCCGCCGCGGATGACCATGTCCTTGGCCCGGTCGACGATGTAGCAGAAACCTTCTTCGTCGAGCCGCGCCAGGTCGCCGGTGCGGACCCATCCGTCGACAAAGGTCTCGGCCGTCGCTTCGGGGCGGTTCCAATACCCCATCACGATCATCGGTCCGCGGGCCCAGAGCTCGCCGACCTGGCCGGTGGACAGAACGTTGCCCGCTTCGTCGGTCACCTTGAGATCGGCCACCGGAACGGGTGGCCCGGCGCTTTCGGGGCGGTTGAGGTAGTCGTCGGCAGAGTGGCTGGTAACGGTGGCCATGGTCTCCGTCATGCCCCAGCCATTGCCGGGCATGGAGCCGAACACTTCGTGTATCTTGCGCACCAGCTCGGGCGCGGCAGGCGCGCCACCATAAGCAATCGCTTCCAGGCTGGAGAGATCGTAGTTGGCGCGATCGGGGTGTTCGATCATCTGCCAGGCGATGGTCGGGACGCCGCCGGTCAGCTGGACCCTTTCGCGCTCGATGATCTCGAACGCCTTCACTGTGTCCCATTTGCGCATGTAGATCAGCGTGTGCCCGGCAAAGAGCTGGCCCATCATGCCTGCGGAGCAGGCGGTGACATGGAACAGCGGGATCACCGTCAGGCCGATCTTGGGCGCAGGCGGCGGAATCTCTTCGCCCCGGCGCAACACACTGCGCGCAGCGGCATAGGCGCTGGAGAAGATATTGGTGGTGAGGTTGCGGTGGCTCCCCAGCGCGCCCTTGGGCTGGCCGGTGGTGCCACTGGTGTAGAAGATCGTCGCCGGATCATCGGGTGCGATCTCGACATCGGGGATGGCATTGCCGGGCAGGGCTGGCCAGTCGTGCGGCGTGCCGATCACCGCTTCGAGCGGCTCGGCTGGTGCATCGAGCGAGGCCGCACGCGAGACCATGATGTGAGCGAGGTCCGGGCAATCGCCCAGGTGCGGGGCGATCCGCTCCCACCGCTCGTCGTCGCAGATCAGCGCCTTGGCACCCGAATTGGCAAGCCCGAAGGCCAGTTCCTCGCCGGTCCACCACGCATTGAGCGGCACGCAGATCGCGCCGATGGTGGTCGCGGCGAAAAAGCTCACGGGCCATTCGGGTAGGTTGCGCATCGCCAGCGCGACCCGGTCGCCCTTGCCGATGCCCCGCGAGCGCAGGTTGGTGGCTAGCTTCGCTACCGCGCGGTACCATGCTTCATAGGTCACCCGCTCGTCTTCGTATATCGTCATCAGCCGCTCGCCATGGGTGCGGGCGTGATCGGCCAAGACACGGAGCGAGGCCGGGGCGTGTTTCCAGACCCGGGTAGGGATCCCGCGGATGTCCACGGTCTCCATTTCGAAGCGCTGGCCGGGCGCGCACAGCATGGCTTCCACTTCGGCCAGGCTCATGGCCGGCCAGTTCGCAGGCTTTTCCCATGCGAGGGAGGCGCCCCCACCTTTCACGTCGCTCAAATCGATTCTCCCCAATCGGGTATGTTTTTATTCGCAACCGATGCTAGGTGGTATTGGCAAAGCGCTCAAGCATTGAGCCGAGGGAGAGATCATGAGCACACCATTCGAGCTGGCCGATCCGGCGGCGTTGGGCTTCGATGCCGAACGGCTGGACCGCATCGCCCCGTTCCTCAAGACCAGCTATCTCGACAGCGGTCGCTTGCCGATGACCCAGCTGGTGATCGCCCGTGACGGGCAGCCGGTCTATTACGACAGGCAGGGCCGGATGGGCGAAGGTCGTGAAGAGCTGCGCGACGATGCGATCTTCCGCATCGCTTCCATGACCAAGCCGGCAACTTCGGTCGCGTTCATGCAAATGGTCGAACAGTGCAAGGTCGCGTTGGAAGAGCCGGTGACCAAGGTCCTGCCCGAGTTTGCCAATCTCAAGATATACAAGGGCGGCGGCGGATCCATTCCTTTCGCACCGGGCGACCCCTCGCATCCGATCCGCTTCGTCGATCTGATCACTCATATGTCCGGCCTGACCTACGGGCTGCAGAACCGCACCAATATCGATGCGGTCTATCGCGAGCATAATCTCGATTTCGCGCGCGGGCGGATGGATAGCGACGAATACATCCGCATACTCAGCGAACTCCCGCTGGAGTTCGCGCCGGGCGAAGGATGGAATTACTCGGTTTCGACCGATGTCCTTGGCATTTGCGTCGAACGCCTCTCAGGCATGCGGCTGGGCGAGTATTTCCAGCAGCACATCTTCGGCCCGCTCGGCATGACCGACACCGCCTTTGGGGTGGAAGACGACACCCGGCTGGTCGATGCCTACCAGTACATCCCCGGCAAGCCGCCCAAGATGATCGACGCCGGGATCGGCAGCAACCTTGGCAAGCCGGGCAAGTTTGACAGTGGCGGCGGGGGCCTGTGCGGCACGATCGCCGACTATCACCGCTTCACCACCATGCTGGTGCGCGGCGGCGAGCTGGACGGTGTTCGCATCCTCAGCCCCAAGACCGTGCGGCTGATGCGGACCAATCACTTGCCGGACAATGCCGACCTGACGGAAATGTCGAGCAGCCTGTTTTCGGAAACCAACAATGCCGGTACCGGCTTCGGGCTCGGCTTCGCCATGGTAATCGATCCGTCGAAAACGCTGATGCCTTCGAGCATGGGCGAATTCTACTGGGGCGGGGCCTATTCGACCGCCTTCTTCGTCGATCCGGTGGAGGACATCACCATGGTGTTCATGACGCAGGTCTATCCTTCGTCGACCTATCCGATCCGCCGCCAGCTCAAGACTTTGATATACAGTGCGCTAGCTGAGAGTCGCGCAGACTGAGGAGACCTCCCATGACTTCACCCATTCGCACCGAACGCCACGACGACGTGCTCGTCATTATTTCCGACAACCCGCCAGTCAACGCGCTGGGCCAGGCCGTGCGGCAGGGCCTGAAAGAGGGCGTTGAAGAAGCAATGTCGGACGACAGCATCAAGGCGGTGGTGATCCGTTGCGACGGACGCACCTTCTTCGCCGGGGCCGACATCACCGAATTCGGCAAGCCGCCGCAGGGACCGAACCTGCCCGAAACGCTCGACGCGATGGAAGCGGGTGACAAGCCCGTCGTCGCCGCGATCCATGGAACCGCGCTGGGCGGTGGCTGCGAAGTCGCGCTGGCATGCCACTATCGCGTAGCGGTGCCTTCCGCGAAGCTGGGCCTGCCTGAGGTCAAGCTCGGCCTGATACCGGGTGCTGCGGGTACCCAGCGCATGCCACGCGTGGTCGGCGTCGAAGCGGCGCTGCCGCTGGTCGTCGGCGGCGATCCGATTTCCGCCAAGAAGGCGGAAGCGATCGGGCTGGTCGATGCCATCGTCGGCGAAGACAGCCTGGAGGCCGATGCCATCGCCTTTGCCCGCAGCAAGATCGGTCAGCCGGTGCCGCGTTCCAGCGAAGGCACCGCCAATGAAGACGGCATCCGCAACCCTGATCTGTTCGACGAATTCCGGGCCAGGAACGCCCGCAAGCTGCGCGGCTTCGACGCTCCCAATGCCGCGATCCAGGCGGTCAAGGCTTCGACCGAGCTGCCCTATGCCGAAGGCGTGAAGAAAGAGCGCGAGCTGTTCATGCAGCTTATGGGCGGCACGCAAAGCGCCGCCATGCGGCACTATTTCTTCGCCGAGCGCGCTGCCAACAAGATCGACAATGTCGATCCCAAGGCACCGCTGATCCCGATCCGGAAGGTTGGCGTGATCGGCGCCGGGACCATGGGCGGCGGTATCGCCATGAACTTCCTGTCTGCCGGGATCCCGGTGACGATCCTCGAGATGCAGCAGGAAGCGCTTGACCGTGGCACTGGCGTGATGCGCAAGAATTACGAACGCACGGCCAAACGCGGACGGATGACGATGGAGCAGGTCGACCAGGCCATGGGCTTACTCACGCCGACGCTCGACTATGCCGACCTCGCCGATTGCGACCTTGTGATCGAAGCTGTTTATGAGAGCATGGACGTAAAGAAAGACGTCTTTGGCAAGCTCGATAGCGTTGTGAAGCAGGGCGCAATCCTCGCCTCCAACACGAGCTACCTCAATATTGACGAGATCGCGCAGGCTACCAAGCGGCCGGGCTATGTCCTGGGTCTGCACTTCTTCTCGCCCGCCAATGTCATGAAGCTGCTGGAGATCGTCCGCGGGGCCGAAACCCGCGACGATGTGCTGCTGACTTCGATGAAGCTCGCCAAGACGATCGGGAAGATCGCCGCGGTGGCAGGCGTGTGCCCCGGCTTCATCGGCAACCGCATGCTGAGTCCGCGCCAACAGCAGGCCAATGCACTGATCCTGGAAGGCGCGAATTACTGGGATGTCGATGACGTGCTGCTGGAATTCGGCTTCCCCATGGGCCCGTTCCAGATGGCGGACCTCGCCGGGATCGATATCGGCTGGCACCGCGACCCGTCCAAGGTCACCACGATCCGCGAAGCGCTGTGCGCGGCGGAGCGGTTCGGCCAGAAGAACGGCAAGGGCTTTTACGACTATGACGAGGCCCGCAATCGCACCCCGTCGGACGAGGTGAAGGCGATCATTGCCGATTTCGCCGCCAAGGAAGGCCACGAGCAACGCAGCTTCACCAAGGACGAAATCCGCGAGCGGTTGCTGTACCCGATGGTCAATGAAGGAGCGATGATCCTCGAGGAAGGGATGGCCCAACGTGCCAGCGACATCGATGTGGTTTGGATAAACGGGTATGGCTGGCCGCTTTGGACCGGCGGACCCATGTTCTGGGCCGACACGATCGGGCTTGAAACCGTGGTGGCCGGGCTGGAGAAACACAGCCTGCCGGTGTGCGAATTCCTGCGTAAAAGGGCTGAGACAGGCGAACGCTTCAACTGATTGATGCTTGATCCCCACGGCAATTGCGATAGCCTTGGCTGGAGGGAGAGGTGACAATGCAGGCGCGCAAGACTGCACGCTATACTGACAAGCGCGAACGGATCCTCGCTGCTGCGGGCGAATGCCTGGCCCGGCAAGGATTGCAGGGCCTCGATCTTGCCATTGTCGCTCAAGCCATTGGGTTACGCCGCTCCAGTCTGACTTACTATTTTGCCAATGTCGAAGATCTGGCGGCAGCGGTGCTGGAACGAACGATTGCGGAATTGCGCGAGCAGGTACGCCGTATCGCGGCCCATTCCAGCGTCGAGCAAAGAGTGCGCGAGCTGCTCTGGTCAGAAAGCGAAGTCTATTTCGCCTGGCGCGAAGGCAAAGGTTCAAGGCGCCAGCAGCTGGGCGAGATACGCGCTCTCAAGTCCGATCACCGCAAGCGGCTGGGCCAGCAATATGCCGAGCTGGTTCAGGAGGTCGCGCAGATGCTGTCCGGGCATGCGAACGATGCCCAACCGCCTTCACCGCACGAAATGCTCGCTGCGCACCTGGTGCTGGAGAACATGTTCTGGCTCCCGGCATGGCTGGGCTTTTACCATCATTGGGAGGCTGACCGCGTTCTTGACGAGGTCGTGCGCAACCTGCTGGGTGGTATCGCTGCCAGGCCGGTGGCGCTCGACGGTCCGATCCTGGAGGTGGAAAGGGAAACGGAGGAGGAAGGCGTGTCGCTGCAGGCCTATCTGCGTGTTGCCACGCGGCTGGTTTGCGAGCGCGGCTATCGCGGGGCGTCGATCGACCGGATCGCCAGCGAACTCAACGTAACCAAGGGCAGTTTCTATCATCATATCGCGATGAAGGACGATCTCGTCGAGGTCTGCTTCGAGCGGAGCTATGATCGGCTTGCACAGTTGCAGCAAAGGGCGGAGCAGGAAGGCGCTGGTGCGTCCGATGCTGTCGCATTAGCAATGCGCAGCTTCATTGCCACGCAATTCGAAGGGGAAATCCCGTTCCTGCGCTCTTCGGCCCTGGTGGGAATGGAAAGCGATATGCGGGCCCGCATGATCGAACGATCGCAGCGGACCATTCGGTGGTTCTCCAGCCAACTTGGTGTCGCCATGCGCGACGGGGACATACGGGCGGGTGAGGCGCTGGTGGCTGCGCAGATGCTCTATATCGCCGGAAATTCCGCGTTCGACGTTCCACGCATGATCCGCTGCTCAAATCGAGAGCTGGCGCGGGATTACCTGCAGATGGCAATGTGTGGAATCAAGCAACACTTATCCGCATCGGCGGGGAAATCTTCATAAAGCGCTTGCCTATCATTTTTGCCAAGCGCAGTATGGTCAAGCGGTTGGGAGAGGCCGTGAAACTCGTGTGATCGGTATCGGGCTATCCCGTATCGGCGCGCGGCTTGCAGGGAAACAGCCCTGCCGCGTCGCTTTCCCGCCTTTGGATTGAATGGATCCGATTGGGAGAGGAAAATGAGAAAGCCACTTCGTCATTCGATTGCCCTTGGTGCGCTTGCCGGGGCCCTGGCCTTGTCGCCATCGGCCGCGTTTGCGCAGGACGCCGATGAAGGCGACAGCGCGGGTGCCGACAACAACCGGACGATCGTCGTCACCGGCTCGCTGATCCGCGGCACGCCGGAAGATGCGGCGTTGCCGGTCGACGTTTTCACCAGTGAAGACCTCGTCAAGCAAGGCGTCGACAGCCCGCTGGAATTCATCAAGGAACTGCCGTCGGTCGGCGCCGTCCTTGGCGATACCAACCAGTTCTCGACTGCGGCACAGGGGTTCCAGGGCGTTGGCTCGATCAACCTGCGCGGCCTTGGTCCGCAGCGCACGCTGGTGCTCCTGAACGGCAAGCGCACGATCCTGACCCCGGGGGCAGGCTTCGTCGATACCCAGCTGATCCCGCTGTTCGCACTTGAGCGGGTCGAATTGCTCAAGGATGGTGCAGGGACGACCTACGGCTCGGACGCCATCGCAGGGGTTGCCAACTTCATCACGCGCAGCAATTTCACCGGCGTCGAACTGGCGGCGGACTACACGTCGATCAGCGGATCGGATGACGATTATTCGCTCAGCGCGCTCGCCGGGTTCGAATTCGGCGATGCCAACCTCGTGATCGGGGCCGGCTGGCAGCACCGTTCCGAACTGGCAACGACCGCGCGGTCCTATACCCAGACCAACTATGCGGTGAACCCGTCAGCCTATTCGGCGCTTTCAACCCCGGGCCTGTTCGCGGTGACCTATTTTACAGGTGGCGGTCTAAGCACACAGGTGCGTCCGGATGCGGGCTGTAACGACCTTGGCGGCTTCCAGGACGGGGCATTCTGCCGGTTCACCTATGTGCCGTTCGACAACATCACTGAGGATGAAGACCGTTACCAGGTCTTCGGCCAGTTTACCGTCGATCTCAGTGACCGGGTCCGCTTCCAGGCCGATGCCCTGTGGGCGCGCAGCGACCTTGAATCGCTCAACTACTCGCCGGCATTCCCGCCGACGCAGGGGCCACGTGGTTCGGGCTTCGTGAATGCCTTCACGACTTCGCCCAACAACCCGGGTTTGGCCGCATTCCTGGCCCAGCAAGGCCTGCCGGCCAGCTCGCCGCTCGCGCCGATCGTGGCCGTCACCAATGTGGTGTTCCGCCCGTTTGGCTACCTCGGCAACCCGCTCGATCCTGAGCGTGGCTCGGGCACCGGCTTTGCCAGCAACCAGGCCTATCGCGTGAGCGGCGGTTTCGACATCGAACTCAATGACAGCCTGACACTCGATATCGACGGTACTTTCTGGGATTCCGACCGTACCGCCTTCGCGCCGGGCATCCTGGGCAGCCGCCTTCAGAATGCACTCAACGGCCTTGGCGGGCCAGGCTGTAATCCGGCCACCGGCACCCCCGGTGCGGGTGCCTGCCAGTGGTTCAACCCGTTCGTGAATGCCGGTCCGGGCAACCCCACGCTGGGGCTGGCCAACCCGTTCTATGTGCCGGGCGCTGAAAACAGCCCCGACCTGATTCGCTGGCTGCAAGTGCCCAACGGCACCGTTGAAGAGGAAAGCCAGTTCGTCTTCGATGTCGTCGTTTCAGGCGACACCGGGTTTGAATTGTCGGGTGGCAATGTCGCTTTCGCGCTGGGCTTCCAGTATCGCAAGACCAACTACAACAGCCGTCCGATCAGCGACGAGTCCAACCTCGATGTCAATCCGTGCTTCATCGAAGGTGACCAGAGCTGCGTCGGCACCACCACCGAAGGCGTTGGCCCGTTCATCTTCCTTGGCGGTTCGCGACCATCGAACCTCGACCAGAGCGTCTACGCCTTCTTCGGCGAATTGCAGTTGCCGGTCACCGATCGGCTGGAAGTGCAGGCCGCGATCCGGTTCGAGGACTACGGTGGCGCAGTCGGTTCGACCATCAACCCCAAGGGTTCGTTCCGCTTCGAAGCGACTGACTGGCTGACGTTGCGCGGCTCGGTCGGCACCACCTTCCGCGGCCCGATCCCCAGCCAGGTCGACGCTAACGGTGTCACTGCGCTGCAGGGCTTCACTGCGGCGGGCGGCAACTACAAGTCGCTCGATATCTTCGGCAACCCGACCGATCTCGGCCCGGAAAGCGCCTTCACCTACAACATCGGTGCAATCGTCGATGCACCGCTTGGCGGGGGCGGGGTGACCTTCAGCGTCGACTATTGGTCGATTGACCTGAAGGACCGGATCACAACGACTCCGGGTGATGCCATCGCCAGCCTCGTCGGCAACGGCCAGACGACCGGTGCTGCACCGGTCGACTGTTCGCACCCGCTGGCGAACCTCATCACCTTCAGCGGCAACCAGTGTATCCAGGGGACCACGACCGGCATCGACATCAGCCGCGTGCGCACAGACTGGGTCAACGGTCCGGATGTGAAGGTTGCGGGTCTCGACTTCGCACTGAACTTCGACTTCCCGCTGGGCGAGAAGGCTGACCTGAACTTCGGCGCGAACGCTTCATGGTACCTCGACTACAGCTTCGATGAATTCGTGGTCCAGGGCGTCGTGGCGCAGCAGGGCTATGATGCGGTCGGCTTCGGCAACTATTTCCGCGATCCGAACACGGTTCCGGAATGGCGCGCCAACGGCTTCGTCAACCTCGCGTATGACATCTTCAATCTGCGCTACACCATCAGCCACATCGATGGTGTGACTGACGATCGCTGTATCAACCGCAACCCTTGCTTCCAGACGTCGCAGGGTCCGACCGATTACGGCATCAACAGCGGGTCCTACACTCAGATGGACATCGCGCTGACTGTCGATCTCGACCTGATGGGCGTTGAGGCTCAGCTGCAGGCCGCGATCGAGAACTTCACCAATGAGGAACCGGCCCAGGCGCAGCTGCCGCTTGGCTACAACCCGTTCATCGGGAACGCCATAGGCCGCAACTATCGCTTCGGCATCCGGACACGGTTCTAAGCGAAACCAACATCAGGGGCCGGGAGTGAGAACTTCCGGCCCCTTTTGTATGGACTGACGGGAGAGGATCATGGCTACAGCTGCCCCGGCATCGGCAGGCGTCGAAGTTTCAGCGACTGCGCGCAAGGTGACGCTGTTCCTGCTCACCGTCACCTATTTCTTCAGCTACATGGACCGGCAGATCCTCGCGATCCTGCTGGAGGACATCAAGGCCGACCTGCTGCTCACCGATACGCAGCTCGGCTTCCTGTCGGGTCTCGCCTTCGCGCTGTTTTACGCCACCTTGGGCATACCGGTTGCGGCGCTGGCCGACCGGATGAACAGGGTCAACATCATCTCCATCGCGCTGGCGCTGTGGAGTGCGATGACGGCCGTGTGCGGGCTTGCCCAGAACTTCGCCCAGTTGCTGGCCGCGCGCATCGGCGTCGGGATCGGCGAGGCCGGCTCCAGCCCGCCCAGCCACTCGATCATCGCCGACCTCTATCCGGTTGAAAAGCGGGCGCTGGCGCTGTCGATCTACGCCCTGGGGGTAACGCTCGGCAGCGCGGCCGGGCAGATGTTCGGCGGCAATCTGACCTATTTCTTCGACTGGCGCGTGGCGTTTATCGTTATCGGCTTGCCTGGCGTTGTGCTGGCGATTTTCGTCAAGCTGTTCGCCACTGAACCGCCCCGCCGGGCCGAGCCCAATGCCGTGGCCGATGCAGACCAGCCCAGCGTAGCCGACGGGTTCCGCAGTATCCTCTCCAATCCGGCCGCGCGCTGGATGATCGCCGGGGTCACGATCACTTCGGCAATCGGCTATGCATTGACCGGGTTCACCCCCTCCTACCTCCAGCGCAGTTTCGAGCTCAACACGCTCCAGATCGGCAATATCGTCGCCCCGCTGCTGGCAATCGCCGGGGTGGCCAGCGGGTTGGGTGGCGGCTGGCTCGCCAACCGCATGACAGCCAGGGACGGGCTGTGGCGGCAGCCATGGATGATCGCTGCGCTCAAGACCATCGCGCTGCCGTTCCTCGTGTGGTTCTATTGGGCTGACAGCGCGTGGATCGCAGTGGGGGTCTATTTCGTCGCCCTGCTGTTCCAGTCGAGCTACCTCGGGCCGACCTTTGCGGTGATCCAGACGCTGGCCCCGCTCAAGATGCGCGCGGTGTGGGCAGCGATCACCCTGCTGATCATCAACCTGATCGGGCTTGGGCTGGGTCCGACGCTGACAGGCGTCCTCTCCGATATGTTCGCGCCGCAGTACGGCACGGAATCGCTGCGGTACGCGCTGCTCGTCATCGCCAGTTTCACGCCGGTGGCGATCTTCTGTTACTGGCGGGCGTCGGTGCTGCTCAAGCGTGACTATCCGAAAGCCGCTGCCTAGGCCGAGCAGCTCGCCCCGCCAAGCACGCAGAAGCGGGCGCAATGCGGATGGTTGAGCTTCACTGCCGCTGAGGCTTCCTTCAGCGTCCGGCCCAGATCGAAACCCTTGTCATAGGGAATCAGCGTGCAAGCGGCGACGCGCGGGAAGCGTTCGCCCTTGCGATGGACGACCATGCGGCTGGCGGCGCACATGATGCTGGCCGGGTCCTTGTCTAGGATGCTCCAGCAGGCGGTGGTGATCTCGGCAATATCCTTGGCGGCGTCCATTTCCGGGAACAGCACGAGCCGCGCCGGGTCGGCGGCATCCACCGCGATTGCCTTGTCCGCGAACAGCCGGGCATAGCCCTCGCGCTCGTCAGTTTCACTCTCGCCCGGCAACATGCGCCCGGCGACCGCCAGCGAAAAGCCATGGGCGGATAGCCATCGCAGCCCGTCGATAGCGGCGTCCCAACTGTTGGGTCCGCGTTCGGCTTCGTGAACGGCCTGCGTGTGATGGTCGAGGCTCACGCGGATGGTGAGCTTGTCACCGAAGCGTTCGTGCAATTCCAGTAACGCGACCTCGTGCCGTCGCATTGGCTTCATGGCGTTGCTGAGCACCAGGGCTTCGAACCCGCGTTCGAGCGCGTCGGTCAACATCGCCAGGAATTCGGGGTTCATGAATGGCTCGCCGCCGGTGAAGCCGATCTCGCGCGTGCCCATCTCCTCCCATGCGATCTCGTCGAGATAGCGGGCGACATCCGCAGCCTTGATATAGACCAGCGCATCGTTGGTCGGGCTGCTTTCGATATAGCAGCTGGCGCAGGCGAGATTGCACAGCGTGCCGGTGTTGAACCACAGGGTATCGAGCCGGGTCAGCGGCACCGAGGCGCGGGGTTCGCCCTTGGCCGTCCAGTCCGGATCGGAAAATTTCGCATCGGGCAAGCGCTCTGCTTCAACCGCGAAGGGAGATCCGCCGGTTGGGGAGTTGCGACTCTTGGTGCGGGCTTCGCTCACGCGAAGATCCTCCGTAGTTTGGCGAGCGATCCCGCCCATTTCTTAGGGATCGCTCCGAATACGGTGGGCTCCCATGCGGCAAAGGCAACGGCCTTGGTGATCTCACTCCGGGTCGGATAGCTGATGACGGCTGAACCCAGCGCAAAGGTGCTGGCCTTGCCGGTGATCGTCTGGCTCAGCGGTAGCAGCAGTTCGCCCGCATTCTTGCCGACGATGCTCGCGCCGATCACTTTCTTGCCCTTGAAGATGACCTTCATGTGCCCCTTGGTATCGCCCTCGGCGATAGCGCGTTCATTGTGGTCGAAGCCTTCCTTCACCACTGTCACGCGCTCGCCGAACTTTTTCCTGGCTTCGGATTCGGTCAGGCCAATCTGCGCCACTTCGGGCTCGGTATAGGTGCACCAGGGCAGGGCCTCCCAGTCGACCTTGGTCGGTAGCCCGAGAGTGATCTCGAGCGCCACGTTGGAGCCTTCATAACCCGAAACATGCGTCAGCCGCGGTCCTTCGCGGCAATCGCCGACAGCGTAGATCGACTTGATCGAGGTGCGGCGGCGTGCATCAACAGCGATCCCGTTGCGGCCAAGCTCGATGCCGAGCTCTTCCAGGCCGTACCCCGAAACGCGTGCCTTGCGCCCCACCGCCACCAGCAGGTGCGAACCCGTGATCGTTTCGCCGTTGTCGACATGAACCGCCACGCCATCTGCGCTGCCTTCGACCTTCTGCGCCAGCCCTTTGACGAAGCGCACGCCTTCGCGTTCTATCACCTCGATCACGACCGCGACTGAGTCCTCGTCGTCGCGGCTCATCGGGCGGTCGGGCTCGATCACAGTTACTTGCGATCCGAGGCGGCAGAAGCTCTGCGCCATCTCCATCCCGATCACGCCGCCGCCGATGATGACCAGGTGTTCGGGCTGTTTGGTCAGATCGAAGATGTTCTCATTGGTGAGATAGGGCACATTATCGAGGCCTCGGATCGGCGGTACGAAGGGCTCGGATCCGGTGGCAATCACGATACGCGGTGCGGTCAGCGTGCGGCCGCCGACTTCGACAGAGTGCTTGCCAGTCAGCTTCGCCCAGTCGCGAATGACTTCACAGCCCATTTCCTCGAACCGCTCTTCGGAATCGTGCGGGGCGATCTCGGCAATGGCATCATGGATATGCTGGTGGACACCCGCCCATTCCACTTTCGGAGCCGCCAGTGTCACGCCCATGCGCTTTTCCTCGCGAGCTTCGGCGGCGCGCCTGGCGGCGGTAATCAGCGCCTTGGAAGGCACGCAACCATTGTTGAGGCACTCGCCACCCATCTTGTGGCCTTCGATCAGCGCAACCTTGAGCCCGAACAGCGCGCACCCTCCGGCCGCGACCAGCCCACCGGCCCCGCCACCGATTACAATGACATCATGCGTGAATTTCATCCCTGCCTCGCGTAACCTATCCAGCGAAAATTGCGAATCACAATTGCCGGTCGCCCTGCTTTCCGACCTGGAATGAGCGCTGGTTACATATGAGTGGGGACTGCCGGCCGATGCGAATTTTGGTGACCGGTGCTGCCGGGCTGATCGGCGGCGAAGTCAGCGCGCGGCTCGCGGCGGCGGGTCATCACGTGACGGCACTTGTTCGTTCCAACCCCGATGTCCTGGCGAATGACGGCACGCAGGCGTCGGTGGCCGAAATGGTGGCCGGCAACCTGGCGCAGGAGGACATGGGCCTGGAGCCTGCGACACTCGACCGGCTGGCGCGTGAGCTCGACCTTATCCTCCACTGCGCCGCGCTTACCCGGTTCGACCTCGAGAAAGACGCGTATCGTGCCACCAATATCGATGGCACGGCGCGGGTATTGGACCTTGCCCGGCGCGCCGGGGCCGGAGTCCTTCATGTCAGCACCGCCTATGTCTGCGGCGAACGCTCGGGACCGATCGGCGAGGACGATCCCTTGCCGACAGAGGGCTTCACCAATGGCTATGAAGCCAGCAAGGCCGAAGCCGAAGCGCTGGTGCGTGCCAGCAGCGTGCCTTTCGCGATCGCTCGCCCCAGCATCGTTGTCGGCGACAGCCGAACAGGCGCGATCCGCCAGTTCGATACCATTTACGCCGCTTTCAAGCTGATCGCCGAAGGTCGTGTCCGGCATATGCCGGTGAGCGCGGGCGCAACGCTGGATTTTGTCCCGCTCGATCATGTCTCGGCAGGAATCGTGGCGCTGGTGGAGCAGTTCGAGGCTGCGCGGGGCGGGGCCTATCATCTCGTTTCGGGCGGTCCGGTCTCCGTCGAGGACTTCGCTGCTGCGATTGGCAGCTTTGCTCACTTTCACGAACCCGTGCTGGCCGATGCGGCCACCTTCGACCCGTCAGGCCTGCCCGCAATGGAGCGCAGGCTCTACAAGCGCGTGGCCGGACTCTACGCCGCCTATTTCCAGCGCGACCCACGGTTTGATGATACGAAAATGCGCGCGGTCACTGGGCTGGAACCGCCCACGATGGATGTAGCGATGTTGCGCAAGCTGATACGGTATTGCGTGGATGCGGGTTTCCTGCGCCAGCCGGAACATCAGCGCACGTCGGGGTAATTCTTCTCCATTCGCTCACGCAGGCCAAAGGCCCACAGCATTCCGACCTTGAAATAGATCCAGTTGGCCTTGAGCGGGCCCCATTCCGCAATCCTCCGGTCAGAGGTTCTCACCACGCGTCGCACCATCTTAATGCGCCCAAGCCTGGCGAACTTCACGCACAAGTCGGCTTCTTCCATCACGGCATCGCTGGGCGTGCACCCGCCAATGGCGAGAAAATCTGCCCGGCGAAAAAACATCGCGTGGTCGCCGAACAGCAACCGCACACCTTGGAAGAACAGGTGCGGGCGGGTCAGCAACGGGGCGTACCAGGTCTTGATGAAATTGTGCGCGCTGGTGAACCAGCGGGTCTTCTCCCCTGTGATCAGAGGGGTGAAGCTGGCCAGTGCAATGCGCTGGTCGGCCATGGTATCACGGATAACCTGCGCCATATCGGTAGGCGGCGTGGTGTCGGCATGGAGCACGCAGGCGAGCTCGGACCGGGCCGCATCGACACCGGCATTAATCTGGATTGCGCGGCCCCTGGGGGTTTGGATCAATTGCCACCCGGCCTCTCGCACCAGTTCCCGGGTGCGGTCACCGCTGCCGCCATCGACCGCGATCACTTCATCAGGCTGGGGGTCAAGACCACGCAAAGTCCTGGCCAGCGCGGGCAGCGCTTTCTCTTCGTCGAGCAGGGGCAGCACCAGCGCGACTGTCTGGCTCACGGGAGGAAATCCGGCCAGTCTTCGAGATCGGCGGCGGTGTCGATATCCGACAGCTCCGGCATCACCGCCGGGCGGACGCCCCTGGCGACAAAGCGTTTCAGCGTCTCTTCGAACACCTTGTCGGTGCTCCACGGCATGTCCTCGAAGGCGTAGCGGGCGTCGTGGTTGTAACCCAACAGGTAATAGCCGCCATCGCTGGCGGGGCCGATGACCATTTCTTCGGTGGCGAGTGTGTCATGCGCAGCCCACAGGTGCTGCGGGGTCAGCCCCGGGCAATCGCTGCCAATGACGATGGCGGGCGGAGCGACGCGCGAGAGTTTGTCGGTGAGGTCGCCATCGCCTTGCTCTACCACATTCAGCTCTTCGCCGAGGCCTGCCTTGAACGCTTCGACCGATGCGCCTGTCACCCGCAACTCGAATGGGATGCCGGTGGCGCGAACCACTTCGACTGTATGCGCCAGCAGCTTGGTATAGATCGCCGCTGCACCCTCTGCTCCGAAACCAGGAATGAGGCGGGTCTTGGCCTTGCCCGGCTCTGGCCAGCGGCAGAAGATCGATATGCGAGCGCCGTTCATGCGCCTTCGTCTTCTTGCCGGCGTCGCAGTACCTGCCAGACTACAAGGGCTGCCAATGCCCCCCCAAACAGGTTTGCCGCCAGTTCGGCGGCGTAGATCGCATCGGCACCCCATGCCCCGCGGAGCAGCCATGCGATGGGTAGCATCACCAGGAAGACGCGCGCTGCACTCTGCACCAGCGCGTAGCCCGATTTGTCGACCGCGTTGAGTGCGCCATTGCCGACGATCAGCAGACCGAACCCGGCATAGCCCCAGGCCGCGATGGTCAGGTAGCGCGCAAATTGCTCGATCACTGCAGGGTCGGTGGTGAAGAAGTCCGCAAACCATTCTCCAGCAGCAAACAGGATGACAGCGATGGCGAGGCCCCAGCCGATGCAGAACAGGCTGGCGTATAAAGCTGCCTGGCGCGCCCTGCCATATTGCTTCGCGCCCCAGTTCTGCCCGACAATTCCGCCGATTGCACCGGAGAGGCCAAGCAGCGGGACTACGGCAAAGCTCTGCAACCGGCCTGCTGCACCGAAGCCGGCGACTGCCGCCTGCCCTTCGATGGCGACCAGCGCGGTCAGGATCGACAGTCCGATCGGGTTGATCGCGTTGGAGAAGGCCGCCGGGCCTGCCACCCGCATGATCGAGACAGCCGGATCCACCAGGCTACAGTTGCGCAGCACCATTGGATTGAGCCTGATGAAGGTGCGCCGGATCAGGAACACCGCCACGCCCATCCCGATCGCCCAGCCGATAATGGAGGCATAGGCAGCCCCGAGGATGCCAAGCCCCTCGAACCCGAATGCGCCAGTGATCAGGATCGGGTCGAGGATCCAGTTGGCGAGGGCATAGGTGATGGAGACGTAGCTGGTCTTGCGCGCTTCACCCTGGCCGCGCAGCACACCGTTCATCCCCATGTTGGCGAGCAGCAGGGGCAGTCCCAGCGCATAAGGGCCCATATAAGTGCGGATATAGGGCATCAGTGCGTCGTCGGCATTCATCAGGCGAAACAGCGGATCGATCAGGGCAAACAGCAAAAGGCCCAATGCGAGCCCGCAAACCACCGCAAACATCACGCCGAAATTGGCGCGCCGTTCGGCCTTGGCATCGTCGCCTTCGCCCAGTGCGCGGGCGACCACCGAATTGATCCCGACCATCACGCCGACACCGAGGCTGCCGAGCGCAGTGCCAATGGGGAAAATGAAGCTGACGGCCGCGAGCTGTTCCGGCCCGAGTTGGCCGATGAAATAGGCATCGACGAGCCCGATCGACATCATGGCCGCGACGCCGATGATCATCGGCAGGGTTTGCGAGACGAGATGGCCGGGAATGCTCCCGCGGGTCAGCTTGGCGTTCTCGCTCATTTTGGCTCGCTCATCGTTTCCCGCCTAGCGAGGGGTGAGCGTCGGGGGAAGGGAAAAGGCAGCGCGCAGGCTTGTCCGCCCGCGCCATGTCATGTGATAGGCAGTCCAAGGTAAAAGGAAGCAGCGACTGTGCCACGCCTGACGGTCAATGATCGCCCCGTCGAATACGAGCTGGATCCGCAAACCCCGCTGCTGTGGGCGCTGCGCGACGCGTCGAACCTGACCGGCACAAAATACGGTTGCGGCAATGGTGATTGCGGTGCCTGCATGGTGCTGGTGGATGGGGCTGCGTTGCGTTCGTGCCTGATCACCCTGGAGGAAGCCGAAGGCCGGTTTGTCACGACCATTGAAGGGCTGAGCCGGGATCGTTCGCATCCGGTGCAGCAGGCGATGGTTGCGGAGCAGGCGATCCAGTGCGGCTTCTGCACCCCGGGGATCGTTATCGCAGCGGCAGCGCTGCTGCAACGCAATGCCGCGCCTTCGCAAGAAGAGATCGAACAGGCGATCCCCAACCTGTGCCGTTGTGGGGTCTATCCCCGCTTGGTTCGGGCAATCCAGCGCGCCGGACGGGTCGAGCGACGGCAAGAACGGATCAGCGCGGCTCCCGCTCCTGGCATCGATCCCGAAGACGCGGCAAAGGCGGTGCCTGCGATCGCCCCGCCTGAGCCGGAAGAATGACCTCCCGCGACTAGTTCACTTTCGCATAGGCGGTCTCGACGCTGCTCATCTGGTTGCTCGACGTGTCGCCCAGCGTCTTGAATGCGCCGAGCGCGGCGATCGAAATGACCGCCGCAACGATGGCGAATTCCACAGCAGGACTGCCGGCTACGTCCCCGATCAATTTCCTCAGCATGGCCTGTACTCCCCTTAGGTGGCTGTCGCCTCTAAGGGGGTATGGTTATTTTGAGGTAAATCAGGATTTTACATCCTTACGCGCACTCCGAAGCGGGCGCTGAAGGGTTCTGCCGGCTGGATGTTGTTGTCGCCATGTGCGGCCGGGTAGTATGTTTCGTCGAACAGGTTCTCGATATTCACCTGCAGCGAAACGCGCTCGTTGATGTCGTAGAACACCGCTGCATCGACCCGCCAGTAGTCCGGCAAGGTCACCGCATTGCTCACGGAAGCAAATTGCTCGTCCTGGTACACGACGCCAAGCCCTGCAGCGAAACTATCGGTGAACTGGAAGCGGTTCCACAAGCTGATCTGGTGTTCGGGGAGCTGTTCCAGCCTTGTGCCCGCCGGAGCAGACTCGGTGTCGTTGCGAATTTCACCGTCGAGATAGGTGTAGCCGATATTGGCCTGCCACTGCGGAGTGATCTTGCCAACGAGGTTGAGCTCGATCCCCTTGGTGCGGGTGCTGCCGGTCAGCACGACGTTGCCCGGTGTCAGCGGATCCGGTGCTGTCGTGTTGGTGCGGTCGAGCTGGAACAGGGCAGCGGTGAAGAACAGGTCCGAACGGATCAGCCACTTGGCACCGATCTCGTAGTTGGTGAACTTTTCCGGTTCGAGCCCGGCGTCGAGTGTCGACAGGCTGGTGAACTGGTCGCCTGATTGCGGCAAGAAGCTCTGCGCATAGCTGGCATAGAGCGACAGGTTCTCGTTCGGCTTGATCACAAGGCCCGCGCGTGGGCTGAATTTCTCGTCCATGCGGGCGTTGATGCCGCCCCCGATCTGGTCGCGCGATTCAAGATCGAACCGGTCCCAGCGCACGCCGGCGATGATCTGGACGTGATCGCCAATGTCGATCTGGTCCTGCAGATAGGCTGAGAAAGTCGTCAGCTGGGTGTCGCGGGCGCGGATGGGCGCGGTCAGCGAAACAGCCGGAATGGCCAGCACATCGGCCAGCGGGATCGTTACCCGGGATTCCGGCCCGGTGGCAGTAGCGAAGCTGATACCCAGGCGGCTGTCGTCAGTGTTCTGGTCGCCGGCCTCAAAGCCGAATAGCACCATATGGCGCGCGCTACCGGTATTGACCTGCCAGATGAAATTGGCCTGGCCGATCAGGTTCTGCCGGTCAGTATCGTTGCGATAGCCGGAGAGTGTCACGCTGGCTCCGTCGCTGCCTGAAGGCACGACATTGGCATAGAGCTTGTCATAATCGGCGAACTGGACTGAGACATTGGCGCTCAAGGCATCCGAGAAATCATGATCGATCCGGGCCCGGGCGATGTTGACTTCGGTATCGGAGATGTTGAAGTCGGCGACGCCGAAGAGAGTTTCTTCGAAGCCGAAGAGCGGTGCACCGTTGAAGGACGGGATACCGCGGTCGGCGAGGCGACTGTCGTCGTCATAAGTGTAGCTCGCGGTAAGGCGCGTGTCCGGGCCGAGCTGGGCGGTGATTGTCGGAGTGATGCCGATGAAGCGGCCGTCGTAGAAATCGCGGTCGTTGTTGAATTCCTCATAGGTACCAGCGATGCGCAGCGCGACGCTATCCGACAACGGCTGGTTGAGGTCTGCGCCGATGGCAAAAGCACCGAAGGTGTCGGCCGAAGCGTCGCCTTCTATAAAGCTGTCGCCGACCTTGGCGGTCTTGCTGACGCGGTTGATCGCGCCGCCGCCACCGCCGCGCCCGAAGATCAGCGCATTGGGCCCCTTGAGCACTTCGACGCGTTCTACGTTGTAAAGTGAGCGATAGTACTGCGCATCATCGCGCAGGCCGTCGAGATAGAAGTCGGCGGTGGTTTCCTGGCCACGGATGAACACGGCATCGCGGTTGCCTTCGCCCGATTCGGTGCTGACCCCGGGTACATAGCGCAGTGCTTCGGAGAGCTGGGTGATGGCCTGGTCTTCAAGCTGGTCATCGGTAATCGTGGCGACCGTCTGCGGAACATCGATCAGCGGCGTCGGAGTCTTGGTGCCGCTCGACCCGTCATCATTGCTGTAGCCGTCTACACTTCCGGTCACGACAATTTCCGCCGGAAGGTAGTCGCGCTCCGGAGCCTGATCGGCAGTTTCTGCCGTAGCGAAAGCCGGGGCAGCAACACAGGTGAGGGCGGAACCGGCCAGGAAGGTAGCGCGGCGGAGTGCAGAGGTCATATAATGTCTTTCTTGCGAACGATTCTCGATAACTGATTCCGTGCTATTGAGAATAATTCGCAATTGCAAGCACTGTGTGTTGCTTGGCGGGAAAAACTCTTGCTGCTAGCGGAATTCGCCACGTACCCGATCAGCGATTCACGAGGCAGGAACACATGAAAGCGACCATCTGGCACAACCCCAAATGCGGCACTTCGCGCAAGACGCTCGCCATCCTCGAGAACCTGTCGAAGGTCGATGTGACAGTGGTGGAATACCTCAAGGAACCGCCCAGCCGCCACAAGCTGGCGCAGCTTTTTGCCGACGCCGGGATGACGCCGAACGAAGGCTTGCGTCTGCGCGGCACCGACGCCGAGGAGCGCGGCCTGCCCGATGCGGATGCGGACACCGTGCTCGATGCCATGGCGGCCGATCCGATCCTCATCAACCGCCCGCTGGTCGAAACGGACAAGGGCGTGCGGTTGTGCCGGCCTCAGGACACAGTGCTGGATATCCTTTGATCCACGCGGTCAGCCCCGGTCGCGGGTGAGGTATTCGTCGCTTTGAAGCGAGCGATGACCCAGCGCGAAAACCGCCAGGCAGAACCCGATGATGACAGCGAAGCCGAGCCAGTCGGAATGGCCGTAGAGCCAGACTCCCAGTGCCGGGGCGTAGATATAGCTGGCACCGTTGATGCTGGCGACCTTGCCGGAAACCTGCCCTTGTTCGGGCCGGGTGACGGCAAGTGAGGAACCGGCTGTGAAGCCGGGCCGGTAAAGGCCGAAGCCCAGCGACGCGACAGCAAAGCCCAGTGCAATGGCATGCAGGTCTTGCGCGACGGCGATGATGGCAACGCCGACGATCGCCAGCAGCATTCCCCACAGGGTCGAGGCCTTGGGGCCGAGCCGCAACGTCGGGATCAAACCCCATTGTGCGAGCAGCGTGGCGACTGCCCCCACCATCAGCACGATTCCGACCGGGCCTGCCCCGGCCTCCGGCGTATCGCGCAAATGCAACCGATCGAGCACGAGGAAGCCGGAAATGCCGAGGATCATGGCTTGCGCATGTCCGCCTAGCAACCCGGCCACCATCCACGGCAGCAGGCGCTTGTCGGTCCATTTCAGCTCAGGCGGTTCGCTGTCACTTGCGGCCTGCATTTCGCCGCTGTCTTCCTCGTCGTCTTCGGATCGGTCGCTGTCGCGGACATGGCGACCGGCCCCGCTGCCGTAGGGTGCATCGAATGCCCGGCCCCGGGCGGCAAATTGTGGCTCATCGTTGGGCAGGCGCAGCCGCAACGCGATCAGCACCACCACTGCGACTGCGGCAAAGGCATAGAAAGGGCCGGTCAGCCCGGTCCCGGGGAACAACAGCAACGGCGCCAGTGCCGGCCCGAGGACCGTGCCAAGCCCGAAGCTGGAAGCGACCAGCGCCAGCGCCTGGGTCCGCTCGCTGCGCGGCGTGCGGCTGGCGACATAGGCTTGTACTGCCGGCGGTGCGGCTGAGCCGAGCAGGCCATAAAGCGAGCGGCAAAGCGCGAACAATACCAGTGTCCAGAAAGCGGTAAGAACGCCAGCGAGGCCCAGCTGAAGAGCGATCCCGCACAAGGTCATGGAGGAGATGAAACCGACCATCCCCAGCGCCATCATCGCCTTGCGACCGCGTTTGTCGGAACGCTTGGCCCACATCGGGGCGCAGGTGACCCACAGCAGCGCCGACCAGGTATAGGCGAGGCTGATCCAGACATCGTCCACCTGCAGCGCCGTCCCGATCGAAGGCATCACCGATTGCATGGCTGTGTTGCCAGCTGCCGTCACCAGCATGACCATGAACAGCAGCACCAGCCGCCCACGCGAAATCGCCTGGCCGGCAACAGGAAGAGGGGCGAGCGGTATCGCTTCGGTGGGATCGGCATCGGCCATGGCGCACCGCTACGCCTGCGCCCGCGCGGTTGCAATGGGCCTGCGAAGCTGCCACCTGTTGCCGCGCAAGCCCGTGGAACAGCGCGCCTGTTCGAAATGCCGGAGGACCAGCTTGAACGACAATGCTTCAACCGCGATCGAGCGTTTGCGCGATCGATTGAAACACAGGGTCGGGCGGTATCTCGGACAATGGGGTGTATTTTTCCGGGGATTCCTCGAGCACCCGCGCATGGTGGGCTCGATCATCCCCTCTTCGCGCTTCACCATCGACAAGATGCTGGCGCCGGTCGACTGGCAGAGGTGCAACCTGTTTGTCGAATACGGCCCGGGTGTAGGGACGTTCTGCCTGCCGGTGCTGGAACGGATGAAAGGCGATGCACAGCTGATCGCTATCGATACCAACCCACTCTACGTCGAATTCCTCAACCGGACGATCAAGGACAGCCGCTTCACCGCAGTGCTCGGGTCTGCAGAGGATGTCGAAGAGATCGTCCGCCTCGCCGGGCATGACAACGCCGATTATATCCTGTCTGGCCTGCCGTTCTCGACGCTTCCCGGCGGCGTCGGCGAAGCCATCATCTCCGCAACGCACCGTATCCTGCGGCCGGGTGGAGCCTTCATGGCCTACCAGTTCACTGCCGCCGTACGCGACCTCATGCGGGCCGATTTCAAGCGCATCGATAGCGGGTTCGAGTTCTGGAACGTGCTGCCATGCAAGCTGTTCTGGGGCTGGAAGGAATAAGGCCCCCTAGTCGAATGTCTCGCTGATCGAATCCGGCGTGCCACCCGAGAGCTGGCGATAGGCCGCCGCGACAACCGACAGGAACACGCAGACAAAGACCGTGTTGATCAGCGATGAAACGAGCCCATTGCCGAACAGCGCCACCTCCGGCCCGGCAAGACTCAGGACCAGGCCGACCACCATGGCAACCACTGCCGAAAGCACGCCGAAGGCAAGGAAGAGCAGGAAATAAAACAGCCACAGCCGCAGCGAATTGCCTTTCGTCAGCGCCCACGACCGGCCCATCGCTTTGACGGGGTTGAACTGCTTCTCCATGCCGATGACGGCGACTGAGAGCGAAAACTTGGTGTAAACATAGATCACCAGCACAACCGCAGTCAGGCCGACCAGCGAGATGAGCAGGATTGACCCGGTTGCTGCGGCGATGCCCAGCGGGATACCGGCCACCAGCATCAGCGCGAGTGATTGCAACAGGCCGATCCCGAGGAAAGGGAGCAAGCCCTTGAAGCCGAAACCGATCGCTTCGCCCACGGTCGGTCGGTTGCTGTGCGAGATCAGGGCATAGATCGCCAGTGTGCCGACGCCTTGCAGAAGAGCCATCAGCAGGATCAACCACCAGATCTCGCGATAGACCGCCATCATCGCATTCATCATCGCGTCGGGATCGTTCGCCCCCGGCTGCATGGCCGGGTTCTGGCTCATGTCGGGGGTCATCAACATCAACACGAGATAGGGCAGGAAGAAGAATACCCCCGCAATGATCGTCACCATGTTGGTGTTGCGGCGAAGCATGGCGATCCCGTCATCCCAGGCGCGGCTCATGTCGAATTTCATTGGCGATCCCTCCCTGCCAGCAACTTGCCCCTTGATAAGCGCTTCCACCCACGCCACGCAATTGGCGATTATGGCTCAAAGCACAGACCTGGACCCAGCCGAGATGCCGGAGTGGCAGACTGAGAGCGAGAAAGTGCCTTACCGCACAGCGCTCGAAGTCATGGATGCGCGCAACGCCGCGATTGCAACGGGCGAGGCTCGCGAGCTGGTATGGCTGCTGGAGCATCCACCGGTCTACACCGCCGGGACCAGCGCAGCCGCTGACGAATTGCTCGAGCCGCGGTTCGAAGTGGTCGAGGCTGGGCGGGGCGGTCGCTATACCTATCACGGGCCCGGGCAGCGGGTCGGTTATGTGATGCTCGACCTCAGGCAGCGGGGTAAGGATGTGCGGCGCTTCGTCCACGCGCTGGAAGACTGGGTGATCGCGACCCTTCGCGGCTTCGGCGTCGAAAGTTGGTCGGTTGATGGCCGGGTGGGTATTTGGACCACCGATATCGATGGTCGTGAAGCCAAGATCGGTGCCATCGGCGTGCGCGTGCGGCGCTGGGTCACCATGCATGGTTTTTCCGTCAATCTCGATCCTGACCTGAGCCATTTTGCCGGCATCGTCCCATGTGGAATCGATGAATTCGGCGTCACCAGCCTCGCCCGATTGGGAATCGCGCTTGCACCGGGGGAGTGGGATGCGGCATTGCAGGCCGAAGCGCCGCGCTTTCTTGCCGCGCTGGAAGGAGAGCAGGCATGATGCGGCACGGCGGTTTTGCTTCGGCAGCGGTTCTGGCTTTGGCTGTGGCAGCCTGTGGTGGATCCGCAGATGCACCCACTGTGACCGACGGCGACGCACAGGGCGAGGTACAGGGCGGGAGCATAAGCGATGCAATGCTGGCGACCGATGCGGTGAAATCACAGTCGCCGTCGCTCAAGCCTTCGCCGACCGAAACCGGCGGCGGTGGCAACGCTGGCCAGGAAGGGCCGGAAGAAGCGGCGGAACCGGTCGCGCCGGCAGAAGCCGCAGCGCCGGAAGAGCCGGCTGAAGAAGGCTAGTCGATGTCCAGCAAGCGCTTGGCGCGTTCCAGCCCGATGCGGTCGATCGAACGGCCATCGACAGTGACGACCTGCGCTTCGGGATAGAGTTCAAAACCGGATAGTACGGCACGCGCGGCCACCAGTTCTTCTTCGGTAGGGGTAAAGACCTGCTCGATCACCGGAACCTGGGCCGGGTGGCGCGCCATCATCCCGTCAAAGCCGTTCATCCGTGCGCGTTGCACGGCTGCTTCCAGCGCTTCCGAGCTCTTCACGAGCCCGCTCGGGCTTTCGATGGCCTGCAATCCGCGCGCCTTGGCGGTCAGCAACAATTGCGCCCGGATGGCCCGGATTGCGTCATTGTCGGCGCTCGCCATGTGCGCAGCGGCCGCCAGTGCCTGCGCATCCCATGACAGGCCGAGGATACGGGGGTGGGGATCCTGCGCGAATTGCGGGATCAGCAGCGCGGCCTCAGGGGCATCGCCGACTTGTGGCAGGATGCGGACTGAGTTGTGCGGAACATTGAGCTTCTGCTCAAGCTCGTAAATGTCGGCCGCCAGCATCTGCACTTGCTGGGGCCCCATGGCGCGGGGCAGGACGATGCCCTGTGGCCGCCCGGCCATTGCGGCATTGAGATCTTCCTTCCAGTGCGGGCTGCCGATCGGGTTGATCCGGACCCAGCGATCGAAG
Source organism: Parerythrobacter aestuarii (assembly GCF_030140925.1). Lineage (NCBI taxonomy): Bacteria > Pseudomonadati > Pseudomonadota > Alphaproteobacteria > Sphingomonadales > Erythrobacteraceae > Parerythrobacter > Parerythrobacter aestuarii. The sequence goes on from NZ_JARBWD010000001.1 coordinate 851,298, forward strand.
CGTTTCTTGTTGGTCAGCTGGTGTTGCTGCTTGGTCAGGAACTGGACAGCGTTTTCGCGGGCCTGGGCTTTCTTGCCCTCCGACACTGAAGCGAGATCGAGCACAACGATACCCGCGCCAACGCCCGGCGTTCTCGCCAGCTTGGCCTCGATGTCGGCCGGGACAAGGAGCCAGGATCGTGCGGGCATGGTTTTGGCCTCAGTTGGTCCTCGGGCGGCGAAGCCTCAGGCGACCTGTGCCTGCTCCTCTTCCAGCGTGGGATAGTCGATGTAACCTTCGGGGATCGGGAAATACCAGCTTTTGGGCACATCCTTGTTGGGGTTGAAGGGTGCGCCAACGGCGATCCGCTTCTCAAGGTCCGGATTGGAAATATAGGGTCGCCCGAAGCTGATGGCATCGGCCTTGCCGCTGCTGACATCGGCATCGGCCTGCGCCGCGTCATAGTCCGAATTGAGGATCAGCGGGCCGGAATAGAGCGTGCGGATCAGCGGGCTTTGCTTGGGCACATCGGTGGCGCCGAAGGTGCCATCCGGCCCCGGCTCGCGCAGCTCGACGAAGGCAAGGCCCAGCTCTTCGCAGACCTTGGCCGCAGCGCCGAAGGTGGCGGGCGGGTCGCTGTCATCGCAGCCCTGCGTCTCGCCATTGGGCGAGAGGCGGATACCCACGCGGTCCGCGCCCCAGACGTCGATCAGCGCTTCGAGCACTTCGCGCATGAAGCGGGTGCGGTTTTCCGGCGAGCCGCCATAGTCATCGTCGCGCAGGTTGGAGCTATCGCGCAGGAACTGGTCGATCAGATACCCATTGGCCCCGTGCAGCTGGACGCCGTCGAACCCGGCTTTCTTCGCCTGCGCGGCAGCGTTGTGATAGTCGCCGATGGTGCGCTTGATGTCGTCCAGCGACATGGCGCGGGCAGTGGCATATTCCTGCTTGCCGACCGGCGTATGTGCTTCGCCGGGGGCCTTGGTGGCGCTGGCAGAGAAGGGCGGTTCGCCATCGAGGAAATAGGGGTGGACGATCCGCCCCATGTGCCACAGCTGCATGACGATCAGCCCGCCTTTTTCGTGGACGGCCTCGGTCGACAACTTCCATGCTTCGGCCTGTTCGTCGCTCCAGATACCGGGGGCAGACGGCCAGCCCAGCCCTTCGCGGCTGATCCCGGTCGCTTCGGTCAGGATCATCCCTGCGCCGGCACGCTGGCGGTAATAGGTTGCCATCAGCTCGTTGGGGACGAACATCGGTTCGGCCGCACGCCCGCGGGTCAGCGGCGCCATGAAGATGCGGTTCTTCGCCTCGAGGGCGCCCATGGTCAGCGGCTGGAACAGGCTGTCGTGCATAGATTTCAGTCTCCGCATTTTCTTTTTCAACTCGGTTAACAGCGGCTAGGGCAGCGCGATGGAGCGTGCAACCGTCGAAAATGTGTCAGGCCGGCAATGGCTGCTGTTGCTGGCGTTGCTGGCGGGCAACGTCGCGCTGGCGCTGGGTCCGTGGGCGGTGCGGCTTGCCGATACCGGGCCGGTCAGCGCGGCGTTCTGGCGGCTGTTCCTGGCGCTGCCGATTTTGATGCTGTTGGCCCGGGCCAACGGACAGGCGCTGGGCGGGATTCCACGGCGGACGCTGATGCTGGTGGCGCTGGGTAGTACGGCCTTCGCGCTCGACCTGGCCAGCTGGCACTATGGCATAGGGCTGACCCGGCTCGGCAATGCGACGCTGTTCGGCAATGCGGGCAGCGTCGTGCTGCTGTTCTGGGGCTTCATCGTCAGCCGCACCCTGCCCAAGGGGATGGAATGGCTCGCCATCGTCTTCGCGCTGGGCGGGGCGGCGATCCTGATGGGCGAGAGCCTCGAGATCAGCACTGCGACACTGGTGGGCGACCTGTTCTGCCTCGCCGCGGGCCTCAGCTACGCGATCTACCTGCTGACCTTGCAGGACGCGCGCAAAGGCATTGGCGCGTGGAGCCTGTTGGTATGGGTCAGCCTGTTCGCTTGCCCGGTGCTGCTGGTGCTGGCGCTGGTGCTGGGGGAGCCGGTCCTGCCGGGCGCGGCAGGCTGGGGGCCGCTGCTGGCGCTTTCAGTGACGAGCCAGATCGTCGGGCAGGGCCTGCTGGTGTTCGCCCTGCGGCATTTCCCGCCGCTGATCATCGGTGTCGCGCTGCTGACTCAACCGGCGGTGGCAGCGCTCTATGGCTACGGCGTGTTCGGCGAAGTGCTGGGCGTGTGGGACATCATCGGCATGGGCCTCCTCGGCAGCGCACTGGTAGTGGCGCGGAGCGAGCGGCCGAGAAGCGGGCCGGGGATGGCGGTGGGGCGGAACCCCTAGTACGTCATTTCCGCGAAGGCGGGAAATCAGAGTGACCTTGCGCTATTCTGCCCTGGATTCCCGCCTTCGCGGGAATGACGACTACTTACGAAACCACTCAAACAGGCATCGTTGGTTGTTAGGACGGCACTAAACCTTTCCCAGATCCCCCTTGCCGACAGTGCCGCTGGCCATTTCCAGCATCCGGTCGAGGCTCTTTTTGGCCTTGAGGCGCAGCTCTTCCTCGATCTCGATGCGTGGTTCCAGGTCGCGCAGCGCGACGTAGAGCTTCTCCAGCGTGTTCAATGCCATATAGGGGCAGATGTTGCAGCTGCAGTTGCCGTCGGCACCCGGGGCGCCGATGAAGTTCTTCTCCGGCAGCGCCTTTCCCATCTGGTGGATGATGTGCGGCTCGGTGGCGACGATCAGCGTGTCGCCTTCGAATTCCTTGGCGAATTTGAGGATGCCGCTGGTCGAGCCGACGTAATCGGCGTGGTCGACTATTGTAGGCGGGCATTCGGGGTGGGCGGCGATCGGCGCATCCGGATACTGCTGCTTGAGCTTGAGCAGCTCGGTCTCGCTGAAGGCTTCGTGGACGATGCACACGCCCGGCCACAGCAGCATTTCGCGGTTGAACTTGCGGCTCAGGTACCCGCCGAGGTGGCGGTCCGGCCCGAAGATGATCTTCTGGTCCTTGGGGATCTGCTGCAGGATCGTCTCCGCGCTGGAGCTGGTGACGATCACGTCGCTCAGCGCTTTCACTTCCGTGCTGCAATTGATGTAGGTCAGCGCGATGTGATCAGGGTGCTGCTCGCGGAACTTCTTGAACTTCTCCGGCGGGCAGCTGTCTTCGAGGCTGCACCCGGCGTCCATATCGGGCAGGACAACGATCTTCTCGGGCGAGAGGATCTTGGCGGTGTCAGCCATGAATTTGACGCCGCAGAAGGCGATGACATCGGCATCGGTTTCAGCCGCCATCTGCGAGAGTTGCAGCGAGTCGCCGACGTAATCGGCGAGATCCTGGATATCGGGGGTCTGGTAGTAGTGCGCCAGGATCACCGCATTGCGTTCCTTGCGCAGGCGGTCGATCTCCGCGATCAGGTCCTTGCCGGTGGGGAGTTTGGTTTCAGCGGTCATTGGTCGTCCCGTCGGTTAAGCGTTTGAAGTGCTTATAGACGGAACGGCCATGAAGGCGAGTGCGTTCCGGGCACCCGCGCTTGCATGGGGTGCCACGCAGTTGAGCCGCGCGGCCCGATGGGATAATCCCGCGCGGCGATGAAGCAGTCCGAACCCCTGTCGACTGAGATGATCCGATCCGGCCTCGTGAAGGTCGAAGGCATGGTCGCGCCGCACGATGTTCACGCTGCGCGCGACCGGGTGCTGGCATTGGCGAACGAGCACGGGTTGTTCAGCGAGGGGCGCTGGATGCACTCGCCCAGCTCCTTCGGCTATCCCAAGCCATTCCGCAATGCTCTCAACGCGCTCAATTATGACCCGACCTTCCCGGACCTGCTAGGCGCACCTGTCCAAACAATGGTCGAGGGAATCCTCGGCCAAGGGGTCATGCCGCTCCCGCCCGGACAGCAACTGCTGTTCACCCTTCCGGGGCAGCAGGACTGGCAGGTGCCGCACGATGTCTGGCATCTCGATATGCCGCGGCTGGGCGAGGATGCTTCACCGGGGCTACAAGCCTTCACTTTTCTCGAGGATGTCGACCCCGGCGGCGGGGCTACGCTGGTTGTTGCCGGGTCACACAGGCTCTTGAATGGCGATCAGTTCCTGAAGTCGAAGCAGGTTAAGCAGAAGCTGGCGGCGGAGCCGTTCTTCCGTTGGCTGTTCGATCCCGCTCGTACACCGATCACCAATCCGGCTGAAGCAAAGGGGCAGATGCACGGTGTAGACCTGCAAGTGGTCGAGCTGTGCGGGAAGGTGGGCGATGTGTTCCTGATGGACCTGCGCGTGCTGCATACGCCTGCCCCGAATTGCTCCGAGACGGCGCGGATCATGGCGACGTGCCGCTATCCGGTCCTGTCCGCTGCCGCCATGCTGGGCGCAGCGGCCTAGGCCAGCCTAGAAACCCGGCGGCAAGAAGGCTTCGGCCGGGCGCTCGCCGCCGGGTGTGCCTTCTACATGGGCGGCGACATAGGCCTTGGCGGCATCGGTGCTGGCGATGGCTTCGCCAACCACTACCGATGCCAGGGGCAGGGCCAGTGTCCACCACCAGGCCTTGTGGATCGATCCGTAACGGCGCTTGTCCACGATCATGGCGATCGCCGGGAACACCATAGAAGCGACCATGATCACCCAGAAGGTGTAGGGAATGGTGAGTGGCAATGGCAGCAGACGGGCCAGCCCCGGCGCAGCGACGGTCGCCATTGCCCCGAACATCAGCCGCCGGTGCCAGTCGGTCTCGCGACGCTTGGCAATCGCCCAGCCGGCCAGCATTGCGAAGACGATGATATGGGCGATATTGACGAACAGGAATTCGGCCTGAGCGAAGAACGGCGGACCGCCGAGCACCTGCAAGGTCACGAAGCTAAGCCAGATCGCCAGCACCACCATTGCCGGGATGAACAGTGCGGCGAGCTTGCCTATACGCCGGTGCAGCGCAATGTTGCCGCGGAACACCAGCGTATTTTGCAATAGATAAAGTCCGGTCCAGCCCATGAAGGTCAGTCCGTGGACGTGGTAGATCCACGGGACGTGGATGGTGGAGCGGCCCATCAGTGCGTTGAGCCCAAACCCGCTGACGACTGTCGCCGCCATCACACAGGCCATGATGAAGAAAAACCGCGCTTCGCGTTGCGCAGTGTCCGCCGGTGCGTCAGCCGCAGTGGCCATGGAAACCCCTCTCCCATTTTCCGACCCACCGGCAAACTAGCAGCGGGTGCGGGCAGGGCAAGGGCCACAGCGTCTTAGCTCACCTCTTCGCCGTCGAAGCGCACGTTCACTTCGACATCGCCATAGCCTGCAACCTCCAGAGGGATAGCGAGGTTCTGCGCCACGGCCTGGCGCGCAGCATCGCGGGCCAGGTCCATCAGCACGGTGTTGGCGGCCTGTTTGCGCGCTTCCCGCTCGGCGAGCTGGGTGTTGTCGCGCGTGAGGTCGCCCTGCGCATCACGGCTGATCCAGATACCCTCGCGCAGGTATTGCGCGCGGGCTTCGTCGAGATTGGGCTTTCCTATCTGTACCTGCGGCAGTTGCACGGTCAGTGTGTTCGATTCCCCGTCCCAGTTCAGCCGCGAACGGTCGACCTGCGACAGGTCGACGGTGTAGTTCACCCGGGTCGGGATCACTGCCACCTGGCGCGACTTGAGCGCGCCGAAGAAACGGCTGTTCTCGCTGGAGACGACCGGTGCGAATTCGGCGCTGAAGACCGTCAGCGAATTCTGTTTCTCGAACGCGACCAGGCTGGTGGCCAGGGGATCGCCGAGGTCATCGGGGCCGAATGCCTTCCAGCCCAGCCAGGCGACAGCCGCGATCAGCAGGATCACGATCATCCACGGCACCGCCTGGATACGCGCGAGTGATTGCTGGCGTCGGGGCTCCAACACGGTGGTGTCCGTTGTTTCCGCAGCGGGTTCCAGATTTTCAGTCATCGTCAAGGCAAACCAGGTTAGAGTGGACATAGTCGAAACCGCCAAGTCTCCAGCTCACGCCTCCCAAGCTGTGAAAGCTGACCCGCTGTTCGAATTGGCCATTGTTCGCAGATGGATCGATCCGTCGGTTAAGATACTTCCCCAGTGCCTCGTGATCATACCAGGGCGCAATATCGACGACCTTTGCTCTTGCGTTCCCATAGGTGTGCCATACGCATCCAATCCTGGCCGGCTCGGAAAGGGATGCAATCCCCTCAACTTCGATGTCCAAGGCGCGAAACCCGATGGTGATAGGGAATGCACCATAGCGTCGGTTTGGATTGCGGCAGCTCCTGGAAAAGGCAGAAAGTCCGAGTGGAGTGAAGCGGACGAACAATTCGTTCCGCGCGCGCTTTTGCTCCGGATGCTCCGCAATCCCGATCAGCCCCGCATCGACCAACGGCTGTAACAGCATCTCAGGATCGCCATGCTCCCCCCTGCGTCGTACCTGGATGAAGTCTTCAACCATCCTTCCCCGAGGCCGGAACGAAACGCCTGCGGGAAAGGTGACGCAAGTTTCGGATTGATCGAAGGTCTGCTGAAGCGCGGCCGCCAACTGCCCTTGATCCAGCGCAGGTTTGGCAGGCCCAGTGGTCGCGGTGCTGGCGCAGCCCGAAGCTGCCAGACCAAAAACAAGCAGGAGCCAAAGGCGCTTCACCTGCAAGTCCCTAATTTGCAGTCGCGACGTGCCAGGTATCCCCGTCGTGGAATACTTCGCCGCGCCGTTCGAGGTCGATCAGGTGTGCATGCACGCTCATCTGTGCAGCCTTGTCCAGCCGCGGGTCGAGCCCCTTGTACATCAGCGGCACGAAATCGGGCAGCGCCAAGGGCCGTTCACGTAAGTGTCGCCGGATCTGGTTCTCGCGCTGGCGGCGATGGCCGATCATGCCGCGCACGAGCTGGCGAGGCTTGGTGATCGGCTCACCATGGGCAGAGTAGTACACGGCGTCTTCGCGTGCGTAGAGCTTCTCCAGGCTCTTCATGTAGTCGCCCATGTCGCCATCAGGCGGGATCACCACGCTGGTCGACCAGCCCATGACATGATCGCCGGTGAACAGCGCGCCGCTCTGTTCCAGAGCGAAGCAGAGATGGTTGGAGGTGTGCCCCGGCGTATGCACCGCGCGCAGGGTCCAGCCGCGTCCGGTCATTGCCTCGCCGTCTTCCAGCACCCGGTCAGGGTCATAGGTCGGGTCGAAGGCCTCGTCGGCACGAGGCAGGTCGCTTTCCAGTACCAGCGGGGCGCAGCCGACGATCGGGGCACCGGTCAGCTCGGCCAACGGTGCAGCGGCGGGTGAGTGGTCGCGGTGCGTGTGCGTGCACATGATCGCAACGACCGTGTCATCGCCGATCGCGTCCATGATTGCGGCGATATGGTCTGGCTCATTCGGGCCGGGATCGATCACCGCCACTTCGCCTTCGGTCCCGACAATGTAGGTCTGGGTCCCGGTGAAGGTATAGGGCGAGGGGTTAGGTGCGAGGATGCGGCCCACCAGTGGCTCGGGCCGCTCGACCTTGCCCACCGGCCACGGTTTGGGAGGAGGCTTTGCCATGCCCTTGCATATGGGGGTGAAGGTGCCGCATGTCACGCCACAACAGTTTCTGCCCGGGAGAGAGCAGCTTGTCCGACCTGATCCTAGTCCTCGATGAAGGCACCACTTCGACCCGCGCCATGTTGTTCGGGCTCGATGGCTCGATGCATGGCGTAGCGCAAAAGGAGCTGACCCAGCATTATCCAAGGCCCGGCTGGGTGGAGCATGATGCCGGCGAGATCTGGGACCGCACCTTTGCCTGTGCGCGGGAAATGGTCGACAAAGTCGGGGTCGATAGAATCGCTTGCATCGGCATCACCAATCAGCGCGAGACCGTGGTGGCGTGGGACCGGCAAACGCTGGAACCGCTGAGCCGCGCCATCGTCTGGCAGGACCGCCGCACGGCTGGTTTCTGCGCGGAACTGAAGGCTGCCGGGCATGAGGAAGAGGTGCAGGCGAAAACCGGCTTGTTGCTCGATCCCTATTTTTCAGGGACCAAAATGCGTTGGCTGCTGGATCACGACGAACGGGTGAAGCAAGCTGCCAGGAAAGGTGCGCTGGCGCTGGGCACGGTCGAAAGCTGGCTGGTGGCGAAGCTCTCTGGCGGCGATGCGCATATCTCCGACGCGAGCAATGCCAGCCGCACGCAATTGCTCGCGCTCGATGGGGCGCAGTTCGATGACGGCCTGTGCGAATTGCTGGGAGTGCCGCGCGATGCCTTGCCCAAGGTTGTCGATACGCACGGTGCGCTGGCGGAGGCGCAGCCGCATTGGCTGGGCAAGGCGGTGCCCATCACCGGCATGGTGGGCGACCAGCAGTCTGCGACGCTGGGCCAGGGGTGCCTTTCAGTGGGCGATACCAAGGCGACCTATGGCACCGGTGCTTTCGTGCTCGCCAACAAGGGCAGCGAGCTGCCGCGTTCGGACAATCGCATGCTCGGCACGGTGCTGTGCCAGCAGGGTGGCGAGCGGACCTATGCCATCGAAGGATCGGTATTCGTCGCCGGCAGCCTGGTGCAGTGGCTGCGCGACCAGCTGGGTCTGATCTCAAGTGCGGCAGAGACCGAAGCTCTGGCGCGCTCGATCCCCGATAGCGGCGAGGTGGTAATTGTGCCCGCGCTGTCGGGGCTTGGCGCTCCGCATTGGCGGGCCGAGGCACGAGGGGTGATTGCGGGTCTCAGCTTTGCCAGCGGCAAGGCCCAGATCGCCCGCGCCGCGCTGGAGGCGATGGCGCACCAGACCCATGACCTGGCTGAAGCCTTCGCTGCGGATGGGGCGGCTTGGACTTCGCTCAGGATCGATGGCGGGATGAGCGCAAACGACTGGATGGCGCAGGACCTTGCCGACATGCTCGGCCTGACGGTCGAACGCCCCGATTTCGTGGAAACCACCGCACTGGGCGCCGCGATGTCGGCGGCAGTGGGCGCCGGCCTGCACCCGTCACTTGAAGCGGCCTCGCATGAGATGCGGGGCTCGGTGCGGGCGTTCGATCCGGTGATGTCGGATGCCGTGCGTGAAGAGCGCCTTGAGCGCTGGCGCAAGGCGTTGACTGTGGCCTAAAGCCGCCTCAGCGCGCTTTCGAGCCGCGCGTGGATCTGGTCGAGCCCTTCCGGTCGGGCATCGGGGCCAGTGCGCCATGCCTTGTCGAGCCGGGCGACGCGGGCGTGCAGCAACTGCGTCTCCACGATCAGCAGCTGGGTCGGCAATTCGAGTAGTTCCAGCTGGTCCGGTTCGGACGCACGGTCGGGTGGCAACTGGCCGTGCTTGCGCAGCTGGGCCTCAGTCATTTCGCCGCGGAAATAGGCCCGCTGGTTGAGCAGCCAGGCCAGCACATGCATGACGCGGGTGGTTGTCTTCAGCCCTTCGGTCGACAGCGCAATCCGCACCTGGTCCATCTTGCCGGCATCGCGTGGGGTAGTGAGGTCGAAAGCTGCGCGAACATCGTCTGCCAGAACTAGAGCTTCGCAATACAGCTCTTCGACAATCGTCGCGGAAAGATCGGTCGGGTCTCGCATATGTAAAATCCCGTAAGACCGTCCGGTGCCTGCGGAAAGCCGGGTAAGGATGATGTCCCTAGGAGAGATATGGGGTGTCCCAGCGGGGAACAGTTTTTGGTGTGTTTGCTTTCCGCAAGCGCGTCCGCGCTCGCGATTTCCTCGCGCCTACGGCGCTGCGGGCGGCCGGTCGGCCTTGCGGTCGGCTAGTCGCCGACCGTGCTCCGCTGCCAAGCCAATAGTTTCAGGATAGGTATCGATAGCACCGGGCCGGTGGAGGCCCGGCAAGGGCGACCGCCCGCCCGCAGGGGCCCGTAGCGAAGCGGAGGAACAGCCCCGAGGACGAACCGACGGAGGTCGGTTCGCAAAACAAGTCACGCAATGATGTCGGGAATCAGCTGGTCCTCGATCATGCTGATCTGGTCGCGCAGCGAGAGCTTGCGTTTTTTCAGACGCGCGATCTGTAGCTGGTCGGTGCTGCCGGCTTCGGTCAGCGCGCCGATTGCCGCGTCGAGATCGCGATGCTCGACGCGCAGATGTTCCAGCCGCTTGCGCAATTCCGCTTCGGTCACGCTTTCTTCGCTTCCTCGCCGATGACAGGGAAGACAACTCGTCCCTGAAAATGGTTTACCAATCGCATAGGGGGAAACAAGGACTTCGCAATCTTTGTGTGATGTGGTTGTATGCAGTTGGGCGATTGGCCCGCGAGGCGAGTCGCTCCTACGGTCGCACAACCCAAGGAGGAGAGCCCTATGGCTTCGTCACATGTCAGCGCCTTGCAATCCAAACACGCCGGCCTCGAACATCGCCTGCAAGAAGAGATGAACCGCCCGGCTCCTGACATGGCAACGATCCAGCTCCTGAAGAAGAAGAAGTTGCGATTGAAGGAAGAGATCGCTGCGAGCTGATCTTTTCGCCCGCCCGGCGGGCATCGCCATTTCCCAAGGAGCGTCCGATAGGCTAGGCGCAGCGGCATGACTGCTGCTGCTGCTGCCCGCCAGATTCTCACGCGCCTGCACGACATCATGGCCTCGCGCATGCACGCGCAAGGCAAGCTCGATGCCGTGGTAGAGATCATCGGTGAAGCGCTCGATAGCGAGGTCTGCTCGATCTACCTGCTGCGCGAAGGCATGCTGGAGCTGTTCGCGACCCGTGGCCTGAACAAGGCTGCGGTCCATGTTACTCGCATGGCACTGGGCGAAGGCCTGACCGGGACGCTTGTCGCCAATAACGAGACGCTTAACCTTGCCGAAGCGCGCGCGCATCCAGACTTCCAGTATCGCCCGGAAACAGGTGAGGACAAGTTTCACAGCTTTGCCGGCGTGCCGATTGTCTATCGCGAGCGGGCGGTGGGTGCGCTCAACGTGCAGCATGTCGATCCGCGCAAATACGAAGATGTCGAGATCGAAGCCCTGCAAACCACCGCCATGGTGCTTTCCGAGCTGATCGGCAATGCCGAGCTGATCGATGAGGAAGAAGTGGGAGCGACGGAAGCACAGACCGGACCGGTCACCGTCGAGGGCTTGTCACTTGTCAGCGGGATTGCTGCCGGACACGCGGTATATCACCAGCCGCGCGTGACCATCGACCAGGTCGTTGCGGAAGACATCGAGATGGAGCGCCAGCGGGTCTATCGCGCCTTTGACAAGATGCGCGACCAGATCGACGGGCTCTCGCAGCAGGCTGAGTTCGGCAAGGGCGGCGAGCATGAAGAGGTACTCGAGACCTACAAGATGTTCGCCTACGATGAAGGCTGGTCGCGGCGGATCAACGAAGCGATCGACAGCGGCCTGACCGCCGAAGCGGCCATCGAGCGCGTCCAGCAGCGGACCCGCATGCGCATGCGCGAGATCGACGATCCGCTGTTGCAGGATCGCATGCATGATCTTGAGGATCTGGCGAACCGCTTGCTGCGGATCGTGTCGGGCCAGCTCGGCACGGCGGCGTCGCAAGGACTGCGGCGTGACGCTATCCTGATCGCCAAGAACCTCGGCCCGGCCGAGCTGCTGGAGTACGACAAGCGCCGGCTCAAGGGCGTGATCCTTGAGGAAGGTTCGCTCACCGCGCATGTCGTGATCGTCGCGCGTGCCATGGGGGTGCCGGTGCTGGGCCGGGTCCGGGGCTTGCGCGGGATTGTGCGCGAAGGTGACGAGATCCTGCTCGACAGCGATGCCGGGACTGCCACCATCCGGCCGACCCCGCAGGTTGCTGAGGCATTCGATGCGCGCTTTGCCAAGACCAAGGAACGGCAGGCTGCCTACGCCGAGCTGCGCGATGTAGAGCCGTTTACGCGCTGCGGGACCAGGATCCAGGTGCTGATGAACGCCGGCCTGCGCGACGATATGGCAAACCTGCCACTGGTGGGCGCAGATGGAGTCGGGCTGTTTCGAACGGAATTCCAGTTCCTTGTCTCTGCAACCCTGCCCCAGCGCGAGCGCCAGCTGAGGCTCTATCGCGATGTGCTGGATGCTGCCGGGGACAAGGAAGTTACCTTCCGCACAGTCGACATCGGCGGCGACAAGGCCGTGCCTTATCTTGCATCGGGCGAGGCTGAGAATGACGAAAACCCGGCGATGGGCTGGCGCGCCTTGCGGCTGGCGCTGGAGCGCGAAGGCCTGCTCAAGGCACAGGCACGGGCCTTGCTAGAGGCCGGTGCCGGCAAGCGGCTGCGGGTCATGTTCCCGATGGTCAGCGAGCCGTGGGAGTTCGACGCTGCCAAGCAGGTGTTTGACGATCAGCTGGCATATTTGCGGAAACAGAAGAAGCTGCTGCCCGACGAAATCCAGTATGGTGCGATGCTGGAAGTCCCGGCGCTGGCAGAGGTGCTTGATCTCGTGATCCCGAAGGTCTCCTTCCTGTCGATCGGCACCAATGACCTGACCCAGTTCCTGTTCGCGGCCGACCGGGCCAATCCCAAGCTCGCGGCGCGGTATGACTGGGTCAGCCCCGCGATCCTGCGCTTCCTGCGGCGGATCGTACAGGCAACGGTGGGGCATAACATCGGCCTCGGCGTGTGCGGTGAAATGGGAGGGCGCAAGCTGGAGGCGCTGGCGCTGCTTGGCCTGGGCATAAGGCGCCTGTCGATTACACCGGTTGCGGTCGGACCGATCAAGGAACTGGTGCGACAGGTCGACCTGAAGGAAATCGAGCAAGCGATGACCGGATTTCTTGCTTCGCCACCCGCGTCATTGCGCGATGCGCTTGAAAATTGGGCGAAGGAGCGCGGAATCGACACCCAGTAAGGCCTGTGCCGCACGATTCTGCGCTTGACACATGCGCGGCGCTACTGGGATGTAATAACCATAAAACAAACGCCAGCTACCAAGGTCGCGACAGACAGCTTATGAGTGAAGAGGACGCCCCATCCGTCGAGCCCGCTGATATGGGCGGTGCCGGAGACCAGCTGCGCGCCGAGCGCGAGCGGCAGGAACTGACGCTGGCAAACATTGCCAGCAAGACCCGCATTCCCTTGCGACATCTTGAAGCGATCGAAGCCGGCGATTTCGCCAACCTGCCCGGTCGCACCTATGCAGTGGGCTTCGCCCGCAGCTATGCCAAGGCGCTGGGTATCGACGAAGGCGCGATAACCGAACAGGTTCGCGCCGAACTGGGTGCCGAGGATCCGAGCGAGCGCTATGCCAGTGGGCAGGCGCTGGAGCCGGGCGATCCGGCACGGGTGCCGTCGAGGGGGCTCGTGTTCTTCTCCATCGCTTCGATCCTGCTGCTGCTGGCAGGTGGGTTCATGTTCTACCGCACCTTCTTCGCTCCGGCTTCCGGGCCGGGATCGATCCTCGCTGCAGAGCAACGCGCCGAAGCCGAGGCGGCGCTGGCCGACAATTCCGCCGCAACGCCTGCGACGGACACCGTCGACCCGGCTGGCGAAGTGGTATTCACTGCTCTGCAAGACGACACCTGGATCAAGTTTTACGACGGCGCCGGCAACCAGCTGATGCAGAAGCAGATGGCTGAAGGCGAGCGGTACATCGTGCCCGCCGATGCAGTAAACCCGCAGGCATGGACCGGACGCCCGTATGCTTTTTCCATCACCATCGGCGGCCAGTCTGTTCCCAAGCTGAGCGAAGAGGATGTGACGGTGAAGGATGTTCCGGTGAGCGCCGAAGCGCTGCTGGCCCGCGCGGAAGAGCCCGCGCCGGAACCCACCCCGCAAACCTGACCGCTCGCCGTGCATTTCCCCGGATTTCCGGGGTTTGCCACTCGACAAGGCGCGCGCCCGGATTAGTTTTCGGTTTAACCACGTTCAGCATGGGTTCGGTGCACCATCGGCATGGCGCATTGACGCAATGACAGCGACGCGATGGAAGGGATGACCATGAGTTTTCGCCACACCCGCCTGATTGCAGGTGCCGTGATGCTTGGCCTTGTAGTGCCGGCGGTCCCAGCCTTTGCTCAGGATTCCAGCGAGGAGGCTCGCATTCGCAAACTGGAGGCCGAAGTGCGCGCCTTGCAGCGGCGGGTATTCCCGGGCGGCGACGGGCGCTATTTCGAACCACAGATCACCGGGCAGCCAAACGCTTCGACCACGCAACCGAGCACGTCCACCACTGCGGTGACGGATATCCTCGCCCGGCTCGATGCGCTGGAGGCGTCGCTCGCCCGCCTTACGGGCCAGGTGGAAGTGAACAGCAACAGCTTGCGCGATCTCTCTGCGCGGCTGGTCGAGCTCGAGAGCAACGGGAGTGTAACGACGACCGGTACATCGGGCAGCGCCACCAACCTGCTGCCGGCAGCAAGCGGCGAAAGTAGCGCTTCGACTGCGGTTGCGACGCCCACTCCGGTGCCTGACCCGGCACCTGAACAAAGTGGCCCGAGTGCGGAGCGGCTCGCTGCGGTGCAGGCAATTTCCAAGCCGCAGACAGACGACGCGGGAGACGACGAATATTCCTACGGCTTCCGGTTGTGGAATGCGGGCTTCTTCTCTGAAGCGCAGCAGCAGCTGGCGATGTTCGTGGACGAATATCCTAACCACAGTCGTGCGACCTATGGCCGCAACCTGCTGGGACGGGCCTTTCTCGATGATGGCAAGCCGCGTGAAGCGGCACCGTGGTTCCTCAAGAACTACCAGGAAGACCGCAATGCGGCCCGTGCGCCCGACAGCCTGCTCTATCTTGCTGAAAGCATGATCGCGCTGGGCGATACGAGCCGTGCTTGCATCGCTCTCGTTGAATTCGGCGAAACCTATCCTGCCCTGGCGTCCGGTCGGCTGCAATCGCAGTACGAAGCTAACCGGCGGAAGGTGACCTGCAATTGATACGCGCGTTGATCCAAGGTTAGTCGAGCGGTTTCGGGAGGACTTTGAACGCTCCTGTCCGCGGTTTCCATTGTCGGATGGGCGCGTCGGCGTCGCTGTGTCGGGTGGTCCTGACAGTCTCGCACTGTTGATTTTGTTGCATGCAATCCTGCCGCGCGACTCGCTCAGGGTCGCGACCGTTGACCACCAATTGCGGCCAGAAAGCGCAGGCGAGGCGAAGGCTGTTGCTGCGATCTGCAAGGCGTTGGACGTCTGTCACGACATTCTCACTGTCGAGGTGGATGACGGCAACCTGCAGCGCGGAGCCAGAGATGCTCGTTATTACGCACTTTGCGACTGGGCATCCGGTCTGAGGCTAAAATGTCTGATGACAGCCCATCATGCAGATGATCAGGCCGAAACCGTATTGATGCGGCTCAATCGTGGCAGCGGCGTATTTGGGCTGTCAGGCATCAGGCGTGCGCGCTGGCTTCAGGGTCGAAAGAAGGGGCAGATGGAGTGGCTGGTCAGGCCTCTCCTTTCTTGGAGAAAGACTGACCTTGAGAAGGTTGTCGAGGCATCACCTTTTGACCCGATCGATGACCCGAGCAACCGCAACCTCGACTTCGACAGGGTCGCCGTCAGGGAATACCTGAAGAATGCTCCATGGCTCGATGTCGACGCGATAGCTCTCAGCGCCGCTAATCTTGCCGACGCTGCAAGCTATATCGACGAAGAACTCACTACTGAAGTGTGGGGTCTCAATGTGCGGGAAGTGGCTGACGAGATTAGATACATCCCGGTCATATCCCGTTTCGCCAACATTGAAATTGTGCGCGACATTGTTGAGCGGTTGGGGTCTGCCAAGCCTCGTTCTGAGATCGGCCGAATGGTTGACAGACTTCAGACAGGTCAATCAGCCAATCTCGGTGGGGTGCTAGCGCGAGTAGGTGGCGAGGAGTGGGTCTTCACGCCCGAACCACCCCGCCGGACAGGCTAGCCGATCACAGGATCGATTCGCCCATTCCCAGCGTCTCGCCATTGGTGATGATCACCTTGTCGCCCTTCTTGGCGACCGCGAAGACCTTGGCGGCGAAATCGTCGGGCATGCCGATGCAGCCGTGGCTGGCATAGCCGTTCTGGACGTCCGATCCGTGCAGCGCGACGCCATCATCGGTCAGGAACATCGAATAGGGCATCGGGGCGTTGCCATATTTCTCCGACACGTTGTGGCGCATCTTGTACTTGATCGGGAAGGTGCCGAGCGGGGTCGGGTGCTCGTCGGTGCCGAGCAGGACAGCGGCGGCGCCGATCTCATGCCCACCCTTGAAGACGCTGATGACGCGGGCCTGCAGGTCAACCGTCATCAGGATCGTGCCCTCGGCGGGTGCCTTGTCGGTATTCCAGTGCCATTCGCCATATTTGATCGGGCCGTTGATCGGCAGGATGCTCTTGACGACGAATTCGCCCTCAGCTTCTGTCGAGGCCTCTTGCAGTTGGGCTTCGCCCTGGCCCGGGGCCGCAGCGACAGTCTCTTCGGTGAGCTTCGCAGGATCGACCGGGATCGCTTCTTCCAGCGCCATTTCCTGGGTCGTGCCTTCTTCGCCAGACATCATCGTGCTCGCCAGCGTTGCGCCACCGAGGACGAAAACCGTGGCCGCCGTGGCGCCACCAATCCATTTGATCATCGCGTTCATGCGGCCTGTCTGGGCTGAAATTCGCCAAGATTCCACCGCATCACCGCTCGCGTCCCGCAATCGGACGGCTGGCAGGTGCAAAAGTTAACGCGGTCAACTGCCTAGCCGTGCGCGCCAAAATGGTTGGCGATGGCGGTAGTGATCCTAAGCGAGAGCGAATAGGCGCGCTCGATCGGGTCGATGTAGTGCCGCCCGATTGCCCCATAACCCTCGCCTTCGTCGTCGGGCCAGTCGCTTGGCTCGTCCATCTGGAAATCGTCGAGCTGGGGGAAACTGGTGGGGAAGGCCCGCCGCATCTGGCCCAAGGCGTCGTCGATCCGCAGAGTGAAAACCATTTCCAGCACGTCGTCGCGGCTGATGTCGTTGGCACGGCTGAAGCTCGGGATCGACACCGCGCGCAGGAACATGTGCTTGAACAAGGCCAACCGTAGTGCCTGCAGCACACCAATGGTGCGGCGTACTTCCTCGCGCTCCGGCAGCGGGTCTTCGGGTTCCAGCAGGTCGAGCAGGCGATGGAACTTGAGCGCATCCACCCGCAGACGACTGACCAGCCGCCGGAACACGCCATTGCGGTCGTCCTTGGTCAGATAGTCGGCCAGCGCCTGGCAGGCATCGGAAATGCTCTCTTCCGTCCCGCGATAGGTCCGGCTCGCCCAATAGGCGCTGTTGAACAGCTCGCCATAGGCGGCCATCGTCTTGATGCTGGCGAGCGCATTGGCGTTGCGCACGAGCCGCATCAGTTGCCGCCCGCGCGGACTCGATTGTATCAATTGTGCGAGGTCTTCCTCATTGCCTTCCACCGCCGCGCCGATCCCGGCGATCACGTTCACAGGGTAGCCGAGCTGCTGCAGGATCGCATTGTGCGGGATCGCGCGAATCTGGCGCAGGCTCATGCTGCGGTCAGAGGCAAGGTCGCTCTGGCGGCGGCTGACGCGGCTGCCGGTGGTGTTGAGCATGCCCAGACCGAATGCCGTGATGGCGCGCGAATAGGTCTGGCTTTCCAAATGCTCGCGCTGGTGCGCGCGGATGGCGCGGTAGAAGTCGAGGCTCAGATCGGTGCGGACGTAGAAGGGATCGGGCTCATCAGGCGCGTGCTCTTTCCATTCATAGTCGGCGATCTGCTCCAGTGTGGCGAGTGCCAGCTCCTTCGTCTCGAAGAACTGGTAGCCGTCACCGCCCTGGAAGCTGGCTTCAGGCTCGAGCCGGATATTGCCGCGCGCAAACCGGCCGCGGGCCCAGGGGGAAAGCGGCCACTCCAGGCGGTCGCGAAAGCTCGCCGGATGTGCCCCGCGACCCATGCTCTCGCCATGGGTGTTGAATACCAGCGCGGCCACATCGCTGAGGGCATTGGCGCGCATGGCATCGGCCATCCGCCCCTGCAGGCGTTCGATGGCGAGGCTGGCGGGAAGCTGGCCGACAAATCGCCCGGCGTCGGAGAAACCGGTCTGGATGCAAATGCGGCCGCGTGTCCGCGCATAACTGCGATACTCGTCTTCCTGCAGCAGTGCATCGAGGAAGCGCCCGCCATGCTCCAGCGCGGCTTCGGTTTCGAACAGCGGCGAGACGTCGACCTTGCCCTCGATCCCGAACAGCTTCGCAAAATAGAGCGCGGCCATCACCGTCGAAGGCTGCTCGCATTCGGCGACCAACATGCGGATCGGCGCATCGGCGTCGATGTGTTTCAGGATCTGCTGCATGGCGAGGAACTGGCGGATCGCGGTCGATGCCTCGATCGCCAGCGCACCGAAATTGGCCCGCTGCGGCTTCACCTCGCGCACCATCCTGCGCAGAACCGCCATCGCGCCCTTGCTGCCGATCTCCAGTGTCTCGCCACCCTCGATCCGGCGGCGGATGGCGTTGTGCAGTTGCTTGGCGTTCACCCGGAAGTGGATCCAACCCATACCGAGCCCGTCCGCCCGCATGGCAGCCGTGAGCGCCAGCAGCTTTATGGCGCGCTCTTCGGGGGCGGTTTGCGCCTCTTCCTCCAACGCTGCGATCAGCGGAGTGAGGCTGAGCAGCTTGTTTTCGTGGTGGGCCGTGAGCCGGTTGGCAGCATCGCTGAGGTCCACAGGATCCGAAAGATCCTGCGCGAAATCCTCTGCCCGCGCTTCGGCATAGGCCAGCGCCGGGTGCAGCGTCGCGAGCAGCTTGTGTCCGCTGTCGATAGCCTCGAGCCGCGCGACATAGCGGCGCAGGCGCTGGGCTTTCTCATTCAGGCGAAACCCGATCGAGTCGTACCATTGGATATCGGTCCGCCCATCCATGTCGTAGCCGACCCAGGTGGCGAAGCGAAATGGCAGCGGCTTCAAGTCGCGCCAGCGATCCGGCCACTTGACCGCAGCTTCGGCAAGCAAGCGGCTGACGATCGAATAGCGAGCCTGCTGGGCATTGCCGATCGCCCGCATGGCACGCTTGTGTTCGTAGTCGAGCGTCACTGCGGGGCGGTCTTCCGTCGCCGTGCAAGCAGCATCGGCGACACTGCCGTCGCCGGCGATGGCCGAAGCCAGGGAGCTTGCCTGGTCGGGCGTCAGCAGGAACGTGGGGTGGGCGGTAATAACCGCGTGCAGGCGTGGCTGTTCCCAATGTTCGCGGAAGGCGCCAAAGTCGCTGAACTCCGGGCCGAGCCGGGGCTCTCCCACATGTGGGAGAGCCAGCAAGCGACGGCTTCGCGCGGCGCGGTCTTGCAGTGCCAGCGTTTCGAGCTCGCAGATCATGCCTTCGACATGGTCAAGTGACAGATCGCCCGCTTCAAGCTCGCGTGAAAGGTCGAGCGAGAGCTGGAAGACGGGGTTGAACAGCGGGGTTTCCGCAGTCCGGGCATGGAGTTCCTGAAGACGTTCGCGGAGATCGGCGACTGTCTTCATGCCGCCAGCCCCGCAGCGGCCCGGGCCGCTGCCTCGATAGCGGTAAAGTCCGTCGGCTTGCGTGGAGCTACCCAGCTGCCGCCAACGCATAGCACCGGATCGAAGGCCAGCCATTCCGGCGCGGTGGCTTCGCTGATGCCCCCGGTGGGGCAGAACAGGCACTGGCCGAAAGGAGCCGCGAGCGCTTTCAATGCCGGCAGGCCACCGGCGGCCATGGCCGGGAAGAATTTGAAATGCGTCAGGCCCAGGTCGAGCCCGCGCATGATATCGCCGGCATTGGCAATACCGGGCAGGAAGGGGATACCGGCGCTGATTGCTGCCTTGCCGAGCGGCTCGGTCAGGCCGGGCGAGACGATGAACTCGCTGCCGGCACCGATTGCGGCGTCGAGTTCCGCAGCGTTGGTGACCGTTCCTGCCCCGACGATCGCGCCTTCGACCTGTTTCATGGCGGCGATAGCTTCAAGCGCCGCTTCAGTGCGCAGCGTTACTTCAAGTACGCGCAAACCGCCTGCGACCAGGGATTCGGCAAGCGGCACGGCATCGGCGACATCATCAATCACGATCACCGGGATGACCGGGGCGGTGCGCATGATGTCTTCGATACTGCTCATGTGGCTCATTTCCCGTGTTCCGAGGCGTAGGCGGCAGCAGCGCCGAACAGGCCCGGCTGCGGATGGACGATCAGCTTGACGGGAATGCCCGCCATCAATTCGGCAAAGCGGCCCTTGGCGCGGAATCGCTCGGCAAAGCCGGAGCCGACCAGCGTATCGCGCAAGCGATAGCCCAGCCCGCCAGCGATCGCGACGCCTTTGGCTCCATGTGCGAGCGCCATGTCGCCTGCGACGCTACCAAGCGACAGGCAGAAGCGGTCAACTGCGGCTGCGGCCAGGCTGTCTTCACCGGTCATACCCTTGGTCCAGATCGTGATGTCGTCGACATCTGTCACCGGCTTGCTCTCCATCGCCGCGAGCGTTTGGTAAATGTCGACGATGGCCGGGCCGGAAACGACCCGCTCCACAGAAACCCGCGTGAGTCGTTTGCGCAGGCGAGCCAATATCGCGTCTTCGATGCTGTCGAGCGGGGCGAAATCGATGTGCCCGCCTTCCGTTGCAGACACGCGGTAACGGCCATCGGGTTCGCGATAGAGATGTGCCACGCCGAGGCCTGTGCCGGGGCCAAGCACGCTAAGCCGGCCAGTTGCCGGGAGCGGCGTTTCCGGCCCGGTCAGGTGGATAAACTGATCTTCACTGGCACGGGCGACGGCGTGAGCGACCGCTTCGAAATCGTTGACGATGGTGAAGGCGTCGACCCCGAGCTTTTCCTGCACCAGCGCCGGGCGGATAATCCAGGGATTGTTGGTGAAGCGGATCACATCGCCGCCGACCGGCCCGGCAATGGCCATGCTGACTGCCTTGGGCAGCGAGCCGCCCTTCCGCTCACGGAAATCCTCCCATGCAGTCTGGAAGCTGGCGTGATCTTCGGTGTGCAGGGTTTCCGGCTCGCCCAGCGTGATGGTGCCATCGTCGGCAAGCGTGGCGATGGCGAAGCGGGCATGGGTGCCGCCGATGTCGACGGAGACGAGCTGGGTCACAGGCCTGCTGCCGCGAGCATTGGGCTGGCGCCTTTCTCTGCGCTATCGGCATGCATGCGGAACATCGCGAACATCTCGCGGCCGACACCCCAGTCGGCGTGCGGATCAGGAGCAGCCTCTCGGCTGTCGAGATCGGCAGTGGTCGATAGCGCGCCGGTGGTGGCGCATAGCTTGACTATATCGCCATCGCGCAGTTTCGCCAGCGGGCCACCGCCGAGTGCCTCAGGGGTCACATGGATCGCTGCCGGTACCTTGCCGCTGGCACCCGACATGCGGCCGTCGGTGACCAGTGCCACGCGGTAGCCGCGATCCTGCAGCACGCCCAGGGGCGGGGTCAGCTTGTGCAGTTCCGGCATGCCATTGGCGCGTGGGCCCTGGAAGCGCACAACCACGACAACATCCCTGTCGAGCTCGCCCTTACGGAACGCCTCGGTGACTGAGGGTTGGTCTTCGAACACGCGACAGGGCGCTTCGATGATCCAGCGTTCCTGCTCGACCGCGCTGGTCTTGAAACAGCCACGGCCGAGGTTGCCTTCGACGAGGCGCATGCCGCCATCGGGGCTGAACGGATCGGACGGCGGACGCAGCATCGTCTCGTCGCCGGTTTCGCCAACCGCGCGATAGGCGAGCGCGTCATCCTCTAGCCCAGGCTCCATCGCGTAGGCAGAGAGGTCGCCATCCCAAACGGTTGCGATATCGCGATGCGCGAGCCCGGCGTCGAGCAATTCGCCAATGACATAGCCCATGCCGCCTGCGTCGTGGAAATGGTTCACGTCGCCCGAGCCATTGGGATACACTCGCGCGATCAGCGGCACCGCGCTTGAGAGCTCGCTCAGGTCGGTCCAATCGAAGATCACACCGGCAGCGCGGGCCATGGCCGGGATATGGATCGCGTGGTTGGTCGATCCACCTGTGGCGAGCAGGCCGATGGCGGCGTTGATGATCGCCTTTTCGTCCACGCACCGCGCAAGGCTGCGTTCCCTGGAGCCAGTTAGTGCTGCCAGGCGGTGCACTGCCGCCTTGTCGAGCGCCTGCCGCAGCTTGGTACCCGGCTGGACGAATGCCGCGCCCGGCACATGCAGCCCCATCATCTCCATCATCATCTGGTTGGAGTTTGCGGTGCCATAGAAAGTGCAGGTGCCAGGCGAATGATAGCTACCCATTTCGCTCGCCAGCAACTCATCCCGGTTGGCCTTGCCCTCGGCATAGAGCTGGCGGACCCGCTGCTTTTCCTTGTTGGCGACGCCGCTGGGCATCGGGCCACTGGGGACGAAGATGCACGGCAGGTGGCCGAAGCGCAGGCTGCCCATCAGCAGGCCGGGTACGATCTTGTCGCAGATGCCGAGGCAGGCGATGCTGTCATACATGGCATGGCTCAGCGCGACGCCGGTGCTCATGGCGATAGTGTCGCGGCTGAACAGCGACAGCTCCATGCCGTCTTCGCCCTGCGTCACACCATCGCACATCGCCGGGGTTCCGCCTGCAACCTGTGCGGTGGCGCCGACTTCGCGGGCGTAGATCTTCATCCGCTCCGGATACCGGCCGTAGGGCTGGTGGGCGGAGAGCATATCGTTATAGGCGGAAACGATCCCGATATTGGGAGCTCCACCCGCTTTCATCGTCGCCTGGTCGTCGGTCGCCCCGGCATAGGCGTGGGCGAGGTTGGAACAGCTCACTGCGCTGCGATCGGGTGCCCGGTCGGCCTCGCGATCCATCAACTCCAGATAGGCGCTACGCGTCGGCTTCGAACGTTCGATCACCCGCTCAGTGACCTTGTGAATGGTGTCGTTGAGATTACTCATCGTGCCAGCTCACTCCGTCGCGTTCGGCAAGGGCAATCGCCGCGCTCGGCCCCCACGTGCCGGCACCATAGGTCTTGGGCTTGAGTTCGTTTGCTTCCCAGGTCGCACGGATGGCATCGACCCATTCCCACTGCGCTTCGACCTCGTCGCGGCGCACGAACAGCGTCTGGTCGCCTTCGATCAGGTCGAGCAGCAGCCGTTCGTAGGCGATCCTCCGGGTCTTGCCGCTGAAGGCATCGGGCATGGCGATATTGAGCGGGACTTGTCTGAGGCGGATACCATCGCGACCCAGCCCCGGCACCTTGGCCATGAGACTCAGCGAAATATTCTCCTCCGGCTGGATCCCGATCACAAGCCGGTTGGGCTGGGTTGTGGCACCCTTGGAGCCGAAGATCGAATGCGGGATGCAGCGAAACTGGACGACGATTTCCGTTACCCGCTCGGGCAAGCGCTTGCCGGTGCGCAGGTAGAAGGGAACGCCTTTCCAGCGCCAGTTGTCGACATGCGCCTTGATGGCGACAAAGGTTTCCGTGTCGCTGTCCTTGCCCAGCTCTTCGTCGTAGCCGGGTACCGACTGGCCATCGACAGCACCGGCGCGATACTGCCCGGTCACCGTTTCACTGGTGTCGACCTTGCGTAGGGCGCGCAGCACCTTGACTTTCTCGTCGCGGATGGCGGTGGCGTCGAAATCGGTCGGCGGCTCCATGGCTACCAGCGCGAGCAACTGCAGCATGTGGTTCTGGACCATGTCACGCAGCGCTCCGGCATCGTCATAAAAGGCCACGCGGCCTTCCAGCCCGACTGTCTCGGCAACGGTAATCTGGACATGTTCGATGTAGTTCGAATTCCAGATCGGTTCGAACAGGATGTTGGCGAAGCGCAGCGCCATCAGGTTTTGCACTGTCTCCTTGCCGAGATAGTGGTCGATGCGGAACGTCCGGTCTTCGCTGAAAGCAGCGGCTACGGCATCGTTGATCTCGCAGGAGGTTTCGAGCGAAGTCCCGAGCGGCTTTTCCAGGCCGATGCGCACATCGTTCCCGGCAAGCCCGGCGTGTTGCAACCCGGCGATCGTTGGCTCGAACAGGCTGGGCGCGGTGGACAGGAAGATGGCCAGGCCATTGCCTGTTCCGCCGACCTTCTTCGCCAGTTCGGTGTAGCCTTCCAGCGTGGTGGCATCCAGCGGCTGGTAGTGTAGGCGGTTGAGGAACTGCGCCATGCCGCTGCGGCGCTCGGCCGGCATGAACTTTTCCAGTGCTTCGCGCGCGAAGTTGCGAAACCCGGTGTCGTCGAGATCGGATCGGGCGGTGCCCACGATCTGCAGGTCTTCGTGGATCAGCTCATCGGCGTGCAGCGCGGCGAGCGAGGGCAACAGCATACGCTGCGACAGGTCCCCGGTTGCCCCGAACAGCAGCAGGCGATCGGCGGTAAAACTCATTGGCGAAGCCACTCCCCATGCATAGGCGACCATAGCTATCAGCGGTACGGCCTGCATGCCAGTGCCGCGCATAGCTATTCAATGCGAAGGGGGTGGCTAGTAGCGCTCGACGCTGACCGCATGGCCCCCGAAATCAACCAGGCCGAAGCTGGTGAGGAAGCTGACGTCCGCCGCATCGCGCCCGACCCCGATCACTGCGGTCTCATGCGGCTCTGCCATGCCAGTCGGGTCGACCAGCACCCAGTCGCCGCCAGTCCCGTCATCGAGGAACACTTCCGCCACGGCATGGAAATCCTGCGGCGTGACTTCGGGTGCGTAGCAGCTGGCATAGCGCGCCGGGATGCCCGAGGCGCGAGCAAAGGCGATCATCACATGGGCATAATCGCGGCAGACTCCGCGTCGCTCGACAAAGCTGTCACGCGCGGTGGTGTGTGATCCGCTGGTGCCGGGCGCATAGGTGAAATGCTGCGCGATCCAGTCGCGCATGGCTTCGACCCGCGCGCCCCCGTGAAGGGAATGGAATTCGTCCTCCACCAGCGACTGGAAGGTTTCGGCGGCGCAATAACGGCTGTCGAACAGATATTGCGTAGTATCACCGGGCAGGGCAGTCTTGGCGACCTGACCCAGTGACGACAGCTCTGCCGGGCGACGGGCTATCTCCACCGTCGCTTCGTATAGGATGGAGACTTCGCCCTCGGCAGTGATCCAGAACCGTTCACCCACCCCATCCTGCGCCGCCACGCGTTGCACCGGCATGGCGGCGGGGAGGGTGGTGACGCCGTTGACGATGCGCTGTTGCGGCGTTCCCGCCACTTCGCACTGCAGCAGGCAGTCGACAGGGTGCGGAGCAACGAAGGACAACGTAGCTGTGATAGCCAAGGGCATAGCTGCCCCCTAGTCGTGCAGCCGAGTCGAAGCTACCCGCAAACAAAAGTGGGGGCCGGGATCCGCGCATGTGGATCCCGGCCCCCGCCTGCCGGTCCGCAGGAACCGAGTGGGAGGATTGCTTCCCGGACAGGCTTACCAGGCGATCTGGAACCCGCCGCGGGCGCCAACCTCTCCGCTGTCGAAGCCAACACCGATGCCAGCAGAGACGGATGCATTCTCGCCGACTCGTGCGCTCATGGCGATGGTGCCAGCCGTACGATCCTCGAAGTAGCCGATGCCGCCCGAGAGACCGAAATTGGTCCCCGCCGGGAGTGCCGGCGACTCCATCGCCAACGCCATGGCTACGCCTTCGTTGGCGCGTTCTATTGCCGAGCGGTTGGCGGCGGTTTCACCGAACAGGGCATTGATCTGCTGCGTCTGGGTCGTCCCGAGTGCCTGCAGCGACGCAATCGCGCTGGTGTTGTTGGCCTGTTGTGCCGACGAAGCCAGTGCAGTCCGGCCCAGTGTGCCGGTGGCATCGGTCGTCACAGCAAATACCGGACCGACCTGACTCGATGTGCTCGTGTCGAGTGACGCAACCACCACTTGGCCGTCGTTGGCCGCGACCGCGCCGTTTCCAATGGCGATCGAGTTCGTCCCGGTGGCCGAAGCGAGGTTGCCGACCGCGATCGAACCGTCACCGGTCGCTTGGGCGAAGTTGCCGATCGCGATAGCGTTGGTACCCGAGGCAACGGCGTCCTCGCCGCCAGCAAAGCTCTGGTCGCCCGATGCCGTGGTCTGGTGCCCAACGGCGGTCGCCATGGCACCCGAAGCGACCGCTTGCCATCCAAGCGCAGTCGAGCCCGGGGTGGAAGCGACACTTTCGCCACCGATGGCAGTGGTCGAGTTCCCGGATGCCAAGGCGCTGTCACCCAGCGCAACTGCATCGATGCCGTTGGCAACCGACAGGTTTCCAATGGCGATGGAAAAATCGGTCTGGGCCGAAGCTGCTTCGCCTACGGCGAGTGAGCGAACGCCAGCCGCATTGGCGAGGTGGCCGATGGCCTGTGCGCGCTCGGCCGTTGCTGAAGCGCGCCAGCCGATTGCAGTGGCGCCCGGACCAGTGGCCACGCTTTCGCCGCCGACAGCGGTGGTCGAGTTTCCATTGGCTGCAGCAGTATCGCCAATCGCCAGCGCATCGATGCCGTTGGCGATCGACTCATTGCCGATGGCGGTCGCGAAGTCGCTCTGCGCATCTGCGTTCTCGCCGACCGCTATGGAGCGGATGCCCGACGCACTGGCGAGGTGGCCGAGCGCCGTGGCTCGCTCAGCCGTCGCTTCGGCGCGCCAACCGAAGGTGGTTGCGCCTGGTCCGATGGCAAGTGCCTGCCCACCGACAGCGGTGGTTGACGGGCCTGATGCGAGTGTCGCGCGTCCTGCGGCTCCATCGCGGTTGCCGCCGATGGCAACGGAGTCGCCACCGTCGGCAACTGCAGTGTTGCCGATGGCGATGGCATTGGTGCCGGAGGCGATCGCATCCTCGCCCCCTGCGAAGCTCTGGTCGCCTGAAGCGGTTGTCTGGTGGCCTACGGCTGTGGCCATTGCGCCGGTGGCCTGGGCTTGCCAGCCCAAAGCGGTTGCACCTGGAGTGGTAGCATCGCTCTCGCCACCGATGGCGACCGTCGAAGGTGCAGAAGCCGTGGCAGGATCGGTCCCGGCATCATCGCCGCCAATGGCGACAGCGTCAGTCCCGGTTGCAGAGGCGCCGTTACCGACTGCCGTCGCGCCATTGGCAGTGCCGGTGTTGCTGTCGGTGCCGCATTCGGTCGATTCGACATTGGCATCATTGCATTCCGGGGTCGCATCGGCCCTAGCCGGAGCAGCAGTCGCCATTGCGATCGTCGCGGCGCCTGCCATCAGCACCATGGCTGCGGGCTTGTTCAATACCAGTTTCATCGTGAAGTTTCCTTCCTGTTGGTTCGGACCAGTCAGCCGTTCGACGATGGTCTCCCTCCCGGCAGGATCGAGATTGCGCGCGATGCCTCAAGGCACCGCTCTTCCCCCGATACCACCAGGTCCCCTCGGGTCCCGGCGCGTCACCAGATCAGGTGACGCGGGCAGCTACCCGCGAGTCCGCAAACTGGATGCAGACAGGAAGATGAAAACCTGTAAAGTACTGAATTATAAGGAAAGAAAGTTCATTTTCTCAGGTTGCGCGGAGGATCAGACCTCGTCCAGCACACCCACCAGCAGGATCGGCGGCGACGGCGCTTCGTGGCGAATGCCCTCATCGCGTTCGAAGGTCACGGCAAGCGCAGATCCGGCCACGAGCAGGCCGGCCTCAACATCGCTCAGTTCGCGTTGGAATGTGCCGCTTCCGGGGATTTCGCCCAACGAACGGGGGACCCCGTCAGCCGGGATGACCCAGAGTTCGGCGATCTGCCCTACTTCCGGATCGAGACCTTCCAGCCGCAGGGCCAGGCGGCGGGCGTCGGGATCGATCACACTGGCAAGGCGCCGTCCGGCGTTTTCGTCCTGCAACTGCGCAACCAGCTGCGGCGTAGGCGCGGCATCCTCGATTGGCGGGGTGACACCGGTACCGCCGGGTGTCGCCACATAAAGGACGAGCGCGGCAGCAGCCATGGCCGTACCCAGTGCCGCCCACGCCACGCTCCAACGGGAAGGCCCGCCTGTGGACGGCTCGAAGGCGACAGTGCCATCGCCGAGCTTGTCGAGCGCGGCATGGATGCCGCGCAGTACGTCAGCCGAAGGGACCATCGACCCACCGGCCTCGGCCATGCGTGCCAGCCGATCGTCCCACCAGGCCACGGCTGCAGCGAACTCGGGCTCGGCCAGCTGGCGGCGCCGAGCCGTCGCGCCATCGTTGCCTTCGAGCACGCCCAGCGACTGCTCGCCGGCAAGCAGGAAGTCGTCTTCGGGCAAGGCGATCGTATCAGCCACCGAGGCAGCCTTTCAGGCCGGACAGGCCGCGCCGGATCCAGCTCTTGATAGTACCGAGCGGGGCATCGACCTTGCTTGCGAGTTCCGAGTGTGTCAGCCCGTCGAAGAATGCCAGACGGATCGAACGGCGATGATCGTCCTGTAATGTTTCCAGGCAGCGTTGCAGTGCCTCGGCATCCTCGACATCGCACAGCCAGTCATCCTGCGGCCTCGCATCGTCGGCGATTTCAGGGAGTTCGTCGCTTGCCTCTTCGCCTAGCCGCCCGTCTCGCCGCAAATCGCTCAGCGCCGTGTTGCGAGCGAGAGTGCAGAGCCACGTAATCGGGCTGCCTTTGGCCGGGTCGAACCGCCCCGCGCGCTGCCACGCCTTGATATAGGTTTCCTGCAACAGGTCTTCGGCCCGCTCGCGCATGCGGACTATGCGCACGATGGTCGCAAACAGCTTGCCCGAGGTCATTTCATAGACGGTGTCGAGCGCGGCGCGGTCTCCCGCAGCCATGCCGGCCATGGCAAGCCTCAGAGCCTCGCGACGCGCTTCGCTCATGCAGTGCAACCCCTCTCAAGCAGAATCCTACACCCGATGTTCGACGAACCCAAGTCTTACCTTGGCCATCAATTCCTTAGGCAATGACCCCGTAGAGGTCATGCGCATCGGCATCTTCGACTTCGACACTGACAATCTCGCCTGCCCCTAGCGTCGCCGGGACATTGCGCAGGTAGACCGCGCCGTCGATCTCCGGCGCATCGGCCTGGCTGCGGCCTGTCGCACCGATATCGCCATCTTCGTCGGGCTCGCCGATCTCGTCGATAATGACAGGCAGTGTCTTGCCGACCTTGGCCTGCAGCTTGGCGGCGCTGATCCGCTCAGTCACTTCCATGATCCGGACGTAGCGCTCTTCCTTGAGCTCCTCGGGAACCGGGTCGGGCAGAGCATTGGCCTGTGCCCCTTCGACCGGTTCGAAGCGGAAGGCGCCGACGCGGTCGAGCTGCGCTTCCTCGAGCCAGTCGAGCAGGTACTGGAAGTCCTCCTCGGTCTCGCCGGGGAAGCCGACGACGAAGCTCGAGCGGACCGCGATGTCCGGGCAGATCGCGCGCCAGCCCTTGAGCCGTTCGAGTACCTTGGCCTCGTTGGCCGGGCGCTTCATGGCCTTCAGCACCTTGGGGCTGGCGTGCTGGAACGGGATATCGAGATAGGGCGTCAGCAGCCCCTCCGCCATCAGCGGGATGACCGCGTCGACATGCGGATAGGGATAGACATAATGCAGCCGCACCCATGGCGGCGTGCCGTCACCCGTGTCGAGCTGGCCCAGTTCGCGAGCAAGGTCGGTCATGTGCGCGCGGACCTCGCGGCCCTTCCACTGCCGCGGTTCGTGGCGGGTATCGACACCATAGGCCGAGGTGTCCTGGCTGATCACCAGCAGTTCTTTCGTGCCCGCTGCGACCAGCTTCTCCGCCTCGCGCAGCACTGCATCCACGCGGCGGCTGGCGAGTTTCCCGCGCAGGTCCGGGATGATGCAGAAGGCGCAGGAGTGATTGCAGCCTTCGCTGATCTTCAAATAGCTGTAGTGTCTTGGTGTGAGCTTCACGTCCGGCTGCGGGATCAGGTCGATAAACGGCCCCTGCGAGGGCGGCGCGTGTTCATGGACCGCCTCGACCACAGCCTCGTACTGATGCGCCCCGGTGATCGCAAGCACGCTCGGATGTGCAGCGCGGATGGCGTCGGCTTCCTCCCCCATGCAGCCGGTCACGATCACGCGGCCGTTCTCGGCAATGGCTTCACCAATGGCCGCAAGGCTCTCTTCCTTGGCGCTGTCCAGGAAACCGCAGGTGTTAACCAACACCACGTCGGCCCCGGCATAATCGGGGCTCATGGCATAGCCATCGGCGCGCAGCCGCGTAAGGATGCGCTCGGAATCGACCAGCGCCTTGGGGCAGCCGAGGGAAACCATGCCGACTTTCTTCTGGTCGGGGATCAGGGAAGTGGTGGTAGCCATGATTGCGCGCGCCCCTACACCGGTCTCGCGAATTGCGCTACTACCAAGCGATGCGGATCGAGATCGCCCTCAGGGAACGGACCGAGCATGTCACGGTCGAGCGGGCCGACGGCAGCACTGCGGTGTTTGTCATCTCGCGCAAGGGGCCGCTGCCACACGACGCCTATCATTTCTTCGTCGAGCAGGCGTTTGGCATTGATGATGGCTTCTGGGGCCGGGTGGCACAGGGCGAGGATCCCGAGGCGATCCAGCTAGCGGCCATCGCCGGCGGCCATGCCAGCGCGAAGCGCGCCACCGAGCCCGACCCGGCGCTGATCGGGCTGATCCAGGCTGAACGGCTGGTCGAATGTTTCGAAGCTGAAAGCTGGTCCGGCAGCGCGGATGACGGAGCAATCGCGGCGATGGCCAGGGCCGGTTGGCAGGCCAGCCATGTCCCGCCGCTTGAGCTGTCGGCTGCAGCATTGGCGCGGGTCCGCACGGGATTGCGTGAACTTGCCGACAAGTGGCGGGAAGGGGCTGTGAAGCTGACATGGGAGGAGGAGCACCATGGGTGATATGAGCTTGCTGACGATCCTGCTGGCCGGGGTGGCATTCTTCGTGGTTGGAGCGATCTGGTACGGCGTGTTGTTCGGAAAAGCATGGCAGGCTGCCGCCGGTCTTAGCGATGACGATGTACAGAGTGGCAATATGCCGCTGATCTTCGGACTAACACTGGCATTCGAACTGCTGATCGCGCTGGTACTGGCGCACCAGTTTGCAATGACCGGTGCCAGCGACCGGGCCATCATGATGATCTCGGTCGGCTTCGGCGCTTTCGTGATGACCCCGGCGATCGGGATCAATTATTTGTACCAGCGCAAAAGCGGCAAACTGTTCGCTATTGATGCCGGACATTTCATTGTGGGTATGGCAGCGATGGGCGGGGTGTTTGCGCTGATGAACTGAAGCGGTTAGGCTCCGATCAACCAGGAGGCCCCCCCAATGCTTGAATTCGCCATACCCCTTGCGCTTGCGCTCCAGGTTTCGACGCCGTCGGACTTGCCACCGGCTCCCGCGCCTGAGCGTTCAGATGTCGATCTGTCGGAGCTCAAGAAGATCTACGTGAAGGATTCCTCGGCTGCTCTGCGAGTCGAGGTCTCTCACCCACTCCAGCAGGTCTGCGTACGCAAACCGGTGCTGGGCAGCCGGGTCAAGGTTCGCACCGTGTGCCAGGACCAGGCTTCGTGGAAAGCCTACCAGCTGGCCCGGGACGCGGATGCCGATGAATGGGGTAACGGTCGACGCGGCATCGACGTAAAGTAGCGACATGACGCGCCTTCGCGCGAGCTTCAGTCGCCGTTGTTCGAAGGGATCACTTCGACGATGATGTCGCCGGACTGCAAGCCGGCGCATTCTTCTTCCCAGTATCCATGCGGCTTGCCGTCGCGATAGATTCTCAGGCCAATGCCCTTGCCGCAGCTTTCGGCCAGCGGCTTGCCGATTTCGTCCGGTTTTACCTCGCGCTCCACCAGCTGGACCTTGCCGGTGACGCTGGCGAGGTCGGCCATATAGTCGGCGATGTGGGCACCCTTGGCGCTTCCAGCGAGCAATAGGCCTGTGAAGCGAACCGGGTTGATGACATTGTCGGCACCGGCCTGCTTGGCGAGGAATTCATTGTCGTCGGCACGCACGACGACGCTGATCGGGACATTGGGCGCAAGGTGGCGCACTGTCAGCACGATGAGTATCGAAGTGTCGTCCCGCCCGGCAGACACCAGCACGTTGGATGCCTCGCGGATGCGGACCGCCTCCAGCGTATCATCGCGAGTAGCATCGGCGGCCATTACATTGCAGCCGAGCCGCTCTGCCGATCCCACGCGCTCTTCACTGGGGTCGATGACCACGATCTTGCTCGGGTCGGTGCCGCGCTCGATCAATTCGCTGACCGCTTCCGAGCCGGATACGCCGAAGCCCAGCACCACGACATGGTCCGATAGCTGTTCCTGGATGCGGGCCATGCGCCACTTCTCCCAACTGCGTTTGATGATGAAATTATAGGCTGTGCCGACGAAGATGAAGAGCACGGCGAAACGGACCGGGGTCACGATCACCGCTTCGACCAGCCGTGCCCGATCGCTGATCGGGGCGATGTCGCCGAACCCGGTGGTGGTGATGGAGATCATGGTGAAATAGATCACGTCGAGGAAGCTCACTTCCCCATCGAGATTGTCGACCAGCCCGTCGCGATCCCACCAGTGGATCATGATGACCAGCATGATAAGTCCGAGGGCAAGGCCGACGCGGATGCCGAGGTCGCCCCAGACAGGGATCCTTACGGCCCGGCGCAAGGGCTTGAAACGCGGCCCACGTGCCAAACGCTTGCGCCTGCCGGCCCCGATCGTTTCCAGTTGCTTGCTCATGCTCGCTTGCGTGCGCCTCTCCGTGAAGAGGGCGCTAGCCTATTTGGCGCGGGGCGGCAATTTGCTTGCCGGATCAACATCCTCGCCATCGTGGCGGATTTCGAAATGGAGCTCCGGCCGGGTCGCCTTGCCGGCATCTCCGGCGAGGCCGATGCGCTCACCGGCCTTGACGACATCGCCCTTCTTCACTGTGATTCGGGCAAGGTGGCCATAGGAAGTCTGCCAGCCATTGCCGTGGTCGATCAGCACCTGGCGGCCGAAGCGGGTCTTCTCCTCGTCGGCGAACACCACCGTGCCGCTGGCCGACGCGCGCACCATGTCGCCGATCTTGACGTCGATATCGATCCCGTCATGCCCGCCGCCATCGGGGCGCTTGGTGAAGCCGTAAAGCACCTTGCCATCATGCGGGCGGCGGAAATAGGGCGTGGCTGGGATCGAGCGGCGGGCGACCCGCTTGGGCTCGAACACGGCGGGGATGATCAGCGTCTGCCCCGCCTTGACGGTACCCTTGTCATCCAGCCCATTGGCAATCGCGATATTCTCGAACGAGACGCCATACTGGATGGCGATGCTGAAACCTGTCTCGCCTTCCTTGACGGTGTGGTTGCGCTGGCGCGGAATCGTGAGCACTTCGCCGACCTGCACCGAATAGGGCTCCGGGATGCCATTGGCGGCAGCGATCACGGCCAGCGGCACGCCGGCGCGCTCGGCAATGCCGGACAGCGTCTCGCCTTCCTTGACGGTGTGCTCGGTCTCGGTCGCGGGGTTGTAAGCAGCCAGCAGGAACGGAGCGGCGAGGGCGAGGAGAGCCGCGCGCGACATCAGTCGAACCGCTCGCCGATGGCGGACAGCAGAGAATGCTGGGTCAGGTCGAGCTGCAGGGGCGTCACGGACACATATCCCTCGTCGATGGCTTCCAGATCGGTCCCGTGATCGAGCGTGTGCTCGATCGCGTAGAGCCCGAACCAGTAGTAGGTTAGCCCGCGTGGGTCACGCCCCTCGACCACCGATCCGCGCGAATAATCGTGGAAACCTTGCCGTACAGCGCGGATTCCCTTCACTTTTTCGGCCGGGAGGGGAGGAAAGTTTACATTGATGAAGGTGCGATCGCCGAATGGTGCGTCAAGCAACTTGCTGACCACCTTGGCGCCAAAGCTGCGCGCCGCATCGAAATGCTCGTGTTCGCTGTCGCGCACCAGCACCTGGCTCAGCGCGATCGAGCGGATCCCTGCCAGCGCGCCTTCCATCGCAGCGGAGGCAGTGCCGGAATAGGTAATGTCGTCAGCGAGGTTGGCACCGCGATTGACGCCGGACAGGATCAGGTCGGGTTTCTTGTCCTCCAGCACAGTCCGCAGCGCCAGCATGACGCTGTCGGTCGGCGTGCCGGTGACCGAATAGCGCCGCTCGCCCAGCTTGCGCAGGCGGACCGGGTGATGCAGCGTGAGTGAATGCCCGGCGCCCGACTGTTCCTCCGCCGGGGCGCAGACCCAGACATCGTCGGACAGCTCGCGCGCGATGGCTTCGAGCACTTCGAAGCCCGGGGCGTGGATGCCGTCGTCATTGGTAAGGAGGATGCGCATGGGTTTCTCGGTCTTTCCTTCTTCCGTTCGGGCTGAGCCTGTCGAAGCCCAGCCACCAGACTTGCGGCACCGTGGCGGCTGCCCTTCGACAGGCTCAGGGCGAACGGGTTTAGCTACTTGGTTCCAGCTTCGTGACACCCCCCATATAGGGTGCAAGCACTTCGGGCACCGTCACGCTGCCGTTTTCCTGCTGGTAGTTCTCCAGCACCGCCACCAGCGTGCGCCCGACTGCGAGGCCCGAGCCGTTGAGCGTATGGACGAAGGCCGTCTTCTTCTCGCCCTCGGGGCGATAGCGCGCATTCATCCGGCGGGCCTGGAAATCGCCGGTGTTCGAACAGCTGCTGATCTCTCGATAGGCCCCCTGGCCGGGCAGCCAGACCTCGAGGTCATAGGTCTTGCGCGCGCCGAAGCCCATGTCGCCTGTGCATAGCAACACCTTGCGATAGGGCAGGTCGAGCGCATGCAAGATGCCTTCCGCGCACTCGGTCATGCGCTCGTGCTCGGCTTCGCTGTCTTCCGGGCGGCAGATGCTGACGAGCTCGACCTTCTCGAATTGGTGCTGGCGGATGAAACCGCGCGTGTCCTTGCCCGCTGCACCCGCTTCGCTGCGGAAGCACAGCGTATGCGCGGTTAGGCGGATCGGTTCGGCAAGGTCGGGGATGATCTGGCCGGCGACCGATGCGGTGAGGCTGACTTCGGAGGTCGGGATCAGCCAGCGGCCATCGGTGGTGCGGAAACTATCTTCGGCAAACTTGGGCAGCTTGTCGGTCCCGTACATGGCATCGTCATTGACCAGCACCGGCGGATTGCACTCGGTGTAGCCGTTCTCGCGCGTCTGCGTGTCGAGCATGAATTGCGCAATCGCCCGGTGCAGCCGCGCCATGTCGCCGCGCAGGAAAGTGAACCGCGCGCCGCTGAGCGCCGCTCCGGTTTCGAAATCCATCCCCAGCGCGGGGCCGAGATCGGCGTGTTCCTTCGGTTCGAAGGCAAAGTTGCGCTGCTCGCCCCAGCGGGTGACTTCCTGGTTGTCCTCCTCGTCCTTGCCATCGGGGACGTCGTTGGCGGGCAGGTTGGGAATGATCGCCAGCGCCGCTTCCAGCTTCGCGCCGAGTTCGCGGTCTTCCTCCTCCAGCGCGGGGAGCACCTGCTTCAGCTCAGCCACTTCGGCCTTCAGCGTTTCGGCGGTGTCGGTGTCGCTCTTGCCCATGGCCTGGCCGATCGCCTTGGAAGCCTCGTTGCGGCGGCTCTGCGCTTCCTGCATGCGGGTGGTGACGGCGCGGCGCTGCTCGTCGAGCGCGATCAACTCGGCGCTCACCGGCTCCAGCCCCCGGCGGGCAAGGGCGGCGTCGAAGGCTGCGGGATTGTCCCTTATCTGGCGAATATCGTGCATGGCCGCGCCTATGCCGATTTGCCGCCGCAAATGCCAGTGGGGAAGTGATCGCAATCGGCCCAATCACATGGGGAAGGGAACGGATCGCGCCCTTGTGCGCTTTTTCTCAAACAGTAGAACGGGTTGCTCGCTGTGCATTGCACATAAGCCAATTCTAGCGAGTGGGGCACAATCACTTGAGCAATACTTCACCGCCCCGGCGGGCGCCGTTCGTTGCCATGCTCAACCAGCTGTTCCGCGCCGGGCGGGCGCTGGGCCAGGTCAAACCGCCGGTCTATGATCGCGACATCCTGGTCGAACGCGCAGTCGAGGACATGGGCCTGAGCGACTTCGGCGATCCCTGGTTCCTCGAGCCCTTCGATGTCCTGTTGCAATCCATCCGCGAGGAAGCCCGCCTCAATCCGGGCGGCGACTGGGCCGCCAT
The DNA here is from genome assembly GCF_030140925.1 of Parerythrobacter aestuarii. Lineage (NCBI taxonomy): Bacteria > Pseudomonadati > Pseudomonadota > Alphaproteobacteria > Sphingomonadales > Erythrobacteraceae > Parerythrobacter > Parerythrobacter aestuarii. The sequence goes on from NZ_JARBWD010000001.1 coordinate 887,005, forward strand.
GTTCTATCTCGAGCATGTGCTGATGCACCGGCTGCTGAGCGAATGGTGGTTCGACCGGCATCCCGAAATCCTCGATCGCTCGCTCAAGCGCCCGGTGGTGATTGTCGGCCCGATGCGGTCGGGCACGACCCGGTTGCACCGCTTGCTCGCCGCCGACCGCCGCTTCAGCCATTTGCGCAGCTTCGAAACCATCAGCCCGGTGCCGCGGCAGGATTTCGAGGATGTGCGCGCGGGCAACAAGCCGGACTTCCGCCCGATCCTGGCGCAGCGGGCGATGCGGCTGGCGCGGCTGGTCAATCCGCGCACGCTCTCGATCCACCCGACCGGCCCGTTCGAGCCGGAGGAAGAACTCGGCCTGCTCTGCGCCAGCTTCTATGGCATGAAGCACGAGGCGCAGTGGCACGTCCCGAGCTATGCCAGGTGGTGCGAGGGCGTCGATGCGACCCCGGCCTATCGCTACATGGCGGACCAGCTGCGGCTGGTCGGCTGGAGCCAGCAAGCCTCGACCCTGCGCCCGTGGATCCTCAAGACCCCGCAGCACATGCTAGACCTGCCCGCGCTGCTCAAGGTCTTCCCCGATGCGCGGCTGATCTTCACTCACCGCGATCCGCAGCAACTGGTCGGCAGCGCCGCCTCGCTGGCGTGGAACCAGACCATCATCTATTCCGATGAAGCCGATGCCGGCGCAATCGGGAAGGAATGGCTGCGCAAGACGCATTTGCAGGTCGAACGCATGATGACCGCGCGCGAGAACATCGCGTCAGAGCGGATGATCGATGTCCAGTACGAGGACATGGAGAACGACTGGCGCGGGACGATGGAGCGGGTCTATCGCTTCCTCGATCTCGATATCGAACCGGCGGTTGCCGGGATGGAGGACTATCTCGAGCGATCCCGCGAATTGAAGCGCCACCCACATCGCTACAGCCTGGAGATGTTCGGCCTGACCGCCAACGAAGTGCGCGAGCGGATGGGCAGCTATATCGACCGGTTCGATGTCCCGATGGAGAGGCCCCTTGGCACCCCGGCCAAGCGCAAGGCGATCTGAAACGCCGCGGCTGGTTCACTTCGTCGGCTTTCGCGGCGACCGCTACTGGAATGCCGCCCGCGTATTCGGTCCGCCTGACATGATCCACGAAGCCTGGGACCGATACGCTGCGGACGATGTCGCGCCAGGCGACTTGGTGATATTCGCACAGGGTGAATGGGACCAAGCCCCGCGCAGCTTTGCCGTCGAAGCGGAAATGAAGCGCAGGGAGCGGTGGGATGAAGGGTGACCGGCAGGAGTCACTTGCACGGACAGGCAGGGATGGCATTGAGCATCGCCATGGCTGATACCGATCCGAACCTGCACACCTTCGATTGCTGCGGGACCAAGCTGGCCTGGTGGGAATGGACTCCGGCGGCCAAAGGCAAAGCCCCATCGCTGTTGTTTGCCCACGCGACCGGATTTCACGGCCGCGTCTGGGATGCAGTCATCGAGCATTTCCCCGATCGCCACGTGTTGTCGCTGGATCTGAGGGGCCATGGCCGCTCATCGGGCGGGCCGGTCGATCATTGGCGTGTCTTCGCTGCCGACACGGCGGAGCTTCTCGAGCATGCAGGTGTTGAATTGGCGTTGGGCATCGGCCACTCCATGGGTGCACACACGCTGCTGCAGGTTGCCGCTGATCGCCCACACAGCTTCGCGCAGCTGGTGCTGTTCGATCCAGTGGTAGTATCGCCTGAATTCTACGCTGCAGAGACGACGCCGTGGGATAGCCGCGAGCCACACCCGACAGTGAAGCGCAAACGCCACTTTACTTCGCCTCAAGAGATGTTTGAACGCTTTGTCGCGCGCGATCCCTATGCGCTCTATGACCCGCGCGTGCTGCGCGACTATTGCGAGTACGGATTGCTTGAGAAGGCCGATGGCGAGTTCGAGCTGGCATGCACACCGGAGATGGAGGCCAGCGTATACATGAGCAGCCGGAGCAATGGCGGCATTGTCGAGGCGGCACGCTCAGTCGATTTCCCGGTTACCGTTGTCCGCGCAAAGCGGCTCGACTTCCACGACTTCAAGTCGTCACCGACCTGGCCCGATCTGGCATCGGCCCTGCCGCAAGGGCGCGATCTTTACCGTCCCGACATGACGCACTTCCATCCGTTCCAGGACCCGGCAGATGCTGCATGGATCATTGCCGATGCGGAGGGAAATGGTGGGCGCGACAGGGATTGAACCTGTGACCCCACCCGTGTGAAGGGTGTGCTCTACCGCTGAGCTACGCGCCCGCCCGTCTTGCGGCGATCGGTCTTGTCGCCGGGCAGGGGCGCGCCTCTACTGTAGCGGGGCGGGCCTGACAAGCACCTAGTCGGCGAAAATCCGCGCCAGCCGGTTCAACCAACCTCGGTCGCCGTCAGAGGCGGCGCGGGCCTTCGGTTCGGCCGGGCAGGCGAGGCAATAGGCCTGCATTCCGCGCGCGCCAGCAAGGCGAGTCAAATCCGCTTCGACCTGGCCGATCAGGGCCTGTTGCCGGGCAGCGACCATTGCGAACAGATCGCCACCGCGAGCCGCTTCCCCCTCGTCAGAGAAGAGCAATGTACGCAGCAGATTGTCGTAGGCAGGTTCGCTGCCGCCAATAAATTCCGGATGCCAGTCGCCGTCATCGAGCTTGGCCTCGCCTGCAACCCATTCGAGCGCTTCGTCGAGGCCGCCATACTGGTCGATCAACCCGACCTGGCGCGCAGTGCCGCCGTCCCACACGCGGCCCTGGCCGATCTCGTCGACCCGCTCGACCGGCAGCTTGCGCGCGGCTGAAACGCGGGAAAGGAAATCGGCATAGCCATCCTCGATGGAGCTCTGGAGGATGGCATCGACTTCCGGCGTGAAGCCCCCGATGAGGTCGGGCTGGCCGGACAAAGGCGTTGTCTGCACACCGTCCGAATTGATGCCATATTCGCCAGTAATCCCTTCGAAGGTCGGGACCACCGCGAAAATGCCGATTGAACCGGTAATGGTTTCGGGTTCCGCGAAAATCCTGTCACCTGGCGTCGCAACCCAATAGCCGCCGCTTGCAGCTACATTCGCCATGGATACGGCAATGGGGATATCCTTCGCCTTGTGCCGCAGGATGGCCTCGCGAATGGCTTCACTGGCGAGCACTGAACCACCAGGCGAATCCACCCGCACGACGAGCCCGGCGAAGTCCTCGCTCAGGGCTTCGTCGAGCAGTTCAGCGATACGGTCACCGCCGGCAATACCCGGGCCGGCTTCGCCGTCCACGATCTCGCCGGCAATGGTGATGACCCCTATGGCGGAACCAGGGCTGTCCGGGCGATTGGCCGACAGCCACGGGCCAAGCTCGGTGTGGGCAAAGCTGCCCGGGGTCAGATCCCAGTCGTCCTTGCCGACGATCTTCGCCACGTGCTCGCCGAACTGGACCTTGTTGCCCAGCTTGTCGACGAGTCCGGCAGCAAGTGCGGCCTTGGCAAGGTCACCCTTGCTCGCTTCAACCCATTCGACTGGGGTCTTGGCGACGAGGTCGACATCGGCCTTGGGGCGCGCTTTCTTGACCTGTGCCTGCCATTCTTCCCACAGCGCGCCGTAGAGCTCCTGGGCATTTTGCCGCGCTTCGGGCGACATGCCGTTGCGATCAAATGGCTCCACCGCGGACTTGTAGGTGCCGACCTTGTAGATACGGGCGTTGATGTTGAAGCGGTCAAGCAGCTCGCCATAGTAAAGGCGGTTGCCGCCCGGCCCGGCAATGATCGCGCCGCCGAGCGGGTCGATCCATACTTCGCTGGCATGGGCGGCCAGCAACAGCCCGTCGTCGCCGTATCCTACCGCATAGGTCAGCACCGGCTTGTCCGCCGCCTTTGCCCGATCGAGCGCTTCGCCTATGTCCTGCAAATGCACCTGCCCGCCGCCGACGAAACGCGAGAGATCGAGGACGACGGCCTTGATGCGATCGTCGCCGGCTGCCGCATCAATCGCCCGGACCAGTTCCTGGACATCGTATTCGCGGATTGGGGCGCTGCCACTGAGGAACGCTTCGATCGGATCGATCACGCTCTTTTCCTCGACCACCACGCCGTCCAGTTCCAGCAGCAGCGCACCATCGCGCACCTGTGCTGGGCTGGGCCGGGCGGTCAGGACTGCGAACAGGGCAGAGAAAAACAGCAGCAGGAACAGCAGGCTGAGACCGTCCTTGATCCCGACCAGCAGTTTCCAGACCTTGCTTGCGAACCTCATGGAGTTTTCGAACCTCGTATTGCTTCCCCGGCAACATAGGTAGTTGCGTCTCTGCCCGCTACATCAAACCGCTTGAGCGCAGCATACAGCTCGACTAAGGGCTCGGCTTTAATGACAGACACCGGCAACCCCGCTTCGACCGGCCGCTATCCAGCGGGCGGGCAGGCCTTTCCGCATGGCAGCCTGACCGGCATAGCCCAGCTCGAACGCCACGAGATCCTATACTTGCTGGACGAGGCCGAGCAGTGGGTCGATTTCAACCGCCAGAGCGACAAGCATTGCGACCTGTTGGGCGGGCTGACGATCATCAATGCCTTCTTCGAGAACAGCACCCGCACACTGCTGAGCTTCGAGATCGCGGGCAAGCGGCTGGGGGCGGATGTCGTCAACATGCATGCCGCGCAGTCGAGCGTGAAAAAGGGCGAAACGCTGATCGATACCGCGATCACGCTCAATGCCATGCGCGCCGATGCCATTGTCATCCGGCATGGCTCGAGCGGCGCGGTGGACCTGATCGACAGCAAGGTCGATTGCCCGGTGCTCAACGCCGGCGACGGGCAGCACGAGCACCCGACGCAAGCGCTGCTCGATGCGCTCGCGCTGCGTCATGCGCTGGAAGAGCGCGGCGAAGGCGGAGATGACTTTACCGGCCTTACTATCACCATCTGCGGCGATATCCTGCACAGCCGCGTCGCTCGGTCGAATATCCTTTGCCTGCAGGCGATGGGTGCCAGTGTCCGTGTGTGCGCGCCGCCTGCCTTGATGCCGGTCGGGGTCGAGCGGATGGGGGCTGAGCCATTCCACGATTTCGAAGCGGCGCTGAAAGGCTGCGACGTGGCGATGATGCTGCGACTGCAAACCGAGCGGATGAGCGGCCAGTTCATCCCCTCGGCGCGCGAGTACCATCATCTCTACGGGCTGACCAAGGAGCGGCTGGAGCGCTGTGCGCCCGATGCGCTGGTAATGCACCCCGGTCCGATGAACCGCGGCGTGGAGATCGACAGCGATGTCGCGGACATGCTCGACCGCTCGATCATCACCCGCCAGGTCGAGATGGGCGTGGCAGTGCGAATGGCCTGCCTCGACGTGCTGACACGGCGTGGGCGCGGAATTGCCGGCTGGCAGGGCGAACTAGGCAAGGGGCAGTGGGCATGAAGCAGCAGCGTTCCCTCGTCATCGCCAATGGCCGGGTTGTTACGCCGGACGGGATCCGGGATGGATCCGTGCTGTGCAAGAGTGGCCTGATTGAACAGGTTGGAGACTTTGCCGCGCCGCATGATGCCGAAGTGATCGATGCCAAGGGGCAGGTGGTTGCCCCCGGGATTGTCGATCTGGGCGTGTTTGCCATCGACAAGCCGGCGTTTCATTTCGCTGGGATCACCCGCGCCGCGCTGATGCCCGACCAGTCACCCATGCTCGACCTGCCAAGCCGGGTTTCCTATATCGCCAAGAGCGGCAAGCCCGACTTGTGGGTCCATCCTCTCGCTGCCGCGACGAGCGGCCTCAATGGCACCGACCTCGCCGAATTCGCGCTCATGCGTGGGGCAGGTGCGCGCGGGATTGCCACAGGGCGGCGCTGGATCGCCGATAGCGGAGTCATGCTGCGGGTGCTGCGCTATGCCGCCATGCTCGACCTGGTCGTTGTAACTCATGCAGAAGATGGCGGCATCGCAGGGGATGCGGTTGCGACCGCCGGTGAGATGGCAACCCGGCTGGGCCTACCGAGTGCACCGGCGGAGGCAGAAGCGCTCGCGGTCGCTCGTGATATCGCGCTGGCCGAGATGACCGGGGCGAGGCTGCATCTGCGGCAGGTCACTACCGGGGCGGCACTGGATCTTGTCCGGGCGGCAAAGGGCAGGGGTGTTAATGTCACGGCGGGTGTGACGCCGGCGCATTTCATGCTGTCCGACCTTGCCACGGGTGATTTTCGTACCTTTGCCCGGCTCTCGCCGCCGCTCCGCGAGGAGCATGACCGTTTGGCGGTGATCGAAGCGATCGGTGACGGGACCATCGATGTCATCGCCAGCGGACATGATCCGCGCGGGGCAGAGGACAAGAGGCTGCCTTTTGCCGATGCCGAACCGGGCATGGCCGGAGCAGAGACGTTGCTGGCGACAACGCTGACACTGGTGCGGGATGAAGTCATTTCCCTCGAACGCGCCTTTGAACTCCTCGCCTTGTTGCCAGCGAGGCTCTTGGGCGTGCCCGCAGGGCAGGTGGCAGAAGGCCTCGAAGCGGATATCGCCGTGATCGATACGGATAAGCCCTGGGTCGTCTCCAGCAGCCGGATGGCCGCAACTGCCGGCAATACGCCGTTTGACGGGCAACCGATGCAAGGGCGTGTGACGACATTGCTGAAGGGCGGCTTGACTGTTACCCAGTCTTAATCATGCATCAGCATGCAGGGTTAATGTGGTGGTCGTAATTCCCGTTCCTGGCGATGATGACAAAGATGAGGGTTAGTCCCTTGGAAGAAGAAAACACAAGCAAGCGTCAGACCGACCGCAAGCGGATCGGCATCCAGGGCCGCTACCGGACCGGCTCGGGCCGTCCGCGCGATGTCTGGATCACAGACCTCTCACAGACAGGTTGCCGCTTCTACGACAAGTTCGGCACCATGCAGAAGGGAAAAGCCCTGACAATCCGGATCGGAACCGTTGGACCGATCCCGGCTGTCGTGAGGTGGTGGGACAACCAGGTCAACGGCATCGAGTTCGAGCAGCCGCTGCACGAATCGGTCTATGAACACATCTGCGCCAATTTGAGCGAAGTTCCCCCGGAAGCGCTCGACGATCAGGGCGACATTTCCGCCTGATTGCCCTTAACTACGGCAAAAGAAAAAGCCCCTCCCGGGATGTGGCCGGAAGGGGCTTTCGCTCGCTAGATGGAGAAAGTTTTCCTGCGCACCCTAGCGGCGAGCGAGGCGATATCCCTTGTCGACTGCACCGGGCAGCGGGCGGCCATCGGCCCAGGCAATGCAGCCCTGGCCCTTGGCTTTGACCTTGCCACACATGCTGGTGGCGGAGGCGACCTGGAAACCACCGGCGGACACGCGGAAGTAGGTCTTGCCGCGCACCTTCGCTTCAGTGATGACCATCTGGTAGTCACTCAGTTCGGGATAGCGGGCGGCATAGACGCCCCAGGCCCGGCGTGCACCGGCTTCGGAGCGGAAGCTGCCGAGCTGGATCAGGTGCGTGCCATTGGTTTCGACCTGGCGGGCAGCGACGCGCGCAGGGCGCGGTTCTGCACCGGAGCGGGTCGGGGTGGACTGAACCACCGGGTTGGAAACGAATTTGACTGCGTTCGATGCGACCTGAGCGATGGTGGCACCGGTCGGAGCCTTGGCCTTGAAGGCATCCTCGAAGCTCTCCGGTGCACGGACAGCCGGTGCGGCAACAGCCACCTGAGGTGCGTCGGGCTGGCGTGCGCCAACCGGAACACCATCGATCGGCGGCAATTCACGCGGCGTCGGAGCGCTCGCAATAAAGCCTTCAGACGGCTGGAGTTCGCCATTGGCGGCATAGAGCGAGGCCTTGGCTGCAGCTTCGGCTGCGAACTGTTCGACGCCCGGGTTGTTGTTCAGTGCGAGCTGCGCCGGCTGGCCGGCATCAGCGCTGACTGGAACATTGAGCAGGCCGGCAACACGCTGCTGGAACGCTTCCGGCTGGGCCGATTGAGCCCATTCGCTGATGCGCTGGTCGATCTTGTCGCCCGGCACGTCTTCAGCTGCCATGAGCCGAGCAGCACGCCAGTTGCCCTGCAGGGCATAGGCATAGGCCAGGTTCTGGCGCATTTTCGGCGTGTTTTCACCGGCGCGCAGGGCATTGCCCAGCACATGCACACCGCGATCGGCTTCTCCGGCAAGGGCCAGAGCGAGGCCGAGATCGGCTGCGGGGATCTGGTCGCGCCAGTCGTCAAGCACGGCCACAGCGGCGCGGTTGTCACCCTTGCCGATGGCGGCGAGGGCATAACCAAGCGCAGTGCGGGCCGACTGGTCGCCCAGCTTCATCGCGTCGTCGAAGCTGGTCGCCGCTGAAGCAAAGCGCCCGGCGTCGAGGTAGGCAGCGCCCAGCATGGCACGATAGGCCGCGTTGCGCGGTTCGGCGAGAACGGCGGCTTCGGCATTAGCGACGGCCTTGCCGCTTTCGCCGCGCTGTAGCGCGGTCTGCGCCTTGCTGGCCGACAGGTCGGCACGCGGAGCGCCTTGTCCACTGCACCCGGCCAGCGCGACCAGCCCGATGGCAGTCGTTACGGCCAGTGCGGCATTTCGGTTGATGCGAGCCATTGGTCTTTCCCCCTTGCAGGTGGTCTTCAGCGCCGCTGCACTTGAGCGGCGAGTGAATCGATATCGGGCGAGCTCTCGAGCAGGCTGTCGAGCGCTTCAGTGACGATCTGCTGTGCGCTTCGCCCCTTTACGGTGCTGAGCAGGCGCAGCTTGAGATGGCGTTCTTCGTCGAGCCGCAGCGTGAAGGCTGCCCGCCTGCCGCGCGCCAGGGCGGATCGGCGTTTCGCAACGGCCTTCGGGGCAGCCTCGGAAACTGGTTTTTGCGGAGCAGGTTTCGCAACGCGTTCAGCAAGCACTGCCTGCTGACGGTGCACTTCGGACTGTTTCTTCTCCGCGAGTGCCTCTTGTGCAGCCTTGTCGGCGGCCCGCGATTCGGCTTCGGCGGCTTCGTTGGCAGGTTCCGGCGTCAGGTGCAGGACCTGGCCGTGCGATTCCACTTTGCCATCGTGGTGCTCGTCTTCGCCCATGTCGTTCCAGCCCAGGTCTTCCAGGTTGGATGCAACGTCGGGCCCGTTCGGATTGAGCGGGGCGAGCTGCGGGCGCATGGCCGGCTTCGCGCCGCCCTTGCGGGCCAGCAGGCTTGGGTTGAGAGAGGCAAATGATGCTTCGTTCATGGCCTTGCGCCTGCCTTGCTTACTGAGCAACCCGGCGGCCGAAGCCACCTTGCGGACGACCGGCACCCGGAATCTGCGAAACAGAACCCGGAGCGGCAAAGACGGTGCGGCGGAAGTTTTTCTCGAGGCGATCCGCGATGTAACCCCACAGTGCTGTCACTTCTGCGGCGCTGCGGCTTTCCGGATCGACTTCCATGACCGTGCGGCCATCGATCATCGAGGCCGCGAAATCGGTGCGGTGGTGGAGGGTGATCGGAGCGACAGTGCCGTGCTGCGAGAGGGCGACAGCTGCTTCGCTGGTGATCTTTGCCTTGGGCGTCGCAGCGTTAACGACGAACACCAGCGGCTTGCCGGCGCGTTCGCACAGGTCGACCGTGGCACCCACGGCGCGCAGGTCGTGCGGGCTGGGTCGCGTCGGGACGACGATAAGCTCAGCCACGCCGATGACCGACTGGATGGCCATGGTGATTGCCGGCGGTGTGTCGATCACGGCGAGCTTGAAGCCCTGCTGGCGCAGGATCTGCAAGTCGCTCGCGAGCCGAGCAACAGTGGTTTGGGCAAAGGCGGGATATTCCGCTTCACGCTCGTTCCACCAATCGGCCAGCGATCCCTGTGGGTCGATGTCGATAAGAACAACCGGCCCAGCGCCAGCGCGCTGTGCCTGTACGGCAAGATGTCCCGAAAGGGTCGTCTTGCCCGATCCGCCTTTTTGCGAAGCCAGTGCCAATACTCGCACAGGTCGGTCCCCCTGATTTGCTTCGTTCACCCACGCCTTTCGCGGGCTTTCGACAGGTGGGATCGCAGGATACCCCTAATTTTGGGTTAACGGTGACGGCAAGAATTCGCGCCAATGCCCAGTGTGCGCCTCTCGCGGCCCAGGCCAGGGTTAGAAAAACTTTGCTAACGGCCTGTTCACTATGTCACGCTATCCATCAGGGCAGGATTTTGGTTTGTCGAGAGGGTTCGCAGCCGCATCATGATGATCGCGCGTACATATCGGGGCCTGCTTGCTGCAGCCCTGCTGGCCGTGCCGGCTGCAGCGCTGGCTGACGTCAAGGCTGGGGTCGAAGCATGGACCGCTGGCGATTATGACCGTGCCGTGCGCGAATGGCGCGAACCGGCAGCCAAGGGCGATCCCGATGCCCAGTTCAACATGGCGCAGGCCTATCGCCTCGGGCGCGGGGTCGAACAGAATACCAAGCAGGCCGAGGTCTACTATGCCAAGGCGGCCGCGCAGGGCCATCTGAAGGCAGCTGACAATCTGGGGCTGCTGATGTTCCAGGGCGGGCGGCGTGAAGAGGCAATGCCCTATGTCAAGTCGGCGGCCGACCGGGGGGATCCGCGCGCGCAATATTTGCTCGGCATTGCCCATTTCAACGGCGATTTGGTGGAGAAGGACTGGGTTCGCGCCTATGCCTTGCTGACGCTGGCCAATTCTGCCGGGCTCCCGCAAGCAGGCCCGGCGATCCAGCAGATGGACGATTTCATCCCGTTGGAGCAGCGCCAGCAGGCCCAGCCGCTCGCAGCCCAGATCAAGCGCGAGGCCGATGTGCGCCGCTCCAGCCAGCAGGCGGCGGTTGACCTCGGCGATCCGGCACCGGCGACAGTGGCAGCAGCCGTTCCGCCGCGCCCACAACCGGCGGCCTCCGATGCTACACGCCTGCCTCCGGTCGCAGCGCGCATTCCCGAACCGATTGCGCAGACGCCGGTCGCGCCCTCCGTTGCTGCAGCACAGGCTGCCATCGCAGAAGCAACGCGCGTTACCGGCACACAGAATCCCGCCGATGCAGGCGCTACTTTTGCGGCTCGCGAGGGATCGGCAAGCGCTTCGCGCCCCGCACGCGACGAAGCGGTGCGAGTTGCAGCTGCCCCCTCGGCCCTTCCGGCAGCGGAGCCGGCACAGGCACCAAGCCAGAGTATGCCCGCTCAGGCCCGGACCGGTCCCTGGAAAGTCCAGCTTGGTGCCTTTTCCGTCGCCTCCAACGCCGACCGCCTGTGGTCGCAGTTGGCAGGTCGTGCTGAACTTTCCGGTTCGAGCAAGTTGCTTGTGCCGGCGGGCCGGGTGACCAAGCTCCTTGCCGGTGGCTACGCCAGCCGCGGCGAAGCACAGGATGCCTGCGCTGCGCTCAAGCGCAGCGGGCAGGATTGCCTCGTCACGCGTTAAGGGCCCGCCGATCGACCTGGTTATGTCGGCCGTTGGTCGAAGCGTCTTTGGCGGTTAGCTTTAGCGTGATACGCCTTCCGGGACAGGGAGGAACAGCAATGGCAACTGCAGCTACGCCAGACATGGAAGCCGGCGCGGGTGGTGCATCGGCAGAGCCGGTGTCGGCGAAGGATGGCACGCGGCTCGTCAGTCTCGATTTCATTCGTGGGATCGCTGTGCTGGGGATCCTGTTTGCGAACATCACTGCCTTCGGCCACCCGTTCATGGTCTATATCTGGCCGGAAGCCATGCCCGGAGGGGCGACCCTCGGCGACAAGCTGGTGTGGTTGTTCCAGTATGTCGTAATCGACCATAAGATGCGTGGCCTGTTCACCCTGCTGTTCGGGGCCGGGATGATGCTGTTCATGGAGAGGGCCTGGGCGCGTGGTTCGACTCGCTGGCTCCAGTTCAGGCGGTTGCTGTGGCTGCTGCTGTTCGGAATGATCCATTATTACCTGATCTGGTTCGGGGACATCCTGCAGCTCTATGCCGTATGGGGGATCGTCGCTCTGACAACGATGAAGTGGAAAGCGAAGACCCAGCTTGTCGTATCGCTTGTGCTCTACGTGCTGGGGACCGTCGCCTTCACCGGCTTGATGGGGTCGCAATATTACTTCGCCGAGAACCCGCAGGTGGCGGCGCAGTTCCTCGACGAAGAACAGCTCGAGCAGCTAGCGAATGTCGAAAGCGAAACGCTCGAAGAGGTTGCCGAGACCGTCGAACGATACCAGACGCAGAGCTATGCGGGCTTTGTCACGCACCAGGTGCTGGAGGAAACCGACCAGAACCTCGTCGGGCTGGCGTTCGGCCTGTTCGAGACGATCGGCATGATCCTGATGGGGATGGCACTCTACCGGTTCGGCTTTTTCAGCGGAGCATTCGATTCCGCCAAGATGCGAAAGTGGGGATGGATCGGCTTGCTGGGCGGGGCCGGAACGTCGGCTGCGCTGGGCCTGTGGGTCTATGTGGCGGATTTCCCGTTGATGCTGACCTTTTTCGTGTTCCAGGGCCTGATGATGCTGCCGCGCCTGGCCTTCGTGCTCGGGTTGGCCGCGCTATTGGTCGAATGGGCACCGCGGGCGAGCGAGAGCTGGCTTGGCCAGCGCTTTATCGCCGCCGGACGAATGGCGTTCAGCAATTACCTCGGCACTTCGATCGTCATGCTGTTCCTGTTCCATGGCTGGGCGCTGGGCCTGTTCGGGCAGCTGCATCGGATCGAGCTGTTCGGGATCGTGCTCGCGAGCTGGACTGTCATGCTGCTGTGGTCGAAGGCGTGGCTTGAGCGGTTCCGCTACGGACCGCTCGAATGGTTGTGGCGTTGCCTGACCTACTGGAGGCTGTTCCCCTTCAAGCGCTAACACCGGGCCGACAAAGGCCCGGCGAGGGCGACCGCCCGCCCACAGGTGCCCGACCAAAGAGAGGAATAGCACCGAGGATGGTCGCTCGGATGTGCGACTACAATCACAGATGTCACTTGCTATTGAGAATAATTCGCATATCTTTGCTCTTGCGAATCACTCGCAGGAGAGCCGCCAGCATGTATGTCTGCATCTGCAACGCTATCAGGGAAAGCGAGCTGCGCCGTGTGGCCCGGCACGTCCCCGGCGATGCGGAACAGGCCTATGCGGCGATGGGCAAGGTCCCGCAATGCGGCCAGTGCCTGTGCGATGCCGACTGTATTCTCGATGAAGAGCGCGAGTTCGGCCTTCAACCGGCCGCTGCCTGAGCGCTCCAACCGCTAACGCAAATCGCTCGCAACTGGCGGAATTCCGCCATTTTTCCGCTGTCTGGCCCTTGTCCGTCCGGGTCCGATGGGCGTATGCCTATGCCATAACCCCCATCGAAGGAGTCGGGCCATGAAGGGCGATGCCAAGGTCATCGAATATCTCAACAAGGCACTCACCAACGAGCTGACCGCGATCAACCAGTACTGGCTGCACTACCGTGTGCTGGCCGACTGGGGCGTGCACAAGCTGGCCGAATACGAGCGCCACGAATCGATCGACGAGATGAAGCACGCCGATATCCTGGCCGAACGCGTGCTGTTCCTTGGCGGCCTCCCCAACTTCCAGGCCATCCACAAGCTCAAGGTCGGCGAAACGGTCGAGGAAATTCTCAAGGCCGACCTGGCCATGGAGGAGGAAGCGATCCCGCTTTTGCGCGACGCCATCCAGCACAGCGAAAGCGTGCGAGACTACGTCAGCCGCGAAATCTTTGCCCGCATCCTCGAGAGCGAGGAAGAGCATGTCGACTTCCTCGAAACGCAGTTCGACATGATCGCGAGGATGGGGCTGGAGAATTATGTCCAGCTGCAGAGCAAGCCGGCGGAAGAAGGATAGGCTTTTCTGGCCTCCCTCATTTACTATTCTTCCGCATCTACCCGTCGGGCTTCTCGATATGTCGGGCGTTGATTTGGGCCACCGGAGGGATCAAGCTCGATCTCAAACTCTTGGCTCCCGTTCTTTCCGAGCTCGTCCTTGAAGTAGATTGTTGCCCGAAAGTCCTCCATTTTGGATAGGTCGTCATAAGACCGCTGCATGGAGATAGTCTCACCCGCAGGCAAATGGGCCGCTTTGGAGGTAACTTGACCGTCAACGACAATTGAAACGTCTGTGCAGGTCGCTGCCACATTTCGAAAATGAAACTTCTGCTTTGTGGTTTGTCCGGAGTAGCTTGCACCGCCGACAGTGAGGAAGCGCGGCTGAGCAAGCCTCTCCGCTTCAAGTTCCTTAGCCCTTCGGTCATCCAGTTCTGATTTCAGTTGGTCTCTGGCGACTTCGACAAGCGCCCTTTGCTGCTCAACCGAGTTTCGAAGCTCTTCTCCTTGTATATGAAGGGCTTTGCTGCTGTTCCGCAATTCTATGCCTTGTTGTAAGAAGCCAAGGACGAGCCAAAGAAATGCTAAGGGAGCTGCTGACCCCGCCAGGAAATCACCGAACTCGTTCGGTCGCATTCGCCAGAAGGCATCTTGTTCGGACAAGAAATAGATCAGCAATATCAAAAGGTACGCTAGACTCGCGCCGAAGCCGAATCGGAATAATATCGACGGTTCGTGTACGATATCGTCTGATTGCCCATGATCTTCCGTCAACTTCTGATCTCCTAACTCCCCTCGTCACGGCCCTCGCGGGTCTGGCCACCGGTAGCGATTACAGTCTCCGCAGCAAACATAACCAAGCCCAGGATCAGGAGCAGCATCGTGGCGATCCAGGCGATCGCCGTCAGCGTGCCGATCTGCGGCTTGATGAAGGCGCTGATAAACAAGAGCATGATGACCAGAGAAATGGTGAGCGCCGCGGCCGTGGCAAACGTGACGGCGCGCTGGGCGTAGCGGCGGCGCCGCTTGAGGCGTTTCAATTCGCGCCGTTCGCGGGCCGTGTGCTCTTCGTCCATCCGCTCTTCCAGCCGGTCGATACGGTTGGCGATCCAGATCAGCCGGGCCATAATGACGTTCATGATCGCGCCGATCGCTGCCAGCAGGAAGGCCGGGGCAAGGCTGAGGCGGACGATCTCCTGCACGCGCAAGGTGCTGGAGGTGCGTTCAAGCAGGTCGGTCGCAAGGTTGCCTGACTGGACGAGCAGGTCGAGCCACATCAGCCGCGCTCCGAGCCGCCGCTGAAATTGCCCCCTCCGCCCTTGTTGGCATTGTAGGGATTTTTCGAACTCTTCAGCACCACGCGCACTGGCACGGCATCGAAGCCCAGCTTGGCGCGGATGCCGTTGACGAGATAGCGCTCGTAGCTCTTGGGCAAATCGTCGAGCCTGTTGCCGAACACTACGAAGCGCGGCGGTCGGGTACCGGCCTGGGTGATGTAGCGCAGTTTGATCCGCCGGCCGCCGGGTGCGGGCGGAGGGTTGGCCTCTAGCGCATCGTCGAACCAGCGGTTGAGCGCAGCGGTGGGCACGCGCTTGGACCAGCTCTCGCGGATCACGAAGGCGGCGCGCAGCATGTCGTCGAGGCCTTTGCCGGTCTTGGCGCTGACCGCAAACAGCGGCAAGCCACGGACCTGCGACAGCCCTTCGTCGAGCGCGGCGCGGATTCCGTTGAAGAGGTAGGACGCATCTTCCGCGATGTCCCACTTGTTGATGGCGATCATCAACGCGCGGCCTTCCTCGAGCACCTTGCTGGCGATTTTCAGGTCTTGGTGCTCCAGCCCCTGCGTCGCGTCGAGCAGCAGCACGACGACTTCGGCAAAGTCCACGGCACGCAATGCATCGGCGACGGAGAGCTTCTCCAGCTTCTCGACGACCTTGGCCCGCTTGCGCATCCCGGCGGTGTCGATCAGTCGGATGTCGTGGGTCGTCCCGTCCTTGGGGTCGGTCCATTGCCAGTCGACCGCGATCGAATCGCGGGTGATCCCCGCTTCCGGCCCCGTCAGCAGGCGATCTTCGCCCAGCAGGCGGTTGATCAGCGTCGACTTGCCCGCATTGGGCCGCCCGACGATGGCGAGCTTCAGCGGGCCGAGAGGAGCGTCTTCATCCTCTTCGCCTTCGGCCATCTCGCCAGCCTCGGCGGCCAGCTCGGCAGCGCGCTCGGCCTCTTCCTCAAAATGCCCGATATGCGGCCACAGGCCTTCGAACAGGTCGGCGACGCCTTCGCCATGCTCGGCGGAGATCGGCGCGGGGTCACCCAAGCCCAGCGAATAGCTTTCCAACAGCCCGGCATCGCCGGCCTTGCCCTCGGCCTTGTTGGCGACGAGCACCACCGGGACGTCGACCGTGCGCAGCCAGCGGGCGATTTCCTCGTCGAGCGGGGTGATCCCGGCCCGCGCATCGATCACGAACAGCGCGGCGTCGGCACCTTCGAGACTGACTTCGGTCTGCGCGCGCATGCGGCCAGGCAGGCTCTCCTTGTCCTCGTCTTCCCAACCGGCGGTATCGACCACGGTGAATTGCATGCCCGCCAGTTCGGCGTCGCCCATGCGGCGGTCGCGCGTTACCCCCGGCTGGTCATCGACCAGCGCGAGTTTCTTGCCCACCAGCCGGTTGAACAGCGTGGACTTGCCGACATTGGGTCGGCCGATGATGATCACAGTGGGTTTGCGGGTCGCGGACATTATGCTGGCGCAGGTGGCGCTTAAACGCGCGAATGGCAAGCATTCCCGCAATCCCTGTTTCGCGCAATCATGGTATATTCGCGTTAACCACAGCCGGGAGGCGGGTGGAAAGGTTACCGCCGCATTAGTGGCGACATGAAAAATGCTGTCACATCGCTATGTATCGGGGTCGCCCTGGTTGCAGCGCCAGCCCTTGAAGGCTCGCCGCAAGGTGCCGCGCATGCGCAGGAACTTGCGCCCTACTTGCAGTGCGTTCCCTATGCCCGCGAGGTAAGCGGGATTCAGATCTATGGCGATGCCTATACCTGGTGGGACCAGGCCGAAGGCGTTTATGATCGTGGCCGGAAACCCAGGGTGGGCGCGGTCATGGCCTTCGAAGCCAATGACCGGATCCAGCTGGGCCATGTCGCAACGGTGGTAAAGGTGATCGACAAACGCACCGTGCTGCTCGACCATGCCAACTGGTCGCCGATCAACGGTCGCCGAGGCCAGATCGAGAGCGGTGTCAGGGCGGTCGACGTTTCCAGGAAGAACGACTGGAGCCAGGTGCGGGTCTGGTATGCTCCGCTGAATAACCTCGGTACGACGCCGTGGCCGGTGCTCGGATTTATCTACGGCGACGGCAAAGCCACGCCACGCAAGGCACCGTTCGAGCCCCGGCCTGTCGAACGGTCGCCGGTTCAGGTCGCCGCAGTGACGGGCAAGCCTTCGCGCGATTTCCTCAACGCGTTCGGTTCACTGGGGCAGGGTGCCAATCCGCCCCTGCTCGAGCGTCGTGCGCCTGAAGCACCGCGGCAGATCGGTTATACGTCTCCGCCGCCGATCCAGCGCCGTGCACAGGCACAGCCCCCTGTGCGAACCGCCGCGGGCGATCCTTACGCGAACGTGCTCGCCAAATACGACTGACACGTAACGGGGTGGGGCTCAGGCCTTCGCTACCGGGGCATCGTCACCCAGGTCTTCATACCACGCCTCGACCGGGCCGGTGAGTTTGAGCGTCAACGGATTGCCCTTGCGATCGACGGTCTTGCCCGCCTGAACGCGCACCCACCCCTCGGAAATCGAATATTCCTCGATATCGTGGCGCTGCTTGCCCTTGAAACGGATGCCGACGCCGCGCTGCAGCACTTCGCTATCGAAATGCGGATTGCGCGGGTTCACCGACAGGTGGTCGGGCGGGGTATCTGCAGCTCCAGCTGCGGGAGTGTTCTCTTCGCTCATGGCGCGGCCCGATAATCCCGCGCGGCGCGCTGGGCAAGCACTCTGACGCATTGCGTGCTTTTTCCGCTACCGGGAGCCTTGCCCTTTGTCGCACTAGCCATTAGAGGCGCGCCTTCAACGCGGTGCACCGTTGGTGTGCCGCGTAGCTTCGTTCGGGGCTTCATTCGGGCTAGCGGGCGTGGCGGAATTGGTAGACGCGCTGGTTTTAGGTACCAGTATCGCAAGATGTGGGGGTTCGAGTCCCTTCGCCCGCACCAGTCCGCTGCCTGAGAGCCGAACTACAGAGCAGTTTACACAAGGCACAAAGACCAACCCATGCAGACTACAGAGACCACTAACGAGGGCCTCAAGCGCGGCTATGAGCTGACGCTGACCGCCAAGGAAATCGATGCCAAGATCGATGCCGAGGTGAAGAAGATCGCACCGCAGGTGAAGATGCCTGGCTTCCGCCCTGGCAAGGTGCCGGCCAACCTCGTGCGCAAGATGCATGGCGAACAGCTCCACGCACAGGTGCTCAACGACACGATCCGCGAATCGGTCGATGCACTGATGAAGGACAAGGAACTGCGCCCGGCGATGCAGCCTGCCATCGAGCTCAATCCGGATTATGAGCAGGGCAAGGACGCCAAGGTCACTGTCGACCTCGAAGTGCTGCCGCAAATCACTGCGCCGAGCATCGAAGGCCTTGAGATCGAGCGCCTGATGGTGCCGGTGGCCGACGAAGCCGTGATGGAAGCCATCGAACGCATCGCCGGCAGCAACAAGAGCTACAAGGACGCTGCGAAAACCAAGAAGGCTGCCGATGGCGACCAGCTGATCATCGATTTCGTCGGTTCGATCGACGGTGTCGAATTCGAAGGCGGGAAGGCCGAGGATGCCCCGCTGGTGCTGGGATCGGGTACCTTCATCCCGGGCTTCGAAGACCAGCTTGTGGGCGTGAAGACTGGCGATGAAAAGACCATCACCGTGACCTTCCCGGAAGACTACCAGGCTGAACATCTCGCGGGCAAGGACGCCCAGTTTGCCATCACCGTGAAGCAGGTGAAGGTCGAAACCGAAACCAAGCTGGACGACGAGTTCGCCAAGAATCTGGGCCTTGAGGGCATGGACCAGCTCAAGGAGCTGATCAAAGGCCAGCTCGAGCAGGAAACCGGTGGTCTCACCCGTACGGCGATGAAGCGCTCGCTGCTCGACCAGCTGGCAGCCGGTCACGATTTCGCCGTGCCGCAGGGCATGGTCGACGCCGAGTTCGAGCAGATCTGGAACCAGCTGCTGCAGGAAGCGGCCCAGGAAGAAGATGCCGACAAGGCGATGAAGGAAATCGAAGCGGAAAAGGACGACTACCGCTCGATCGCCGAACGTCGCGTGCGCCTCGGCCTGCTGCTGTCTGAGATCGGCCAGGCCAACGGCGTCGAGATCAGCCAGCAGGAAATGACCATGCTGATGACGCAGGCTGCACAGCAGTATCGTGAGGAAGATCGCGAGCGTTTCATGCAGTTCATCCGCCAGGATCCGATGGCCGCCGCCCAGCTGCGCGCTCCGCTGTATGAAGACAAGGTCGTCGACTTCCTGTTCGACAAGGCCGAGATTACGGACCGCGAAGTGACCCGCGAGGAGCTCGAGGCGGCGATCGAAGCCGACGCCGAAGAAGAGAAGAAGCCGGCGGCGAAGAAGAAGGCTCCGGCCACGAAAGCTCCGGCCAAAAAGGCACCGGCCAAGAAGGCTGCCGCCAAAGACGAGGCCAAGCCGGCTGCCAAGAAGGCCCCGGCCAAAAAGGCTCCGGCCAAGAAAGCAGAATCGACCGAGAAGAAGCCCGCTGCAAAGAAAGCCCCGGCCAAGAAGCCGGCCGCCAAGAAAGCACCGGCGAAGAAGTAAGCACTCAGCCGGCTAGCGCCCGGGGTTATTCAGCCTCGGCTTCGCGCTCGGCCGGTTTCCAGCGTTCGAAAGTAGGCTCGGGCAGCTCGGCTGTCCGGGCCTTTTCGTATCCGCGCCCTGCCTTGAGTACGGCGTGGTCGTCCCACTTGGTGCCGATGATCGAAAGGCCGACCGGCAGGCCTTCGATCTGGCCCATCGGCACGGTCAGGTGCGGGTACCCCGCAATCGCTGCCGGGCTGCCATAACCGATCGAACCGTTGAAATTGTCGCCATTGACGAGGTCGGTGGTCCAGGCCGGGCCGCGCGTCGGAGCAACGAGGAATTGCACGTCGAATTCCTTGAGCAGCGCATCAATCCCTTCCTCGCCGGCGATGCGCACGGCATTGGCGCGGGCTATTTCGTAGGCTTCGGTATCGGTCGTCTCCAGCGCTTGCCGGAAAACCTCCTGCCCGAACCAGCGCAGCTCGGTATCGCGATTGGCTTCGTTGAACGCGACCAGTTGTCGCAGGTTTGTCGGTCGTGCGCCGTCTTCATCGTCCCATTCGAGCCCGGCGAGATACGCGTCGATCCCTTCGCGGAATTCGTACAGCAGCACCGTGAAGCTGTCGCGGAACATGGCGCTCACCTGCTCCTGGTCCGCTTGCTTGTCGATTTCGACGAGGATTGCACCGGCCCGTTCCATGTCGCCTAGCGCGAGGTCGAAGACGTTTTCCAGGTCTTTCCGATTGCCGACATGGTTGCGCATTACCCCGATCCGCACACCTTGCAGGTTTGCGTCGATCATGCCTTCGGTGAAGTCGGGCTTGCGCGCGTCGGCTTCCGCAGTCGCCGGATCGAGCGGATCGGTCCCGGCCATGGCGTTCATGAGCATCGCTGCGCGATAGATGTCGACCGCCATCGGCCCAGCGGTGTCCTGCGTGCTGGAGATCGGCACCACATGCGTGCGGCTGATAAAGCCGACGGTGGGTTTGAACCCGACAATGCCGTTGATGGAAGCGGGGCAGGTAATCGAACCATTGGTTTCCGTGCCCACGGCAGCCCAGGCGAATTTCGCCGCCACGGCGGCGCCGCTCCCGGACGACGAACCGCAGGTGTTGCGATCGATGGCATAGGGATTGCGGGTCAGCCCGCCGACGCCGCTCCACCCGCTGGTCGAATCGTCGCCGCGAAAATTGGCCCATTCGCTAAGGTTGGTCTTGCCCAGGATGACGCCACCAGCCGCGCGTATACGCGCCACAAGCGGGGCATCGCGCCCGGTCATGTTGTCTTCCAGCGCGAGGCTACCCGCAGTCGTCGGCATGTCCCGCGTGTCGATATTGTCTTTCACCAACACCGTCATCCCGCCCAGCGGCAAGCCTGCTTCGTCGGCGATCCTTGCCTGAACCGGGGCGTCGGGATTGGTGACGATCACTGCATTGAGCTCGGGCCCTGCGTCATCCAGCTCGGCAATCCGGGCCAGTTGGCGTTCGGCCGTTTCCTCGGCAGCACTGGTGCCGGGCAACAGCGGCTCGGCCTCCTGTGCTACGGCTGGGGAGGCAAGGGCAAGAGCGAGCAGCGATGCAAATGTTTTCATGGACGGCAGAGTGCCACCGACCACGAAGGATGCAAGGGTGTTAGAAGTTTCCGCTGACGCTGAAGCGGAAGATCGGTCCAATCCGCCGACTGCGTGCTTCCTGGAATGCGATCGGGGCGTTCGGACGGTCGCCGGTGTATACCGTGCGTTCGAACTTGTTGCGCGCACCCAGCACATTGCCGACCAGCGCCTGCACGGTCAGCCCGAACACATCCTTGTGTTCGATAAAGACATTCATGAAGGCCGGCCCCTCCCAGTCGCGCCCTTGCTCGAAGCGACGCGAATACGGAGCGTTGTTGGCGGTGAAAAGCCCGCTTCCCCATGCGAAGTCGCTCCCTGGGATATCGTGCCGGAAATCGATCTCGAGCAAGTCATTCAGGTCGAACGAGAAAGGCCGGGTCTCGCCGGTGAAGGGATCCGTCACGTCCATCCATCGCTTGACAGCCTTGATCTCCAGCCGGGCCCCGTTGAAGCCAATCGGTTCGCCTTTGAGCGTAGTATTGAGCTCGACGTGGAAACGCTTGGCATTGCCGATATTCCCGCGCGCTTCGCCGCCGCTTGCGAGGGGGAAGAAGTCCACGAAGTCTTCGAACCAGGCTTGCCGCAATTGCAGCTTGGCCGAACCCCAGGCACCCAGGCCCTTGTTGACTTCAAGCTCGACGTTCCAGCTCTGGTCGGGCTGTAACTCGTTGTTGCCGCCGTTCTGGTTGTCGTTGTTGAGATTGACGCTGGCGAGGAAGTCGCCAAACGAAAGCTGCCCGACCCGGCGGCGAACTTCCAGTGCGATGTCCAGATCGTCGGCCGGCTTCCAGTTGAGCGAGACTGAGCCTTTGGGGCGCTGGAAGCTGCGCGAATTGGCGGCCGAGCCGGTCTGCTCGATCTTCGAATACTCCGCACCGCCGGAAAGCTGCAACGATAGCTTGGGGGTCAGTTGCTTGCTGACACTAACGATGCCTTCATAGCGGTCTTCGGTCACGCCACCGGTCCCGGCCGGGAATGCCAGCTCCAGGAAATTGCCGCTGCCATCGAGCTCGAACAGGCGCGAGGCGCGGTTGAGCCGGTTGAACGCTGCTTCGCCCGAGACCTGCCAGTCTGCTTCCCACATGTTCCAGCGATACTCGAACCGCCCGATCCGTTCGCCGGTCTCGTTAGTCTGCTGGAAGCGGAACCCGGTAGTCGGGCTACCATCGCTGAAGCTGTCGACCAGCTGGGCAGTGAAATTGTCGCGCTCGAACCGCTCCAGACCGATCAGCTTGAGCTTGCCTCCCGCCAGCGGGAATTCGATGTCGCCACCGATCTCATATTGCGGACCGTCTTCCTCGCGCATGTCCTGTCGAGTGCGGACCAGTCCTGTTGGGCTGGCCCCGGTTTCGGGCTCAACCGCGCGGAAGAAGTCCTCGCCATAGCTGAGGTTGAGATTGGCCACTGTTTCACCGCCGAAATCGTAGGTGAAATTGGTGCTGAGCTTGGGATTATCGAACTTGCCGGAGAATTTGCTGAACTGATCCTCGATCAGCGCGCCGTTCCTGTCAGTGATGAGTGTCGGACCGTCGGCCCCGAAACGGTTGTTCTCATTGGCGATCGATACGGTGTAGCTCAGCGCGCCGCTGCTGCCGGTGATCGAGGCTTCGCCACCATAGAGCTGGGCTTCTGTGTTGTATGGTCGAAATCCCGTACGCCAACGGAACTGACCACTGGTGCCGCTGCTCTTGTAGACGACATTGGCAACCTGACCGGACAGCCCGGCAATGTCGAGCGCGTTGCCGTCGAGCACTTCGATCCTCAGTACGTCTCCGGCCGGGATGCGGCGAAGCTGGTCCCGGATGGAATCGGACTTGCTGGAAAAGCGCTCGCCATTGACGATGACATTCTGGTTGGCTTCTCCGAGGCCGCGCTGGCCCTGGTTGCCATCGTCGATCTTGAAGCCGGGTATCCGACTTACCATGTCGAGCGCGGTGCGCGGCGCAAACTGCTCGAAATAGGCAGGCTCGAACACCTGGCCCTGGGCTTCGACCGCCAGCGACCCTTCCGGAACATTGTCTTCGGTCGTGCTTGCGGCAGTGTCCTCGGCCAACACTGGAGTCGGAACGCAAGTGAGGGCGAGCACGGCGGCGAGAGCGCGGGTGGGGGAGTTTCGAATACTGGGCAAGGGATAGTCCATGCAGTTTGAATCGGGGGTAGGCCAACCCTCGGAGTTTGTTCACGATTACAACAGTAGTCATCGACCGAAGGGGTATTTGTCGGGACCAGCGACATACAAAATCCGCAAGAATCGACAGGCCGTTGTTCACCTAGGGTGAACGGTCGATACCTCGTTCGCATGCATACCGGTGGCCCGATCGAAGGGCGATTCCAACAGGCTAAGGGTTAACCCCCTTGAACATCGTTGGCCGACCGCCGACATAGGCGCTCGACTTACTTGCAGAGGAAAATCTCCCCATGATCGATGTCCGCGACCAGCTTGGCGAAACCTATAGCACCCAGGGCCAGTTCACGCGCGATCCGTTGACCGGTGCGCTGGTTCCGGTGGTGGTCGAGCAGACCAGCCGCGGCGAACGGAGCTTCGATATCTTCAGTCGCCTGCTGCGCGAACGGATCGTGTTCGTGACCGGACAGGTGGAAGATGGCATGGCTTCGCTGATCACCGCGCAGCTGTTGTTCCTTGAAAGCGAAAACCCCTCGAAGCCGATCAGCATGTATATCAACTCGCCCGGCGGCGTGGTGACTGCAGGCATGGCGATCCATGACACCATGCAATATATCAAGCCGCGCGTTTCGACCGTCTGCATGGGGCAGGCCGCGAGCATGGGCAGCTTCCTGCTTGCAGCGGGCGAGCCGGGCATGCGGATCGCACTGCCCAATGCGCGGATCATGATCCACCAGCCGTCGGGCGGTGCCCGCGGCATGGCCTCCGATATCGAAATCCAGGCCCGCGAGATACTGCGCATCAAGGCTCGGATGAACGATCTCTACGTGAAATACACCGGCCAGAAGCTGGAAGAGATCGAAAAGGCAATGGATCGCGATACCTTCCTCGAAGCCGACGAAGCGATGAAGTTCGGGCTGGTCGACAAGGTCTTCGAGACGCGCCCCGAGAACGAAGACAAGACCGAAGAGGGGTCAGGCGGAGCGCCTGAGTAACCCTTTGCGGTAAGGGATGTGCCATGGCCCCGCTCCAATGCGGGACAGGGCATCGAAAGAAGTGGGAAACCTTGCCTTTTCAGCGCAGGGCAAGGTGGCTGCCGTATATGGCAATGGTTGTAATGTGGCCCGTTGGCGATACACTTGCCGAATCCCCGTGTTTTGCGGGTAGGGTCCGAAAGCCTAGGAAATGACGAAATTGAGCGGAACTGATAGCAAATCAACGCTGTATTGCAGCTTCTGCGGCAAGTCGCAGCATGAGGTGCGCAAGCTGATTGCGGGCCCGACGGTGTTCATCTGCGATGAATGCGTCGAGCTGTGCAACGACATCATCCGCGAGGAAACCAAGGCTGGCCTCACGGGCCGCAAGGAAGGCGACGTTCCTACGCCGTCGGAGATCTGCGGCACGCTCAACGACTATGTGATCGGGCAGGACCGCGCCAAGCGCGTGCTCTCGGTCGCGGTGCACAACCACTACAAGCGCCTGAAGCACAGCGGCAAGGCCGATGGGGTCGAGCTGGCAAAGTCCAATATCCTGCTGGTGGGCCCGACGGGATCGGGCAAGACGCTGCTGGCGCAGACGCTGGCGCGCACCTTCGACGTGCCGTTCACCATGGCCGATGCCACCACGCTCACCGAAGCCGGTTACGTCGGTGAAGACGTCGAGAACATCATCCTCAAGCTGCTCCAGTCGTCCGACTACAATGTCGACAAGGCGCAGCACGGGATCGTCTACATCGACGAGATCGACAAGATCACCCGCAAGGCGGAAAACCCCTCCATCACCCGCGACGTGTCGGGCGAGGGCGTGCAGCAGGCGCTGCTCAAGCTGATGGAAGGCACCACTGCCTCGGTCCCGCCGCAGGGTGGCCGCAAGCATCCGCAGCAGGAATTCCTGCAGGTCGATACGACGAATATCCTGTTCATCTGCGGTGGTGCCTTCGCCGGTCTCGACAAGATCATCGCCGATCGCCTGCAGAAGCGCAGCATCGGCTTCGGCGCACACGTAGCTGACCCTGACAAGCGCAAGGTTGGCGAGCTGCTTGAAAAGAGCGAACCTGAGGATCTCCTCAAGTTCGGCCTGATCCCGGAATTCGTCGGTCGCCTTCCGGTGATCGCGACGCTGCACGACCTCGATGTCGATGCCCTCGTCACGATCCTGCAGGAACCGAAGAACGCGCTGGTCAAGCAGTACCGCAAGCTGTTCGAACTCGAAGATGTCGAACTTACCTTTACCGACGATGCCCTCGTCGCGATTGCCGAACGCGCGATCCTGCGCAAGACCGGCGCCCGCGGCCTCCGCTCGATCGTCGAAGGCATCCTGCTCGACACCATGTTCGACCTGCCCGACCTCGAAGACGTCAGCGAAGTCGTGATCGACGCCGATGTCGTGGCCGGCAAGAAGGAACCGATCCGTGTCGTCGCCAACGACGATGACAAGGGCAAGAAGGACGAAGCGGCTTAAAGCCGACCGTCCGCGATAGATCGCACCACCAGTCCCTCTCCGTTCCGAAGGAATGGGGAGGTGGCAGCCCGCAGGGCTGACGGAGGGGTAGCGATATGCGCAAATTGGACAACGCCATTGCGAATGCGCGCAAGGTGCACCACGAGATGTCGCTGCCCGAGCGCCTCCTGTGGCATGAGCTGCGTGCGCGCAAGGGCGGTGCCAAGATCAGGCGGCAGCATCCGGTCGGGCCCTATGTACTCGATTTCTACTGTGCCGCCGCGAAGCTGGGTTTCGAGATCGACGGAAGTGCTAACGATTTGAGCGACCGGCCCGAGCGGGACAGGAGCCGGGACTCTGCCCTCGCCGATCTGGGCATAGAAATCGTTCGAATACCCGCACGCGATGTGCTGGACGATTGTCGCGGCGTTGCAGAGCACATCGCTACATACTGTCAAAGCCGAACCCGGTGATGCTCCCTCCGACCGCGCCTTGCGCGGCCACCCCCCCGATCCTCTGGAACGGGGGGATTGGTCAGGCCTCGATCCCATACTTCCCCAGCTCATCAATCGCCCGCTCGCTGCCTTCGCCGTACCTGCGCCATTTCTCCACGCTGCTGGTGTAGATCGGTGACCGGACCTGCACGGCGCTGGCGGTTGCGACAGGCTCGGCATTGCGGTGGAACTCCATGCAGGCATCGTCCCATTCCAGCCCGCAGAAAGCGAGCAAGCGTTCGGTCTGTCCGCGCTGGTCGGCGATGACCTCTTCGTAGCGGACCGGGAGGAAGCGTGCGGGGGGCAAGGATGCCTCGAACGCATTCGCCATCCGTTCGAACCCCGCCACGAAGTGCGCCGTGTCGCCGAAATCGTAGGCATAGCTGTAATAGCTGAAGCCGGTAGCGAAGAGCTGCCGGTAGTTGGCGAACAACACATCGAAAGGCGAACGGCGCAGGCAGATCACCCGCGCGCCGGGCAGCGCGCGCAGGATCGCGGGCGTGAAAAAGGCGTTGAACGGCATTTTGTCGATGAAATGCGGCGTGTCTCCGGCGAGCTGGCTGAGCCGCTGGAGATAGGCCTTGCCAACGGCGGTGAGATCGGGAGCGGTCGACGCAGCCTGCAGCAGCGCCGGTTCCAGCACGAGTTGGCCGGGTGTTCTCAGTTCCTGTTTCAAGAGGATCGCAAAGTCCGACAGCTCGCCGACCGAGCGCACATTGGGATGCGAAGTAAGGATCCTTTCCACCAGCGTCGTTCCGCTGCGCGGCATACCGACGATGAAGATCGGACGCTCGTCGCCTGAAGGGATGTCGGCAAAGCTGCCTGCCCCGCCAGCTGCGATGGCCGCATCCGCAATTGCTTCGGCAGCGCTGCGATCATGGGCGACCTCTGCTGCTTTTGGAGCCTTGGCGCGGTCGAGCCACTTCAGCGAGGTGTCCCAATCCTGGCGCTCCTCCGCCAGCCGAGCCAGCGCGTGACCGATTGTGAGGCGAGACTCGACGTCCTTCGAATCGTCAAAGAGCTGCGAAAGCGCTGCGTCCCATCCCGGTTCAGGCTCGTGTGCGAGCTGCACCAATGCGCCCCAGCCCTTCGCGTGGTCGGGCTGCATGGCCACGAGGGCATGGAACTCGCGTTCCGCGTCCGCGAGGTCCCCGGAGAACTGCAAGGCGACAGCCAGGTTGTATCGGTAGTCGGCATTGCCTGCTGCGCCCGCCACCGCCGTTCGGAACGGCTGAACGGCTTCCGCATGGCGCCCGGTCCGCGATAGCGCGACCCCAAGCTGGTTGGCGATATGCGGATCGTCGGTTCCGAGTTCAAACGCCACCAGCGCTCGTTCGCGTGCTCGCTCCTGGTCCTGCTGCATCAACGCCACCCGGGCTTCCAGTACCGCCAGCCAGCAGCTTCGATGCCCGGTCTGTGCCGCAATGCTGCACAGCTTCTCCGCACCGGGTCCATTGCCGTGCTCCACGGCTATCGCTGCCATCACCAGTACAGCCTCGACCGCCTGCGGGTCGTCTTTCAGGGCCTGCTGCGCTGCAGCATGGGCAGCCTGGAAGTTGCCGGCGAACAGTTGCTTTCTTGCAATTGAAAGATTGGAAATGTCGGTTTGTCCTGTCACGGCGTTGACAAATTTCGTCTGGCTTGGCTCAATTCCGGGGTATGTTGCTGTGCAGCATAGGGGCTGAACACCCATACCCCGAAAGATGAGGTAACCAGATATGAAAACGAGAACAACCGGCCGTATCGCCCGGGCTGCCCTGTTGAGCAGTACCATGATCGCAACCGCCTATGCCGCGCCTGCACTTGCGCAGGATGGCGAAGAGGGTGCCAGCACCGGCGGCGACAAGAACATCATCGTGGTGACCGCGACCCGCCGAGAGGCATCGGTCCAGGATATCCCGCTCAACATCGCAGCCGTCGGTTCGGCGCAGATCGAAGAACAGGGCCTGACCGAGCTTTCCGACCTGCTGCCCTTCGTTCCCGGCATCAACATCGTCGATCGTGGCGGGCGCCAGGGGAACCCGGTGATCGTTCGCGGCCTCAACGTCGATGCGATCGGCTCGGGTGACGGCAACAACGACGGTGGCGGCACGGTTGCCACCTATATCGGTGAAATCCCGGTGTTCGTCGACCTCAAGCTCAACGACCTCGAGCGCGTCGAAGTCCTGCTTGGCCCGCAAGGCACGCTCTATGGTGCAGGTACACTGGGCGGTGCGATCCGCTACATCCCGCGTAAGCCGCAGTTCGGCGAAACCTCCGCTTCGGTACGTGGCGAGATCTCGAAGTATGACGAAGCCTCGAGCCTGAGCTACGAGACCGGCGTCACCGTGAACTTCAGCCTGTCGGATACCTTCGCGATCCGTGGCTCGCTCGACTGGACCGACGAATCGGGCTTCATCGATTACGTCAACGTGGTCGACCAGATCGGTGTGACCAACCCCGACACCGGTGCTGGTCTCAACCGCGTCAAGGATGCGGATGGCGAGCAGACCCTGTCGGGCCGCATCGCCGCGCGCTGGGAACCGACCGACTGGTTCGACGCCACGCTGACCTATTACTATCAGGAAGCCGACATTGAAGGTCGCCGGGTTTCGCACTGGCGCAACAACGTGCCGGGCCTGCTCGATGGTAATCCCAGCGTCGGCCGCTACGAAGCCGCCTTCCGCGTGCGCGAGCCGAATACCATCAAGAACGACCTGATCGCGCTTGAAGTGGTGGCGGACCTCGGCTTTGCCGAACTGACATCGGCCACGGGCTGGAGCACCTTCAGCGACGACGGCCAACGCGACCAGACCAACCTGCTGATCACGCTGGAGTATAGCTACGAGCTGTTCCCGGCCTTCACTTCCTTCACTCGCGAAGTGGGCGAGGAAGAACGGATCAACCAGGAAATCCGGCTCGTTTCGAAGAATGACGGTCCGTTCAACTGGATCATCGGCGGCTATTACAACCGCGCCGATACCGCCGGTTCGTCGTCGGAATTCGTGCCCAACTACGTGCCTTACGTGAACCAGCCGGCACTGGGCTTCGGCTTGACCGACCGTCCGGACGCACTGGAATACTTCTCCACTGCGCGCAGCCGCCTGACGGAAACGGCGCTGTTTGGTGAGCTTAGCTACACTTTCTTCGACCAGCTGACGCTGACGGTCGGAAGTCGTTATTACGACTACAGCCTGAAAGCCGCGTCGACGGTCGATTTCCCGCTGTTCGAGCCGCTCAGCTACACGCCGCTGACGCTCGACCAGGTGGCAAGCCAGGCGTTCGATCCGGCACTGGCACAGTCCGACAACGGCTTCCTGTTCAAGGGCAACCTGTCGTGGGAAGTCAGCGATGACTTCCTGCTCTATGTAACGGTCAGCGAAGGTTATCGCATTGGTGGTGTGAACGGACTGGGCGACTGTCCGCCGTTCGACCCCAACGCGACGCAGGGTGCATGCGCGCTCGCGCCGGGCCAGCAATTCGGGCCCAATCCAGGCGACATCTCGATCCGCGACGAACGCCAGTTCTCGCCCGACAAGACCCGGAACTATGAAATCGGCTTCAAGTCGACGCTGGCCGATGGTGCGCTGACCTTCAACGGTGCGCTCTATTACATCGACTGGATCGATCCGCAGCTTGGCTCGGCCACGGTCAACGCCAATATCCCGATCACCGTCAATGGTTCGGGCGCTGAATCGAAGGGTATCGAGTTGTCGGCAAGCTGGCGGGCAACCGACCGCTTCCAGCTGCGCGGCAACTTCAGCTACACCGACTCGACGCTGACCGACCTTACGCCGGACCTGATCCGTACGATCACGCCTCCGGGTTTTGGTTCGGGCTTCGAAGACGGTCAGGCCGGCGACCGCCTGCCGGGCTCGCCGACCACCCAATTCTCGGTCTTCGGTGCCTACAACCAGCCGCTCGGCAATGGTGACGAGCTCGTCTTCAACGGCAGCCTGTCGTATCAGAGCAACGTGCTGACCACGACGGGCGCGCGTGGCTCCAGCTTCACGCTGGGTGGCTACGCGGTGGCCAACGCCGCTGTTACCTACGAAGCGGACCGTTGGTCGGCGACGCTGTTTGTTGACAATCTGTTCGACAAGTTTGCCGAAACCGGTGCCATCGGCACGCCGCTGTTCAACCAGACGGTGACAGACTTCGAAGGCGGCACGGTCTATCCGCGCGCGTTCTCGACCCACATCTTGCCCCCGCGCCAGATTGGCCTGCGGGTGAAGATCGACTTCGGCAACTAAGCCGACAGATCGAGACCTACAACAAAGCCCCGCTCGGCGATCTTGCCGGGCGGGGCTTTGCTTTGCTGGCTCGCAAGAGATGGGGGAGGCCGCGAGCCGACTGCCGGTGATGGGGGACTTAGCCCGGCAGGAAGACGCCATCCGTCACGTGGATGACGCCGTTCGAAGTGTTCACATCGGCCTGTGTTACGGCTGTCGCACGGCCAGCGGCGTCAGTGATGACGATAGTGTCGCCGGAAAGGCGCGCGGTGAGTTTCTGACCCGCTAGCGTATCGATGGTGAAGCTGCCCCGGTGACGCATGATGGCGCTGGTGAGGTCCGCTGCGCTCACTGCGCCTTCCACCACGTGGTAGACCAGCACATTGGTCAACTGGCCTTTGTTCTGCGGCTTGAGCAGGGTCGAGACTGTGCCGTCCGGCAGCTTGGCAAAGGCGGTATCGGTCGGCGCGAACACCGTGAACGGGCCGGGGTTCGAGAGCGTACCGGCGAGGTCCGCTGCGCCGACTGCTGCGACCAACGTGTTATGTACGCCGGTGCTCTGTGCAGTCTGGACGATATTCGGCTGGCTCTTGGCCTTGTGATGGCCTGCGAGCGCGGGCTGCGTCATGACAGCGGTACCGCCTCCCAGCAGGACAAGGGCAGAGGCAGCGGCGAGGGCTTTCTTTGGGAATGACATGGGTATTCTCTCCTGTTGTGCCAACGGCCCCGTCCTGCCTGGCACAGGAAGATACGAAAGCACCCGCACCGCGGATGCATCCTGTCGCGAATTTTTCCTGGGAACGCCGCGTCAGAGCGCGGTGAAAGTGCCCTGTGCAACAACCGGGCCGGCTTCGCCATCCTTGGGCGCGCCGCCCAACGGTTCGCGCGTCAGGACTAGCTCGGCCCCGTCTCTCAGCTGGGCCGCGAGCGCATCGTCGAGCGAGGTTTTGCGCACTTTACCCGGAGCAACGACGCCGAGCGATTGTGGCGCACCTTCTTCAGGAACGACCCACAGCTCGTGGTCATGCACGCCATCGGCGGTGAGACCCGCTGCCGAGACCAGCAGTTCGTGCCGGTCATCGAGATAGGTCACTTCGAGCCGCAGTCCGGTTTCGCCCACCGGAATCGAAGCCGCCAGCGGCGGCCCTGCTTCGGGGGCAACGGGTGTCGGAGTCTGGTACGGGAAGAAGGTCAGCATCAACAGCAGACACGCTGCCACGGCCGAACTCAGGCCCGTCGCCCATTTCCACCGCCGCAAGCGGTTCTCAAACGCGACGACATTGCCGCCGGTTTCGCTCGACCTGTCCAGTTCGGCTTCGATCGATTGCCACAGATCCGTGCGGGGCTCCTGAGCGGGGACCTCATCCAGCAGCGGCGCGAAATGCGCCTGCCACTTCGCCACCGTCGCCGCGAAGTCCGCGTCGCGCGCTTCCATTCCGCGCGCGCGCAGCAGCTCTTCCCCTTCAAGGAGGCCGAGAGCGTATTCCGCAGCGAGGTGGTCGTGTTCGGTCATTCGGCTTCGAGACAGGCTTTCAATTTGGCGAGGCCACGGCGGATCCGGCTCTTGACGGTGCCGAGCGGCTCGCCATCGGTTTCAGCCACTTCAGCATAGGTCCGCCCTTCGAAAAAGGCAGTACGGATGGAAGACCGTGTCGGTTCTTCCAGTTCGCCGAGGCAGTGATGGATGCGGGCAGATTGCTCGGCATCCTCCAGCAGCGCGTCCGCACGCGGGGTATCGTCGGCCAGCTCCATCGCTTCATCGACGGGCACTGCGCCGCGCCTGACCTTGCCCGTGCGCAGGCGGTCGATGGCGCGATTGCGCGCGAAAGCGGCGAGCCAGCTAATCGGGCTGGCCCGTTCCGGGTCGTAGCGGTCGGCGCGCCGCCACAGGGTGAGATAAACGTCCTGCAATGCGTCCTCGGCTTCCTTGCGGTCATTCAAGATACGCAGGCAAATGCCGAATAGCTTCGCATGGGTGACGTCATAGATTTCTCGCAAGGCATCACGATCGCCCCCGGCCAGCCGCACTATTGCCGCGCGGAGCCTTTCACGGGCCGCAGTGGCGTCGGCATCGCTCAACAGCCTCCCCCGCACCCGGGTTCGCGTTCGACCTGTACGGTCATGTGGTTGATACCAAACCGATGCTCGAGATCGTGGGCAAGTTCGCGCAGGAAGGCATCCCCATGGCCGCCTGGCATCACAAGATGCGCAGTCAATGCGGTCTCCGTGGTCGACATCGGCCAGATGTGCAGGTCATGGACTGCGTTCACACCCTCTTGCCGGGCGAGGAAACTTTCGACTTCCTTCTCACAGATCCCGTCGGGCACGGCATTGAGCCCCATCTTCACGCTGTCGCGCGCCAGGCCCCATGTGCCCCAGGCAATGACGGCCACGATGGCGAGGCTGGTGACCGGGTCGATCCAGACCGCTCCCGTCAGCAATATGGCAGCACCGGCGATGACTACGCCGACTGAGACCAGCGCGTCGGCGGCCATGTGCAGGAAGGCTCCGCGGATGTTGATATCGTCCTGCCCACGTACGAACAGCAAAGCGGTGGCGGTGTTGATGACAACGCCGATCCCGGCAACGATGATCATGGTCCAGCCTTCGACGGATGCCGGCGCAATCAGGCGGTGGGTGGTCTCGTAAAGAATGACTCCGATAGCCACGAACAGCAACGCAGCATTGGCGATGGCGGCGAGGATGGTCGAGCTCTTGTAGCCGTAGGTAAAGCGGCCCGAAGGTGGCTTCTTTGCAGCCACTGCGGCACCCCATGCCAGCAGCAGGGCCAGCACATCCGACAGGTTGTGCCCGGCATCGGCGATCAGGGCCATGGAGCCCGAAAGATAGCCATATGTCGCTTCGACGATAACGAAGGCGGTGTTGAGGACCACGCCTATGGCAAAGGCCTGCCCGAAGTCCTTGGGCGCATGGCTATGACCGTGGCCATGGTGGTGGCCGTGCGCATGGTCGTGCCCGTGATGGTGTGAATGCGTCGCGCCCATGCGAATCAGTCGTAGACGCAGGAATCCAATCCGTCACGCCGGACAACGCCGATACGCGCGGCTATCGTATTGCCATAGCCGCGGACCCAGCCGCGGGGGTTGGTGACGGCCCGTTTCTTGGGCAACGGCAGGGCGGCCGCCATGCGCGCTGCCTCCATTTCCGAAAGCGAGGCAGCAGACTTGTGCCAGTAGCGCTGGGCACCGGCTTCGGCTCCGTAAGTGCCGATCCCGGTTTCCGCGACGTTGAGATAGACCTCCATGATCCGCCGCTTGCCCCAGATCTTCTCGATCAGGAAAGTGAACCAGGCTTCGAAGCCTTTGCGGACGTAACCGCCACCCTGCCACAGGAACACGTTCTTCGCGGTCTGCTGGCTGATGGTCGAGCCGCCGCGGATGCGTCCGCCCTCGGCGTTGCGCTTGATCGCATTCTCGATCGCTTCAGCATCGAACCCGCTGTGCGAACAGAATTTGCCATCCTCCGCCGCAATGACGGCACGCACGAGGTCGCGATCAATGTTGCTGAGCGATTCCCAGTCCTTGGTAATGCCATTGCCGTCGAGCACCATTGTTGCCGTGACGGGGACCGGCACAAACTTGAACAGCACCACCAGCCCCAGGCTGATGCCGATAAACCAGACGACAATCTTGGCCAGGAGCTTGGCAAGGCGGATCATGTTAGCCGGTTACTTTTCGTCCGGCAGAAAAGCAACGAGGCCCTGATCCGAATGGAACAGGGCCTCGAATTCTGTCACGCAATGGGGCGTCAAGCCATCCCCGGCATCAGCCTTTCGCCGGCGATCCGCTGCATCGCTTTCTGCAGCTTTTCGAAGGCACGCACTTCGATCTGCCGAATGCGCTCGCGGCTGACGTCGTAGACTTGCGACAACTCTTCCAGCGTCTGCGGGTTTTCCGTCAGGCGGCGTTCGGTCAGGATGTGCTGCTCACGCTCGTTGAGACTTTCCATAGCTTCGACCAGCATTTCGTGCCGGACATGCGCCTCTTCGGCGTCGGCCACGGTTTCATCCTGCAGCGGGCGATCGTCGGTCAGCCAGTCCTGCCATTCGCCCGAGCCTTCCTCGCCGCCCCGCATCGGGGTGTTGAGCGAGCCGTCGCCGCCCATCATCATCCGGCGGTTCATGTTGACGACTTCCTGCTCCGGCACGCCGAGGTCAGTGGCGATCTTGGCCACGTCATCGGGGTGGAGGTCGGTGTCCTCGTAGGCGTCGAGGTTTTTCTTCATCCGGCGCAGGTTGAAGAACAGCTTCTTCTGCGCGGCGGTGGTACCCATCTTCACGAGGCTCCAGCTGCGCAGGATATACTCCTGGATCGAAGCCTTGATCCACCACATTGCGTAAGTCGCGAGGCGGAAACCGCGATCGGGCTCGAATTTCTTCACGCCCTGCATCAGACCGACATTGCCTTCGGAGATCAGGTCCGAAACCGGCAGGCCATAGCCGCGATAGCCCATCGCAATCTTGGCCACGAGTCGCAGGTGCGAGGTAACGAGCTGCGCGGCAGCATCGGGATCCTCATGTTCCTCATAGCGCTTGGCGAGCATGTATTCCTGCTCGGCGGTGAGGACGGGGTATTTCTTGATTTCGGCGAGATAACGGTTGAGGCTCTGCTCACCGCCCAGTGCCGGGATGGCTACTGCCTTGGAATTGCTCACTCTTTCCCTAACCTTTCTTGCGTCAACCCGGTTGCCGGACCCCTGATGGGCATCCGTGCGAGTGGGCCACACGGTTACATATAGTGTTTCAGGCGGCAGATTACACCGCCTTTCATCGATAAAAACGCGCAGTTTCGTCGATCAGTTCCTGCATGTCTTCGGGTAAATCGGCGGTGAATCGCACCCTTTCGCCGGTTACGGGGTGATCGAACCCCAGATCGGCCGCGTGCAGTGCCTGTCGGGCGAAGCCTATCTCCTTCAAAATCGGTCGCAACCCCTTGGGATCGCTGCCGTAAACAGGGTCTCCTAGTAGCGGATGCCCGATTGACTGACAGTGAACGCGAACCTGGTGGGTACGCCCGGTTTCCAGCCGACACTCGATCACAGCGCACTTCCCGAGCGTTTCGATGACCTTGTAATGGGTCACTGCCCGTTTGCCACGCGAGGATTCCTTGGGAAGCACGGCCATTTTCTTGCGATCGCGGTCACTGCGGCCGATCCGCGCGTCTATCTTTCCTTCGCGCGGATTGGGGATACCCGCGCAGACGGCGATATAGCGACGTTCAATCGAATGATCGGCGAACTGCCTTGCCAGCCCTTCGTGCGCGGCATCCGACTTTGCCACCACCAGCAAGCCCGAAGTGTCCTTGTCGATGCGGTGGACGATGCCGGGGCGGGCAACGCCGTTGATGCCCGACAACTGTCCATGGCAATGGTGCAGCAATGCATTGACCAGCGTACCGTCTGGATTGCCCGCTGCTGGGTGGACGACCATCCCGGCGGGTTTGTTGACCACAATCAGGTGCTCGTCCTCGAACACTACGTCCAGCGGGATGTCCTGCGGTGTTGCGGCTAGCGGCACGGGTGGAGGTAGGCGGATCTCGAAATGCGCCCCGGCCTGCATCTTGGCCGAGGGGTTGGTAACGATCGTCTTGCCTACCGTGACAGCCCCTTCCGCCATCAGGCCTTTGATCCGCTCGCGCGACAGCTCGCTCGCCTCGGCCAGCGCCTTGTCGACCCGGCCAGGGGTTTGCAGCGTTCCGGTGATGACTTCGGCTTCACCCATGCTAGGGCCATGGGCGATGCATTTCGAAGTGACAAGGGATGTCGTGGCGGCGATCCGGGCCGAGGCCGAGCGCGCGCATCCACGCGAGTGCTGCGGGATCCTGTTGGGTGACGTGGCGCGGATCGACGCGATCCTTCCTGCTGCCAATGTCCATGCCCTGCCGGAAACCAACTTCGAGATTGATCCGCAGACCTTGATTGATGCTCATCGCGCTGCGCGACAAGGTGGAGAACAGGTGATGGGCTACTACCATTCGCATCCGGCCGGCGCAGCTGAACCTTCCGCCACCGACTGCGCGCGTGCCGCGCATGACGGGCGCATCTGGGCCATAGCCGGCGCGGGCAGAGTCACCTTCTGGCGCGATAACAAGGGCGGGTTCATCGAACTTTCCTACTCTGCTGTCGATGGCTAAACTCCGCAAATGACCGCACATTCAGACCTATTCTCACCAGCGACGGCTTGCTCCTGCTG
Organism: Parerythrobacter aestuarii; assembly: GCF_030140925.1. Taxonomy (NCBI): domain Bacteria; kingdom Pseudomonadati; phylum Pseudomonadota; class Alphaproteobacteria; order Sphingomonadales; family Erythrobacteraceae; genus Parerythrobacter; species Parerythrobacter aestuarii. Next base: position 923,565 of record NZ_JARBWD010000001.1, read on the forward strand.
GCAGGAGGGTTTTTTTGCGCTAGGACTGTGTAACATGCGGTCCATGTCTCATCAGACGCACTCAGGAATTTGATCTCGCCCATGCACGATACCGACGCCATTACCCTTGCCAGCCAGCTGTGCTCGCGCCTGTGCCATGACCTGCTCTCGCCGGTCGGCGCGTTGTCGAACGGGCTGGAGTTGCTGGCTGACGAAGAAGATCCCGAGATGCGCCAGCGATGCCTGGAGTTGCTGGAACAGAGCGCCCGCACCAGCGCCAACAAGCTGAAGTTCTTCCGCCTGGCCTATGGCGCGGCAGGTGGCTTCGGTGATCGTGTCGATGTGACCGAACCCAAGGCCGTGATCGAGGCATTGGCCGCCGATGCCAAGCGAGTGGAGATCAACTGGGCCATTGCCACCGACAGCCTGCCCAAGCCGGCGGTGAAGGTCATGCTCAACTATGCCCAGATGGGGCTCGATGCGCTGGTCCGCGGCGGAACGCTGGATGTCGGTGCCGAACGGCGCGACGGCGCTAGCGAGATTGTCGTCCGTGCCGCAGGCCCCAAGGTCGCATTCGATGTGAGCGTAGGCAAGGCGTTGGAGGGCTTGTTGCCTGCGGATGGCCTGTCCGGCCGGACTGCGCCCGCCTATATGTTGTCGATCCTTGCCGACAGTTGTGAAGGCGAGCTGCAATACCAGCTAAGCGAAGAAGCGTTGGTCCTGGGGGCGGTACTGCCGGGCTGATGGGGGAACTGGTCCACCATGAACGGCCATCGCCGAATTGCAATGAACGGGCGCTGCCGATCAGCATGGTGGTGCTGCATTATACCGAGATGAAACCGGTCGAAACCGCGCTCGACCGCTTGTGCGACCCTGAGGCGCAGGTCAGCGCGCATTACCTCATCAGCGAGGAAGGCGAAGTCACCTTGCTGGTGCCCGAAAACAAGCGCGCCTGGCATGCTGGCGTTTCCTACTGGCGCGGCACGCGAGACGTAAACTCCGCCAGCGTGGGTATCGAGCTCGACCATCCGGGCCATGCGCTGGGCTATCGCGAGTTTTCGGAGAAGCAGATCGATGCGCTGGTCCCGCTGCTGCATTCGATCGTCCAGCGTTATGACATCCCGCGTGCCAATGTGGTCGCCCATTCGGACGTTGCGCCGCAGCGCAAGACCGATCCGGGAGAGCTGTTCCCCTGGGAACGGCTGGCAGAATATCATTTGTGCCTGCCACGCCCTGTAAAGCTGGAGCAGGGTGACCCGTTCGACAATGACGCAGCCTTCTATCTGGCGCTCGAGCGTTTTGGCTATGACATCACTGACGGCCACAAGGCGGTCGAGGCATTCCAGCGGCGCTGGCGGCCGGAACTGATCGACGGTCAGGTTGACGGGCAAGTTCGCGCGATCCTGTTCCAGCTGTTGCTCGACCGTGATCGCGGCATGGCGCGCTGAGCGCGCGGGAAGATCAATTTACAACCCGATCATCGACGGGTGCGGTCAAACGGGTGTAGTTTCCCGCATCGTTTCGGAAGATGGGGGAAACTATATGATACGGAAATTGAGCGCTGAGTTCTTCGGCACATTCTGGCTGGTCTTCGGCGGCTGCGGTTCGGCAGTCCTGGCTGCGGGTTTCCCCGAGCTGGGGATCGGTTTTGTCGGCGTTTCGCTGGCGTTCGGGCTTACCGTGCTGACGATGGCCTATGCCGTCGGCGGCATTTCCGGGGGGCATTTCAACCCGGCTGTGTCGCTCGGCCTCGCAGTCGGCGGGCGCTTCGCCTGGCGCGAGCTAGCTCCCTATTGGTTTGCACAGGTCGTCGGCGCAGCAGCAGCTGGGCTGGTGCTGTTCTTCATCGCTTCGGGCAACCCTGACTGGAGCGCGGGCGGCTTTGCTTCCAACGGCTATGGCGCGCTGTCGCCGGGCGGGTATTCGATGCCGGCAGTGCTGGTGGCAGAGGTTGTCCTGACGGCCTTCTTCCTGATCGTGATCCTCGGCTCGACCTCGTCGATGGTTCCGGGCGGCTTCGCTCCGATAGCCATCGGCCTGGCGCTGACGCTTATCCACCTGATCTCGATCCCCGTCAGCAACACTTCGGTGAACCCGGCACGTTCGACTGGCGTGGCGCTGTTCGCGGAGACGGGCGCGATGGGCCAGCTGTGGCTGTTCTGGGTCGCGCCGCTGGTTGGTGCAGCCATCGGCGCAGCGATCTGGCGCTACCTGCTGGCACCGGAAGAATCACTCGAGAACATCGGCGGCTAGTACTACCAGCCTTGCACGGGCCACCAGGAGCGGGCGCCAGCTTCCATTGAGCCGGCGCCCGTACTATATGGGCAGTGTCAGGGGGCCGGGCAGCTGCGTGTCGCAAGATGCGAGGAAAGTCCGGGCTCCACGAAGCAAGGGTGGCGGGTAACGCCCGCCCGGCGCGGGCCGCAAGGATTGCGCCGAGGGACAGTGCCACAGAGAGTATACCGCCGATGGCGCCTAAAGCGCACAGGCAAGGGTGAAAGGGTGCGGTAAAAGCGCACCGGGGGGCTGGCGACAGTCTCCGCATGGCAAACCCCACCCGGAGCAAGGCCAAATAGGGACCTCGCGCCGCCCAATCGAAAGAAAGGACGGCATTGGCGCTTCGCCGAGAGAGGTCCGGGTTGGCTGCTAGAGCGCGCGGAGCAATCCGCCGCCCAGATGAATGGCTGCCCTTGCGGGGCCGGTCCCTCGGGATACCGCCCGCAAGACAGAACCCGGCTTACAGGCCCCCTGGCACTTCACTTTCCGGCCTCGTTCATGCCATGCCCAGCTTGCCTTGATAGATTCGGGGCAAGGCAAGGGGGGGATACGATGCTCGGGACACTGACGGCACTGGCACTTGCGGCAACCACCGGGCAGGCCGACGATAGCCTGATCGAACAGGCCCGGTCCGAATGCAGCGGAATGCCTGCGTCGAGCACACTGGTCGATGCACGGGGTCTGACGACGCTTGAGCAACTTGTCGAGAAAGCCAAGCCTCATCGCGGCAGCATGCATATTGTCGTCGGTGGAGATTTCAGCGGGCAGGACCTGCGCGAAGTTGCGTGGTTTCTCGACCGGGGCTGCATCGTTGAGACCAAGCTCGAAAAGAGCGACTTGCGCGGGGCAGATCTCGTCTCGACGGTATTCATCCGTGCGCAAATGGCGGGGGCTGACCTGCGCGGTGCGACGCTCGATACGGCGCAGTTCGTCGGGGTAGACCTGTCGGGAGCCGACCTGTCCGGCGCTTCGCTGGGTGGGGCAACTTGGGAAGGGGCAAACTGGTCGAGCAAGCTCGAAGGGACCAGTTTCCGAGGCGCGTTCATGGAGAGCTTCGCGTTCAAGTGCGAGATCACCATGGACATGAGCTGCGGAGGCAGCAGCGGGGCCGACTTTAGCGGGGCGGACCTGACCGACGCCGATCTCTCCAGTTACCCGATCTGGGGTTTTGACAGTTTCGATGGAGCAACCTTCAACCGCACTTATGTCTCGGCGCGGGCGGTTCCCTATCTTGAGGGCATCGATGTGATCGGCCCGGTGCTGCTTGGCTACAAGCCTCAAAGCCCAGACGATGGCCGCGCAAGAGTCGAACTTTCGGCCGAAGAGTTCGGCGCTCTCGTCACATCCAGCCGTGCGGCGAAACGTGACGTTCCCTCGTTCGATTGTGCCAAGGCTGCAAAGAGCGTCGAAACGCTCATATGCGGCGAGTATCAGAGCGAGTTGCGAAGGCTCGATCGCGACATGGCCGCCCTCTATGGGCAGGCTCGAACGGCGGGGAAAGCGGACGCGGCGGGCCAGCGCGCCTGGCTCAGTCGCCGCAACGATTGCACCAAAGGCGAATGCGTTGAAACCAGCTACAGGGCGCGCATGCAGGAGTTGTTTGCAGCGATCGGCACCGAGCTCGCGATCGCGCCCGATGCTTCGCGCGAATATGAGGAAGACGTTCTCCCCGTTACCGACGACATGCGGCAAAGCGCACTCTACCAGCGCATCCTGCCTGCCATTCGAATGGCCTCGATGCAGGGTGTGACCCTCACCGGTCGTGAGGACGGCAGCATCAGCGCGCGGGGCGAAGCGGTCGGCGGCAACGCTCACACCTGCTCACTGGGTGCTGACGAGCTGGTATACGATCCGGCAACGGGCTGGTATTCGGCCACAGCCCGGGACGGTTCGCCGATCCCGATATTGCTGGTCTGGGACCAGCGCCTGTTCTTCCGCTACTCCGGCAATGCCGACACGCCTGACGAGGCGCAGGACTACATCAGTTGCGGCATGCGCGCGGCGTTCGGGGAACTGCGCGAATTGGGGCGGTAACGCCAACGCAAAAGGCCGCTTCCCGATTCAGTGGAAGGCCCCGTTCGTCGTGGTTCACCTGCCCGTTCAGAGACGCCAGTCGAGTCGGGTGCCACTTCGTTGTTGTCCGGTCCGCTGGGGGAGGCACATACTCTCTTGAAGGATGCCTGGCATTGCGTGGTCTGTTAAAAATTCACATGGTTTATTGCCAGAAAAGTATACGCTGCCGAAAATCTAATGTATCGACCTTATGAATCCGTCACAGACCGGTAGAGATTTATTTGGATCCACCGCTCATAAGGATGAATACGAGGTCGCACTCGGGGATTGAATTTGTATCTGGCCTGCGATGGTTCTGCTCGCGCAACATCTGTTTGTGCAGCACTGCTTTATTGCGGGAGGGATAGGAAATGAGCAATTCAATATCGAGAAAGGTGGCGGGCGTTTGTGGCGCGCTCGCCATGCTGGTTTCGCTGGCAGGATGTGAAGACAAGCCCGGCGCAACCACCGAGCTGGATCTGACTTCGGTCAATTGTCCGGAGGGGCTCGGTTGGGCCGAGGGGCTCGAAGCCTATCTCGACCCCGCTGCCATGATGGACGTGAATACCTCTGCCGAGGCTGACGATTGCCAGTTCAACCAGTGGTCGTGGGAGACATTTATCTGGGCGACTGCCGAGGTCGGCGAGAATAACGCGCCTCGCTTCCTGGGGTGGAAGACGCCGGACGACCTGATCCCGACCAAGGGGGACGCACCTCGCACTCCTGGCCTGCTTCGGCTCGAAGGACATATGAAACCGCTGCACATGCCCGGTGTTGCCAATCGCGACGGCGCGATTGTGGAGGCCGATGGCAGCATGCTGATCGGACGCAACGGTTATCCGGTCTATGCCTCAGTCCACATGACCGACGGCTTCTTCGCCACCGTCCAGCGTAATCTCATCGCCACGGGTGCCTACGAAAGCAATCCGAACCAGGACGACTACTTCAGTGTCGGCGATGCGGTCGTAAAAGCGACCTGGTACCGGCTCGACGAAGGTGAGTCTGCCCCCGAAGGTGCGTACACGACCCAGGCCGAGGTGCCGGTTCTCACCAAGAGCTGCGTCGATGACGTGTGCAAGGCAGTCACCACCGGTCAGTTCACGACTGTGACAGTCGCGCTCGTAGGCATGCATGTGGTCGGCTATACCGAGAACCACCCGGAATTCCTGTGGGCGACTTTCGAGCACAAGATAAACGCGCCGACTTTTGCTGACGACACCTTCGTGTTTGATGCCAGCGCCAGCAATCCGGACAACTTCACATTCTACGACGCCAACACGCCGATGGGCAGCGATACCTTGCTGGTGCGCACCAATCCCTCCAGCGGGGCGGTGGTGAGCTTCGATGAAGCGACCGGCAAGTTCTCGCCGATGACGCAGGTTGTGCAGATGAACCGGACCGGGGGCGATACCCAGCCTGATGGACCGGCCAATATTACTGTCCTCAACCAGGTCTCGCAGGCGGAACTGCAATCGATCAAGCCCGGGACGCCGTTCCAGAACTATAATCTGATCGGCACGACCTGGTTCAAGCCCAACACATACGTCACCACGACCGAGGGTTGGCAGAATCTTGGGCGCGGTGATGCCGTGGGCGCGATCAGCCTGATGAACAGCACGGCGGAGACGTTCCTTCAGAGCGCGAAAGGCAAGCAAGGCAACAATTGCTTCGAATGCCATAACGCTGGATCGTTCTCATACCCCGGCATCCAGCCCAAGGCATTGGCAGCGCGTCGTGTCGCGATCAGCCACATGATCGCCACTGGTTCACCCTATGATGTGCCCAACAGCCTGCCCGTGGAGCAGGGCACCGAAGAATAGTCCCCCGAAGAAGGCCCGGGAACCCATGCGTTTCCCGGGCCTTCTGTTTCCATGGACACTATAAACCTGCGCCCTGCTTCGCAGCGCATCGCCATCCTCGTCGCGCTCTTCATCCAGATCGGGGCGACATTCCTTCCGGCGCTCGGGCTGGGGGATCCGATCGGAGATCGCTCGGACAGTATCCGCACGCTGATCACGCCATCGGGCTGGGCCTTCGCGATCTGGGGGCCGTTGTTCTTCGGCTCGGCATGTTTCGCCGTTTGGCAGGCGCTGCCGAAGCAGGCGGACAATGCGCTGATTGGGCGGATCGGCTGGTGGGCGGCGCTGGGGCTGGTGATGCAGGGCGTATGGGCGACCTATACCCAATGGGCCAACCTTACCGCGATCAGCGCGGTGATCATCCTGACCTCGCTGGTCGGCCTGCTGGCGGTGTTGCGGATCGTTGTGAACTTCGAGCGTGACTTCACGCTGGCCGAACGTTTGCTGGTCGGCTTGCTGTTCAGCGCGCTGGCAGCGTGGCTGACCGCAGCAAGCATCGTCAATATCACCGCCTCGCTGGTCTATCACGGCGTCGGCGACGGGCAGAACGGCTTGCTAACGGCGGGCCTGATCGTTGTCGGCGGGCTGATCGCTGCCACCGCCACATTCCGCAGCCGCGGCAACCCATGGTATGCGCTGGTCTTCTGCTGGGCGCTGCTGGCGATCTACTTCCGCGGTGGGCAGGTCGATGCGCGCATCGCTCTGGCCTGTATCATGGCCGGGGTCTTGGTGATTGGTGCGGCTGTTGCCGGCTTGCGCAAAACTGAAAACCGTCGACGCTGGCTGGGCTGATTAGGGTCGCCCGATACTCACATACTCAAACCCGCGCCCGCGCACGTCGTCGGGTTGGTAGATATTGCGCAGGTCGACCAGCACCGGCGATTTCGCCAGTTCCTTGACCCGGTCGAGATCGAGCGCGCGGAAGGCGTCCCATTCGGTGACGATGGCGACCGCATCCGCGCCTTCGATGGCGGCGTAGGGATCGTCGACCATGGTCACTTCCGGCATCAGCGGGCGGGCCTGCTCCATGCCTTCGGGATCGTAGGCCGCAACCTCGACCCCGGCATCGGTCAGCGTCTGCGCCACGGCAATCGCCGGGCTATCGCGCATGTCGTCGGTGTTGGGCTTGAAGGTCAGGCCGAGCAGCGCGACCTTCTTGCCGCGCGCGGCGTCCATGCCGCCCAGCGCGTCGAGCACCTTGCGGCCCATCGCGCGCTTGCGGCTGTCGTTGACCTTGACCACAGCTTCCACGATACGCACCGGACTGTCGTAATCCTCGGCGGTCTTGAGCAGCGCCAGCGTGTCCTTGGGAAAGCAAGAGCCGCCATAACCGGGCCCCGCATGCAGAAACTTTGCGCCGATGCGGCCATCCATGCCGATGCCGCGACTGACATCCTGCACATTGCCACCAACCTTTTCGCACAGGTCCGCCATCTCGTTGATGAAGGTGATCTTGGTCGCAAGGAAGGCGTTGGCGGCGTATTTGATCAGCTCGCTCGAGCGACGGCTGGTGAACAGGATCGGCGCTTCGTTGAGGAACAGCGGGCGATAGACTTCACTCATGACCTCGCGGCCGAATTCGTCCTCTGCGCCGATGACTATGCGGTCGGGGCGCTTGAAATCGCCAATGGCAGCGCCTTCGCGCAAGAATTCGGGGTTGGAGACGACCGAGAACTTCTGGCTGGTGCCGCTATTGCGGATGATCCGCTCGACCTCATCACCTGTGCCGACGGGGACTGTCGACTTGGTCACGATCACAGCCTCGTTGGCAAGGTTCTCGCCCACTTCCTGCGCCACCGCATAGACGAAAGTAAGGTCGGCATGGCCATCGCCCCGGCGACTGGGGGTGCCAACGGCAATGAAGATTGCCTGTGCACCCTTGATGCCTTCTGCCAGATCCGTGGTGAAGCTGAGCCGTCCGGCTTTCACATTGCTTTCGACGAGCGCGTCGAGCCCGGGCTCGTAGATCGGCATGATGCCTTCGTGCAGGCGATCGATCTTCGACTGATCCTTGTCGATGCAAACCACATCATGGCCGAAATCGGCGAAACAGGCTCCGGACACAAGGCCGACATAGCCCGAACCGACCATCGCGATTTTCATACCAGCGTTTCCTTTTTCTCGACGGAGATCGCGCCGTCCGTTTCAACTGCCTGGATCACCCGCCGCGTCGTGCCTTCCAGCACGAGTGCGGTCAGTCGACCGAAGCGGAATGCCCCGGTGTCGATCCCGATGCGATTGGCCCGTACATCGATATCCTCAAAGATTGTATGACCATGCACGACATGCAGCGGGTGCTGACCATCGTGTTCGAGGAAGCGTTCGCGAATCCATAGCAGGTCGTCGCGCTTCTGGTTTTCCAGTTCGACCCCCGGCTTGATCCCGGCATGTACGAAGACATAGTCGCCCGCGATAATCATTTCCTCGAAGGTCTTGAGAAATTGCAGGTCGTCCTTCGGGACGTTCTTGCGCATGAGCTTCTGCAGCTCATCGAGATCCGCATTGTTGTATTTCTTCTCGGACACGCCGTAGCTCAGGATTGTCTCGCGCCCGCCGTGCCGGATGAAGTGCCGCAGGACCTTGGTATCCTTGAACGACTTCACGAACATCTCTTCATGATTACCGGCCAGGATATCGACCCGGCGGCGCCGTTGCCATTCGCGCGCATTGGCGATGACGCTGCGGCTATCGGGGCCGCGGTCGACGAGGTCGCCGAGCAAGACAACCCGGACATCGAGATGGGGTGCTGCGGCAGCCTCTTCCTCGATCGCCAGAATCAGGGTTTCGAACAGGTCGTTGCAGCCATGGATATCACCGATCACATAATAACGGGTGCCGTCCGGCACGGACGCGCTGGGTGATTCGGGCTTGGCCCGGAAGAGGTTCCTGATCGATTTGAGCATGGTGCTGGGCAGAGATTAGTCGAATTCCGCGCGGCGCGACATAGGGACTCGTGACCGCAACCGCAACGCGCAACCGCGTGGCGAAGCTGCCGCAGTGATGCCAAATGGCAACGCTGACACCGCGTCTCTTGGCGGGGATACAATTTTCTTGTGCACTGCAGCGTAGATGTGCATGATTGTGTCTCATCGACGCGAGATTGCGATCAAAAACCAGCAGCCGGTCGATGCGCAGGTGGGACGAAGCGACACCCTAACGCAAGGAAGCTTGTCATGCTTACGTCCTTTCGCGGTCTGACCGCGCCTCTCCTCGCCGGTTGCGCCTTTGTGGCAACCCCGGCATTCGCCGCAGAAACCGCTGCGGACGATTCTCTTCTCTCCGAACCGTCGGCTGCTTCTGTTGAAGCCTTGCCTGATGCTGCTCCGGCGGCTGCGGACAATGTGGTCGACCCCGTTGTCGACCAGGCTAGCATCGCTCTCGCAGCAGTAGAGCGCGACGCCTATATTCCGACCGACGACCAGGCCAATTCGGTAGGCGACGAAAGCGGGTTCGAGCTTTCGGGCAATGTCGCTCTCGTCTCTGACTACCGTTTCCGCGGCGTGTCCTTCTCCGATGGTGACTTCGCGCTGCAAGGCGGGATCGACCTTGGCCACTCAAGCGGCTTCTACATCGGCACCTGGGCGTCGTCGATTTCCGGCGGCTCACCGTATGGCGAGCTCGAGCTTGACGTTTATGCCGGCTGGAGCGGTGACATTTCCGACGGAGTAACTGTCGACGTCGGCCTGCTTTACTACATCTATCCGACCGAAGGCGAACTGGCGAACCTGCTGGGCGTGGAGACGGATTATTTCGAACCCTACGCGTCGATTTCGACGACGCTCGGCCCGGTCGGCGCCACACTTGGCGTCGCTTACGCCTGGGACCAGGACTCGCTGGGCGGGTCGGACAACCTCTATATCTACACCGACTTCGAAGCGGGTATCCCCAACACCCCGCTCACGCTGACCGCTCACCTCGGCTATACCGATGGCGTGTTCGCTACCTCGGGTAGCGGGGAATCCTTCGACTGGGGGCTGGGTATCTCGGCCGCTGTCGGCGAGAACCTCAGCATCGGCTTCAACTATGTCGATACCGAAGGCCCTTCGATCGAAGACTTCACCGATGCCGGTTTCTTCGTGACGATTGGCTACAGCATGTAAGCCTCCCGCCAGGGACCACCAGGAAAGCCCGCGCCGCCCAGACGGTGCGGGCTTTTCCGTTCTGGGCTTGAGGTCGGCCTAGCCGATCGAAAAATCGATCGTGGTAACGACCCTGACCTTCTTGAATGGCGAATCCGCGACGCCCCAGCCGCCAGCTTCCCCGTCACGGGCTTCGATAGTAAAATAGCCCTGCGTCGCATCGCGGATGCCGCCGACATGGGTGCCGCTGTCTTCCGCGAACTGTTCTGCCGCCGCACGCGCGTCACGTGTCGCTTCCGCCACCATCTCGGGCTTGATCTTGTTGAGGTCGGTAAAGCTGTAGGACATGCCCGAACCTTCCTCCAGGAACACTCCCTTGCTGACGAGATCGAATTGGCGGGACACCGCTTTCTGAGCCCGCTCAATATCGTCAGTCCGCAGAGCCAAGCGTTGCCGAACGGTGTAACTCGTCACGCCGTCGCTCGTGTAGCTGGAGACATTGGCCCCGGTCGGCTGCAAAGCATCGTCGGGAAACCCAAGCTCCTCGAAGAAGGTCTTGATGGTATCGGTATCGCGCCGGACCTTGGCCTGCGCCCCGGCCAGGTCACTGGAGCTGCTGGAGTAGCTGATCGTCCATGTCGCAAGATTGGCCGTCACATCGCGTTCGGCCAGGCCGCGGACCGTTACAGATCGCTCCGCCTCCTTCGCTCGGAGGAGGCCATCGCCCAGCAAATACCCGCCAGCTATCAGTCCGAATGAAACAACAGCCGCCGTTCCGAGCCATCGCTTGGCAGTGGCGTCGAAAAATCCTTGCGTACCGGAACCATCTGCCGTTGCACCCACTTCAGTCATCATCCATCCTCCAATCCATCGCGCTACCCTGCGATGAGTTGTGTAATTCTGTCGATGAACTGATTCTGAAGCGAGAGTCTGAATGGTCAAATATCTGCACACCATGATCCGCGTGAGCGACCCGGAAGCCACCGTCGATTTCTTCAAGCTGATCGGGCTGGAGGAAGTGCGGCGCTTCGACAACGAGAAGGGACGTTTCACGCTCATCTTCCTTGCAGCGCCGGGGCAAGAAGGGGCTGCAGAGGTCGAACTCACCTACAATTGGCCGCCGGAAGATGGCAGCGCGCCGGAAGAATATGTCGGGGGTCGCAATTTCGGCCATCTCGCCTATCGGGTCGAGAATATCTACGAGACCTGTCAGCGAATGATGGACGCCGGCGTAACGATCAATCGTCCGCCGCGTGACGGGCATATGGCCTTCGTACGTTCGCCCGACGGCATATCCATCGAACTGCTGCAGGAAGGCAATTTGCCCCCTCAGGAGCCTTGGGCGAGCATGGAAAACAGCGGTACCTGGTAGGCTCCCTAGCCAGGCTGTACTGGCCTGTCAGGGCGTGACGAATTCGCTCGGTTTCTCTTCCGGGTGCGTTGTCGTTAGCCGCAGGATCACATAGCCGATGACCGCTGAGACCAGCGACCCACCGAGGATGCCGATCTTGGCTTCGTCGATTAGCAGGCGGCTCTCGGTGAAAGCCAGGCCGCTGATGAACAGCGACATGGTAAAGCCGATCCCGGTCAGGATGCTCACGCCCCAGATCTCCACCCAGTTGGCATTCTCGGGTGCCTTGGCGAAGCCCAGCTTCACGGCGGCGACGATAATGCCGAAGATCCCCACTTGTTTGCCGACAACTAGACCCGCAGCAATCGCCAGCGGCAGCGGGGCCAGCACTTGCTCCATCCCGATACCGTCGAAATTTACGCCCGCATTGGCAAAGCCGAAGATCGGCACAACGAGATAGGCGCTCCAGGGTGCCAAGCCATGCTCCAGCTTTTCGAGCAACGAGTGCCCGTCCTGCCGGTGCATCGGAATGGTCAGCGCTGCCAGCACGCCGGCAATGGTGGCGTGGACGCCGGAGAACAGCACTGCGACCCACAGCACCAGGGCCACAAGGATGTAGGGCCAGATACGGTCGACCTTGAAATGGTTCATGCCAACCATCACGGCAAAGACTACGGCGGCCACACCCAGCCACATGAGCTTGAGATTGGCCGTGTAGAATGCGGCAATTACCAGCACGGCACCGATGTCATCGACGATGGCGACGGTCAGCAGAAACAGCCGCAGCGAAGCGGGCACTCGGCTCCCCAGCAGGCCCAGGACACCCATGGCAAACGCGATATCGGTTGCTGCCGGGATTGCCCAGCCGCGTACCAGCGGGCTGTCGATCCCCACCACGAAGACATAGATCAGGGCGGGAACTGCCATGCCGGCCATCGCGGCGAGAACGGGCAAGCGACGTTGTTCGGGGCTTGAGAGCTGCCCGCAGATGAGTTCGCGTTTCACTTCCAGCCCGACGACGAAGAAAAACACCGCCATCAGTCCGTCGTTGATCCACAGATGCAGGTCATCCAGCTTGGCAATCGGTGTCCAGCGCAACTCTCCGTAGAACAATTGTTCATAAGCAGCGGCCAGCGGCGAATTGGCGACGATCATCGCTGCTGCAGCGACGAGGATCAGCAGGACGCCGGCAGAAGCATCGCTCACGAACAGGGCGCGGACAGGCGCAAATGCACGCGCCAGCGGCTTGACGATAGGCTTGGGGAGAGGGTCAATCATTATGGGTGGCCCTTTTGATGGATATTTCTCGCGTTGCAAGGGAAGATAGGGTCAGCTAACCTTGTAAACGAGGACAGAGTCAGGGGGACTCTTGTATCTCGCAGGTTTTTCTGCGGGCGAATGGCTGCTTCTCATCCAGCATGAATTGCTGCTTTTTGCCGGACTATTTTTCCTCATTGGTGCACTCGACGAGCTAGCGATCGATTTGGTGTGGCTGTGGCTGTGGCTGCGTGGGCGTGCGCAATCGGCGCAAATTGACCCGTCGCGTAATGCCTTGCCTTTAAAGGGGCCGGTAGCGGTTCTGGTTCCAGCCTGGGACGAAGAAAAAGTCATCGCGACCACCATCGGCCACGCGTTGGAAGCATGGCCGCAAGAAGGCCTCACACTCTATGTCGGATGTTATCGCAACGATCCGGCAACGATTGCGGCAGCTGCTTCGGCTGCGCCGGGCGACCGGCGCCTGCGGCTGGTAATCCTCGAACGCGACGGCCCATCGACCAAGGCCGATTGCCTCAACCGACTGTATGAAGCGCTGGAGCAGGATGAGCTGCGCCGGGGCCAGGGCTATCGGATGGTCCTGTTGCACGATGCCGAGGACATGGTCGATGCCGAGGCCTTGCCGCTGCTTGACCGCGCGTTGGAAGATACAGACTTTGTCCAGCTACCGGTGCTGCCGGTGGCCCAGCCCGGATCCCGCTGGATTGGAAGCCATTACTGCGAGGAGTTCGCCGAAGCACACGGCAAGGCCATGGTCGTGCGCGATGCGATCGGCGCTGGGCTTCCCTCGGCCGGGGTCGGTTGCGCTGTTGCTAGGTCGCAACTGGCCGATCTCGCCAGACAACGCGGCAGCGGACACCCCTTTGCCGCTGACAGCCTTACCGAAGATTACGAACTCGGCCTCGCCATTGCACGCAATGGTGGGCGAATGTGCTTCCTGCGTGCCCGGAACCGCGATGGCAGGCTGATAGCAACCCGAGCCTGCTTCCCCTCCGGCATTGCTGCTGCCGTACGCCAGAAGACACGATGGCTGCACGGTATCGCATTCCAGGGCTGGGACCGTCTCGGCTGGAGCCGTTCGCCAGTGGAAAGCTGGATGCGCATACGCGATCGACGCGGTCCCTTTACGGCCCTTGTCCTCGCAATTGCCTATCTCTTGCTGGTCCTGACTGCTGCCAGCTTGACGGCGTCAGCGATTGGGCTGGCACCCGCCATCCGGCTGAGCCTGGTACTCAAGGCGCTTCTGCTGTTCAACCTGGCGAGCCTTGTGTGGAGGGCGTTCTTCCGCTTTGCCTTCACCGCTCGTGAATATGGGCTGGTTGAAGGCTTGCGGTCCATTTTGCGGATTCCAGTGGCCAATGTCATCGCCATCATGGCCGGACGCCGCGCCTTTGCCGCCTACCTAGGAGTATTGTCGGGCAACGCCGTCAGGTGGGACAAGACTGAACACCATCACCATGCCGCGCAGCTCAAGCAGGACGAGGTGCGCGCTTGAGCAGTTCAGACAGGCGAAGGGGGCAACCGCTGATCGTGCTGGGTACGATCCTAGGCCTGTGGCTGAGTGGCCGCGTGATCTTGTGGAGCCCGCCGTTCACCAGCGACGCTGCAGGGCAGGCTGATGCGAAGTTGAAGCGCGGAGCTGACATTGAGCTGACTGCCAAGGCGTCGCCTGCAACCGCTCCCAGCGACACAGAGGCAACGGACAGCTTTGTCGAAGGATACCAGGCGGCAGGGAGGGTTTGGAAGGCAGCGCCGGCATCCCCGCCCTATCAGCGCATGCGCGATACCACCGCCAGTCCGCCAGTGCAGGACCTTCGGCCACACGGCGAAGGGGGGAGCAACCTACCAGCTCCGTCGCCGCTGCCGCCTGCTGAAGGAGTTCATCGAGCTGCGGGTGAAGCTGGTGATCGTGACCTTTTCGAACCGCCGCCAACCGAGGAAAAGTCGTGGCGGCTCGATAGCTGGGTAATGGTTCGCGAGGGAGGTACAGTCGCCACCGTCAGTGCCGGTGGCCGCCCTGCCAGCTATGGGGCCAACCAGATTGGCGCGGTGCTGCGCTATCGGTTGGGAAGCAAGGCCTCGCCATTCCTTTTTGCCCGGGCGAGCCAGGCGCTGGTGGACCAGGGCGAGACAGATCTTGCCGTCGGGGCAGGATTCAAACCATTCGCCAGGGTGCCTCTCACCCCTCAGGCCGAGTTGCGCGTTACTGAGACGACGGGCGGCACACTCCTGCGCCCTGCGGCCTACGTTGTGACGGACCTCCAGCCGTTGGCTGTCACCGAAGAGATTGAGGCCGAGGCTTACGCCCAGGCTGGCTATGTCGGCGGAGACTTTGCCACTGGTTTCATCGACGGGCAGGTGCGTATCGAGCGCGAAGCAATGCGGATGGGCGGGAGCAAGGTGCGGGTGGGTGCCGGCGCCTGGGGCGGAGCGCAGAAAGGTGCAGCCCGCTTAGATTTGGGACCAACGGCCAGCGTCGGGGCGAGAATCGGGGATGTGCCTGTCCGCCTTCATCTCGACTATCGCTTGCGACTGGCCGGCAGTGCCGAACCCGGATCGGGCGTCACCGTCACACTAAGCACCGGATTCTAGCGCAGCGCCGCTTTTCTCCGGCGCAGCCCTCGGCTACGGCTGGGACGCCCATGGACGTCTATCTCCCTATCGCCAATCTCTCAGTCAATGGACTGGTGATCATTGCGCTTGGCGTACTGACAGGGATCCTGTCCGGACTGTTCGGTGTTGGCGGCGGCTTTCTCACAACGCCGCTGCTGATTTTCTACGGCATTTCGCCAACAGTGGCCGCCGCCTCGGCCGCAACGCAGGTAACCGGGGCCAGCGTCTCCGGCGTGCTGGCGCATCAGCGGGCAGGCGGGGTCGATTATCGCATGGGCGCAGTGCTTGTCGTGGGCGGCATCCTGGGGGCAATGGTGGGGGCTCTGCTGTTCCGGTTGCTGCAGTCGCTCGGCCAGATCGATGTCGTCATCAATGTGCTCTACGTCCTGATGCTGGGCACAATCGGCTCGCTCATGCTCCGCGAAGCGCTTGACGCGATATTTGCTCGCAGACGTGGCAGCGAACCCGTGGCAGCCAAGCGTCGCCACCATCCGCTGGTAGCCTCGCTACCCTATCGCTGGCGGTTCTATCGTAGCGGGCTCTACATCTCTCCTCTGGCACCTTTGATCCTTGGATTTCTTGTCGGCATACTGACCATGCTGATGGGTGTCGGTGGTGGTTTCATGCTGGTCCCGGCCATGCTGTACATTCTCGGCATGAGCGGGCGGGTCGTGGTCGGCACATCGCTGTTCAACATCCTGTTCGTAACCATGGCGACGACAATGACTCACGCCCTCACGACCAAGGCAGTTGACCTGATCCTTGCGGGCCTGTTGCTGATCGGATCAGTCATGGGGGCACAGTTCGGTACCAAGATCGCTCTGAAGGCCCGCCCGGATATCCTGCGTCTGGTGCTGGCATCGATCGTGATCCTGATCGCCCTGCGGATGCTGTTCGGACTGGGCGTGGCACCGGACGAAATCTATTCGGTGACCTTGTTGTGAACCGGCTTCTTGCCCTGATGCTGGCATTCTTTGCGCTGACTGCGCAAAGCGACCCGGTGCTGGTGCCCGAGGTTTCGCAGCACAAGGTCGAACTGCGACAGGGCTTTACTGGTACGGAACTGCTGCTGTTTGGAGCGGTGCTCGACCCGCAAGGACGGCGGATGAGCGAGGAATACGACATTATCGTCGTCCTCAAGGGGCCGACCCAGCCGATCCTGTTGCGCGAGAAGCAGCAGATCGGCGGTATCTGGATGAACGCGGAGAGCATGGATTTCCGCTCTGCGCCGTCCTATTTTGCGGTTGCTTCGAACCGTCCCATTGACCGGATCGTGGATGACCGCACTGCGGCGATTTTCGAATTCGGGACGGATTTCATCCAGCTTTCTCCCAGTGGTACGATCGACCCGGAAGAACAGGCCCGCTTTCGTGACGGGCTGGTCGACTTGCGGCAACGCCTGGGGCTCTACAAGCAGGACTTCCGCGGGGTCCAGCTTCGCGAAGGGGTGCTGTACCAGGCGCGCATTGCACTGCCTTCGAATGTCCATGCGGGGACCTACACGGCAGAAACGTTCGCTGTCAGCAGGGGACGTGTGATTGCCTCTGCCATAGCCGAAGTCGAGGTGGAGAAGGTTGGCTTCGAGCGCTTCGTGGAAACGGCAGCGCTATATTGGTCGTTTCTTTACGGGCTGGTGGCGATCGGTCTCTCGGTCGGCATGGGTTGGCTGGCCGGTCGGCTTTTTGCCATGATCTGAACCTCTTGCAGCGCGGTTGACGCGTTCTTAACCCCAATTCGCCTATGCCCGGCGGGTAACACCACATTGGGGATCGAGGTCCGAATACATGACTGACATGGGCAACCAGGATATCCGCGCGGCTGCGCCTGCCGGACAGGCGCAGGGCAAACCCGTCGACAACACCGCCAAGCCCATTGGCGTCGTGCTGGAGATCGCCGGTTCGGGCTCGCAGATCGCGCTTGACCTGCAGCGGCTCAATGAATGCATGAAGGACCAGGATCCTTCGGTCGCCCTTGCCGGCCAGGTCGGTAGCCAGATCAAGATCAAGGTTGGCAACAGCTGGCTGCTGGCGAGCGTCCGAAACCAGCGCCAGGACCGGCGCCAGAACGGCGGGATCATTGCCAACATCGACTTCCTTGGTGAAGGCCAGGAAGAGAAGCTCACCGGTCGCATTCACAGCTTCAAGCGCGGGGTCACCCGGTATCCTGTCCCCGGAGCCTATATCTACCCGGCCAGCACGGCCGACCTGAAAATGGTTTACGCTAGCGATGGGCGCTCCAACATCCAGATCGGCACAGTCTATCCGACCAAGGATATTCGCGCCGGGCTTTATGTGGACGCCATGCTGGGCAAGCACTTCGCGCTGCTCGGCTCCACCGGTACCGGTAAGTCGACCAGCGCCGCGCTGATCCTGCACCGGATCTGCGAAGCAGCGCCCGCCGGGCATATCCTGATGATCGACCCGCACGGCGAGTATTCGGCGGCTTTCAAGAACACCGGTCTCATCCTCGACGTGTCGAACCTGCAGATGCCATACTGGCTGATGAACTTCCAGGAACACTGCGAAGTGCTGCTGACCACGACCGGCAACGATCGGCAAACCGACGAAGACATCCTCGCCAAATGCCTGCTCAAGGCGCGGCAGAAGAACCGGCTGGCCGAGTTGTTGGGCAAGATCACTGTCGACTCGCCGATTCCCTACCTGCTGTCTGACCTCTCAGCCGCCGTTGCAGACGAGATGGGCAAGTTGGACAAGGCGCACTCCTCGGCGCCCTACATGCGCATCAAGACCAAGCTCGAAGAGCTCAAGGGCGACCCGCGCTACCAGTTCATGTTCTCCGGCATGCTGGTGGGCGACACCATGGCCGAGTTCATTTCCAAGATCTTCCGCATGCCGAGCGACGGCAAGCCGATCGCGATCATCGACGTGTCCGGCGTCCCCTCGGACATCACCAGCACCGTGGTGGCAGTGCTCAGCCGCCTGGTCTTCGACTACGCGATCTGGGCCCGCGAAGAGCGCACGCGGCCGATCCTGCTGGTCTGCGAGGAAGCGCACCGCTACGTGCCGAGCGAGAAGAACGCCGATGGCTCGTCGGTTGGCGACATCCTCAGCCGTATCGCCAAGGAAGGCCGTAAGTACGGTATCTCTCTGGGCCTCATCACCCAGCGTCCGTCCGACCTTGCCGAAGGCGTGTTGTCGCAGTGCGGCACCATCATCTCGATGCGTCTCAACAACGAGCGCGACCAGGCCTTCGTGAAAGCCGCCATGCCCGAAGGCGCGCGCGGTTTCCTCGATTCCATCCCCGCACTGCGCAACCGCGAATGCATCGTCTGCGGCGAAGGTGTGGCGATCCCGATCCGCGTCTCGTTCGACAATCTCGAAGAGTCCAAGCGTCCGGCGTCGGAAGACCCGAGCTTCATCGAGCTGTGGAACCAGAGCGGCGGCGAAGAGGATTCGGTCGGGCGCGTGGTCCAGAGGTGGCGCGCTCAAGGATAGCTTTGCGCTCCCACCTCCGTGGGAGCGTCCTCGCGGCTATTCCTCCTTCCAGTCAGGCTGCTGCGGGTGCGCGGTCGCGCTTGCAGCGCTGCGCGCCGTGCTCCGCAGCCAAGACATTCACGTTCCCCTGGTATCTCCGAACAGGTGGATGTGGAGCCGGTCCGAGAGGCCGTATCCATGCTCCAGGCATAGCTGCACCAGCCATTCCTCGCGCCGGCGCAGGGTCGCGCTGTCGGTCCCTTCGGGCATCAGGAAGATGCGCTGCGGGGGAATGGCGTGGGCGCGTTGCAGTACCAGTACCTCGTCGACATCGCCAGGTTCGGCGATCACGAACTTGAAGAACGCCCGCTCATCGAGCGCATAGCTGTCGAGCCGCTCGGGGATCAGCGCGAGATCGGCCGGATTGCCCGAATGCGCGAGCTTGGGGCTGACATTGTACTGGTCGATGCGGATATCGAGCCGGGGCGGGGCCTTGGTGGTGCCGTTGGTTTCGACTTCCACTGACATGTCGGGCAAGTGCTCAAGCATCTCCGCCAGCGGCCCGGCCTGCAGCAAGGGTTCGCCGCCTGTGATGACGAGCCGCTTCTGCCCCAGCGCCGCGATCCGCTCGGCCACGTCTGCGGGTTCGAGCGAGAGCTGGTTGGCCTTGCGCGCGTAGGTCTCGCCGCTGCGATGCGGGCGGTTGTCGCCTTCGAAACGCCAGGTGTAGGCGGTGTCGCACCACACGCAGGCGAGGTTGCAGCGGCTGAGCCGGACGAAAGCCACCGGCGTGCCTGCGCTTGGCCCCTCACCCTGGACGGAGGCAAAGATCTCCGGCCCGCCCGAGTCGTCTGTGGCGAGGACTAGCTGCGCCACGTCATCCCAACCGCGCCAGCGCCGCCTTGAGCCGCTCGACTTCGGCGCTGTGGTGGGCGAAGTCGGCCTTGGCCTTCTCCACCGCTTCGGGCGCGGCGCGTTCGACGAAGTTGGCGTTCGACAAACGGCCATCGAGCGATTTGGCTTCCTTCTCCGAGGCGGCGAGCGCCTTCTCGAGGCGGGCCTTCTCGGCGTCGATATCGATGATGCCTTCGAGTGGGATCACGAATACGTCGCTACCGGCGGTGACCTGCATGGCCGGGCCAGCGGGCGCTTCGCCCACGGTGACCGGGGTCAGCCGCGCGAGGCGTTCTATCGCGGCGCTGCTGCGCTCGATGGTGCGGCTGGCTACGCCGGATGGTTGCGGCAGGAAAGCCGCCAGCTTTGCGCCCGGCGCGATGCCCAGCTCGTTCTTGGCCGAACGGACATTGCCGGTCAGCTCGATCACCCAGTCGATCGCATCGGTTGCGTCCTTGCTCACGCTGGCGCGCGGGTTGGGCCATTTGGCGAGGATCAGCTCGTACTCGCGTTCGCCCTGCGCGTGCCACAGCTCTTCGGTGATGAAGGGCATGAAGGGGTGTAGCATGACGAGGATCTGGTCGAGCACCCATCCGGCAACCGCGCGGGTTTCGGCGGCGGCAGCTTCGCTCGCACCCTCCGCGAACACCGGCTTGATGAGCTCGAGGTACCAGTCGCAGAAGCGGCTCCACACAAAGTGATAGATCGTATTGGCTGCGGCATCGAAGCGCAGGCCGGCCATCGCTTCGTCGAGCGCTTCGACCGTTTGCTGGACTTCGCCGATGATCCACTGGTTGGCGGCGAGGCGCGCTTCGGGTGCCGCCAGCGTATCGCTCGCGCCGATGCCGTTGGACTGGCAGAAGCGCGTCGCGTTCCACAGTTTGGTGGCGAAGTTGCGGTATCCCTCGACCCGCTTCTCATCCATCTTGATGTCGCGACCCTGGCTTTCCATCGCCGCCATGAAGAAGCGCATGGCATCGGCGCCATACTGGTCGATCAGGATCAGCGGATCGACGACATTGCCCTTGGACTTGGACATCTTCGAGCCGTCCGCGGCGCGGACGAGGCCGTGGAGGTAGAGCTTGGGCCACGGGGCCTGCCCGGTGTTGAAATACCCCGCCATCATCATCCGGGCGTCCCAGAAGAAAAGGATGTCGAAGCCAGAGATCAGCAGGTCGTTGGGGTAGTGCTTTTCCAGCAGCGCGCTCTCGTCCGGCCAGCCGAGCGTCGCGAAGGGCCAGAGGGCGGAGGAGAACCAGGTGTCGAGGACGTCGCTGTCCTGCGTTAGGGCGACGCCTTCGCCGGCCTGCGCCTGCGCTTCAGCCTCGGACATGGCAACATAGCATTCGCCATTGTCGCCATACCAAGCCGGGATCCGGTGCCCCCACCATAGTTGGCGGCTGACGCACCACGGCTGGATGTTCTCCATCCAGTTGAAGAAGGTCTTTTCCCAGCTCTTGGGGACGATCTCGATCTCGCCGCTCTTGACCGCTGCGATCGGCTTCTTCGCCAGTTCCTCGGCGTTCACATACCACTGGTCAGTCAGCCACGGCTCGATCACCACGCCGCCGCGGTCGCCGAAGGGGGTGGCTATCTGGCGGGGCTCGGCGTCGAGCTCCTGCTCCTCGCCTTTCTTGGTCTTGGTGATGTGCGGGATCAGGTAGCCCTGTTCCTTCAGGCGCTGGACCACCAGCTCGCGCGCGCCATCGACGCCGTCTCGCTTGAAGCGATGCAGGCCGATAAATTCCTCCGGCACCAGCCCGTCGGCGGTCTGGCAGACATTGGCATCGCCATCGAGCATGTTGAGCATCTCGCCCGCCGCGATCCCGGCGCGCTTGCCGACTTCGAAGTCGTTGAAATCATGCCCCGGCGTGATCTTCACCGCACCTGAACCCAGCTCGGGGTCGGCGTGCTCGTCGGCAACGACAGGAATGCGCCGACCGGTCAGCGGCAGGATAACGTGCTTGCCGACCACGCTGGAGTATCGATCATCGGTCGGATGCACCGCCACCGCCATATCGGCCAGCATCGTCTCGGGCCGTGTGGTGGCGACTTCGATGTATTCCTGCCCACTATCGAGCGTCACACCATCTGCGAGCGGATACTTGAAATGCCAGAAGCTGCCCGGGATCGTCTGCTGCTCGACTTCGAGGTCGCTGATCGCAGTCTTCAGCTTCGGGTCCCAGTTCACCAGCCGCTTGTCGCGGTAGATCAGGCCCTTGTTATAAAGGTCCACGAACACCTTGAGCACCGCCTTGGTGAAGTGCTCGTCCATGGTGAACTGCTCGCGGCTCCAGTCCATCGAGCAGCCCAGGCGGCGCAGCTGGCGGGTGATGGTGCCGCCGCTTTCCGCCTTCCATTTCCAGACGATGTCGTTGAATTCTTCGCGGGTGTAGTTGGTGCGCTTGTCCTGCCGCTCTTCCAGCTGGCGCTCGACCACCATTTGCGTCGCAATCCCGGCATGGTCGGTGCCGACCACCCACAGCGCATCCTTGCCGCGCAGGCGTTCATAGCGGATGACGATATCCTGCAGCGTGTTGTCGAGCGCGTGGCCGATATGGAGGCTGCCGGTCACATTGGGCGGCGGGTTGACGATGGTGAAGGGCTCGGCGTCAGGGCGCTCGGGCCGAAACAGCCCTTTCTCTTCCCAATGCTGGTACCATCGCGCCTCGATAGTGGCGGGGTCAAACGTCTTGTCGAGTTCTTGTGTCATGTCGCTCTGCCCCTTGCCAAGCCATTAGGTGCAGCGCAACATTTCTCGCGCGTCAGGCCATCAGGGCATCGATCTCGGCATTGGCCTTGGCGCGCAGCTGGCGCTTGCAGGCGACGAAGCCCGGCTGGCTCATAAGCTCTGCTGCGCGACCGACTGCAATGTTGAGCAGGGCATCCGGCGCAACGATCTCGTCGGCCATGCCTGCTGCCACCGCTTCCTCAGGCCCGATCAGCTGCGATGTGAGCGCGAGCCGCCGTCGCCACACGGGGTCGAGCCAATGGTCGAGCACCGCCTGCGGCACACTCGGGAAGACCAGCCCCGCTTTCGCTTCGGGCAGTCCGATCCGGTAGGCCCCTTCCGCAGCGATCACCCAGTCGCCGGTCAGCATCATGATCCCACCCGCGCCGATGGCGTGGCCGTTGACGGCGCAGACCAGTGCACAGGGCAAGCGGTGCAGGCTGGCGCAGAAGCTGTTGATGGCGTCCCGGGCCCTTCTGCCGCCTTCGGGCGAGAGTTTCGCCGCGATCTTGGTGTCCATGCCGCGGGTAAAGTCGCTGCCAGCCCCGGTCAGCACGACGCCTCCCGCCGGTGGACCTTCGGCCAAATCGGCCAGCAAGCCTGCACCTTCCTCGAGGATGTCGGAATTGAGCGCGTTGTAAGGCGGGTTGGTGAGAGTGAGGACACAGGTCCCATCCCGCAAATCGGTCGTGAAATACTGCATTGCTGTTCTTTCCCTTGCCCGAATCCGGTGCTTGCGGGCGATCCTAGGGGCACGAACCGGGATTGTCGCGCGGCTTGAATCTCCCCTGCAAAGTCGGCGCTTGCCTTGCCGGGGCGTTTCCCCGCATAGGTGGCGCGATGTCGGAAGGGGCAAGTTTTACCCTGCAGCAGCAGGATGATGGCAGCACGGTATTGCGGCTGTCCGGTCCCTATCTGGTGTCTACCATCGGCGCGATCGACCAGGACTTGCGCGATCTAGGAGGTGATTTCCAGGCGGTAGACCTGAGCGATGTCGAGGAAATCGATACCGTGGGTGCATGGATGGCCAGCACGGTCGCACGCCGCCACGGTGCCAGCATTGTCGGCGCGGGCGAACGGGCGTTGCGCCTGATACGCGCAGTCGAGGCCAGCTCCAACGACGCCGAGATGGCTCCGGACAAGGGCTCGCTGTTCGAGCGCGTCGTGGTCATGACCGGCGAACGGGTCATCCAGTTCAGCCGCCATTTCGTCGATCTTGTGAGTTTCACCGGCGCTATTCTTACCGCCTTCGGAACACTGCTCATGCACCCGAGCCGTTTCCCCCTAAGGGCGCTGGTACGCCAGCTGGAACTGGTCGGGATCAATGCCTTGCCGATCATCGGCCTGATGAGCTTCCTGATCGGTATCGTCATTGCACAGCAGGGCGCGGTACAGCTCGAACAATTCGGGGCCGAGACGCTGACCGTCAACCTCGTAGGCCGGATTACCTTGCGCGAGCTGGGCGTGCTGATGACTGCGATCATGGTCGCGGGTCGTTCCGGCTCGGCTTTTGCTGCGCAGATCGGTACGATGAAGCTGACCGAAGAAGTCGATGCCATGCGCACGATCGGCATTTCGCCTGCTGAAGCGCTGATTATCCCGCGCATCCTCGCTGCCGTCCTGATGATGCCGCTGTTGGGCTTCTATTCGGCCTGCATGGCGATCATCGGTGGCGCGATCATTTCCGATTTCACGCTCGGCATTCCGTTCTGGAACTTCCTCGAGCGGATCCAGGATGTGGTGCCTACCTACGACTTGTGGGTTGGCCTCATCAAGGCACCGGTTTTCGGCCTGATTGTTGCATTGGCGGGCTGTTTCCAGGGCATGCAGGTCCGCGGGAATTCGGAAGAGGTCGGCTCACGGACGACCAAGGCTGTGGTGCAGGCGATCTTCATGGTAATCGTGCTCGACGCGTTCTTCGCGGTGTTCTTCACGGAAATCGGGTGGGGTTGATGGCCGCCGATCGCAACCTTGCCGAGCATGGACGCTACACCGGTGAGTTTCCGATCCGCGTGCGCGGCCTCGTCAACCGGTTCGGCGATTTTACCGTCCACGAAGACCTCGATCTCGATGTCAAGCGCGGCGAGATCCTGGGCGTCGTCGGAGGTTCGGGTTCGGGCAAGAGCGTGCTGATGCGTTCGATCATCGGCCTGCAGCGTCCATCGGGCGGCGATGTCGATGTGTTCGGGCACTCGATCACCGATGTCGATCCGGACCAGCATATCGGCGTACGCGGTCGCTGGGGCGTACTGTTCCAGGGCGGGGCGCTGTTCTCGACCCTGACAGTGGCCGAGAATGTGCAAGTGCCGCTACGCAAGTTCTATCCCGATCTCGAGCCCGATGTTGTCGATGCCATCGCCCGCTACAAAGTGGTGATGAGCGGACTGCCGGAGAATGCCGCGAGCAAGTATCCGTCCGAGCTTTCGGGAGGGATGAAAAAGCGCGCCGGCCTGGCCCGGGCGCTGGCGCTTGATCCCGAGCTGCTGTTCCTGGATGAGCCGACCGCCGGACTCGACCCGATTGGAGCGGCTGCATTTGACCGGCTGACTCGCGAGCTCAAGGAAACGCTGGGGCTGACGGTATTCCTCATCACCCATGACTTGGATACGCTTTACGAGATCTGCGACCGGGTGGCAGTGATTGCCGACAGGAAAGTGATCGCCGTGGGAACGATCCCCGAATTGCTGGAAACCGAGCATCCCTGGATCCAGGAGTACTTCAATGGACCGCGCGGGCGAGCGGCACAGGCCAGCCAGCTGCGCGCCAAAACCATGGACAATTCCCGCAGCAACGGCTCAAAGGGATAAGCAATGGAAACGCGGGCAAATCATATCTGGGTAGGCGCGGTGACGCTGGTCCTGCTGGCCGCGCTGGTGGCGTTCATCGTCTGGCTGGCCCGCTTCGGCGAGGGCTCGCAGAAGGAGTACGACATCTTCTTCAAGCAGTCGGTCGAAGGTCTCGCTACCGGCTCGCAGGTCTCATTTGCGGGTGTGCCGGTGGGGCAGGTGCGCCAGATCCAGCTTTGGGAGACCGATCCCGAATTCGTCCGTGTGCGCATTGCCGTGCGGGACGAGGTCCCGGTGTTGGTTGGCACGACCGCGACGGTGCAAAGCTCGTTCACCGGGGTCTCCACCATCCTCCTCGATGGTGCGCGCAAGGGTCGCCCGCCGGTCACTTGCGAAACCACCACTTGTGTCGAAGGCGTCCCGGTGATCCCGCCGAAGGCTGGCGGTTTCGGCGAAATCCTCGCCAACGCGCCGCTTCTGCTGGAGCGGCTGGCGACGCTTACCGAGCGGCTGACCGAAGTGCTCTCCGATGACAACCAGGCTGCGCTCGCCGGCATCCTGCAGAACACCAATGCCATGACAGAGGACCTTGCCCGGGCGACGCCCCGCATGGAAAGCGCGGTGGCAGAGCTGGAGAACACCTTGCGCGAAGCAGGCGAAACGCTCGACGCTTTCGAAAAGGTGACGAATTCGACCGACCAGATCATCAACCAGGAAGGCGCGGCACTGGCGAAGGAATTGCGCGGGACGCTGGGTTCAGCCAGCAAGGCGCTGCAATCCCTGAGCAAGACGCTCGATGAAACGCAGCCTGCCGCCAAGACTTTCAACCAGGAAACGCTCCCGGCTGCCCAGGCGGCGCTGGCCGAGCTGCGCGAGACCAGCAAGGCCTTGCGCGCAGTGACCGAACGGCTGGAAAACGAAGGGGCCGGCAGCCTGCTGGGGCCTCAGCCGCTGCCGGACTACGAACCATGAGGGGCCTGATGCATTCGACACTCGTCCGCACCGCAATCGTGCCACTGGCCGCGCTGACCCTCGCCGGTTGCGTCAGTTTTGGTGGTGAAGCGCCGCCGAGCCTGATCTCGCTCACTGCTGATCTTTCCGCACCGGCGGGAAGCGGAGCCACCGGTACAGCGGAGGATGCGCTGACGGTGCTGGAACCCAATGCCCCGGCGCGACTTGCCGTCACTCGCGTACCGGTGCAGGTCGACGATGCGACCGTCGCCTATCTCAAAGACGCGGTCTGGGTCGAGAAGCCTACCCGCCTGTTCCGCCGCCTGCTGTCCGAAACGATCTCCAGCAAGACCGGCCGTGTTGTGCTCGACGGCCTCGATCCGACGTTCCCGACGTCCGACAAGGTGCGCGGTACGCTGGTCGAATTCGGATACGACGCGCGATCATCTTCGGTCATCGTTCGCTTCGATGCGATCCGCGAGAACGCCGATGACAGCATCACTACACGGCGGTTCGAGAGTATTGTTCCCGGCGTGGAAGCAGAAGTTGGCCCGGTTGGCGATGCTCTCAACCGTGCAGCCAACGATGTCGCCGGCCAGGTGGCCGATTGGCTTGGTGAATAGGGCTCAGGTGCGAACGGCCCGGGCAAATTCCATCGCCCGTCTGAAATCCGCCAGGCGCCTTTCGCGCCGGACCGTGGATTCGTGATCTTCGCCCCACAGCTCGACCTGCCAGTCTTCTTCGAGGCTGGCGGCATCCCACAGCGCCTCCGGATTGGCGTCATCCTCCAAGGCTGTCAGTCCAATGATGAGCGATGCGGCGAGTGAAGTCGTCGCAAATAGAGGCGCGAGCAGGAATGGATCCATGTTCTCGATGCGCGATCCGATCATCGCCCGGGCTTGCGCATTCTGGGGCTTGTGGATGATGCCGCTGGCCCGTTCCACGTTGACCTTCTCGCGCGCTTCGAAGGCGACAACGATCGGCTCCCACACTTCTTGCTGGCGCTTGAAGAGCGGTTCGTCGGGATCGGCCCGGTAGCACAGGGTATCGGTCTCGAAGAATGCCTGCAGCTTGGCAGGAATATCGTCGACCTTCGTAGCGATCATGTCGATGGCATAGTCAGCCATGTCCCGATGCTTGAAGCCGACGGGGTCGATCTTCTCGCCTTGGGCGGCCCATTCGCCGGCCAGCATTTCACACAGCGTGCGTGAGGGTACGGCCTGAGGCCGCTTGCCTTGCGTCCTAATCGGTCGCCCGTCGAGCAGCACCTGCCACCCCGCGCCGGTCTCGCCGACGCTCACGTCCTTCCAGAATCGTTTCATTGGTCGGGGGTGCGCCAGCTCTTGGAGATGAGATTGGGCAAGAGGAAGAACTCCATCGCACCCAGCACCAGAAGGAGATAACCGAGTTCAGGGAAATCAATCAGCCGTCCGGAGATGATGACCGCTCCGAACAGGGCCATTGCAGCACCGCTGAGGCGGATCAACTGGAGGATCAGAAAGCGTTTGCGAGCGAGCTGTTCCTGGTCATCCATCGAGCATGTCTCCCAATTCTTGCGGCGTTTCCGCCACTGCCTCTGCGCCGGCTTCGAGCAAGGCTTCAGGCGGATGATATCCCCATGCGACCCCGATCGCGCGGGTCCCGGCTGCACGACCCATCTCGATATCGTATGTGGTGTCGCCGATCATGACAGTGGCGCCAGGCTCGGCCAAAGCCTCTGCGATCGCCAGTTCCAGCATTGCCGGGTGCGGCTTGGAAGGATGATGGTCGGCACCCTGCAGGCTGGCGAAACGATCGAGCAGGCCATGCCCGGTCAGCACAGTGCGCAAACCGCGATTCGACTTGCCCGTCGCTACGGCAAGGGCCCAGCCGGTCGCCTGCAAGCGGTCGAGCAACGGCAGGATCCCTTCGAACAGAGGCTCGTGTACCTCTCCCCTTTGCCTGGCCTCGAAGAAGCTGGTCTTATAGGCTTCTACCGCGTGACTCACCTGCTCTGGGCTGGCTTCGGAGGCCAACCGTCGGATCGCCACCGGCAGGCTCAGGCCGACGATCTGGCGGACGTCTCGCCGGTCGGGTGCGGGTAGGCCGGCCTCCGCAAAGGCGGCTTCCATCGCGTTGCAGACCGGTCCCTGGCCATCGACAAGGGTGCCATCGCAGTCGAAGACGGCGAGCCTCACTGTCACTTCTTCCGGCCTCCGGGACGTCCTGGCTTGGTGCCTCGCTTTACCTTCGCACCACCCGATTTCTTGCCCAGCTTCTTGGTCGCGGGCCCTCCGCGTGCGCGCCGCGGACTGCGCTGCGATTTGCGATACTGCTTGGCGTGCTGGCGCGCAGCCTGCTTCTTCTCCGCCGGGGTTTTTTCCGTAATGTCTTCGCGCAACGGAGCGGCCTTGCTCAGTGACAGGTCGAAACCCAGCTGTTCCATCGAAGCGGCGAAGTGTTCGGGCAGGTCGGCGGTCACATCCAGCTTGCCGCCGCTCTGGCCCTTGCTGCCCGGCTGCGAGATGATCAGACGCCGCGCGTGCAAGTGCATCTTGCGGCTGACGCTGCCGGTCAGGAAAGCGTCCTGCCCGCCATACTTGCCGTCGCCGACGATAGGGTGACCCATCGCTGCCATATGGACGCGCAGCTGGTGCGTGCGCCCGGTCAGCGGCTCAAGCTCGACCCATGCCGCCTTGTTGCCGACCCGTTCGACAACGCGGTAGCGAGTCTTGGCCGGCTGGCCGTTCTCCTCATCGACATGCATCTTCTCGCCACCGGTTCCGGGCTGCTTGGCGAGCGGGGCATCGATTTCGCCCTCCATAACATCGGGCACGCCGACAACCAGGGCCCAGTAGATCTTCTTGGCCGACCGGCCGGAGAACCGCTTGGAATAGGACGCCGCAGCACCCGGCGTACGAGCGATCAGCAGCACGCCCGAGGTATCCTTGTCGAGCCGATGGACGAGGCGCGGGCGGGGGGCGTCTTCGTCGTCCGAATCGACAAAGGCATCAAGCAGGCCGTCGACATGCTTGGTCGTCTTGGTGCCACCCTGAGTCGCAAGGCCCGGCGGCTTGTTGAGGACGATCGCGCTCGGTGTCTCGCGGATCACCATGTCGTGCGCCATCTGCACCTGTTCGGGCGACAGCGGCTTGCGGGCTGCGGGCTTGCGCGCCGGATCTTCGCCGCCGGGCGGGATGCGCAGGACCTGGCCTTCTTCCAGCCGGTCGTCCGGCTTTGCGCGCTTGCCATCGACCCGCAGCTGGCCAGTGCGGGCCCAGCGGCTCACAGTGCCAAAGCCGACCTGCGGCAGGTTGCGTTTGAACCAGCGGTCGAGGCGAATGCCATCGTCATCCGCGCCTACAGTGAACTGGCGCACGCTTTCGGGATCGCTTGTCCGTGTCATGCGATCAGCCGCGTCAGCATCAGGCCGAAGACAAGCGCACTGATCGCCAGCGAAACGGAAAGAACCACGTAAAGTGCTGCAAACGCCAGTTGTCCGCGCTCGACCATCACCCAGACCTCCAGGCTGAAGGCGCTGAAAGTGGTGAAGCCGCCGAGAATCCCGGTGCCGACGAGCAAGCGCCACTGGTCGGTGTTCTCGGGTGCCATCTTGAACAGGAAACCGGCGAGGACGCCCATCAGCAGACTGCCCAGGGCGTTGATCGCCAGCGTGGCCCAGGGAAAGACGCCCATCGCCTGTGCGCCCATCCAACCGGTCATCCAGCGACCGACCTGATATCGCAAAACTGCACCGATCGCGCCGCCGAGGGCGACGTTGAGGCTGGCGTAAAGTGGGGGAAGTGTACTCACGCGAGCAGCCTTAGACGGTCACAGGCATGCTCGCCAAGCGGCAAGTTGCATCCCGGCAAAAGAGTGATCGCGCGCTAGCAGCTTGCCTTTGGAGGCGATTTTGCATATAGCGCGCTCGTGTGAGCCGACCGCCTCGCGGATTCGGCGCTTTTTTAATTGGAAATTTGCGGTGCAACCCGCGCAGTTCTGCGGGC
This sequence comes from Parerythrobacter aestuarii, assembly GCF_030140925.1. Classification (NCBI taxonomy): domain Bacteria; kingdom Pseudomonadati; phylum Pseudomonadota; class Alphaproteobacteria; order Sphingomonadales; family Erythrobacteraceae; genus Parerythrobacter; species Parerythrobacter aestuarii. The sequence continues at coordinate 953,832 of NZ_JARBWD010000001.1, forward strand.
TCTCCCCATTTGATGAGGTGACGTTCTTTATGCAAATCATGGTTCGCGATAACAATGTCGACCAGGCTCTCCGCGCGCTCAAGAAGAAGCTGCAGCGTGAGGGGGTGTATCGCGAGATGAAGCTGCGTCGCCACTATGAAAAGCCCAGCGAAAAGCGCGCCCGTGAAAAGGCTGCTGCTGTCCGCCGCGCCCGCAAGCTGGAGCGCAAGCGGATGGAACGCGACGGCATCAAGTAGGCCCAAAAACGCAGGGCTTGCGATTCTTTGCTTCGCTGCGCTTGAAGTGGCGGCGGGCATACGCCAAAGGGCGCGGGAGACTTCCTCTTCCGCGCCCTTCGCTTTTCGGGGTTCGATCAATCAGGACTTGCCATGACTGAAGTTACTCGCGTTCCGCTCCAGCCCATTGCCAAGGGTTCGCTGACCAAGCTGTGGCTGGGCGTCATCGTTGCCGCTCTGATCGGTGCCGGGGTTGCCTGGGCCGCCGTTCCCAAGGGCATCGATATTGATGAACTGGTGGCCGGAACCGGCAATTCCCCTGAAGTCGGGGACGTTGTCTTCGTCAAGTATGTGGGCACACTTCCCAACGGCACCGAGTTCGACCGTTCGCAGCCCTTGCCGATCCCGCCCGGCATATTCCCGGAAGGCACGCCGATGCTGATTCAGGAAGGCCAGATGATTGATGGTTTCTACCAGGGGCTCCAGCAGATGGAGAAGGGTGGCAAGTACAAGCTGACGATCCCGGCCGAGCTCGCCTATGGTGATGCGCCGCCGCCCAGTTCCAGCATCCCGGCCAACTCGGATCTCATTTTCGAAGTCGAGATGGTCGATTTCATGAGCGAGGCCGATGCCAACGCCAAGATGCAGGCGCTGCAACAGGCCATGGCGGCCCGCCAGGGTGCCGAAGGCGCGGATGCACCTCCTCCTCCGCCGCAGAACTGATAGACACTGAACCGATAAGGGGCCGCCGACGCCATGTCCGTCGACAAGCAAACCGTTGCCAAGATCGCTTCGCTCGCGCGTATCAAGATGGATGACGCCGAACTCGAAAAGCTGGCACCCGAACTCTCCAAGATCCTCGACTGGGTCGAGCAGCTGGGCGAAGTCGACACCAGCGATGTCGAGCCGATGACGGCGGTCATCCCCAACCACCTGCGCTTGCGCGACGATGTGGTCGATGCCGATCCGCTAACCGGTGGCGGTGTGCGCGACAAGGTGCTGGCGAATGCCCCGGCGGCCGAGCATGGCTTCTTCGGCGTGCCCAAGGTGATCGAGTAATGCCCAACGTCAATGAATCGCTGATCGAACTGGGCGTCGCGGAGATTCGCGATGGCGTCGCTGCAGGCGACTTCACTGCACGCGAAGTGGCGGAAGCCTTCAACGCGCAGGTGGCAGCTGCCGAAGAACTCAACGCCTTCATCGTCACCACGCCGGACAAGGCGCTCGAGGCAGCCGACGCGGTCGATGCTGCGCGGGCCAAGGGTGAGGCGCTTGGCAAGATGGCCGGCGTTCCAATCGGCATGAAAGACCTGTTCGCAACGGAAGGTACTCAGACCACTGCCGCGAGCCACATGCTCGAAGGGTTTACCCCGCAGTATGAATCAACGGTCAGCGCCAATCTCTGGCGCGCCGGCGCAGGCATGCTGGGCAAGCTCAACTTGGACCAGTTCGCCATGGGGTCGTCCAACGAGACCAGCTATTTCGGCAACGTGCTGAGCCCGTGGAAGAAGGAAGGCAGCAATGCCGCGCTGACCCCGGGCGGGTCTTCGGGCGGTTCAAGCGCTGCCATTGCTGCGCGGCTGTGCCCGGCAGCGACCGGGACCGACACCGGCGGTTCGATCCGCCAGCCGGCTGCGATCACCGGCACCACCGGGATCAAGCCGACCTATGGCCGCTGCAGCCGCTGGGGCGTCGTCGCCTTTGCCAGCAGTCTCGACCAGGCCGGCCCTATGGCGCGCAACGTCAGGGACTGTGCGATCATGCTCGAAGCCATGGCCGGCTTCGACCCCAAGGATGCGACCAGCCTCGACATGCCGGTGCCGCAGTGGGAAGCGGGCCTGTCCGCCGACCTCAAGGGCAAGAAGGTGGGCATCCCCAAGGAATACCGCGTCGACGGGCTCGATGGCGACATTGCTGCCAGCTGGGATCGCGGGATGGAATGGCTCAAGGATGCCGGCGCCGAGATCGTCGATATCTCGCTGCCGCACACCAAATATGCGCTGCCTGCATACTACATCATCGCCCCGGCGGAGGCTTCCTCCAACCTCGCGCGCTATGATGGCGTGCGCTATGGCTTGCGCGACCTGCCCGATGGGGCGGGCCTGCAGGACATGTATGCTGCCACCCGCGCCGAAGGCTTCGGCGACGAGGTCAAGCGCCGCATCCTGATCGGCACCTATGTGCTGAGCGCAGGCTTCTACGACGCCTATTACAACCAGGCCCAGAAGATCCGCACGCTGGTGGCGCGCGACTTCGAAAATGCATGGGCGGAATGCGATGTGATCCTCGCCCCAACGACGCCTAACGCGGCGTTCGCGCTCGGCGAAATGCAGGCCGATCCGCTGGCAATGTATCTCAACGATGTGTTCGCCGTCCCTGCTTCGCTCGCCGGACTTCCAGCAATGAGCGTCCCCGCCGGGCTCAATAGCGAAAACCTCCCGCTCGGGCTGCAGATCATCGGCAAGCCGTTTGACGAGCAGGGGGTGCTGGGTGCCGGCCTCGCCATCGAACAGCGTAGCGGCTTCACCGCCAAGCCGGAGAAATGGTGGGCGTGAGCGCGCCCAGCTTCGCCGTCACCTACACGGTGAAGGATGAAGCGCGGCTGCTGCCCGATGCAATCAAGTGGCACCGGGCGCTGGGGTGCAAGCGGTTCTACATCTTCCTCGACGGCACCAGCGATGCGATGCGCGACTGGCTGCCCCGGCAGCCGGACGTGATGGTGCGCGAGAGCGTGCCGCCTGCCGAAGTGCGCGATGCGCCGGGCTTCATGAAGGTCATGGGCAAGGGTTGGGACGGCTACATTGATGCCCGCAAGAACCTCAATTCGTGGGTCGCAGCGCGGCTGGCCCTGCTCGACGGAATCGACTGGCTGGCGATGATCGACCCCGACGAATTGCTGCTGCCCGATCCGAAGGCAGGTCCCGATCCGGCGGCAATGGTGCGGCTGCTGGGCGAGCAGACACCCGATATTGCGCAGCTCCTGCTGCCCAATTGTGATGTCCTGCCTGATGGCAAAGCCGGCACCTCGCCCTTCGCGCAGCGGCATTTCCAGGCCCGCTTCCCCGCGCTGGAGGCGGTGTGGCGACCGGCGCGCAAGGCGCTGTCGCTGGTCTCCAATCCGGCGCGGGTGGCGCGGTTCGACCAGTGGTTCTGGGATCGTGCATTGGGCGACGATTTGCCACGGCGGCTGGTGCATCCGGTCAACGGCGAGACCATCCCGGCGGGCTATTTCCTCAGCTATACGAGCCACAAGTCGATCCTGCGTACACGGGCGCATCGCGGCTGGCGGCCGATCATCCATCACTGGAAATGCGAGGATGGCGAGGGCGAGACGGCCAAGACCAGGCGCGCCCGCGTGCTGCATTTCGATTTTACCACGGCCGATGCCTACCTGCACAAGTTCGGCCAGCGGCGCGGCAACCGCGAGGAGCGCCCGCAACACTTCGCCGCCCGCCGCGCGATCGGCGATATCGCGCTCGATTGCAGCGACGCGGGAGCACGGCGCTTCTTCGAGCAGTGCCTCGCGGTGAGCGACCCGGAGCGGATGGCGCAGCTGGTCAAACGCGGCGTGGTACTTGACCTGCCGCAAGTCGCCGCGTTCTTTGACCGCGAAGGAGAAGCGCTGTGAAGCTGTGGAGGCCCTATCGCTGGGGCGGCGCCATCATCAAGCTGGCGCGGCGCATGGGGCTCGACATCCGCCCCACGCTCACGCGCGAGCATCGCATCGCCGGGGCGCGGCTGAGCTGGCGCGATGAGGAGCCGGGCGTGCTGCGCGGCGCGATCGTCGACGGCGAGGTCGAGGGCGTCCCGCTCAAGCTGTTCGTCGAGAACGACTTCGACGTGATCCAGCAGGTCCACCGCAAGGGCGCGCTCTACGAGCCAGAGGAACTGGCGATAATCAAGTCGGCCTGGACCGGCGGGACATTCCTCGATGTGGGGGCCAATGTCGGCAACCATGCGCTCTATGCTGCACTGGTGCTGGGAGCGGAGAAGGTCATCGCCTGCGAGCCGCAGGAAGCCGCCGCGCGCATTCTCGAAACCAATGCTGCGCTGAACCATGTCGCCAGCCGGATCGAGCTGCACCGGGTTGGCCTGTCCGACAGCGCCGGGAACGCGAGCCTACAGCTACATAGTAATAACCTCGGCGCGACCCGTCTGACGGCGGGCGCGGGTGGTATCGAACTGGTCACCGGGGATACGCTGGTGGGTGAGCAAGGGATCGGCTTCATCAAGATCGACACCGAGGGTTTTGAACTCCCGGTCCTTCGCGGGCTGGCCGGGACGATCGCGCGCGACCATCCGCCGCTGTTCGTCGAAGTCGAGACCGAAAACCTTCCCGGCTTCGAACAATTGTGCGCCGAGCACGGCTACACCATCACCGAACGCTTCCAGCGCTACGAAACCAGCGTGAACTGTCTCGCAATCCACGAAGAGAATAGCTAAGAGCCCCCTCCATGAGCACTTACCGTATCCAGGGCGCAACCGGCGAATGGGAGGTCGTGATCGGCCTCGAGGTCCATGCGCAGGTCACTTCCAATGCCAAGCTGTTTTCAGGCGCCTCGACGCAGTTCGGGGCTGAGCCCAATGCCAATGTGTCGCTTGTCGACGCGGCGATGCCGGGCATGCTGCCGGTCCCGAACCGCGAGTGCATCCGCCAGGCCGTGCGTACCGGCATGGCGATCGAGGCGCAGATCAACGCCTGGTCGCGCTTCGACCGCAAGAACTACTTCTATGCCGACCTGCCGCAGGGCTACCAGATCAGCCAGCTGTACCACCCGCTGGTGGGCGAGGGGCAGCTGCTGATCGAAGCCGACGAGAAGGCCGGGATCGCCGAGGACAAGGTTATCGGCATCGAGCGCATCCATGTCGAGCAGGACGCCGGCAAGCTGATGCATGACCAGCATCCGACCATGTCCTATGTCGACCTCAACCGTTGCGGCGTGGCGCTGATGGAGATCGTCTCCAAGCCCGATATGCGCTCGCCGGCCGAGGCAGGCGCTTACGTGCGCAAGCTGCGCAGCATCCTGCGCTATGTCGGATCGTGCGACGGCAATATGGAAGAAGGCTCGATGCGCGCGGACGTCAACGTCAGCGTGCGCAAGCCGGGTGAGGAATTCGGCACGCGGACGGAGACGAAGAACGTCAACTCGGTACGCTTCGTGATGCAGGTCATCGAATACGAAGCCAATCGGCAGGTCGACCTGATCGAAAGCGGCGGCGCGGTGGAGCAGGAAACCCGCCTGTTCGATCCGGGGACGGGCACCACGCGGACCATGCGCAGCAAGGAAGACGCGCATGACTATCGCTACTTCCCCGATCCCGACCTGCTGCCGCTGGAGCTGGAAGCCAGCTTCCTCGAGGAATGCCGCGCATCGCTGCCCGAGCTGCCCGATGCCAAGCGCAACCGCTACGAAAGCGAGCTGGGCCTGACGCCCTACAATGCGCGCGAGCTGACCGCCGAGGTCGAGACCTTCGCCCGCTTCGAAACGCTGCTCAGCGCCACGGCCAAGGCCATCGGCAAGGACGAGAAAGCGCTCGCGACGCAGGTCGCCAACTGGGCGCTCTCGGTCGCGCCCGGCGTGATCAAATCATTGGGCGATGAAGGCGATGCCAGCCACGCCACGGCCGAGGCGCAGGCGGCGATCCTCAAGATGCAGGACGCCGGCGAGATTTCGGGCGGGCAGGCCAAAGAGATCTTCGAGATCGTCCTCAAGACGGGCCGCGCGCCTGACGAGATTGCCGACACCGAAGGGCTGAAACAGGTCAGCGACACCGGTGCCATCGAAGCCGCGATCAACGCGATCATCGCCGCCAATGGCGACAAGGTCGAGGAATACCGCGGCGGCAAGGACAAGCTGTTCGGATTCTTCGTCGGCCAGACGATGAAGGCGATGCAGGGCAAGGCCAACCCGGCGGTGGTCAACCAGATACTGAAAGACAAGCTGGGGTAGGCCAATTTGGCTTGCCGACTAAGCGCGAAGCATTACAATCATCGCGGTAACCTTTGGGGTCGGAGGTCGCATGCTATCGTTTCGTATACCCGTCATTGCGGCTGTAGCGCTCTGCGCCGCGCCGCTCGTTGCGCAGGAATCTGCTCCCGACGAAGAAGCTCAGGCCACGCCTGCGATAGAGTTACCCGATCTCGTCGCTCCCGACGGCAAATATGGTAACGAGCTCAAGTTCTTCGTCTTCCACAAGGAAGGCGTGAGCTACGATGCGGCGCGGAGCGACATCGCGGAATGCACTGTTCACACGGTTCACGGCAGGCAGCTCAAGATGCCGGCATTCGTGGCGTGGGACGATGACGACCGCACGTCGGTCCCGGTCGAGTTCAATGGCAGCTACGGGCTCGTCGGGCTGGCAATCTATTCGATCATCGACGGTCCGATTGAACGCAGCATCCGCCAGCAGGTGATGATGCGCTGTATGCTCCCGCGTGGTTATGACCGCTATTCGGTGACCGAGGAGATGTGGAAACAGATCCATGTCGGGGACAACCCAACCGAATTGATCGACTTGCAGGCCGCGATCGCCGCCGGCCCTGTCCCGGCTACCCCGAAGGTAACCTCATGATGATCCGCATCCTGCTCGCGGCATGGCTACTGCTGGCGGTGCCATTTGCGGCCTCGGCCCAGGATGGGCCAGCCTTCCAGCATTTTCGCAAAGGGGAGAAGGTGGTCCTTTCGCCCGAGAAGGCCTACCTGCTGATCCGGATGCCGGCGGAGTCGGTATCAACCAAGCTACAGCCGGTCTTCCTGCGCAAGCCTGTCCAAGACGAACTGGTCGCCTATCGGGCGGCGAAGCAGAAGGCCCATGAGGAGGCGGGCGAAGACGCTGGTCCGATCGAGAGCTTCGCCTTCGAATATTCCGGCGCAACCAATCTCTACCAACTTGAAAACGGGAAGTTCTACGCGAAGGAGGGCAAGGACCGCATCTTCGTGATCGCTACCGAGCCCGGGGACTATGTCTTCTACGGGATGGGGTTCAACAAATTCCTTTGGCAGTGCAATTGCTTCGGGACGGTGTCCTTCACTGCAAAGGCCGGCGAGGTGACTGATCTCGGAGCGATCCTCATCACCTTGGCGTGGGACGAAAGCGGCTTTCCCGAGCTGGCCGAAGACACTGGGCTGGGCAAGAAGATGCGCCAGGACTACGCCATGTTTGCCGCCGGGATTCGCCCCGATACGGGCAAGTCCGTGCCCGGGCAGCTTGCTTCGCTGCCGATCCGGCCTGCCGAGTATCATGCCGTCGGCAGTTTTCGCGAACCGGCACGACTGCTTGCCAACCGGCTCGCGCCGATCCCGGGCGTCCTCGCTTATGACAATGGCGCGGTGATCGACGCCCGGACGGGCGAGGTCTTGCCCAAGCGATTCTGACGTGAATTTCACACGACCGGACTGCCGCGAACTGTGACTTCTATCGTCCTTGTCCACCCCGAAATCCCCGGCAATACCGGCGCGGTGGGGCGCACCTGTGTGGCGCTGGATATGGAGTTGATCCTGATCCACCCGCTGGGGTTTCAGATTACCGACAAGCGGGTGAAGCGATCTGGGCTCGATTACTGGCCGCACATCCGGCTGGTCGAATTTGCCAGCTGGGAGGCGTTCCTGGCCGAGCGTGCGCCGCGTGCAGACCAGCTGTTCCTGTTCGAGGAGTATGCACAGCGCAGCTTTTACGAGCCCGACTATCCCGCTGATGCCTATCTCGTGTTCGGGCGCGAGACCAACGGGTTGCCGCAGGAAATTGTCGAGGCGCATCGCAGCCAGATGGTCAGCCTGCCGATGCGGTCAGACAAGGTCCGCTCGCTCAACCTCGCCAATACTGTTGCCGCAGCCGCCTACCAGGCAGTTCGGCAGCACTTGGGCTGAAGGATCGCTCGAACGCAGGGAAGATCTAGTCGCCTGCGCTCTGGGAAGTGACGAACCCTGCCTTTTGCGACCAAATGACGGCGCCGAGATCGTCGCGCATCAGCACCGGACCATGAAAGCTGGCAACCAGCGCCTGATCCTTGCTGCGTTTGCTGGTCTTTGCTGCGTAGGTCCCGGGATCGAGCGACATGACCGCCGGGATGACTGTGCCAAGGCGGGCGAACGCCTTGGTCATGGCGGCACGGACCAGCTCGCCGTCGTTGGCGGACCAGCGTGCTACGTTTTCGAAATTCTCGTATGATCGATTGTTCAGCCTGACGATGCTGACAATCCGCTGTGCGTACAGCGGAGCAAGGGTCGCACCCTTCAACACAGAGACATCTGCGACTACCTGGACTTGCGTGAAGTCGGGAGACATCTGGTAGCTGAAGGAGATGTGGCCGAGCTGCTCGCCCGGATTGGCCGAGGCAAAGGATCTCAAATTACCATCGCCATCGAGCACGAAGCCGATCAAGCTCGTTCCAAACCAGTCGAGCTCTGCCAGCGCTGTCTCTGTGGCATCGAGGGCAAGCGGGACCGGATCGAACCCCTCCAATGCCGCAATCAGGGGCGCAGCCTCGGCTTCGGCACGCAGAGTGGCATTGTCCGTCAGGATGTCTTTCTTGTTGTCCATGCTGCGGACGATCAGGCCGTCGAGCAGCCCGCCACCGCCGGGATCCATCGCCACCCTGCCAACGTCGACCGAGATCTCCATTTCCTGTTGCGGGACCTGAACCGCCACCGGGCGCAGGCTGGCGATTCTGCGATCTTCTTGAGCAATTGCCTCAGCCGCCTGGCCCCAGGCTGGAGCCATCGGAACTGCAGCTGCCACAAGCAAGACGGCAAGAGTGAAGCGGGATCGTCTCATCATGAATTACTCAGACACTGGCAGATGCGGTTTGCAGCAGGCAGCCAAAGCCAAGGGGCATCGAACCGACCGGTCCGATGCCCCTTGTCGTTGCCCTTACTTGAACTTCTTAGCGTACTCGACGAAGTTGGCAGTGAAGGCCTGGCGCAGGTCTTCTTCCGCTGCTTCAGTTTCGTCAGTAGTCTTGGGCGGGAAATGCGAGAGCCCGTTGCCGCCGCGGCCCTTGACCAGTGTGGTCGAATCCTTGCCGGTGCGGAAATCCTTGAAGATAAAGCGGTTGTTGAGCGAACGGCCGTAGATCGCTTTCTTCTGGTAGAAATTCTGCGTGACGATCAGTTCTGCGTAGCAAGGCGCAGTCGATTCCGTCAGGCGGGTTTTCACCTTGGTCGTGATCTTGCGGTCGGCGATCGGCGTTTCATAACGAACCGCCGTACCTTCCGGCAGGTTGAGTTCGCCGACAAGGTCGATCTGCTTCAGCGCGGCAACCTGGAAACGCGGGCCCAGAGCTTCCTTCAGATACTCCGCCTCGCTGACGTTGCGGTCCTTGTTCTTCGCAGCATCGGCAATAGCGCCGATCGCGCCAAAGCCCGACAGCAAGCTCGTGGTCTGTGCCTGTCCTTCAAGGGTCGGGAAAACGTGGAGATAGCAAGTCGGCTCGGCGTCGGACACAGCTGCTTCCGTGACCTGTTCAGAAGCGCCTTCCGCAGCAGTTTCAGCGTCTTGTGCGATACCGCCGGTTGAAATGCCGACAGCCAGAAAGGCTGCAAGCGCAAGGTTCGATTTACGCATTATTGGTCTCCTTGAGAGGTGTAAGAGTTGGATTGCATGTCGACGCCTTCCCCATTGGGTGCGTCGCCGCTTGCTTCCGAAGGCGTGACGTCCGGATCGGAGTCGTTACCTGGCACGGCAACGGAATCGCTCGGCGCCGGCTCTTGGCTGACCGCGTCGGTTGAAGTGGCAGGCTCAGCGTCTTGTGTCGTGGTCTCGCCGGTTTCTTCCGGCACAGGGACGGCTTTTGCGTCCACACCCACGATGTAAGGGATATCCTCGCCGGTCTTGGCGCGAAGCTCTCGGCCCTGCTCGATTTCAACGCCCTTGCCTTTGACCAGCCCGGCAAAGATTCCGACCATGAACATGGTCGCAGCTGCTGCGCCATCATTGCCCTTGCCCTCTTCGCGGTAGCGACCATCGAGCAGGAAACTGTCACCACCGATTTCGATGGTGCGGAGGGAAAGGCCGAGGATGCCTTGCTTGCCAAAGCCACCCTTCTTTGTTGCGAATGTGACTTGGCCGGCCCCGATCGAACCTTTCGGAATGACGATGGTGTCGTTGTGGACGACATCTTCCATCACGGTCACGGAGAACTCATCCCCGACGACATGCGTCTGGCTGGAAATGGCTTCGTTGAGCGTGACGTTCACCAATGTGAACATGGGTAGGTCGGCCCATTGTTCCGCAAGCGCGGGCTTGTCTTGTTCCGAAACGGCCATGCCGTCGTCTGCAGTCGCGTCTTCTGCGTCCGGTGCCAATTCGGCGTCGGCCCCAACGGGCGCTGCCATCGCTTTGTCGGGGTAGGACTCTTCGGTCGCAGCGCCATCGACCGGTAGCTCCGGCGTGGTCGCGGCGAACCCGGCCGTGGCGACGCACAACGGCACAATCCCAAGCAGCGCAAGCCCATTACAGGCTCTTGAAAATTCCATTGAAAGACGACCCCTAAGTCCAGCCGGTCTGAATTAATGGGGCTCCGAAAAGCTGTCCAGCCCCAAAAATCAACTATCGACTTCGGGTGCCTGGCCAGTGAGTACTTCCACTATTGTTGGAGAGAGACAGAAGATTGATCCCGGGCAATCGAGGTTGCTCCATTGTCAGCCTGTCTTCAGGCCAAGCAAAAGGCCCTGCCGCATTGCTGCGACAGGGCCTTTGTTGTGCCTGGTGGGCAATGACGCTTATGCGCGTGTACCGGTCAGCGGCATCGAGCCGAAGGCACCGGCATTGACTGCGCCGGTCAGCGAGTCGCCGTCGATGGTAGCTTCACAGTCGAGCTTCATCGGCATCGGCACGGTCATGTCCATCGACCACTTGATGGTGTTGCCTTCGACCGTGCCGCTGGCGATGTCCATCGAACCCATGGCACCGGCCATGTTGCCCGAGAAGGTGCCATCGCCGTTGTCATTGATGGTCAGCGTGCCGCTCTGGTCGCCCATCGGGCTCTTGACGGTGGTGTTATAGGTGCCTGCTACGGACATTGGGTTCTCCCTTGGTTTGGATGTCGTGGTGTGGCCTAGGCCGTTACTTACATTTGTGTCAATTCACCTCTGTCATTCAGCCGCCGGAAGTTCGATCTGCTCGATCGGCAGGCCGAGCCCTTCGAGCTGCGACATGACCTTTTCCGCATCGCCGACGACGACCCAGGTGAAGCGGTCCACATCGATCGCTTCCCGCGCTGCAGCGTCGAGGCTCTCCGCGGTTTGCGCACGATACTTCTCGGCCAGCGTCTCGTAATAGTTCATCGGACGCCCATAGAGGACATTGTTCTGCATTGCGCCGAGCACCGCGCCCGAGGTTTCGAACTGGCCGGGCAATTCGAAGATCTCGTTGTTGACGATCCGTACCAGCTCTTCCTGGCTCACCCCGTTGGTGGACGTAAACTCGTCAATCTCGCGGATCAGCTCGCTCAACGAATCGCCGGTGCGGTCGGCCTGGACCGGAGCGGAGACGATGTAGGTCACCGCGCCTTCGCGCTGCGACACACCACCACGCACGCCATAGGACCAGCCCTTGGTTTCGCGCAGGTTCATGTTGAGCCGGGCGAGGAAGTTGCCGCCCAGCGCATTGTTGGCGTTGAGCAGATCGACGATGCCGGGATCCTTGGGGTCGACCGTGGTCATCAGCCCGCCATAGATGAAGCTCTGCGGCGAATTCGGCCGGTTGACGAGCACGATCCTCGCAGCGTCCGGAGCAGCGGCCTGGGTTGAGAAGTCCTTGCTTCCGCGCGCCATGCGATTGCTGGCCCACTTGCCGAATGCCTCATCGAGCTGGGACTTGATGTCATCCAGTGCCATGTCGGAAACTACGAACAGTGTCGCATTATCGGGCTGGATCCAGCGGGTCTTGAAACCGACCAGGTCATCACGCGTGATCGAGCTGACCGATTCCACCGTGCCGCTGCCGGCATCGCCATAGGGGCTGTTGGCCCCATAGAGCAGCGGGGTCAGCGTCATCTGCGCAATTCCGCGCGGGTCGCGCATCTGCTGCTTGATGCCGGTTACGGTCTGCGTGCGAACCCGCTCGAGCTCGCCTTCATCGAAGGCCGGATTGCGGACGATATCGGTCATCAGCTCCAGCGACGGAGCGAGGTTGGCGCTCAGCGCCGTGAGAGTGAAGGTCGAACGGTCCGATCCGCCGCCGGTCGAAATCACAGCACCCAGGCGCTCCCGCTCCTCCGCAATCTCTTTCGAGCTGCGAGAGGTGGTGCCTTCGTCATACAGGCTCATGGCCAGCCCTTCGAGGCCGCGCTTCTCGACCGGGTCGGCCGCCGAACCGGCATTGAACGACAGCGCCACACGCGTCACCGGCACGGCATCGCGCTGGGCGTAGTAGACTTTCATGCCGTTGCTCAGAGTGGTTTCCTCAACCGTCGGGAAGTCGAGTTCCGCCAGAGCATCGATCGGCGGCTTGGGCCGCTCGACCGTGACCGTCAGCGTGTTGTCGGCCGGTTCCGCATCGCCATCGGCCTCGCCGTCGACGGAAGCGGCTTCAGCGTAGTTGCTGTCACGTTCGCCTGGCTCCAGCACCAGCGTCATGGCCGGACGGGTCATCCACTTTTGCATGGCTGCTTGCACGTCGGCCGGGGTCAGGGTGGCCAGGATTTCGAGCTGCTTGGCGTAAAAATCCGGATCGTCGACGAATACTTCGCCGCTGGCGAGTGTCACCGCCTTGCCGCCAAATCCGCCAACCTGCTCGAGGCCACGAATTGTACCGGCGACCTCTTGTGTCGCCGCCCGGCGAACTTCGTCTTCAGTAGGGCCATTGGCAATAAGGTCAGCGATAATCTCGTTCATACGGGTTTCGACTGTGGCCGGATCGACGCCCGGACGGGCCGTAGCTCCGACAGTCAGCACGCCTACGCGCTGGAACGAGAAGTTTCCGGCCGAGACACCGACAGCGATCTTCTCGTCACGTACAAGCGCATTGTCGAGCCGGCTGGAGGACAGGCCGCCGAGGATTTCCGCACCAATGGAAAGGGCAACCAGGTCCTTGCTGTTGAGGCCCGGCGCGGTCCAGTAGCGGCTGATATTGGTCGCTGCGACCTGGTCCTTCATCACTGTGCGGACGTCTTCCGCAAGTTCGGGAATGTCGGCGGCGGCCGGGGTGTTGACCGGGCCGGCCTTGATCGGGCCGAAATACTTCTCGACCAGCGGGCGGGCTTCTTCGGCCGAAATGTCACCCGCGAGCACCAGCGTCGCATTGTTGGGTCCGTACTTGTCGATGAACCAGCTGCGGACATCGTCCATGGATGCGCTGTCGAGGTCGGCCATCGAGCCGATCGGCGTGTGGTCATAGGGGTGCGGGGCAGGAAACAGCGTCTTGACGATCTCGTAGAACACCAGCCCGCCCGGCTGGTTGTCGCCCTGGCGCTTCTCGTTCTGGACGACGCCGCGCTGGTTATCGAGTTTCTCCTGCGTCACCGCGCCGAGCAAATAGCCCATGCGATCGCTTTCCAGCCACAACGCGCGGTCCAGCGCGCCGCGCGGCACGGTCTGGAAATAGTTGGTACGGTCGAAATTGGTGGTGCCGTTGTAATCGGTGGCGCCCATTTCCTGCAGGTATTGGAAATAGTCGCCGGTGGCGTTTTCGGAGCCGTTGAACATCAGGTGTTCGAACAGGTGGGCAAATCCGCTCTTGCCCTGCGGCTCGTCCTTGGAGCCGACATTGTACCACACGGCAACGCCGACGATCGGGGCTTTGCGGTCTTCATGGACGATCACTGTCAGACCGTTGTCGAGCTGGAACTGCTCATAAGGAATGGCGACCTGTTCGATCAGGTCCGGCAGCGGGGCTACCGTGGCTTCGGCTTCCATGGCGGCAGCCGGCTTGTCGCCATGGTGATCGGCAAGGGCCGGGGTTGCAGCGGCAAGGGCAATGCCCGTGGCAAGGGCGGTCAGGCTGGTCGAAGCAAAGCGAAGCATGGTCTCTCCAGGGTAAATGTTCTGCGATGGTTGAATGATTAGTGCCTCAGCGGCGGCTGGTCACGGTCTTTCGGGATTTGGCATTCTTCAATACGTCAACGCGCCAGAAGTGGACCGGTTTCAACTCTTTCCGGACGAACAGCGCCGACTGATCGGCGTAGTGCTTGCTGACAGGGCGGGTCACTGCGGCACCGAACGGTTGGATCGAGCGCGATCTCACCTTTTCGCCAGCCAGCCACTCGACCCACATGATGAAGCTGTCGCCATGGACGACCTGCAACCGGCCGTCGGGATCGACCTGCCAGGTGGTCGAAGCGCGCAGCGTGTCCGAGCCGCCGTCGAGTGGCAGGTCGACAGCAAAAGGTGCGGTCGATCCTTGTCGCAGCCGCAACAGCTCGCCCATCGGCGGGTCGAGGCGCCCGAAATGCTCCATCAGGTGATCGACCGACCATTGCAGCTGCTCGGCGACATCGGGCAGGTCCTTGTTCTGGTACTCTGCCGACATAAAATCCTTGATCATCAGCAGCGCGAGCGCGTCTCCGGAGCCTTTGCCGTCAGCGGTAAAATCCCAGTCGAGTAGCAAGCGACGGGCCTCGTCGAGCTTGCCATTCTCCGGTTTCATTCTTTCCAGCGCATCCCACAGGTCGGAGACATAGCCTTCGCGCTCATAGGCACGGTCATACTTGATCCGCTCCAGTGCGTCGCGGTCTAGCTGGTTGGCTTCGCTCAGCAGTTTCCACGCCCGGCGCGAGCGGTTGGTCTGCTTGAGCTCGACCCCCAGCTCGGGCGCGAAGTCGGCAGGATCGAGATCATCCGCCGCGCCAGCTGCCGTGTAAGGCTCGTTGTTGGCATTGTAGAGCCAGCCGGAGGACGGATTGACGATCTTGGGCAACTGCTCGAAGTCGACTGTGTCTTCCCAGATCAGCGAACTTTCATTGCCGGGCAGGACTCCGCGCCAGTTGTAGCCGGGCTTCCGGTCCGGGAAAGCGGCGTTGTAGAGATAAGCGATATTGCCTTCGGCATCGGCGTAGATGGCGTTGAAGTTGGGATTCTCCATCTTTTCGTACACCGCCATCCACTCTTCGAGCGACTGTGCCCGGCCTAGGCGGTAGTAGGCGTCCATCGATTCAATGCTGTCCATCTTGGCATAGCGCAGAGCGAAAGCACCGTTGTCGTTGATGATCACCGGGCCGTGCACGCTGCGATAGAAGGTCTGCGGGATCGGGAGGACGACCGGACCAAACTTCACCGGCAGGATTTCGGTCTTCTCTTCCAGCTCGTGCCATTCGCCGTCGAGGCGGTAGCGCGTGCCGGTTTCATCCATCTCCAACTGGTAGATATCGACTAGGTCGGGGCGATTGACGGTGTAGGTCCAGCCCAGCTTTTCGTTGTGGCCCAGCACCGGGTAGGGCGTGCCGGGCAGATTGGCTCCGGCGAAATGCCAGCCTTCTTCGCTTTCAACCACCAGTTCGTACCATGAGACACCGCCGCGCCAGGGTTGGTGACTGTTGGAGATCAGCGTGCTCGGCCCACCCGATTTTTCCGGCGTGATAGCGAAGGCGTTGGAGCCGGACAGCGCTGCCATCTCGCCCCATGGCAAGGGAAAGCGTGTCGCGCTGGCCTGCTCGGGAGCGGCTTCGGCTTCGGTCACGGCCCCATCCGCATCGCGCGGGAAGCCCGGGATGTCCGGACCGAATTCGCGCCGCAGCGGCTTGCCTTCCACAAGGTTGCCGATGATCGAACCGATACCGAAGAAGAAAGGTTGGCGCAGGGCAAATCCCGCAGCCACATCCTCGCCATTGATAGGGAAAAGGCCAGCCAGCTTCAGTTCTGCAGGGTGGCTTATTGCATAGTCATTGAGGCCGCTGGCATAGGCTTCGAACAGGGCCTGCGTGTCTTCGGGCAGCGCGGCATAGTTGCGCTCCGCCGTGCCGCGCGCATCGACCAAGTGATAGGCAAAGTCGATCTGCGCGCCGTCGGGCCCGGCAATCGCACCATAGCGTCCCTTTGCCATCGCGATCACATCTTGCAGGGTGAAGAAGTCGTCCTCGCTCTGCGCGATTGCGACGCCATACGCGACATCGGGATCGGTCTTGCCGTATATGTGCGGGACGCCGAATTCATCGCGGATGATCTCGGCACTGTAGGTATGGCCGGCCGCTGGTGCTTCGCCAGCGCGGGCGTAGAACGGCTCCCATGTCATCAGGCCGATCACAACGACCAGCGCCAAGACTACCAGCGCCCCACCGAGGCGCACAATCCACTTCTTCATCGCGAATCCTCTCTTGCCAGGGGCCTAGCGAGGCTACCCGGCAGGGTGAAGGGAAAACGACTCAGGAAAACTTGCCGCTCCACCTTCCGGTCTGAGGTTGGGACACGCTACCCACCCGAATCGTGAACGCGGAAATTACCATAGGCTACCAAGCAGGCGAGCAGCCGGTCGTCTTCGATATCGAAGAACTGCTGGCGACGCGCCTGCTGGTGCAAGGCAACAGCGGGTCGGGCAAGTCGCACCTGCTGCGGAGGCTGCTCGAAGAAAGCGCCGGCATGGTCCAGCAGGTCGTTGTCGACCCTGAAGGCGATTTCACTTCGCTCGCTGATGCCTTCGACCATGTGGTGATCGACAGTGCGGCTTATTCGCCGCCGGAAATCGAAGCATTGGCGCGGCGTTGCCGCGAGCACCGGGCAAGCGTCGTGCTGGCACTGGAAGGGCTGGAAGTGGAGCAGCAGATTCGCTGCGCTGCGCAATTCCTCAATGCGCTGTTCGATGCCCCGCGCGAACACTGGTTCCCGGCGTTGGTGGTGGTCGACGAAGCGCAGATGTTTGCGCCCTCGGTTGCGGGTGAGATCGGCGAGGATACGCGCCGGATGACGCTTTCGGCGATGACCAATCTGATGTGCCGCGGTCGCAAGCGCGGCCTCGCCGGGATTGTCGCCACCCAGCGGCTGGCCAAACTGGCGAAGAATGTCGCGGCGGAGGCTTCCAACTTCCTGATGGGCCGGACCTTCCTTGATATCGACATGCAGCGCGCCGCCGACCTGCTGGGCATGGAGCGCAAGCAGGCCGAGCGGATCCGCGACCTGGAGCGAGGGCATTTCCTCGCGCTGGGCCCGGCGATCAGCCGCCGCCCCGTGGCGGTGAAGATCGGTCCCGTCCGCACCGGGCATAAGGCGCGAGCAGAAGGTTTGATGCCCTTGCCTGCGGCACCGACGCAGGGGATGGAAGCCCTGCTGACCGGCGACCTTGCCGCCGATGTGCAGGTTACAGCGCCGCCGCCTCCACCACCACGTCCGGTGCCTCACCCCGAGCAACTCGTGCCCGATCGCGCGCCCGCACCTGCCGTTGCATCGGCCGATCCCGAGCACCAGGCCGAGCGCACGGCTTCGCTAGACGCCATCCTCGGCTCCCTTGCCCGCGAAGATGGTTCGACATTCCAGTCGGCAAGCCGTCTCTACCAAGCCTTCCTCACGCGGGCGCGAACCGAAGGTTTTCTCGGCGTGCCCATGGACATGGGCGAGTTCCGCCGCCGCTTTGCCATTGCCAGCGTTGACCTCGACCGATTTGCGGATTGCGACAGACAGCGCCTGATGGCGCTGGTCGAGGGTGTCGATGACGATATCGTGGCCCCTTACCTCGCCATCGCTGCGGCTGCGATGGATGGTCTTCCGGCACCCGATGACAACGAATTGGCGCGGGTCTATGGCACCAGCTCCCCGGGACGAATCCGGCGTTTGCTCGACCATCTCGAGAAGCTGGGCCTGATCGTGGTGCGAGAGGAATTCGGGGGCGGGCGAAGCCTGCTGGTTCCGGGCGTCGAACCCCAGTCTGCGAACTGATCCGCCAAGTTTTTTCGCAGCTTGCCTCTGGTCCTGTGGTGACAGGGTCCTATATCCGAGTAACACACCTCATTTTTGACGCAGGTCATTGCATACGCAGGGCTTGTGTTGCAAAAATGCAACATTATATGTCTCGGGTAACAGTTGAGGGACCACCATGAATCTCGAGAAATTTACCGACCGGGCCAAGGGCTTCCTGCAAGCGGCGCAAACCGTTGCCATCCGCATGAACCACCAGCGCATTACGCCGGCGCATTTGCTCAAGGCGATGATCGAAGATCCTGAAGGCATGGCCTCAGGGCTAGTCGCCCGGGCCGGCGGCAACCCGCGCGCGGTCGAGGACGAAGTCGATGCGGCATTGGCAAAGATTCCGGCAGTCAGCGGGGGCGGGGCCCAGCAGACCCCGGGCCTCGATAATGATACAGTCCGCGTGCTCGACCAGGCTGAGACAATCGCGGAGAAATCGGGCGACAGCTATGTCACCGTCGAGCGGTTGCTGGTGGCGCTTGCACTCGCTTCCACCACTTCGGCGGGGCAGGCGCTCAAGGCCGCCAACGTCGACCCCAAGGCACTGGAAGCGGCCATCAGCGAACTGCGCAAGGGCAAGACAGCCGATACCGCCAATGCCGAACAGGCCTACGACGCGATGAAGAAATACGCCCGCGACCTCACTCAGGCGGCGCGCGACGGCAAGCTCGACCCGGTGATTGGCCGCGACGAGGAAATCCGCCGCACCATCCAGATCCTTGCCCGGCGGACCAAGAACAACCCGGCGCTGATCGGCGAACCCGGCACCGGCAAGACCGCAATCGCCGAAGGCCTCGCGCTGCGCATTGCCAATGGCGATGTGCCTGACAGCCTCAAGGGTCGCACGCTGATGTCGCTCGACATGGGCTCGCTGATCGCCGGCGCGAAATATCGTGGCGAGTTCGAAGAGCGGCTCAAGGCCGTGCTCGACGAGGTGAAGGGTAGCGACGGTCAGATCATCCTCTTCATCGACGAGATGCACACGCTCATCGGTGCAGGTGCGTCGGAAGGCTCGATGGATGCTTCCAACCTGCTCAAGCCCGCGCTGAGCCGCGGCGAGCTGCACTGCATCGGCGCGACGACGCTCGACGAGTACCAGAAGTATGTCGAGAAGGACCCGGCGCTGCAGCGACGCTTCCAGTCGGTCTATATCGACGAGCCGAGCGTGGAAGACACCATCTCCATCCTGCGCGGGATCAAGGAGAAGTACGAGCTGCACCACGGGGTGAACATCACCGACGGCGCGATTGTCGCTGCCGCGCAGCTGTCCGACCGCTACATCCAGAACCGCTTCCTGCCCGACAAGGCGATCGACCTGATGGACGAGGCGGCCAGCCGCATCCGCATGGAAGTGGAATCGAAGCCCGAGGAAATCGAAGGGCTCGACCGCCGCATCATCCAGCTCAAGATTGAAGAGCAGGCGCTGCAGAAGGAAACCGATTCCGCGTCCAAGGACCGGCTCGAGACCCTGCGCAAGGAACTGGCCGAGCTGGAGCAGAAGTCCAGCGAGCTGACCACCCGCTGGCAGAACGAGCGCGACAAGATCCACGCCGAGAGCCGCATCAAGGAAGAGCTCGACCAGGCCCGCATCGAGCTCGAGCAGGCGCAACGCGAAGGCAATCTCCAGCGCGCAGGCGAGCTGTCCTACGGCACCATTCCCGAGCTCGAGAAGAAGCTCGAGGAAGCCCGCGGCCACACTGAAAATGCGCTGCTCAAGGAAGAAGTGACCGAAGACGATATCGCCGGCGTGGTCTCGCGCTGGACGGGTATCCCGGTCGACAAGATGCTCGAGGGCGAACGCGACAAGCTGCTCAAGATGGAAGAGATCCTGGGCAAGCGTGTAATCGGCCAGTCGCAGGCAATTGAGGCTGTGTCCAAGGCCGTGCGCCGCGCACGGGCGGGTTTGCAGGACCCGGGCCGCCCGCTCGGCAGCTTCCTGTTCCTCGGGCCGACCGGGGTCGGCAAGACCGAGCTGACCAAGGCACTGGCCGGCTTCCTGTTCGACGACGACCAGGCCATGGTCCGCATCGACATGTCGGAGTTCATGGAAAAGCACGCGGTCGCTCGGCTGATAGGTGCTCCTCCGGGCTATGTCGGTTATGAGGAAGGCGGCGTGCTGACCGAAGCGGTACGGCGGCGTCCCTACCAGGTGGTGCTGTTCGACGAAGTCGAAAAAGCCCATAGCGATGTCTTCAACGTATTGCTGCAAGTGCTCGACGATGGTCGCCTGACCGATGGGCAGGGACGGGTTGTGGACTTCAGCAACACGCTGATCATCCTCACTTCGAACCTCGGCAGCCAGTATCTCGCGCAGATGGACGATGACCAGAAGGTCGAGGATGTCGAGCCGCAGGTGATGGACGTCGTGCGCGGCCACTTCCGCCCAGAGTTCCTCAACCGGCTGGACGAGATCATCCTGTTCCACCGCCTTTCGATGGAGCACATGGCACCAATCGTGGAGATCCAGGTCGGCCGGGTGCAGAAGCTGCTCAAGGATCGCAAGATCACTATCGACCTTACCGATGCGGCCCTGCGGTGGCTTGGGCGGGTCGGCTACGATCCGGTCTATGGCGCGCGACCGTTGAAGCGGGCTGTCCAGCGCTACCTGCAGGACCCGCTGGCAGAGAAGATCCTGCAAGGCGACGTGCCCGACGGCAGCACACTGAAGATCGATGAAGGTGATGGCGAGCTCAAGATGGAACTCGCCTGATTCTTACAACGCTGCGGGATTCGCGCCCGCCAACGCTGCGTTGCAACAATTCGAACAGGCCACCGCGCGACTGCAGTGTAACGCTCTGTCGTGCGAAGGCTGTTCTGCGCAACTTTCTGCCGCCAGCCTACGCTCGCCACAGAAATTGTGGGAATTAAGCAACAACATTACAGCACAATGAACGGAACCCTCTCCAACCGCTTTGACATTCCGAGGTGGCCTGATGCAGACGTATGCCTTCGCAGGAACTGGGGGTTCCCGCACATTCGGATAATCGGGAAAGCTGCCTGGGGCGGTTTTCCCGTTGCTGTTATCTGAAGGGGGCGCGCCAGTTCCAGTTGTCGCGACTGGAGAAGTTATGAAAAAGTTCCAATCGAATTCGTTGAAGGGCCTCGCGGTTTCGGCATCTGTCGTTGCGCTGGCCATTTCGGGCCCCGCATTCGCACAGGACGAAGATGGCCAGGATGAAGAGTGCGTTGCAGACGCTGCCGGCAACCTGCCTGACGGCTGTGACATCAGCACCCCGACCCCGACGCCTGGTGGCGGTCAGATCGTCGTTACCGGTTCGCGCCTGAAGCGCGACACCTTCTCCAGCATTTCGCCGCTGCAGGTCCTCACCTCCGAAGACCAGAACGAAGGCGGCCTGTTCGATCCGGCCCAGATCCTGCAGCGCTCGGAAGCTGCTGCCGGCCAGCAGATCGATGCGACCTTCCAGGGCTTCGTGCTCGACAACGGCCCGGGTTCGCAGACCATCAACCTGCGCGGTCTGGGTGCCGACCGTACGCTGCTCCTCATCAACGGTCGCCGCATGGCGCCGGCCGGTGTGGAAGGCGCGCCGACCAACCCGTCGCTCAACCTGCTGCCGGGTACGCTGGTCGAACGCTATGACCTGCTGCTTGACGGTGCATCGTCGGTTTATGGTTCCGACGCAGTCGCGGGCGTTGTCAACGTTGTCCTCAAGAAGGACTTCGACGGCCTGGAACTGCGTGTCGACGGCAACGTGAACCCGCAGGGTGGCGGCGACGACTACACGCTGGGTGCAGCCTGGGGTAAGAATTTCGACCGCGGCTTCTTCGGCATCGGCGTGGAATACTCGGTCCGTGACGAAATCCGCCTGCGTGACCGCGACTTCTTCGACGGTTGCGACACCCACTACGAAATTGACCAGAACGGCAACATTCGCACAGTTGGCTTGGCTGATAACGCTGCGGTCCAGAACCGTAACCCGGCCATTTCGGTTGCAGAGAGCGAATGTAAGATCAGCGGCATCAGCGGCCGTATCTTCCAGCCCTATGCGCGTTTCGGTTCGGTCTATTTCCCGGGCAATGGCAACATCGCCAACTTCCCGCTCGATCCGCGCACTGGCCGTCCGTTCCCGTTCGGTGAATCGACCAACGCCTTTGGACAGGACCTCGACACCAACGGCGACGGCATCCGCGACGTTGACTTCCAGAACGTCAACACCAACGGTGCCAACCAGAACCAGGTCTTCGTGCCTGAGCAGAAACTGCTCAACATTATGGCGTATGGTGAGTACACCATTCCCAGCGAAATCAACCTGACGCCGTATTTCGAGTTCAACTACAGCCGGGCAGAGATCTACGGCGAAGAAACCTTCATTGCGCAGGTTTTCCCCTATGTGCCTGACTTGAACCCGTTCAACCCGTGTAACTTCCTGACCAACCCGGATGGTGTCGACTGTCGCGCTGTTGATAACGAAAGTCTCGGACTGACCGGTACCCCGTTTGCTCTGTCGACCGGTTTCACGCTGCCGACCCTGCCGATTTTTTCGATCCGCGGTGATCGCAACGATATCGACGTTGTGCAGGAACAGATCCGCGCGGTCGTCGGTATGCGCGGCGACATGCCGATCTTCGGCCCGAGCTGGAGCTTCGACACTTCGCTCGTCTATTCGCGTGCGAAGGGTGTCTCGAAGCGCCGCGGTATCCGTGAGGACCGCCTGGCCCTCGCGCTGGGTCTCGACCCGACGGCCGATTACAATGGCGACGGCATCGTCGACAATGACGGCGACGGTATTGCCGACGACTACGATGCCAACGTCGACGTGTTCGGCATCTTCGGCGACCCGCTGTGGATCGGCGTCTGTAACGCTGCTGGCATGGCTAACCCCAGCCTCGCTGCTCCGGACCTGAATGCTTCGGGCTGTGTGCCGGTCAACCTGTTCGCTCCGAGCGTCCTGACCGGTGCCGTCGGCGACTTCGCCACCCAGGCCGAACGTGACTACCTGTTCGGTGAGCGCGTCTTCAACACGATCTACAAGCAGATCACCTGGAACGCCTTCATCACCGGTGACCTGTTCGAACTGCCGGGTGGTACGGTCGGGATGGTGCTTGGTGGTGAATACCGCCGCGACGAGATCAACTCGCAGCCTGACACCGTTGCTTCGAACGGCCTGTTCTGGGGCTTCTTCTCGGACAAGGGTGCAGTCGGTAACAAGGAAATCAAGGAAGCCTTTGCCGAGATCGATCTCCCGATCGTCGCCGGTGTCCCGGGCTTCCAGGAACTCGACGTCAAGCTCGCCGGCCGTATCACGGACGACGAGTACTACGGCACCAACTACACCTATTCGGGTGCGATTGGCTGGCGTCCGTTCAGCCCGCTGTTGCTGCGTGCCACCTACGGTACGTCGTTCCGCGCGCCGAACCTGCGCGAGAACTTCCTCGCCGGCCAGAGCGGCTTCAACACGCTGTTCGACCCCTGTGCGGTCCCGACCAATGCTTTCGTCAACGGTGCCTACAGCGCAGCCGACGACCAGCGTGACCCGGTTGTCCTGCAGAACTGTCAGCGTGAAGGTCGCGACCCGACCAGCGTCGGTATCGATGCTCAGGGCCTCAACACCAACCAGTTCTCGAGCGTCGAAGTCACTACCGGTGGTAGCCTTGACATCGATCCGGAAACCTCGACCGCTCTGACGGCCGGTTTCTCGTTCGAAGAAACCCTGGCCGGTGTCGACATCAACCTGGGTGCGAGCTACTTCCGCATCAAGCTGGAAGACTCGATCATCGAGCCGAGCAGCCAGTTCATCGTCAACGACTGCTACACCCGCAACGATGGTCAGCGCAGCCCGTTCTGTGACCGTATCTCGGCTGACACGGCGGCGGCTTCGCGTCGCCTGATCAACTCGGTCAACTCGGGCTTCATCAACCTCAACCGCGAGAAGGTCGAAGGCATCGACTTCAACGCCTTCCTCGCTACCGATGTCCCGATGTTCGGCGAGAACGTCCGCTTCTCCGTGCAGCTGCGTGCCAATCACCTGCTCGAGAAGTCGACGCTGTTCATCGATGACACCGGTGTTGAGCTGTATGATGCGGACGAAGGCGAGTTCGGCTTCCCGCGTTGGACCGGCACCGCCCAGTTCCGCGCCAGCGTCGACAAGTTCCGCCTGACCTACACCATCGACTACACCGGTCCGGTGGAGCAGGATCCGGCTGGTATCGACCCGCTGTCGGATGCGTTCGGCAACGGTCCGGACGGGAACCCGACCGGTTTCATCGGCGATACCTGCCTCGGCGGCGGCTCGGCCAACGGCAATGTGGCCGGCGACAACATCTTCTGTCGCGACGTCGGCTTCGCCAAGGCCCAGTTCCTGCACACCGTGTCGCTGCGCTACCGTGCAGAAACCTGGTCGGTGCTGGTCGGTGTCAGCAACATCTTCGACACCGCTCCGCCGCTGGTGGATGGCAACGAAGTGTTCGCAATCAACAACGTCGCGATCGGTAACGGTTACGACTACGATGGCCGCGAATTCTTCATCAGCCTTGAGAAGTCGTTCTAAGCGAGTTCATCTTGCTTGAACCATGAATGGGCGGCCCTGTGCGATTGCGCCGGGGCCGCCCTTTTCATATCATTCCCAATCCCTGAAGTTTGGAAGAGTCGCTCCATGAAGTTTTTGAAGACCACCGCCCTTGCCGCTGCCGGCGTTGCAATGACGCTCGGCGGGGCCTTGTCGCCGATACCCGCCATGGCGGGCCCGCAGAATCAGCCGACCGTGCCAATCGAGGTGTGGTCGCTGCGCGATTCGATCACAGCGATGCAGCTTTCGCCTGACGGCAAGCACATCCTGCTGCTCAAGAACGAGAGCAAGGAAGGCGAAAACATCCTGGAGATCTACGCAACGGCAGATATGTCGAAGCCGCTACGCCGCCTTAACGCGGATCCAATGGAGCTGATCAGCGCACGCTGGGTCAGCAACAACTACATCTTCGGAACTGCCTGGCAGCAGAAGCGCAAGTCGGTGAAGAAACAGGAAGAGGATTCCCGCAGCTACCGGACCTATTCCTACAATCTCGACAAGAACAAGTTCAACCAGGTCGAAGGCAACTTCTCGATCGTCAGCACGCTGCCCGACGATCCCAACACGGTCCTGGTCCAGACGGGGCGTGGCGACAGCGATCTCACCGGTGTCGATCCATTCGACCTGTTCCGCCCGCGGTCCTATTATCGCTACAATCTCGAGAGCGGGGCTCGCTCGCTCGTTCTCAAGGGAACGACGAAGTACCCGTTTGCGAGTTTCGACAACAACGGTTACCCGCGCTTCACTCAGGGTCAGGATGACGACAAGACCGTTCGGACTTACTACCGCAAACCGGGGGACGGCTCTTGGAAGCAGTTCGGCCCGGTCCTGGACCAGAACGATCCGAGCCAGCTCTATCGCCTCCTAGGTGGCTTTCAGGGTCCGGCCGGTTTCGATCCCAGCAACCCCAACATTGGCTACATGATCGAAGCTCGTAATGGGGCCGACAAGGCGTCGCTATGGGAGTTCAACTTCGAGACCGGCGAATACACGCGCGAGCTGTTCAAGGCCGAAAATGCCGATGTCATGGGTATCCTGCAGAGCTCGATCCCCGGGGATGAGCGATTGGTGGCTGCAGTCTATCCCGGCGCAAAGATGGAATACCACTGGTTCGACGAGGAAGAGAAGGCGCTTTACGCCCAGCTCGAGCAGCTGATCCCTAATGCGCACCAGGTCCGGATCTCGAGCCGCTCGCTCGACGGGCAGTCGATGATCGTGACCAACAGCGGTCCGCGCGATCCTGGTTCCTACTGGTTCGTCAAGGACGGCAAGATCGTCAAGCTCGGCAGCCGTAACCCGTATCTCAAGCCGGACCAGCTTTCGGACGTCGAATTCATCCGCTATCCGGCGCGCGACGGGATGATGATCCCGGGATATGTGACCAAGCCGAAGGGCGAGGGGCCGTTCCCGCTGATCGTCTTGCCGCATGGTGGCCCGGCTGTTCCCGAGGTCGTCGGTTATGACGAGTGGGGCCAGTTGCTGGCCAATGCCGGCTACATGGTGCTGCAGCCCGGCTATCGCCAGACGGTGGGCTGGGGCCAGAAGCACTTTGATGCCGCTTACGACCAGCACGGCTATGCCATGCAGGACGACAAGGACGACGGTGCGCTCTACCTCGTGGAGCAGGGCCTGGTCGATCCCGACCGGATCGCCATGTTCGGCTGGTCATACGGTGGCTATGCCGCGCTCGTCGCGGCGCAGCGCGAGGACAACATCTACCAGTGTGCGATTGCCGGCGCAGCCGTTTCGCGGGCCGATGTCTGGTATCGCGATGTAGTGGACGCCTATGCTCCTAAGGCGCTCGATGACTGGTTCCAGACCCGCGGGGTCAAGACCGGCGTGCATCCCTACAACGATGTCGCCAAGACCAATATCCCGCTGCTGATGGTCCATGGCGATGTCGACCGCCGAGTTCTTTACTACCACATGAAGGACTTCAAGGACGCTGCCGACAAGCTGGGCAAGACCAACATCCAGTATCTCACGCTCAAGGGCGCAGACCACTTCTATACGACGCTCATGTATGAGCATCAGGAAGCGTTCTACACCAAGATGCTCGATTACCTCGCCAATGATTGCGGTCCGGGCGGGCTCTGATCCGCTAGGCCAGGAAAAGCACGAAAGGAGGGGCGCAACCGCAAGGTTGCGCCCCTTCCTTATTCCGCGTCGCCTAAACCGTTATTGATATCAACGGGTTGTAGCAGTTCGCGGGATCACTCTATCCGCCGGCCCTTGACCCCGGTCTGGCCATTCACGCGGATGAAATAACTGCCCATCGCGGCTTTCTTGAAGACGACGGTCTGGCCAGCCTTGGGGGGTTTCCAGCCCATCTTGGTCTCGGCAATGCGCCAGACCGAACCTTCCTGCGTGGTGAAAATCCAGCTTTCGCGACCTTCACGGCGAGCCTTGGTGATCGTCGTCTCGAGTTCGTTCATTTCGCCGTCTTCGCCGCCGAACAGCTTGATCTTCGGCAGGCTGAAGCCGAACAGGCCGCGCTTGGTCTCCTCGACATCGGCTTTGTCGACAACCTGCAGGCTGCCATCTTCGGTGGCCGCAATCACTTCGCCGACTTCCCTGTCATAGCAGGCCAGCCGGGCGGTCGGTTCGGCAATCGAGCGACAAGCCTTGAGCTGCTCGATCGTGTCCTCGCTATTAGGCACCACCGAGTCTTGCGCGCTTGCTGTCCCAAGGGGAAGAGCGCCAGTTGCAAGGGCTGCGCAGCCAATGGCTACAGGAAGGGGAAATCGCCGCATGTGTCCTCCGATATTGTCGCTGTGAACTGCCACATGGCAGCGCTCGCGCCAACTGTCACTTCAAAGTCACACATGCTCGAACAACCGCGAAATCCGCCGTTTCTCGATTGATACGAGGCTTGGCCGTGGCCTAGAGGCGCATCATTCGGATCACTGTGTCCGAAGGACCAACCGTTCAAGGCGTGCCCAAGGGGGGCACGCGGGATCAAGGGGATTGGAATGTCCAACCGTTTTAATAAGGCGGCTCTTCTCACCGGTACCGTAATGGCCGGTGCGATGATCGCTACTCCGGCTTATGCCCAGGATGAAGAAGGCGCTTCCAGCAACGACGGCCTGATCGTCGTTACCGGTTCGCGTATTGCTCAGCGCAATGTCGAAACCGCTGCTCCGATCGCAGTCGTGCAGGATGAAGAATTCAAGCTCTCCGGCACGGTCAACGTCGAAAACGTGGTCAACACGCTGCCGCAGGTTGTCCCGGGTTTCACCTCCAACTCGAACAACCCGGGTACCGGTACTGCTACGCTGAACCTGCGTGGCCTCGGCTCGACCCGCACCATGGTGCTGGTCAACGGCCGCCGCTGGATGTTCTACGATACAGCGCAGATCGTCGACCTTAACACCATCCCGAACTTCCTGCTCGACAGCGTGGACGTCGTGACCGGTGGTGCATCGGCAGTTTACGGTTCGGACGCTCTGGCTGGCGTCGTCAACTTCCGCCTCAAGGACGTTGAAGGCATCGAAGCTGGTGCACAGTACTCGCTGACCCAGGAAGGTGACGGCGCTCGTTACCAGATCTACGGTGCAATCGGCACTTCGTTCGACGATGGTCGCGGTAGCGCCACTGTCTACGCCGAGTACTACAACCGTAAGCCGATCTTCCAGGGCGACCGTGCGTTCTCGAACTTTGCTCTTGGTGGTGAAGCCTTCGGCCTCAACCAGCTGCAGTTCGGTTCGTCGACCCTGCCGAACGGCGTGATCCGTTACTTCGGTGACGGCGACCGCACCGGCACCGAATTCGCTGCCAACCGCGCAGTCGTGTTCGACAACACCCCGGGTGAATTCCGCACCCGTACCGGCGACACCTACAACTACGCTCCGGTCAACTACCTGCAGATCCCGCAGGAACGTTACCTGATGGGCGGCTACGCTGACTACGAGTTTGCCGATGGTCACGAAGCCTACATGGAAGTGTCGTTCGTCAACAACCGCGTTGCCCAGGAGCTTGCTGCTACCCCGGTAACCGGTTCGTTCAACGTCAACCTCGCTACCATCCAGCCGTTCCTGTCGCCGGGCGACTTCGCTCAGCTGCAGCAGCTGGATGCGACCGAAACCGACGGCAACCCCGGCAACACCGTGCTGTTCCTGCAGCGCCGTACGATCGAAACCGGTCCGCGTAACAGCCTCGACGAGCGTAATGCTTTCCGTGTGCTGGGCGGCGTTCGTGGTTCGATCACCGATTGGCTGAACTACGATGCCTACTACATGTATGCACGTACGCGTAACGCCAACGTCCAGGCCGGTAACATCTCGCGCTCGGCCTTCCAGGCCGGTCTCGACGGCTCGGCTCCGGCGATCAACATCTTCGGCCTTGGCACGCTCACGCCCGCCATGGTTCAGCAGATCTCGATCCAGGCACAGAACGGCGACATTTCGACGCTTGAAGTTGCCAACGCTGCCCTTTCGGGCTTCCTCGGTGACCTCGGCATGGGCGGTGGCGACATCGGCTTCGCCGTTGGTGTCGAATACCGTGAAGTCGGTTCGCGCTTCATTCCGGACACCGCACTCGCATCGGGTGACGTTATCGGCTTCAACGCCGGTAGCCCGACCGAAGGTGGCTACAACGTTCGCGAATTCTTCGCCGAGCTGAACATCCCGATCCTCGAAACCGACAGCGGTCTTCGCCTCGAAGCTACCGGTGCTGCGCGCTATTCCGATTACTCGACGCAGGCAATCGGTGGCGTCTGGACCTATGCTGCTGGCGTGGAATTCGCACCGGTTGATGGTCTGACCCTTCGCGGTCAGTACCAGCGCGCGGTTCGTGCTCCGAACGTGGGTGAGCTGTTCCAGGGCCAGGCCATTGGCTTCCCTGGCGCGAACGACCCCTGTGCCGATCCGGCCGCAGCCACTAACGCTACCGTTCGCGCACTGTGCGAAGCGACTGGCGTCCCGGCAGCCAACGTCGGTAACCCGGGCATTCAGCTGAACGCTCAGATCCCGGCACTGTTCGGCGGTAACCCGAACCTCTCGGAAGAAACTTCGGATAGCTGGACCGCTGGTGTGGTCCTGCAGCCGGCGTTCATTCCGGGCCTGACGATCACGGCCGACTACTTCGACATCAGCGTCGACAACGCAATCTCGGTTGCTGGTGGTAGTCTCCAGGGCCTCCTGAACCTCTGCTACGCCGATATCCAGGATATCAACAGCGCAGCATGTCAGGCGTTCGTCGGTACGCGTAATGGTGCCGGTGCCATCACCACGGCTAATCCGCCGCTGGTTGGCAACGCCAACATCGCAAGCCTGTTCGTCTCGGGTGTCGACCTTCAGGTCAACTACTCGACGACACTTCCGTTCTCGCTGCTGACCGATACGGGTGAACAGACGTTCAACATGAACTTCCTCGGCACCTGGACGGATACCTCGGGCTTCGTGCCGGTGGTTGGTCTCAACCGTACGGTGCAGTGCGCGGGTGAATTCGCCAACGAGTGTGGCGAGCCGACC
Source organism: Parerythrobacter aestuarii (assembly GCF_030140925.1). Lineage (NCBI taxonomy): Bacteria > Pseudomonadati > Pseudomonadota > Alphaproteobacteria > Sphingomonadales > Erythrobacteraceae > Parerythrobacter > Parerythrobacter aestuarii. The sequence continues at coordinate 983,870 of NZ_JARBWD010000001.1, forward strand.
CCGTCGTTCAAGTGGACCGCTCGTGCGTCGTTCGTGGATGGTCCGCTGACCACCTCGATCCGCTGGCGTCACCTGAGCAGCGTCAAGGATGACGATGACACGGTCGACTACGCAGCGTTCAACGGTGTTGAGAACATCAACGCCTACGACCTCGTCGACCTGACCTTCTCGTTCGAAGTCAACGAACAGGTGACGATCGCTCTCGGCGTGAACAACCTGTTCGACACCCTGCCGCAGACGCCGACTTTCGACGCCAACGGCTTCGTCAGCAGCACCAACAACGGTACGCTGGTGGGTTCGAACCAGGAGCAGGCCAACACCTACCCGAGCACCTACGACGTGCTGGGCCGTGACTTCTTCGCTTCGATTGCAGTCCGCTTCTAAGCGACCGGTCACACGGTAAAGAAAACGGGCGGTGAGGCTTCGGCCTCGCCGCCCTTTTCTTTTGTCCGCTCTGGGCGGATCGACAATTCAAGAAACACGCGACCAAGGGCTTACCGAGAAGCCGGTGGGTCAAGTCGTCACGAGGGGTAGGGGCGCTCGACCCTAAGACTGCAGGGTAAGCTCCCTGAAGTCGGCAAACGGGTCGGCAGCGCCGCTCTCGCTCAGCGGGGTCGATCTGGTTTCCACCAGCCCACCAGACTGAATAGCGCTGCGGAAACCCTCGCCATCGGCTGTCGTGCGACAGGCCTGTTCGAGGGAATTGATCCGACCGATCTCGTTCCGGGCCCGGCCAGCGAGGGTTTCCAAGGTTGATGCAACCTGCTGGCCTGTCACGCCTGCGCCTAGCAGCAGGGTCCGCCTTATCGCCTCGGAGATTTCCCATGCGGCCGAATTGGCTCCGAACCTTTGCGCGCCTTCCTGTACGGCCTGCATGACCAGCGGCGGAACATAGGCCTGGCCCTCGACCCGGTGGGCCAAGGCGGCATGCGCCACTGTAAAGAGGTCCTTGCGGTCGAAGATCCACCCGATCTGCATCCGCCGATCGCGGTTATGGGCAAGGATCGGCCCGTCCATCCGATGTGTCATGAGCGCCACCGTGCCATCCGGCCTGAGGACACGTCCGACTTCCTGCGATACTTCAGCCGTGTTGCCGTATTCGAACCCGAACTGGCTGACGACCGCATCGAAGCTCCCGGCGTCGAAAGGGAGTTTCTCCATTCCAATTCCGCCAATGGTCTCGCAACCCTGCGGCGGGGTCGGCAATTCGGGTGCAAGGTCGATACCGACGAGGGAGAGGTCGGGACGCTTGGCTGCCAGCCATCCCAACACCCGCCCGTCACCTGTTGCCAGGTCGAGAACGCGCGCTTGCTGGGGAAGAGCGGCGCACCAGTCCTGCCACTTGGCCCTTTGGAGAGCTTCGATCCCACTCCAACCGTCAGGCAGGCAACCGCCCTGTCCCTGACCGTCCTGCTGGGCCCAGAAATCTCCCCACGCGTCTTCGCCGACATTACTCATGGCAGTGAGTCTTCGTCGGTGACGACGTCGAAAGCAACCGTCATCCTTTGAGCAGCGCTGAAAGGGGTTGTGCCGTGATAGAGCGTGCTGGGAAACAGTGCGAGATGGCCAATCTGCGGCTCGATAACCTGCACCGGGCCTAGATCGAGCCGCAGGTCCGGCGCTGGACGCCCGATCTCGAGTGCACCATCGCCTGGTTGCCGTCCTTCCGGCAGGACCAGGTAGCAGGCCGAGCTGACGATACCTTGCGGATGGATGTGAGCGGTATGATGATCACCACCTCCAAACAGGCGCACCGACCACGAGCCCAGGATCTTCCACGGTGTGTCGCGGTGACGCAGGAGAGGATGGGTCGGATCGTGCGAAGGAAGCTGGTCACGATAGTTCTCCAGCGTCGCGCGGATGGCCTGCTGCAAGGCTGCAAACTCCGGCTCCAACCGATGGAACAAGATCCCACGTGTCTGCGACCCGCCGCGCAGCGATTGACCCAGCGGCATTGGTGAGCCGTCGTGCAAGGCATGGAGTTTCTCGATCGCAGGCGCGAGAACCGCTTCGGCATCAACCAGCGGCAGCAGGCTGACCAACCCGGCCTGTTCATGCAGCCAGGAGGCACGGTCATCGCCCGCAAGCCGCCAAGCAATCCCCCTCATTGCCCAGGCCGAAATATCCCACGCCTGCTCGGCCAGCGCCTTTTCTAGCAGTTCCTGGGCGCGATCCAGCTGCCCCAATCGGATGCGGTGCCGTGCTTCATGGAGCCAGCGGTCTGCGCGTTCGAGTTGGAGTTCAGCGAATACGCTTTCGGCGTGCGCATCGTCGCCCGCCGCTCCAGCGTTGATAGCCTCAAGCAAGCCAAAATGAGGCTGGTCAGGGAACCGCCGATACGCATCCGCTGCGACTTCCACTGCTTCGGCGGCATAGTCGAGCCCCGCCAGAACCGCGCAATGATCGGCCGGGATATTCGGGTCCTGCGGTGCCCGCCGGGCCGCCTCGGCATAGGGCGCGGTAAAGTCAACATCGCCCATTGCGTGGCGCAGCTGGGCCAGGAATCGCAGGCCCTCGAGCCAGCCCGGAGCCTGCTGCACGATCTGCTCGGCTATGTTGCGCGCGCCTGAGACATCGCCAGCGACATCGAGCGCCTGTGCTTTGGCCAACCACAAATCGGCATCGGCGGCATTGATCGCCAGCGCCCTGTCCACTCGCTCCACGGCATCCGCTTCACCGCGTTCGATGGCCATGCGTGCCCGGCCGTGCAACGCACGAGCGTGCGCCGGATCGAGGGCGATGCAGGCGTCATACCATCGAGCTGCTCCGGCCGGATCGCCCGCTGCGCGCTCCGCGTGACCCATGGCCGCGCAATAGCGCGGCAGTTTCGCGCCTTCCTCGGCGAAGTCCAACAGCGTCCGACGTGCTTCGCGGGGGAAACCGGCCCCGGTTTGGGCAATGCCCAGATTGATCGCGAAGTCGAGCGTTCCCGGCCTCGCCTTGAGCGCTGCTGCAAAGTGTTCGGCGGCCTCTGCAGGCTCTCCCCTTCGGATCGCGAGATTGCCGGCGGTGTTGAGCAAGTCGGCATGGCCGGGATGTTCCGACAGCGCCTGTTCGATCGCAGCCTTTGCTGCGGCGACATCACCTGCCCGTTCGGCAGATATGGCCCGACCATGCCATTCCTGTGGCGTCAGCGAACTCACCGGTCCCGCAACCAGCCAGTGATGGCGTAGCGACCCAGCGGTGCAAATGGGGCCACCATGCTGACGGAATGGGGCTGTGGCACCGCGAGCAGGTTCAAACTGTTGAACCGAGGCAGGAAAGCCTGCTCGATATTGCCGTCGCTATCGAAGAATTGCAGGTAACCGCCCCAGTCCGGCTTCCAGTCGTCAATCGTGAGATTGAGAACGTAGGCGACCTTCCAACCTTCTGCGACGTGACTGTCGATATGGAGGCCGAGAAACTGCGATCGGGCAAACAGCGTGGCCTGACCATCGGCCTTCACCAGGTCGCCAAACCCGGTGATGTCGCGCGCCAGCTGGAGGAAGTCAGGCGTGTTGATGTATTCGAGGATCAGTTCGTGCGGGCCGCCGGGATCCCAGCCTTCCTGCACCGCCTGCACGATCGGGTACTGGGCATAGCGAAAAGCATAGTCTCCGCGAGCGCCTGCAGCATCGGTGGCTGCCCCCAGCGCCTGCGCACGCTGCTGGCCTGTCGGCGTAGCCATGTCGCGGTGAAGGACCTGTTGCGGCCCTTGGAATTCGGACCCGTCAGCCTGCATGGCGAGGCCCCACGCAGTCGAGTTCTGGAGGATCGAGCGAATCTCCTCAGCAGTGTCCCGGGTCAGGACATCCCGCACTTGCACCCGTGTATCGCGCGCAAAACGGGTGGCGAGCTCAGCGCGATCGAGCGCCGGATTTATTTCGAATAGCTTCTTCGTCATGATCCCGCCGCGCTTTATGCGTAAGGCTATCTGCTTGGCAACCGGATGCGCCGCTCGTCCAGAGAATGCCAGTTGACGCAAACGTAAGGTGATCCTAGTCGAGTGGCAAATTGAAACCAAGAGAGGTGAGAGCCATGCCTGAAGCCTATATCGTCGAAGCCGTCCGTACTGCAGGGGGCCGTCGTGGTGGCCGCCTTGCCGGTGTCCATCCGGTAGACCTCCTGGCCAAGTCGCTCGATGCGATTGTCGAACGCAGTGGCATCGACCCCAATGCGATCGACGACGTGGTGACAGGCTGTGTGACGCAGGCTGGTGAGCAGGCAATGCAGGTCGGGCGCATGGGTGTGCTCGCTTCGAAACACCTCCCGCAATCGACCCCGGCGGTGACCATTGATCGCCAGTGCGGTTCGAGCCAGCAGGCGATCCAGTTCGCCGCGCAAGCGGTGATGAGCGGCACGCAGGACGCAGTGATCGCCAGCGGCGTGGAAAGCATGAGCCGTGTACCGATGGGTTCCAACGCTACGCTGCACATGAAAGAGGGTTTGGGCCACTACAAGTCGCCGGGCCTCGAAGAGAAGTTCCCCAAGATCCAGTTCAGCCAGTTCATGGGTGCGGAAATGATCGCTCAGAAGCATGGCTTCTCCAAGGACGACCTGGATGCGTTCGGCCTCTCCAGCCACGAGAAAGCCATCGCGGCTACGCAGGGCGGGGCGTTCGAGCGCGAAATCGTGCCCGTTGAGATCGAGACGCCTGAAGGCGAAGAATTGCACACGGTAGACGAAGGTATCCGCTTCGATGCCAGCCTCGAAGGCATCGCCGGGGTCAAGCTGATCAGCCCGGAAGGCAAGATCACCGCTGCGACATCCAGCCAGATCTGCGATGGCTCGAGCGCGGTGCTGGTGGTGAGCGAGGACTTCCTCAAGGCGCATAACCTCACCCCGCTGGCGCGTATCCATAACCTGACCGTCACGGCCGGTGACCCGGTCATCATGCTGGAAGAACCGCTGTTCGCGACTGACCGTGCGCTGGAGCGGGCCGGGATGAAGATCGACGACATCGACCTTTACGAAGTCAATGAAGCCTTCGCACCCGTGCCGATGGCCTGGGCCAAGCATACCGGTGCCGATCCGGACCGGCTCAACGTTCATGGCGGCGCGATCGCGCTCGGCCATCCGCTCGGCGCTTCGGGCACCAAGCTGATGGCGACGCTGGTCCATGCGCTGCACCGCCATGACAAGAAATACGGCCTGCAGACGATGTGCGAAGGCGGCGGTGTCGCCAACGTGACCATCATCGAGCGGGTCTAGAGATAGCCTGAGCCCCAGCGCAGGCTGGGGCCTCCCACAATACTCAATGATGTCCCAGCCTTCGCTGCGACTCATGCCAGAGAGGAAAAACAATGGAAGTTTCAGCCAATACTCCCGCAGTCGTCACCGGCGGTGCATCGGGCCTCGGTGCCGCCACGGCCCGCGCGCTTGCAGCCAAGGGAGCCATGGTCGCCATCTTCGACATGAACGAAGAGAAGGGCAACGCCATGGCGGCCGAGCTCGGCGGTGTGTTCTGCAAGGTCAATGTGACCAGCGACGAAGAAGTCGATGCAGGTTTCGCGGCAGCGCGCGAAGCGCACGGCCAGGAGCGGATCCTCGTCAACTGCGCAGGGATCGGCAACGCCATCAAGACCGCCAGCCGCAGCAAGGAAGACGGCTCGATCAAGCATTTCCCGATCAGCGCCTTCGATTTCGTCATCCAGGTCAATCTGATCGGCACCTTCCGCTGCATCGCCAAGTCGGCTGCGGGCATGCTCACGCTCGACCCGATGGGTGAATACGGCGAACGCGGCGCGATCGTGAACACTGCTTCGGTTGCCGGTGAAGACGGTCAGATCGGCCAGGCGGCCTATTCGGCGTCGAAGGCCGGGGTGATCGGCATGACCTTGCCGATTGCGCGCGACCTCATGAACGAAGGTATCCGCGTCAACACCATCCTGCCGGGCATCTTCGACACCCCGCTGCTGCAGGCCGCACCGCAGAACGTGAAGGACGCGCTCGCTGCTTCCGTCCCGTTCCCCAAGCGCCTCGGCCAGCCCGACGAGTATGCCAAGCTCGCCATGTGCATGATCGAGACCGGCTACTTCAACGGCGAGGACGTTCGCCTCGATGGTGCCATTCGCATGGCTCCGCGGTAAGGGTGGACTTTCCTACTCTGATGTCCGGCGCTAGCGTGTCGGCATGATTTTCGAAGCGCCCCGCATTCCCCTGTTCCAGCAGTGGAATCGGGGCGCTGGTTTTTCCGTCTTTGGACTGTGTAACATGCGGTCCATGTGTGCTTCAGATGCGATGATGGGAGAGGCTTCACGATGACCGACTACACCCAGATCCTGGTCGATAAGGATGACGGTATCGCCACCGTCACGCTCAATCGTCCGGAAAAGATGAATGCCTTTACCCGCACGATGATGGACGAAATCATTGCGGCGATGGATGACATCGATGCCGATGACGATGTGCGGGCTGTGATCTTCACAGGGGCTGGGGATCGGGCCTTCTGCGCCGGGGCCGATCTGACGCCGGAAGGCGGAGGACATGTATTCTCGGACCCGACACAGGTCGAAGACCTGTCAGACGAGCGCGTCCGCGATGGCGGCGGGCGGCTGACGCTGCGGTTGTTCGACAGCACCAAGCCGCTGATCAGCGCCTGCAACGGCGTGGCAGTAGGCGTGGGCATCACCATGCAGCTGCCGATGGACATCCGGCTTGCCTCGGACAACGCCCGATACGGTTTCGTCTTCGCCCGGCGCGGGATCGTGCCCGAAGCGGCATCGAGCTGGTTCTTGCCGAAGATCGTCGGAATCAGCCAGGCACTCGAGTGGTGCTATTCGGGCCGCGTGTTCGATGCGCAGGAAGCACTGGCTGGCGGGCTGGTGCGCTCGGTCCACCCGCAGGTCGAACTGATGGATGTGGCTCGCGGGATCGCCCGTGAGATCGCCGACAACACATCGGCCGTGTCCGTCGCCATGACCCGGGCCATGATGTGGCGCCTTCCTAGCGAGGATCATCCGATGGGCGCGCACCGGGTCGACAGCAGGGCGATCTATCGACTGTCGCGCGGCAAGGATGCAAAGGAAGGCATCGCCAGCTTCCTCGAAAAGCGTGCGCCGAACTATCCGGGCAAGCCGAGCGAAGACATGCCCGACTTCTATCCCTGGTGGGAGGAGCCTGAATACAAATGAGCAAGGCGGTGGAGGGTTGGCACATCGGTGTCCTCGGCGGATCGGGCCTCTATGAAGGCATCGCGCTGGAGGAGCAGCAGGTTATTGAAGTCTCGTCTCCCTTCGGGGAGCCATCCGGTCCGGTCACGACCGGGCGCGTCGGGAATGTCAAGCTGACCTTCATGGCACGCCACGGGGCGGGGCACCGCATGTCTCCTGACACTGTCAACTATCGGGCCAATATCGACGTGATGAAGCGCTGCGGGGTGACTGACTTGCTGGCGATCAGCGCAATCGGTTCGCTGCGCGAGGAATTGGCGCCCGGCAGCTTCGTTGCGATAGACCAGTTTATCGACCGGACGATCGGTAGCCGCCCGTCGAGTTTCTTCGGAGAAGGCCTGGTCGCGCATGTGGCGCTTGCAGATCCGGTTTGCGAACGCCTTGCCGGTCTTGCCGCTGATGCCGCCGCAGCTGCCGGGGCCACGGTCCATCGCGGCGGAACCTATGTCGCGATGGAGGGGCCGCAGTTCTCGACTCGCGCTGAGAGCCGGATGTACCGCGAGTGGGGCGGGGACGTGATCGGCATGACCGGCATGCCCGAGGCCAAGCTCGCACGTGAGGCCGAGCTGCCCTACGCCATGCTTGCGATGGTCACCGACTATGACAGCTGGCGCGATGACGAGGCCGGGGTCGAAACCATCGATATCCTCAAGGTGCTGCAATCCAACGCGCAAATGGCACGCGATACCATGCTGCACCTTGTCACTTCGCTGCCCGAGAAGCGGGAACCTAGCCCGCACGACACGGCGCTGGAGTACGCCATCCTGACCGCCCCAGAGCAGCGCGACCCGGTGCTGATGGCCAAGCTCGATGCGGTAGCGGGGCGGGTACTGGGGTAAAGCAAAGCTCGTCTTGCCAGCGGCGATGGTTTCCTTAGAAACTAGTATGATGCCGACAGAAACATCCCACGCCCCGGTGCTGGCAAACTTCCTGCCCTACGAGCTTTCGATCACCTCCAACGCGGTGAGCGGGCGGATTGCCGAGCTCTACCAGGCCCGGTTCGAGCTCAAGATCGCCGAATGGCGCATCATGGCGGTGCTGGGCGAGGCCGAGGCGCGGACCCAGCGCGAGCTGGCGGCGCTGACACTGATGGACAAGGTCGCCGTCAATCGTGCCTGCAAGGTGCTGGAGGATCGCGGGCTGGTCGGGCGCCAGCCCAATGCGCAGGACGGGCGTTCGCACCATGTCGCGCTGACCGACGAGGGCCGGGCAATCTACGGCCAGATCATGCCGCTGGCGCGCGATGTCGAGCGGCAATTGCTGGAACCCTTCACGACGAGCGAGCGCGATGTCCTGCGCGACCTGCTCGGCCGCCTGCGCACGGCTGCCGGACAAATAGAAGCGGCGGAAGACTAGAAGCCTCCCGCCGCCGATCAGCCCTTTGGGGCTGGAGAGTTGGTGATGCCTACATCGAGAAGGCGTCGCTGATCGAACAGGCCGCCGGGCCAAGAATGACGATGAACAGCACCGGCAGGATGAACAGGATCAGTGGTACGGTCATGATCGCCGGCAGGCGCGCTGCCTTCTCTTCGGCCCGCATCATGCGCTCGTTGCGGAACTCGGCTGACAGCACGCGCAAGGCCGAAGCCAGCGGCGTACCGTAGCGTTCGGTCTGCACCATGGTCGTGACCACGCCTTTGACGGCTTCAAGGTCGACGCGATAAGCGAGGTTGTCGAACGCGAGCTTGCGCTCGGTCAGGAATGACAGCTCGATCGCGGTCAGGGCAAACTCGTCGCCCAGTTCCGGATAGGCGCGACCAAGTTCCTTGGCGACGCGGTTGAACGCGGCGTCGACAGTGAGACCGGCCTCGGCGCAGATCACCAGCAGGTCGAGCGCGTCAGGCAAACCCTTGCGGATTGCGTCCGTGCGCTTCTTGGCGATGTTCTTGAGGTAGAGCTCGGGACCCTTGTAACCAAGGCCCAGTGCCGCACAGAGCGCGCCGTAGCGCTTCATGCTGCCCCATTGCGGGAAGAAGTCCATCCAGTAGACGACCGTGAACACGATCAGGCCCAGCACGATCGGCAGCACAAGACGCGCACCGATGACGTAAACCGCCAGTTCCTTGTTGCGAATGCCGGCGTGGGCCAGCTTCTGCTGGATGATCTCGATCTGGCTTTGCTGCAGAACCTTCATGTTCTGCAGGGTGTCCTTGACCTTCTCAGTCGATTCCGTCTTGCGGACCAGGCTCTGGCGCTTCTTGCCACTGGCCTTGACGATTCCGGCCTTGAGCTCGTCGCGACGCTCGTTGAGAGCCTTGACGCGCTTGGCCATAGGATCCTTGACCGTCACGGCGGCATAGATCGCCAGCATGACCGCGAGGGCTGCGATCCCGGCCAGGATCGTCCCGGCAAGGATGACATCGACACCAAGGAGCGTCGGGCCTGCGGGATTTCCGATAAGCATTGTCGTCCTCCCGCTCAGATCTCGAAGCTGACCATCTTGGCCATGATGAATGCACCGATGCTCATCCACACCAGCCCGCCGAGCCCGGTTACGATCAGGCGCTCGTCAGTAAAGAAGCCGCCGATGTAGCTCGGGTTGATCCACCAGATCATCGTGAAAACGATAAAGGGCAGGGCACCGACGATGTAGGCAGAGGCTTTCGATTCCGAGCTCATCGCGCGGATCTTGAGCTTCATCTGGCTACGCTTGCGAAGCACTTCCGACAGGTTGGACAGCGTCTCAGCCAGGTTACCACCGGTTTCGCGCTGGATGGCGAGCGTGATGCAGAAGAAGTTGAACTCCGGAATGCCCAACTTGTCGGCCGTGTTCTGGAGCGCTTCCTCCATCGATTTACCGATCTTGATGCGCTCGACGATGGCCTTGAATTCCACACCGACCGGGCCGGGAATTTCCTGTGCCACGACCGAAAGGGTTTCCGTCACCGGGAGACCCGAACGAAGGCCGCGGACAAGCAGTTCGATTGCGTCCGGGAACTTGGCATTGAAGTCGCCCGTCCGCTTCTTGATGAAGTAGCCCACCACAAGGTGCGGCAATCCGGCTCCGATCACCAGGCCGACAATAAGCGACAGCAATGCGGCGCCGCTGCGCAGGTAGATGATGATGGCGATCGCCAGCGCCAAACCCAGCGAGGCATAGAAATACTGGCTGATGGTCCAGCCCTTGCCGGTGCGGTCGAGGCGGATCTCCAGCGCTTCTGCGCGTGATGTCGCGCCGGCGACCTTTTGCGCCTTTGGCTTGCGAGCCGCGATCGCCTTCTTGAGCTGCGATTCGACTTTGGTGTCGGTGCTTTCGGAATGACGGTAGCGCACGGCATTGAGGCGCCGCTGGCTTTCCTTCGCAGCCGAAGGGCCGGACAGGGCCGTGTAACCGACCACCATCAGGGCCATCAGGCCGCCTCCAAATAGCAGGAGCTGCAAAATGCTCATGCGCTTACTGCCTTTCCCGTACTCACGTCACATTCTGGCGGGCGGGGCTGGTTGCCCCGCCGCCTTGGTTCTGCAGGCCTATTCAGCGGTTGCTTTCTCGGCTGCAGGACTCTTCTTCTTGAGCAGCGACTTGAAGTCGAAGCTGCCAAGCAGCGACTTCTTCTGCGGTTCGTCGCCATCGCCTTCTTCGTCACTGACGCCGATGATGCGTTCAGAGAGCTGGCGGATGACCTGGCTCGACTTTGCGCTGGGATTGGCGTCTGCGAAGACCTGGCCCAGCTTGGCTGCATTGGCGGCCGACTTCGAATCATAGGGAATCGTGAAGTCGATGCTGCGTTCGATCGAGGCTTCGAAATCAGATTTGCTGATCTCGACGGCACCAGTCTGCACCTTGTTGGCGACGATCAACGGCTGCGCATGGGCAGCGTTGGTCTTGAGCCAGGACAGCAGGCGGATCGTGTCGCGCGCCGAAGCGAGCGTCATTTCCGTTGCCAGCACCACGACGTTCACGTCAGCGAGCAAGTGCGGGAAATTGATCAGCATGTTGCGCGGCAGATCGATGACGGTCATTTCGAACGCCTGGCGGAATTCTTCCTCCAGCTGCACGAAGGCCGAACCATCGGTCATCAGCGGCGAATTGATCGGGGCCTCCGCCGAGAGGATGGCGAGGTTGTCGTTGGCGCGGATCATGGCGCGTTCGATGAACAGACCATCGATACGGCTCGGGTTGTCGATCGCATCGGTCAGCCCGCGACCCGGCTCGAGGTCTAGCGCGAGCGCACCGGTGCCGAAGTGCACATCGAGATCGAGCAGTGCGGTCGGCATCTTGTGATCGTCGCTGAACAACCATGCGAGGGAGGTCGAAAGCATCGACGCACCCACGCCGCCTCGCGTGCCGACGACAGCGGTCGAGATGTGGCGTTTGACCGCATCGGGATCAGCGTTCTTCGGCGCAGCGAACACGGCCTGGGCCTGGTTCAACGCGTCGCGCAGCTGTCCGGCAGAAAGCGGCTTCAGCAGGTAGTCGTGAATGCCGCTCGCGAGCAGGTCGCGATAAAGGCGCACGTCATTGACCTGTCCGATGGCGACCACCACCGTACCGGGTTCGCACACCTCGGCGAGGGCGTTGATGTCGTTGAGCGGGTCACCGCTTTCCGACAAATCGACCATCAGGATGTTCGGACTGGCCGAGACCGACAGGGATTGGACCGCGTTGCGCAGGCCGCCCTTGTTGCACTTTTCCGGCTGCCAGCCCATCTCGATGACCACCGGGCGCAGGATGTCCAGCGCGGTGTCGTCGCAGATGTAGGCGGCAAAAGGATCACGATTGCCGGGCATACCGGCGTTCCAGGGCGCGTTCATCAGTTGTTTCCTCCTCCGCCGGTCCCGCCACCGGGCAGGTTGCCAGTGATGCCTTCAGGGGCCTTTTCACGATATGCTTCAACGGCTTGCGACGAACGTCGAACGTAGGTTTCGCCAGAGCCCTTATCGCCGTTCACGAGATCTTCCGGATCCGCGACCATCGCCGCGAGGTTGGAGTTGATCGAACAGCCGTATCCGGGCTGGGTACCGTTGGTGAAGTTCATCTCGGACTGGACCGACCAATCGGGGCAGCCAGGCACCGAAGCGCTCGAACGAGTGATGACCACACGGGCGGAACCCGGCTGGACATAGCCTGAAGTGACCGGTGCACCGTCGCTGACCAGCAGGCCATAACGGCCCGCCAGTGCTGCAATCGAATCCTTGGTAGCAGAGCTCATCATCGGATCTTCGATCGAGACGCGGTCACCATAACGCAGGTCCATCGCTTCGAACCATCCGGCCAGCCGCTGCTGTTCCGGGATGGAAAGGCCACCAGCGCCGGTCTGGACGTCGAGCGTATAGTTGGTGCGTTCGACCACCGGCTGCTTCGTGCTGTAGAGCGTGGCGTTCTGCGGCATGCCGCCGCAGGCCGCGAGGGCGAAGCTGAGACCAATGGTAAGGGCCCCTGCGAACTTGGTTTTCTGGGTGCGCATTGCTTTCACCTTCCTCACTTAGAGACTGAAGCCCGGCGTCGCGGCGGCGGTGCGCTCGCTACGCTTGGAGTCACTGGATTTCTTGTCCGCCTTGCTTTCGGCCTGACGTGGCGAGGTCGGCAGGACAGCGCCCGGCTCGATGCGCGAAACATCGGGCGGCGTGCCATCACGATCGACAGCCGAAGGCTTGGGGCGGCCTGCTTCGTAGGTCGCACCGTTTTGCTGGTAGCCGAGCACGCGTCCCACCTCGTTCGGGCTCTGATAGCCGTCAGTCGGCAGGACGATGTCGTTGGCGTTCACCGGCTTCACGAGATAAGGCGTGACGATGATCACCAGCTCGGTCTCGCCGCGGCGGAACGAGGAAGACCGGAACAGGTTGCCCAGGATCGGAACGTCGCCAAGGCCCGGGGCCTTGCTGACCGAATTCTGCGCCCGGTTGCTCATCAGGCCGGCAATCATGAAGCTCTGTCCCGAGCCCAGTTCAACTGTGGTTTCTGCCCGCCGGGTCGTGATGGCAGGGATCAGCTGGTTGGCACTGAAGTCCAGTTCCGACACTTCCGAACGCACGCGCATCGAAATGCGACCATTGTCCAGGACCACCGGGGCATAGGCTAGGCTGATGCCGTAGGGCTTGAACTGGATAGCAGTCGTGCCGAGGCCAGCCGATTGCTCGTAGGGGTATTCACCCCCGGCAAGGAATTCGGCCGTTTCGCCCGAAAGGGCGGTCAGGTTGGGCTGCGACAGCGTGGTCAGCAGGCCGGTGTCTTCTGCCAGATCGATGGCCGCGCCAATGTCGAGACCAAGGAACTTGGTGAAACCGGAGATCGTGCTGCCCGAAGTCGGGATGGTCGAAACCACCGTCGTTCCGTCCGAGCCACTGGTAACGCCGGTGAACACTTCGCCGCCGACATTCCACTGCGGAATGGCCGTCCGGGTCGAATTGCCGACACCGCCACGGAAACCGCTCGAGGAGTCGAAGGTAGCGAGGTTCGCACCGATCACGCGGGCGAAGTTGCGGTTCACTTCAGCAAAGCGGACCTGCAAATTGACCTGCAGCGGCGTCGCCATCTTGAGACGGCTGATGACATTGGCGTTGTCGCCGAGGAAAGCCGACACCAGACGTTCGGCTTCCGCCACGTCTTCCGGCGACGAGACCGTGCCGGTCAGCAGCACCGTATTCGTTCCCATGGTAGCGGTCGCGATTTTCGCTTCCGGCATCGCCAGCGACAGCATCTGGTCGAGGCTGTCGATGTTGGAGCCGACGCGAACATTGGCAGCCCAGATCACATCGCCCGCCGAGTTGCTGGCATAGATGGTGGTTTCGCCACCGGCCTTGCCGAATACGTAGAGCTGGCGTTGCGACTTGACCTGCACGTCTGCGATGGCCTCGTTGGCAATGAAGACGTCGGTCATGGAACCGGGAATGCTGATCAGTTCGCCGCGACCGATCGACAGGACCACATCCTGCGACGGCTTCACGACCGACTGGGCGTTCGCCAGGCTGGCCGGACCAGCTGCCAGCGGCAGCGTGGCAAGGCTCAACATCAGAGCTTTGGCAATCAGGCGACGTTTCATGGTGTTGCCCCTTGGCTGTGTGGGTGCCGATTTCGATTGGCGGCGAAGGTGTGCGGTTGTCTGCGTTGTCATGTTTGGCCTCACCGGATCATTGCGCCGGAAGCCGCCGGAACGGTCTTCGCTGCTTCGTCGAGGCCCTGGCGCTGGCCGGACAGGATCCGGCCGGTTGCACCCACTTCGACGTCGGTGGTCTGCTTGCCACGGGTGACGCGGACGGTCGGGACCGAGCGTACCACGACCTGGCCATCGATGCCGCCGTTCTTCCGCGCGGTTTCGATGAAGGCTGCAGCAGCTTCCTGGGCTTTCTCTTCCTTGCTCTTGGGCAGGGACGAATTCTGAAAGCGCGAGACATCGCCGCCGGTGACATAAGAGGTCGGCCCGTCGTTCGGGGCATTCATAGCCGCCTGCAGGATCTTCTCTTCTTCTTCCGGCGAAGCGCCATCCGGGATCTTGACGTCACCCGAAGCGATAGCCCGTTCGAGTTCGGCCTGGTTGTCGGCGATCGAGCGAAGCGCAAGGCTAAGCGTGCCGATCGTCTGGGCCACAGCGACCTTCTCTGCGATCTTCGGCGTCACTTCGAGGGTGACGGTGCGGAAAGCGCGGACGACAGTCTTGCCGTTCTCATTGGTGGTCTGGTCGGTGCGCTGGTCGGTGGCAAGGACGCGCAGGTTGCGCAGGATGGTCTCGGTAGCCTTGAGGCCGCCTTCATCACCCTTGACCGCCTGGGTCAGCATCAGGTCGACGCGGTCGCCCGGGAACACGAAGCCGGCAACACCGGTGTTGGCGGAAACCGGGACGGTGATGGCGCGCATGCCCGGGCCGAGAGCCGCAGCGAGGAAGCCGCGGTCGCCGGGGCTCACCAGCGAGCCTTGGGTAACAGGCTCACCGGCCGTCACCTGGAAGCGCACGACAGTGCCGAGCAGTTGCGTGATGTCGGATTCGCCTTCGATGAAGTAAGCGTCCTGCACCAGCTCTTCCGGCCATTTCTGGAAACCGAGGGCGTCGGCGGTAATGATGGTACCGACCGGCAGGCTGCGCTGGGCAACCAGTACCTTCGGACCCTGCGGTTCCTGGACCGCGGCTTCCGCCTGCGGCGCAGAGGCCCCTGCAAACATGCTACGGGCCGCCAAGGCGGTGCCTACCGCAATGATCAGCGCTGCGAGCAGCAGAACCAGTTTCTTCCTGTCCATGGCTATCAAGCCCCCTTCAATCGGTCCCGCAAACAGCGCGGGCAGGTATGGTTGCCGTGGTTACGGCCCCAATGGTTAAAATCGGGTTCACCCCGCTGCACCGGTGTGGCCGAGCGCAGTTGCAGTGAGCGGAAAGTATTCAGTCGAGAGGATCCACAGCCCGGCCGCGGAGATGGCGACGCCATAAGGGATGGCCAGCCGATCCTTTTGCCGACGCATGAAATGCCACATGCCGAACAACAGGGTCAGCACACCGCCAACCAGCGCCATGATGATCACGAGTTTGAGAAACAGGGCGGGCGCAATCCACAAGGCGAGAGCCGTCAGCAACTTGACGTCACCGCCTCCCATCCAGCGCAGCGCAAACAGGCCGGCACAGATGAAGAAGGTTACAACGGCGACTCCGAACTGCCACGCAACGTCAGGCCACAGGGCCAGGCCGCTGGACCACCAGAATAGCGGAGCAGCCAGCGCAATGCCGGCATTGAGCCAGTTGTCGATCTGGCGGCGCTTCAAGTCCGTGAACGCGGCAACCAGTAGTGCGATTGCCAAGGCCACGAGCAGCCCGTAGTGGAGATATTCCAGCATTGATTTCCCCTGTGATCCCCCTTCACAGGTGCCGGTGCTACAGATCATCACTTACCAAAAAGTAACCAACGCCAGAGGTGCGCCATTAGCCATCCGCACAAATCCGGTTCTAACCCTGATCCGATGGGCATCGATCGCCGGGCCATACCTGCAGCGGCAAAGGAAGGCTGGTTCCAGCTGCCCGACGGCCACAAGGTCCGCCGGATCGATTGGCCGGGAGGTGTACCGACTGCTCGCGGATCGATCCTGTTCATGCCCGGGCGCGGCGACAATTATGAGAAATATCTCGAAAGCCTGGAACAATGGCACCGTGCCGGCTGGCGCGTGACGGCGGCCGACTGGCGCGGGCAAGCCGCGTCAGGGCGGCTCGGCAGTGATGCGGTGACCGGCCATATTGATGATTTCTCGACCTGGATCGACGATCTGGCGGCAGTTTGGAGTGCCTGGAAGATCGAGACGCCGGGCCCGCATGTCCTGGCGGGGCATTCGATGGGTGGGCATCTGGTGCTGCGAGCGGTTGCGGAAAAGAGGGTCGATCCGGACGCGGTGGCCCTGTCAGCCCCGATGTTGGGTTTTGTCGGCAATCTCCCGGTCGGGCTAACGCATGCCGTCGCGCGATTGATGACGCGCCTTGGCGACCCCAGGCGACCGGCATGGAAATGGAGCGAGAAACCCGGCGAGGTTCCGGCGGGAAGGCTCAAGTTGCTCACCCATGATGACGCGCGGTACCAGGACGAGCTTTGGTGGCGACAAGCGCGGCCTGAACTGGTCATGGGACCGGGCAGCTGGGGATGGGTCGAACGTGCCTATGCCTCGATGCGCGGACTGTTCGCTGCCGGCAAGCTGGAAGCGGTGCAAGTGCCGGTGCTCTTGCTCAGTACAGCGAACGATAAGCTGGTCAGCCACAAGGCCGTGGTGAATGCCGCCAGCCGCTTGCCGCATGGCGAGTTGGTTGCTTTCGGCAAGGAAGCCCATCACGAAATCCTGCGCGAAATCGACGAGGTTCGCGACCGGGCCATGGGAGCGATCGCCGAATTCCTTGACCGCACCGCGCCGGCGGAGGTCTGACGAGCCAGCGCAATGCCCGATTTCGACATTGCCATCATCGGTGCCGGAATGGCCGGGGCCAGCCTCGCGGCGGAGTGCGCGCCGTATGCCCGTATCCTGCTGCTCGAAGCAGAGGACATGCCAGGCTACCATACCACCGGTCGTTCCGCTGCGTTCTGGGAGGAATGCTACGGCGGACCGGAAATCGTTCCGCTAACCCTGGCCTCAGGCCCGTACTTGCGGGAGCACGGTTTCCTCTCTCAACGCGGCGCGCTTTATGTAGCGCGTCGGGAAGGTGTGGCGGCGCTCGATGCATTCATGAAACGGTTCGGAAATTCCGGCGTGACAATAGAGCGCATCGGTCGCGTCGGGATGCTGGCGCAGGTGCCCGGACTGCGCGAGGAATGGTGCGAAGCGGTGTGGGAGCCCTATTGCTCGGACATCGATGTGGCAGGGCTGCACCAGCACTATCTCAGCATGGCGAAACGGCACCGGGTAACGCTCGAATGCCGCGCCAGGGTCGCTGAAATCGTACGTGAAGGAAGCCATTGGCACATTGCGACCGGTGACGGACGATCATGGAGGGCGGCGACGATCGCCAACGCTGCCGGTGCCTGGGCAGATCAACTGGCGGAGATGGCCGGTGCTAAGTCGCTGGGTATCCAGCCGTACCGCCGAACTGTGGCCCAACTGGTGACGGACCCGGCTCCGAAACCTGACCAGCCACTCGTGCTAGACATAGAAGGCCGTTTCTATTTCAAACCGGAATCCGGTCGGGTCTGGCTGAGTCCCCACGACGAAGTGGCAAGCGAGCCGTGTGATGCGGCCCCGGAAGAGCTGGCGGTCGCCGAAGCGATCGACCGATTCCAGCATGTGGTCGACTGGAATGTGCGCAAGGTGGAACGCAAGTGGGCGGGCCTGCGCAGTTTCGCGCCCGACCGGCAGCCGATTTATGGCTGGGATCCGGAATGCGAGGGGTTCTTCTGGTTCGCCGGACAGGGCGGCTTTGGCATCCAGACGGCGCCCGCCGCTGCGAAATTTGGTGCCCAGCTGCTCTTGGGCCTGCCGTGCGACGATTTTACATCTTCGCTTGATCAGGCCCTTTATGCCCCACACAGGTTCCGCTAGCGTCGCCCATGACGTCGCGCCCCGTTCGTGGGTGCAGGGTCCCACAAACAGACGAGAGGGCGAAGATGGCTCACACTTTTGAGATCTACAAAGACAATGCCGGCGAATTCCGGGTCCGCTTCAAATACAATTCGGAAGTGATGTTCTCTACCCAGGGCTATTCGCAGAAGTCGAGCGCGCAGAACGCCATCGACTCGATCAAGAAGAACGGCCCGGGTGCCGATGTAGTCGACAACAGCTGAGGCTGTTCAGCTAGCCCAGCCGGGCAGCTTGAAGGTCGGCCGCGTCGCTTGCGATGCGGTCGACCCTTTCATTTTCAACATGGCCGTTGTGTCCCCGGACCCAATGCCATGTGATCTCGTGGCGCAGTTCGGCCTCGATCAGGTCGTGCCACAGGTCTTCGTTGCGAACCGGCTTCTTGCTGGCATTGACCCAACCGCGCTTCTTCCAGCCGTGGACCCACTTGGTGATCCCGTCGACGACATATTTGCTGTCGGTGTAGAGGTCGACATTGCACGGCTCGATCAGCGCATTGAGCGCTTCGATTACAGCGCGCATTTCCATGCGGTTGTTGGTCGTCTCCGCTTCGCCACCCGAAAGCTCTTTCTCGTGGCGACCCATGCGCAAGATTGCGCCCCAGCCACCGGGGCCGGGGTTTCCCTTGCAGGCACCATCGGTGAAGATTTCGACCTGTTTCATGTCCATGCCTCTAGCTTGCCATGCATCTCAGGCGAAGGCCTTGTCGCCCTCTTCGGCGTAAAAGTCCCACCTTCGGACAAAGTCCATCGGGTCCTTGCGGGTGACATGGGCATCGGCCGGGGTGTCGATCCAGTCCTCGGCGCGGCTGGCAATGAACCGCAGGCAGGCTCCCTGTGCCAGGATCGGCAACGCGGCACGTTCTGCCGCTGAGAGCGGTCGAACCGATTCGTACCCCGCTAGCAACGCGGTTGCGACATCGGGACGAAATGCCTGCCCGGATGGATCGAAACACCAGGCGGCATGTGTAACCGCCAGATCATACGCCAGCGTATCGTGGCAGGCGAAATAGAAATCGATCATGCCGGTTACGCGGTCGCCCAGCATCAGTACATTGTCCGGGAAAAGGTCGGAATGAATGATCGCCTCGGGCAAACCTGCGGGCCAAAGTCCCTGTAATGCAGTGCCCCGGGCGATGGCAGCGAAGACGGCCGGATCGATAAGCGACAAATCCCGCTCTCCGCACCGCTGCAACGTGGCGATATTGTCGGCAACGCTCAGGTCATTTGCGCGGGTTTGCGAGAACGACTTCGCCGCAATATGCATCTCGGCCAAAGCTGCGCCGACCGCGCGTACCTGCGCTGCGGTTGGCGAATCAACCGACACGCCGGGCAGATATTCGATCAATGCCACCGCCTTGCCATCGATTTGTCGCCACGATGCGCCGGTGCGATCATGGATCGTTCGGGGCACTGGCGCGCCGGCGGATGACAGGTGATCCAGCAGATCGAGGAAGAATGGCAAGTCCGCCAATTCGATCCTTCGCTCGTACATGGTCAGGATGTAGCGGGCACCCGCGCCATCATTGCCACTGGTCTCGATCAGCCAGTTGGAGTTGGAGACCCCCTCGGCAATTCCCTTGACTGAAACCAGCTCGCCCACGTCGTATTCCGCGATCAATGCGGCCAGTTCTTCGGAAGACAGGTGAGTGTAGACCGCCATCGGCGCAACGTCAGTCCATCAGCTGGCGGGGGAGCTTGAACACCATGTTCTCTTCAGCGGCGGCGATAGTGTCTTCTTCGACAGTGCGCCACTCCGCCAGCTTGTCGACCACTTCGCGCACGAGTTTTTCCGGAGCCGAGGCGCCGGCGGTGAGGCCGATGGTGCCGACACCGTCGAGCCATGCGGGATCGATCTCATCAGCGCGCTGGATCAGCTTGGCCACAGTTCCGAGACGTTCAGCCACTTCGACGAGGCGCAGCGAATTGGAGGAATTGGGTGCACCAATTACCAGAACCAGGTCCGCGCCTGGGGCAATCTGCTTGACAGCGGCTTGCCGATTGGACGTGGCATAGCAAATGTCTTCCGCCTTGGGTCCGCGAATATGGGGGAATCGCTCTTCCAGCGCTCCGACGATCTCAGCTGTATCGTCGACCGAGAGTGTCGTCTGAGTGAGGTAGGCCAGCGGTTCTTCCGTATCGAATGCCAACTTCGCCACGTCCTCGACCGTTTCCACCAGTGTCATTTGACCCGGTTCGACCTGGCCCATGGTGCCGATGACCTCGGGATGGCCGGCATGGCCCACGAAGATGATGTGCCGCCCTTTTTCGATCTGCCGCTCAGCCTGGCGGTGGACCTTGCTCACCAGCGGGCAAGTGGCATCGACATAGAGCAGCTCGCGTGCCTGCGCCTCGGCCGGGACCGACTTTGGCACGCCGTGAGCGCTGAAAACCACGGGGACGCCATCGGGCACTTCGTCAAGTTCCTCGACGAACACGGCGCCTTTCTCGCGCAGCGATTCGACGACGTAGCGGTTGTGCACGATTTCGTGCCGGACATAGACCGGCGCACCGTATTTCTCGATCGCTCGCTCGACAATCTCGATGGCTCGGTCGACACCGGCGCAAAATCCGCGTGGCGCAGCGATGAGAAGGCGCAAACCGGGTTTTGTCTGCGTCTCGTCGGGGGATGGAAAGGGCGCGTTCATGGTGCGCCCTCTAGCGCTTTCGCAAGACGCCCGCTAGGGCACGCGTGATCGTATGTACGAAGGACGGCTCATGACCCCGCATTTCCGCCTGTTTCTCCCGCTTGCTGCATTGGCTGTGCTGGCCGGTTGCAAGAGTGACGGCGAACTTGTTGTTACCGAGGGTGTCGGCGTTACGGCCACCCGCACTGCCTGCCCGGCCGTGGGCGTGCCTGATTACACCGGCGATATCACTACCTTCCGCTCGCCTACTTCGCGCACCGTAAACGATATCGACGTGACCGCTGCGATTACCAATGTACGGTCGACTTGTGACGAAACCGGCGAACGCATCTATTCCAACGTCACGTTCGACGTGCTGGCGAGCCGCACCGACACGCGCGGTGCCCGCACAGTGCAATTGCCCTATTTCTCGACGGTACTGCGCGGCGGCTCGGCGGTTGTGACCAAGCGGATTGGTACCGTTACGCTGACCTTCGCAGATGGCCAATCCCGCGCACAGGCAAGCGCGCAGGCCGGGGCGTTTGTCAACCGGGCGGAAGCGACACTGCCGGCCGATATTCGTGACCGCATCACTCGCAAGCGCAAGCCTGGTGATGTCGATGCCGCGCTCGATCCGCTGGCCGATCCTCAGGTTCGTGCAGCGCTCCAGCGCGCCACATTCGAGCTGCTGGTGGGTTTCCAGCTGAGCGAGAGCCAGCTGGCCTACAACGCGACCCGCTAACCTCTCTGCATATCGGCTTTGCGCCCGCAGCCGTTTCCGGCTAACCGCGCGCGCATGTCCGATATGAACACCCTCCATGCCGCCTTTGCGGCCAAGGTCGACGCAGTCCTGTCAACTCTGGAAGCCGAAGGTGTGCTGCCCGCCGGGATCGAGCGCAAGAACGTGACGGTAGAGCCGCCACGCGATCCCGGGCATGGCGACCTCGCCACCAATGCCGCCATGGTGCTGGCCAAACAGGCTGCCACCAATCCGCGCGCGCTGGCGGAAAAGCTGGTCGAACACCTCGTGCGCGATCCCGACATCACGGCGGCAGAGATTGCCGGGCCGGGTTTCATCAACCTGCGCCTGTCCGATGCAGCGTGGCTCGGCGAGCTTGAGGCCATCGCGGCGCTGGCCGCCGAATATGGTCGCTCGACCATGGGTGCGGGCAAGCGGGTCAATGTCGAATATGTCTCCGCCAATCCGACCGGGCCGATGCATATGGGCCATTGCCGCGGCGCGGTGGTGGGTGATGCGCTGGCCAGCCTGCTGGAATTTGCCGGCCACCCGGTGACGCGGGAATACTATGTCAACGACGCAGGCGGGCAGGTCGACACGCTCGCGCGGTCAGCCCACCTCCGCTATCGCGAGGCGCTCGGTGAAGACATCGGCGACATTCCTGAAGGATATTACCCCGGCGACTATCTCAAGCCCGTCGGCCAGGCTGCGGCTGCCGAATTCGGCGACCGCTTCAAGGATGCGCCCGAAAGCGAATGGCTGGACATCTTCAAGGCTTTCGCGGCCGAGCGGATGATGGACATGATCCGCGCCGACCTGAAGCTCCTCGGCATCAATCATGACGTTTTCGCTTCCGAAGCCGCGCTGCAGGCTGCTGGAAAGCCTGAAGAAGCCGAAGCCTGGCTGCGTGAACACGACCTTGTCTACGACGGGGTACTCGAACAGCCCAAGGGCAAGGTTGTCGAGGACTGGGAGCCGGTTGAGCTGCCGCTGTTCCGCTCGACCAAGTTCGGCGACGACCAGGATCGCCCGATCAAGAAGTCCGACGGCAAATGGACCTACTTCGGGGCAGATCTCGCCTATCATATGCAGAAGGCCGAGGACGCCGACGCGCTGATCGACATCTGGGGCGCGGATCATGCCGGGACCGTCAAGCGGATCAAGGCCGCGGTTGCAGCGCTCTCCGAAGGACAGGGAAAGCCGATTCCGTTCGACGTGAAGCTGGTACAAATGGTGCAACTGATGCGCGCCGGCGAGCCGGTGAAAATGTCCAAACGCAGCGGCAATTTCATCACCATCGCTGACATGGTGGAAGAGGTAGGCAAGGACGTTGTCCGCTTCACCATGCTGACTCGCAAGCCTGAAGCACAGATGGACTTCGACTTTGCGAAAGTCGTCGAGGCATCGAAGGACAACCCGGTATTTTACGTCCAGTATGCCCATGCCCGGATCCATTCGACCCTGCGCAAGGCGAAAGCGGAGGGGATCGAGCCCTCCGACGCGGCGATCGAGCGGCTGGGCGAGCCCGAACTGGGGCTTGTCAAGCAGGCGGCGCAGTTCCCGCGGATCGTCGAAGCAGCGGCGGCAGCGCGCGAACCGCATCGGATTGCGTTCTTCCTCTACGACCTCGCGAGCGCATTTCACTCCTTCTACAACCTCGGGAATGACGATCCCTCGAAGCGCGTCATCCTGGCACAGGATGCGGAGCTTTCTGCGGCAAGGCTTTTCCTTGTCGGCGCAATCGGGCAAGTTATCCGCAATGGCTTAACCCTGCTGGGGGTCGAGGCCGTGGAGGAGATGTGAGATGATGGCGCTTGGCGGCGACGACGAGAACGAATTCGACGCTCCCGAAGAGGAAGCGTGGGAAGGCGAGGAAGAAGAGCTCGACCTCGACGAAGATGAATCCCTGCCGTGGCTGGAATCGTCAGACTATGAAGAGGACGAAGGTGTCGACACCGGACGGATTGTCGGCTTTGTCATCCTTTCACTGGTCGCGCTAGGCCTGATTATCGGCCTGTTCTGGTTCTTTACCAATCGCGGCACCGATCCCGAGCTCACAGCTGACGGTTCGACCATCGAAGCCCCTGAAGGCGCGGCCAAGGAAGCGCCGGAGGATCCCGGCGGCAAGGTCTTCGACGGGACCGGCGATGTCGCGCCAGCCGTTGGCGAGGGCCAGACCCGCGAAGGGCGACTTGCCGATGGAGACACGGCACCCAAGCCGAGCGTGGAGACACCGTCTGCGAATAACGCCGGTTCCGCCAGCGTACCTGCCGGCACGGCCGTGCAGGTCGGGGCCCTGTCATCAAAGGCCGGGGCCGAGCAGCGCTGGCGCGAACTGGCGCGGCAGACCGATGCCCTGCAGGGCTTCAAATATCGGATCGAAGAGGCCCGGATCGACAATGGAACGGTCTATCGCCTGCAGGCTATTGCAGGTGACAAGGCCGCGGCCGATCGCCTGTGCAACGCGCTGAAGGCCGACGGCATCCAGTGCCTGGTGAAATGACCCGTTAAACGCGTGGAAAACTTGGCTTGAATCCATAGTGAATTTCCACACTCGGAGGTCCGCTCGCCCTTGCGGCAAGCGGGCTTTCTTGCGAATCTCTTCCTCTTATGACGCCCGCAATCTTCGGTATGTCCGGCCTCGCATTGACGGCGGACGAGCGTGCCTTCTTCAAGGAGGCCGATCCGGCGGGCTACATCCTGTTCGGACGCAATGTCGAAAGCCGTGCCCAGATGCACGCGCTGACCGATGAATTGCGGGCGATCCATGGGCGCGACGAGCTGTTCATCTGTATCGACCAGGAAGGCGGCCGGGTGGCGCGGATGAAGGCACCCGAATGGACGACATTCCCGGCCGGCGAGACATTTGACCGGCTCTATCGCCAGGCACCTGCCAGCGCGATCGAAGCAGCGCGCGTGAACGCGCAGGTACTGGGAATGGAACTGGCCGAAGTCGGCATCACAGTCGATTGCCACCCGCCGCTCGATGTCCGCCAGCCCGGCGCGCATGACGTGATCGGCGACCGATCACTGGGCAGCGACCCGATGCAGGTGGCGGCACTTGGGCGCGCCATCCTCGACGGGCTGGGGCGCGCCGGCGTGCTCGGCTGCATCAAGCACATGCCGGGCCATGGCCGGGCGCAGTGTGACAGCCACAAGGAAATGCCGACGGTGCATGCTACGGTGGAGGAACTGCAGGTCGACCTCGCTCCGTTCAAGGCGCTTTCGGACACTCCGGTGGGCATGACCGGGCACCTGCTGTTCCCGGCCTGGGATAGCAAGAACCCGTCGACACTGTCATCTACCATCATCGGCGACATCATCCGGGGCGAGATCGGGTTCGACGGGCTGCTGTTGACTGACGATATCGACATGCAGGCGCTTTCCGGCACCATCCCGGAACGGGCCGAGCGAGCCCTCTCCGCGGGATGTGACGTGGTCCTGAATTGCTGGGGCACGATGGAGGACATGCAGGGCATCGTCGCGCGCTGCGGCACCATGCGGGCTGAGAGTGTCGCGCGGCTGGAGCGAGCGCTGGCGTCGCGCAAGGCGGGGCTTGAAGCCGACAAGGCCACCTTGCTGGCGAAGCGCGATGCGCTGTTAAGTGTGGAAGGGGCGGCGGTATGACCGACGAAGATGCGCTGATCGTGCCGAGTGAGGATGCGCTGACTGACAGCGAGGCTTGGGAAGGCATCGCCGCGCCCGGCAGCAAGGACGAAGGCGCACTCTACCTCGCGCTTGACGGGTGGGAGGGGCCGCTTGACCTGCTACTCGACCTGGCGCGGCGGCAGAAGGTTGACCTGCGCCAGATTTCGATCCTTGCGCTGGTCGACCAGTATCTCGATTATATCGAGCGGGCCGAGGCGCTGAAGCTGGAATTGGCCGCCGATTACCTCGTGATGGCGGCGTGGCTGGCCTATCTCAAGTCGGCGTTGCTGCTGCCGAAGGAAGAACAGGAGGATCCCAGCCCGGAAGAGCTCGCGCTGCGGCTGCAATTGCGCCTGCAGCGGCTGGGGGCAATGCGCGAATCGGCGGCACGACTGATGGCGCGCGACCGGATCGGGCGCGACGTGTTCGTGCGCGGTGCGCCCGAGGGACTGCGGATCGACCGCAAGACCCAGTGGCGCGCCGAATGGTACGATATCGTTCAGGCCTATGGCCAGGTGAAAGCCCGTACGGCGCCGGTCGTCCACATGGTCGCCGAACGCCCGGTTATGACGCTCGACAGCGCGCTGGACCGGGTGTCCGCCATGCTGGGCGTCACGCTCGACTGGATGACGCTGGAGGAATTCCTGCCGCCGCATGCCGACCCGCAGCTGCGCCGCAGCGCCAAGGCCTCGAGTTTCGTCGCCGCGCTGGAATTGGCCCGGTTGGGCAAGGCCGAAATTGCACAGGACGAAATCTTCGGCGAGCTTCGCCTCAGGAGAGTTACGGTATGAGCGCGCCCGATGCCTTGCAGCGAGCCATCGAAGCCACGCTGTTTGCCGCCGAAGAGCCCATGAGCGTCGATTCGCTGTGCACGCACCTCGGCGATGCCGAGGCGGGGGATGTGCGTGAAGCGCTCAAGGCGCTGGAAGAGACCTATTCCGAACGGGGTATCCATCTCGTCGAGCGCTCCAAGCGTTGGCATTTCCAGACTGCGCCGGACCTTGCGCATCTGCTGCGGCGTGAAAAGGAGCAGGTGCGCCGCCTTTCGCGCGCAGCGACAGAAGTGCTCGCCATCATCGCCTATCACGAGCCGGTGAGCCGTGCGGAAATCGAATCGATTCGCGGAGTGCAGACCGCCAAGGGTACGCTAGACGTGCTGATGGAGGCTGGCTGGGTCCGGGTCGCGGGGCGCCGCGAAGTGCCGGGTCGGCCCGTGATATACGCTACGACACCCGATTTCCTGCAGCATTTCGGCCTTGAGAGCCGAAAGGACCTGCCTGGGCTAGACGAGCTCAAGGCGGCAGGCCTGCTCGATCCGGTCGACGACGCTTATGATGCCCTCGCCGGCGAGGATCCAAGCGGCGATGGCGAAGCTGATGACGAGAGTGTCGAAGACACCGATGAAGGCACTTTCGACACGTTCGAAGACGAGCAAACGCAAGCCTGACTGGCGCTCTTTGCCGGCAACGCCTATATTCGTTCCAACAGCTACCTAAAGTGAGGTCCCATGGGACAGATTGGCATTTGGCAGATCCTGATTATCGCGCTGGTTATCCTCGTCCTGTTCGGGCGCGGGCGCATCTCCGAGATGATGGGTGATTTCGGCAAGGGTGTGTCGAGCTTCAAGAAGGGGCTGAACGACGACGAGAAGCCTTCGCAGCCTGCCGGCAATCTCGAATCGCCCAAGGTTGACGCGAGCCCGACGGCCAACGAAACCAAATCCACCGACCAGCAGGGCTGACGCCCGCAGGAGAGCGCCGCCATGTTCGATATCGGCGCGACCGAACTGCTGGTGATCGCCATTGTCGCGATCCTGGTGATCGGTCCCAAAGACATGCCGCTGGCCTTGCGCACTGCAGGACGCTGGATTGCGAAGGTACGGCGCGTCTCCAGCCATTTCCGCAGCGGGCTCGATGCCATGATCCGCGAAGCCGAAATAGAAGAGATGGACAAGAAATGGCGTGAGCGGAACGCTGAAATCATGGCGAAATACCCTGACGAGGGAGAGATGGTGCCGATGTCCGAACCAGCACCCGATGCAGCAACCAGCCCGACGGCAGCAGAAGCCAGGGCAGCGCATGCGGAAAGTCGGGGCGAAGACCCTCCACCCGCAGATCCTGCGTCAAACGAAGCAAAGGATTGAGGCCGTGGCATTCGGCATCAAGGATATCGACGAAACGCAGGCTCCGTTGCTCGATCACCTGGTGGAGCTGCGCAGTCGCCTCTTGCGCTCGGTGCTGGCGTTGGCAGTCGCGTTCGGTATCTGCTTCTACTTTGCCGACGAGATTCTCGGTTTCCTCGTCCGGCCGCTCAATGATGCGTTTCCGGCCGGGCAGGGCAAGCTGATTTTCACCCAGCTCTACGAAGTGTTCTTCGTCGAGCTCAAAGTCGCGCTGTTCGCAGGCTTTTTCGTCAGCTTCCCGGTCATTGCGAACCAGATGTGGGCGTTCATTGCGCCAGGGCTGTATGCCAAGGAGAAGAAGGCGTTCCTGCCGTTCCTGATCGCGACGCCGATCCTGTTCACGGCTGGCGGAGCTTTGGCATACTATGTTGTGATGCCAACGGCATTCCGCTGGTTTCTGGGTTTCCAGGGCAATGTTGGCGGGCTCGACGTAGAAGCCTTGCCCAGCGCGGGCGCCTATCTTGGCCTCGCAATGCAGTTCATCCTGGCTTTCGGGGTGAGCTTCCTGCTGCCGGTATTGCTGCTGTTGCTCAACCGGGCAGGCATCGTCAGCCGCGACCAGTTCGCCAGGGCGCGCCGCTATGTGATTGTCGGGGTAGTAGCATTGGCCGCAATCGTTACGCCGCCCGATCCGGGGTCGCAGCTGATCCTGGCCGCACCGCTATACCTGCTGTTCGAGGGTTCGATGCTGCTGATGTGGTTCAGCGATCGGAAGCAGGCCGGGGCTCCGGGTTCCGATGCGGCGGAAGAGCAGCCCGCCGACGAGCCTGCAACGCGCTGATTTTCAACCGGGCAAGATTTCGTCGTGCTTGGCCGGGCAGCTGTTCTTCTGGCTCCGAACCTCGAACAGGCAATAAAAAAGCGGGGCACAAGGCCCCGCTCTTTTATTCTGTTTGTCCGTCAGGCTTAGCCGCTGACAGGGTTGTCGTCGCCGCCAGCAGCAATGATGATGCCGCCGATGAAAGCGAGCGCAGCGAAGATGCCGAGCAGCGTACCGCCGCCACCAGCTTCGCTTTCGCCTTCGACCGGAGCCGAAAGACGATCAAAATTGGCTTCAGCCACAGCCGGTGCAGCAGCGAGAGAGACGGCAGCAGCAGCAGCCAGAACACCACGGAATTTCATCATTGCCCTCCTTGAGGAAGATTCTTGTTGCAAACTTCACGAGCGTAATAGGGAAGCGACGGAGCAAGCGCAACCCCGAAAAACCCTGCAAATCAACTGCTATTGCAAGCGTGCAACGCCTTGAAAGAGAAAGGGCCCGTGGCGCGAACCACAGGCCCTTCTTGATAAGCTTTGCCGGACCGGCCGATCAGCCGCTTACGGGGTCGTTGTCATCGCTGGCGATGATGATGATCCCGGCGATGATCGCAGCGGCACCGAGGATCAGGAAGATGTCGGACTGCCCCTCTAGCTTGCTTTCACCGGTCACCGGTGCGGCGTCGCGCAGCGATTCAGCGGCGACAGGTGCGGCAGCGAGGCCGAGAGCAGCGGTCGCCAGAGCGATCTTGCGAAAAATCATAAAGTAACTCCACATTCTTTTGCTTGAGGTGGTGGGGGGTGCAATTGCTAGATCAATGTGAATTTCGGGTTAAAGTTCCGAATTTCCCGATTTGGCCGGTCAGTCCTGCCCGGCCTGGTAAACCCGCTCACCGGCGATCCAGGTCTCCAGCACCCTCGTGGCGCGCAAGTCGCTGGCGCTGGCAAGCATGGGATCGCGATCGACAAATATGAAGTCGGCCCGTTCACCGACGACGAGGCGGCCAAACCGACCTTCGGCAAAGCCTGCGTAAGCGGCATCGGCGGTGAATCCGGCCAGTGCCGCTTCGCGATTGACCCGTTCCTGCGGTAACCAGCCGCCGAACGGCTGACCTTCGGCATCCTCGCGGGTGAAGGCTGTAGCCCATCCGGCGAAGGGATCGGGAGATTCGACCGGCGCATCCGACCCGAACGCCAGCGGTGCGCCCGTGGCTGCGATGCTGGACCAGGCGTAAGCGCCACCGAGCCGGTCGGGGCCCAGCCGGGCTTCGGCCATCAACCGGTCGGAGGTTTGGTGTACCGGCTGCATCGAAGCGATGATGCCATGCTTCCCGAATGCGGCGATGTCGGCGGGGTCGACGATCTGGGCATGTTCGATGCGCCAGCGCCTGTCGCCGCCATAGGTTGCGGCGAGCTCGCCGAAAGCTGCCAGCAGCTCTGCATTGGCGGCATCGCCGATGGCGTGCACCGCTACCTGGAAATTGTCCATCGCCGCGCGGCTGACGAGATTGCGCAGCTGGTCGGGCTTGAGCATCGGCAAGCCGGTGTTGCCGGGGTCGTCATGATAGGGCTGCTTGAGCCATGCCCCACGCGAGCCAAGCGCGCCGTCGAGATAGAGCTTCACCCCGTTGAGGCGGAGCCGGTCGCCGTAGAGCCACTCGCTGGGCCCCGGGCCGCCGATCAGTTCCATCGCTTCTATCCCTGCAGCGTAGGACATGATCCGCAGCTTGAGTGTGCCCCGGTCGCCGGCGCGCCGGAAGGTCTGCCAGTCTTCCAGCGTCGTACCCATGTCAGCGGCGGCGGTGATCCCCATGGCAAGCAGCAAGTCCTGCGCCTTCTGCAAGGCAAGGTCGCGTTCGCGCGGGCGCGGTTCGGGAACGATCGAATAGACGAGGCTGCTGGCCGCATCGACCAGTACGCCCGACGGCGCGCGGGACCCGGCGAGGCGTTCGATCCGCCCACCGCTGGGATCAGCGGTTTGCGCGGATATGCCGGCGCGCTGCATGGCGAGAGTGTTGATCCACGTCGCGTGCCCGTCGACCCGCTCCAGCACCACCGGCCGGTCACCGACCGCCGCGTCTAGCTCGGCAGCGGTAGGGAACCGGCCAAGGCCCCACAGCTCCTGGTTCCAGCCGCGACCGATGATCCACGCCCGACCGGGGTTGGCAGCGGCGAAATCGGCGATCGCCTGCTGCGCTTCCGCCAGCGATCGCGTCTGCGACAGATCAAGCGTCAGCGCGCCGAAGCCGATGCCCATGACATGCAGGTGGGCATCGATCAGGCCGGGGATCACCACTCGGCCCTTGCCATCATAGGCATAGTCGGAAGGCGGCAGGTCAGCCCCGCGGTCGAGCACCTGCAGGATCCTCCCGTCGTCGCTTATCAGCATGGCGGCAAAGCGATCGACCTGGCCCTCTTCGTCGATGCGGATGCCTTCGACATTGTAGACCAGCGAATCGGCCAGTGCCGGGGTTGCAAGCGACAGCGCGGCCAGCGCGGCGACAATTTTCCTGACAATCATGAAGAGCTCTTCCCCTGTTTCGGGCCCTGCGGAAGACGGCGGATTAACGCGCTGGTATCCTGCCGCGCACCACCCATGGCCTGCACCTCTGCGTAGAACTGGTCAACCAGCGCAGAGACTGGCGAACTAAGTCCCAGCCGCCTGGCTTCATCGAGCGCATAGCCGAGGTCCTTTCGCATCCAGTCGATGGCGAAACCGAAATCGAACTCCCCCTGCGCCATGGTGGCCCAGCGATTGTCCATTTGCCAGCTTTGCGCCGCGCCACCGGAGATCGCATCATAGACCGTTTCCATGTCGAGCCCGGACGCTTGCGACAGTCGTACCGCTTCCGACAGGCCTGCCAGTACGCCGGCGATGCACATCTGGTTGGCCATCTTGGTGGTCTGGCCCGCGCCTGCCGCGCCGACATGGACAATCCGTGCGGAGAACGCCTGCATCACCGGGCGCGCGCGCTCGACGGCGTCCTCGCTGCCACCGCACATCACCGCCAGCGCGCCGTTTTCAGCCCCGGCCTGGCCGCCGGAAACGGGGGCATCGACTGCAGCGATTCTGCGTTCGCGTGCTGCCGCATCGACCCGCCGAGCCATATTGGCGGAGACTGTGGTGTGATCGACCAGCAAGCTGCCGGGCGTCATGGCGGGCAGGGCACCTTCGGACCCGAACAGCACTTGCTCAAGGTCCT
The DNA here is from genome assembly GCF_030140925.1 of Parerythrobacter aestuarii. Lineage (NCBI taxonomy): Bacteria > Pseudomonadati > Pseudomonadota > Alphaproteobacteria > Sphingomonadales > Erythrobacteraceae > Parerythrobacter > Parerythrobacter aestuarii. The sequence goes on from NZ_JARBWD010000001.1 coordinate 1,015,144, forward strand.
CGTCATTGCCGACGCAGGTTAGCACCATGTCCTTGTCAGTCGCAGCTTCGGCAGGGGTGGAGGCGGTGCTGACAGAAACGCCTTCACCTGCCAGAGCCTTCGCCCACGCCTCGGCCCTGCTTGCCGTGCGATTGTACCCTGTGACCTCATAACCGGCACGCGCAAGGTGGCCTGCCATCGGCCCGCCCATCACGCCGAGGCCGATGAAAGCTATTGTCCTGATTTCCGTCATGAGGGAGCCGGGTAATGGTAATGTTGGGGCGTGCCAACATTCTTTCGAATTGCCTGCCTCCCACATCACCCCTAGGCCCGCAGCATGGCTACGCAGAATGCAGCGGAAACCGGCAGCGACGACCTGCCTCTCACACTCGAAGACGTGCGCGCCGCAGCGGCCCGCATCGAAGGTTCGGTGGTGCGCACCCCGACCCTGCATTCGATTACGCTGTCGAAGATTACCGGCGCGGAGATATGGCTGAAGTTCGAAAACCAGCAATTTACCGCTGCTTACAAGGAGCGGGGCGCGCTCAATGCGCTGCTGCACCTGACCGATGAGCAGCGCCAGCGCGGGGTGATCGCCGCTTCGGCCGGCAACCACAGCCAGGGGCTGAGTTACCACGGGACAAGGCTGGGGGTCCCTGTGACTATCGTCATGCCGCGCACCACGCCAACTGTGAAAGTGATGCAGACCGAAGCGGTTGGCGGCAAGGTGGTGCTCGAAGGCGAGACCTTTGACGAAGCCAATGCCCACGCACGCAAGCTGGAGAAAGAGCTGGGGCTTACCTTCATCCATCCGTTTGACGATCCGCTGGTGGCAGCAGGACAGGGCACGGTGGCACTGGAATTGTTCACTGATGTGCCCGAGCCGCTCGATTGCATCGTCGTGCCGATCGGCGGCGGCGGGCTCATTTCCGGCATGGGCACGGTCGCCAAGGCGCAGGAACCACCAGTTGAAGTGATCGGGGTCGAAGCCCGGCTGTTCCCTTCTTCCTACAATGCCTACAAGGGGCTGGAACTGCCGTGTGGTGGCGACACCCTGGCCGAAGGGATCGCGGTCAAGGAACCGGGCAAGTTCACTCAGCCCGTGATCGACCGGGTGGTCGACGACATCCTGTTGGTGGACGAGCCGAAACTCGAGGAAGCCGTCAGCCTGTTGCTGCAGATCGAAAAGACTGTCGTTGAAGGGGCTGGTGCGGCGGGCCTTGCGGCTATCCTGGCGCATAAGGACAGGTTCAAGGGCAAGAAGATCGGGCTGGTGCTGTGCGGCGGCAACATCGACACGCGGTTGCTCGCCAACGTCCTGCTGCGCGATCTCGCGCGGACCGGGCGGCTTGCGCGGTTGAGGATCACCTTGCAGGATCGCCCCGGCGCTTTGTTCAAGGTGATGTCGGAGTTCGACGCGCATAACGTCAACATCATCGAGATCTACCATCACCGCATCTTCACCAACCTGCCGGCGAAGGGCCTGATCACCGATATCGAATGCGAAGCGCGCGATTCGGCGCAGCTCGAACGGCTGGTTTCCGGGCTGCGCGGGAAGGGTTACGAGGTCACTCCGGTGGAACTGGCCAAGTAAGGGACAGCTCCCGGCACAATGCTTTCGAAAATTGTGCAAACACTTCAACGGGTAACCGGGTTTTATGGTTAAGGGTCTTTAACCCGCCCATCCTGTCGGGCATAAAAAGTCCATCGCAATGGCACGATGCCGTTGCCTGACAGGAGCACTAGAGCCGCCGTGACTGCCCCCGTTCGCTTTCCCCGCTTTTTCGTGACCAGCCCAGCGCCGTGTCCGTATCTGCCGGGCAAGACCGAGCGTAAGGTTTTCACTGAGCTCAAGGGTCCGCACGCCGACCAGTTGAACGAAGCGTTGGGCCGGATCGGTTTCCGCCGCAGCCAGACCGTTGCCTATCGCCCCAGCTGCATGGACTGCAATGCGTGCGTGTCCGTGCGCGTTCTGGCTGAGGAATTCGCCCCGTCCAGCTCGCAGAAGCGAACTCTCAAGCGCAACAGCGACCTGATTCGTATCGAGTGTCGCCCATGGGCCACCTCTGAACAGTTCGAATTGCTGCGTACCTATCTTGCCTCTCGCCACCCGGAAGGCGGGATGGCGGCGATGGACGAAATGGATTTTGCTGACATGGTCGAGCATACGCCTGTCACCAGCACTGTGATCGAATATCGCGAGCCGACCGAAACTGGCGAGCCGGGCAAGCTCGTGGGTGCCTGCCTGACCGATCGCCAGGGCGACGGGCTGTCGATGATCTACAGCTTTTACGACCCCACCCACACTGCGCGGGACGGGCTCGGCAACTACATCATCCTAGACCACATCCGGCTGGCAGCAGAAGACAATCTGCCGTTCGTCTATCTCGGCTATTGGGTCGAAGGCTCGGGCCGGATGAACTACAAGATCCGCTATCGCCCGATCGAAAGGCTCGGCCCCAAGGGATGGGAACGGCTTTCCCAAGAAGAGCACGACCGCCTCGTCCGACAGGCCGCAACCAAGCGCACCGATGGCGCGCCCGCCAAGATGGAACAGGCGAAGCATTTCAGCACGGCGGGTTAGTCAGCACCTGCTTCGACCAGGTCAGGAATGTAGGGAACTAGATTGCAGGGCCGGTGATGCTGAAGTTTGGCGTCTCTGGCAGCAAAACTGCGGGCACGCCTGCGGCGGCGAGGATCGTTCGCAGCCCGCCCCACAGGGCTCCGGCGACCGCGTTCCAGGCTTTCTCGACTGTGATGACGCTCAACATGGCGATGGACTTCGCCATGTTTTCTGCGTCGCGCTGCATCCCTTCGAGGAAGAACGCGAACAGATCGTCGTCATCGGTCAGGAAGCCATCGGCGCGTTCCTTCGCCAGGTGCTCGGCCTGCTTTGCCAGCATGCGGCCTTGCCGTTCGGCAAATTCCGCAATCGTACCGTAGCCGTCGTGTAGTTCGCCGCGCAGCGCGACCAGCATGTCGTTGAGAATGTCGGCAGCGTCCATGGCCTGCTCCTTCAGCGCTTGAGCGCGTTTTCGACCGTCAGGGCCTGGTCGATCTGGATATCGTAGCGGTTGCGAAAGGCGATGACAGCGCCGGGATCAAGCCCTGCCTGGCGATGGAGTGTCCGCATGCGTTTGAGGGTGGCGATCAGCTCTGCCAGGCTGGCTGGCGACGCATTGACGCAGCCATTGGGATCGCTTTCGGAATTGCAGAAGTTCCGCACGATAGAAAGCTCCTTGAGGCGGGATGCCATGGGAGGGATATAGCGCGTCGAGGCGCGCTGCCTGAGGGCATCGAACCTGCCGATCAGCGAGGCGTATCGATACTCCAGCCTGGCAAAATCCTCCTTGGTTGAGCCATCCTCGATCAAGGCGAACAGGGTTAGCGCGTCTTCATTCGCCGCAGTGAGATTTTCGACCAGAGACTGGTCATACTGCGGGGCCAGGCTCGCCATGCAGGCAGACAGGAGCAGAGCGATGACTGCCAGCAGCGCATTGCGCGCAATAACTATCATTCGGTGATCTCCCATCGGATTCGTAGCACGATTTCGGAGCAGTGTGGCGTGCCTTGGTCGGGAGTGCAAATCGGGTGGTTGGGCGTCGCAGCCTAGCGCTTGCCTTCCAGATGTTGGGCAACCCACCAGGCAACAAAGCTGGAATACGACGGCCACACGCTAAAGCCGGGCCGTGCTTCCCTGGTTGCGAGAGCTGGATCACCCCAGTCTTCGCGCTGGACCAGGTAAACCCGCTTGTCTTTGATCCACAACACGTACCAGCCGCCCTGCGGGTCGCGATAATCGGCCTTCTCCTCGCTCTCCACCACGGCAATAAAGTCCGCACTCATGCCGAACTCTTCAGTGAACAGCCCGGTCCACTTCTTCACGCCACAATAGCGGTCGCCGATGGGATCGCTCAGGAACACATGGGTGCTGTCGTTGAGGATGGCGTCCATGCGGTAGGTCCGCAAGAGATCGAGCGTTGCCGGATCGGCTTTCCAACCGACTTCCTTCAAGGCCTTGGCCACCTTTCCGCGTTCTTGCGCCGGGCGCGCCGCATCGACCTGCTCGCCTTCCCACCAGTCGCGCTGGTCCCTGACATGGGTGTCGATGAATCGCCGGGCCGCCTGCGGATTTTCGATGAGACCGCTCTCTCCATCGGGCACAGGCGGCGGCGCTGTGATTACACCCAGGTGCCGGTCGGATGCCCGGGTCGTTACCGCATCGCTCCCGGCAGGGCAGGTATTGGGCCAGCTATGCCGGTACGTTCCTTGCCAGCCGATCCGTTTGAGGACAGCGGCGAAAATGAAGTCGATGACGTAGGCGTTGTACTCTCCATACCCTTCCATTAGCCCTGCATCGGGATTGCGCCTGGCCTTGCCAAGCCACATCTTTTCATGAGCGGCGAGCATCTCTGCATCCGAGGCAAAACCGCCGGTGAGCGCTTTCACGCAGACCGCATATTCCTCCAGCTTGTATTTCGGGAAACGGTTCTTCAGCCAGGCGTCCTCCAGCGACTGCCAATGGCTCATGTCGAATGCAAATGTGCCGAGACAGCAGTCGAGCAGGTAGTTTTCGAATGCTGGCGAGTAGCCGACATCGACCTGGCTTGTGAGAACCGGGCCCTCCAACCTGGTATCGAGAAGGGCGGCGGCGGTCTTGATCTGGGCTTCGCCAAAATTCTTGTATTCTTCCAGCGACCGCCCGTGTTCCTCGCCAGCGGCAACAAATCTTTGATAGCGCTCGAGGGTCATACGCAGATATTTCTCTGCGTTCACAAGATCCCCCTGTCCCCAATGGAGGTTGGCGATCTTGAAGCAGCGGGCGGGTTGCCGGCTGAGATTACTCAGCGCGAGGTCGGTCTGGCCATCTGCCAGTTGTTGTTCGACCAGTTCGAGAAAGTTCAGCTTGCTTTGGCGGAAATCCCGCCCCTCGAGCATGTCGTGGTTGATATCGAGCAGGTATTCGATCCGGCTCATCTTCGCACGTTTCGCTGAAATCCGACCTTCTTTCGTGAAGTAACGCCTGAAGAAACTGGATAGGCCCATGGGTGTTGGATACTGGCGCTATATTCGATCCGCAAGTCCTGGTGAAGCGCAGCTCATCAATGCCTTGCACCTGACAAGAAAAGGCCGCCCGGTTTCCCGAGCGGCCTCTTGATTGCCGTATTGGCGAGCGCTTACGCGCTGTAATACATGTCGAATTCGACCGGGCCCGGGGTCGTTTCCCAGCGGATCACATCGTCCCATTTCAGTTCCATGTAAGCGTCGATCTGGTCCTTGGTGAACACATCGCCCTTGAGCAGGAACTCATGGTCGGCAGCCAGCGCTTCGAGCGCTTCGCGCAAGGAGCCGCAGACCGTCGGGACGTCAGCCAGTTCGGCCGGCGGCAGGTCATACAGGTTCTTGTCCATGGCATCGCCCGGATGAATCTTGTTGGTGATCCCGTCGAGGCCCGCCATCAGCAGCGCCGAATAGGCGAGGTAAGGGTTCGCCATCGCATCCGGGAAACGGAATTCGACGCGCTTGGCTTTCTCGCCGGCACCATAAGGGATGCGACACGATGCCGAACGGTTGCGAGCCGAATAGGCCAGCAGCACCGGCGCTTCGTAGCCCGGAACGAGGCGCTTGTAGCTGTTGGTGGTCGGGTTGGTGAAGGCATTGAGTGCCTTCGCGTGCTTGATGACACCGCCGATGTAATAGAGGCAGTTCTCGCTCAGCCCGGCATATTCATTGCCGGCGAAGGTCGGTTTGCCGCCGTCCCAGATCGACATGTGGGTGTGCATGCCCGAGCCGTTATCTTCCTTGATCGGCTTGGGCATGAAGGTCGCGGTCTTGCCATAGGCATGGGCAACCTGGTGCACGACATACTTGTAGATCTGCATGTTGTCGGCGGTTTCGACCAGGGTCGAGAAGGTCAGGCCCAGCTCGTGCTGCGCGGCGGCCACTTCGTGGTGGTGCTTATCGCAATTGAGGCCCATCTCGATCATGGTGGCGACCATTTCGCCGCGAATGTCCATCGCGCTGTCGACCGGTGCGACGGGGAAGTAGCCACCCTTGGCGCGCGGACGGTGCGCCATGTTGCCGGCTTCGTATTCCTTGCCCGAGTTGGTCGGCAGCTCGACATCGTCGATGGCAAAGCCCGAACCGGCGTAGCCGTCTTCGAAGCGGACATCATCGAACATGAAGAATTCCGCTTCCGGGCCGACGTAGACAGTGTCGCCGACGCCGGTGGTCTTGAGGTAGGCTTCGGCGCGCTTGGCAGTGGTGCGCGGGTCACGCGCGTACCAGTCGCCGGTCGAGGGCTCGACGATGTCGCAGAACAGGATCATCATCGGCGTAGCGCTGAACGGATCCATGTAGGCACGGTCGAGGTCGGGCTTCAGGATCATGTCGGATTCGTTGATGGCCTTCCAGCCTTCGATCGAGGAGCCGTCGAACATGAGACCGTCTTCGAGTTCGTCTTCACCCATGATGCTGGCGACCATCGAGAGGTGCTGCCACTTGCCCTTGGGGTCAGTGAAACGCAGGTCGACCCATTCGACCTCGTTTTCCTTGATCTGTTTGATGATGTCTTTGGCCTTGGACATTGGGTCTTCCCTTTACTGGTGATGTCTGGAGAAACGGATTGAGGTGGAAACGTCAGATGGCGTCGTCGTCTTTTTCGCCGGTACGGATACGCAGTGCGCTTTCGATGGAGGATACGAAGATCTTCCCGTCGCCGATGCGGCCGGTCTGCGAGGCAGCGGCGATCGCTTCCACTACGCGTTCGGCGTTACTGTCGGGCACGACGACCTCGAGCTTCACCTTGGGCAGGAAGTCGACGACATATTCGGCGCCGCGATAGAGCTCGGTATGGCCTTTCTGGCGTCCGAAGCCCTTGGCCTCGGTCACGGTGATCCCTGAAACGCCCACTTCGTGCAGCGCTTCCTTCACTTCATCCAGCTTGAACGGCTTGATGATCGCTTCGATCTTTTTCATCACGCCATATCCCCCTTGCTCGTCTTACCGACTCGGTGCCGGAGGATTGGTTCCGGGCAACGGCGGTCAGCTGCTTCATAATTCGCCCGCGCACGATCCAAGAATCGTGCCAGAATCATGCGCTGCTCGACTTCCGGCCCGTTGCCTAGGGCAAACGCGAGAGTCGGGGAAGCCGCTTCCGCCAAGCGAGGTCAGGCCTGCTTAATCGGAATCCAACACCTGCCCAATAAATAGGCAGAGTTGTCAGATAAGCCTCAAGCCGGTGCACTCCGGCAGGCCGGCCATGATGTTCAGATTTTGCACTGCGGCACCGCTCGCGCCCTTGCCAAGATTGTCGAGCACGGCGACCAGTCGAGCGTTCCAGCCGCCTTCGTTCCCGAACACATGGAGAGTCATGCTATCGCTCGGTTCGGCATTGCGGTGGATCAGCAGCTCGCTGGCAGTATCTCCGCGCGAAACCATGACTATCGAAGAGCCCTCGTAAAATGCCAACAAGGCATCGCGCAGCGCGTCGGCATGCGGATCATTGGCCATCGCACCTACGTGCAACGGCACTTCCACCACCATCCCTCGATAGGCCGGGACGACAGAGGGGGCGAACAAGACGACGTGATCGAGGCCGGCATGAACCTTCATTTCCGGACCGTGCTTGTGCGCGAGGTTCAGGCCGTAGGTGCGAAAGGCGATATCCGCGCCTTCGCCTTCGAAGCGTTCGATCAGCGCCTTGCCGCCGCCGGAATACCCGCTCACCGCATTGCAGGTGTAAGGCCAGTCGGCAGGCAGTTGGCCTGCGCGAACGAGCGGCGCGACGAGCGCGAGGAAGCCGGTGGGATAGCAGCCCGGATTGCTGACAAAGCGTGCGGAGGAGACCGCATCCCGGCCGACCAGCTCGGGAAACCCGTAGGTCCAGCCATCGGCCACGCGATGCGCGGTCGACGCGTCAATCACCCGTGTCTTGCTGGACGGATCGATCATTGCCACCGCTTCGATAGCAGCGTCATCGGGCAAGCACAGGATAGCGAAATCGCTGTCGTTGAGCGCTTCGCGCCGCGCCGCCGGGTCCTTGCGCCGGGCATCGTCGAGCACCACCAGCTCGAACTCATTGCGATCCGCCAGCCGGTCGCGGATTTCGAGGCCGGTGGTCCCGGCCGCGCCATCGATGAAGACGGTATGGGCCATCAGAGATCGAAAGCGGAGCGCTTTACATAGCCGCTCGGACCATCAGGCCCGCAGCTGCCCCAGACCCAGCTGGCCGTCACATCGAGGGCTTCGAACACATCGCCGGTCTCCAGCGTGCGGAGCACTTCGGACCCCTCATCCTCGGCCAGCAGCAAGGCCACTGGGCCATGCGCAACCGTCATTGCATTGGGCACGACATAGTGCGGCACGAGATAGCGATCGGCGAGCGCGATATGCGCGACATCGCCGCGGATCGGCAGCGTGCCGGGAGCGGGCCGGTCGACCGGCCCGCTCAGCGACAACTGGCCTTCGGGAATCGGATAATGTGCGCCTTCGCTCACCGCAGTCGATCAAACCCTGTTTGCGTTCTCAATTTCGCGCTTAGACGCCGCGCCCGCGCCGGGCAAGCGCGCCGCCAAAGCCTTACCCAGCGGTGAAGCGTTCCTGCAACATGCGCCAGCTGGCCCTTAGCCCGTAAGCCTCGCCACCCTTTGGGCGGCCGGGCTTGGCGAAGGGGCGCCAGGCGAAGGTGTCGAAATGGGCCCAGTCGATATCTTCGCTCACGAAGCGATCGAGAAATAGCCCAGCAACGCTGGCCCCGGCATAGGCATTGCCATGCGCGTTGTTGAGGTCGGCGATGTCGGATTTGAGCCATTCGCGATAGGCATCGGGAAGCGGCAGGCGCCACGGCTCATCGTCGCAGGCCTTGCCCGCAGCAATCAGCGCGTCTGCAGTCTCGTCACGGCGGGTCATCAGCGCCGGCAGGTCCGGACCTAGCGCCACGCGTGCTGCACCTGTCAGTGTGGCGAAATCGATGATCAGCTCTGGTTTTTCCTCGCTCGCCCGGGCCAGCGCATCGCCGAGGATCAAGCGACCCTCGGCGTCGGTGTTACCGATCTCGACCGTCAGCCCCTTGCGTGTCTTGAGCACGTCGCCGGGGCGGAAGGCATTGCCGGAAATGGCGTTCTCGACTGCGGGAACCAGCAAGTGCAGCCGCACCGGCAAATTGCCGCCCATGACCAGGTCAGCGAGTGCAATTGCATGCGCCGCGCCGCCCATATCCTTCTTCATCAACTTCATGCCGACAGCCGATTTGATATCGAGGCCGCCGCTGTCGAATGCCACGCCCTTGCCGACGATGGCGAGGACCGGGTTTTTCTCCTTGCCCCAGGTCAAATGCATGATCCGCGGTGCGTGCTTGCGATCCGCCGCCCGGCCCACGGCGTGGACCATCGGATATTCCTTCTCCAGCGTATCGCCCTTGGTCACGCTGAGCTTGGCGCCGTGCTTCTTGGCGAGCTTTTCGATTTCCTCTTCGATCGCTGCCGGGCCCATGTCCTCGGCCGGGGTGTCGACCATGCGGCGGACAAGGTGCACCGCTTCAGCCTCAGCGACTGCGGAAGCGATAGCCTTGACCTCTTCGGTCAGCAGCACGCGCGGACCCTGCGCCTTGTCGTCATCCTTGTAGCGGGTGAAACGGTATTGCGCGGTGAGCCAGCCAAGCATGGCTGGGCCGATCTTGCCGTTCTTCAGCCTGTAGGTGCCCTCGGGAAGCACCTCGGCCAGTTTGGCAAGGCACCAGCTGGAGAGGTCTTCAGGGTTGGCGACACCACCGACTGCAAACCAGCTGTCGCCATCGGGTACGATGCCGACCTGGTAACCGCCCCCGTCAAATTTCTGCGCCGCGAGCGCCGCACGCTGACCAGCTCCGAGCGATTTGCTCCAGTCAGTGAAGGTTTTTTCGTTGACCAGTTGGATCGGGACGGCGTCTTGCCCGCGATCGGGCTGGATAAGTTCAGCTTCAGTCATTTAATGTCCGTTTTGGTAAGCGCGTTTCAATGGTAATGGGTAGCGCGTGAATAGGAGTCAAACTCGATGATGCGTTTCGCCGTGCTGATTGCGCCTGCCATGGTGCTGGCCGCATGCGATCTTTCCGGAGAGGCAACCGATGGTGCGGGAAAGGACGATGGGGCTGCGGTTGCCACACCTGCTCCAACCGCTTCGGCCTCGGCCGCGCCTGATGCCGAAACGCCGGTCGAAGCCGTCAATATCAGCGAGGAATCAGCGCTCTTCAGCTTCGAATTTGCCTACCCCAAGGAAGTGGCCGCGATCCCGGCACTGAAAGCTCGGCTTGACAAGGACATGGCGGATGGTCGCGCGGCGCTTGAAAGCCAGGCCCGCCAGGCAAGTGCCGACTCCAAGGAGCAAGGCTTCCCTTACAACGCTTATGCCGAGGGGACCGAGTGGCAAGTCGTCGCCAATACACCGCGCTACCTGAGCCTGTCGGCCCAAATCTACAGCTACACCGGTGGTGCGCACCCGAACCACGGAACCTCCGCGCTGGTTTGGGACCGTGAAAGCAACCGCGCGCTCAAGCCGGTCGATTTCTTCGTATCGCCCGATGCGCTGAACGGGGCAGTAGAGAAGGCCTATTGCGCCGAGCTCAACAGGCTGCGGGCCGAGCGCAGGGGCGAAGTCGATGGCAGCGGATATTTCAGCGAGTGCCCCGGAGTGGGCGAGCTGACCGTCCTGCTGGGATCGTCAAACCGCAAGGCATTCAACCGCATCGGCTTTATCGCCGACCCTTACGTCGCCGGCTCCTATGCTGAGGGCGATTATGAAGTGACCTTGCCGGTGACCAAGGAGATACTCGCCGCAGTGCGCCCTGCCTTTCGCGACGCTTTCGCGGTTCGCTAGCGCGCACTCGCAATTTCGGCTGCCAGTCGCTACATACCGGCGCATGAGTGAATACCAGGTCATAACCAGCGACGACGACGTCCAGCGCGACGGCACCATCAAGCTCCACGGCCCCGACGGGTTCGAGGGCATGCGCAAGGCTGGCCGGCTGGCCGCCGAAATCCTCGACGAAGTGGCCGATTTCGTGAAGCCCGGCGTTACCACCGGCGAGATCGACGATCTCGTGCGCACCATGACGCTCGATGGCGGCGCGGTACCGGCGACGATGGGCTATCGCGGCTATGCGCACAGCTGCTGCACCTCGATCAACCACGTCATCTGCCACGGCATCCCGGGCGACAAGGTGCTGAAGGATGGCGACATCATCAATGTCGACGTGACCCCGCTGCTTGACGGCTGGCATGGCGACACCAGCCGTATGTTCTTCGCCGGCGAACCGTCGCTGAAGGCGCAGAAGCTTGTCGAAGTGACCTATGAATGCCTGATGCTGGGGATCGAAGCGGCGTCGAAGCCCGGCGCTCGGCTCGGCGATATTGGAGCCGTGATCGAAGCGCACGCGCGCCAGCACCGCTATGGCGTGGTCCGCGAGTTCTGCGGCCACGGCCTCGGCCGCCTGTTCCACGACGCGCCGGAAGTGGTCCACGCTGCGCGGGCGGGGACAGGGCCGGAGCTCAAGCCCGGCATGTTCTTCACCATCGAACCGATGATCAATCTCGGCAAGCCTTGGGGCAAGGTCCTCAAGGACGGCTGGACCGCAGTTACGCGTGACAAATCGCTAAGCGCGCAGTTCGAACACTCGTTGGGTATTACGGAAGACGGGATCGAGATCTTTACCGCGAGCCCGACCGGGAAGCACAGGCCGCCGTATTAGGCGATTTCCATCAACACCGTCACCCCGGGCTTGACCCGGGGTCCCACTTCCTTCTTCCTCGCGCGATGGGCGAAGAAGGCAAAGGCGGTTGGGTCTACATAATGGCCGATGTCTATCGCGGCACCATGTATGTCGGCGTTACAGCGCATCTGTCGGAGCGGATCACGCAACATCGCGAAGGCAATGGGTCGGATTTCTGCGCCAAATACGGGCTCACGCGCCTCGTTTGGGCAGAGCGCGGGGACGACATTCATGCCTGCATTGAGCAAGAGAAGCGCATCAAGAAATGGCGGCGTGAGTGGAAGTTCGAGTTGATCGAACGCGCCAATCCTGAGTGGGAGGATTTGTTCGATACGCTGATCTGAAAGGCAGTGGGACCCCGGCTCAAGGCCGGGGTGACGTAGGGAACTGGAACTGGCCTAAGCCCCCAAATACCCCAGTTTCTCCAGCTTCAGCAGCACCTGCTGCGCGGCCTGGTCGATGGTGATATCGGTCGTGTCGATCCGCATTTCGGGGTCTTCCGGCTCCTCGTAAGGATCGGAAATGCCGGTGAACTCCTTGATCACGCCCGCGCGGGCCTTGGCGTAGAGGCCCTTGCGGTCGCGGGCTTCGCACACTTCCAGCGGAGTGTTGACGTGGATCTCGAGGAATCCGCCGAGCGGCTCGATCAGTTCGCGGACCACGCGGCGGCTGCCGGAATAGGGTGCGATCGGGGCGCAGATGGCGATGCCGCCATTCTTAGTGATCTCGCTCGCGACATAGCCGATCCGCTCGATGTTGAGATTGCGGTGCTCCTTGGAGAAGCCGAGCTCGCTGGAGAGGTTCTTGCGCACCACGTCGCCGTCGAGCAGCGTCACGCGGCGACCACCCATCTCCATCAGCTTGGTCATGACCGCATTTGCGATGGTCGATTTGCCGCTGCCGGAAAAGCCGGTGAAGAACAGCGTGAAACCCTGTTCGGTGAGCGGAGGATGCCGCTCGCGCAGCACCTTCACGACTTCGGGGAAGCTGAACCAGTCGGGCAGTTCGAGATTGTGCTTTAGCCGCCGCCGCAGCTCGGTGCCGGAGATGTTGAGCTGGGTCTCATGGCTCTGGACCTCGTCCACCGGTGCATATTGCGCCCGCTCTTGCACATAGACCATCTGCTTGAATGGCACCAGGCTGATGTCGAGCTCTTCCTGATGCTCGACGAACAGGTCCTGCGCGTCATACGGCCCGTAGAAATCCTCGCCGTTCGAATCCTTGCCCGGCCCGGCATGGTCGCGCCCGATGATGAAATGCGTGCAGCCGTAATTCTTGCGGATGATGCCGTGCCACACCGCCTCGCGCGGGCCGGCCATGCGCATGGCGAGCGGCAGGAGCGAGAGCGCGCTGGTCTGGTCAGGGTAATGCGCCATCAGCTTCTCGTAGCAGCGCACGCGGGTGAAATAATCGATGTCGCCCGGCTTGGTCAGGCCCACCACCGGGTGCAGCAGCAGGTTCGCCTCGGCCTCGCGCGCGGCGCGGAAGGTTAGCTCCTGATGCGCGCGGTGGAGCGGGTTGCGGGTCTGGAAGGCGACGACCTTGCGCCAGCTCCACTTGGCGAACAGGTCGCGCAATTCCTGCGGACTGTGGCGGTTATGCGTGAAGTCGAAATGGCGCGGGGCCTGCACGCCTTTCAATTTGCCGCCGAGATAGACCGGGTTCGAATGGTTGAGCAGCCGATCGACTTCGGGATGCTTGTCATCGGTCGTGCCGAGCACGCCTTCGCATTCGGCACGCTTGTCGGGCGTCCACTTGTCGCTGATGGTCATGGTGGCGACGAGCACGCCTTCGCGGTCACGCAGGGTTATGACATCGCCTTCGCTCACCGTATCGGCGAACTCCTGCGTCACATCCATGGTGATCGGGATCGGCCACAGCAGGCCGTTAGCAAGCCGCATGTCTGAGACGACGCTGTCGTAATCGGCCTTGCCCTGGAAGCCCTCGAGCGGGGAGAAGCCGCCATTGAGGATCAGTTCGATATCACACAGCTGGCGCGGGGTCAGGTCCCAGCTGGGCCAGTCCTTGGACCTGGCTTTTTCCTCGGCAGCCTCCTCTGCGTTCAAATAGAGGTTCTTCAGCTCGCCGCCGTGCGGTTCCTTCAAGGCTCCCAAGTCGTCTCTCCCGAATCGATTTTTGCAAATGTGATCAAAGCATAGATCGGCGTCCGGCTCACCCCCCGCGTGCGGCGCGGATCGCGGCACCGGCGGCGAAAGGGGCAATGGCGCAGAGGGCGAGGCTGATCGCTCCGGCGAGCGCGATGCCGGTGGTGTCGCCCTGCGCCAGGCTGCCCGCGCCGAAGATCAGAATCGGGACCGCCAGCGGCAGCAGCAACAACCCGCCCAGCGCCGCACCTGCGCGCAAGCTTGCCATCAGGCTGGCAACGATCAGGCCGATACCGGCAAGACCGGGCGTGCCTGCCAGCAGGCCGAGCAGCACCAGCCGGGTCGTAGCACCGTCCAGCCCCAGCAAAGCGGCAGCGGGGAAGCATGCCAACAGCAAGAGCGGCGCGAAGGCCAGCCAATGCGCTAGCAGGCGGCTGGCCATGGTCACTTCCTCGGCAATGCCGCGCAGCGCGAACTGGTCGAACACTCCTTGCGTCAGGTCCTCGGTCACCAGCCGGTCGAGCGGCAGGATCGCGGCGAGCAGGGCAGCGACCCACAACACCCCGCCCCCGGTCCGCGCCAGCAGCGGCGCATCCGGCCCGACTGCGAATGGATAGAGCATCGCCACCGCGAGGAAGAACAGCAGCGGCAGGATCGCCCCGCCGCGCGAGCCCCCTGGCAGGAGCAGCGCGAGGTCGCGCCGGAGCAAGCTGCCGAACACGCTCATGGGGTGAAGTCCCCGATGGCGAGCGTCTGTGTCGCCACCCCGGTTGGCTGGTGCGACGCGATCACGCAGATGCCGCCGCCGCTGCAATGCAGCTTCACCAGCACTTCGACCTTCTCGCAGGCTCCACTGTCGAGCCCGTTGAAAGGCTCGTCGAGCAACCAGATTTCGTGGCTCTTGCAGAGCAGTCGGGCGAAGGCGGCGCGCTTGCGCTGGCCGGTGGAGAGGTAGCGCACCGGAATATCCAGCAGCGGCGCAAGTTCCATCGTCGATAGAGCCAACGACGGGTCGCTGCACCCGTCGAGCCGTTCCCAGAACTCCAGCGCCTTGCCCAGCGTCCAGTCGGGATCGAGCGCCAGCCGCTCGTCGATCATGGCCATTGCGCCCGCACTTTCGACCGCGCCTTCGAGTGGGCGCAGAAGGCCGGCCAGGATGCGGATCAGGCTGGACTTGCCGGTGCCGTTGGGGCCGGTCACATGCAACGCAGCGCCTGCCTCCAGCGCGAAGTTGAGACCGGTGAACAGCAGCCGGTCGCCGCGACGGCAGGCAAGGTTGCGTGCGGCGAGTGTGGCTTGCATGGGCCGAGGCGATAAGCCAAAGCCTGCTCCATCACAAGTTACCCGCACACGCCCACCGCACGAGGATGCCCATGACCGTCGCCAAGCTGACCGAGGAAGAACGCACAAGCTGGCTCGCCGCGCTCAAGGGCTGGGAACTGGCCGAGGGCAAGGATGCCATCTTCCGCAGCTTTGCGTTCAAGGATTTCAGCGAAGCCTGGGGCTTCATGAACCGTGTCGCGCTTTTGGCCGAAAAGCAGGACCATCATCCCGAATGGTTCAACGTCTACAACCGGGTCGAGATCACGCTGACCACGCATGATGCCGATCCCGAGAATGGCGGGGCGCTGTCGCTGCGCGATGTGACCATGGCCAAAGCGATAAACGCGCTGGTCTAGCGGTCGAGGTTACCTTCGCGTGGAAGTGGGCCGAGCTCGTATAGCAAGCAACGGTAATACAGCCCTTCGCGCCCGCGTTCGGCTGCGCCGGGAGTGATGCGCAAGCTGTTGTCGCCGGTGCATTCGGTGTCGAGCAAGGCCTGCTCTTCCGCTGTACGTTCGGTGATGGGCGGGCCGCCGATCAAGGGATAGGCCTTGTATTCGCGCATTGGCGAGCCGTAGAGCGCGCGCAAGGCGTCGAGTGCCATCGGGTGGTACAATGTGCCGTGAGTCTCGCTGTCGCCAGCATCTACGAAAGTCCATTGCAGCCCTGCCGGCGCGCTTGTGCGCAAGGCGTGGATCAGCTGCTCTGTCCCTTCGCGATGCCAGTCGCCTTCGGAGGCCGACGTCAGATAGAGCCGACGCTTGCCCGGTGGGGGCCTGGCGAAATAGCTCCTCGCTTCTCGTCCGTATTTCATCTCTTCCCACCACATGGAAGGCGAGATTGCGATGTAGTCGTCGAACAGCGTGGGGTCTTCCAGCAATGTCTCGACCACGAACAGAGCGGCTAACGATTCGCCCATGACCGTGCCATTGCCCTCGGTACGGAAGCTGGCTTCGATCCTCGGCTTCAACTCTTCGCGCAGGAATCTTCGATAGTCCGTCGAGCCGCCCGGAACGGCACCGAGCGCTTCTTCATAAGGCTTGTGATCTGCGGCCGAAGGCGCAAAGAAGTGGCGACGATTGACGCTCTGGATGCCAACCAGGATGAACGGATCGAACGAGTAGTTCATCTCGCGGCTCTGGACGATTCCGGCGATGTGCTCGAAATCTTGCTCCGGCCCGCCATCGAGCAGGTACAAAACGCGGAATCGCCTTTCGGGTTCGCTGGCATACTCGACAGGAAGCCTCACGACGAGCTTGCGCTCGCCGTCGAGCACGTTCGACGTGATTGTATAGACCGTGGCAGGGGAGAAGGGCTCACCCGGTGGAAGTTCCGCCTGGGCAGGGCCAGCCAGCCCCACCAGCAGCATCAGCGCGACCAGCAAACGCAAGAGGTCAGTCTCCCAAGAGCTGCATGTTGGCCCGGTCGCGCGACTGCTTGCGCACGCGGCCCGGCATCCAGCGGGCGGCGAACTTGATGCGCTTGGCGGTCTTGCCCACCGGCCAGTGAAGCTGGTCCTCATGCACTGCGCGCCACGCCGCTTCTGCCACTTTCTCAACCGGGGTAATTTCCAGCCCGGACGCCTGTACCCGGTTGCGGATATGCTCATTGGTGCCGGCATTGGGCACCATGTCGAGCAGCGGTGTGTCGATGAAGCTGGGCATCAACGAACGGACATTGATGCCGAAGCCGGCCCATTCGCCGTCGAGGCTCTCGGTGATCCCGCGGACGCCGAACTTGGTAGCGCAATAGACCGAGCCGCCCGGGCTGCCGTAGATGCCCGCTGCGCTGGCGGTGTTGAGCAGGCAGGAGCCGGGCGCGGTCTTCCTGAGGTGCGGGAAGGCCGCCTGCGCGCCGAACAGCACGCCCTTGAGATTGATGTCGAGGCAGCGGGTGATCTCGTCCTCACTGTTTTCGACCAGCGAGCCGCCGATGGGGATGCCGGCATTGTTTGCCAGCACATCGATCCTGCCGCCGGCGGCCTGCGAGAACGCCTCCAGAGCTGCATCCCACGCCGCGCGGTCGCGCACGTCGAGATGGTGGATCGAGCAGTTCTCTGCGCCGATCAGCCGCGCCGTTTCGGCCATGCCGCTGTCGCTGATGTCGCCCAGGCCGACGAACCAGCCTTCGGCTGCGAATTTCTGCGCGATGGCGCGGCCGATGCCGCTGCCGCCGCCGGTGATGAAGATGCTCTTGCGCGCCATGGTGTCCTCTCCCGAAAGGTGTCGGGAGGGACTGTGCACCAGAGCGTTGCGGAGTGAAACCCTTTATCCAGCCGCTTCGAGCAGGCCTTCCACGAACTCCGCGCCTTCGGGGATCTGCGCGGTCGATTGTGTCACCGTATCGCCGATCGGCTCGGCCCGCCCGCCAAGGTTGGTGGCGAGGAAATTTTCCGTCACAGCGGTGAAGGCGATGTTGTTGCTGGGCTTGGCGAAGCCGTGGCCTTCGTCGGGGTAAAGGACATAGGTGACCGGGATCCCGGCGTCCTTCATCGCGCTGACGATCTGGTCGCTTTCGGGCTGCTTGACGCGCGGATCGTTGGCGCCTTGCGCGATCAGCAGCGGGCGGACGATCTCGCCGGCCTTGTAGAGCGGGCTCCGCTCCTTGATCAGCGCCAGGCCTTCCTCGGTGTTCGGATTGCCCATGCGGGTGTGGAACTGCGCCACCATCGGTTCCCAATAGGGCGGGATCGATTCCAGCAGCGTTTCGAGATTGGACGGACCCACGATATCGACCCCGCAGGCGAACACCTCGGGCGTGAAGGTCAGGCCCGCCAGCGTGGCATAGCCGCCATAGGAGCCGCCCATGATCGCGATCTTCTCGCGCGGGGTGATCCCGCTTGCGACCGCCCATTCGACCGCATCGATCAGGTCGTCATGCATCTTGCGGCCCCATTCGAGATTGGCCGCATTGACGAAGGACTTGCCGAAACCGGTCGAGCCACGGAAGTTGACGGAGAGCACAGCATAGCCGCGATTGGCGAGCCACTGGTGGTGACCGTTGTAGCCATAGCCATCGCGCGCCCACGGCCCGCCATGCACCAGCAGAACCATCGGCACCGGCGCGTCGGGCACGCCGTCGCCATCGCTGTCGCTGCCCGGCGGCAAGGTGAGATAGGAAGGCAGGGTGAGCCCGTCGCGGCTGGTCAGCTCCAGCGTATGCATCGGCTGCAGCGGCGCGCCTTCAAGCTCGGGGCGGGTGGTGTAGAGCTTCGTCAGCGTGCCTGCATCGCGATCGTAGAGATAGCTCGCCGCGGGCTTCACCACCGGATCGTTGGCGACGATCCACTTGCGGTCATCGTCGGTTCGGCTGGATATGCCGAACTCGCCTTCGAGCTCGCCGCGCAGGAAATCGAAGGCGGCCTTGATGTCGGGATCGAGCGCAGTCCATTCGCGCTTGAGATAGGTCGCGCTCCACGCCAGCACTTCGCCGGTGTCCTTGTGCCTCAGCGTGCCGCCGATATCGGCGCGCGGGTCTTCCGCGACTAGGCGGCTGGTGCCGCTGTCCCAGTCCATAGCGAACAGCGCGGCGGTATTCCGTCCTTCGCTGTCGAGCCAGTACATGGTCTTGCCGTCGCGGGTGAAGCCCGCGGGGGAGGTGGTCAGCGCATCGTCGATCCCGGTCGACTTGAAAGCCTCGGCATCGACCGCATTGTCGACAACCTTGAAATAGTCGGTGCCGCCCTCGGCATTGGGCAGGATCGCCAACCGTAGTTGCAGGTCGTCATCGGCCACGAAGCCGGCGTAGGCATTGTTCTCCAGCACCAGCGTCAGCTCGCCCGTGTTGAGATCGAGCAAATGGACATCGTGGAACCGCGGATCGCGGTTGTTGAGGCCTATCAGGATGCGGTCCTTGTAAGTGTCGGACCCGCCAACCAGCATCACGCGTGTCTCCTCGAAGGGAGTCAGCGTGGTCTCCTTCCCGGTCTCTACATCGATACCGTAGAGCAGGAAGTTCTCGTCGCCACCCTTGTCCTGGATATAGAGCAGGCTGCGGCTGTCGGGCGCCCACATATAGTCGCGGATCGGGCGTTCCTTATCGTTCGACATCGCGCGCGCCGCGTCGGGATCATTCGCTGGGGCCATCCAGATATTGAGCACACCATCGCGCGGCGCGAGCCAGCTCAGCCACTTGCCGTCGGGGCTGATCTGCCCCCCGGCGCGGGTCGGGTTGCCGAACAGGTGCTCGCGCGGGATGAGCGGGAAGGCTTCGATGCTGGAGGTCATGCAGGGTCCGTTTTTGGATGGAAGTTCAGATCGCTTCCATATTGTAGGTATGCCAAGCGAAGATTGCGACCGCCCCGCGATGCGGTCGCCAGGCCTCTGCGACTTCGCGCACCAGCTTCTCCTTGGGCATTTCATCGTGCCCCAGCAGGCGGCCGACGGCCTTCTGCACGGCCAGGTCACCCGCTGGCCAGATGTCCGGACGGCCTTCTGCGAACAGCAGATAGATTTCGGCAGACCACCGACCGATGCCCTTGATGCGGGTCAGGTGTTCGATGGCTTCCTCGTCGTCGGAGGGAAGGCCCTCGAAATCGAGCTCGCCGCTTTCGACCAGTTCGCACAGCGAGCGGGCATAGCCCTGCTTCTGTCGCGACAGGCCGCAGGCGCGCAGCGTGTCGAAGTCGCGCTTCAGCAGGCAGGAAGGCGTGAAATCCTCGCCCAGTTCCGCCTCCAGCTTGTTCCACATCGATGTTGCCGCAGCGACGGAGACCTGCTGGCCGACGATGGTGCGCAGCAGGGTCTTGTAGCCGGTCGGGCGGATGCGCGGTTCGGGATAGCCCGCGATCTTGAGCGCATCGCCGATGCGCGGCTCGCGGGTCGCGATCTCATCCAGTCCGTCGCGGATCTGTGGTGCGGTCAGTCCCAATTGGAAACCCTCTCTTGCGTTCACGGGTTGCACCGCTTAGCAGCGCGGGCAAAGGGCCGATAGGCCGATCAATCGATACGGAGTTAGCAATGCCAAAACTGGTAGTGGTCAATCGTGATGGAGACGAAAGCACCATCGAGGTCGAAGATGGCCTGACCGTGATGGAAGCCATCCGCGACAATGGTTTCGACGAACTGCTGGCCCTGTGCGGTGGCTGTTGCTCGTGTGCGACCTGCCATGTCCATGTCGATCCCGCATCGATGGACAAACTTCCGACCATGAGCGAGGACGAGGACGACCTGCTCGAATCCTCCGACCATCGCGAAGCCAATTCACGCCTGTCGTGCCAGATTCCGTTCACTGCCGATCTCGACGGGCTGAAGGTTACTATCGCCCCTGAAGATTGATCTATCTTGGCGCAGGTGGGGGGAGCGCCTAACTCGCTTTCCATGATTGCACCTGCGCCGCACAATGACACCATCTCCCTTATCGGCAACACTCCGCTGGTCCGGCTCGCCGGGCCCAGCGCGGCTGCCGGTTGCGACATTTTCGGCAAGTGCGAATTTGCCAACCCTGGCGCTTCGGTGAAGGACCGGGCGGCGCTGTGGATCATCCGCGATGCGGAGGAGAAAGGCGAGCTCAAGCCTGGCGGGACGGTGGTTGAAGGGACCGCTGGCAACACCGGTATCGGCATCGCGCTGGTTGCCAATGCCCGTGGCTACAAGACCATCATCGTCATGCCCGACAACCAGTCCAAGGAAAAGATGGACACGCTGCGGGCGCTGGGTGCCGAGCTGGTGCTGGTGCCGCCGACCAAATTCGCCGACTGCAACCACTTCGTGCACACTTCGCGCCGGCTGGCAGAGGAGACCGAAGGCGCGATCTGGGCCAACCAGTTCGACAACACCGCCAACCGCAAGGCGCATATCGAAGGCACTGCGCCTGAAATGTGGGATCAGCTGGAGGGCCGGATCGACGGCTTCACCTGCGCCGCAGGGACCGGCGGCACTATTGCCGGGGTCGGTATGGGGCTCAAGGAATTCGACGAGAACGTGCGTATAGCGCTGACCGATCCGCACGGTGCGGCGCTCTACAATTACTACGCCAATGGCGAGTTGAAGGCCGAAGGATCGTCGGTCGCGGAGGGCATCGGGCAGGGCCGCATTACCGGCAACCTCGAAGGCGCGCCGATCGATACCCAGTTCCGCATCTCCGACGAGGAGGGCCTGGAATGGGTCGCACGACTGCTGCGCGAGGAAGGGCTGTGTCTTGGTCTTTCCAGTGGCATCAACGTCGCCGGTGCAGTGGCGCTTGGCCAGCAGCTGGTGGCCGAAGGACGCAAGGATGCCCGGGTGGCGACGATCCTGTGCGACACCGGTTTCCGCTATCTGTCTTCGCTCTATAGCGCCGAGTGGTTGCGCTCGAAGGACCTGCCAGTTTTCGACTGGCTCGAGCAGGCCTGATTGAGCGCCCCAATGTCCCGGTTGTTTGACGTTCAGCGCAGCCGGGTTATGGTCAGGATCATGGACCTGTTAGGCCAATCAATACGCCCCGCTGCGGACAGCGAAGCTGCCCTGCCTCATACCCCGCGTGAAGGTGAAACCTTTCACCGTCTCCAGGTCGGCCTGATCGGGCTTGGGGCCATGGTGCTGCTGGTGGGCGTCGCCAACATGATCATGGATCGGGCGCAGGAAGTCGAAGATACAACTGTGCCGGAAGCAGCGCCGACGGTTGAGCCTTCGCCGACGCCGACTCAGAACAAGGCACTGGAGAATGCAGGCGTGGTGCCCGACCTGCCGTCGGATGTAGTCGAGGAGCCAGTGCCGCAAGGTCCGGTCCTGCCGGAGCAAGGCGAAGGTGCCGAGCCGCAGGGACAGTAACAGCCGATGGCCGTTTGCGCTGGTTGCGGCCTTGCTGGCCGTGGCCGGATGCAGTGATCCCCAACCGGCGCAATCTGTCGACAAGCCGAAGTTGGGCCTCCTCACCAGCCTGCCGATCCTCTGGTCGGGCAGCGATGCCTTCGCTGCGCTGGCCACCGGTGACGACAACGCCGCACACTGGATGGTCGGCACGATTGAACGAGACTATGTCCTCGATCCGCTCGACACACTGACGGACGAGAGTCTCGCGCCAATCGACTTGCTGGTGTTGGCGCAACCACGCATATTGACCCCGCAAGAGAACGTAGCGCTGGACGACTGGGTGCGCGGTGGAGGCCACATACTGATATTTGCCGATCCCCAGCTCGCTGGCGACAGTGACTTTCCACTTGGCGATCCGCGCCGTCCACTGGACACCGCCCTGTTGAGTCCGATCCTCGATCGATGGGGGCTTGTCCTCGTACACGATCTCGACCGCGAAACTGTCCGCACTGTGACGCTGGGTGATGCGGACATGGCGGTCGTTGCCGCAGGAAAGTTCGAAACCAGCGTTGCCGAGGGTGCGGCTTGCGCCACCCGGTTTGAGCAAATCCTGGCTGAATGCATGGTTGGCGAGGGGCGCGCGGTTCTATTGGCCGACGCCACGCTGGTAGAGGACCGGGTTGGCGGGCCGGGCTCCCCTGCGGCGCTGAGGGCGTTGTTGGGGATGGCGCGGGAAGAGGTCCGGGAAAATGCGGGAGAGACTCGGAAATGAGTGGCCCAGTCGGGGATTCGGGCGGATTTTCAGGGGATTCCTCCCCATTGCTGCACATTTTCCACAAGGATTGCGAAACTGCTTGAGTTCAAATCATAAGGTAAATCAAATATTTACCACATAATCCCTTAAAATCCCGAGATTTCCCCTTTAATCCCGGGTCTGCCCGCGTTAAGACCATCCTCCATCGGACAAGCTGATTTGTCGCACACCCCCTGTGGAGAGGGGTGGGCCGCTCGCACCTGCGCGGGCGGAGACGGAGAAGTCGTGTCCTTCATCGAGGCGCTCAAAGCGGGCCACTTGATACGGGGATTGGCGGGGAGTGGAACAGGGTTTCGAAGGCTTTAGCGGACAGGCCTATTCGCCGGCAGGCGACAAGGGCCGTTTCGTGCTGCCTCCACTGTTCCGCAAGGCCGTGAAGGAAAGTTCCGGCTCACGCACTCTGTGCCTGACCAAGCACGATCGCTGGCCCTGCCTTGTCGGCTTCGGGCTGTCGCGCAAGGCGGAATTCGAAAGGCAACTCGACCGTGAGGAAGAGATGGCCTTCAAGTTCGGTCGCGAGTTCGATCGTGAAACCCGCGCCTCGCAGCTCAACGGTTTTGCCGAACTTCCTTTCGACGACAGCGGGCGTTTCGTCATGCCCGAATTCCTGCGCGACCTCGGCGATGTTGGCGATGGACTCTACTTCCAGGGTGGCGGTCGCTTCTTCACGATCTGGAACCCCGACCAGATCGCCACCATGGGCGACGACTGGGCGGCTGCCAAAGCTGCCTGCAAGGCGCTTGTCGCCGAATCCAGGGCGAAGAAGAAGTGAGCGGCGCCCCCCATGTCCCTGTCCTCCTCGACGAGGTAATAGCTGCGCTGGACCCGCAACCGGGCGATATCGTGGTCGATGCCACTTTCGGGGCCGGGGGCTATACCCGCGCGCTGCTCGACCGTGGAGCCATTGTCCATGCGTTTGATCGCGACCCCGATGCGATTGCAGCGGGAAGCGCCTGGCCGGAATGTTCCGAACATCCACCGCGACTTGTCCTGCATCCCCGACGCTTCTCGGAAATGGTTGCTGCGTTGGCGGAGGCTGGGATCGGTCAGGTCGATGGCGTAGCGATGGATATCGGCGTTTCTTCCATGCAGCTCGACCAGGCTGAGCGGGGTTTTGCCTTCTCCGCCGATGGTCCGCTCGACATGCGCATGAGCCAGTCTGGCATGTCGGCGGCAGACTTCGTCAACGCGGCTGACGCCGAAGAGATTGCCGATGTGCTTTACGCCTATGGCGAAGAGCGCCAGTCACGCCGGGTGGCACGAGCCATCGTAGCCGCGCGCCCGCTGGCAACGACCGACGACCTTGCCCGGGTCGTACGCAAGGCGCTGGGCTACAAGCCGCACGACAAGAAGGACCCCGCGACCCGTAGCTTCCAGGCCATTCGTATCCATGTGAACGGCGAGCTCGACGAGCTTGAGCAAGGCCTCGACGCTGCCGAACGCATCCTCAAGAGCGGCGGCAGGCTGGCCGTCGTTTCCTTCCACTCGCTGGAAGATCGTATCGTGAAGCGCTTTCTCCAGGGCGCTTCCGGAAAGGCCGGCGGTACGTCCCGCCATCTTCCCCAGACCAAGGGGCCGCCGGCCATTTTTTCCGACATTTCCAAGGCGATCCGCCCGTCAGAAGCCGAGATCGCCCGCAACCCGCGCGCCCGCTCGTCGACGCTTCGCCATGCCGTCCGCACCGATGCGCCCGCGCGCAAGGAGGCCGCGTGATGATCGGGGGTAGCCGGTTGAGGCAGGCCGGCTGGGCGATGGCGCTCGGCATCGTCTTCACGCTGTTCGTGGCACTGACATTCCGCGTCCATGCTGTGAAGAGCGAAGTCGTGCGGGCCGAGCGGCAGATCATTGCGCTCAAACAGGAAACCATGCGCCTCGAAACCGAGTTCGAAACGCGCGCTAACCAGCAGCAGCTGGCCAACTGGAACGCGGTCGATTTCGGCTATGTCGCACCGACTGCCGGGCAGTATCTTGAAAACGAGCGTCAATTGGCCAGCCTGGCGCAGCCGTTGGCTCCAGGGGCACCGGACCCTATTCGAGTTGCCCGGGCTCCGCAGGCCGGGGAAATACCGGAAATGGTTTCTCCATTGACCGGCAAGCCGGTGGAGACACTCCCCGCATCCTACCAGCCGAAGAAGCCCACCGGGCGCGAGCAGCGATCAGCAGAGGATGATCGTCCTTCGCTGGCGGAGCGACTGGGCATGACAGCGGAACTTGCACCAGGTCAGCCTGGTTTTGGCCAGAACCCCAAGGTGGCTGAATGACTTCGCTGACTGTCAGCACCGCCATATCTTCCGGGCGTGTGCGGCTCGTTTCGGATCGGCAGGAAGCATTGCTGGTGGCGCGCATTCGCGTGCTTCTGGTGGCGGCAGGATTTGCCTTGCTGGCGCTGATCGCGATCCTGCGGATCGTTTTCCTCGGCATTGGCGGTGGCACCACCGGCCCTGCCACGCTGGAGGAGGCCCTGCTGCCGCCACGCGGCGAAATCAGCGACCGCAATGGCATCGCGCTGGCCCGCAACTATCCGGCTCGGGCACTGTGGTTCAATCCGACTGCGCTGGGCGAAGGTGGGCCGCCGTTGATCAAGACACCGGAATCGCTTGTGGCCGAATTGAAGGCCATCTTCCCCGATCTCGACGAAGCGCGGGTCCTCTCAATGCTGGCCTCGGGCAAAGGCGGCTATTTGCGCCGCCGGGTGCTGCCGGAAGAGGCCAACCGCGTGTTCGAGCTGGGCGAAGTCGCGCTCGAGCTGCCGCAGGAAAACGACCGCCACTATCCGCAAGGGACAATGGCGGCCCATATCCTCGGTTTCGTCGCGTCCGACGGCAAGGGCCGGGTTGGCATGGAACAGGTACTCAACGAGCGTTTGTCGGACCCCGCACTGCGCGGCGAGCCCGTCCAGCTCAGTATCGACATGCGGGTGCAGGGTGCGTTGGAAGACGAACTGCGGCGCGGCATGCTCTCTGTAAATGCCATGGGCGCCGCGGGAATCGTGCTCGATGTCGATACCGGCGAAGTGATGGCGCTGGCCTCATTGCCTGAATTCGATCCAAACCGGATCGATGCCCAGGGCGAGAAATACATGTTCAACCGAGTGACCAACCAGGTCTATGAGCTCGGTTCGACCTTCAAGCCGTTGACAGTGGCAGCCGCCATCGATGCCGGTATCGTGCGCGATTTCGGCAAACGCTATGACGCCAGCCCGGTGGAGATCGCCGGTTTCACCATCAAGGACAGCCACGACCTCGGGGCCAGCCTCAATATCGCCGAGACCCTGATCCATTCTTCCAACACAGTCTCGGCTCGTGTCGCCGACGAACTGGGTGGCGATCGGCTGCGCCAGACCTTCATCGACCTCGGCATGAACCAGCGCCCGGAAATCGAATTGCCTGCCCGCGGTTTCCCGATCTGGCACGACAAATGGTCGCGCATCAAGACCATGAACGTCGGCTTCGGGCATGGGATTGCGGTCACCCCGTTGCACCTGGCCAGCGCTTATGCAGCGATGGTCAACGGCGGCATCTATCGTCCGGCAACGATGCACAAGATCGAACCCGGCATGGCACCCAAGGGCCGGCGTGTGTTCAAGGCTTCGACCTCGTCGCGCATGCGCCAGCTGCTGCGGATGATTGCAGTCTACGGCACTGGCAAGAATGCCAACGCAGCTGGTTATCGCGTCGGCGGCAAAACCGGCTCGGCCGAAAAGCCTGGCAAGGGCGGCTACCGCAAGAAGAGCCTGGTTTCGACCTTCGCCGCGGTCTTCCCGATGGATCGTCCGCGCTATGTCGTTATTGCCATGCTGGATGAACCGAAGGGCACTACCGCCAGCTCATTTCAGCGGACTGCGGCGTGGAATGCGGCACCGATAGTGGGACGGCTGGTGCCGCGGATCGGGCCGATGCTGGGTGTGCGGCCCGACATGACCCGCGACGTCGACATCTCTGACCTCAAACCGCTGATCCCCGGAGGTTCGGAGTGAAGTTGAACAAGCTGGCGGAAGGCGCTTCGATCATAGTGCCGGAAGATGCCGATCTGACTGTGACGGGCTTCGCTATCGACCACCGCAAGGTAGCGCCGGGGACCGTGTTTGGTGCGTTCCAGGGTGCGAAATTCAACGCGGAGGACTTCATCCCTCAAGCGATCGAGGCCGGAGCCATTGCTGTCGTCGCCCGCCCAGAGGCAAAGGTCCAAGGCGCGATCCACATTGCCGATGCCAACCCACGCCGGGCCTTTGCCTTGCTGGCAGCGCAGTACTTTACACCTGTCCCCTCAACTATCGTCGCAGTTACGGGGACCAACGGCAAGACCTCGACGGTCGAGATGACCCGCCAATTGTGGCGTATGGCCGGTGAACGGGCAGCCAGCATTGGCACCTTGGGCGTGACGACGCCGGACGAAAGCGTCTCTACCGGGCTGACAACCCCGGACATTGTGACATTCCTCAGCAATATGAGCGGATTGGCGCGAGAAGGCGTCACCCATGTTGCCTATGAGGCTTCGAGTCACGGCCTCTCGCAATATCGCAACGAGGGACTGCCTGTAACCGCTGCTGCATTCACCAATTTCAGCCGTGATCACCTCGACTATCACGGCACCATGGAAGAGTATTTCGAGGCCAAGATGCGGCTGTTCGACGAGGTTGTCGATGCCGGCGGAACGGCCGTGGTCTGGACGGGCAATAGCGAGTGGACCGCCCGGGCCATCGAACGCGCGCAGGCTCGCGGCCTGCGGGTGTTCACGGTGGGCGAGCAGGGCGAAGACATTCGCTTGCTCGCCCGTACCCCTACGCAATTGGGGCAGGATCTGGAGATCGAGCACGGCGGCACCATGCGCGAGCTGCGCCTGCCGCTGATCGGCGAATACCAGGTTGCCAACGCTTTGACGGCGGTCGGTTTGGCCCTGGCGACGGGCACCGATGCCAGCATGGTGTGGGACGGTGTCGCGCGGCTGCAGCCGGTGCGTGGGCGGCTTGAGCGCGCGGTGATCACCCAATCCGGGGCACCGGTCTATGTCGATTATGCCCACACGCCCGATGCTCTGGAAGCGGCCATTGAAGCGCTGCGCCCGCATGTAAAGGGGCGCCTTATCACTGTGTTCGGGGCCGGCGGCGACCGCGATACCGGCAAGCGCGGCCCAATGGGCGAAGTCGCCAGCCGGGCTTCGGACATCGCTATCGTCACCGACGACAACCCGCGGGGAGAAGATCCGGCGGCGATCCGTGCAGCAGTCATAGCGGGCGCAACGGGCGAGATGCGCGAAATCGGGGACAGGCGCGCGGCGATATCCGCAGCCATCGCACTGGCGGAGGCCGACGACATCGTCCTCATCGCCGGTAAAGGCCACGAACAAGGCCAGATAATCGGGTCGGGAGAGTCCATGAAAGTACTGCCATTCGACGATGTCACGGTTGCGCGCGAATGCGCTGCCGGGCAGGGAGGCGCGGCATGATCGCCCCCGCATTCGCGTCAAAAGCTATCCTTTCCTGGCCGCGCACGAAGCGCGATGCGCTCCCGCTTGCGCTTTGGACCGCGCAGGAGATTGCCGCGGCCACCGGCGGCGTGGCGAGCGGCGATTTCCAATGTGCCAATGTCGAGATGGACAGCCGCGATGTCCGCCCCGGCGACCTGTTCGTTGCGCTCAAGGGCGAAGCGATGGACGGGCACAGGTTCGTAGAAAAGGCCTTTGCCGCTGGAGCCCCTGCAGCGCTGGTTGATCGCCCGGTCGATGGCCCGCATGTGCTGGTCAAAGACACGACCGAGGCGCTCCACGCGTTGGCACACGCAGCTCGCGAACGCGCTGATGCGGTGCGGATCGGGGTCACCGGCTCAGTCGGCAAGACCGGGGTCAAGGAAGCGATCTTTGCCGCCTTGGAACGCTCCAGCCGCGGGCAGGCGCATCGCAGCGTGCGCAGTTACAACAACCATGTCGGCGTCCCGCTCAGCCTCGCGCGGATGCCCGCGCGCAGCACCTATGGCGTGTTCGAGATGGGCATGAATAACGCGGGTGAGATCAGTGTGCTGACTGAGCATGTCCGCCCGCATGTAGCGGTGATTACTACGATCGCCCCGGCGCACATCGAGAACCTCGGTTCGATCGAGGCCATCGCCGATGCCAAGGCGGAAATCTTCGCTGCGCTGGAACCCGGTGGTGCTGCTGTCATCCCGGCCGACAGCCCGCAATACGGCCAGTTGCTGGCGGCGGCAGAGGCGAAGGGGGCACGGGTCCTCTCGTTCGGGCGCTCGCCCGAGGCCAATGTCCGCCTGCTCGATGCCATTCCCGCCGCCAATGGCGGTTCGCTGGTCACGGCGCAGATCGCCGACAGACGGCTGTGCTACACCGTCGCCGAGCCGGGCGAGCACTGGGTTTCCAACTCGCTGGCGGTCCTCGGCGCAGTCTATGCCGCCGGGGGCGACCTCGGCGCGGCAGGCCTGGCGCTGGCTGAACTCGGCGGGCTGAAAGGTCGCGGCGCCCGCCACCAGATCAGCGCGGCTGGAGGGAAGGCGCTGCTGATAGACGAAAGCTACAACGCCAACCCGGCCAGCATGCGCGCTACCTTGCGCCAGTTGGGACACACGCCTTCCACGCGCCGCATCGTGGTGCTCGGCAGCATGAAGGAACTGGGCGATTTCGGGCCTGATTTCCACGCACAACTGGCTGAACCGATCCTCGAGGCGCAGGTCGACCATGCGGTGCTGGTCGGCGAGGAGATGCTGGCCCTTGCGCGGCACTTGGGGAAACAGGGTGAGGCCATGCTTGGCAAGGGGCTTTCCTTCGCCCATTGCGATGGGCCTGCCGAGGCGATCGCGGCGCTGCAGGAATACGGGCTCGCAGCCGGTGACGCGATCCTGGTCAAGGGCTCCAATTCGGTCGGGCTCGGCAAGCTGGTGGACCATTTCACCAGTCGGGTTTGAACTGGGGGCCGGGAAGACCGAATGCTCTATCTGATTGCCGAGTGGCTGGGTTTCGAAGGGGTCTTCAACCTCATCCGCTACCAGACCTTCCGGGCCGGGGCGACGCTGATGACTGCGCTTGTCATCGGGCTCATCATCGGGCCGCGCTTCATCAACATGCTGCGCGTGCGGCAGGGCAAGGGCCAGCCGATCCGCGAAGACGGGCCGCAGAGCCATCTTGCCAAGCGCGGCACGCCGACCATGGGCGGGCTGATGATCCTCGTCTCGCTGACGCTGTCTTTGCTGTTGTGGATGGACCTGAGGAACCCGTTCGTATGGGCCTGCATAGCGGTGACCATCGGTTTCGGCGTGATCGGCTTCCTCGACGACTATGACAAGGTTTCCAAGGCCAGCCACAAAGGGCTGTCAGGCAAGGTCCGCCTGCTGCTGGAATTCGTGGTGGCGGGGATCGCCAGCTATATCATCGTCAGCCAGATCAACACCTGGCTCTATGTCCCCTTCGTCTCCGACCAGGCGATCCCGCTGGGGCCGTTCTACTATGTCTTCGCCGCTGTCGTGATCGTGGGCTTCGGCAATGCCGTGAACCTGACCGACGGGCTCGACGGACTGGCGATCATGCCGGTCATCATCGCCGCCGGGACCTTCGCCATCATCGCCTATCTCGCGGGCCGGGCGGACTTCTCGGCCTATCTCGGCATCCCGCATGTCCCGGGCGCAGGCGAGCTGGCGATCTTCTGCGCCGCGATCATGGGCGGCGGACTCGCCTTCCTGTGGTTCAACGCGCCGCCGGCCGCGGTGTTCATGGGCGACACCGGCTCGCTGGCGCTGGGCGGGGCCCTGGGCGCGATAGCGGTCGCCAGCCATCACGAGATCGTGCTGCTGATCGTCGGCGGACTGTTCGTGGCCGAAACCGCCAGCGTCATCATCCAGGTGTTCTGGTTCAAGCGCACCGGCAAGCGGATCTTCCGCATGGCTCCCATCCACCACCACTTCGAACAGCTGGGCTGGAGCGAGAGCAAGGTCGTGATCCGGTTCTGGATCATCTCCATGGTGCTGGCGCTGATGGGCCTCGCGACGCTGAAGCTGCGATGATCACCTGCTCCGCCTGGTCCGGCAAGAAATTTGCCGTCCTTGGCCTCGCCCGTTCCGGCCAGGCCACGGTCGAGGCGCTGCTGGCGAGCGGTGCCGAGGTTATGGTGTGGGACCGGCAGGAAGAACCGCGCCTCGCCTTCGAAGGCCGCGCCCGCATTGGCGACCCGATGGCGGAGGACCTGACTGGGTTCGCCGGGATCGTGGTGTCGCCCGGCGTTCCGCTGAACACCCACCCTATCGTCCAGCGCGCCGAGAAATTCGGCGTCCCAATCATCGGCGATATCGAACTGTTCGCGCAGGCCCGTGCCGAGCTGCCGCGGCACAAAGTCGTCGGCATCACCGGCACCAACGGCAAGAGCACCACCACCGCGCTGGTCCACCATATCCTCAAGATCGCTGGTGTCCCGACTACGCTCGGCGGCAATATCGGCCTGCCGATCCTTGGGCAGGAACCGCTCCCAGAGGGCGGGGTCTATGTGCTGGAGCTGTCGAGCTACCAGATCGACCTGACCCAGAGCCTCGATTGCGATGTGGCGGTGTTGCTGAATATCACGCCGGATCACCTGGATCGGTATGACAACTTCGAGGCCTATGCGGCGTCCAAGAACCGCCTGCTGGAGATGCAGACTGGCGATCACTATGCGCTCATCAATTGGAAAGCTTTTGAAGGTGGCCTGATCCACCCGGGCAAGGCCGGTTTCAACGGTATCGTTCCGGCGAGCGAAGCTGGGCAAGCTCACTGGCCCTCGCTGCAAGGGCCACATAATGCCGAAAATGCCGGTGCCGCCATGGCAGCCTGTGCATGGCTCGGCTTGTCCGTACACCAGATTGAAGCTGGCCTGCGCACCTTCACCGGTCTCCCCCACCGCATGGAACGGGTCACCACCCACAATGGCGTGCTGTTCATCAACGACAGCAAGGCCACCAACCCTGACAGTACCGCCCCGGCGCTCGCGGCGTTCCCGCCTGAAGCGGGTGGCCCGCGCATCCACTGGATCGTCGGTGGGCTGCCCAAGGAAGATGGGCTGGGTGCGACAGAGGCCTATCTCGCCAATGTCAAACGCGCCTACGCCATCGGTGAAGCCGGGCCGCGCTTTGCCGAACTGCTCGAAGGCCGCGTGCCGGTAGACCGCAGCGAAATGATCTGCGCCGCCGTGCGCCGCGCGATGCG
This sequence comes from Parerythrobacter aestuarii, assembly GCF_030140925.1. Taxonomy (NCBI): domain Bacteria; kingdom Pseudomonadati; phylum Pseudomonadota; class Alphaproteobacteria; order Sphingomonadales; family Erythrobacteraceae; genus Parerythrobacter; species Parerythrobacter aestuarii. The sequence continues at coordinate 1,047,013 of NZ_JARBWD010000001.1, forward strand.
AGATGCTGTGCCCGGCGATGTGATCCTGCTCTCGCCTGCCTGCGCCAGCTTCGACCAGTTCAAGGATTTCGAGCGCCGCGGCGAGCATTTCCGCCAGATCGTCGCCGCGTTGACCGGTGAGGATGTCGAGGCCGAAAGCGAGCCTACGATTGATCACGCCAAGGATCACGGGGGCAAGGCGGCATGAGCAGTTTCCCCTCCGCAGGCCAGCCCTACGTTCCCGGCGTCGGTGAGCGCATGGCGCATGTCACGCACCAGCGGGGTTCCAAATCGTCCGAGCTCAAGATCTGGTGGCGCGAAGTCGACCGGGTCCTGCTGGCGCTGATCTTCGCGCTGATGCTGATCGGCACGGCGGCGGTCGCGGCAGGCTCGCCTGCCAGCGCGCGGCGATTGTCGACTGCGACCGATAAGCTGCCCGATCTCTATTTCTACTGGGCGCACCTGCGTTGGCAGGTGGTCGGGATTGCGGTGATGCTGGGCGCTTCCGCGCTCAGCCGCGACAACGCCCGCCGTCTCGGGATCGTGCTTGCCGCTGCCATGTTGGGGGCGCTGATGCTGGTGCCGCTGATCGGCTACGAAGTGAACGGTGCCAAGCGCTGGATCCGGTTCGGCCTGGGCTTCCAGCCGAGCGAGTTCCTCAAGCCCGGTTTTGCCATTGCCATGGCCTGGATCCTGTCTTGGCGGCTCAAGGATCCGCACTTGCCGGTGCTGGCAATCGTGACCGGGCTGATGGGCTTGATCGCCTTGCTGCTGATGCTGCAGCCGAACCTCGGGGCCACGATCCTGTTCGGCGGGGTGTGGTTCGTGCTGGTGATGCTGTCGGGCGTCTCGATGAAGAAGATCGGCGGGATCATCGCCGCAGGAGTGGCGGCGCTGACAGCAGCCTATTTCTTCTACGACAATGCCCGCTATCGCATTGACGCCTTCCTCGGCGGGGGGACCGAATTCGACCAGGTCGACCTTGCGCAGAAGACCCTGCTGGGCGGCGGCTGGACCGGCACCGGTTTCTGGCTGGGCCTCAAGAAGATGAGCCTGCCCGAAGCGCATACAGACTATGTCTTCTCCGTCATCGGCGAGGAATTCGGGTTGCTGGTATGTGCCATCGTAGTGATCCTCTATCTCGCCATCGTCGCCCGCGTGCTGGTGCGGCTGGCGGATGAAGAAAACCTGTTCGCGCTGCTGGCGGCGGCCGGGCTGACCGCGCAGATCGGCGGGCAGGCCTTCATCAACATCCTCGTCAACCTGCAGCTGTTCCCGTCGAAAGGCATGACTTTGCCGCTGGTCAGCTATGGCGGCAGCTCGACGATTGCCGTATGCCTTGCCGTCGGGTTGCTGTTGGCGTTGACCCGCCGCAACCCGTTCCTGACGCGCGAAACCCCCGGCCTCCGCGCGCTGCTGACAGACAAGGAGAAAGGCGCATGACCGGCGCCAACAGGCACTATGTCCTCGCTGCAGGCGGAACGGGCGGGCACATGTTGCCCGCTTTTGCGCTCGCTGCGGAGCTCGAGCGGCGCGGCCACCACGTTGCGCTGATGACCGACGAACGCGGGGCGAAGATCCCCGGCAAGCCCGACTTCCTGCCTGCGCATATCCTGCCCGCCGGGCGCTTCGGCAAGAACCCGCTGCGCTGGTTTGGCGGTGTGCGCGCCGTGTTGCGCGGGCGCGATATGGCCAAGCGTCTGTTCGAAACATTCGAGCCAAGCGCTGTCGTAGGCTTCGGCGGCTACCCGGCGTTTCCGACCATGCTGGCCGCAACCGGCGAAGGTATCCCGACCGTGATCCACGAGCAGAACGCTGTGCTGGGCCGGGTCAATCGCTTCTTGGCCGGGCGGGTCAATGCCATTGCTACGGCTTACCCCGAGATCAAGCGACTCGATGCCAAGCATGCCGAAAAGGTGCACCTGGTCGGCAATCCGGTCCGTGCGCAAGTCCTGACCCTTCGGGACGAGCCGTTTCCGGCGTTTACTGAGGACGGCTTGCTCAAGGTGCTTGTTACCGGTGGCAGTCAGGGCGCGCGTATCCTCAGCGATGTCATCCCCGATGCTCTCTCGATGCTGCAGCCGGCCTTGCGGCAGCGGCTGCAAGTCACGCAGCAATGCCGACCAGAAGATGTCGAACGCGTGCGTGGGCGGTATGCCAGCCATGACATCCCCGCCGAACTGGCTACCTATTTCGACGATATGGCGGAGCGGCTGGCGGACGCACATCTCTTTATCGGCAGGGCGGGTGCCTCCACGATTGCCGAGCTGACAGCTGTTGGACGCCCGGCCATCCTCATTCCGCTGCCGATCGCGACAGACGACCATCAAGCCTACAATACCGAAGAGATGGTCAAGGCAGGCGGCGCGAGGATGATCCGGCAGCCAATGTCCACGCTCAAGGACACATCTTCAATGGGCGAGGAAGGTGATTCCATTCGCTGGAAGCAGTCGGATGTTCAAGCCAAGATGGCGAAGGACATTGCGCGGCAAATCCAGGCGATGGCCCAGCGTCCGGAAACGCTTGCCACCGCCGCCCATGCGGCGTGGAATTGCGGCCGGCCCAAGGCTGTGAAGGACCTTGCCGACCTCGTCGAGAGCTTTGGCGGGGCGGAAATGATGGATGTGATCAAGGTGACGGGCGATAGCCCGCGTGCCTCCTCGCAAACCGCCGCTGCCACCCGCAATGCTGCGCGGGAGAGCGCCGAATGAAAGGCGTCGGCACCGATATCGGGACGATCCATTTCGTCGGCATCGGCGGGATCGGCATGTCCGGCATTGCCGAGGTAATGCACAACCTCGGCTACAGCGTGCAGGGCAGCGATCTCAGTGAAAGCGCCAGTGTCGAGCGGCTCAAGGCGCGCGGGATCGAAGTCATGATCGGTCATGCGCCGGAGAATGTCGAGAACGCTGCCGTAGTTGTGACCTCGACCGCGGTGAAACGCACCAACCCCGAAGTCGCAGCCGCGCTCGAAGCGCGCATCCCGGTCGTGCGCCGCGCGGAAATGCTGGCCGAGCTGATGCGGCTCAAGAGCACCGTGGCGGTCGCCGGCACGCATGGCAAGACCACCACCACCAGCATGATCGCCGCACTGCTCGATGCCGGCAATGTCGACCCGACCGTGATCAACGGCGGGATCATCGAACAATATGGTTCCAACGCCCGGTTGGGTGACAGCGACTGGATGGTGGTCGAGGCGGACGAAAGCGACGGCAGCTTCCTGCGGCTCGACGGGACCATTGCCGTCGTCACCAATATCGATCCCGAGCATCTCGACCACTATGGCGATTTCGACGGTGTAAAACGGGCCTTCGTCGAGTTCATCCATAACGTGCCGTTCTATGGTGCGGCGATCCTGTGCGTCGATCATCCCGAAGTGCAATCGGTGATCGGGCAGGTCCGCGATCGCAAAGTCGTGACCTATGGCTTCTCGCTGCAAGCCGACATTTGCGGGGTGAACATCCGCCCAGAAGGCGGCGGTAACGTGTTCGACGTCATCGTGCGCCAGCGCGGCGAGGAAGACCGCCGGATCGCCGACGTCCACTTGCCGATGCCCGGTCGCCACAATGTCCAGAATGCGCTCGCCGCAATTGCCGTGGCGATCGAGATGGGCTGCTCCGACGATGTCATCCAGAGCGGCTTCGGCAGTTTCGGCGGCGTCCGGCGTCGCTTTACCAAGGTTGGCGAAGTCGATGGGGTGACGATCATCGACGACTACGGCCACCACCCGGTCGAAATCACTGCCGTCCTGGGCGCAGCGCGCGAAGCCGCGTCCTCAAGTGGTGGAGGCCGCGTCATCGCCGTCGCCCAGCCGCACCGGTACACCCGCCTGCGCGACCTGATGGAAGAGTTCCAGACCTGCTTCAACGAGGCCGACAGCGTCTATGTCACTCCGGTCTATGCCGCGGGTGAGGACCCGATCGAAGGCGTCAGCGCGGAATCGCTTGTCGAAGGGCTGAAACTGCGCGGTCATCGGCACGCATCGACCATTGCCGACGAAGACGAGCTGGCGAAGGTGCTTGCCGGCGAGATCGCGCCGGGTGACCTCGTCGTCTGCCTCGGCGCGGGCGACATCACCAAGTGGGCTGCGGGCCTCGCCGATGCCATCCGGCTGGAGCGCACCGTATGACGATGCACCAGCCCGATGATTGGGCCATGCACGATACCGGTTCCGCCCCGACTGCCGAGGTCGAGGAAACGATGAACGCGCCCGTCGCCATCGAAGGATTGCGCGGGCGGCTGACCCGCGAAGCGTCGCTGGCCAAGCTCGTGTGGTTCAAGGCCGGGGGCAATGCCGACTGGCTGTTCGAGCCGGCCGACCTCGACGATCTCAAGACCTTCCTCAATCGGCTCAATGGCGAATTGCCGGTGATGGCACTTGGCCTCGGCTCCAACATGATCATTCGCGATGGCGGCGTTCCGGGCGTCGTCATCAAGCTCGGCAAGGCCTTCGCAAAGGTCGAGCCGCATGACGATCACACGGTCACCTGCGGAGCGGCGGCGCATGGCGTGCTGGTTGCTTCGACCGCGCGTGACGCCGGGATCGCGGGGCTCGAATTCATGCGCGGTATCCCCGGCACCATCGGCGGTTTCGTGCGCATGAATGCCGGGGCCTATGGCCGCGAGATGGCCGATGTGCTGATCGATTGCCAGGTCGTGCTGCCTGAAGGCGACCTCGTGACGTTGCCGGTGGCCGACCTGCAATACACCTATCGCCACTCAGCCTTGCCCGAAGGTGCTGCGGTCGTCTCCGCCCGGCTGCAGGGCGAGCCGGGCGATCCGGCGGTGATCGGGGCCGAGATGGAGCGCATCGCGAAGGCGCGCGAGGATTCGCAGCCGGTCCGGACCAAGACCGGAGGGTCGACCTTCAAGAACCCACCCGGGCACAAGGCCTGGGAACTGGTCGATGCAGCCGGCTGTCGCAGCCTGCGCATCGGCGGCGCGCAGGTGAGCGAGAAGCACACCAATTTCCTCATCAATGTCGACAACGCCACCAGCGCCGATATCGAGGCGCTGGGCGAAGAGGTCATGCGCCGTGTGTACCAGAACTCCGGGATCAGGCTGGAATGGGAAATCCAGCGGGTGGGGCGGCCATGAGCCTCCCCAAACTCCATGTCGCTGTCCTGATGGGCGGCTGGGCCAATGAGCGCTCGGTCTCTCTGATGAGCGGTGAAGGCGTCGCCAAGGCGCTGGAGGCGCGGGGCCACCGCGTGACCCGGATCGATATGGACCGGCAGGTCGCCGCCCGCATCGCCGAGACCGAGCCCGATGTCGTGTTCAACGCGCTCCACGGCGTGCCGGGTGAGGATGGCACGGTGCAGGGCATGCTCGACCTAATGGGCATTCCTTATACCCACTCCGGCCTCGCAACCTCCGTGATCGCCATCGACAAGGAACTGACCAAGCAGGCGCTGGTGCCGCATGGCATTCCGATGCCGGGAGGCCGGATCGTCAGGAGCGAGGAGCTCTACGAGAAGGATCCGCTCGCGCGGCCTTATGTGCTCAAGCCGGTCAATGAAGGCTCCTCGGTCGGCGTTGCCATCGTCACCGACGAAAGCAACTACGGCAACCCGATCCGCCGCGATGCGGTGGGGCCGTGGCAGGAGTTCGAGAGCCTGCTGGCCGAGCCCTTCATCCGCGGTCGCGAGCTGACCACGGCGGTGGTCGGCGGAAAAGCGCTGGCAGTTACCGAGCTCAAGCCGAAGAGCGGCTTCTACGATTTCGACGCCAAATATACCGACGGGATGACCGAGCACGTCTGCCCCGCCGATATCCCGCCCGAGATCGAAGCGTTGTGCAAGAAATACGCGCTCGAAGCCCACCGCGTGCTTGGCTGCAGGGGCACCAGCCGGACCGATTACCGCTGGGATGATGAACTGGGCGAAGACGGGCTGTTCGTGCTCGAGACCAACACCCAGCCGGGGATGACTCCGCTCAGCCTCGTTCCGGAGCAAGCGAAGTTCGTCGGGATGAGCTATGAAGACCTGGTCGAGGCGATTATCGCTGATGCGCTCGACCATTTTGCGCAATAGTCGGGAGGCAGCGATGGCGACTAAAGTCAGGCGCAAGGGGCAGGGAGTCCGCCGCTCGGCTGCAGCACAGAACCGTGCGGCCAGGGCACGGCAGGTGCGCAACCAGGGCAAGGGCATGCTCGATGGCGCAATGGCGTTGCTGCCCTTTACCGACGAGCAACTGCACCGGATCTTCCTCGCCATCATCCTTGGCGGGGCTGTCGCGCTGGCGTGGTTTGTTGCCAGCCTTGCAGGGCTTCCCGCCATGGCGCGCGCACAGATCGCAGAAGTCGCCTCCGATGCCGGGTTCGAAGTCCGCCGCGTGCGGGTTAGCGGGGTCGACCGGATGAACGAACTCAAGGTATACGAGGCCGCCTATGGCCAGCGCGATACTCCCATGCCGCTGGTCGATCTGGAGGCTCTGCGCGAAGAGCTGGTGGCGATGGACTGGGTCAAGGATGCCCGCGTTTCGCGCCAGCTGCCGGAAACGCTGGTCATCGATATCGTCGAGCGCACCCCGCATGCGGTGCTGGTCCAGCCCGGAAGGCTAGTGCTGATCGATGCTACCGGTGTCGCGCTGGAGCCGATTTCCGAAGCCAATGCAAAGGGCATGCTGCGCGTGGCCGGGCCGGGTGCGTCGAAACAGGTTACTGCGCTGGGCGAATTGCTCGAAGCGGCCCCTGCGCTCAAACCCCAGGTCACTGCCGCCGAGTGGGTCGGCAATCGCCGCTGGAACCTTACCTTCACCACCGAACAGGTGCTGGCCCTGCCGCAGGGCGAAGACGAAGCGGCGACTGCCCTGATCAACTTTGCCCGGCTCGACGGCCAGAACCGCCTGCTCGGCGGCAAGGTCGCGACCTTCGACATGCGGGTACCGGAGCGGGTCTACATGCGCATCCCGGGCCGCTCGCAGCAGGTCCTCAATAGCGAAGGGAGCGCCAACTGATGGGCCTCCCGCGCATCGCCAAGGTCTATGGCGCCGTCAATATCGGCAGCTTTCGCATCAGCGCCATGATCATGGGGCTGTCGGAAACCGGCGAGCTGGTCGTGCTTGGGTCAGGCCACCGCCAGTCGCAGGGGGTCCATCGCGGCTACATTACCGACATGGCCGCGGCGACCTATGCCATTCGCAACGCTGTCGAGCGGGCGGAGGAGAACGCCGGTACGCGCGTGCAGAGCGTGTGGGTCGGATGTTCGGGGGCTGGTCTTACCAGCCGGATCGCAAAGGTCGAAGTCCCGATCGGAGGGCGGCAGATCGAAGAAGAGGATATCGAACACCTGCTGGTCGCCGCGCGCGACAATATCGAGCCCGACGGCCGCATGGTGCTTCATGCCCAACCTGCTCATTACACACTCGACGGTGCGCACGGCGTGGCCAATCCCAAAGGCCTGCATGCCGAACGGCTGGGCGTCGATATCCATGTCATGCTGGCCGATGGCGCGCCGGTGCGGAACCTCAAGGACGCGGTCGAGCGCGCGCATCTCTCCGTCGAAGCTGTCGTGGCATCGCCGATCGCGGCAGGCCTTGCCTGTCTGAGCCCGGAAGAACGGGAACTGGGCACCGCGTTGATCGAATTGGGTGGTGAAGTAACCAATGTTAGCGTGTTCAAAGGGGGCATGCTGTCAGGGCTCGTGGCGATCCAGATGGGTGCGAGCGACATTACTGACGCAATAGCGGGCGCTTTCGGTATCCGCCGATTCCAGGCTGAGCGGCTCAAATGCCTTGCAGGTTCGGCCATTGCCAGTCCGACGGACCACCGCGAAATGGTGCCAGTCGATGCCCCCGGCGAGGGCGTGAGCGAGGATCACAAGATCAATCGGGCGGAGCTTGTTTCCGTCATTACCGAGCAGCTGGGCCTGCTCACCGACAAGGTCGGCAAGGCGCTCAAGACGCTCGATTTCGCGGGTGCGCGCGGACAGGTCGTGATTTCCGGCGGTGGTGCGCAACTGGCTGGAATTGCTGAATATATGCAAGGTGCCCTAGGTCGCCCGGTGCGGGTGGGGAAGCCTCCGGAACTGCGCGGATTGCCCGATTCCATGCGCAATTCCGGCTTCGCCACACTGGCCGGACTGTGCATTTACGCAGCGGACGATCCTGTCGACATTCGCGTCGTCGGCAGCCGCTATCAGGAAACTGTATCACCGGTGGGTTTCGGCCTTGTCAGCCGGGTGTGGCGCGCGGCGCGGGAATATTTTTAAGGAATGACCGCGAATATGCGGTGCGAAGGTGTAGGTCGGTTACGGGGAAACCACTGTGGATAAGGGTGGAAAACCCGATTCAAGCGGGATTCGCTTTGTGTCAGACTGCATACCAGAGTATTTTTGGCCGTCAGGCCTTTGGAGAAAAGCGACATGAGCATCAATATCGGCCCCGCGGCAAGCGACGACCTGCGGCCACGCATCACCGTGATCGGTGTTGGCGGTGCCGGCGGCAATGCCATCGCCAACATGATCGATGCCCAGATCGAGGGGGTCGAGTTCATCGTCGCCAATACCGATGCGCAAGCGCTCAACACTTCGGCGGCCGAGACACGCATCCAGCTGGGCCCTGACATCACTGGCGGTCTCGGCGCGGGCGCTCGTCCGGAAGTGGGCAAGGCCGCTGCGGAAGAAACCGTGGCTGAGCTCGAAGATGCGCTTGATGGTGTCAATATGTGCTTCATCGCCGCCGGCATGGGTGGGGGTACCGGTACTGGCGCTGCTCCAGTTATCGCCGAGGCGGCGCGTCGCAAGGGTGTGCTTACCGTAGGTGTCGTGACCAAGCCGTTCCTGTTCGAAGGCACGCGCCGCATGCGCGCGGCGGAGTCCGGGATCGAAGAACTGCAGAAGCATGTCGATACATTGATCGTCATCCCGAACCAGAACCTGTTCCTGGTCGCCAAGGCGGAAACGACTTTCAAGGAAGCGTTCCAGCTGGCCGACGAAGTGCTGCAGCAGGGCGTACGCTCGATCACCGACCTGATGGTGATGCCGGGTCTCATCAACCTCGACTTTGCCGATGTGAAATCGGTCATGGAGGAAATGGGCAAGGCGATGATGGGCACCGGCGAAGGCGAGGGTGAAAACCGCGCGCTCGAAGCTGCTGAACGCGCCATCGCCAATCCGCTTCTTGATGGCGTCAGCATGGCCGGTGCCAAGGGTGTCATCATCTCCATCATCGGCGGCGACGACATGAAACTGCTCGAAGTCGATGAAGCGGCCAACCATATCCGCGAACTGGTCGACGAAGACGCGAACATCATCTGGGGTTCGGCATTCAATCCCGATCTCAACGGCAAGATCCGCGTGTCGGTGGTGGCTACCGGTATCGAACAGGGCGAAGCGGGCCAGATCGGCTCCAGCCAGACCATGTCGCTCGGCGGCGCACGTGCGCCCAAGCGCCCGGTGCTGGAATTGCCTGAGGATGATGAAGTCGCGGAAGACGAACCCCTGGAGCTGTCCCAGGAACCCGAGGAAGAGCCTGAAGAGGACATTGCTCCGACGGGCATCGCCGGCCTCTCTGGCCTGGGCTCCGGCAGCGACGACGAAGAGTATGAAGAGGAAGACTTCGACGATGTCGATGAAATCGTCGATCCCCTCGCCGGTCTTCGCAACGACGGGGACGATGAATTCGAACTGCCGGCTGAAGCGGTTGCCGACGAAGTCGACGAAGCCGGGGACGATCACGACTGGAGCGGTGCTCTCGACCTGACCGAGGCAGATGAGACGAGTGCTGCCGAAGCAGGCGAAGATGAAGGCGAAGGTGACGCCTTTGATGGTGAGGGACCCGTTGGAGGTGACGCAGGCGACGGAGGCGCGGGCGGCGATGATGAATTGCTGCTCGATGCCGATCGCCTGGCAGAGCGTGACGAACCGGTGGAAGAGCCGGCCCAGCAAGCCACCGGTGGCCGTCGGCGCGGCCTGGTTGCAGGCGGAGGCGGCGGAGAGGGCGGCGATTCAGGTGGTAGCACCCTGTTCGAACGCATGGCCAATCTTTCGCGCGGTAGCTCTTCGCCCAAAGACGAAGCAGAGCCCGAAGAAGATGGCGATGACGACGATGATGATGACGGCAGCGCCCTGAACATCCCGCGTTTCCTCGGCCGCCAGAACAACCAGTAGCATCCGGCGTTGAAAGCGTGCGCGGCTCCGCCCGGCGCAAAATCCTGCTCGCCCGCCAAAGATCGTTTGCCTCGGGTTCAGTTGCGAACCTATAGGCCTGCGCCTCTGGAACACCCGATGTCGACGCTTCGCCCTTTCCTGCCTGCTGCGCTCATGGCGCTTGCACCGGTCTCGCCAATTTCTGCGCAAGGCCAGGGGCGAGAAGTCGTCCAACCGCTTCCTTCGGCAGCTACACAGGAGCTGAAGGATGCGTTGGCGCGGCTGGCACGTAGCCCGCGTAACCTAGATGCCCTCATTGCTGCGGGAACAGCTTCGCTCGAACTCGACGACGTCGAAGCGGCGGTCGGATTTTTTGGTCGGGCGCAAGAACTTGCTCCCGACGATCCTCGGATCAAGGCAGGCCGGGCTGCGGCCTATGTCAGGACCCGCCGCCCGGTCGAAGCCCTGCAGCTGTTCCGGGAAGCGGAAGAGGCTGGTGTCGAGATCAACCGGCTCGCCGGTGACTATGGCCTGGCCTACGACCTCGTGGGCAATAATGGTGAAGCGCAGGCCCGGTATCGTCGGGCCCTTGCGCGCGCGCCATCAGACGAGATCACCCGGCGGCTGGCATTGAGCCAGGCGATTGATGGAAACGCACAGGGTTTCGAACAGACCCTGCGGCCGTTGCTGGCGAGGCGCGACTTCGCGGCCTATCGCACCCGCGCCTTCGGGTTGGCGATCCTCGGCAAGGCCGACGATGCAGTTGCTATTACGGAGGCCGTGATGCCGCGGGCCATGGCCGCGAAGATGGAACCTTATCTGCGGTTCATGCCGACGCTTTCGAAAGCGCAACAGGCAGCTGCAGGCAATCTCGGTATCTATCCTACAGCTGCTCGCATCGGGCGCGATGATCCGCGTATTGCGGCGCTGTCGAGTGCGCCTGCGGCCGAACGGGCGGCCCGAACTGCCGATTCCGGACTGGCACCCGCCGGAGCGCCGCTTGGCGGCGGGTCGGATGCGCAACCTCCTGCAGCCGATGGCGAAACGGTCGCCGTCGCATCGCGCGAGGAAGCGGAGCGGGCGGTCAGAGTGGCGCGCCGCGAGGCAGCATCCGATCCTTTGTCTCGCTCACGGCAAAGGCCCAGGATTGTCGAGCGTCAGAGCACGGGCAGTCCGTCAGCAGGGCCGCCACCTGTCGCAGTCGATGAAGAGCGGCTGGTGACAGCTACCGCCGCGCCGGGGCAAGAGCCGCCACCGATCGAGGCGGTCCCTGCGCGTCGATTGCCGGAACAGGCCGCCTCAACGGGTGAGTTGCCTGCTACAAGTCCGGTGGAAGCCACGGCAAATCTCAAGCCGGTCGTTGTTGCTACCCTCGACACTGAGGCGGCAAGTCCCGGATTTGACTTGGGACGACTGACGAATTCAGGCGATAGCAGCGAGGCCCCTACCGCTATCGGGCCGGAAACTGAACCCGAAACCGCCAGCGTGGCGGACGCATTTGCCGATCTCGCAGCCTTGGTAGAGGCGCCAACCACGCCGGCAGCCGGTGCCGTCGACATTACTGCGATCGAAGCCCCGCGTGAGATCGAGCGCGAGCCGGAACCCGCACCGGCCAAGCCAGCCCATCCCAGCCGTTTCTGGGTGCAGGTGGCGACCGGTAAGGATCGCAGCGCGCTGAAATTCGACTGGCGCCGATTGAGCCGGTCGGCCGACGGCTTGCTCGATGGCAAGGGACCGTTCGTGACGCCCTGGGGCCAGACCAATCGTTTGCTTGCCGGGCCCTATCCGAACCGTGATGCGGCCCGCAAGGCGTTGGCCGCGTTGCAGGAAAAAGACATCGATTCCTTCACCTTCACCAGCCCTGAAGGGCAGGAGATCGAGCCGCTCGGCTAGCCCCGCACACGGGTTTTACACATGGTGTTAACAAGCCTTATCGTTTCTCCCCAAGGAACGATCGAAGCGCCATTGCGCCACGCAGGGGCATCGGGCCATGTCCGCAGCATGCAGATTACAGCACCCCCTTCTGAGGCCCCCGGCAATGACCTCCACTCTTGATCGCTTCGCCGAATCGGATGATGCGGCTCCGGTCGATATGCTGGCAGCGTTGTTCGATGCGCGCGGCTGGGCAGTCGAGGAACATACCGACGACGAGCTGGCGGGTGAGATTCAGGGCAGCTGGGCCAAGTACCAGATCAAGTGCATCTGGCGCAGCATGGACAATGTGCTGCAAGTCATCTGCGTGCCCGATATCCGCGTCGCGAAAGACAAACGGCAAGCCGCTTATGAGCTGCTGTCGCTGGTCAACGAGCAGATGTGGCTTGGCCATTTCGACCTGTGGTCCAACGGCGGTGTCATCATCTATCGCCATGGCGCGATGCTGGGCGATGACGGCATGCTCAGCCTCAACCAGGCGCAGGCGCTCATCGAATCGGCGGTCGAGGACTGCGACCGGTTCTATCCTGCGTTCCAGTTTGTGTTGTGGGGCGACAAGTCACCCGAAGCCGCGCTCGATGCGGCCTTGGTCGACGCTGCCGGAGAGGCCTGACAAGTCCCGGCTGTCCCTGCTAGGGGCACCAGTATGACGATCTCCAACATGCTGATAGTCGGCTTCGGGAATATGACCGGAGCCATGGTCGATGGCTGGCTGCGAGCCGGGATGAGCCCGCAGACCTTCACCGTGTACCACCCACGCGGCAAGGATGTGCCGGATGGAGTGGGGCTGGTGACGGAGTGGCCGGACACACCTTTCGATGCCGTCCTGCTGGGCGTGAAACCCTACATGCTCGACGATATCGCGCCGGGTCTGTCGAAAGCGGTAGGCGGCTCGACGACGGTTGTCTCGGTCCTTGCCGGGGTCGAACTCGCCAGCCTGCGGGCGCGCTTCCCGCAAGCGGGCGGTATCGCGCGGCTGATGCCGAACCTCGCTTGCGCGTTGGGCAAGTCGCCCAATGGTCTGGTGGGTGAAGGGCTGGACGGTTCTTCCCGTGATGACATCACCCGCCTGGCCGAGCGGCTCGGCAGCGCGGAGTGGCTCGACGACGAGAGCGAGTTCGATCTCGTCACGGCGCTGGCCGGCTCCGGCCCCGGCTTTGTCTACCGCTTTATCGATGCCTTGAGCATAGCTGCTACCCGGCTGGGCCTGCCGGAAGACCAAGCCCAGCGACTGACGATCCAGATGGTGGAAGGGGCAGCGATGCTGGCGTCGGCCTCTGACTACACGCCGGGCGATCTGGCGAAGCGCGTCGCCAGCCCCGGCGGGATGACCCAGAAAGGGCTCGATGTGCTCGATGAAGGCGATGCATTGGTCGATTTGCTTACCAAGACGCTCCAAGCAGCACGCGATCGCGGCGCGGAAATGGCTGAAGAAGCACGGAAAAGTGGTTAAATCCAGTTCAGTTGCATTCTATCGAACAGTGCCCGGTTTCCCTTGAAACCAAGGCGTTTTGCCCCGATATTACACCCGTACCGGCGCTATAGTGCTGCCGGCAAAAGGAGTTTGGATCGAAATGGCTGACTGGAACGACCCCCGGCAGGCGCAGCAGGGCTTCGGCTCGGTGCCGCGCGCAGGAGGCGACGTTGCTTCGCGCACGACCTTCGACGCGGGCCTGCGCAAATACATGCTGTCGATTTACAATTACATGGCTTCGGGCATCCTGCTGACGGGCATCATTGCGATGCTGACCGCCAACAGCGGCCTCGCCTACACCTTCGCCAGCGGACCGCTGATGTGGATCGTGGCGCTGGCCCCGCTCGCCATCGTGTTCGCGATGAGCTTCGGCATGAACAAGTTCTCCAAGACGACGCTGCAGGCGATGTACTGGGGCTTTGCCGTGCTGATGGGCCTGTCGCTGTCGACGATCTTCCTCGTCTACACGGGCGGGTCGATCGCCGTAACCTTCTTCGCCACTGCAGGCGCTTTCGCAGGTCTTAGCCTGTTCGGCTACACGACGGAGAAAGACCTCAGCGGCTGGGGCAGCTTCCTGATCATGGGCGTTGTCGGCCTGATCATTGCCAGCCTCATCAACTGGTTCCTGCAGTCGCCCGCGCTGATGTATGCCATCAGCTTCCTTGGCGTGCTGATCTTCGCAGGCCTGACTGCCTACGATACGCAGAAGCTCAAGAACATCTACAGCTCCGTGCGCGGTACGCCGTTCATGGACAAGGTCGTGATCATGGGGGCACTGAACCTCTATCTCGACTTCATCAACATGTTCCTCTTCCTGCTCCGCTTCTTGGGGGCTGCGCGCGACTAAATTCGCGCCTGCCTGCGACCTGTCGCAGGAATGACTCACTTGAACGTGCCCGGGGTGCAATCCGCACCTCGGGCATTTTCTTATCCGCGAGCGGCGACTAGGAAGGGCGCTTCAGCCCCGGTACAGTGGGGCTGGGCAAGTTTTGCAAGAAACAAGAGAGGTTGCCCCGCATGACCGCCCCCGCATCGGTTCCCGTGTCGTCCAAGAAGTCGCAGCCGATGCGGTTGCGCCTGGTCGCTGTTGCTGCGGGCCTTGCCGTGCTCGCCGGGTGCGCGACACCGCCTCCTCCGCCCCCACCTCCGCCGCCTCCGCCTCCGCCGCCGGTGGTCAAGCTGATCCCGCCCAAGCCCTATCCGCCGCGCGGTGCCTCGGCTTTCATGACGATTCCTGCGGTCGGCCTCAATGGTCAGCGGCTGACCGTCAATAATGGCCTCACGACCGCGCAGACGACGTGGAACTTGCGCTCGGCTCTCAATGTGGCTGCGCTCAACTGCCTCGGCCCCCGGCATGCTGGCATCCTCCCCGCTTACAAGTCGTTCCTGACCCGGTTCGAGCGCCCGCTGCGCAATACCAGCGGCAAGATCCTGGAGGAGTTCCGCGCCGAATATGGCCGCCGCCAGGGGCAGAGCCAGCTCGATGACTATATGACCAAGGTCTACAACTACTTCGCCTTGCCGCCGGCGCTGAACGACTTCTGCGACGCTGCTCTGCTTGTCAGCAATGATTCCGGCGCGGTCGCCTCTGGCGATCTCGACAGCTTCGCCGCGCGGTCGCTGCCCCAACTCGAAGCGGTGTTCGAGGATTTCTTCCGTTCATACGAGAACTACGAGACCCGACTGGCAAGCTGGACTGCGACATACGGTCCCGATGCCGTGCCGGGAACGCCGGTCCCTGACTGGGTGCGCGATGGTTCGCTTGGACCGACAGCGGGCGAACAGGTGCTCTATCGCGAGACGCCGGAAGGCGCTGCCTACCCCGAAACGGTAGGGACAGTGACTGTGATGCCCGCGCCCGCCCCTGAAACACAACCCGCGGCTGCTCCGGTAATCGTTGCCGAACTCCCCGCGGAAGACGCTACGCTGCAAGCGGTTGATCCGGGTGTGAGCAGTGCGGCAGATTCTGAAACGGACGCAGAACCCGGCTTCGAGACGGCACCTACATCGGACCAGGGCATCGTCTTTACGTCGGAGCCTGTTGTCCAGGGCAATCCGGACGACGACGAATAGCTGCAGCGCTCCCGGATTTGCGCTTTGCACGCCGGTCCCATTTCGGTAAATGCCCCCGTCCTGCCGCCCGGCATAGGGTGGTGGGACCTGTGTCGGGGCCGTAGCTCAGTTGGTAGAGCGCGTCGTTCGCAATGACGAGGTCAGGGGTTCGATTCCCCTCGGCTCCACCAGCATCTCGCGCAGCGAGAAGCTGGATTGTTTGTTTTTCGCACGCCATCCGGTGTGCGATTTCCTCGCTCAAGGGGCCTGACGGTCCAATCGCTGCGGGCGCGCAGTCGCGCTTGCGGCGCTCCGCACCGTGCTCCGCCGCCGAGCCAATAGGCTGGCGCTCAACACCTTTCGTGACTACCTGAACCGCTATGCATTTCCTTGACCAAGCCAAAATCTATCTCAAATCCGGTGCCGGTGGGCCGGGAGCGGTAAGCTTCCGGCGCGAGAAGTATATCGAGTATGGCGGGCCTGATGGCGGTAATGGCGGCAAGGGCGGCGATATCGTGTTCGAGGCGGTGCAGGGCCTCAATACCCTCATCGACTTCCGCTATTCGCAACATTTCAAGGCCGCGCGGGGCGGGCATGGCATGGGTCGTGACCGCACGGGGGCCGGGGCCAAGGACCTGGTGATCAAGGTTCCTGTGGGCACGCAGATCCTCTCTGAAGACAAGGAGGAGGTGCTGGCGGACTTCACAGAGGTCGGCCAGCGAATCGTCTTCCTCGAAGGCGGCATGGGCGGGCGCGGCAACGCCAGCTACAAGAGCTCGACCAACCGGGCCCCGCGCCAGCACCAGCCGGGCGAGCCGGGTGAGGAAATGTGGGTCTGGCTGCGGCTGAAGCTGCTGGCCGATGTGGGCCTGCTCGGCTTGCCCAATGCCGGCAAGAGTACTTTCATCAACGCTGTGTCCAATGCCAAGGCCAAGGTCGGGCACTATGCCTTCACCACGCTGGTGCCCAAGCTGGGCGTCGTGCGCCACAAAGGTCGCGAATTCGTGCTGGCAGACATTCCCGGCCTGATCGAAGGCGCGGCGGATGGGGCGGGGATCGGCGATCGCTTCCTGGGTCATATCGAGCGCTGCCGCGTGCTGATCCACCTTGTCGATATCTCTGGCGAGGATCCGGCCGAAGCCTTCCGGACTGTCAATGCCGAGCTAGAGGCCTATGGCGCTGACCTGATCGCCAAGCCGCAGTTGGTGGCGCTCAACAAGCTAGACCTCGCGGACGAAGAACTGGTCGCGGGCTTTGCTGAAGAGCTGCTCGAAGCAGGGGCTGAAGAGGTGTTCGCCATTTCCGGTGCCACCGGGGCGGGGATCGAGCAACTGCTCGACGCCGTGCTGGGATACTTGCCTGAACAGACGGCGACAGAGACCAAGGCCGGTCCTGAGGAAGAATCCGACGGAGAAGGCGAATGGTCGCCCATCTGATCGGCAAGCTCACTGACCTTCGCGACACACGCGCTTGCCCGCTACTGGTGGTCAAGCTCGGATCCTCGTTGCTGGTCGGGCCTGACGGCCAACCGCGCGAGGCGTGGCTGGCGGGGCTGGTCAAGGAGCTGGCCGGTCTGCACGCAGCGGGACAGAAGACTATTATCGTGAGTTCCGGCGCCATCGCGCTGGGTGCGGCGCAGCTGGGCTTGCCCGAACGCGGACGGCGCAGCCTTGCCGACGCCCAGGCAGCGGCTTCGGTTGGCCAAATCGCACTTGCGCGACTGTGGTCGGAAGGTCTGGCACGGCATGGCCTGGTGGCGGCGCAAATGCTGTTGACGCTCGACGACCTGGAAGATCGCAGCCGTTACCTCAATGCCTCGGCCACGCTGGAACGACTGCTCGAAGCGGGCGCAGTGCCGGTCATCAACGAGAACGACAGCGTCGCGACGGAGGAAATCCGCTTCGGCGACAACGACAGGCTGGCGGCGCGGGTGGGTCAGGCGGCAGGCGCCAGTGCAGTGTTGCTGCTGAGCGACGTCGACGGTCTGTTTGATCGCAACCCGTCTGACGACGGCGCGAAGCTGGTCCCGATTGTCGAACAACTGGATGAAACCATCCGCGCGATGGCGACCGCCGAAACTGCATCGGGCCTGGGTTCGGGCGGCATGGTGTCCAAGCTGCAGGCCGCAGATATCGCAACTCGTGCCGGGGTGGTGCTCGCTATTGTCAATGGCACCTGTGACACGCCACTCGATCGGTCGTTGGGTGAGGGAATCGGCACGCTGTTCCTCGCGCAATCCGGGGCCGGCGCACGCAAGGGCTGGTTGGGCGGGCGAATGGCCCCGCTTGGCACGCTGCGGGTGGATGCCGGCTGCGCTGAAGCGCTGGGCAAGGGGGCCAGCTTATTGGCGGCTGGTATCGTTGGCGTTTCCGGCAATTTCGGGCGCGGCGACCTGGTCAAGATCTGCAATGTCAAAGGCCAGGCCATCGCGCAGGGGCTGAGCGAGTATCCCGTCCACGAAGTGCAGGCGATCGCTGGCAAGCGTGCCGACGAACAGGCCGAGTTGCTCGGCTACGCTCCACGCGCGGCGGTGATCCATCGCGATCACATGGTGATGCTATGACCGTCGCTATCACCGGCGGGACCGGCTTTGTCGGGCAGGCTCTGATTGACCTTGCGGCACAAAGAGATGTGAAGCTGCGCTCTCTCGCTCGCAAGATTCCTGGCGAGACGCGCGGTGTGGAATGGGTCCGGGGAGATCTGGCTGCGCCACCGGCACTTGAACAACTTGTCGATCGTGTAGACGCTGTCGTTCATATCGCAGGGCAGGTGCGCGCGACCGACCCGGCAGACTTCGAAGCGGCCAATGTCACCGGCACCCTCAACATCATCGAAGCTGCGTTGGCTGCACGCGTGTCGCGTTTCATTTTCGTATCTTCACTGGCCGCGCGCGAACCCGAGCTGTCCACTTATGGTGCGTCGAAGGCGCGGGCAGAGAAGCTGGTACGGGCGAGCGGGCTTGATTGGACCATTATTCGCCCGCCGGCAGTCTATGGTCCGCGCGACGGCGAGATGCTGGACCTGTTCAAGATGGCCAATCGCGGCGTTGTGCCGATGCCGG
This sequence comes from Parerythrobacter aestuarii, assembly GCF_030140925.1. Taxonomy (NCBI): domain Bacteria; kingdom Pseudomonadati; phylum Pseudomonadota; class Alphaproteobacteria; order Sphingomonadales; family Erythrobacteraceae; genus Parerythrobacter; species Parerythrobacter aestuarii. The sequence continues at coordinate 1,065,599 of NZ_JARBWD010000001.1, forward strand.
AGAGCGGCCATGCGTCCATGATTCACGTCGGCGACCTTGCGCGGTTGCTGCTGGCTGTGTTGCCGTCAAGTGAAGAGACGACTGGAAAGACTTTCGAGCCCGACGACGGGAAGAACGGCGGCTGGGAGCACCGCGAACTTGCCCGCGCGATCGGCTGGTCCCTTGGCAAGCGACCGTTCGTACCGCGCCTTTCGCGTACGATGTTGGACCTTGCTGCGAAGGTGGATATGAAGTTGCGTGGTGCCAACGCCAAGCTCACATTCGATCGGGTTGGCTATATGTGCCACCCCGACTGGGTCTCAGGTATAGATGCCAAACCACCGGAATCGCTCTGGAAACCGAAAATCCCTACTCGCGAAGGCCTGAAGGCCACGGCACGGTGGTACAAAGAGGAAGGCTGGCTCTAGCCGGGTCTGAATTCGCGCAGAACGAACAGAAAGCTGTAAGCGAACATCGCGCGTTGCAGCAATCCGCGCAGTTCCGGTAGCCAGCCCATTGCCATTGGGACGAGTACGGAGATGATTAGGCCACACCAGGCCACCCGGTCTCGGTGCTGTCCTCCGGGAAGAAACAAGCGAGCTGCGCAAGCCGCCGCAAATGCAGTGCCGACGACAGCTGAGGCGATCGAATGCAGCCAGTCCTGATGCAGATCGACCGGAAGATCCGGGACAATGGGGGCGTTTGACCAAATGGCGGTTGCAACCAGCCCGATTCCGAACAGGGCCAGCGCCGCCGATACCCATGATCTTCTGTGCCAGGTCAGTGTAGCAGCGGCTAAAGTGCCCAACCCATAGGCAACAAATCCGCTACGCATGATCCATGCGCCGGGCAAGTGCTGGCCCGCCTGTTCGGATGTTGAATGAGCAACCCAGGAAAATTCCGTCGGGGAGAACATCGGCCCGACGGTCATTGCCGCAATGATCGCAAGGACTCCTGTCACGGCTAGCCTGAAGGCTAGCCGTTGTTGTCCTGAATCAACGGGCAATTCGCGCTTCACCCATGCGTGCTGCACCTTTGCGCGGTCGCGGACAAGTCTGAGTATGCAAACTCGTTCAGGTATTCAGAACGCCGGCTCATAACCCGGCGGCAGTTCGCCGTCCGGCCCCAGCGGGGTGTGGATACCGCATTCGGTCTTGTCCCACCCTTTCCAGCGACCGGAGCGCGGGTCTTCGCCCGGGGCGACCTTGTGGGTGCAGGGGGAGCAGCCGATCGAGGGATAGCCCAGCGCTACCAGCGGGTGGCGCGGCAGGTCGTGCTCGATCATGTAGCCTTCGATGTTGCTCGCATTCCAGTCGATCAGTGGATTGATCTTGAGCCGGCCCTGTTCGTCCGAAGTGTCGATCTCGAACCGCGGCAAGTTGGCGCGGGTGCTGGACTGGAACGCCTTGCGCCCGGTGAAGGTCGCGTCATAGCCAACCAGCGCGCGCGCCAGTGGCTTGACCTTGCGAATCTCGCAGCAGCCATCGGGGTCATAGGACCAGCGCAGGCCGGTCTCGTCGCGTGTCTCAAGTTCGCCGAGGCATGGGTAGATATTGACGAGGTTCTTGAGCCCGATGCGCTCGACCAGCTCGTCGCGATAGGCCAGCGTCTCGGGAAAATGCTTGCCGGTCTCGAGGAACAGCACCGGTACGCCGGGGTCGACCTCGGCAATCAGGTGCAGCAGCACCGCGCTTTCCGCGCCGAAGCTGGAAACCACCGCGATCTCGCCCGCGAGGTTGTCACGGATCACCGCTTCGAGCATCTCCTGCGCGCTTGAACCGCGAAACATACGGTTGAGCCGAACCGCGTCATGCTCGCTAAAACGCGGGCCGGTCTCGATCCGGTCGATGGCGCGCAGTTCATTCATGGCGTAACTCTGCAATTGTGCGGCGGGCATCGGCGGCCGACTGGTAGGCATAGGGCCAGCGCTCGAGCGCGGCCTGTGCATCATCCTCGTCGAGCGGCTTGTCAGGCGCGAAGCTGTCGAAACCGCAGCGCCGCATATAGGCCAGCTGGTCGACCAGGACATCGCCAACGGCGCGCAGCTCGCCGGAATAGCCGGCCTCGCGCAATGTGCGGGCGGAGGAATAACCGCGCCCGTCACCGAAAACCGGGAAGTTGACTTCGACCAGCCTCAGCCGGGTGAGATGCGGGATCAGCGCGCTGGCATCGTCGCCGGGCTCGATCCGCACCGCTGCGGCATCGTCCTGCTCCAGGAAGCTATCGACGGTGACCTGTGCGATGTCGGCAGTCTCGTCATCACGGAAGCGGAACTGGACGTCGTCGGGGCTGGTACCAAATGAATCAGCCATTCCAACCTCCGTTCACCCTCAGCTTGTCGAAGAGTGTCGCGCCGCCGTGCTTCGACAGGCTCAGCACGAACGGATGTGGGTGCAGGTTATCCATAAAGCGCCTCCTTGAACGGGGCCATGCCAATGCGACGATAGGTATCGAGGAAGCGTTCGCCATCCTCGCGTTGCTGGAGATAGAGATCGGACACAGTTTCGACCGCGTCGACAATGCCGTCCTCGTCGAAACCGGGGCCGGTAATCTTTGCGAGCGAAGTATCCGCCGCCTCGCTGCCCCCGAGCAGCAGCTGGTAGTTCTCAGTACCTTTCCGGTCGACGCCGAGAATGCCGATATGGCCGGCATGGTGATGTCCGCAGGCGTTGATGCAACCGCTGATCTTGAGCTTGAGCTCGCCCAACGTATCGCCCTTGCCATTTGCGGCGAAGCGTTCGGAGATCTTCTGCGCTATCGGGATCGAGCGGGCGTTGGCGAGGCTGCAATAGTCGAGCCCCGGGCAGGCGATGATATCGTCGATCTGGTCGAGGTTTGGAGTGCCGAGGCCTTCCGCTTCAAGCGTTCGCCACAGTGTGTAGAGATCGGCCTTGCGGACATGCGGCAGGACGATGTTCTGCGTATGCATGACCCTGAGCTCGTCGAATGAATAGGCCTTTGCCAGCTCGGCCATCACATGCATCTGGTGTGCGGAAGCGTCACCGGGGATGCCGCCAACGGGCTTGAGGCTGATGACGGCGGAGACATAGCCCTCGCGCTTGTGCGGATGGGTGTTGCGATCGACCCAGAGTGCAAAGTCGGGATCGCTGCGGTCCGCGGTGTCACCGCTCGCATCCTGGAAAGCAGGCGCTTCGAAGAAAGGCTTGATCCGTTCCAGTTCTGCAAGCGGGGGCTCCACGCCCTGCTCCAGCAGATGGGAGAACTCTTCTTCGACCTGGCGGGTGTATTCCTCCGCCCCCATTTCATGGACGAGGATCTTGATGCGAGCCTTGTACTTGTTGTCGCGGCGGCCGTGGCGGTTGTAGACCCGCAGACAGGCCTCGGCATAGGTCACCAGATGGTCGAGCGGCACGAAATCGCGGATCAGCGGAGCGATCATCGGGGTCCGGCCCATGCCGCCACCGACATAGAATGCCGCGCCCAGCTCGCCGCTGTCGTTCTTCACGATCTGGATGCCAATATCGTGCAGCTTCATTGCTGCGCGGTCGGCATCGCTGGCGATCACGGCGATCTTGAACTTGCGCGGCAAATAGCTGAATTCGGGGTGGAAGCTCGACCACTGCCTGAGCAATTCAGCGTAAGGCCTTGGATCTACGAGCTCATCCGCCGCAGCGCCGGCGAAATGATCGGACGAGATATTGCGGATGCAATTGCCGCTGGTCTGGATCGCGTGCATTTCGACCTTGGCAAGGTCGGCCAGCAGGTCGGGCGCGTCGGCCAGCTTGATCCAGTTGTACTGGATGTTCTGCCGCGTGGTGAAATGGCCGTATCCGCGGTCGTACTTGTCGGCGATATCGGCCAGCGCATGCATCTGGCGGCTGTCCAGCGTGCCATAAGGGATGGCGACCCGCAGCATGTAGGCGTGCAGCTGGAGATAGAGCCCGTTCATCAGCCGCAGCGGCTTGAACTGGTCTTCGCTCAGCCTGCCTTCCAGTCGGCGGCGGGTCTGGTCGCGGAATTCCTCCACGCGCGTGTCGACCATGGCCTGGTCGTATTGGTCATAGCGATACATGTCAGATCACCCAGCTGCCGATGTCGGGCTCGGAGGGTTTGAGGGTAAGGTCAGGCCGAACGGTCGGACCCAAAGCCCGGACGCGGTCCTTGATGTGGGCAGGTCGCACGCCCTGTTCGGTGCGTTCGGCATCGATAGCATAGGGGGCGTTGACGCGGCGGGCGGATTCCTCTCGCGCAGCGACTTCATTGGCGCGGTCGCCGACGTCGACAGCGTGGTCGACATAGGCGGACCAGCCGGTGCCGTCCCACCATACGACGGCCCCGCTTTTGAGGTCGTTTCCGGTCAGGATTCTCATTGAAATGCCTCCTTCGCCAGTGCGGCGAGTGCAGTATCGGGGGAGGCGAGGCCGCCTTTTGGGGGTCGTGCGGCGACCTCGCCAATCACGATGAGGGCCGGGGTAACAACCCTCTCTCGCGATACGATTTCCGGGAGCGCGGCCAGTACGCCGCGCAGCACGCGCATGGTTGGGCGAGCACCATTCTCGATGACCGCAACCGGCATGTCAGGTGCCAGGCCATCGGCCATCAGCTTTTCGGCGATCTGAGGAGCGGTCTTGACGCCCATGTAGATCACCAGAGTGCGGCCCTTGCCGGCAAGTCCGGCCCAATCCTGGTCGGCCAGCCCCTTGCACTGTCCGGCCACGAAAGTGACCATGCTGGAGGCTTCACGATGCGTGAGCGCGATCTGGGCCGCTGCGGCAGCGCCGTTGGCGGCGCTGATACCCGGAACAACCTCGACCGGGACGCCGGCGGCGTGGGCTGCCTCCGCCTCTTCACCGCCGCGACCGAAGATGAAGGGATCACCGCCCTTGAGTCGGATTACGTCGCGCCCGGCGAGCGCTTCGCGCACCAGCAGGGCATTGATGTCATCCTGCCGCAGGGTATGCTTCGACCGGCTCTTGGCGACAGATATCATCGTCGCGTCCGACCCTACGAGCGCAAGGATCGAAGGGTCGACTAGCCCGTCATGTACCACCAGCTTGGCTGACTGAAGCAGCGTGGCGGCCCGCAGGGTGAGCAAGTCCGCGTCGCCGGGGCCAGCGCCCACGAGATAGATGGTTCCGGTTTGTGCCATGCAGCCAATTTCGTCGCTTGGGCCGGAAACAGCCAACGAGAATGCATGGCAGGTCTGGTAGTTTCGATTTTGAAATCACCACTACAGGGTCACGAAGCAACAATTTCAGAAGCGGGAATTGCCGGCCGGGTAGCTAGCCTTTGCCGTCGCTGTGCACCCGTTGGCTTATTGCTGCGACCAGCTGGTCGAACTGTTCGTTGCTGCGCAAGTTGATATCGCGCTGGGGGAACGGTATTTCGATACCTGCTTCCTGGAACAGGTCCCACAGCTTCTTGAGCACTTCCGAACGCACATTGCCGATCCCGTCTTCGGGGTCGGAGATCCAGCAATGGATGACAAAATCGACCGAGCTTTCGCCATACTGGTCGAGCCAGATCGTGGGTGGCGGAGTCTTCTTGATGCGTTTGACGCTCTTGGCAGCCTCCAGCATCAGTTTCTCGGCCAGTTTGATATCGCAATTGTAGCTGATCCCGACCGGCACCTGCACCCGCACATTCTTGCTGGAATAGGACCAGTTCTCGACCTGGTTGATCATCAGGTTTTCGTTCGGGATCAGGTATTCCTTCTGGTCGCGCGTGGTGATCGACACCGCCCGGATGCCGATCTTGCGGATCTGGCCGAAGGTTGAAGCGCCCGACTGGTCGGCAATGGCGATGACGTCGCCCGGCTTGATCGACTTGTCCATCAGCAGGATGATCCCGGCGATCAGGTTACCGAAGGTCTTCTGCAGGCCGAAACCGATGGCAAGGCCGAATGCGCCGGAGAATACCGCAAGCGCTGTCAGGTCGATCCCGAGCAAGTCGATGCCAAGGAAGAAGGCTGCAGCCCACACAACGATAGTGGTGATTTTTTCGGACAGCAGGCGCTGCGTTTCGTCGAGCCGGGTAAAGCGGCTGAGCAGGGCATGGGCAGCCTTGGTGAAGACCCAGGCGGCAAGGATGACCAACAGGACTATCGCTGAAGCGTAAAGCACGTCCCACAGGGACAGCCGCATGTCGCCCAGTTCGATGGCCATGGCATCCATCGAATCGACCATGTCGCCGATGGTCTCGCTCTTCTCGCTCATGGCTTCCCTGGCATTGTCGGCCGCAGCAATGGCTTCAGTCGGCGAAGGCTCTGGCGTTGGCGTCGGCTGCGGTGTCGCGATTAGCGGATCGCCGGTTTCCGGATTCAGCATGACGTCGCCGGTTGCCGGGTCGAGGTACTGGGTCGGTTGCTGCGCAGGAATACCGGTCAGTTGCTCCCCGGTTTCGGGATCGAGCAGCGGCTCGCCGGTGGCCGGATTGACCAACGGCACGGCTTCAGGGGGTGCTAACGCGGTCGGCGTGGCGGTTGAAGTGGCGGCAGGCGCGGCTGTCGTCATGCTTGGTCCATCGCTGTAAAGGCTCGATCGAGATCTTCGATCAGGTCCTGCGGGTCTTCGAGCCCGACCGATAGCCTGATACCGAGCCGGTCGTCCATATCCCAGCCGCCAGGCGGCCAAGGGGTTGCCGTGCGTATCCCCTTAGGATCGAAGGGGATAACGAGGCTCTCGAACCCGCCCCAGCTGTAACCGATGCCGAACAACTCAAGCGTATCGACAAATGCTGCACGCTGCTCCTCCCTCCTGCCTCTGAGGATGAAGGAGAGCAGGCCGCAGCCGCCGGTAAAGTCGCGCTGCCACAGGTCGTGACCTGGGGCGGCGGGCAAGAGCGGGCAGAGCACGTGTGCCACCTCTTCCCGGCCTGAAAGCCACCCTGCAATCGCTAGCGCGCTCTTGGTTTCGCGCTCGAGCCGGACTTCCATGGTCCTCAGTCCCCGCAGCATAAGTGCAGCATCGTCGGGGGAGACGATATTGCCCATCTGCTGCGCGGTTGCGCGCAGGCGCTTGTAAAGCCGCTCATCGCGCGCGCTGGCGGAGCCCATCATCACGTCGGAATGTCCGGAGACATGCTTGGTCAAAGACATGATGGAGATGTCACAGCCCCGCTCCAGTGCCGGGAAGCCAAGCGGTGAGGCCCAGGTGTTGTCGATCAGCGAGACCGCGCCCTTCTCGCGTGCGACCGCAGAAAGAGCCGGGATGTCCTGCACTTCCATTGTCAGGCTGCCCGGGCTCTCGAACAGCACCGCCTTGGTCTTGTCGCAGAACTGCGCGGCAAAACCTTCGACATCCAGCGGATCGAAGAAGCGCGGGGTAACCCCGAACCGCTTGAGGATCCCGCTGGCGATATTGCGGCTGGGCTCGTAGGCATTGTCGGTTACCAGCAAAACATCACCCGGGCGCAGCACCGCCATCAAGGCCTGCACGATCGCTGCTGTCCCGCTGGGGTAAATGACGGTGCCAAACGCCCCCGGTTCGATCTCGGTCAGCGCTTCGCACAGCGACCATTGGGTCGGTGCGCCGCGGCGACCGTAGTAGAACTGGCCGTCGACATTGTTGGCCTGTGCTGCCTTGCGCGCCGCCTCGTTGGGATAGAGATGCGTGCTCGCACGCCATACCGGCGGATTGACCACCGGCCCGGTCCATTCCTGGCGACGACCTGCCTCGACGAGCCTGGTACCCGGTCGCTTCGGTTTGTCCTCGCTCAGCGTGCCGCTCCCGTTTCCTTGGGCGTTGCCGGGTCGCCACCCCATTCCGACCAGCTGCCATCGTAGAGCGCGACTGTAGTGATCCCCATCAGATGCAGCGCGAAGACCAGGACCGATGCGGTCACTCCGCTGCCGCAACTGGTGATGATGGGATCGTCGAGCGAAATCCCGGCATCCTCGAAGGCCCAACGCATTTCGTCAATCGGGCGGAATGTCCCGTCTTCACGCAAAAGGTCGGAAAAACACACATTGCGGGCTCCGGGGATGTGGCCGCCGGGCAAATTGTGGATCAGGTCCTCGGCTTCGCCGGTGAAGCGCTCTGCATCGCGCGCATCGACGACCTGTTCTGCTCCGGTATCGCAATTGGCGAGCATGGCTTGCTTGTCGCGGAGCAGGGTAGTGTCGGGCAACAGAGTGATGCCGGGCACCTTGCCCGCCGGCGGGCGCTCGGTTTCCAGTGGGCGCCCCTCTTCGCGCCACTTGGTAAAGCCTCCGTCGAGCACAGCGACATCGTCGAGCCCGAACATCTTCAGCAGGAACCATGCGCGGCACGCCGTCCGCAGCGCGGAATCGTCATACAGCACGATGCGGCTGCCGGGTGCGACGCCCAGGATCGCCAGGCGCGATTCCAGGTGTATGGCGTCGGGGATCTTGCCGGGCATGGAAGAGCCGGGCTGGTGGACGCTTGCCAGGTCGAGGAAACGTGCCCCGGGGATATGCGCAGCGGCGAATTCTTCGGCTGCGTTGCGGTCGGTCTGCGGCAAGTGCAGCGACGCATCGAGCACGACGAGATCGTCAGCGCCCAGTTCGAACGCCAGCCATTGTGTCGAAACCAACATATCCATGCGAAGCAGGCCTAGCCGCCTCGCCCGCGCACGTCGAGATGCTTGCGCGCGCCTATGTCAGGGGGCGAGCGTCGATCTCGGCATAGGTTTGAGGAGGAGTGTCGAGCCGGAAAGGCTGCAGCCTGCCTCCAGGTTGGCCAGGGCGCTTGCCGACCACGAAGGTAAAGGCTTTCGGCTCTGCCGCCGCTGCCGATGCCTTGAGCCGGACCAGCGGGATATAGATGGGGACATTGCCCTGCTGGATCGGTCGCACGTTTCTCAGTTCGAGCCGCAAGTCGCCTGTGAAGCTCTTGCGCTGTCCCGGGCCGAGATGATCGATGACATGTACCTGTGGCAGCGCCGTCAGAGTGTCTGCCATCTGCTCGGCAATCGGGGCGCGCCCGTGGGCGCTGGTAAGGTCGCCGTCGAGCGAGATGTTGCGGATCGAAGTGGCGGCGCGGTTGGTCAGCGTGATCCGGTAGCTAAGCGTCGATGCCATCACAGAGCGACTGATGCGCACGGCTTCGATTTCGACCTTGAGATAGCGCAGCGGATCGCCTTGCGCTTCGCTGTCTATTCCAGCCAGCCGAGGACGCTCAATCTCCGGCGCAGGAGCCGCTGCGCGGCGCCGTCGCCAGAATACCAACGCGACTGCGAGCAAAGCGGCCAGACCTGCCGCAAGCGCCGCGATCCACCACCACTCTGGCAAGGTGAATGGCGGTGATGAATCGGCCTCACTGGCTGCCGTAGTGGCCGTTGTATCGGGCAAGTCCAGCGACGGTGTCGGGTTCCCGTCCGTATCAGGCTGCGGAGGCAAGGGATCGGCGATACTTGGGCCGGAGGGTGCTGTGGCCGCGGGGACCGGCTGCTCGAACGGCTGGTCCGTGCGAACAGGGGCCTGAGAACGGATCGCCGTGCTGCTGCCGGTCGGGCGCGGGCTCGGTGCCGGAGTGGGCGTAGGCGTTGGCTCTGCTGTCGGGCGCGGAGTAAGCGTCGGACTAGCCGTAGGGATTGCGCGCGGGCCGATGGGAACGACGCCGCTATCATCGACCGGACCCTGCGGGCGCGGGGTGGAACTTGGCGCCGGATTGGGTGGCAACTGGAAGTCATTGGCCGACTGGGCAGCTGCAGGGACGGCAGCGGCGAAGGCGAGACCAAGCGCCAGCAAGGGAAGAGAGATCAGATGTTTCATCGAATTCAATTGCGGGAAAGCCTGTCCCATGAGGGGCGGCGCTGAATAGGCTCTGAATCGCTCGTGTCCAACGGCCAGCTTGTGCTTTGCGCAAGATCGCGGCAGATGCGCGGCATGAGCGACACACCTCAACCCCAATTCCTCGGTAAGCAGACGGGCCTGCCGGCTTCTCCCGAAGCGGCGGTACTCGACTATGTGCCCAACCCGCGCAAAGGCGCGTTGTACCTGGTGCGCTTTGCCGCGCCGGAATTCACCTCACTGTGCCCGGTAACCGGTGCACCCGATTTCGCACATCTGGTGATCGACTATGCGCCGGGCGACACCATTGTCGAATCCAAGAGCCTCAAGCTGTTCCTCGGCAGCTTCCGTAACCACAATGGTTTCCACGAAGACGTGACAGTCGGTATTGGCCAGCGGCTGGCAAGGGAAATGCAGCCGAAGTGGCTGCGCATTGGCGGCTACTGGTATCCTCGCGGCGGCATTCCCATCGACGTGTTCTGGCAAACCGGGCCGGCACCGGAGGGGCTTTGGGTCCCGGAGCAGGGCGTGCAGGGCTATCGCGGGCGCGGTTAAGCGCGTTTCAGCTCGAAAATTGCGACGCTCTCGGCCTTCTGTACCGGCGTCGGCAACCCCGCATTGGCCAGCCAGCTGCCGCTGAACCGCACTGGCCCTTCCTTCATCTGGTGAAAGATCGCTGCGCGCGGGAAGCTGTGGGCAGGCTCTTCGGCCAGTTCCAGGAGTCGCACGTCCCATTCAGCTGAATCCGCTGCGAACGGCAGCAATACAGGTTGGGGCCGCAGGTCTTGCGCGGGATTTGTGCGGATACAGTAAAGCAGCATGTGACTTGCCGTCCCTGACGCTTGCCAAAGCAGGTCGTCGGCTCCCTCGCCCAGCAAGCAGGCTGTGCCATGCAGCAAGTGCCGCCATCGCTTGTAGAAGCCAATCCAGCGTGCCAGCTCTGCGCGTTCATTCTCATCGAGCGTGCCGGGATCGAGTTCGACCCCCATGTGACCCATGGTGGCGATCGCACAGCGATAGGGCAGCGCGTGGCGGCGACCGGTAACATGCGCCGGGCTGCCCCCGACATGGGTCCCCATCATTTCAGGCGGCAGGAAGGCGAGGAACTCGCGCTGCATCTGGACGCGCGCGACTGCATCGATATTGTCGCTGGTCCAGAACCGATGGACATGGGGCACCATGCCTGCATCGCTGCGTCCGCCCCCGGCCGAGCAGCCTTCGATCTCGACATCGGGGTGTGCTGCGCGGACCCGGGCTAGCAATTCGTACGTCCCGCGTACCTGCGCTGCCCCGCCCAACGGGGCATGGGCTCGGTTGTGATCCCATTTCAGGTAACTGACCGGAGCACTCTTCAGGACCGCGTCGAGCTTGCCGAACAGGTAGTCGCGCACATCCTCGCGCCGCAGGTCCAGCACCAGCTGGTTACGAGCGGTCGGCTGGTCGCGGCCTTCAAGCGAGAGGGCCCAATCGGGATGTTCGCGGTAGAGGTCGCTGTCGGGGTTGACCATCTCCGGCTCAACCCACAGGCCGAACTGCTGACCCATGGCCTCGACGTCCTGCGCCAGCGGGGCAAGGCCGTGGGGATAGGTTTCAGGGTCCGGGTCCCAATCCCCGAGCCCAGCCATATCGTTACGGCGCCCCTTGAACCAGCCATCGTCCAGGACGAAGCGCTCGATTCCGATGTCGCTGCCCGATCGTGCCAGTTGGCCGATCCGCTCTGCATCATGGCGGAAATAGACCGCCTCCCAGCTGTTGAGATGGACGGGGCGCGGGCTCATTTCGCCTCTCGGCCAGTCGATCATGCCACGGATGGCAGCGTGATGTTGGGCCGTCGCTCCGTTTCGCCCGTGCACGGAGATTGCGAGCAGGGCAGGAGGGGCAGCATAGGTTTCGCCCGGCTCCAAAACGACTTCACCGGGTGCGAGCGAGGCATTGGCGGACAGTGTCCAGTAGCCTTCGTCGTGTCGCTCGATCGCGAATGTACTGTTGCCGGACCATTGCAGTTGCACCGCCACCGCAATGCCTTGGTGCCAGCCCGTACCATTTCCCAGCACGAACAGTCCCGGTGGCCCGCCATGGCCGGGCAGTCCTTGCCGTGCGACTTTCTCCCAGCGCTGTTGTGGCAAGGCTTCGATGCATTCGTGCAGCTCGGCATTGTGCCGCCCGCGCCACGAGAGGATTTTCTGGCTTGGTGCTGCCAGGGGAAGCTGGAGGCTGGCAAGCGCAGCGACTGAAACGGCGGCCTTGCCGTCGTTGGTGATCGCGGTTGCAAACCGAAAGGCACCGCCTTCGAGCCGGGTTATTTCCAGGCGAATTGTCAGGCCAGCGACACTGTCTGCAACCGTGCAGGCCAAATGCCCGTCATCCTGCTCGACCCTTGTCTCATCCGCCGCGAAAAGCAGCGACTCGCCCGACGGCGTCCGCAATTCGACAAGAGCAGGCCCGAACCAGCCGAGGCCGGAAGGCGGGACCAGAGCCTGGCCAATATCCTGGTTGAGCGAGAATGGTGCCGGCCCGCGTGTCTCTGCGCTCGGAACAAGCTGTTCGGCATCGACCCGCGCGCCGCAATGCCGCCAAAGGAGCCCTCGCGCCAAGTCGTGCTCCAGCACCAGGCTAGCTTCGTCGCTGTGCAGGGCGTGGACAGTGCTCATCGCTGCCTCAATCCCGCACCTTGGCAGCCAGCGCAAGAGCTGGCCTCGCATCAGGTCGGAAATTAGGCTAAACCATTGGCACGAGGGGGAAAGCCATGGGTCACATTGCGGGGCTGCCCAATGCGTAAATGGGTCATAGCGGCAGTCGCCCTGCTGGTGTTGGTCGGCATAGGTGCGGTGACAGTTTGGTACCTGCTGGAAACCCGCGTCCGCATCGAAAGCTATGACAAGCCGCAACGGGTGGAAAGTGCCCCCGGAATCGATGACGGCGAGACGGTCCTGGTTACGACTATCGGCGTTCCGCTGGAGACCCTGCGGCGGGCTTTGGAAACCGATGTCCCCCGCCGATTGTGGGCGGTCGACCGCCAGATGGATACCTGCGTCCCGCAGAAGAACATCAAGGTCCTGGGCCAGAAACTGGGCAAGACACCCAAGGTCAAATGCCGGGTGACAGGGCAGGTCGATCGCGGGAGGATTTCCCTGGTTGGCAAGGGCAACCGGTTGGTCGCGCGCATTCCCGTCAATGCAACCGTTACTGCCCGCGACATTGGCGGGGTTATCAAGCAGGAGACCGCTACCGGTTCAGCGGTGATGGAACTTAGCGTGCGACTGTCGGTCGGACGCGACTGGCGGGCGCAATCGGATCTCGATCTCGACTATCGCTGGACCAATGAACCCGGCATCGACATCCTCGGCCAGCGGGTGACCTTTACCAAACCCGCCGACCGCGAGTTGCAGCAGGTCATGCGCGGCGTCGAAAGAGCCCTCAATCGCGAGATCGGGCGGATCGCGATCAAGCCGCGCGTCGAACAGCTATGGACCCAAGGGTTCGCCACGCTTTCGCTCAGCAGGGAGAACCCACCGGTCTGGCTCACCATCGCCCCGCAGGAGGCAGGCGTTGGTTCTTTTCGCGTTCGCGGCAAGGAGCTGGTGACCGACGTGTTCGTGATGGCGCACACGCGGGTCTATGTAGGGGCCCGTCCCGCCGACCCGGAACGCCGGAAGCTGCCGCGCAATTCGGGGGTCGAACAGGGCGGCGGGTTTGCAGCGACCGTGCCGGTTATGGCCGACTATGCGCAGCTGGAGCCGGTGATCCTGCGGGCGCTGGGCAATCTGGCGGAAAAAGGGATCGAGAGAGAGGATCTGGGGCGGGTCGAGATCGATTTCGAATCGGTCGAAGTTTTCGCCACCGGGGGTGGTCGCATCGCCGTGGGCATACAGGCCGAGGCTGAACCCGTCGGCAAGCGCACCGGGCGAAGCTGGGGTCGTTCCAAGGGCGAGGTTTGGTTGACCGGGAAGCCCGTCACAGTGGCCGGTAGCGAGCTTGTCAGGATCGAGGATCTGCGCATTTTCGGCGACATGGACCTGATGACGGGCGACGCGCTCGTACGGATCATCCAGATGGAGGAGATCCGCAGTGCGATCGAGGCAGCGCTGGTTGAGGACTTCCAAGCCGACTATGCTCGGATCGTCGAGCAAGTGCGGGCAGGGTTGGCCGATGTCGATGCAGGGGACATGCGGCTTTCGTTCACGCTCGACAGCATCGAGCATGGCAAGATCGGGGTCTATGGCAGCGGGCTTTACATGCCGGTGCAGGCGCAGGGTTCGGTTACTGCGGATGTGCGGGTGAGGTAAGAACCTGAGCGTGCTTCCTCCCGCCCTTGCGGTTGGGAGTTTTCCGGCCGCGAATATCCCCCGGACATTCGCGCGTCACGGAAAACTGGTGCCGGCTAGAGGAATCGAACCCCTGACCTGATGATTACAAATCAACTGCTCTACCAACTGAGCTAAGCCGGCTTCATCTTCTGGCCCTACCGCTTCGCTACATGAGGGCGGAGGAAGAAGCGCTCCACCGCATGCGGTATACCAGCATTCGCGGCGAGACGCGGTCCCCTAGGGCAAAGTTCTGGCGCTCTCAAGTGCCAAGATATCGAAGCTGCAAGGCACCCGCCAATCCCTGTCGGCCCTTTGTCGAAGACGGGACCCGACAGTCTTGCGTCAGCTAGTGCGATAGCCGATGATGCACAGTACCAGAGGGACGAAGAAACGTGGACGACGCACACAAACAGATGATGTTCGAAGCCAACCGCAAGTCGGTCGGCGTAGCTTACCTGCTATGGCTGGTACTGGGATTTGTGGGCGTGCACCGTTTCTATGCCGGCGCGACCAAGTCAGGTGTCGCCCAGCTGGTGCTGGCCCTGTCAATCATTGGCTGGCTAGTGCTGATCCCATGGCTGCTGATCGACCTTGCGCTGATTCCCGGCCTCGTGCGCGACCAGAACATGAAGACCATTACCATGCTCGGATACAGCCCCCAGCAGGCCGCGCCGCAGGTTGAAGGCAGGCCACGTCCGAAGACACAGGCCGATCGCAAGCGCGATGCCATGGTCGAGGAATTGCGCAGCATCGGCCACCGCAAGTCACATCGGTAACAGCTTCTCTTGCCGTGGACCTTCTGCCGGGTCTGCGATAAGACACTGGCATGAAACGTTTAATGGCAAACGCAGCGATCGCGGCGTCACTACTTGCATCCACTGCCCATGCGCCAAGTCTAGCTGGCGAAGGTGAACCAGATAGCCCTAGGCTGTTCCCTGTCATGGTGGACGGCAAGTGGGGAGCGGTCGATGCCAAAGGAGAGGTGGTCGTCCCGTTGGAGAACTCTGCCATCGAGCAGTGGAGCGATGGCCTGATCGAAGTCACGAAGGATGGGTTGGTCTCGCTGCTGGCAGCCGATGGCACCACCATGGTCCCGTTCCTGTACGAGAGCATCTTCGGCAATGACACCTCTGCGGGAGGTTCTCCCGACAACTCGTGGTTCTGGGCCCAGAACGATTGGGGCGTTGAACGCTGGATCGTTGATGCGCGAGGCAAGCCCTTGCTTGGTCCAGGCCTCAATCCGCTGATGCCGTTCAACAATCGGGACCGGTTTACGGTCGAGGACGGCGGGAGGCGCGGGATCCTCTCGCTCGCCTGTGACTGGATTTTGCTGCCATCCTTGCGCGGTATTGGCAAACTGGCTGAAAACGGCCTTGCCTGGGCCGAGACGCCTGACCGCCGACAAGGCTTCATCGATGTCGATGGCAACTGGGTGATCGAGCCTGGGCGTTTCGAAGGCTTGGGCCAGTTCGCTGCCGACGGGCTGGCACCGGCCATGGTGGACGAAAAGTGGGGCTTTATCGACTCGACAGGCGCGTGGGTCGTCGAGCCAGTGTCGGAAGGCCTCTTGTGGCAGCCAGAACCCTTCGACGCATTTGGCCGAACGGTCGTCAATGTGAATGACAGGCGCGGGGTCATTGATCGCGACGGCAAATGGGTGCTCGAACCGGTGCATGACGGCGTCCGGCTGGAGTTCGATGGGGCATTCATCATCTGGCAGGACGGTGAAAGGCGCAGGCTGGCCAGCGACGGCACCGACTTGGGGCTGGAACCGCCGGATTTCGATCGCCTCATCCCGTATGACCGCAATGGTTATGGCCGCATGGTCAAGGATGGGAAGGCCAGCATCATCGACCGGTCCGGTCGCGAAGTGCTGGGGTCGCAGTTCGAGAATATCGGCGCCTTTGAGGGTCGCAAATGGGCCCCGGCCAAACGCGATGGCAAGTGGGGCGCGGTCAATATCGACGGCGAATGGGTGCTGGAGCCGGGCTATGATTGTGTCGGCAAGTGCTACGAGTATCCGCCCACCTTGCCGCCGCCGGCCATGCTGGTCCGCACGCAAACGCGCCCTGTCGGGATATTCAACCCCTCATCGCCGCGCTACACCGATCCCAAATCGCAGGACTGGTGCCACGCTCGCAGCGACGCGACTCCCTAGAGCGCGCCGAAGGTCCAGCCTTCGGTCCGCGCGACCTCTTCGGTCAGCCCCGGCGGGTTCCAGTAGGCGGGTTCGTGCCCGATCTTGCGTAGCCAGGCAGCGGTGACGAGCGCGTCGGAGGAATGGTCGTCGATCGGGCCTGCACCTGTGACCGGCGGCGACCCGAGTTGTCCCAGCGCCGCATTCAGGTCCTCGTAGCTGCGCAGCTTGGTCTTGGCCCCGCCAACTCCGCCTCCGCGCGCAGCAATCGAGGTGTACATCTCCACCACCACCGGGCCACGTTCGGGCAAGGGATCGATCGGCCAGACGCTGACGTGGCCGCGCAGCCGGTGCAGCATGCGCATGCCGGTGAGGCTGGACTTGCCGACCTGCGCTGCGCCGACGAGGTTGAAATTGCTCACCGGGCGCACGCCTTGCTGCCGTTGAGCCGCCTCTGCCACGCGGAAGCGGCCTTCGCGGGTCGCGGCATCGGGCAAATGGAAGCGATCGCCTACATGTTCCTTGGAATGACGAAAATAGCGCGAGGCCTCCGGGTGAGTGACAAAACTCCCAGCCTCGAGATACGGATCACCGGCGCAAATGGTGTCGATCAGGCCCCACAGCGCCCTGGCATCGCCGGGCGAGTCGTCCCAGCCCGGGAAAAAGGCACCCGCATCGGCAAAGGGCAGCGCAATGCCCAGATCCATGCCCACCAGCGTATTGGGCGGAACCTCGTCGCGCAGGATATGCAGCACTTCCTCGCGGCTCCACGCCCTGCCGCGCTCGACCAGCACCGGCGGGCCGCCCGCGGCATCAGCGAGCGAGAGGGCGATGCCTTTTTGCCGTTCGCCCTTGGCACCTGACCAATCGATGGCCAGGAAATGGGTGAAGCTACGCATGGCAGTGAGTCCCCGCGAAGGCGGGGACCTCAGGAGGGTTCGTCCAGAATTGCCTGAGACCCCCGCCTTCGCGGGGGATCACGACTTTCGCTCCGCTCGCAGCTTGTCCCAGTATTCGAGCCGCTTCTTCACCTCGCGCTCGAACCCGCGTTCGACCGGGGCGTAGTAAGTCTGCGATTCCATCTCCTCCGGCCAATAATTGTCGCCGGAGAAACCATTCTCAGCCTCGTGATCGTAGGAATAGCCACTGCCATAGCCGATATCCTTCATCAGCTTCGTGGGCGCATTGAGGATGTTCTGGGGCGGCATCAGGCTGCCGGTCTCCTTCGCGCTGCGGAAAGCGGCTTTCTGCGCGGCATAGGCTGCGTTGGATTTGGGTGCGGTGGCGCAATATAGGCAGGCCTGCACGATTGCGAGTTCGCCTTCAGGGCTACCGAGGAACTCGTAGGCATCCTTGGCGGCGAGGCATTGGGTGAGCGCCTGCGGGTCGGCCAAGCCGATATCTTCGCTGGCGAAACGCACCAGCCGGCGCAGGACGTAGAGCGGCTGTTCGCCCGCCACCAGCATCCGCGCGAGATAGTAAAGCGAGGCTTGTGGATCGCTCCCGCGCAGCGACTTATGCAGCGCGCTGATGAGGTTGTAGTGGCCTTCGCGGTCCTTGTCGTAGACGGCCACGCGGCGCTGCAGGAATTGACCCAGCGTAGCCGGGTCTAGCGGTTCACCTATTTTGGCATTGTAGAGCGTCTCAGCCTGGTTGAGCAGGAAGCGCCCGTCGCCATCGGCACTGGCAACCAGTGCCTCGCGCGCATCGTGGGTGAGCGGCAAGGGGCCTTCCAGTTCCTCAGCCCGGTCGAGCAGCTTGCCTAGCGCTTCGGCGTCAAGCCGGTGCAGGATCAGAACCTGCGCACGGCTGAGCAGGGCGGCGTTGAGTTCGAAACTGGGGTTCTCGGTTGTCGCGCCGACCAGCGTAACTGTGCCGCGCTCGACAAAGGGCAGGAAGCCATCCTGTTGCGCGCGGTTGAAGCGGTGGATCTCATCCACGAACAACAAGGTGCGCTGGCCTGCCTGCGCCATCTTGTCGGCCTCGGCAAAGGCCTTCTTCAGGTCCGCCACGCCGGAGAACACCGCGCTGATCGGGACGAACCGCATCCCCACCGCATCGGCCAGCAGGCGCGCGGTGCTGGTCTTGCCGGTGCCGGGCGGCCCCCACAGGATCATGCTGGACAAGCGACCCGCCGCCACCATTCGTCCGATCGCGCCTTCGGGGCCGATCAGGTGCTCCTGTCCGATCACATCGCCGAGCGAACGCGGTCGCAGCCGGTCCGCCAGCGGCGTATCCTCGCGCGGATCGTCGCTCGCGCCGGAGGGCGGGGTAGAGTCGTCGTGGAACAGGTCAGCCATTCGTCGTTCGAAATAGGTCACTGGTCGGAAATTGCCATGCTCCTCTTGCATCGTTAGCTCTAAGATATATCTTAAGTGCCATAAGACGTATCAAGGAGAGATCTTATGACATGGAACAGATACAGGCGCGGAGGTTGGAACAATCTCGGCCCCATGATCGCGATGATGGCGGCTTCGGCGGCAAGTGAGTGGGACGATGGCGACATGCGTCGCTCGCGTCGTGGCCGTGACTGGAGAGACGGTCATCGCCCGCGCAAGCGTCGCGGCCGGATGTTCGGACAAGGCGAATTGCGCCTGGCCCTGCTGGCCCTGATCAATGAAGAACCGCGGCACGGCTACGAGCTTATCAAGGCGGTCGAAGAGATGACCGGCGGTGCCTACGCCCCGAGCCCGGGGGCAGTCTATCCGACGCTGCAAATGCTGGAGGAAGAGGGTCAGATCAAACCGGCCAAGTCCAAGGGTGACGACGACGACAGCGAATCCGGCGGCAAGAAGCCGTTCAAGGCGACCAAGTCCGGCAAGGCCGAATTGGCCGAGCGTTGCGAGGAGGTCGACGAACTGATGGGCCGCCTCGGCGAACATGGCGACCGGGCGGAAAAGGTGCGCGAAAAGTCGCCCGACCTGTTCCGCGCCATGGGAAACCTTGCCAGCGTGCTCAAGAACCGCGCCAAGGCCGGCAAGCTCGACCAGAAGGCGATCGACGAGATCGTCGATATTATTGACGAGGTAGCAAAGCGCATCGAACGCCTCTGACGCTACGGCATACAAGTCTTAACGCGCTTTGTCCCCCGCCCGGCGCGTGATAGCACCCCTCCATTGGCCGTTCGTCAAGAAGCGGCACGTGGAGGGGTTTTGCTATGAATGTGATCGGTCGTCCTGCGACGCCATGGCACCTGTGGGTGGTTGGCGTCGTGTCGCTCTTGTGGAACGCCGTCGGCGCGAATGACTACACTCAGACCAGCCTGCGCAATGAGGCGTATCTCGAATCAATGGGATTCCCCCCCGAGGGCATGGCCTATATCGATGCCTTTCCGGCCTGGGCCCATGCCGGTTGGGCGCTGGGCGTGTGGGGTGCGCTGATCGGATCGATCCTGTTGCTCCTGCGCAAGCGGCACGCGGTTTGGGCCTTTGCTGTGTCGCTGGTCGGGATCGCGCTGACGACGGCCTACGAACAGACTACCGAAGTACCGCCTGAACTGGCTGCGGCGCAGCCGGGGTGGTTTCCCCTAGTGCTGTGGGGCATCGCCCTGTTCCTGATGTGGTATGCCTGGACCATGCAGAAAAAGGGTGTCTTGCTGTAAGGTTCAGCGCTGCCGGGCGGAGGTTACCCGCAAGTAAGTATCGACCACTGCCTGGTTGATCGCATCCCAGCTGTATTCGCGGCTCCGGAATTCACCCGCCTGGCCGTGCGTCAGCCTCAGCCCATCATCGGTGCAATAAGGCGCAAGCGCCTCTGCGAATAGCTGGGCCTTGCCTGGCGGGACCAAGCGCCCCGTCAGCCCATCGTGGACGAGGCTGGAGGCACCGGTGGCCGATGCTGCGACGACCGGCAGACCGCACGCCATGGCCTCCAGCGTGACATTGCCGAAGGTCTCGGTGATCGAGGGGTTGAGGAAGATATCGGCACTGGCGAGCGCGCGGCCGAGGTCCTTGCCGGTCTGGAAGCCGACGAAAATGCCGCCCGGCAGCGCTTTCTCGAACCATCCGCGCGCGGGCCCATCGCCGATCACCAACACCTTGTGCGGAGCCTGCAGCTTGCGCAACGCGATGATCGCATCGGCAAAGACGTCGAGCCCTTTCTCCATCACCAGCCGTCCGAGGAAGGCAATGGCGACATCGCTGTCTTCTAGCCCGAATGAGCGCCGCCATTCCAAGTCGCGCTTTGAAGGATCGAACACCTCGCGATCGACGCCGCGGGTCCACAGGCCGATGTCCTCGTGCATGCCCATGGCCTTGTATTCGTCGATCATGCTTTGCGATGGGGCGACCAGCGCATCGCAGCGGTTGTAGAACCGGCGCAGGATCCATTCGATAGCCGGTTCGGTGAAGCCGAGGCCATAGTAACGGGGATAGGTCTCGAACCGCGTGTGCACCGATGCCACCACCGGGATATCGTGCTTGCGCGCCCATTTCAGCGCCGCGTGCCCCGTCGGGTCGGGCGAAGAGACATGCACCATGTTGGGCTTGAACGCTTCCAGAGCGTAACGCGCTTCGTTGTTGAGCCCCATCGGCATGCGGTATTCGCCGCGCCCCTTCACCGGCATGCGGATATTGGGGACGTCGAACAGTTCGCCGGTCGGCTCGAAATCGGGCTCGTCCACCACAGGCGAGAACACCCGCACGGCTGCGCCTTGCCGCAGCAAATATCCCACCAGCCGGTTCAGGGCCTGGTTCGCGCCGTCGCGGGTGTAGTTGTAGTTCCCGCTGAACAGCGCAATGCGAAGGTCGCTCGTCTGCATCGGCTCGCCATAAGCGCGCATTCGCTTGGCCTCAAGCGCCGGCGCGCACATCCGTGCGCTTGGCTATCCTCCGGGGGCCCGACCCCAGCGAGGCCACCCCTCCGGTCGCGCAGTCGCGCTCTGGCTCGGCTTTGCCTCGCGACTATTCCCGGCAATCGGCCTGGTTGCGGAGCACGGCGCGCAGCGCCGCAAGCCCGACCGGGCGCCCGCAGCGATTGGGCGTTGAGAACCCTTAAGCGAGGAAATCGCACGACGGAGGTCGTGCGGAAAACACAACTCGTCGATGCATAGGTATTTCACATTGACTCTTCCACGCGCAACTTTAGTGCGGCCGACGGGCCACGCGGTCCCAACGCCGCGCGAGCTCTCTGCAAGGAGAGAATACATGACTGCTGAACCGACGCTCAAGCCTGAGCGCCCCTTCTTTTCGTCCGGGCCGACCGCCAAGTTCAAGGGCTGGTCTGCTACCAATCTCAAAACCGAATCACTGGGCCGTTCGCACCGTTCGGCCGTCGGCAAGGCACGGCTGAAATATGCCATCGACCTGTCGAAAGAGATGCTCGGCGTGCCCGAGGACTATCTCGTCGGCATTATGCCGGCGTCCGACACCGGCGCGCTCGAATGCGCGATGTGGAACATGCTCGGTGCCCGCCCGGCGACTGTCGCGGCGTGGGAAAGTTTCGGCAATGTCTGGATCCAGGACGCGGTCAAGCAGCTCAAGCTCAAGGACCTGCAGGTTCTCGACGCCGATTATGGCGAGATCCCCGACCTGACCCAGGTCCCGCAGGAGAACGACGTCGTTTTCACCTGGAACGGCACGACCTCTGGCGCAAAGATCCCCAATACCGACTGGCTGGCGGCGGATCGCACCGGCGTAACAATCAACGATGCCACCAGCGCAGTTTTTGCGATGGAGATGGACTGGGCCAAGCTCGATGCCACGACCTACAGCTGGCAGAAGGTGATGGGCTCGGAAGCGCAGCACGGCATGCTGATCCTCAGCCCCAAGGCTGTCGAGCGGATCGAAAGCTACGACCCCGACTGGCCGCTGCCCAAGCTGTTCCGCCTCAAGAAGGGCGACAAAATCAATCGCGGCATCTTCGAAGGCGCGACGATCAACACGCCCTCCATGCTGGCAACCGAGGACTATATCCTCGCACTCGAATGGGCGCAGGCGCTGGGTGGGCGCAAAGCGATGTTTGAACGTGCCGATGCCAATGCGAAGATCGTGACCGACTGGATCGAAGCCACTCCGTGGCTTCGCAACATGGTCTCCGACCCTGCCAAGCGCACCAACACCGGCGTGTGCATGGTGTTTCAGGGCGACTGGTACGAAAGCCTGTCTGTCGAGGACCAGGCCGCTGTTCCGAAGACCATTGCTTCGATGCTCGACAAGCTGGACGTCGGTTACGACTTCAATGGCTATCGCGACGCCCCGCCTTCCTTACGCATCTGGTGCGGCGGCACCGTCGAACAGGAGGACCTGAAGCGCCTGCTGCCGTGGATCGAGTGGGCCTACGAGAGCCTCAAGAACGGCTAATTTCGGGAGTGAGCCCCAGCGAATGCTGGGGCCTCCCTCGGCCCCGCCAAACGGCTCGAAGTCCCAGCCTTGACTGGGACTCACACCTCTTAGGAATTTACCATGACCAAACCCAAAGTTCTCATCAGCGACAAGATGGACCCCAACGCCGCGCGCATTTTCGAAGAGCGCGGTTGCGATGTCGACGTGATCACCGGCGAAACACCGGAAGAACTCACCGCCCGTATAGCCGAGTATGATGGCCTGGCGATCCGCTCGTCGACCAAGGTGACCCCGGCGATTCTCGATGCCGCGACCAATCTCAAGGTCATCGGCCGCGCCGGAATCGGCGTCGATAATGTCGATATCCCCTATGCCAGTGGCAAGGGCGTCGTCGTCATGAACACGCCGTTCGGCAATTCGATCACCACTGCAGAGCACGCGATTGCGCTGATCATGGCGGTCGCACGCCAGATCCCGGCCGCGGACCGCCGCACGCAGGCGGGCGAATGGCCCAAGAGCGATTTCATGGGCGTCGAAGTGACCGGCAAGACGCTCGGCCTGATCGGGGCCGGTAACATCGGTTCGATCGTTGCATCGCGCGCGCAGGGCCTGAAGATGAAGGTCATCGCCTTCGACCCGTTCCTGACGCCCGAGCGCGCTGTGGAACTCGGTATCGAGAAAGTCGATCTCGACACGCTGCTGGCGCGTGCCGACTTCATCACGCTGCACACGCCGCTGACCGACGAGACGCGCAACATCCTCAGCCGCGAAAATCTCGGGAAGACCAAGCCGGGCGTGCGCATCGTGAATTGCGCTCGGGGTGGCTTGATCGACGAGGCAGCCCTCAAGGACCTGCTCGACAACGGCCATGTCGCGGGCGCGGCACTCGACGTTTTCGCGACTGAGCCGGCCAAGGATAGCCCGCTGTTCGGTACGCCGGGATTCATCTCGACCCCGCACCTTGGTGCCTCGACCACCGAAGCGCAGGTCAATGTCGCGCTGCAGGTAGCCGAGCAAATGGCCGATTACCTCGTCAACGGCGGCGTTACCAACGCACTCAATATGCCGAGCCTGAGCGCCGAGGAAGCTCCCAAGCTCAAGCCGTACATGGGCCTTGCCGAAAGCCTCGGCAGCCTCGTTGGCCAGCTGGCGCATGGCAATTTGACCGAGATCAGCATCGAGCGTGAAGGTGCCGCCGCCGAGCTCAGCGGCAAGCCGATCGAAGGCGCGGTGCTGGCAGGCTTCATGCGGCGTTATTCCGACACGGTGAACATGGTCAACGCGCCTTACCTCGCCAAGGAGCGCGGGCTCGATGTCCGTTCGATCCGGCACGAGAAGGAAGGTGCCTACAACACGCTGATCCGTGTCACCGTGGGCACCGAACAGGGCGACCGCTCGGTGGCGGGCACGCTGTTCGGCAGCGACGCGCCGCGGCTGGTCGAGATCTTCGGCGTGCGGATCGAAGCCGAACTCGATGGGCACATGCTCTACATCGTCAACCAGGACGCGCCGGGCTTCATCGGCCGCATCGGGACGCTGCTGGGCGAACACGGCATCAATATCGGCACCTTCAACCTCGGTCGCCGCGAAGCGGGTGGGGAAGCGGTGCTGTTGCTGAGCGTCGACCAGCCGATCCCTGCCGAAGTGGTCAAGGCCGCCTGCGACCTGGAAGGCGTCAAGACTGTGATGCCTCTGGCGTTTTGAGCGCTTGTTTGTTCTCACGGCAATCGGCTTCGCCGATGCCTCCGAAGGGGCGGCCTACCGGCCGGCGGGCGCCAGAATCATTTGGCGCCCTTGCGGTTCGCACTGCGAACCGAAACAAGTTCCGTTCGCCCTGAGCTTGTCGAAGGGCAGCCGATACACTAGCGGGCACGCGTTATGACCAACACCGACGACCTGCTCCCCATCGGTCTCGAAGACCGGCTTCCCGCCGAAGCGCGCAAGGCTACCCAGGCCATGCGCGCGGTTCTGGTGGCGATGGAAGGACATGGGTATGACCGGGTACGCCCGCCGCTGATCGAGTTTGAACGCTCGCTTGCGGGCCGGATGGACGGGGTCCAGACGCGCCGCCTGTTCCGCTTCGTCGATCCGCAGAGCCTGCGCACGCTGGCGCTGCGCAGCGACATGACGCCGCAGCTGGGCCGCATCGCTTCGACCGCGCTGGCCGATGCCCCGCGCCCCTTGCGGCTATGCTATGCCGGTGAAGTCGCCACCATCACCGCCGACCAGCTCGACCCGGCGCGCCAGCGCCTGCAGCTGGGGGCAGAGTTGATCGGGGCCGACACGGCTGCTGCAGCGAGCGAGATTATGTTGCTCGCAGTCGAAGCGGTCGAGGCGGCGGGTGCAAAGGGAATATCGGTCGATTTCACCTTGCCCGACCTTGTCGATGTGCTGGCGACGAAGGAATTTCCACTCGCGCCCGATCAGATCGACAAGGTCCGGCGCGAGCTCGATACCAAGGATGCTGGCGGGTTGGTCGAGGCTGGCGGCGAGGCCTATTTGCCGCTGATCCACGCTGCCGGGCCCCTCCCCGAGGCGCTGGAGAAACTGCGCGCACTCGATGCCGGGGGAGCGCTTGCAAGCCGGATCGATGGCCTGCAGGCCATCGCCGCGCGGCTTGGCGAACGCGCCCGCATCACACTCGATCCGACCGAGCGCCACGGCTTCGAATACCAGAGCTGGTTCGGCTTCACGCTTTATGCCGAGGGCGCGCGCGGCGCACTGGGGCGGGGCGGGACCTACTGGATCAAGGGCTCCGACGAGCCCGCGACCGGCTTCTCGCTCTATCTCGACGGATTGCTCCCGGCTCTGCCCGAAGCGCCAGTGCCCGACACGCTGTTCCTGCCGCTCGGGCACGATGAAACCGCTGCAGAGCGCCTGCGGGCGATTGGCTGGCGCACCATTGCAGCTCTCTCGGATGCGGACGATGCCGCCGACCTTGGCTGCACGCACCGCCTCGACGGGACGGACCCCGTCGCGCTCTGATCAGCTGCGCGAGCGGAGGTTTTCACCGATCCAGTCGCCGGCCTGGGAGACCTTGTCAGGTCCCAGTTGCGCTGCGACTGCGCCTGCCAGTGTGGCGAGGTCCACTTGCGCCAGGCGGGCCCGATAGGCTTCTTCCGCGCGCCAGAAACCGGCGGCAATGTTGCAGGGGACCTTGCAGTCGGCGGGTTTGCTGCCGCACGGTCCATTCTGGCGAATCTCCGTGCAGCGGAACATCGGCTCATCGCCGTCCACCGCGAGCAGGATGTCGAGCAGCGTGATTTCGTTGGGTGCGCGGGCGAGGGTGTAGAACCCGCTGCGCCCGCGACCACCGCTGACGATCCCTGCACGCGCAAGGGCTTGCATCTGTTTCGCCATGTAGGGTTCCGGCAAGCCATGAAATTCCGCCAGTGCTGACAGAGGCAGCCCCCGGTCAGGCCAAAGCGGCACCAGCAACGCACAGGCATGTCCGGCCCATTCGACACCCTTGTTGATCCGCATGTTCGGCATACCTCTTGCGCTTACTCCTATATATGGATATTTATTATCCGGATATAGGAGGTCCGATAATGTATGGCAAACCTGACGTGCTTGACCGGGTGGTGCAAGCGATCCTCGCTACAATCGCAATTTTCGCCCTGCTCAACGGGATGGTCATGCTCATCGCACCCGCCGGTTGGTATGCGGCCTTGGATACTGTCCAGGCCACAGGACCCTCCAATGCCCATTTCATTGCCGACATCGGACTCGCCTACATGGTGTCGGGCCTGCTGATCCTGTTCGCCTCTGCCAATCCGGCGCTGCGCTGGGGTAGCGCGCTGGCGGGCGCGCTTTGGCTGGGTGGGCATGGCCTGCTACACGTCCATGAGGCGCTGACAGGGGTCTCCGACCACAGCGACTTCTGGCAGGATGTGCCCGGAGTGTTGGGCCCGCCGTTGCTCGTCCTTGGTGCCGTTGCGATCCAGCTGGGCCGCCAACGCATCTCACCTGTTCCCATACCCAAACGCGCTTTCGTCAAGCTGATGCAGCGCATGGTGGGCGATGCCGAACCCTATTTCGGCGATTTCTCCAAAGCTGGCGGATTCGCGGTCGAGAAGTTCCAGCACGCCATGGTGCTGTCAGGGCATTACTACCAAGCACCGAAGGATTTGATCCACATGGCCCGGCTTGGTTCAGCCCGGGCGGAGGATTGCGGCCCATGTGTCGAAATCGTGCGGGAATTCGCGCTCGCCGACCGGCTCGATCCGGATCGGCTTCAGCACGCGCTGATGGGCAAGCCCGACAGCGAAACCGATGCGCTCGCTTATGATTTCGGTTCTGCTGTTGCCAACGGCGATGTGATGCAGGCGACCGAGTTGGGCGACCGTATCGAAGCGCAGTACGGTCGCGCCGTGCGCACGGAACTCACGCTAGCAGCGGCGAGCGGGCGGCTCTATCCTGCGGTCAAGCGCGGCCTGGGATACGCTTCTGCCTGTACGATCCCGCGTGCGGCCTAGAACAGGTTCCTGAACGGGTTCTTGCGGAAACCGCGCTCCTCCCGCCCGATATAAGTGAAGATGCCGTCGAGCCCCTGGTCGGTCACGGTCTTGTTGAGTCCTGCCCGGTCGAGACCGGCAGCGCGCATCCAGCTGTGTTTGCCGTTGAGCTTTTCCAACTGGCCATGCGCGCCAAGGTCGCCCAGCGCGGTATCGACCAGGGGCTCGAGCTTGCCATGCAAGCGGTCGTTGGAGCTGCTGCGCAAGTATTGCGTTGCGCCATCGCCCTCGCGAATGATGCCCGGCACGTCGTCGAAGGAGATGTCGTCGATGGCGTCGCGGAAAATCGGCTTGGCTTCGCCCGCCGCTGTCCCCGCTGCGCTGTTGAGCGTGCGGATGAAGGGATCGACCAGCCCCAGCCGTGATGCCCCGCCCATTATGGAACCGAGCAGCCCGCCACCCTTGCCAATGAATGGCAAGCCAATGCGGATGTCCTTGTCATCATAGAACGCCCCTGGCTGCGCCAGCTTGTCGAGCGCGCTGTCCGATGCCTTGCCGAGGATCGACGAAAGGCCGAGCTGGGCGTGAGCCGGGGCTGGAATGACCAGCGCTGCGCCCGCGGCGGCGATGCTGCCGAGGAAAATCCTGCGATCGAGCCTGTTCGGAAATGCGTTCATGTCTGCTCCCCTTTGTGCCTGCGGAATGAAACCCATGAGCATGGCGATTATGAGGCAGGGGGTAGGGCAATGCTGAACCCGCCGATGAATTTACGATGTTTTGCAGAATCACTCCCACCCGCTTGACTGCGTGCACCCATCCTCCTAACCCGCGCACCGCATTTGGAGCGCCCCTGTGATTGCGCGCTCCTCTATCCCATCCCTTGGTCGAGTCCTGTCGAAGGACCTTGTGGATCCCCTGGCAGGGGAAAAGGCGTAACCATGGCTAACGTAACCGTGATCGGTGCCCAGTGGGGCGATGAAGGCAAGGGCAAGATCGTCGACTGGCTGGCCGACCGCGCCGATGCAGTCGTGCGGTTCCAGGGCGGGCACAATGCCGGCCATACGCTGGTGGTGGGCGACACCACCTACAAGCTGAGCCTGCTGCCCAGCGGGATCGTCACCGGCACGCTGTCGCTGATCGGCAATGGCGTGGTGCTCGATCCGTGGCACCTCAAGTCGGAGATCGAGAAGCTCGAGGGGCAGGGCGTCGAAATCACCACCGAGAATTTCGCCATTGCCGACAATTGCCCGCTGATCCTGCCGATCCACCGCGATCTCGACGGCTTGCGCGAAACCGCCGCGGGCGCGGGCAAGATCGGCACCACCGGGCGCGGCATTGGCCCGGCCTATGAAGACAAGGTCGGGCGCCGCGCGATCCGGGTGTGCGACCTTGCGCATCTTGACGATCTTGGCCCGCAGCTCGACCGGCTCTGCGCGCACCACGATGCACTGCGCGCCGGTTTCGGCGAGCCGCCGGTCGATCGCGAGCGGTTACTCGCGGACCTGACCGAAATCGCTCCTTTCGTGCTGCAATATGCCCAGCCGGTGTGGAAGCGATTGAAGAAGGTGCGCAAGGCTGGCGCCCGCATCCTCTTTGAAGGCGCGCAGGGCGTGTTGCTCGATGTCGATCACGGCACCTACCCCTTCGTCACCAGCTCCAACACCGTCAGCGGCACGGCGGCGAGCGGTTCGGGCCTTGGCCCCAATGCGACTGGCTTCGTGCTGGGGATCGTCAAGGCCTACACCACCCGCGTCGGCAGCGGGCCGTTCCCGACCGAGCTCGACGACGAGATCGGGCAGGGGATCGGCGAGCGCGGGCACGAGTTCGGCACCGTCACCGGGCGCAAGCGCCGCGTCGGCTGGTTCGATGCGGTGATCGTGCGCCAGAGCTGCGCCATCAGCGGCGTCACCGGCATCGCGCTGACCAAGATCGACGTGCTCGACGGCCTGCCCAAGGTGAAGATCTGCACCGGCTATCGCCTGAACGGCAAGGTAATGGACTACTTCCCCGGCCACGCCGCCAGCCAGGCCGCGGTCGAACCGATCTACGAGGAAATGGACGGCTGGAGCGAAAGCACCGTCGGCGCGCGCAGCTGGGCCGACCTGCCGGCCAATGCGATCAAGTATATCCAGCGCATCCAGGAACTGATCGAGACCCCTGTGGCGCTGGTCAGCACCAGCCCGCAGCGCGACGATACGATCCTGGTGCGCGATCCGTTTATGGATTGATTTGATGTTTAGCGGGGCGGTTGCTAGTTTCGTTCGGCAATGAACGCATCGTCAATCAGTCGACTAACAAAGATTGGGCTGTTTCTTGGCTGGGCCTTTGCCAATTATTGGTGGAAGGAATTCGCAACACAAGAGAAACTGAGCGACTGGCTCGAACTAGCTGGCTTCATCTTCCTGGGCGTCATTTGGCTCTGGTCCAGCCGACGAGTGGCGGAATTGACTTGGACCGGGAACGGCGAGAAGCCAATTATTCCCTGAGAAGGCCTACCCCACCGCCGCCAGCGCGGTCTCCTTGGCCCATTTGTAGTCGGCCTTGCCATTGGCGGCGCGGGCGACCCGGTCCACGAGCACCAGCTGGCGCGGCATCTTGTATCCGGCCAGCCGCGTGCGGGCGAATTCGATGACTGCGGCATCGTCGATCACATGGCCGGGGCTTTGCGAAACCACGCCGACGATGCGCTCGCCGAACCGGTCGTCGGGTACGCCCACCACCAGCGCGTCCCACACGCTGTCATGTGCCTTGAGCGCTTCCTCGACTTCTTCAGGATAGACCTTCTCGCCCCCGGTGTTGATGCACACGGAGCCACGCCCCAGCAGCACCAGCGAGCCATCTGCAGCGACCTTGGCATAGTCGCCGGGGAAGGAATAGCGGTGCCCCCTGATGGTGCGGAAGGTCTTGGCGCTTTTCTCGGGGTCCTTGTAGTAGCCGACCGGGACAAAGCCGCCGTTGGCGATGATGCCGACCTGATCCGAGCCGGGCGCAATCTCCTCGTCGTTCTCATCGAAGACCTTGGTGTGCTCGCCCAGCATGAAGCGGGCGGTGGGTCCCGGCGGTTCGGCGCGCGAGACAATGGATGAGCCCATGCTGCCCTCGGTCGAACCCATGGCATCACGGATCTCGATGTCGAGCAGGTCCAGCAAGCCCAGCTTGGTCTCTGCCGAGAACATCGCGCCGGAGGAAACGATCGCCTTGAGGGTGGAGAGGTCATAGGGCTCGCCCGCCTCGTGCGCCCGGCGCAGTTCGGCCAGCATCGGCTTGGCAAAGGCATCGCCAACGATGACGACCCCAGTCGCGCCAACCTCAGATGCATACTGCCACACCCGCGCTGGATCGAATCCTTCATCGCGCAGCAACGCCACCGCTCCACCGAACGAATGCGCTGCCAGCCCGCCCAGCCACATGCCCGTGCCGTGCATCAGTGGGCACGCGGGGAAGGCCACGGGCGATTCTCCTGCCATGTCGAGCTGCTTGATAGCTGCAATCATGAATTCAGGGGTTGGCTCGATCTCCGGGCCGAGCAGGAACTTTGCGATTCCGTTCACGAAGTCGCCCTGGCGATACATCACGCCCTTGGGCATGCCGGTCGTCCCGCCGGTGTAGACCATGTAGATGTCGTCTTCACTGTAATCGAGCCTGGGCAGGGGGTCGTGGCTTCCGATCAGCTCTTCATAATCAAGGGCACCGTCCAGGCTCTCTCCGCTGCCGTCGTCGATCTGCACCAGCATCTTGAGTTTGGGCAACCGGTCGCGGATCGCAGCAAGGCGCGGAGCGAAGCGGGCGTCGAAGAACACCGCTTCGACATCGGCATTGTCGAACAGGTAGACCAGCTCCTCATCGACATAGCGGTAGTTGACGTTGATTGGCACGGCACGCGCCTTGAAGATCGCGAACTGCGCTTCGAGGAAGTCGGCCGAGTTGTGGCCATAGATCGCCACCTTGGCATCGGGCGCGATGCCGCCTTCGGCCAGCGCGGCGGCGAGCCGGGACGCTCGGTCTTCATATTCGCGCCAATTGCGGGTGGTGTCGCCTTCGATCAGCGCGGTCTTGTCGGGGACCAGTCCGGCAATGGTTTCGAACAGGTCGGCAAAATGCCAGATCATGGCCGTCTCTCCTCCGGCTATTCCAGTGCGAGCACTATGTGCAGGAAGTTCGGGCTTGTCATCCCCTTGCCACGGTGCGCTTGCGCCGCCGGTGGATCGGACTAGGTTCGGCCCTATGCTGAAGCGCCTAGCCTTGTTGCCTGCTCTCGCACTGGCCGCGTGCGCGCCAGCCGAAATGGCGCTTGGTCCCGACGAACCGCAGGTCGACTTCCTGCTGGTCGACAAGTCCGACCGTACGCTCACGCTCTATCGCGACGGGGTCGAAGTGAAGACCTACACCGGCCTGCAATTCGGTGACGCGCCAATGGGACACAAGCGGTTCGAAGGCGATGAGAAGACGCCGGAAGGGCGCTACACCATCGATACGCGCAATCCGCAAAGCTCTTACTACCTGAGCTTGCGGGTATCCTATCCCAACGCGCGCGACCGCGCCTATGCCGAGGAACGAGGTCGTTCGCCCGGCGGCGATATCTTCTTGCACGGCCAGCCCAACTGGCTGCCTTCCGGGCGCATGGTCGGCAACTGGACGGACGGCTGCATTGCCTTCTCCAATACTGAAATGGACGAGTTGTGGCGGCTGGTTCCCGACGGAACTCCGATCGAAATCCGCCAGTAGTTCTTGACCAATTCATCATTTGTTCTATCATTGTTCTCACTAATTGGAGAATCGGAATGAATGCAACCCAGCTTGACTATGCACCTGTCGGCGATCCTGCGGGCATGCCGTTCGCAATTTCGATCTTCGCTGACAGGGCCCATGTGCGCAGCCAGATTGCAGACGATGTTTCAGGAGCCGGCTTTCGAGTGCTGCGTGAGGCACCGGTTGCCGAATTGCTTGAAGGCGAGGCAGTCTCGCTTGGCGAGATCGTGCTGCTCGATTGCCCCCGTGTCGATGCTGCGACGATGGCAGCGCTTTCGCGGTTGGACATGCGCATCGCCCGCAGCGGAGCGCGACTGGTTGTCTCGACCACGGTCGAAGCGCTGGAGGGGGTTTTTGCCTGCCTTGACCAGTCTGGCCCGCGTATCCTGGTCGCACCGACTAGGGGCGAACGCGTAGTTGCCTTGGGGCAGGAGTTGACCAACATTGCCCTGGTGCGTGTTCGCGAAAATTCGGGACGGGACGAGATCTCTTTGCTTCGCTTGGCGGAACAGGTCTCCGAAATAGCGCGCAAGCTCGACGCAATGGTCCCATCCAATGATACTGGCAATGCGAGTGTCTTCCGGTTTGAATCTCCGACTCCGCCCTATGCCGGGCCGGAGGGTGAGGATAGTTCGGGACGGCTGGCACGAAGCAGCAAGCCGCCATTGCCCGATCCGCGACTGGTGCGCCGGATTATCCGCCAGCGGCAAGCGAGAACGAAGTTCTTCGAAGGCGATCTCTTTGCAGATCCGGCCTGGGACATACTGCTCGATCTGACGGCTGCCCGCGCCGAACACACCCGTGTCTCCGTGACATCGCTTTGCATCGCCAGCGGTGTCCCACCGACGACTGCATTGCGCTGGATCAGCCAGATGACGGAAATGGGCCTGCTGCAGCGGATTGAAGACGAACAGGACAAGCGCCGCGCTTTCATAGCTCTCACCGATAATGCTGCGGAGGCCATGGCCCGCTATTTTGCCGAGTTGGACAAGGAAGCCGGGCGGCTGGCGTAAACGGATCGGTCAATCCCGCCGGAGAATGACCACCAATCCGACCAGGTCTGAAGTGTCCATCGGCAGCGACCGGCGCACAGCGTCCGCGCGCGAACGATCGAGAATGGCAGTCGGCACTTCGGGTGCATGAACCACGATGTCGGCCATCCCCAGCAAGCGCGCCTCGCGTATGGTCAAGTCGTCAGGATCATCACTTGCGAGAACGATGGTCACGACGTCGCGAGGGGCCGAAGGGGCACTATCTGCCGCCCATGCTTCCACCCGGTCGAACGCATCGCCATCGAATGGGTCCAATGCCCCGCCTTCGTCGAGCGCTTCGTCCAATGCGCGTCGACGATCGTTGCTGTCTGGAAACCGCGCTCGAAGTGTCTCGCGCGCTCGATTAAGCGCGGTTGCAAGATTGCCGAGCGTGTCGGGCAACAGGCGCTCCAGTCGCAGCCGTATATGCTTGGCGAGACCCGCAGATGCTCCACTCGTGGAGATCGCCAACAATACAGGCTCGCGATCGAGAATGCTGGGTGTCGTGAAGTCGCACAGCTCGGGCCGGTCCGCGACATTCACCAGCAGGCCAAGCGACTTCAGCCTCTGGGCGGCAGCGCGAGCGGCCCGCTCGTCTTCCAGTGCCACGAATGCCAGCCGCGCCTGATGCGCTTCGGCCTCGCTGCACGGGATCCCGCCTGCACGCTCGACCAACCTCCGCTTGGCTTCACCCATCGGCCCCTCGCCGACAACCACCACCCGCGTCCCGCGTACGCGGTGAAACAGCGGGAGGGAGCCAATCGTCACAGGACCCTCAAAGCCAGTCCGGAACCGGCTCTGCCGACATGATGGCGTCAGCGGTCAGCCGCTCGGCGACCACGGCGAACTTGTCGCCATCGACCAGTACCTCGGCCACGAAGCCGCGCGAATTGTAAGAGCTCGCCATGGTGGCACCATAGGCCCCTGCAGTCCGGAATATCGCCAAATCGCCTGACACCAATGCGTCGCATTCGCGGTCCTGAGCAAAGGTATCCCCGGTCTCGCAGATCGGGCCGACAATGTTCGCGGTCATCCGCTCGCCGTTGGGCGTCACCGCCTCGAAATCATGCCATGCACCATACAGCGCGGGGCGGGCGAGGTCGTTCATGGCCGCGTCGACAATGACGAAAGGAGGACCATTTCCGCCGCGTTTGACCCGGATCACCCGCGTTAGCAGCACGCCCGCATTGCCGGCGATCACGCGTCCGGGTTCGAACGTAAGGTGCACGTCCCAGTCCTGCGTCACCCGGGCGACCATTGCCCCATATTCGGCAGGAGACGGCAGGACTTCACCGGTCTTGTAGGGAACACCCAGCCCGCCGCCGAGATCGACATGGGTGATCGCGTGCCCGGCAGCTCGCAGGTCTGCAACCAGCTGTCCAACCTTCCCGAATGCGGTTTCCAACGGTTCGAGATCACCCAGCTGGCTGCCAATATGCACCGCTACACCGCGCAGGTTGAGGCCTTCGAGCGCGGCCAATTCGGCATAAACCTCGCGGGCATGCACCAGCGGGATGCCGAACTTGTTCTCGGCCTTGCCGGTCGAGATTTTCTCGTGCGTCCTGGCATCGACATCGGGATTGATGCGCAGGCAGACCGGGGCCTGTTCGCCGCGAGCGGCGGCGAGTTCCGCCAGTTCGCGGCCTTCCTCGCGCGATTCGATGTTGAACTGGCCGATGCCTTCGTCGAGCCCGAGTTGCAGCTCGGCACGGGTCTTGCCAACGCCCGAGAACACGATCTTCTCCGGTCCCATCCCGGCGAGCAGCGCACGGCGCAGTTCACCGCCGGAAACGACATCGGCGCCGAATCCCGCCTGTTGCAATACCTTGAGCACGGCGAGGTTGGGGTTGGCCTTCACGGCAAAGGCAATCAGCTTGTCTGGCACGCCGGCAAGCCCTTCGGTGAACACCCTTGCGTGACGCTCCAGCGTAGCGCGCGAATAGACATAGACGGGCGTGCCGACGTCCTGAGCAATGCGGGGCAGCGGCACATCTTCGGCGTGAAGCACGCCGTCACGGAGCGAAAAATGGTCCATCAGTCTTCAGGTGGCAGGTCGAAGGGGTCGTCTTCCCGCTCTTCGGAGCGGCGGCGCAATTCCACGCTTCGTTCGGGGGCAGCAAGTGTGTCGGGTGCCAGCAGTTCTTCGGCGGTGCGCTGACGCTCGCTGCCATAAGGGGCGGGCGGCAGGTCGGCCCCTGCGAGTGGTTTGAGGTCAGCCTGCTGCCCACACGCGGCGAGGGCTGCACAGGCAATCAGGGCAAGGGCGCGGGACATCAGTTCTCCATTCCGAGCGCTCGACGCGCAGCGGTAACTTGCGCGCTTACCTGATCCGGCGCGGTGCCGCCATAGGAGCAACGCGCCGCGACCGAGGCATCGAGCGTGAGCACGGCGCGTACATCCTCGGTCAACCGCGTATCGATGCCCTTGAGATCGTCGAGCGAGAGGTCCTCCAGCGTGCAACCCTTGCTGTCCGCCAGCTTGACAGCAGCACCGGTGATGTGATGCGCTTCGCGGAACGGGATATTGGCTGCCCGCACCAGCCAATCGGCAAGATCGGTTGCAGTGGCATGACCAAGGCCCGCTGCCTGGCGCATCCGGTTGGTATTGAACTCCGCTCCGCCAATCATGCCTTCCATGGCGGCGAGACACAGGTCGAGCAGGCCGGCCGCCTCGAACACCGGCGGTTTGTCGTCCTGCATGTCCTTCGAATACGCCAACGGCAGGCCCTTCATCGTCACCATCAAGGCCGTTGTCGCCCCAACGATCCGCCCGGCATGGCCGCGTACCAGCTCTGCGGCGTCGGGGTTCTTTTTCTGGGGCATGATCGAGCTGCCGGTCGACAGGCTGTCGGGCAGGCGGACGAAGCCGAACGGCTGGCTCGCCCACAGGATCAGCTCCTCGGCCAGGCGCGAAAGGTGAAGAGCGCACTGGCTTGCGGCCATCAGGTAGTCGAGCGCGAAATCCCGGTCGGACACGGTGTCGAGGCTGTTGGCAGTAGGCTGCGCGAAACCCAACGCCTCTGCCGTCATCGCGCGGTCAAGGTCGAACCCGGTCCCGGCGAGGGCGGCAGCGCCGAGCGGGCATTCGTTCGCACGCGCCCTGGCATCGCCAAAGCGCGATGCATCACGGCGCAGCATCTCGTAGTACGCCATCAAGTGATGGCCCAGCGTTACTGGCTGCGCAGTTTGCAGATGCGTGAAGCCCGGCATAACGTTTTGGGCATGTTCGCCCGCCCGCGTCACGAGTGCTTGCTGCAACGCTGAAATACCATCGAGCGCTCGGTCGGTTGCCCCCCGCACCCAGAGCTTGAAATCGGTTGCTACCTGGTCGTTACGGCTACGCGCTGTGTGGAGTCTTCCTGCGACAGGGCCGATCAGTTCCGTCAGGCGCGCTTCGACGGTCATATGGATGTCTTCGAGATCCCAATCCTCCGGCACGCCGTCAGCCTCGAACTCTGCGGCTACCTGCGCCAACCCGGCGTCGATCTGCGCGGCATCCGCGCTCGATATGATGCCTTGTTTGGCCAACATGGCGACATGTGCGTGGCTGCCGTCGATGTCCTGCTGCCACAATACCTTGTCGAAGGGGATCGAGGCGTTGATTTCGCGCATGATGGCGCTAGGCCCTTCTGCGAACCTTCCGCCCCACATTTGATTGGAACTCTTGGTGTCCCGACTGTCACTCACGCTTGCTGTCTTCCTTCTTGCGCTTGCAGGGTGCGATAGGGCCGCCACCGATAGTGCGCAAGACGAGCGAGCATTGCCCGATGCCAAGTCCAGCTTGGTCGGCGAAATTGATCGCAGCCACGCAGGTGAGTTGATGCCGGCGCAAGTGATCCGCGACACCGAAGGGCGCGAAGTCAATCTGGGCGCGTTGCAGGGGCGCACGATCCTGATCAACCTGTGGGCGACCTGGTGTGCGCCCTGCGTCGAGGAGTTGCCGCTGCTCGAGCGCTTCGCACATCAGCACTACGGTGAAGTGCGTCTCCTGACGATTAGCCAGGACCGCAAAGGTGCCGAAGTCGTCGGGCCGTTTCTCGCAGAGCGGCGCTTCACCATGATCGAGCCGTGGCTCGACCCGGAAAGCAAACTCGAACAGCACTATGGTGCGGGCCTGCCGGTCAGCATCCTCTACGATGGCAGCGGGCGCGAAGTCTGGCGTATTGCCGGTGCCTTCGACTGGTCGAGCGCAGAGGCGGCCGGGGCGCTCGATGAAGCAATTGCAGCGACGGAATAGGGGCTGGTCTTCGCCCCATCCTGCGCTTCGTTTGGACGTTCGCCCATCGCAATCGCTTGGGAATACTCGCGCGAGTTCATCCCGGGGAAGAATTCGTCCAGCGAAAACTGGTGGGCGCTGACGGGCTCGAACCGCCGACCCTCTCGGTGTAAACGAGATGCTCTACCAACTGAGCTAAGCGCCCTCCGCCGTGCGGAAGAGCGCTGCACATAGCGTGCAAAGGTTCAAAATCAATTGCCAATTGCGTTTCATTCACTAGGCCGCGCACCATGACCACCCGGCTTACCGTCCTTGCCACTGGCGGCACCATCGCGGGGATCGCGGGTTCCGCGATCGCCAAAGACTATCGTTCCGGTGAGATCGGGATCGAAGACTATCTCGAACAAGTCGGCGGGCTCGGGCTCGGGGCTGAGCTGTCCGGGAAGCAAATCGCCAATATCGATTCGGCCGATATGGGCCCGCAGGTCTGGAACCCGCTCCATGCTGCCATCCTCGAAGCGCTGTCAGACAATGATTGCGATGGCATCATCGTTACCCATGGTACCGATACACTTGAGGAGACCGCATTCCTCCTCGATCTGACGCTGCCCGCGCACAAGCCGGTGGTGATCGTGGGGGCCATGCGTCCGGCCGATGCGGTGGGCTATGATGGCTTGCGGAACTTCGCCAACGCGGTTTGCGTGGCAGGCGATGCCGAGGCCGCAGGGCGCGGTGTGCTGGTGGTGATGGGCGATCGGGTCTTTGGCGCGCGCGATGTGCGCAAGGTCCGCACCCGCGGGACAGATGCCTTCCGCGGATTCCCGCGCGAATCGGTGGGGCTGGTCGCACCCTCGTCGCTTGAGTGGTTCGGTGCGCCATGGCGTGAAGGTGCCGAGGCTCAGTTCGGCTGGCATGATCCCTTGCCGGAAGTGGTCGTAATCTACGCTCATGCTGCGCTTACGGCCGCGCAGGTTGAGCGTCAGATCGGACCAGGCACAAGTGGGGTGGTCATTGCAGGTGTCGGCGAAGGCAATATGCCGGATCCGGTGCGGCAAATGCTGGCCGACAAGGTTACTGCCGGTCTCAAGGTCGTCCGTGCCAGCCGCGCCGATGAGGGGTTGGTCGACCGCGAGGCCGAAGACGATGCCAACGGCTTCGTCGCTGCCCGCGCGCTCAATCCGCAGAAGGCGCGGATCCTTTTGCAGCTGCTGATCGCGGAGGGGGTTACCGACCCTGCCGCGATCCAGCGTGCGTTCGACGGTTCCTAGCAAGACGCGAGTCCCAGCGCAGGCTGGGACCTCCTACAAGTAAGCGCCAGGTGAGGGAGGCCCCAGCCTTCGCTGGGGCGCATGCCTCCTCAGGACCAGGGCGTGACGAGATATTTCTCGCCGGTCTTCATCGCGCGATAATCGGTCACTGCATCCTTGGTCAGCATCTCTTCCAGATTGACCTTGCGCTTGTAGCTGCTGGCGAAGGTGGTGGTGAGGTTTTCAAGAACGCGCTGGCGCATCCGCATCATGGTCTCCATGCCGGCCTGCTGCAGGAACGGAGTCAGCAGCCAGCCCGACAAGGTCCAGCCGAAGCCGTAGCTGGGGGTCAGGATGGTCGGACCCATGTCGAGCCGACCATAGATGAACATGCGTTTCTGCTGGTTGGAGCCATAGCGCGAATATTCGGTCATCTTGCTGACCGCGACCTGCTCCATCGCCTTGAAGACATTGTCGGTCGCTTGCCCGCCGCCAATCGGGTCGAAGCCGTAGAACGCATCCGTGGCGTCGATCGCTTCGCGCAGCTGCTTCATGAAGTCGTCGTCCGAGGAATTGACGACATGCTTCGCGCCGAGACCCTTGAGCATGTCTACATGCTCGGCCTTGCGCACGATGTTGACCAGCTCGATGTCGTCTTCGGCGCAGATCTTGATCAGCATCTGTCCAAGGTTGGAAGCGGCCGCGGTGTGGACCATCGCCTTGGCACCATCCATCCTGGCGTTCTCGGCAAAGCCCAGCGCGGTCATCGGGTTGACGAAGGCGCTCGCGCCGTCTTCTGCCGAATGGTCACCCAGCGGGAGGCACATGGCCGCGTCGGCAATGCAATACTGGCTGTAGGCATTGCCGGGCACGCATGCGACGCGCATGCCGATCAGCGCCCTCGCCATGTCGCTGTCACCCGTCGCGACCACAGTTCCGGCACCTTCGTTGCCGGCCGGCAGTTTCTGCCCGTGGCGCGCCTTGGAGCCGCTGTTGAACGGCTCGGGCATTGTGGCGACGTATTTGCCCGGAGTGTACTCGGCGTTTTCAAGGTCCGCTGCACCGGTCAGGATCGCAAGGTCTGAAGGGTTGATCGGGGCCGCCTCCATCTTGACCAGCACCTGGTTGCCGGTCGGATCTGGAAAGCTG
Organism: Parerythrobacter aestuarii; assembly: GCF_030140925.1. Lineage (NCBI taxonomy): Bacteria > Pseudomonadati > Pseudomonadota > Alphaproteobacteria > Sphingomonadales > Erythrobacteraceae > Parerythrobacter > Parerythrobacter aestuarii. The sequence continues at coordinate 1,104,863 of NZ_JARBWD010000001.1, forward strand.
ACTTCTTCGATTGCGACAGTGAGAGTGCCGTCCGCTTCGAGGGTCGTGAAAAGCTGTTTGCCGGTCGTGGCCATTGGTCGTTCTCCCTATTTCGAGTCCTGTTCGGATTGATGCCATGGCTACGCGTGCGGCCGGGCGAAGGGAAGGTTTCTTTGCGAAACTATTTCTACTCGGGGTAGAGCGCTTCGACGAAATAGAGCCCGTGCGGCGGAGCGTTAAGGCCGAGTTCCTGCCGGTCACGGGCGGCAAGGGCTTTGCCGACCTGCTCCTCGCCCCATCGGCCCATTCCAACCAAGGCCAGGCATCCGACCATCGAGCGGACCTGGTGATGGAGGAAACTGCGTGCTGCGGCGTGGATCAGTACGTGTTCGCCATCCCGTTCGACATCGAGCCGGTCGAGCGTCTTGACCGGACTCTGCGCCTGGCACTGGACCGAGCGGAAGGTGGTGAAGTCATGGCTTCCTACCAGCGCCTGCGCCGCGCGGTGCATGGCTTCGTGGTCGAGCTCCTGCGGCACCTGCCAGGCCCGGTCGCGCTCCAGCGTCAGGGGCGCGCGGCGGTTGGCGATGCGATAGACATAGCTGCGCCCGATGCAGCTGAAGCGGGCGTGCCAGTCGTCCGGCACAAGCTCGCAGTGCGTCACCGCGATGGGATTGGGCCGCAGGTGGGCATTGAGCGCTTCCATCATGCGGAACGGGGCAAGGCTGCTCTCGACATCGAAATGGCTGCGCATGGCGAGGGCGTGGACGCCAGTATCGGTGCGCCCCGCGCTGTGGAGGGTGACCCGTTCACCTGTCACTGCAAGGGCAGCTTCCTCGACCGCCTGCTGCACGCTCGGCCCATGCTTCTGTCGCTGGAGCCCGAAGAACGGTGTGCCGTCGAATTCGAGGGTGAGGGCGAACCGGGTCAATCTCAGACCTTCGTCATTCCCGCGAAGGCGGGAATCCAGAATAGCTGGGCACTTTGTTGCCCGGGATCCCCGCCTTCGCGGGGATGACGGGAAGAGAATGAACTCGTCACGAGAGCACAATCCCGGCCACTACCGGGTACCCGCGCAGGAAATCAGCCAGGTCCATTGCGGGCTTACCCGCGCGCTGGAGTCGCAGCGGGCGGATCGCGCCCATTCCGCAGGCGATGGTGAACCGGTCGTCGAGCACTGTGCCGGCAGCGCCATTTGCGTCAGCGATTTCGGCGCTCAGCAATTTCACTCTTTCCCCATCTACTTCGCACCAGGCGCCAGGGAAGGGAGCGAGGCCGTGGATATGCCGCACAACCTCTTCCGCCGGTCCTGACCAATCAATCCGCGCTTCGGCCTTGTCGATCTTGGGGGCGTAGGTTGCGGCCTCGTCATCCTGCGCAACAGCCACATGCTTGTCGAGTTCGTGCAGGGTCTGAACCATCAGGTTCGCGCCCAGTTCGGCCAGTTCCTCGCTCAGCTCGCCGGTGGTCTTGTCATTGATAGGGGTGCGGATCGTTGCCAGCATCGGTCCGGTGTCGAGCCCGGCCTCCATCTGCATGATGGTGACGCCGGTCACCACGTCGCCCGCCATGATAGCGCGGTGGATCGGTGCCGCCCCGCGCCAGCGCGGCAGGATCGAGGCGTGGACATTGAGACAGCCGTTCGTGGGCGCATCGAGGATCGGTTGGGGGAGGATCAGGCCATAGGCCGCCACGACCGCGACATCGGCCGCGAGCGCTGCGAAGGCCGCCTGCTCCTCCGCCGACTTGAGCGACTTGGGCGAGCGGACTTGGATTCCCAGTTCCTCGGCCACTTTCTGTACCGGCGAGGGCTGGAGCTTCTTGCCCCGGCCAGCCGGGCGCGGCGGCTGGGTGTAGGCCGCGACAACCTCATGCCCAGCCGCATGCAGCGCGCGCAGCGTCGGCACGGCAAAGTCCGGGGTTCCCATGAAGATTATGCGCACAACCAGAGAGCCTTGATAACAGTTCCGTTCGGGCTGAGCTTGTCGAAGCCCTGCCTTTTCTTCTAGCGCGGCCCTATAAGGAACTACGGCCCTTCGACAAGCTCAGGGCGAACGGGAAGAGAGAAGCGCACTTTGGCATCGCAAGAGATCGAGCAGCTGGCGTCCGCCCTCGCGCGGCTTCCCGGCCTCGGCCCGCGCTCGGCGCGGCGGGCGGTGCTGTGGCTGGTCAAGCGCCGCGATTCTGCGCTGCCCGGCCTGCTCGAAGCGCTTGAAGCGGTGCAGGATCGGCTGGTCGAATGCCGCACCTGCGGCAATGTCGATACGCAGGACCCGTGCGGCATCTGCGCCGACCCGCGCCGCGATGCCAAGTCGATCTGCGTGGTCGAGGATGTCGCCGACCTGTGGGCGCTCGACCGGGCCAAGCTCTTCACCGGGCGCTATCACGTGCTGGGCGGCAAGCTGTCCGCGCTCGACGGGGTTCGGCCCGAGGACCTCAATATCGCCAGCCTGCTGGGCCGGGTCGAGGAAGGCGGGATCGACGAGGTCGTGCTCGCAATGAATGCCACGCTGGAAGGCCAGACCACCAGCCACTACTTGGCCGAACGGCTTGAGGCGTTTCCCGTGCGGATTACCCAGTTGGCGCACGGCCTGCCGGTAGGCGGGGAGCTCGACTATCTTGATGAAGGAACGCTGGCGCAGGCGCTGAGGGCGAGGCGTCCCGTAGGCTAACCACTTACTCTGATCGGAATCGCTTGCTTGCAGCGAGCACCACCAGCGCCTAAATTGGTTGCATGGCTATTCGTGAAATCCTGGAAGTGCCGGATCCCCGGCTCAAGACCGTGTCGCAGCCCGTCCAGCCGGACGAGTTCAATGACGAGCTCAAGACCCTCGTCGAGGACATGTTCGAGACGATGTATGACGCCCCCGGTATCGGCCTCGCGGCGATCCAGGTCGGCGTTCCCAAGCGCGTGCTGGTGATCGACCTCCAGCCCGACGATCCCGATGCCGAGCCCGAGGAATGCCACCACGACGGGCACAAGCACTATCACCAGCCGACCAAGCGCGAGCCGCGGGTGTTCATCAACCCCGAAATCCTCGACCCGGCGGAAGAACTGGCGACCTACCAGGAAGGCTGCCTCTCGGTCCCTGAAATATACGCCGATGTCGACCGCCCGGCGACCTGCACGGTCCGCTACCAGGACTTGGACGGCAAGGTGCACACCGAAGCGATGGAAGGCCTGCTGGCGACCTGCATCCAGCACGAGATGGACCATCTCGAAGGCATTCTCTTCATCGACCACCTGAGCCGGCTGAAGCGGCAGATGGCGCTGAAGAAGTTGCAGAAGCTGCGCGCGGCGTAAGCCGGGAAAATTCGCGCCACCCACTAGCGTTCCCTGTCCGTTCCGCCTAGACTGGCGGGATGGACCCCATGCTCTTCATCCTCTTCGCGCTGTTCGGTGGTCTCCTGCTGGGGGCATTGGGCGGCTGGTTTGCCGGATCGCGCCCGGCGGTGGAATTGCGTGACCGGCTGGCCGATCTCGAGAAAGAGGCGGATGAGCGGGAAGGCGAATTCAAGCAGGCGATCAAGGAGCTGGGCGAGGCCCAGATCAAGGTCGCGACGCTAGAGGCCAATGCCGCCAATTTCGACAAGCAGCTCGCCACCATGAAGGAAGCGCGCGAGGAAATGCTCGCGCAGTTCAAGGCCGTGGGCGGCGAAGTGCTGTCGCGCAGCCAAGAGGAATTCCTCAAGCGTGCCGAGGAGCGGCTGGGCCATTCCGAAAAGGCCAGCGAGGAAAAACTCAGGGCGTTGCTCGCTCCAGTGGGGGACCGGCTCAAGAGCTACGAAGAGCAGGTCAAGGTGCTGGAGGAAAAGCGCGTCGATGCCTTCGGGCAATTGGCGGGCGTAATCGAACAAATGCGGCAGGGGCAGGAGCAGGTCCGGCGCGAAGCGCAGCGGCTTGGAAACTCCCTCACCAACGCCCCGAAGGCACGCGGGCGCTGGGGCGAGCGGGCGCTGCAGAACCTGCTCGAACAATGCGGCCTCGCCGAACACACCGACTTCATGATGGAGCATTCGATCGACACCGATGACGGGCGGCTGCGCCCCGACGCGATTGTGCGCATTCCCGGCGGCAAGATGCTGGTGATCGATTCCAAGGTTTCGCTCAACGCCTATCAGGAGGCCTTCGAGGCCGACAATGACGAGGCGCGCGAACGGGCGCTTGGCGATCATGTCCGCTCGATGCGGAACCATGTGCAGACCCTGGGCGCGAAGAGTTACCAGAGCCAGTTCGAGGATGCGCCAGATTATGTCGTGATGTTCGTGCCGGGCGAGCATTTCGTCGCCGCCGCGCTCGAACACGATCCCGACCTGTGGAACTTCGCTTTCGACAAGCGGGTGCTGCTGGCGACCCCGACCAACCTTGTCGCCATCGCCCGCACGGTGGCACAGGTCTGGCGGCAGGATGGGCTGGCTCGCGAAGCGCAGGAAATCGGCCGGATGGGGACGGAGCTGTATGACCGGCTCGCCACCGCTGCCGAGCATCTGAAGCGCGTCGGCGGCGGGCTGGAAACCGCGGTCAACAATTACAACAAGTTCGTCGGCTCGTTCGAACGCAACGTGCTGTCCTCGGGCAAGCGGCTGGCGGAGAAGGGCATCGAGATCGGCAAGCGCGAGATCGAGGACGTACCCTTGGTCGAAGGCGCGCCGCGCTATACCAGCGACGACCTGCTGACCGACGGATCGAAGGAGGCTGCCGAATGAAATGGGGAATCATGCTCGCCGCCGCGATGCTGGGGGTGGCACCGCAGGCGCAGGCTGAACATCTCTATCCGCGCGATGAATGCGCGAAGCTGGAAGGCTTCGAGGCGTTCCGCATGCAGCTGGTCACCGCCGTCGCCAACCGGGATGCGGAGATGCTGCGCCCGGTGTTCAGCGAGGAAACGCTGCTCGATTTCGGCGGCGGGAGCGGCTGGGAAACGCTTTCGGAGCGTTTGACCGAGCGCGACTTGTGGGGCGAGCTCGACAAGGTGCTGCGGCTGGGCTGTGCCAGCTCAGGCGATGGCGAGATCGCCATGCCGTGGGCGTGGAGCCAGGACTACGGCATTGAGGACGCTTTCTCCGCCTGGCTGACGCTGGGCGATGCGGTGCCGCTGCGCGAAGCTCCCAGCGCTGATGCGCCAATGATCCGCAGCATGCGCTGGGAAGCGGTCGAGCAGCTGGGTGACTGGCAAGGCGACGAGGAATTCATCAAGGTCCGCACCAAGTCCGGCGAGGAAGGCTATGCGGCCGTCGCGCAGATGCGCCACCAGCTCGACTATCGCTTGCTTGCCTCGCGCGAAGACGGGCGCTGGCAGGTGACGGTGTTCGTAGCGGGCGACTAGCCCTCCAAACTCGCCAGCACTTCATAGGCCAGCACTGCGCCCGCCACGGCGGCATTGAGGCTATCCGCCCGGCCGCGCATGGGCATGGTCACGCGCAGGTCGCAGGCCATTTCATAGTCCTCGGGCAGGCCCTGCGATTCGTTGCCGACGAGGATGAAGCACGGCGCAGTATAGGGCGCGCCGCGATAGGGCACCGCGTCGCGTAGGGACGCAGCGACAAGCTGGCCTTCGCCTGCGCGCAGCCATGGCAGGAACTCCTCCCACCGCGCCATCGCAACCTGCTGGGTGAACACCGCACCCATGCTCGCGCGCACGGCTTCGACGCTGAAGAGATCGGCGCAGTCGTCGATCAGGATCAGCCCGCCCGCGCCCACTGCATCGCCGGTGCGCAACATGGTGCCTAGGTTGCCGGGATCGCGCAGAGCTTGCGCCACCAGCCAGATCTGCGCGTCTGAGCGGTCGAGCGCCGCGAGCGAGCTATCCCATTCGGCGAACACCCCGGCTACCGCTTGCGGGTTGGACTTGCCGGTAATCTTGGCGAGGATATCGTCCGAGGTTTCGATGATTTCGCCGCCGGCCGCGTCGACCGCAGCTTCCAGCTCAGCCAGCAGCGGATGCGGGTCGCGCCCTTCGGCCATCACCAGCACTTCGGGTACCTTGCCGCTTTCGCGCGCGTCGGTCAGCAGGCGGAGGCCCTCGGCGAGCACCTTGCCCGCAGCCTTGCGGTGCTTCTTCTCGCGCAAGGAGCGCAGATACTTGACCGTGGGATTGGAAAAGCCGGTGATCTGGCGCCGGGCCATGGCGGGTTACTCTTCGCCGAACCCGTCTTCGACGAGCGCGCACAGCTGATCGAGCACGGTATCCTGTTCGTCGCCGGTGACCATGATTTCCACCGTGTCACCCTTGGCCGCGCCTAGCATCATCAGGCCGAGGATCGATCCGCCGACGGCTTCGTTCCCGTCCTTTGCCACCGTCACCGCCACGCCTTCGGGCAGGCCTGCCACCATCCCCACGAACTTTGCGCTGGCGCGGGCGTGCAGGCCGCGCTGGTTGACGATGGTGACTTCGCGCCGCGCCCCGCTCATGAGGCTTTCTTCGCCGGAGGCGCCTCGTTCTGGCCAAGGAACTCCGAAGCCACGGTGATGTAATTCTTGCCAGCTTCGCGTCCGGCAGCGACGGCCGAGACGACATCCATCGTCTTGCGTGCGCCGGCCAGCCGGATCAGCATCGGCAGGTTGATCCCGGCGATGACTTCGACCTTGCCGGCAACGAGCAGCGAGATCGCGAGGTTGGAAGGCGTCCCGCCAAACAGGTCGGTCAGCACGATCGCTCCATCGCCGCTGTCCACCTTGGCGATCTTCTCAGCGATTTCGGACCGGCGCTGCTCAACATCATCATTAGGGCCGATACAGACGGTCTCGACCGCCTCCTGGTGCCCGACAACGTGCTCCATCGCCTCCACAAACTGGTCGGCAAGGCTGCCGTGAGTCACGAGAATAAGTCCAATCATGGGGGGTAATCTGCGCTCGCTTCTACAGGCCCTGCATCGTGCTGTGTGGATGCGGTTTAACCATGGTTGCTGCCAATCGCTGCTGTCATTTCAAGCCCATCGGGCCTTCAAACTGGTCGGCAGCACGCGATGCCAAATTGCGGTGGATGACAGTGGGCGAAAATCCGGCCTCGCGCAAGGCCTGAGCCATGGTCTCTGCGGTGTAGACCGAGCGGTGTCTCCCCCCGGTACAGCCGAAAGCGACATGGACATAGGCCTTGCCCTGCGCCCGGTAGCGCGGGAGCAGCGACAGCACGAGATCGCGGATGCGCTGGAACACCTCATCGAAGTCGCCGCGCGCGGTGATGAACTCGCCTACCGCCGGATCGAGTCCGGTTTGCTCGCGCAGGTTCGGCACCCAATGCGGGTTGTCGAGGAAGCGCATGTCGAACACCAGGTCGGCCAACGGCGGCATGCCGCGGGCGAAACCGAAACTGCTGACCGTCACTGTCTGCGAAGCCGGATCGTCCCGGTGGAAGCGCTCGCGCACCATCTGCTGCAGCTCGTTGGCAGCCAGTTCGCTGGTATCGAAAACTGCTTCCGCCCAGCGACGTAGCGGCTCCATCAGCTCCCGCTCCGCTCTGATCCCGTCGATCGCCGAGCGCCCCCTCGCGAGCGGATGATGGCGACGGGTCTCGTTGAAACGTCGCTCCAGTTCGTCGCTGGCGCAGTCGAGGAACAGCGTTGTTACAGTCAGGTCGTCGCGCTTCACCAGTTCCTTCACGAGGGCGATGATGTCGCTGGGGACAAAGCCACGGGTGCGGGAATCGAAACCGATTGCGAGCGGGGCGGGGTTTTTGCCCGATGTCACTTCGTTGATCAGGGGTTCGAGCAGGCGGATGGGGAAATTGTCGAGCATTTCCCAGCCGAGGTCTTCCAATACCTTGAGCGTGGTCGTTTTGCCCGCACCTGAAAGTCCGGTCACGAGGAGGATGTCGAGGCGGCCCGTCATGACCCCCGGCTACGCCCAAGCCCGTGCATCTGCAACGCATATTCGGCGCGCAAGGCGGCAACGGAGCCGTGCGGGGCAAACTTCAGCCATGGAATAGCGGCCCCCTGGATTTCGCACTGGAGGGCGTGCTCGACGAACCGCGGGGCTGAGGTGTCGAGCGAAAGGATCAGCGCAACCGGGGCTTCGACCGGCTCAAGTTCGGCAATGCCGACATTGCGAATTTCGATCTTGCCAGCGATCCTCGGCGGTGGCGAAGCCCAGAGTTTGCCGTCGCTACGCAACTCCAGCGAGACGCCGTCATCCCCCACCAGCATGGCTCCGCGATCGATCAAAGCCAGGGCCAGAGATGTCTTGCCCGACCCCGGTGGCCCTTCGATCATCACCGCATTACCGTGGATGGCAACGCAACTGGCCTGGTACAGCATCTAGGGTGAGCCCGTGATGCTGGGCCGCGCCTGCGGCAAGGTCATGATCAGGCAGGCCCCGCTTGCACCATCGGCGCGATTCTCCGCAACGAGCGATCCACCGTGTGCTTCGGCAATGGTCCGGGCGATGGCGAGGCCAAGCCCCGAATGGTCGCCGAAATCCTCGCCCTCCGGGCGGTCGGAATGGAACCGGTTGAAAATCTTGCGGCGGTCTTCCTCGGGAATGCCTGGGCCTTCGTCACACACGGACAAGGTAACGCAACTCTCAGTCGCATCGGTGGCAATTGCAATGGAGATAGTGCCCTGTTGCGGGGAGAACGACACAGCATTGTCGAGCAGGTTCTCGACAATCCGTTCGATTCGAACGGGGACGCCCATTACCAAGGATTGACCGGCGGGGGATTCGAGGATCAAGGTCCTCTCACCATCCAACCCCCGGTTGGTCCGCGTGGCGAGGATGTTTTTGACCAGGTCGCCCATGTCGATCATCTCGAATGTCGCGCGCGAAATCTCCGCATCGACCCGGCTGGCATCGGAAATTTCCGTCACCAGCCGGTCAATTCGCCGTACATCGTGCGTGGCGATATCGAGCAGTTGCTTTTGAAGTTCGGCGTCGTCGACCTTGGCGAGGGATTCGACGGCACTGCGCAGGCTGGCCAGCGGATTCTTGATCTCGTGAGCGACATCGGCGGCAAAATGTTCGACCGCGTCGATGCGCTGGCGCAAGGCATCGGTCATGTCGGACACGGCGCGAGCCAATACGCCGATCTCGTCGCGCCGTTCAGGCAGGCGTGGGACTTCGACTTCACGTTCCCGACCCAACCGAACCTTTTGCGCCGCCCGCGACAGCGTCTGCAAGGGACGGACGATGGTGCGAGCAAGGTAGAGTGAGAGCAGGATCGAAGCGAGCAGCGCGAAGCCTACGCCAATGCCAAGCGTGGAGCGGGCGCTCCGCACGGCTTCGGTGATGTCCCGGGCATTGCGGGTCGTCAGCAGGGTTGCTCCATTGAGCCCGACAGGAGCAGCGGCAGTAATCACCGGAGTGCGGTCTGCCGCTTGCCGCAGCTCGATCTGGGACAGCCCCTGTTCGCGCGCACGGACCAGTTCCGGCCAGGCATCGGCTGTCTCGGCCTCGGGCTCGTCGTATTTCGGGACCGGCTGTGCGCTCACGACTGTATCGACCATTTGGTCCAGGAAGCGGGCAAAACGCGGTCCGAAGGTATCATCGGAAGGATCGTCGAGGGTAAAGCCAGGTTCACCCAGTTTGAAGCTGTCCGCCCATAACCGCCCTTCGGCGTCGAACATGCGCAGCCGCATGCCTTGCTCCTTGCCGATTTGTACCAGCAAGGCTTCCTGTCGTTCCTTGGTGGCCCCCGCGAGTGCTTCAGCAGTGATCTGGGCTTCGATCCGCGCCAGCTTGTAGCGTTCGTCGAGCAATTGCGCACGGTAGGAATCGAGATAGAATATGCCGCCTCCGAGCAGCACAAGCGGGAGCACGTTGACCAAAAGGATGCGCGCGGTAAGCGACAGCCGGTCGAGCAGGCTCATCCGTTCGAGCGGGCGGACAATCCGACGGGTCAGGCGCTCCTCAGCCAAGGATATTACCCGTCCGAGAAGCTGTAACCGGCACCGTACAGCGTTTCGATGGCCGAAAACTCCCTGTCGACGGTGCGGAACTTGCGCCGCATGCGCTTGATGTGGCTGTCGACGGTGCGATCATCGACATAGACCTCGTCAGGATAGGCGGCATCCATAAGCTGGTTACGGCTCTTGATAACCCCCGGGCGCACCGCCAGCGCTTCAAGGATCAGGAACTCGGTGACTGTCAGCGAAACCTGTCTGCCATCCCACAGCACCTGGTGACGTGCCGGATCGATTGTCAGTCGGCCGCGGCTGTAAGTTGCGCGCTGCTCTTCCGGTTCGGCGGCCTGTTCGTCAGCGCTCAGTTCGTCCAGTCCGCCCCGGCGCAGGATTGCACGAATACGGGCGAGGAGCAGTCGCAGGCTGAATGGCTTGGAGATATAGTCGTCGGCACCCATCTCCAGCCCGGCTTCCTCATCACGCTCATCGTCCTTGCTGGTGAGGAAGATGACGGGGAGAGCCGAATGCTCGCGCAGGCGGCGCAGCAGCTCCATTCCGTCCATGCGCGGCATCTTGATGTCGAACACGGCAAGGTCAGGCGGATTCTCCAGCAGGGCCTTGAGCGCCGTCTCGCCCTCGGAATAGACGCGCGTGTCATACCCCTCGGCCTGCAGCGCGATCGAGACCGTCGTCAGGATGTTGCGATCATCGTCGACGAGCGCGATGACGCGCCGCTGCCGCACACTGCTTGCCAATGCCTCGCTCAGTTCCGCCATCCTCGCCCAGCCATGTTTGGTGCCATCCTCATACGTTGCAATAACTTTCCTAGCGCCAAGAGTTTGTTGAAACAACGGATGGTCGCGCGTGGTGAACCAATGGTGTAAGGAATGGCCCGCAAGGTTTGACGGAATCGCTTGTCCCGACTATCGGGGCGACGCGTTTCGTGCATACCTATGCACGACCTGCCAGACGCGCCTTAACCGGCCCCCGGCCAAACGAGATTTCAGGAGACACCAGCGTGACCGCTCCGCTGTCGACCAGCCTTGCCCAACAGGGCATCGAAACAAATGCCACCATCCACCCGAACATGGGCACCGCCGAGCTCGTCGAGCATGCACTGAAGAAAGGCGAAGGCCAGCTCACGCGCGATGGCGCGCTGCTGGTCGACACCGGCAAGTTCACCGGTCGCAGCGTGAAGGACAAGTTCATTGTCCGTGATGCCACGACCGAAGACACGATCGACTGGGGGGCGATCAACCAGCCGATGAGCGAAGAACACTTCGCCGTGCTGAAAGCGGATTTTCTCGCTCACCTGAAAGATCAGGACGAACTCTACGTTGCGGACCTGTTCGGCGGTTCGCAGCCGGAATATCGCGTCAACGTGCGCGTCATCAACCAGCTGGCCTGGCACAACCTGTTTGCGCGCACCTTGCTGGTCCGTCCGACCGAGGAAGAACTCGCCAGTTTCGCCCCTGAATACACCATCATCAACCTGCCCAGCTTCAAGGCCGATCCTGAACGTCACGGCTGCCGTAGCGACACAGTGATCGCGGTCAGCTTTACGGAGAAGCTCATCCTGATCGGTAACACCGAATATTCGGGCGAGATGAAGAAGGGCGTGTTCGGCCTGCTCAATTACCTGCTTCCGGCGCAGGGCGTCATGCCGATGCACTGCTCGGCAAACATTGGTGCCGACGGCAAGAGCGCGATCTTCTTCGGCCTGTCGGGCACCGGCAAGACCACGCTTTCGGCAGATGCCAGCCGCACGCTGATCGGCGATGACGAGCATGGCTGGTCGGATGACGCCGTGTTCAACTTCGAGGGCGGTTGCTACGCCAAGATGATCAACCTCTCGGCCGAAGGCGAGCCGGAGATTTATGCCACCACCAAGATGTTCGGCACGATCATCGAAAACGTGACGATGGATCCGGCCACCCGCGAACTCGACTTCACCGATGGCAGCAAGACCGAGAACACCCGCGGGGCCTATCCGATCGAATTCATTCCCAACACTTCGGAAAAGAACCTCGGTCCGGCACCCTCGAACGTCATCATGCTGACTGCCGATGCTTTCGGCGTGCTGCCTCCGATTGCCCGCCTTACACCCGACCAGGCGATGTATTACTTCCTCAGCGGCTATACGGCGAAGGTAGCGGGTACCGAGATTGGTGTGACCGAGCCGGAAGCGACCTTCAGCACCTGCTTCGGTGCCGCTTTCATGCCGCGCCACCCCAGCGTCTATGGCAATTTGCTCAAGGAACGCATTGCCAAGGGTTCCGTGCAGTGCTGGCTGTTCAACACCGGATGGACCGGCGGCAAGTACGGCGTTGGCCAGCGCATGCCGATCAAGGCCACGCGCGGCCTGCTGAACGCGGTTCTCGACGGCAAGATCGATGCCGTGGAATTCCGCAAGGATCCGAACTTCGGCTTTGACGTTCCGGTCAGCGTCCCGGCGCTGGCAGAAGCCGGCATCGACCAGACCATCCTCGACCCGCGCAGCACCTGGGCGGACAAGGAGGAATACGACGCCACCGCGCACAAGCTGGTGCAGCTGTTCGTCGACAATTTCGAACCCTTTGCAGCGCATGTCGATGAAGGCGTGCGCCAGGCTGCACCACAGGCTGCCTGACGCCAGCAGAGGACAACCAGTTGGAGAGGAGGGCCCTGCACCGCGGCAATACGCGGGCGGGGCCTTTTCTTTGCACGGAGTTCACCAGGCTTGCCTTTTCAGGTCGTTACTTGGCGATTCTGTGTTGAAGGCTTAGGCTTCAAGGCAACGACTCACCCCCAACCGGAGAATGACGATGAGCTTGCTTGATGGAATCCTGAAGAATATCGGCGGTGCGCCCGACGATGTGAAGCACCTGGCGGAGAAGGTCGGCATCGATCCTGCCATGGCCGAGAAAGCCATCGCGACGCTCGGCCAGACTCACCAGATGGAAGGCGACACTGTGGAACTGGCTGCTGCCAAGACCGGACTCGACGCTGGCGTGCTGGGCCAGATCGTCGAACAGATTGGCGGCGAGGGTTCGCTCACCGAGTTCGCCAATGCAATCAAGAGCGACCCAAGCAAGCTGATGGGCATCCTTGACCGTGATGGCGACGGCAATCCGCTCGATGATATCGCCGACATGGCCAAGGGGCTCTTCGGGAAGAAATGAGGCGGGTGCGCCAGGCGGTTATGCGAGGCTAGCTTTCTTTGTCCACGTCGTCTGGGCCAGGCACTTCCACGCGCGGAATGGCGATGACCCGCGACAGGTCGAAGGGTTCGCCTTCGGGTGCCTTGGCGAGGGCGTCTACCAGTCCCTGCACATACTCCGCGCGGCTGCCACCGTGCGGGTCTACTGCCAATGGTTGCAGGCTGAACCGGGCCAGCGCGATCTGACCCTCGCTGGCCTGCATGAAGCCGACGTTGAGCCACAGGTTCTGGTCGAACGGCGCGAGCTGGGCGGCCCGCTCGAGCGCATGTTTGGCCTGTTCTGGAGGTTCGGCTCCCCGTTCTAAGAAACTGAGGTAGTAGTAATAGAGCGGGAGAGGATGATCCTTCTCCAGCTTGTTGAGCTTGGAGAAGGGCTCCATCGCCGCCGCATAAGCTGCGTCTCGGTCATCGGCATCCTCGGCCTTGCGAAACAGTGCGTAGCCCTTTTGCACATAGGCGTTCTTGACGGTCGGATCGAGCGCGATGGCCTTGTCGGCGGCAGCGATCGCGGCATCGTCATTGCCGACATCGTATTCAGCCTCGGCCAGTACCTCGAGGACAAAGGGCTCGTCGGGATATTTCGCTGCGACCTCGCGAATCTCGACTACCAACTCGGTGGCTTCTTCCTCGGTGACGCCGCGCTTCGAGATCATCCGCAGCGGCAGCACCTCTCCTGCCCCTTCGCTGAGAGTCCGGACGGTGATCGGGCCGGTCGAGATCTGCTCGGGCTTAAGGCCAAAGTAGAACATGCGCCGTTGCTTGACGTAGTCGCTTACTTCCTTGTCGAGCGCGTCTATGTCACCGAACACCTCGCGCGCTGCTTCGGGCGATGACTTGCCGGTCATCATGGTACGCCAGTAGTTGCCGATCTGCCCGCTGCGTTCCCGGCTGAATGTCAGATAGTGATAAAGCGCCCACGACTTGCCGTAGAACTCGTCATACTTGTTGCTCCGCCGCTCGGCATAGAGCTCGGGATCGAGCAGTTCGTGGACGGATACATCCTCGGCATAGGCCAGCTCGGCTGCGCGATGATTGGCGGGGCGACCGATGTCGACCGACCCATCCTTCGGAAAGCGTGAGGCCGCATAGAACTCGGCTGCGCCTTCCGAGAGCCATCGCGGCATGCCGAAGCGCATGCTCGAAATCAGGAAATGGTGGGCGTATTCATGCAACAGTGTCCGCATGGACGGCGAGGGCTCAATGCCCTTGCCCCTGATATCCTGGACAAAGGCCATCGAACCGCTGGCCCGAGCGATATAGAAGCCCTGCAGATAGCGGCTTCTGGTGCGGGCCAGCCGGCGGATGTCGCGCTGGTCCCCTGCAACATAGATCGTCACGCGGTTGGAGGGGCTGGGCTTTTCGATCTTGTTGCCGGTGACAAACTCCATAGCGGAGTGATAGCTTTCCAGCATCAGTGCGAACTTGCGCAGGTCCTTCTCGCTGTCCTCGGCATAGATGACGAAATTGTCGCTTTCCGCCACGCGCCAATCGGCGAGGGCGGGAGCGGACCAATTGAACAGCAAGAGAAACGGGGCGACAGCAATGATCAAGCGACTCATGCGCCTATCCTGCCCCAAGATACGAAGAATTCAATCGATTAGTGAAGTAGAGGAGCCCGAATAGCGCCAGATAGACGAAGGGCGACCAACCGGCCGCCCTTCTATTCATCGTGTGCAATACGTCCGGTTCGCTCAATCGAGCATTGCAGCCGGAACCTTCCCGCCATTCTTGGCCAGTTCCTGCATGGTCGCCTTGAGCAGCCAGATGTTGTCTTCGGCGCTGCCCTGGTAGTTGCTACGACCCAGCTCTTCGGCCAGTTCCTTGCGATTGGCATAGCTCGAATCGAGCCCGATCAGTTTGAACAGGTCGACGATCGAAGTCCGCCAGTTGAGCGTGTCCGAACCTTCCATGGCATCAAGCCGGGCCTCGACATCGATTTCGCTGATGGCAGCAGGGGCTGCTGGCTTCTCGGGCACAGCGGTGACCGGCTTAGGCGCGGCTGCTTTCTTTTCATCTTCGTCCTTGCCGAAAATTGCGTTCTTGATGCTCGAGAAGATACCCATAGAATTGCTCCTGTCCTCAGGCGGTCGAAAGCCGCCGTGTTGCGATAGTTTACTTGTCTATCAGGCTTGGCGTGCCGCAGATGTAACATTGCTTCAAATCGAGAATCTTTTTGCAGAAGGGTGAGACTATGAACCTGGGTCAGATATTGAATGAAACCGGTGCGATCGGCAGCATTGCGCAGGAACTTGGTGTGGATGAGGCTACTGCCAAGACTGCCGCCGGTGCGCTGCTCCCGGCGATTGTCGCAGGGATGGGCCGGAGTGCGACCGGTGGCGGTGGCAGCGACCCGCTCGGCGGCCTGGGCGGGCTGGCCGGGGCGATTCTTGGCGGCGGTGGCGGCGGCTTGCTCGAAAGCGTGCTCGCGCCCAAGCCGACCCCGACCGCGCAGGGCAATGACATCCTCGGCACGATTTTCGGCAGCAAGGACGTAAGCCGTTCGGTCGCCGGAACCGTCGCAGGTGTGACCGGGCTCGACGAGAACCTGCTCAAGAAGATGCTGCCGCTGCTGGCGATGGCGGTTGCGGGCTACATGGCCAAGGACGCTGGGAGCAGCAGCAATCAGGGCGGCAGCCCGCTCGGCGGCATCCTCGGCGCGATCGTCGGCGGTTTGGCCAGCCGCTAGGCTCAGCAGCTAGGCGCGCGCCGCCGCGATATAGCGCTCTACATTCTTGGCGAGCACGTCCATCGGGGCGTTGCCGCCAAGGATGACGGCATCGTCGAAGGCCTTGAGGTCATAGCGGCTGCCCAGCGCGCGCTGGGCATCGGCGCGCAGGCCGGTTATGCGGCTGTGGCCGAGCTTGTAGCCGGTCGCCTGGCCGGGCCAGCTGCAATAACGGTCGACTTCGCTGGCGACTTCGTCGGGCTTGGAGCCATTGCGCTGGACGAAGAAATCGACCGCCTTCTGACGGCTCCAGCCCTTGGTATGGAGGCCCGTGTCGACCACCATGCGGCAGGCGCGGAAAGCGAGGCTCTGGAGGTAGCCCAGCCGGCCGACCTTGAATTCGTCATAGGCACCCAACTCATCGGCCAGCTGTTCGGCATAGAGCGCCCAGCCTTCGGAGAACGGATTGAAGGCCAGGATCGAGCGGATCAGCGGCAGGCGGTTGGAATATTCGCCTTCCCACACATGGCCCGGAATGGTCTCGTGATAGGCGAGGTCGGCTAGGTCGTATTTGCGGTGCAGGTCGGTGGTTCGCAGGTTGATCCACATCCGCCCCGGGATGGTGCCGTCCTTGCTGCCCGCGCCGCCATAGGCACCAGGAGCGCCCGGTTCCTCGGCCGGGGGCAGGCGGCGGATTTCCATGTTGGGATCGACCAGCGTGTTGAAGGCGCGCGGCATCTGCGCCTTGATCCATGCCACCCGTTCTTCGAGGAAGGCCATGATTTCCGCACGGCCCGGATCACCTTCGGCAAACATGTAGCGCGGGTCCTTGCTGAGGCCCTGCATGCGTTCGCCGACACTGCCCTTGGTATAGCCGATGTCCTGCAGGATCGGTTCCATCCGCGCATGCAGCGCTTCCAGTTCCTCAAGGCCCATACGGTGGACTTCATCGGGCGTCATGGCGGTAGTGGTGCTTGACCGCAGCGCCCAGGCGTAGAACTCCTCGCCATGCGGGCGGGCGTACATGCCGGGATCGGAGGTGGCGACTTCCTGTTCTGCGAACAATTCGGCCAGCTGCGCCTCAAGCGCCGGAGCGATCTGTTCCTTGATGACCTGCTCCGCGCGGCGGACCCGCACCCCGGCGTGCTCGTTCTTGGAATTCTTGAGCGGTGCAAGCAGCGCGCCGCCTTCCATCGCATCAAGCAGTGTGGTCTTCATCTGCGCGACGGCCTTGACCAGCAGGAAGTCGGGCGGGACCACGCCCATTGCCCGGGCCGATTGCATCCGTTCCAGCTCGCCGGCCAGCACGCCGGGCACTGCTTCCAGCCGAGCGACATAGGCGTCGAAATCCTCGGCTGTGGTGAGCGGATGAGTCGAATCCATGAATCGCGGCAGGTCGAGATAGCTGCCGACATTCTGGATCACGACATAGGGCGCAGTGCGCCAGCTGCCGACCGGGACATCGCCATAGGGCAGGGCAAAACCTTGCAGCGCGATATCGTAGCAGCTCTCGACCACTTCGAGATTGGTGCGGGTTTCTGCGTCGAGTTGGTCGCGTGGAAGCACGCTGAGCAAGGTCTGGCTGTATTTAAGCGTTTCCGCATAGGCCGCCTGGCCCTCAGGTGACTGATCTTCCAGCTTGCCGCGCAGGTCAGCGTATTCGCCGGTATCGACACCCAGGCTGGTGGCCCGCTCGGGCTCGTGTCGCAGAAGGCGATAGGCAACTTCGTCCAACAGCTTTCTTGCTTGCAAGCGCTCGACAGAAGCTCCGGTAGCCGGCGCGGCGGATGGCGGTGCTGCATCCGCGCCGGCCGTTGTACAGCCAGCGAGGGTAAGCGCAGTTGTCGCGCTCAGTCCGGCGAGGGCCTGGCGGCGGGTGATGTCGAAGCTGTGCATGGTCATGGCCGTGAGGTGTGGCGCGGGGGAGTGGGCAAGTCAAACCCGCTTTGCTAATGGCAGGAGCACCATGATGGATGTCGTACTTTCGGTAATGATGCTGGCGGCCTTCGCGCTGCTGCTCGGCGCTTTCGTCCTGTGGCGACGCGGTGTGCGCAAACAGGCCGGGCTGATGGCGCTGCTGGCGGTGATTGCGATCGTCAATGTGATGATATGGACGGTCCCCGACGCCGGAGGCCAGGCGCCGGTGGACCGTCTGGAACAGGAAAGCGAGTCAACCGACTAGCGATCCTGCTCCCTCAATCGGGGATCTGCCAGAGAACGGCGCTGGAGAAAGTACCGCTCACGGTTTCACCCTGATCGTTCCGTGCCGGATCGAACTTGGCGCGCCTTGTGACGAGGCTGCAGGTTGCCTTGTCGAGCGCCGCGTATCCGGTGGAATTGGTGATGGTGCAATTGGTGACCTTGCCATTGGTGCCGATGGTCAGGCGAAAACCCGCCGTGCCTTCCCATTCACGCGTGATCCAGCTGGTGCGATAATCGTTGTCGGTCACCCAGTCGCCGTTGCGGGCCTTGGGCGCGACGGGTTCGAACAGCTTGGGCGGATCGAGATCGATACCCTTGCCGATGCCGCCGCCGGTGCCGAAATCGACCATTGATCCGGTGTCGGGCGGGGTCCATGGCTGCTGTTCCGTGGTCGTGTTGATCGGATTGTTACGTGTCGGGATGTCGAACGGCGTCTTGGGCGTGAACACATCCTTGGGCGTAGTCGGGTTGGTATCCTGCGGGTCGGCCGGAGGTGGGGGCGGCTCGACGGGTTTGGTCACGAACTTCCCGATCAGCGGAGGATCCTTGATGATCTGTTCCACATTGGCGGCCAGCCCCGTGACGATCACGACACCTAATGCCGCATGGATCGCGGCGACCCCGATGATGGCCTGGGTGCGGTTGCCGCTCCCGCGTGTATCGACATATGCCATGCACACTCTCCCTTCTTACCCTCTGGCATGAAGGATACAACATAACATTACATAGACAAGCGTTTTCGCGTGGCAAAACGCTACTGATCCCGCAAGCGCGGGCGGCAAGGTCTGCGAATGCTTGGGGTGCGCTACCCGATCAGGTGATCGGGCAAGCCGGGTCCAGCCGGAAATCGAGGTAGTTGTTGACCGAGGCCATCAGCTCTTCCTGCTCGTCCTGGAAGAAGTGATTGGCGCGCGGGATTTCCTCGTGGTGCACGGTAATGTGCTTCTGCGTGCGCAGCTTCTCGACCAGCTTGGTGACCGAATTGGGCTGGACCACCGTATCCTGCGCGCCGTGGATGAAGATGCCGCTGGCGGGGCAGGGGGCGAGGAAGCTGAAGTCATACATGCTGGCGGGCGCGCCGATGCTGATCCAGCCGCGGATTTCCGGGCGACGCATCAGCAGCTGCATGCCGATCAGTGCGCCGAAGCTGACCCCGGCGACCCAGGTCACCTGCGCTTCTTCGTGGATCGACTGCACCCAGTCGAGCGCGGCGGCGGCGTCGCTGAGTTCACCGATGCCATTGTCGAAGCTGCCCTGGCTGCGGCCGACGCCGCGGAAGTTGAAGCGCAGCGTTGCAAAGCCGCGATCGACGAAGGTCTTGTAGAGCTTCTGCGTGATCTGCTCGTTCATGGTCCCGCCGCCCTGCGGATGCGGGTGCAGGATCATGGCGACCGGCGCGCGCGGGCGCGGCGGCGGGGAGAAACGGCCTTCGAGGCGGCCTTCAGGGCCGGGGAAAATGACGGTGGGCATGTATGAATACCTGGGCTGATTGCGGCGGCGCTGGTGACGCGCTTGAAGTGCGCGCTATATAGGCATGATTGAGAAATTCGCAATCATCCTGACAATAGGCGCACCATCCCCGAACGCATCTATCTCGACCACGCCGCCACCACCCCGCTGCGCCCCGAAGCGAAAGCGGCGATGGAGGAAGGCTTGCGCATCTGGGCCAATCCCTCGAGCCCCCACGCCGAGGGCCGCCGGGTACGCGCCGCGCTGGAAGATGCGCGGGAGCGGGTGAAGCGGGCGCTCGGCTGGGATGGCGAGGTGATCTTCACCAGCGGCGCGAGCGAGGCGCTGTGGATTGCGCTCAACCGGGCCAAGGTGGAGCGGCGCATTGTCAGCGCGGTGGAGCACGACGCGGTTTTCCGGGCTGCTCCGGATGCGGAGATATTCTCGGAGGATCTGCCACTCGACAGCCAGACGATTCTCGCCATCCAGCATGTCAATTCCGAAACCGGCGTCATCAACCCGGTCAGCGCGATGGAACCGACGATCAGCCAGGCGGGGGCCATGCTGCTCTCCGATTGTTCGCAATCCGCCGGCAAGCTGGACCTGCCCGATGCCGATATGCTGGTGATCTCGGCACACAAATTTGGCGGGCCGATCGGCATTGGAGCCTTGCTGGTGCGCGACTTCGCGCTGCTGCAGCCGATTGGCGGGCATGAGCGCGGATATCGGCAGGGTACGGAAAATGTTCCCGGAGCGATGGGGATGGCAGCCGCACTCGAAGCCGTACCCTGGTCGACGAGCAAGAATGAGCGGGCCGATTTTGCGGCGAAGTTTGGCGAAACCCTGCTCAGTTTTGGCGCTCAAGCCGACTATATCTTCGCGCTCTCGCACCCGACAATGAGTGCGCAGGCTTTGCTAATCCGCCTTGATGCCATGGGCTTTGCCGTATCGGCGGGAAGCGCATGCTCTTCCGGCACGCTCAAGAAGAGCCGCGTGCTCGACGCCTTCGGGATCGACGACGACACCGCCAGTCGCACGATCCGTGTCAGTCTCGGCTGGAACACGACGCCCGAGGAACTGGATCGCTTCGCAGATGCTTGGCGGTCCCTGTCCTAGCCCGTCATTGCGAGGAGCCGCAGGCGACGCGGTAATCCAGAGACGGCGATCGAACCTGCTCTGGATTGCTTCGCTACGCTCGCAATGACGAGGAGAAGGCGATAGAGCCAAGAACACAATGATCTACCTCGACTACCAGGCCACGACCCCGCTTTGCCCCGAGGCACGCGATGCGATGCTGCGCTGGCTCGACGGGCCGGACGGGACAGGCTTCGGCAATCCGCATAGCCCGCACCGGATGGGGCGTCAGGCCGCCGCAGCGATAGAGCTGGCGCGAGAGCGGGTTGCGGCGCTGTTTCCGGCGGGCGGGCGCGTGATCTTTACCGGCGGTGCGACCGAAGCGATCAACCTCGCCATTCGCGGCACCGCGCATAGAGGGGGCAGTGTCTCGGCTTCGGCCATCGAGCATGCCGCTGTGATCGACACCGTAGAAGACCTGGGTCAGGCGCATTACCTCAACGTCGCCAGTGACGGGCAGTGCAATACGAAGCAGGATCTGCCCGATGACTGTCGGCTCGTCTGCCTGATGCAGGTCAACAATGAGATCGGGGTGATCCAGCCGACCGTCGATTGGCATCGCAAGGCCAAGGCAGCGGGCGCGCTGTATTTGTGCGATGCCGTGCAGGCCTACGGCAAGATGGAAGTCACCGGCGCCGACATGATCGCCATCAGCGCGCACAAGTTCCACGGGCCCAAAGGCGTCGGCGCGTTGTGGGTGCGCGACGGGGTCGACCTGCACGAAGTCCAGACCGGCGGTGGGCAGGAATTCGGCCTGCGTTCGGGTACGCTTTCGCCGGCGCTCATTGCCGGGATGGGCGCAGCGGCAGAGCTGGCAAAGGAGCGGATGGAAGAAGACGCAGCACATGTGAGCGAGCTGTGGCACAAGGCGCGCGACATCCTCGCCGACTGGACCCTCAACGGCAGCGCGGAGGCGCGCTATCTCGGCAACCTCAATATCCGCCGCGACGGCCTCGACGTGAACCGCCTGATGAGCGAGTGCCGCGACATCATGTTCAGCGCCGGCAGCGCCTGTGCCAGCGGCTCGGGCCGCACCAGCCATGTGCTGACAGCGATCGGGCTCGGCAAGAAGCAGGCGAAGAGCTCCATCCGGCTGGGTTTCGGGCGCTACACCACAATGGACGAAATCGAACAGGCCGCCACGGCCATCAACGGGGCAGCGGAGGCCCAACTATGAAAGTGACCTTCGAGACCGCCACGGGCGAAACTGTCGAAGTCGAGGCCGCGCCGGGCGATAACCTGCTCAAGCTGGGGCAGGGGGCCGGGATGCCGCTCGAGGGTACCTGCGAAGGCCAGATGGCGTGTTCGACCTGCCATGTGATCGTAGCGAAGGACTGGTTCGCGCGGCTGCCCGAAGCGAGCGAGGAAGAGGAAGACATGCTCGACCTGGCCTATGGCGTCACCGCCACCAGCCGCCTCTCGTGCCAGATCGACCTGACTGAGGAACTGGACGGGCTGGCAGTCCGCATCCCGGCCGAAGCGCGGGATATGAGAGGGATTTAGCCTACGCTCTTCAGGGGTGGGTCTTTCTTCCAGAACCGGATGCGCAGGCCGAAGCGGTGAAGTATCCAGCGCAACCCAAGGATCAGCAGGATCACCGGGATTGCGGCGGTTATCAGGTAGATCAGCGCAGCGATCGTTGTGCCTAGTGTCGTGCCGATCGAACGGAACGCTGTCATGACCGGTCGGCTGAAGCCAAGCTGGGTTTCACCGAAGTAGGGCTCGTATTCGATGTTCACCGCGCTGTAGCGGATGCGGTTCCGGAACTGCTCGAGCTTGGACCGGGTGGCGTCGATCTCCTCATTGACCTCGGCAACGGCTTTCTCCGCTTTCACCAGTTCGTCGACCGACCCGCGATTGCTGCGCAGGATGGCAGTGAGCTTGTCGCGTAAGACCAGGCGTGAGGCGAGCCTTGCCTCGGAATCGATGATTTGCTCGCTCAGGTCTTCGCCGTCACGGACCGAGGAAATGAGTTCGCCGCCGAGCTTTTCGGCGGGCGCGGTCAGGCCGGAGCCGAAGACCGCGGCATCGTCGCTCGCAACCTGCATCTTGAGCTCGCCATAACCGTCCCAATTGTCGGCGGTCGCCTGTGACATTCGCAAGATCCGGCACTTGTCGCCCATGGCTTCGCACAACTTGGCGTGAGCCTGCTGAAGCTCTCCGATCTTGTCGCCCGCGATCTGAAACCCGAAACCGTAGGAATAGGCGATCTGTTGGGGAGGACTGGCAGCCTGGGCCTGCGGAGAGGGGTCCACGCGGGGTTCTTCGATATCGAGCGTTGCAACCCGCGCCACGGAGTTGCGTGCGGAGGGCGCTGACGAACCGAACAGGTCGGGGCCGGTCTCCATGGCTTCCATGAAGCCGAATTCGTGCCTAGGGGCACTGTCAGCATAGGAGACCGGTTCAAGCCGTTCGACAATCGCTTGGGCTTGATTGCCTTGTTCGGCCTCGCCGCAGCCGGACAGGCCAATGGCCAGAATAGCAATTGCCAGCTGATATTCTCTCATGACGGACCCTCCACCACCAACCTATGAGACATCATCACATGTAAGTAAAGTCCTGCCCCGCAAAACAAAAAAGGGGCACCCGGGAGGAGGGCGCCCCTTCGTGTGGCAACCGCCGCCGGAGGAGAAGGCGGATGCGCGAATGGTTGGGGATCAGGCTTGGGCCGGCTCGCTGCGCAGGCGCTTGTTCAGCGCGCGGCCACCCCACACCACACCGCCGATCGGCAGGGCAATCGCGCCGAGCACGATCAGGATCGCCACGAGATAGCCGAAGATTGTCCCGAGCGAACCGACGGCTCCGGCCACCGGAGCGAGGAAATCATTGGTCACCGGCGTGCCGGTTTCATAGCGAACAGTCATGCGGGAGTAGGCGACTCGGCCCTCCATTTCCTTCAGCCAGCTGCGGGCCTGGTCGATCTCTTCATTGACCCGGGCGACGCTGCGTTCGGCCTCGACCAGCTCCTTGACCGTGCCCTTGCGGGTCTTGAGCACGTCCATCAGCCGGTCGCGCAGCTCGGTGCGGGCGGTGAGGCGGGCTTCGGTATCGACGATTGCCTTGCTGAGTTCCTCCGACGCGATTTCGGCGGAGACCTGCTCGGCCCCGGCATCCTGCGATTCGTCTTCGAGCAGCGCTCCGAACGCGCGGGCTTGCTTGCTGGCGACGGCCATCTGCAATTCGCCATAGACCTCGTCGGCATCCTCGCCACTCTTGTTCATGCCCAGGATCTGGCAAGTTGACGGCCCTTGCTGCTCGCACAGGCTGGCATGGCGGCGTTGCAGCGGGCCGATTTCGTCGGCTGGCAAGCGCCAGCGATAGTCATAGACGTAAGCGAGCTTGGGCAGGCTGACAGGGATGTCGGCGAGCGAGGGGATGGCCGAGCCATCGGACGAAGCCTCTACTGCCATGGCGTCGGCAGCGGCATCGCCGGATGCCTCGTAGCTGTCTGCGCTCGCCCCTTCGGCATATTCGGCAGCTTCGTAAGCGGCCTCTTCGGCGTATTCCTCATTCTGGCCGCAGGCCGATAAGGCCAGCATCGATGCCGCTGCACCCAGCGCCACAAACTTGCGTGTACTCTGCCTCATTTCACTCTCCTCTCATCATTAGTTGCCTTATTTATGCCACAATGATGCCATGATTCGGGCGATTGGCAAGCAAAATGTGGCAAAAATGGGGCGGAAGAGGGCTGGATTGGTCCAAATGTGGCGGAATCCCGCAGGTTGCTGCGCATCACTTTTCTGCGCCGGAGGTGCAACTTTTCTTGTGATTTGCCCAAACCGTTCGCTCGACACGAACGGGTGGGTGGGTGGTTCAGTCTCATCCGAACATGGTCTAGGACTTATCGAGACAAGGAGAGAGCAATGCAAAAACGCCGATTGATCCTGACGCTATGCGGAGCCGCCGCTTTGGCCAACACGGCACTGGCGCAGGATGCGGACGAAGCTCCGCCTCCGGCATTCCCCGAGACGGAGATCTTCCTGTTCGACTATGACGCTGAGGCCGAAAGCAACGCGCTGTCGAATGGCCGCAACGTCACGCAGCGCGCCGGCTATGACAACCAGCCCTACTTTACAAAGGACAGCGCGTCCTTCCTCTATTCGCGCGATGACCGGACGCAGACCGATATCTGGGAATACGATATCGCCAGCGGCACGCACACGCGGATTACGAAGACGCCCGAGTCCGAATTCTCGCCCACGCCGTCACCTGATAACCGCACGATCTCCTTCGTGTTCGAGCGGAATAATTCGATCTGGCAGCTCGACCGGGCCAGGCCCGACGCGCCGACATGGGCGCTGGAGGCGGCGGGGGTCACCGAACCGGTCGGTTATTTCGCGCGCAACTATGCCACCGGCGATATCCTCTACTGGTCGCGCTATGGCTTCAACATCGCTCTGACCAGCGCCGAGCGGCCCGCCTACCACTTCATCAGCGGCCACGCCGTCCCCGCCACCCCGCATGTGATCCCCGGCACCGACCAGATCAGCTTCGTCCACCGCCAGACCAACGAGCAGGTCTGGATCAAGGCCTTCGACCCCGCAACCAAGGCAATCCGCCCGCTGACCTCGCTGGTCGGCACCAACGCCAACTACACCTGGACCCCCGACGGCGCGATCCTGCAGATCGAGGGCGGCAAGGTGTATCGGTGGAAGGAAGGTGGAGAGGGATGGGAGGTCATCGCTGACCTTGCGGACCATGGCGTGGCGTCAGCGAACCGGATTGCTGTGAGCCCTGATGGAAAGCGGATTGCGGTGGTGGGGCTGCCAGGGGCTTAGAAGGCACTGATTGAGAGCGAAGAGCTGAGTTCCGCGCATCGCTACGTCATTGGGAGAGTTGGGACCGGCTGGCAGCTTCGAACTATCACGCCATCTCCACGAAAACTTAAAACAGAAGTGCTTGTGTCTAGCTCCCAAGCCGGACTTCCCCATGGGAAGCTCATTGATCGCGTGACCGAAAGGTTTTGTTCCGATTCAACGAGGAATGCCTTTTCCTTCGTATCGAAGCATAATTCCGAGCCATTGCACGTAAGCGACCTATCAAGTATTGCATCACCAAAGACCATGGTGCCGCTCTCGACGTTGAAGAAGTAGCCTGGAATCTCAACTCCATCTTCGTCGCAAAACATTATCCTCTCGTTTGTGAAAGCTGTGCAACTGGCTAGGAGCACAAAGATCGGCTGAAACAGAACATGGCGCATTCGTAGGTTCTTGCCGATACCCGCACTTCCTGCAAGCAGTGCCACTCGATTGTTGGCAAATAGGCAACGGAGGATTCATTCCACACCACTCCCAATCCTGTGGAAACCCCTCTCCCTAGCGCCGCACCACCTTGCTAGATGGTCAGCCAATGTCTGACCCAACCGAAATCACTGAACCCGATCCGTTTGACGCCATTGTCGATGCGCCGTTCGATTCTGCGCTGGAAGAGCGCTATCTCGTCTATGCGCTCTCGACCATTACCGCGCGTTCGTTGCCCGATCTGCGCGATGGCCTCAAACCCGTCCATCGCCGCTTGCTGTGGACCATGCGGCAGCTGAAGCTCGATCCGTCCAGCGGGTTCAAGAAATCGGCTCGCGTCGTCGGCGAAGTGATCGGCAAGTACCACCCGCATGGCGACACCGCCGCCTATGACGCGATGGTGCGGCTCGCGCAGGATTTTGCGCTGCGTTATCCGCTGGTCGAGGGGCAGGGGAACTTCGGCAATATCGATGGCGATAACGCCGCCGCCTATCGCTACACCGAAGCGCGGCTGACGCGTACGGCGATCCAGTTGATGGCGGGGCTGGACGAAGGCACGGTCGATTTCATCCCGACCTATAATGGCGAGGAGCAGGAGCCGGAGCTGATGCCGGGCCTGTTCCCCAACCTGCTGGCCAATGGCGCCAGCGGGATCGCGGTGGGGATGGCGACCAATATCCCCAGCCACAACGTCCATGAAATCATCGAAGCGACGCTGGAACTGATCGACAACCCGCATGTCGAGCACGCGCGGCTGATGGAACTGTTCCAGGGGCCGGATTTCCCCACCGGCGGCCTGATTGTCGATAGCCCGGAGGTGATCTCCAACGCCTATGAGACCGGGCGCGGGTCCTTCCGCGTGCGCGGGCGCTTTCATGCGGCGGAGGCCGACAAGGCCGAGGATCGCGAGGCCGGGATCGAGCGGCTCGGTGGCGGGCAGTGGCAGCTGGTGATCTCCGAAATCCCCTACCAGGTGCAGAAGGGCAAGCTGATCGAGCAGATCGCGCAGGCGATTGCCGACAAGAAGGTGCCGATCCTCGAGGATGTGCGCGACGAGAGCGACGAGAACATCCGCATTGTGCTCGTCCCGCGCAGCCGCAATGTCGATCCCGAACTGCTCAAGGAATCGATCTACAAGCTGACCGACCTCGAGACCCGCTTCGGGCTCAACCTCAACGTGCTCGATGCCACACGCACGCCGATGGTGATGGGGCTGAAGGAGCTGCTGCAGAACTGGACCGCGAGCCAGATCGAGATCCTGCAGCGCCGCACCCAGCACCGGCTCGACCAGATCGCGCGGCGGCTGGAGCTGGTCGAAGGCTATATCATCGCTTTCCTCAACCTCGACCGGGTGATCGAGATCATCCGTTACGAGGACGAGCCCAAGGCGGTGATGATGGCGGAGTTCAGCCTCACCGACCGCCAGGCCGAGGCTATCCTCAACATGCGACTGCGCAGCTTGCGCAAGCTGGAGGAGATGGAGCTCAAGCAAGAGAAGACTGACCTCCTCGCCGAGCAGGAGGAGCTGCAAAAGCTGCTCGAAAGCCCGGCGCGGCAACGCACCCGGCTGAAGCGCGACCTGAAGGCGCTGCAGAAGGAATACGGGCTCGACACCGCGCTCGGCGCGCGGCGGACGACAATTGCCGAGGCGGCGCCGACGGTCGAATTCAGCATGGATGCGATGATCGAGAAGGAACCGGTCACTGTCGTCCTCAGCCAGAAAGGCTGGATCCGCGCGGCGAAGGGTCATGTCGATCTGGCGGCGAGCGAGGATGGCTGCGGGGACTTCAAGTACAAGGAAGGCGATGGCCCGGCCTTCGCACTGCATTGCCAGACCACCGACAAGGTGCTGCTGGCGGCGGACAACGGGCGGTTCTTCACCCTCGGCGCGGACAAGCTTCCTGGCGCACGCGGCTTCGGTGAGCCGGTCCGCAACACGCTCGATATTGATGCCGATGCGCAGGTCATCGCCATGGTGGTGAACCAGCCCAAGGGCATGCTGCTGCTGGCGGCAACGACCGGCAAGGGCTTCGCCGCCGAGATGGGCGAGCTGGTGGCCGAGACCCGCAAGGGCAAGCAGGTCGTCAACCTCAAGGGCGATGCGAAGCTGACTGTGGCGCGACCGATTGGTGAAGGGCACGACCATGTCGCGGTCGTCGGCGACAACCGCAAGCTGATGGTTTTCAACCTCGAGGAACTGCCGGTGATGGCGCGCGGGCAGGGGGTGACCCTGCAGCGCTACCGCGACGGGGGCCTCGCCGATGCGACGACCTTCAAGCTGGAGGATGGCCTCAGCTGGCAGATGGGCGGCAAGGGCGACCGCACCCGCACCGAGTCAGAGATCTGGCAATGGAAGGTCGCGCGCGGGGCGGCGGGCCGGCTGCCGCCACAGGGCTTCCCGCGGGACAACAGGTTCAGCTGATTTTGGGTTCACACGACGGCGCGAAGATTGTGTGCCGATCACCCCCCCTCTTTCGTCATCCCGGCGAAGGCCGGGATCCAGATAACGTTTGCGATCATCGATAGCTCATCTAGGCCCCTGCCTTCGCCGGGGGCGACGGACAAGGTCTATGAGGGCAGGACCAGCCGTCCGTAACTTCGCGTGAGGAAACCTACCTCCCCGCAAGTTCCTCTTCGAGCAACACCTCGACCCGCGCGCGGTCGGGGAAGTCTTCCTCGATCCAGCGACGCTCCACTGCGCGCATCATCTTTGCGACCTCGGGCCCCGCGCCAATCCCGCGGGCGACGATTTCGCCGCCCTTGAGCGGGAATTGCGGCACGTGCCACTGCACCAGGTCGCGCGGGTCCTTGCCAGTCAGCAGCAGCCGGTCGCGGGCATTCTCGATGCCTTGGCGATAGGCCAGCGCCCTGGGGGCATCGCCATCGGAGGCATTGCGCGCGGCGAGCGTGGTGAGCCGATCACGCTGGGCGCGGGACAGCCGCAGGCGCGCCGCAACGCTTTCGGCCAGCGCCGGGACGGGGGGGAGCAGCGCCGCCAGCCGCCGCAGCGAGTCGGTCTCGACCCCGTAGCGCGCCTCGATCCCGATTAGCAGCTCGAGCCGCGCCATCTCGGCTTTGCCTGCTTCGGGCAGGATCACCGGTAGCACGGCCTTCTCGCGCATCCGCAGCAGCGTGGGGTAGGGATCGGGCAGCGCCAGCAGAGCCAGCAGTTCACCCGCCACACGCTCGCGGCTCAGGCCCTTCAGCGTTTCGGCCAGTTCGGCGCAGGCCTTCTCGGCCTCAGCGTCGAGTTCCGCCCCGAAGCGCGCCTGGAAGCGATAATAGCGGAGAATACGCAGGTGGTCCTCGCGAATCCGTTCACGCGCATCGCCTATGAAGCGGACACGGCGGGCTGAAAGGTCCTCCAGCCCGCCGAAATAGTCATCGATCGCAAGTGATTGGGGGTGGGCGTAGAGCGCGTTGATGGTGAAATCGCGCCGCGCTGCGTCATCCTTCCAATCGCTGGCAAACTTGACTGTTGCTCGCCGACCGTCGGTCGAGACATCGTGCCTCAGCGTGGTGATCTCGACCGGCCCGCCGTCGAGCACGGCGGTGACGGTGCCATGGTCGATCCCGGTCGGGACCACGCGGATGCCGGCCTGCTTCAGCAGGTTCATCACCTCTTCGGGGAGCAGCGGCGTGGCGGCATCGATGTCCGCCACCTCTTCCCCCAGCAGCGTATCGCGCACGGCCCCGCCGACCCACCGGATATCCTCGATACCGATGGCCGCGACCAGCTGCGCCAAGTCGGCACGCTGGGTCCAGAGGGCGGTGGGAAGCGTTTCAGTCATTGCGTGGGAGCGCTAGTCGAACAACTCGGTCAATTCCAGCCGGTGCGACAGGTTGGCGATGATCGCGGCGGTGACGCCCCAGATGCGGTAGCCTTCGTAATGCCACTCGTAGTAATGCCGTTCCGCCCCTTTCCAGAACGCGCTGTGGCGGTCGTAATTGTTGCGGTCGAACAGCTCGGCGAGCGGGACTTCGAACCAGCTCTCGACTTCGCCGGGATTGGGGACCAGCGGCAGGTCAGGCGGGATCACGCCCAGCACCGGGGTGATGTCGAAGCCGGTGCCGGTGATGTAATTGTCTGTAGCACCGATCACGCGTACGGCCTCGCGCGGCAGCGCTAGCTCTTCCTCCGCCTCGCGCAGTGCCGCTTCGAGCGGGGTTTCGCCTTCGTCGATCTTGCCGCCGGGGAATGCGACCTGCCCGGGATGGCTGCGCAGATCGTCGGGGCGGCGGGTGAGGATGACGCCGGGCTCGGGCCGGTCGGTCACCGGGATCAGCACGGCGGCAGGCTTGGGTCTTCCTTCGGCAAACCGCACATCGGTTATGAGGTCGGGATGCGGATAGCCGTGGCCATCATCGAACACGCGCTTGAGGCGATCGAACAGCTCGCTCATGCCGGCAGCAACGAGAAGGTCTCGCCCCCGCTGGTAACGGTCCAGTCGTCGCCTTGCGCTAGCGCATGTTCGGCCAGCTGCTCGTAGGTGCTGCGGTTGAGCCGCGCTTCCACTCCGTTGCGGACAAGGATGTAGAGCGCAGGGGTTTCGGCATCGCCGCGCGAGATCAACGGATGAACTTTGTCTGCAACCACCAGCTCGTCGGTGTTGAGGCGGAAGGCGAGGCTGCCTTCGCGCTCGGCCATGTCGACCGCGACCAGCGCGGCGTCCTCGACTTCGATGGTCAGCTTCTCGAACGGCGTGACGAGCCAGTGCTGACCGGCATCGTCGCGGCGGAGCAGGCCGGAGAAAGCGCGGACCATGGCTTGTCGTTTTATCTCGCCACCCTCATGGTACCAGCGCCCGTCGGCAGCGATGCGCATATGGCTGTCGCCCTCGCGCTCGGGAGCCCAGCCTTCGACCGGCGGCAGCTTGCGCGCGGCAACCTGCTCGGCGATCTCGGCGAGCGTCAGTTCAGCCAGTTTGGGCGGCGGTTGGTAGGGCATGGGTTTCGCATGGCAGAATGCGCGAAGCTGCTCAATGTATCCCGGAGCAACTTATCCCGCCCAGGGCCCCAGCATGCCCTGTGCAGGCAATATGCCGGGGTTTGCACACCGCAGCAGCAGCCGCGACGGGTCATAGGGGCCGGGGCAGTGCCAGCCGCCGGTATGCTCGGCGCTGAAGCCCCACCGGCCATAGTATTCCGCATCGCCGATCAGCACCTGCGGCAGCGGCGGAGTGTCGCCATCGGCCATCGCATCGATTGCGCCCAGCGCCGCGCCCATCAGCGCCTTGCCGTAGCCTTCACCCTGCAGCGCCGGCATCACCGCCACCGGTCCGACCATCAGCAGGGGATGGCCGCGCCCATCAGGCGTCGCCAGTGCGACCGGCCACAGCTGGATGGTACCGACGAGGAAATCGTCATCATCGAGCGCAGCAAAGCTCAGCGCTTCCAGCCAATGCGATCCTTCGCGAATGCGATAGGCGGTGCGCGCGTGCCGGTCCGGCCCGAAAGCCTCGTCGAGCAATTGCTCGATCAGTGCGGGATCGACCGCGGTAAGGGGCACAAGCGTCGCCATGGGGCGCGGCGGTTAGGGCCGGTGCGCGTCCGTGTCGATATAATTCCGCTTGCGGCTCAGGAAGCCGGGCTGACCTTGAGCAGCCGGCCGCCTTCGCCATCCTCGATCAGCCACACGCTGCCGTCCGGACCCTGCGCGATATCCCGCAGCCGCGCGCCGAAGTCATAGCGGGCCTGTTCGGTGGCGGTGTCACCCTCAATGGCGACTTCGATCAACGCCTCGGTCGAAAGCCCGGTGATCAGCGCATCGCCCTTCCAGCCGGGGAACGCATCGCCGGTGTAGAAGATGAAGTCACCCGGCG
Source organism: Parerythrobacter aestuarii (assembly GCF_030140925.1). Lineage (NCBI taxonomy): Bacteria > Pseudomonadati > Pseudomonadota > Alphaproteobacteria > Sphingomonadales > Erythrobacteraceae > Parerythrobacter > Parerythrobacter aestuarii. The sequence continues at coordinate 1,136,387 of NZ_JARBWD010000001.1, forward strand.
CGATGACCGGGGTCCAGCCGATGGCAGCGGGCTTGAATTCAGGGTGGGTGGCATGGTTGGGGATCTTGTCACCATTATAGTGGTCACCATCCGAGACGACCGGCCAGCCGTAGTTTGTGCCGCGCTCGACCTTGTTGAGCTCATCGCCGCCGGCGGGACCGTGCTCGACATCCCACAGGCTGCCGTCGGGCGCGAATTGCAGGCCCAGCAGGTTGCGGTGACCCCACGACCAGATCTGGTCCGACGGGCTGCCCTGATCCGCCAGCGGGTTGCCTGCGGCGGGCGTCCCGTCGAGGTTCAGACGAACCACCGTGCCCAGCGTGTTGGAGGTATCCTGCGCCGGGTCCATCTTCTGCCGGTCGCCGCTGGAGATGTAGAGATATTGCCCGTCGGGCGAGAAAGCGATCTTGTGCGAATAGTGGCCGCGCCCGGTCACCTTGGGTGCCTGGCGCCAGATCACTTCGAGCCCTTCGATGCGGCAGTCATCAGCGGTTTCGCCGCAGATCAGCGTGCCCTTGCCGACGACCGCGCCGCGGGTGTCACCGTCGCCTGCCTCGACCCAGCTCAGGTAGATCGTGCGCCGGTCAAGCACATCGGAGGCTTCGCTAGGCAGGAAAGCAACATCGCCAAAGCCGCCTTGGCCGCCATAGTCGACCTCGGGGACGCCCGTCACCTCCCCAGTGACGCCGGTTTCAGTATCAACGAACTTCATCGTCCCGGCCTTCTCGGTGATGAAGACAATTGGCGTTCCCGGCGCAAAGGCGATGGCCCATGGACGATCGAATTCGCCGAGCGCAGTGGTTTCGTAACTGGCGGAGTGAACCCCGCTATCCCCCGAATTGGTCGAGCCGCAACTTGCGAGCGCGATGGCGGGGAGGGACATGAGGGCGAGAAGATTGGTGCGTGTCTGGTTCATGTTTGCTGCAACTCCCGAAGTGTCGTTCGTTTCCCGGTTGGAGGGGCAAAAACTCGTCTTTGGCGTCGACGAGGCCGGGCGCGGGCCGCTGGCAGGACCGGTGGTCGCGGGTGCTGTCTTGCTGGGCGAGGACTATCCGCAAGGTCTCGACGATTCCAAGAAGCTGACCGCCAAACGGCGCGAAGCGCTCGACGAAGCGATCCGCGCGCACTGCGCCTGGGGCGTCGGCGTGGTCGGGGTCGATGACATCGACAGGCTCAACATTCTCGGTGCGACCATGCTGGCCATGAGCCTCGCCGTCGGCCACCTGGTCGAAGCGCTGGGCTGCGAGCCGGACAATGTGCTTATCGACGGCAACCTCACCCCACACGGACGCTGTGAGAAATGGCGCTGGCCGGCCCGGGCGATCGTCGGCGGCGATGGCAGCGAGCCCGCGATCTCTGCCGCCAGTATCGTCGCCAAGGAATGGCGCGACCGGATGATGATCGCTGCGGCTGAAGAGCATCCGCACTATGGCTGGGAGCGCAACAAGGGCTATGGCAGCGCCGAACATATGGAGGCCCTGCGCACCCATGGTCCGACGCCGCTCCACCGCAAGAGCTTCGCCCCGGTGGCACAGCTGTCGCTGATTTGATCGACCCGTCCCAAAATCCGTGGTGACTTTGCAGCGAGGCTCTGCCAAGCGCGCTCGCCATGACCACAGCCATTTTCGCTATCATCGGTGGCCTCATTGCGCTTGCCATCGGGGGGGAACTGCTCGTGCGCGGCGCGGTGGCGTTGGCGCGCAAGCTCGGCATCTCAAACCTTCTGACGGGGCTGGTGATCGTTGGGGCGGCGACCTCCATGCCGGAAATGGTGGCAAGCATAGAAGCCGCCTTGATGGGCTCGCCAGGCATCGCCTGGGGCAATGTCGCCGGATCCAATATCGCGAACTCGCTCCTGATCCTGGGCGCAACCGCGCTGATTGCGCCGATTGCCATTACCGGGATCGGCAAGCGCGATGCTGCCGTCGGCGTCGGTGCGTCGCTGGTATTGTGGGCGCTGACATGGTGGCAACTGGGGTCGCCATGGATCGGCTTTGGACTGCTGGCGCTGCTCGCTGCCTACATCGCCTGGCGCTATTCGCACCCGCGCGTGGCGGCAGATGAGGATGAGGGCGAAGGCGGCGAGCTGGCGCTGGGTTTTGCCGTTGCGCTGACCGCAGGAGGCGTGGCTGTCCTTGTGCTAGGCGGGAACTGGTTGGTCAGCGGGGCGATCGAGATTGCCCGCATGGCCGGGATCAGCGAGACAGTGATCGGGTTGACCATCATCGCCATCGGAACCTCGCTGCCTGAGCTCGCCGCCTCCGCTGCGGCCGCCTTCCGGGGCAAGCCGGGCCTCGCCATCGGCAATGTTGTCGGCTCCAATATCTACAACATCCTGCTGATCGGAGGTACGACCATGGCCATCGCGCCGGTTGCCATCCCGCGTGAGCTGGTGGCGCTGCAATTGCCGCTTGTGGCCGGCTCTGCGGCGCTGATCTGGGCGCTGCTGGCGTTCGGCCAGCGGATCGGACGCATTACCGGCGGGTTGCTGTTGGCCGCCTTCGCCGCCAACACCGCGCTGCAGTTCGCCTAAGACCTGAAAGCCTTGGCGCGCAGCTCGTCGATATAGCGGCGGCCGAAGGCTTCGGCCTCTTCCGGCGTCTTCGCCATCCCCTCTTCCTCGCTATTGGCATGCTGCAATTCGTCGCGGCTGTTGACCCGGGGGAAGGGTTCCGGCGGCACCTCGACGCCCAGGAAGCGGCACAGCGGCTCCCACCCGTCCTTGGGGTGGAACACCAGCAGGCGCTCGGCCGGCAGCGTGTCGATCACCTGCTGGTTCCGCTTCGCATACCAGTCGGTCATGAAGGCACGGTTGCGGATGTCGCCGCCGTCGAAGAAGTCGAAGATCGCGCCCTGCATCATGTCGCCAGTCGGCGTGCCCACCAGGTGTCCCTGCATGGCCTCGGAAAAGATCGTGTCCGAGACCGATTCAAACCAGCTGTCGGGATCGCGCGTGGTCAGCACCACCTTCGCCTCTGGGTAATAATCGGCCAGCTCGCGCCAATAGCTGCAGGCGGGGTAGTCGGTGGTCGACTCATAGCCGTCGAAAACCGCATCCCAGTCCGGCTTGCCGTTCACGACATCGAGCCACAGCGGCACGTTGCGGCGGGCTGAGGCGAACACCTCGGCCATGTGGTAACACGGGCCGAAGCCGATGTGCTCCAGCGCGAACTTGGTCGAGAACGTGGCATTGCGGCCGAGGCCGGCGCCGATCACCTTGAGAGCCATGGCTCCTATCCCCCATCGCGCCCGAAAAAGGCCGGGCGAGTCCTTGCGGCCACACCCCCAGCATATCGAGTCTGCAAAGAGTCGCCAGACTCAATATCTTGTGCCGGACCTTTTCTGTTCTCACTGAAGTTAGCGCGCCGTTAACCATACCCTGCGAAACTTGCCTCTTGACGCGGAGTCCGGTTGGACTCACCCTGTGGATAAGTTTGAGCATAGGGGAAGATGATGGGGGTCGTGGAGACCACGAAACAGCGCGTGATGCGTGCGCCGAAACCGGTTGCGGTGCCGAAGGAAGCGCTGCCCCTGGGGCAGATCCTGAGCGGTGACTGCGTGGAAGCGATGCGTTCGCTGCCCGATGCTTCGGTCGATCTCGTCTTCGCCGATCCGCCTTACAACCTCCAGCTCGGCGGCGATCTCAACCGGCCGGACGGCAGCCATGTCGATGCCGTCACCGATCACTGGGACCAGTTCGATAGCTTCAAGGTTTATGACGATTTCACAAGGGATTGGCTGACGGAAGCAAAGCGCATTCTCAAGCCCGACGGCGCGCTGTGGGTGATCGGCAGCTATCACAATATCTACCGCGTCGGCGCGATCTTGCAGGATCTCGGCTTCTGGATCCTCAACGACATCGTCTGGCGCAAGACCAACCCGATGCCCAATTTCCGCGGCACCCGCTTCACCAATGCGCATGAGACGCTGCTGTGGGCGAGCCAGGGCGAGAAGGCGAAATACCACTTCAACTACACCGCCATGAAGACATTGAATGACGAGCTGCAGATGCGCAGCGACTGGGTCATCCCGATCTGCAACGGGGCCGAGCGGCTGAAGGAAAACGGCACCAAGGCGCACCCGACGCAAAAGCCCGAGGCACTGCTTTATCGCGTGCTGCTGGCGACGACCGAAAAGGGCGACGTAGTGGTCGACCCGTTCTTCGGAACCGGCACCACCGGCGCGGTCGCCAAGCGGCTGGGCCGCCACTGGATCGGCTGCGAGCGCGAGGATTTCTATCGCGGCGTGGCGATGAAGCGGATCGAGAAAGAACTCCCGCTCGACGAAAGCGCGCTCAAGGTCATGCAATCGAAGCGCGCCGCGCCCAAGGTGGCCTTCGGTGCGCTGGTCGAGGCAGGCTTCCTCAAGCCCGGCACCGAAGTGTTCGACAAGAAACGCCGCTGGGTCGCGACCGTGCGCGCCGACGGCTCGCTGGCGTATGAGAAGCAGACCGGCAGTATCCACGGCCTCGGCAAGGACCTGCAAGGCGCCCCCAGCTGCAACGGCTGGACCTTCTGGCATTACGAGGACGAGGGTGTGGTCAAGCCGCTGGACGCTGCGCGGCAGCTGTATCTGCTGGCGGTGGAGGATTGAGGATAGATGTGTAGATAAAGAAGACCCTAGAGCACCTTCTTCAGTCGATTTCCCGCCGTGACCTTATAGATGAAGGGTCGTTTCTCGGCCCCACAAACTTTGACTATTTTGTCATAGTTGTGAGCTAGGCTCTTGAGCTTGAAGAAGCCGATGGAGCTTGCTCCCCAAAGATAAAAGCACCCGATTTTGTGCTGCTCAATCGCTTTCCGGGCGGCGCTTTCATCTTGCCATTTGGCGTCGTGACTACAGACGATCCAGCCTTGAGGTCCAACGATATGGAGCCATTCATCGTCGGGCATGTTGTGAGGGAACCGCTCACCATCATGTGAGCGCACTTCGAAGGGGCACTTCAAAGATGAGAGCGCCTGCGGAAACTTCTTGCCGAAGTTTCGGTCAAAGTAGAGAGTCAGTGACGCGTTTGCCTCCCGGCTTCCACATCCACCCCCTCAAAACGTAGTGCTGTAATCACGTCCAGGTTGGCTATCCCAAAATCGTCCGCAATTTCGTCGATTTCCTCGCCCGCGTCCCACCGGCCCTTGAAAGCCCAAGTCGCCACACCTTCGACAGAAGGTGCACCAAATTGCAGGCGAGGGTCGATTATAACTCCCTCATTTCGGCCCGCGACATGCCATCGAATCGCCAAGCCGCCGTCGTTCTCATAATCGAACTCTTGCAAGCGCCCGATTATATCACTCCATGCCAGTTGTCCGCCGCGTGAGGCAGCAAGCAAAGTCTTGTCGCCAGAGTTTGCTTCAAACTGGGCGTAGTCCATCCAGAGGTCTTTGCCATCGGTCTTGAACCGATATTCCGCGAATGGGAATTCAGCTTCGAGCTGCTTGGCGAGATATTCTCGCGCAGCTGCAATCTTCTTGAGAGTTACGCCAGACTTTCGAAAAGAGGAAACGACTGCCACCTCAATCAATTGAAGGTATGAAAGTGAGGCACCCTTCGGCTTAACCGATAACGTAGATTTGTGGTTGCTGCCGGGCTTCGAATGCCATTTGGCTACGGTTTGCGATGAAAGGTGTGCATAGCGCGCGGCTTCACCAATCCTGTAATTCGGGACGTATAGGCGGGCACGCCAAAACTCCCGTTCGGATGCAGCCGCGTTCATTCCCTAGTCGATCCTCTCAAACTAAAACGCGCCTATCATGCCTAGATGGTGCTGTGAATCCCCTTAACGATCATCCGCTGCGATTGGGGCCAGAGAGATGCTCGATTGGGAAGTCGCATATTGTCTGATGCCTATCCTACACCCACCCCCCACGATACACCCGTGCAAATGCGCGCCTTCGCCCCTTCCCATCCGCCCCGCAAAAGGCGACACGCACCCTGTGACTTTTTCACCCCAGGACAGTGGTCCATGCGGTCCATGTCTTCCTACAAACGCAGGTGCGTGCCCCTATGACGACCGATTCGATCTACATCCGCCCGATTGGCTTTGTGCCTGGTCCGCAGGCGGAGGAGGGGGATGCGATCCGGCTGGCGGGGAGCATGGTCTATGCGCATCGCTTTGCGGTGATCCTGCGCCGCGATGGCCGCGTGGTGGAGCGGTGGACCTGCTCGCCCGAGCATATTGCGCAGGTGCTGAGCGAGCTGCCTGACAGCGTCGGGGCGGAGGCGGAGACGCAGTGGGCCAATCTCACCGTCGCGCATCCGCCGCTGTCGCTGGGCGAGCGCACCGTGCGGCTCGACCAGCCGCAGGTGATGGGCATCCTCAATGTCACACCCGACAGCTTCAGCGATGGCGGCAAGTTCCTCGACGACCCAGAAGTCGGCAAGGCGCAGGCGGCGAAGATGCTGGAGGCGGGCGCTTCGATCATCGACATCGGCGGCGAAAGCACCAAGCCCGGCGCGCAAGCGGTATGGGAAGAGGAAGAGATCAAGCGCGTGCGCCCGGCGATCGAATATTGCGCCGCGATGGGGGCAGCGATCAGCGTGGACACCCGCCGTGCCGGAGTGATGGAGGCAGCGCTCGATGCGGGCGCGGCGGTGGTCAACGATGTTTCCGCGCTGCAATACGATCCGCGCAGCGCCGAAGTGGTGGCGCGGCGCGGCTGCCCGGTGATCCTGATGCATGCGCCCGGTACGGGGCAGGATCTCCATGAAGGCGGGGACTACGAGAGCGTGGTGTTCGACGTGTTCGACCAGCTCAAGGCCCGGCGCGATGCAGCGGTGGCGGCGGGCATCTCGGCCGACCGTATCATCCTCGACCCCGGCATCGGCTTCGGCAAGACGCTGGGCGACAATACCGCGCTGATCAACGCGCTGCCGCTGTTCCATGCGCTGGGCCATCCGATCCTGCTCGGCGCGAGCCGCAAGCGGATGATCGGCGCGCTCAGCAACGAGGCCCCGGTCGAGCAGCGCCTGGGCGGCAGTATCGCACTGGCGCTGGCGGGGATGGATGCGGGCGTGCAGATGCTGCGGGTCCACGATGTCGCCGAGACAGTACAGGCGCGGAACGTGTGGCGCGGCCTGCGCGATGCGGCGTTGACGGACTTCTCGGATCTGGCGATGTGAGACACACACCAACATCCGTTCGGGCTGAGCCGGTGGCGCTGCGCGCCGTCTTCGACTCCGAAGCCCAGGCGAGACGCTGCGGCTGCCCTTCGACAGGCTCAGGGCGAACGGGTATTGGGGAAGGATGAGAGAATGAAGGGACTCACGATGCGCTCTTACCTAGCCGCCCTGCCGCTCCTGCTGGCAACCCCGCTCGCCGCGCAGGATGCCACTGTCGAGGCTGGCCCGGACACTTTCCTCACCGGCTATTACGAGCAACTGAAACAGCGGGTCGAGCTGCCCCGCGCGCCTGTCGGTGCGCCGCTGCCATCGACCGCTGCAACGCTCACCCGCATCGCCTTCGGCAGCTGCAACCACCAGAGCCGCGGCCAGCATATGTGGGGCAAGATCGCAGCGACCAATCCCGACCTGTTCCTGCTGATCGGCGACAATGTCTATGGTGACCAGCTGTGGAACGGCGATGCGGCGCTAACCGATCTGCGCGCGTCCTATGCCAAGCAGGCTAGCCACCCCGAGTTTGCCGACTTCCGTTCGACCGTGCCGATGCTGACGACTTGGGACGACCACGATTTCGGCTTCAACGATGGCGGCGCGAACTTCGCCTTCCGTGGCTGGGCGGAAGACATCTACGAAACCTTCTGGGACGCTTCGCCTGAAGTGAAGTCGCGCCCTGGCATCTACGAAAGCCGCATGTTCGGCAGCGACGGCCGCCGCGTGCAGCTGCTCATTCTCGACACACGCTTCTTCCGCGCGGATTTCGACCGGATGCCGTTCCAGGAAGAGCGCCCGCCGCTTGGGCCTTACGTGCCGAGTGAGGATGCGTCGAAGACGATGCTGGGCGAGGCGCAATGGGCGTGGCTGGAACAAGAGCTCGCCAAGCCTGCCGACCTGCGCATCCTCGTCAGCTCCATCCAGGTACTGACCGACGCGCATGACTATGAGAGTTGGGAGCAGCTCCCGCTCGAGCGGCGCAAGCTGTATGAGATGCTGGGCGCGCGCGAGGACAGCGGGCTGCTGATCCTGTCGGGCGACCGGCATGCCGGCGGGATATACAGCGACACGCCGCTGAGCGCCGGCGAGCAGCTGTGGGAGCTGACCAGCTCTTCGCTCAACCTCGCGTTCAACAACACCGCCAGCAACACGGCCCGCGAGCCAGACCCGCGCCGCCTGACGGATTTCATCTCGGAAGAGAACTTCGGCCTCGTCGAGATCGATTGGGATGCAAGGGAAGTCACGCTCAAGCTGCTCGGCAACCAGGGCGAGGAACGGGCGAATATGACCTATGGCTGGCAGCCGCAAATCAGCGATGCGCCGCCGATCATGGACGCGCCTGCGCCAGCGCCGGTGGAGTAGGCCCTACAGGCAGCCCTCGACATACTGGATCGACTTGGTCCCGGAAGAGATGAAGTCGATCTTCCCGTCGGAAGTGACGTGGAACTTGATCCCGCGATTGGCGCTGTCCCAGACGAAATAGTCGGTCCCGTCATAGGGGTTCTGCTCGCTCTTGAGCTTGGCCCCATAGGCCTTCTTGAGCTCGGCTTCGCTGGCACCCACAGCTATGCCGCGGGCGGTCTTGAGCTTGCTGCTCTCGGTCGTGAAGGACGTCGCCTTGCCGTCTTCCACCATCACGTCGACCAGCCCGTTCCTGGAGCGGTAGATGTCGCACACATCGCTTTCCCAATCGTCCATCTGCGAGCCATAGAGCGGCGCGGGATTGAGGCTGGAGCGCAGGAGCGGCAGGCCTTGTTCGGCCAGCATGCCCTGCATCCCTGCGGTCGTGATGGTTTCCATGCTGGCAAGGTTGCCTTCCCAGATGTAACCGCCGTCATTGGTCTTGAGCCAGCGGGTCTCGGGATCAGCCCCCTCGACCCAGCGCCCGGTGACCGCACGACCCATGTCGAGCGTCTCGAGGATTTCGCCACCCTTGGCCGTGGGGAAGCTGCGCTTGCGCGCTTCGCCGGATGTCAGGCGGGTGAGATCGGCGGAAAGGAAGGTGTCGGTGTAGTTGTCGAACCACTCTTGCGGACGGTCCGCATCGGGGTCTTCCTCAGTCGCTACTTCGGCAATTTCTTCATCGGCTGCCTCGGCATCGTCCTCGCTCGCGCCCGCGGCGAACATCCACCACGCCGCCGCGCTCACCAGCACTGCGGCAGCGACGATGAGAATGATGATGACGGGTGTATGGCTCGAAGCCGGCTCGGTGGCTGCAGCGGGATTGGTCGCCGGCCGGTCGGGGTTTGGGATCGGGTTAGCAACACCATCTATGGGGGTACCGCAGCCGGCACAGAACTTGGCTCCCGGCTGGAGCTTGTCCCCGCATTGAGCGCAGAAATTGGCCATCGTTCGCGAAATCCCCCTCGTTTGCGCGCACCCCGATCGGGTCGGAGCTAAACCGATTGCAGCGCAATTGTCGAGGGGCGGCTCAGGCCGCGTTGTCGATGCCGAGGTCGCTGAGCTTGCGGTACAGTGTCGATCGTCCGATGCCGAGCCTCCGGGCGACTTCGGTCATGCGGCCTCGATAATGACCGATGGCTAGCCGGATGACATCGGCCTCGATCTCGTCGAGCGGGCGCAGGTTCCCGTCTTCGGTATAGAGCATGACACCGACCGCTTCGGGCAACGATCCAGCGTTGTCGCCAAGGTCGCCGACGATCTCCGACAGCTGCGGGAAATCCCGCGCGGTCAGAGCCTCGCCTTCGCAGAAAACGGCGGCGCGGAAAAGCACGGCCTGCAGCTGGCGGACATTGCCGGGCCAGTCGAAAGCACTCAGGATCGCGAGCGCGCTGTCGGCCAACGAGAGGTGCTTGAGACCTGGTTGCTCGCCAATCCGGCCCAGGAAATGGCGAGAGAGTGCGGGGATGTCGCCGGCGCGGTCACGCAAGGGCGGCAGCGCAATATGCGTCGCGCCGATGTGCTTGAGCAGCCGACTGTCGAAATGGCCGGCTTCAACCAGGTCGGAAAGCGGCAAATTGCTAGCAGTCAGCAAGCGGATATCGATCTTGAAGCCATGCCGCGCGCCGATCGGACGGACGATCCCTTCCTCGAGTGTCTGGGCCAGCCGTTCCTGCAGGTCTGCACTCAGCCGGTCGATTTCGTCGATCATCAGCGTCCCGGTATCGCAAAACTGCAATGCGCCGACCTGGCGGTCGAATGCGCCGGGGAACGCCCCTTGCTCATGACCGAACAGCGCGGACTCGACGGAGTTTGCGGGGATCCCGCTGATATTGACGAGACGGAAGGGCGCTTTTGCGCGGGGGCTGGCCGCGTGCATCGCGCGCAGCAGCATTTCCTTGCCGGTGCCACTTTCGCCTTCGATCAGCACATGGCCGTGGCTGCGGGCAGCCTTGGCAGCGCGGGCGAGCGCTGTGCGGAACGCCGGAGCCGTACCGATCATGGCGTCGAAATCGAGCACCGCCGGCATTTTCTCGGTCAGCGGCTGCAATTCTGCCTTGGGTGCCTCGAGCTTGGTGGCACTGCGCAGGGCGCGCATCAGCCGCTCGGGCGCGACTGGTTTGATAAGATAGTCGGTTGCCCCTGCGCGCATGGCCTCCACTGCCAGCAACGGGCTGGCGCTTTGCGTCAGCATCAGGATCGGCAAAGCCGGGCGGCGGTTCTTGAGTTCTTCGATCAGCTGACACGCACCATCGCCGGGCACCCACTGGTCAAGAATGATGGCCGACAGCTGCATCCCCTGCCTGGTGCCAAGGGTAGCAATGGCGGTCTCCGAATCCCTGACCACGAGCGTACGCCATCCCTCGCGTGCGGCGAGTGCACTGATCAGCCTGCTTTGCGCAGGCTCATCATCGATCAGCATCAGCAGGCGTGTCTCGTCTTCTGCCATGATTCCCCAAAACCGTCCCGGTGCGGTACAGCCGCTTGGAATAGCGGTGAGGGGTAAAGGTCTAATTAAGGCTGTTGGCACGGCGTGAAGGCGGTGTGCTATGCCCTTGGCAAGTTGCCGGAGCGGCGATAGGGATTGGCGCAGCAAACCAACTTGAACCGGGGATTCCTACCATGGCCGCAAATGACATGAAGTCGGCAGAAAAAACCTATTCGAGCTTCATCTCAAGCCTCAAGATCAGCGTTCCGATCATTGCACTGATCGCGCTTGTCGTCATCGTCCTGATCGCCGACTGATCCCTTGCGGATAGCGACCCTGAAAGAGCGCGCGACCGGGGAAACCCGCGTCGCGATTACGCCTGAAACGGTTAAGAAGTTCGCCGGATTGGGCGCCGTCGTGGCAGTGGAAAGCGGAGCTGGCGAACATGCCGCCATCAGCGACGCTGCCTATGCCGAGGCCGGGGCCGAAGTCGGAAGTGCCGAAGCGACGGCAAAGGATGCGGACATCGTGCTGGGCGTGCAGGCACCCGATGTGTCGTTGCTGGGCGGGGTGAAATCGGGAGCCTGGGTGGCTGCCACTTTCGATCCCTTCCAGCAGCGCGAGCGGGTCGGTGCCTACGCCAAGGCCGGGCTTGAAGCGCTGGCGATGGAATTCATGCCGCGTATTACCCGCGCGCAGAGTATGGACGTGCTGTCCAGCCAATCCAACCTCTCCGGCTACAAGGCAGTGATTGCCGCTGCCGACCAGTTCGGTCGGGCCTTCCCGATGATGATGACCGCCGCCGGCACGGTGCAGGCGGCAAAGGTCTTCGTCATGGGCGTGGGCGTGGCCGGTCTGCAGGCAATCGCCACGGCCAAGCGTCTGGGGGCGCAGGTTTCCGCCACCGATGTCCGGCCCGAAACTGCCGAGCAGATCAGGAGCCTGGGCGGCAAGCCCGTGTTCGCGGAAGGGCTCGAAGCCTCGGGCGAGGGCGGGTATGCCGCCGAGCTGACCGACGAGCAGAAGGCAGCGCAGGCAGAAATGGTCTCGGGCCATATCGCCAAGCAGGACATTGTCATCACCACAGCTTTGATTCCGGGACGTGCTGCTCCGAGGCTGGTTTCCGACCCGCAGATCGCAACGATGAAGCCGGGCAGCGTGATCTTCGACCTGGCCGTGGGGCAAGGCGGCAATGTCGAGGGCTCGAAGGCCGATGAGGTAGTGGAAAAGCATGGCGTCACGATCATGGGCTTCTCCAACACGCCTGCGCACCTGCCCGCCGATGCCTCCGCGCTGTTCGCGCGCAACCATTTCAACTTCCTCTCCGCCTTCTGGGACAAGGAAGCGGGCAAGCCGGTGCTCGATGAGGAAATCGGCGACGCGATCCGGCTGACGCGTGGCGGCGAGGTAGTGAACGAGAGGCTGGCTGGGTGAGGGTTCTTGCGGCAACCGTTCTGGCACTGATCGTCTCGGTAGTATCGGCAGGATGGGTAGGTCCCATCAGCGCATCTACAGCGAGCCCCGACCGCATTCGGTACTATTTCCCCGAGGTTATGCTGGCCGAAGTACCACCTGCGGAGACAATCATCGTCACCAAGGGAGAGAAATGGCTGACGTTGAAAGCAGCGCCGTACCGACTGGCTCGCGTGAAAGGCGAGTTCACGAAGTTTTATGGTGATCGCAGCCGCAGTATCGGGAACGGCGAGATCATTTACATCTCTATGGGCACCGAAGTTTTCGGCTGCGCTGAATACAAGGATTTGACTGACACCGGAGAGCAGGTGCCTTGCTTTGCAGACCTCGACAGAGACGGCCTTTTCGAAGCAGTCATCATGAAGAAGATATCTCCCGGTCTCAATTCCTATCCTGGCTCCGTCAGTGTGGGCGACCTGGAGCCGATATCGCCGTTATCTTACGAACTGATCACCGATCGCGACGCCATTGTGGAAATCAAGAAGGAAGAAGAATGGCAAATCGAGCATCGGGGTAGCACGATCAGCATCTGCCAGAGCGACGTTCCCAAGGAGTACCGGTATTGCCTCAACAAGAAGGGCAAGATGAAGCGGAGCGATGCGGTGCAACGGGTTGAATACAAAGGTGCGGTCTTTGAGGTCAAAAGACTGGACGGGCAAAAAGTCTCGGTGCGTATTGAGACTCCTCCGTCTGCTATCGTGTTCTGAGATGTCTGTATGGCGAGCTTCATCAAGTTGGTCGGGATACCCGCCTCAGCAAGTGTTGGTACGCTCGAAAGTGTTACTTCATAAGAAATTGCCGGGAGAATCCGTTGCGTAGTGTAGGTCGCGCCAGCATCGCATTGTTGACATTAGCAAGTGTAGCCTTGGTCGGAGCAAAGGAACCGGGCGATCCTGGCTACGAGACTGAGTGGATGGTCACCACTAAGGTCCCTGACGTGCTGGCGGCACCGCGTACCCTTGGCAAGAACGAGATCGTCTTCCAGCAGCGCATCGTGTTCGAAAGACTTGCAGAGGCCGACGTCGCCCTTGTTCAGGCCGACAATGGTGAGGAATTCATCCCTGCCGGAGAGCAGTACTACAAGGCCCTGACTGCGCCCGAGCACGAATTGTGGTGCACGGCGAACATGAAAATGCCGGAAGGTGACTTTGCCAAGACAGTGATCGGGCGGGTCTACAGCCAGTATTGCATCTACGACCACGACAAGGACGGGACTTTTGACGCTTTCTTCAAGCGTGCACGGACAATCCCGGTAGCGCCGACGGTGCGTGGCAAGGTCCGGGCTTTTGAGAAGATGCGCACGATCAAGCCCCTGAAACTGACAGATGTTGCGCCGGAGACATTGCGAACGGAATATTTCTGGGGCGTGGCCTTCCTGAAGAACGGCAGGCGCGGCCCGCAGTTCACTCGCTTTGCCGGCAGCGAATTCGGCATGTTTGCGCTGGAGAAGGAGTTTCGCGGCGAACCCGGCCAAAACCAGATTGTCTCGGATGAGGACTTCACAATTACCTATTCGACCAAGGAGAAGCAGATTGAAGTCCACGGATTCACGCCGATGGCGGAGAAGTCCATCAGGATCCACGGCACACAGTGCGGGATGATCAACGGATGTTGAGCGGCAGATTTGCTGCACGATGCGCGGCGGCGCTGCTGGCAGCCTTGCAGGTAGCCCCCGCCGTCGCTCCAGCCCTGGCACAGGAAGAGGAAGCACGTTCAGTCGATACCATCGCTGGAGAATGGGTTGTCGACCTGCGGCTCTCGCTGGACGATGCACCATATACCCAGCCGATGGTGTTGGTCGTAGCAGAGGATGGCACGGTCACAGGGACATTTTACGGTGCGACCATCGAAGCGGGGAAACGCGGTAGCGCACAGGGGCGTACCTGCATCGCCTTCCGCACCAGCGACGGAAGCGGCCCTTACCAGCATGCCGCTTGCCTGGTGGACGGCAAGATAGTCGGCCAGAGCTGGTCGGAAGGGCGCGGTTTCGTGTTGCCGTGGACGGCTCAGCGGAAATGATGCGCGGCCTTGCCCTGCTTGCCGCCGGGCTTGCCGGTGCTGCCAGCGCACAGGTTCGAACGGTGCCGTTTCAGGACAATCGTGCCATCACCCCGGTGTGGGTCAGCGAAGCGCCGGAGCTGGAGAGCGAACGGGTCACCATCGGCAACAAGGACTATACGGTCCTCACCAAGGTCCGACCGCAGGATGCGCTGGTCACGCTCGATCCGACCTATCGCCGCAAGAAAAGGGAACTCTTGCCGGCGTCGACCGTAATGGTCCGCGCTCCGGGCAGCGATGGGGTCGCCTGCGAGATGTCGCGCAAGCCGGGCAACGAGCGCGTGACTTGCCTGCAAGACAGTGACGGCGATGGCAGTTTCGACCGGCTGTGGCGCGCGCCTGGAATCTGGAATTATTTCGTCATCCCGATCGCAGGCTATCAGAAGAAGTGGGAAGCCCTGCCAGCCCCGGTCCGCTATCGGACCGCCGATCAGCCTGGCGATGTCGTGTCGATCGAAATGATCCTGCGCTTCTATCGGGTTAAGGACAAAAGCGTGCTGGAGGTCTGCCTTGAACCGCACCGTCGCAAGGCGAGCTGGGGCTTTCCGCATCTTGTCGACGAATGCCTCAAGAATGCGCGCGGCTTTACCGACGACGCCATGCCGACGTCGCTGGTGCTGGACGGCTTCATCGTAACTGCTCTATCGTTCGACGCAGAGGAAAAGAGCCTGACCGTCAGGATCGACCGCGCGCCGGGCGAACGCGAGATCCAGTTCGGTTATCGAGGGGACTAGGGGACAACCGCGAATGGACTTCATATCAATCCTGTCGATCTTCGTGCTGGCGTGCTTCGTCGGCTATTACGTGGTGTGGTCGGTTACCCCGGCGCTGCACACGCCATTGATGGCGGTGACCAATGCCATTTCCTCGGTGATTATTGTCGGCGCGCTGATTGCTTCGGCTGAGGCCGGGAGTGCGTTGGCCAAATGGCTCGGCCTGGCCGGCGTGGTGCTGGCGAGCGTCAACATCTTTGGCGGCTTTGCCGTCACGGAGCGCATGCTGGCGATGTACAAGAAGAAGGAGAAGTAAGATGGACTTCTCGCTTCTAGCCGCGCCTGCGTCTGCCGCACCGCTTGAATGCTTTGCTGACTGTGGCGAAACTGCCGCTGCACATGGTGGCGTAAACCCTTGGGTTGCACTCGCCTACCTCGTTGCGGGCGTGTTCTTCATCTTGGCGCTGCGCGGGCTTTCCAGCCCGGCAACATCGCGCGCGGGCAATCGCTTTGGCATGATCGGCATGCTGATCGCGGTCGTGACCACTCTCATGACGCACGACATCGCCAACATCGTTGAGATCGGCATCGCGATCTTCGTAGGTGGCGCATTCGGGCTAATTGTCGCCCGCCGTATCGCCATGACGGCCATGCCTGAACTGGTTGCGGCCTTTCACTCGCTGGTCGGTCTTGCCGCTGTGCTGGTGGGCTGGGCTGCCTATCTCAATCCCGGCGCTTTCGGGCTGCTGGTCGATGGCGGCGGTATTGGCGCGGTCAGCAAGATCGAGATGGGCCTGGGTATCGCCATCGGTGCAATTACGTTCTCCGGCTCCGTGATCGCCTTTGCCAAGCTCTCGGGCAAGATGAGCGGATCGCCGATCATCCTGCCCGCACGGCATGTGATCAACCTCGGCACGCTGGCCGCAATCATCGTCCTGACGGCGCTGTTCGCCATGGCTGCTCCGGCCGAGACCATGCCGCTGATCGTCGCGCTGACCGTGCTCAGCTTCGCCATCGGTTTCCTGCTGATCATCCCCATCGGCGGGGCGGACATGCCGGTGGTGGTCTCGATGCTCAACAGCTACTCCGGCTGGGCGGCAGCGGCGATGGGCTTCACGCTCGGCAACACCGCTATGATCATCACCGGGGCTCTGGTGGGCTCTTCGGGCGCAATCCTCAGCTACATCATGTGCCGGGCCATGAACCGCAGCTTCATCAGCGTGATCGCCGGTGGCTTCGGGGCCGATGGCGGCTCGGGCGGGGGCGAGGCGAAAGAACAGCGGCCTTACAAGCAGGGCAGCGCCGCCGATGCCGCCTTCATGCTCGAACAGGCCGAGAAGGTCATCATCATCCCCGGTTACGGCATGGCGGTGGCGCAGGCGCAGCACGCCTTGCGCGAAATGGCCGATTTGCTCGAAGAGAAGGGCGTCGAGGTCAAATACGCCATCCACCCGGTCGCCGGGCGCATGCCGGGACATATGAACGTGCTGCTGGCTGAGGCTTCCGTGCCGTATGAGAACGTGTTCGAGCTGGAGGACATCAACAGCGAATTCGCGCAGGCCGATGTTGCCTTCATCATCGGTGCCAACGATGTGGTCAATCCGGCGGCCAAGACCGACAAGAGCTCACCGATCTACGGCATGCCCGTGTTCGATGTCGACAAGGCCAAGCAGGTGTTCTTCATCAAGCGCAGCATGGGCGGTGTCGGCTATGCCGGTGTCGACAACGACGTGTTCTATATGGACCAGACCATGATGCTCCTCGCCGACGCCAAGAAGATGGTCGAGGAAATCGTGAAGGCGCTGGACTAGTGCGTGCTGTAGTGGTTGCAGCCTGTGCTGCGCTGCTCCTGACCGGTTGTGTCGAGAAGATCGCCGAGAACCGCGTCGAAAGCGCCTTGCTCAAGGCGGGCCTGAGCGAACGGAATGCCGCCTGCATGGCCGAGCGCATGGTCGACCGACTCAGCATCTCGCAATTGCGCAAGCTTGAAGCCCTGCGCGGCAAACCCGGGGAGCCGATCAAGCCGCGCACCATGCGCCAGTATGTCGAACGTGTTCGTGCGGTCGGCGATGCCGAAGTGCTTGCGGTAACCTCTACGTCCGCCGCTCTATGCGCGACGGGTCTCGCCAATGAGTCGCGGCGCGACTGACCCTCTTGGCAATCCCTCCTGCTCGGCGCACAATGCGCGGATTGGGGGACGGCATATGAAGAAATTTCTGATCGCATCGGCCGCATTGATGCTGGCATCACCGGCGCTTGCTCATCCGGGCCACGGCGGGGATGAGCCTGCGTTGGGCAACAGCGTAGGCGTCGAATACATGGTGTTCGACACCAGCGTCCAGGGCGAAGCGCGCGAGCAGTTCCTCGTCGGCCTCGCGCTGCTGCACAACTTCGAATACCGGCGCGCAGCCGAAGCCTTCAGGGGAGCGCAGGAAGCCGATCCTGATTACGTCATGGCCTATTGGGGTGAGGCTATGACCTACAACCACCCGCTGTGGGAAGAGCAGGATCGCGAGGCCGCGCTGGCGGTCCTCGCCCGGCTCGACCCGGTGCGGGAGGGACGCTTCGCCAAGACCCGCAACCAGCGCGAAGCCATGTGGCTCGACGCGGTCGAGACACTCTATGGCACCGATGGCTCCGGCGCCTCCAAGGAGGAGCGCGATTTCCTCTACCTGGCCAAGATGCGTGCGCTGCACGATAGCGACCTGAGCGACATCGATGCCCGTGCCTTCACCGGGCTGGCGATGCTCGGCACCGCGCATGGCGGGCGCAATATCGCGATCTACATGCAAGCGGCGGGTCTATTGGAGCCGGGTTTCATGACGCATGAGATGCATCCGGGCATCCTGCACTACCTGATCCATTCCTATGACGATCCGGTGCATGCGCCGCTCGGCGAACGGGCCGCCGCGCGCTATGCCGTGGTCGCGCCCGATGCCGGCCATGCCCAGCACATGGTCAGCCACATCTTCCATGCGCTGGGCGACTGGAAAGCATCCGAGCGAGCGAATGTCCTCGCTGACGCCGTGGTCGATCGCCAGCGCGCGGAGGCGGGTCGCGACGCGACTTTCTGCGGGCACTACAACGAATGGCTGGTCTATTCGCTGCTCCAGCAAGGGAAGGATGCGAGCGCGATTGTCGATGGCTGTCGGGCACAGGCCGAAGCACAGATTGCGGCAGGAGCCGACAACCGCCTGGGGTGGGGCGCATCATCGAGTTATGCTGTGATCGCTGCGTGGCAAGGTGTCGATACCGGTTTATGGCCCGCGCCGGTGGAAGGAACAGGCGAGGGCTTCCTCCTCGCACGACTGCAAATGGCGCACGCCCGCATCCTTGCCAGTTTCGGGCGCGAGGAACTCATCGAGGGTGCGCTGGCTGAGCTGAAATCGCTCGCGGAGCAATACAAGCAGGTGCTCCCGCAAGTTGCGCCCGACGATCGCACGAGCGTGAACTGGCTGGAGCGGGCGATCGCTCAGAGCGAGGCAATCCTGGCGTTGTCTTATGGCAAGGCGGATGAGGGGCTGGCGCTGCTGGAAGCAGCTGCGGAAGCCGAAGCAGCGCTGCCGGTTGAGTTCGGCCCACCGCGCATCGCCAAGCCGAGCTACGAACTTCTGGGCGAGCAATTGCTGGCGATGGGCAGGAAACGGGAAGCAGCAGCAGCTTTCCGCAAGGCGCTCGATTTCGCCCCGGGGCGTCGGTTGTCACTGGAAGGGCTCAAGGCCGCGGAAGGCGGCGCTTAGCCCCCTTGCAATCCCGCTCCCGTGCGGCACTATGCCGCGCAAGAGGGAGAGGTTTCATGACACGATTTCTGATTGGTGCCGCCGCGCTGGCATTGGCGGCCCCGGCATGGGCTGAAACGATCACCGTCGACCCGGGTGAGGGTGCGCAGGAGCGTTTGCAGGAAGCGCTGATCCTGGCGGAACCCGGTGACGAGATCGTGCTGGGGGCCGGTCGGTTCGAACTGACCGACGGGATCAGCCTCGATGTGAACAGTGTGACCGTGCGCGGCGCGGGGATGGAAGCGACCGTGCTCGATTTCACCGGTCAGCAGGATGCGGGCGAAGGCTTCCTCGTGACCTCCGATTTCGTCACGCTGCGTGACTTCGCCGTCGAGAACCCCAAGGGCGATGGGATCAAGTCCAAGGGCGCGGACGCCATCGTCTATCACAAGATTCGCGTCACCTGGACTGCCGGTCCGCGCCGCGAAAACGGGGCCTATGGCATCTACCCGGTCGAAAGCACCGGGATCCTCGTCGATGGCTGCGAGGTCTCGGGCGCGTCGGACGCCGGCATATATGTCGGCCAGTCGTTCAAGATTACGGTCCAGAATTCCATCGCGACCGACAATGTCGCCGGGATCGAGATCGAGAACAGCCGCGATGCGATCGTCACCAACAATTTCGTCACCCGCAACACGGGCGGGATCCTGGTGTTCGACCTGCCGGGCCTGCCGGTGATGGGCGGCGGCAATGTGATCGTGAAGAACAACCTCGTGGTCGGTAACACAACGCCCAACTTTGCTCCTCCGGGGAACCCGGTCGCCGGTGTGCGGCGCGGGACCGGGATCATGGTGATGGCCAATGACAAGGTGTGGGTGAACGATAATATCCTGCGCAACAATCCGACCGCACCCTTCATGGTTGTCACCTATACCCAAGCCTTCGATGACGAGCGCTACAATCCCTATCCGCGCGAAATCGTGATTGCGGAGAACAATGTCGATGCTGGCGGAACCGATCCCGATTTCGAAGGCGGGGCGCTGTTGGCCCAGGCCTTTGGTGGGGCGCTCCCGCCTATCCTTTGGGACGGGATCAGCGTGGATGAGGATACGCCCGCGCTGCTGGCTACGCCTGAAATCGGAGCATGGTCGATGAACCTGACGACACAGGGCCAATCGATTGCCGATGCGAAGCCCGCCCCGGTCGACCTGCCCGCCTACGGGCAGCCCTGGGATTTCGGCGACATTGGTGCACCCGAAGAGCTTGCCGCGCGGATTGCCGGATGAGGAACGGGCTTGCCTTGCTGGGCGCGGCAGCGCTCGCGTTGGCGGGCTCGATGGCAGCTCAGGCGGAAATTGCGCCGCCTTCGGTTTCCGAAGCGGCGATCATCGACGATGGCATGCCGCGCTCGTTGTCGGAGTTCGGCTTCTTCATCGACGGTGCAGGGCAGATCCCTGCACCGGGAGTGGTGCCTTATCGCCTCAACACGCCGCTCTATTCGGACGGCGCGACCAAGCTGCGCTTCGTCTATGTCCCCTATGGCAAGGTGATCGGAATAGATGCCGGGAATGACCATGGTGGGTTGCTGCAATTCCCCGTTGGCAGTGCGCTGATCAAGACCTTTGCCTTTGGCGAAGGCAAGGACCGGCAGCTGATCGAGACTCGTGTCCTCTTGCACCGGGCTGATGGCTGGATCGCGCTGCCTTACAGGTGGAACGCCGAACAGACCGAGGCGCGCCTGGCCATTGCCGGGGCGCGGCTGGAGGTGACCACTCCGGCCGGCGAACAGATCAGTTACCGCATTCCCAACAAGAATCAGTGCAAGGAATGTCACAGCGTTGCCGGGGCGGTGATCCCCATCGGCCCCAAACCCCGCAATATGAGTGCTCAATGGCTGGGCGGGATGGAGCTGGTGGTGAGCGGGGCCGACACCATCCCGGTCTGGGAAGAGCGCGCCTCAGCCGATGTTGCTGCACTTGCTCGCGGCTATCTCGACGTCAATTGTGCGCATTGCCACCGCCCCGGGGGGATGGCTTCCAACAGCGGGCTCGACCTGAGGTGGGAGCAGGACAATCCTTCGCGCCTCGGTGTACTCAAGCGCCCCGTGGCGGCTGGGCGGGGCTCGGGCGGGCTGGAATTCGATATCGATCCGGGCCATCCCGAACGTTCCATCATCGTTCATCGCATGGGGAGCAAGGAAGCAGGAGTTGCCATGCCCGAACTGGGCAAGGCCACCGTCGATGCTGAAGGTGTCGCAGCGGTCGAACGCTGGATCGCGCAATTGGAGGGATCATGAAACGTCTCGGAAAAGTCCTCGCCGTCATTGTCGCGCTGCTGGTCATCGCCTTCGTCATCCTGCGCACACCTGACACCGACAAAGCCGAGATGCGCGCGAAATACGCTGGTGAACCCTCCCAGTTCATCACGCTTGCCAATGGGCAAGAGGTGCATTTGCGCGACGAAGGACCCGGGAACGGAAACAGCGATGCGCCGGTGATCGTCCTGTTGCATGGTTCGAATGCCGATCTCGCCACTTGGCAGCCCTGGACCGAAGCGCTGCGGCAGGACTATCGAGTCATCCGGTTTGACCAGATCGGTCACGGGCTGACCGGGCCGGCAATCGATGACGACTATGCCGGCGATCGCTTTGTCGAGACAGTCCACCTGGTGGCGGACAAGCTCGACCTCGATCGGTTTGTGCTGGCTGGCAATTCCATGGGCGGAAGCATCGCCATGGCCTATGCCTTGCGCCATCCGGAGCAGCTTTCGGGGCTGGTGCTGGTTGATGCCGGCGGTTCCCCGATCCGGCGCGAAGGGGGTGGAAACCTTGCCTTCACCATCGCCCGCATGCCGGTTGTGGGACCGGTGATGAGCCAGATGCTGCCACGCTCGCTGGTCGAGCGGAGCCTGTCGCAAAGCGTCTCCAACCAGGACATCATCACCGACGCGATGATCGACCGTTATTGGGAAATGGCGCGCTACCCAGGCAACCGTGCGGCAACGCGGGCGCGCTTCATCCAGCCCTATCGCATTTTCGATGCCGAACAGGTGGCGCAGGTGCGAGTGCCGACGCTGGTCATGTGGGGCGAGGACGACGCGTTGATTCCCTTCGAAGCAGCCAATTGGTATGTGCGGCATCTGCCCAACGCGACGCTCGCCAGCTATCGCGGGATCGGCCATATTCCCATGGAAGAAGCACCCGAAAGATCGGTTTCCGACCTGCGCAATTGGCTCGACACAGTGCTTGTCCCCGCACCTGCAGCTGAAACCGCTGAATAACGCCTCTCGTTTGCTTGCCATCTTCACGGTACCGGACGCATAGCCGGGGCCGGAAGGGGTGAATTCCATGCGCAAACTTGGGCTGATCGGCGGGATGACTTGGATCAGCACGCGTACCTATTACGAACAACTCAACCGGCTGGTGCAGAAACGCCTCGGGCCAAGAGCCAATCCTCCGCTGGTGATCGAGAGCCTCGAACACTCCGCCTTTTCCGGGCTGCAGAGCAGCGAGGATTGGAAGCGAGCCGCACTGCAGCTGTTCGAATGCGCGAAGCGGCTGGAACAGGGCGGGGCGCAGGGCCTGCTGATAACCTCCAACATCATGCACAAGGTGCACGGAGAAGTCGCTGAAGCGGTCGATATCCCCGTGCTGCACATCGGCGATTGCACCGGCGAACGGATGAAGGGTGCCCCCGTTGTTCCGGCAGCAATCCTCGGAACCAAGTCGGTGATGACAGACAGCTTCCTGCGTCGGCGGCTGGTTTCGCACGGGATCGACCTGATGCCGCCCGAAGCCAGCCATATCGACCAGCTCGACCGGATCATCGCCGAAGAGTTGAAGCTGGGCAAGAAAAGCCGCGAGGCGGAGCGGATGCTGAAAACGATCATCACCTGGTATGAGCAGCATGGAGCCAAGGCGATCGTCCTTGCCTGCACCGAACTGGAGCTGGTGGTCGACATCGATGCCAATGTGCTGCCGATCTTCGACACCGCGCGGATTCACTGCGAGGCAGCGGTAGAGTGGATTTGCGCCGACTGATCCGGGCACCCGCTCAATGTTGCCCGATTGTTCCCGTTGCCGCGATTTGCGCGCTTGCCTAAGTCCGCAGGCGTGATGTCGCGTTCCCCGCTTGCCTCCGATCCAGCCCGTAGCCGCGGGCGCGAATTTGCCCATTCGGCGAGCGAGACCCGCGGGCCGCGCAGCGCATTCCAGCGTGATCGCGACCGGATCATCCATTCGATCGCGTTTCGTCGCCTCAAGTCCAAGACGCAGGTGTTCGTCGCGCCCGATGGCGACCACTATCGCACCCGACTGACGCATAGCCTGGAAGTGGCGCAAATCGGCCGGGTCATTGCTCGCGCGCTCGGGCTGGACGAAGACCTGACCGAAGCGCTTTGCCTGGCGCATGACATCGGCCACCCGCCCTTCGGGCACGCCGGGGAACAAGCGCTGCACGAAGCCAATGCGCGCCACGGGGGCTTCGATCACAATGCCCAGACGCTGCGCACACTGATGCGGCTGGAGAACCCCTATCCCACGCATGATGGGCTGAACCTCAGCTGGGAGGTGCTGGAAGGACTTGCCAAGCACAATGGCCCTGTCACGCATCCGCATCCTGCGCTAGCAGAGCTCGACCGGGATTATCCGCTCGACCTTGCGCAATGGTCTTCGCTCGAAGCGCAGGTGGCGGCGGTGGCTGACGATATTGCCTATGACAACCACGATATTGACGATGGCCTGCGGGCGGGTTTCCTTGAGCTGGACGACCTGCTGACGGTCGACTGGGTTGCCGATCAGTGGCGCGCGGTGGAACGCGCCTATCCGGGTGCCGACCGCCGACGGCTGCTGCGCGAACTGGTGCGCAGCCAGATCGGGCTGATGGTCAATGACGTGATCAGCCACACCCAGCGCGTGACTGAAGCGATGGAGACTGCACAGGACGTGCGCGATGCCGGGCGCATGAGTGGCGGGTTCTCTCCGGCGATGTTCGAGCAGGAGCGCGTGCTCAAAGCGTTCATGTACGATCGGCTCTACTACCACCGGCAGCAGGTCGAAGCGGGCGACCAGGCGCGCGATGTCATCTCGCGGCTCTATGCCGCCTACGACCAGCAGCCGGAGATGATGGGTGGTGGATGGGCAGATGTGCTGCCCAACGAAGAGCCTGGCCGGTCGCGCCATGTGGTCGATTACATTGCCGGGATGACCGATCGCTACGCGCTGGAGCAATGCCGTCAGATCTATGGCAAGGCCCCAAGCGGGCTCAGCAATGTCTGACACTTCGCCACAGCCGCGCTGGATGGCGTGGGCGACGAACCTGTTCGCGGTCTGGACAGTCCTGGGCGTCGCGTGGGCCTGGCTGGTCCCGGGGCACTTTGCATGGGTCACGAGCACACAGGTCGCCGGACAGGGGCTGATCTCCGTCATGCTCGGCGTGATCATGCTGGGCATGGGCCTGACGCTCAGCCTCGATGACTTCCGCCGTGTCGCTGCCATGCCGCTGTGCGTGCTGGCCGGGGTGGTGCTGCAATTCACTGTCATGCCGCTCGCGGGCGTCTCGCTCGCAATCGGTTTTGGGCTGGAGGAAGGGCTGGCGGTGGGCCTGATCCTTGTCGCTTGTTGTCCCGGAGGCACTGCGTCGAACGTGGTCGCCTATCTTGCGCGTGCCAATGTTGCGCTGTCGGTATCGATGACGCTGTGCTCGACTCTGGTGGCGATCGTGTTGACTCCGCTCCTGACCGGCTGGCTGGGAGGGGTGTTTATCGAAATCGACCGCTGGAGCCTGTTTCGCAGCATGGTCGCCATCGTGTTGATCCCCGTTGTGGCGGGCGTGGTGCTCAACACGCTGTTCCCGCGTGTGACGCGCCGCATTGCGACGATTTCACCGCTGGTCTCGATCATCGCCATAGTCCTGATCGTAGGCGCGATCGTGGGCAATTCGAAGGCGCTGATCGAAGCGCATGCCGGCGTGCTGCTGCTGGCGATCTTCCTGCTCCACGCGGCTGGGTTTGCGCTGGGTTATTTCGGGCCGCGACTGCTGGGTTTCGGTGAGGAGGAACAACGAACCATCAGCATCGAAGTGGGAATGCAAAACAGCGGGCTAGGTGCGAGCCTTGCATCGCAACCTAGCTTTGCTGCGCAGTTCCTTGATCCGATGCAGGCGGCGCTGGCCCCTGTGCCGAGCGCGATTTCGTCGGTCTATCATGTGGTGATCGGATCGATCCTCGCCGGTATCTGGAGTCGCACGGGCGGCAGCGGGCAGTGAACCGCCCAGCGTAAAGCTGCGCCGCAGGCATGGATTATTGCGCCGATGGGCCCTAAAGGCCTGCCAGCCCTAACCAGAACAGATACGTCGCATGCCCAAACCCGTTCGCATTGCCCTCGTCGGAGCTACCGGCCTTGTCGGTCAGGAGGTGCTGCGCCTCGCGGTAGGCCGGGAGGATTTGCGGATCATCGGGATTGCACGGCGCGAAGTGCCATTGCCGCCCGGCGCGCGGATGGAGGTCTTTGTGGCCGAGCCGACGAAATGGGGCGATGTGCTGGAAGCGGTCAAACCAGATGCGCTGATCTGTGCATTGGGCACCACCATAAAGCAGGTCGGCGGCGACCAGGATGCGTTCAAGGCTGTCGACCTCGACCTCGTGGTCGATTCCGCCAAGGCTGCCAAGGTTGCAGGAGTCGATCGGATGGTGGCGATAAGTTCGGTCGGGGCCGACCGGCATTCGAAGAATTTTTATCTCCGCGTGAAAGGCGAAGCAGAGACACAGTTGAGCAAAGTCGGTCTCACCCGGCTCGACATCTTGCGGCCGGGCTTGCTCAAGGGTCGCCGCACTGGCGATAACCGCACCGGGGAAGGGCTCGCGAAGATTGCCAGCCCGATCACTGACCTGCTGCTGCATGGGCAGATGCGCAAATTTCGTTCGATCAAGGCTGAGATTGTGGCGCAGGCCGCGCTGGCACTTGCCATGCGCCGCACCCGTGGGCGCTATTCGCATGACAATGACGCGATTCACCGGGCAGCGAGCATGCTGCCACAGCCGGAAGCAGGCTAGGGAGACTGCACGATGTGGGCCTCTATTTTTTCCTTCGTAAACCTGCTGGCGCTGATCGGCTGGGCGATCCTCGTGCTGTTGCCGCGCAAGGAGCTGCTGCTCAGCGTCGTGCTCTACCTTGGTGTCGGGATTCTGTGCCTCGTCTATGCAGCGGGGTTGGGTCACGCGATCTGGTCAGGCGCGGCAGAGGCCGATTTCGGATCGATCGAAGGTGTGCGGGCGATCTTTGCCAGCGATGCCGGTGTGACTGTGGGCTGGACTCACTATCTTGCGTTCGATCTTTTCGTCGGCCTGTGGATCGCGCGCGATGCCGATCACAAGGGTATAGGGCGCTTGTGGCAGGCACCGGTGCTCATCACCACGCTGATGGTCGGCCCGGTGGGTTTGCTGGTATGGCTCGTCGTGCGCGAGAAGTATCGCGGCCCCCGCACTTCACCGGGGCCCTTGCAGAGGATCCGGCGCTAGGGGCGGACTAATCGATCGCGTCTTCGCCCGCTTCGCCGACCGACTGGATGTCCCGGCCAAGCCCCTTGACGGTGTTGCAAGCGGCAGTCGTCAGCGAGATGGCTACGATGCCGAGGGCGATCAGTGCTTTGCGTGCCATGGTGTTTCCTTCGATTGGCTCACACGGAGTTGAGATTAAACCACTCAACTGGTTGCCTGTTCCTTTACACCAGATGAGCGTTTCAGGCGATGCTCGCGCCACGCGACGACCAGCCCCGCAGCCACGATCAACGGAGCGCCCAGCCATGTGGTTGCGGGCGGGAGCCGGTCGAATACGCCCCAGCCGAACAAGGTCGCCCAGAGTAGCGCAGAATAATCCATCACGATTACGCTCGCGACTGCGCCATAGCGCAAGGCAGCGGTGAGGCAGAGCTGCCCGATCAGCCCGAAGGTGGCGAGGCCTGCCAATATGACCGATTGGTAGGGGGTATGGGCTGTCATCACGAAGGTCAGGGCGAGCGCCAGCACCGGGATGCTGAACGCGGAGAAGTAGAATACGATGGTCAGCGGTGCTTCCGTGCGCGTGAGATCGCGGATCTGGATCGAGATCAGCGCGATCATGAAGGCTCCACCAAGCGCCGCAGCAGCCCCGGCGAGCGGGATGTGCCCATCACCTGGCTGCGCGATGACCAGCACGCCAAGAAAGCCCAATGCGACCGCCGCCCACCGATAGTAGCCGATTTTCTCATGCAGGATGAGCGCCGAAAGGATCACTGCCCAGAAGGCCGAAGTGAAATTGAAAGTGGTTGCTTCGGCCAAGGGCAGCAGCATCACGCCGAGGAAGTTCAGCAGCATGCCGACGAGGCCATAGGCTGCGCGCCGGGCATGGATCGGCAGTCTCGAGGTACGCAGGGTTGCGAGCGATCCGGTCCACGCCAACCAGACGACAAGGATGGGGACGGTCGGCATCTGGCGCCAGAACAGCGTTTCAGCCACGTGAATACCGCTCTCGCCTGCCAGTTTCACAAATACCAGCATGATTGAGAGCGACAGCGCGGCGCAGAGCCTGATGAGCAGGGCAAACAAGGGTCGCTGGGTCTGGGGATCGGGTTCCTGCACAGTGTCGCCATAGGCAGGCGTCACTGTGATGCAAGCGCAGGCGGAACCGTTGTGCAATCCTCCTGCAATGCCCATATGCGCGCGCCATGGAGTTTCTTGGCCAACTTGCCTTTGCTTCCGATGCGGAACTGCTCGCGCTCTACGGTGTGGGTTTCCTGCTGCTCGCGCTGCTGGCGATGGTTGCCGAACGTCGCCGCATGAAGCGGGCCCGCATTGACAAGGTCGGCTGGGTACCGTGGACTGGTGTATTCCTGCTATGTGCGATCATCGGCGGGGGGTTGCTGGCGCTGGCGGTTCCAGGGATGCTGAGAGGATAAGGGTTGCTTGCTTTGCGCACCCACCTCCGTGAGTGCATCCTCAGGACTGTTCCTTCGCTCCGCTAAGGGCCCCTGCGGGCGGGCGCCTCCGTCGGGCTACCGCCGGACGGCTACTTGAGCCTACGCTCTTGCGGTCGGCTAGTCGCCGTCTGCGCTCCGCGACACGAAAGCTAACTCGTTCTGGGATCGGCGCCGAGACGGCGACGACAGCGCGCGACTGCGCGCCGGCCGGTTAGGCCGCAGCCAAGCGAGCCGGATGGCTCGCGCCCGGTACTCGAGGGTCGCCTGCCTTACAGGCAGGCTTCGAGATACGCCTGGTCGAACCCGAACTGGCGGGCTTTCTCCAGCGTGTAGGGGCGCAGGCCACTGGCGCGGAATTCGCCGATGATCTTGCCGTCCTCGCTCTCGTCGAGATACTCGAACTTGAACAGGTTCTGCGTCACGATCACATCGCCTTCCATCCCGATCACTTCGGTGATGTCGGTGGTGCGGCGCGAACCGTCGCGAAGGCGCTTCACCTGCACGATGATGTCGACCGATTCGGCGATCTGGCGCGAGATGGCTTCCTTCGGAATCTTGATGTCGCCCATCAGGATCATGTTTTCCATACGGCCCAGGCACTCGCGCGGCGAGTTGGCGTGGAGCGTACACATGGAGCCATCGTGGCCGGTGTTCATGGCGGCAAGGAGGTCAAAACACTCCGCGCCACGAATTTCGCCCAGGATGATGCGGTCCGGGCGCATACGCAGGGCGTTCTTCACAAGGTCGCCGATGGTAATCGCGCCCTGGCCTTCCAGGTTCGGCGGGCGGGTTTCCAGCGGCAGCCAGTGAGGCTGCTGCAAGCGAAGCTCGGCGGCGTCCTCGATGGTCAGCACGCGCTCGCCCGGGTCGATCATCTTCGACAGGGCGTTGAGCATGGTGGTCTTACCCGAACCGGTACCGCCCGAGATGACGATGTTCATGCGGCATGCGCCGGCAATCTTGAGCGCGGTACACATCTTGTCGCTCATCGAACCGAAGTCCTTGAGCATGTCGAGTGTGATGGGCTTCTCGGAGAACTTACGAATCGAGATTGCGGTGCCGCGCAGGGACAGCGGCGGCACAATGACGTTCACACGCGAACCGTCTTTCAAACGGGCGTCGGCCAGCGGCGTGGTCTGGTCGACGCGGCGGCCGACCTGGTTCACGATGCGCTGAGCGATCTGGAACAGGTGCTGCTCGTCGCGGAACCGGATCGGCGCGATCACGAGCTTGCCCTTTTTCTCGATGTAGGTCTGGTCGGGGCCGTTGACCATGATGTCGGAAACGTCAGGGTCGTTGAGCAGTTCTTCGAGCGGACCGAAGCCGAGCAGCTCGTCGATGAGGACTTTCTCAAGCGCGAACTGTTCGCGGCGGTTGAGCGTGACCTTCAGTTCGGCCAGCACTTCCATGATGATCGGCCGGAATTCCTCCGACAGCTCTTCCTTGGACAGTGTGGCCGCCGCTTCCGGGTCGACGCGTTCGAGCAGGCGCGGCAGCACCTGTTCCTTGATCTTGTGGACGCTGGCTTCGAAGCCGCCGACTTCCTGCTGCTCATGGACCGCATTGGCGCGATCCGTAAGGCGGGTCATGGCGTCGTCTTTGTTGGGCGTCGACGAAGGCGCCGAGGATTTTTCCTCGTCTTCGCCAGGAAGGGGCGGGAACTGTTCGCCGCCCGGAGGCGGAGCTTCGTCTCGTTTGGGCGCGCCTCCACCCTTCATGGGGCGTGCGACGCCGAACGCGGGGCGGCTACCCGGAGCCATGCCGCCAGGCCCGTTCTTGCGTCCGAATGCACTCATTCCCTGTCCCCCAGGTTCACACGGTTTAGCTTCATCGCAGGTCTTCAACGCCGAGAGACGAAGAGTACCTTCCTGATGAAAGTGAATAGTTTGGAAACCTTATTTTTTTCCTAAGGAATCGGTTCGGATGTCCGCTCGGCGACACATTCGGGCGATCTCATCCGCAGGTGCTCTAGGCGTGTGAAGGTAAATAGCGCTTAACTGTCGATGCTTAACGACACTGAGTTGGATGATGTGACGCTTTTGGCGGTTGCCCCGGTGGACAGAGCCTGTATCGCGAGCTGAAAGGCGCATCGTCAGGGTGCGTTGATCGGATCGGGGCATGGCATTTGCAACAGGACGAACGTAGCGGCTTGCTGCTGGCATTGGCCGGCTTCGCCTGCCTGTCTGTCGGCGATGCCGTCATCAAGACCATGGCGGGGATGTGGTCGCCGATTGCAGTGGCAGCGCTACGCTTCACCATTGGCGCGTTGGGCCTGTCTGTCTTGTTGGCGATCCGGGAAGGGTGGGCTGCGTTCCGCCCTCGCCACCCGTGGCTGCAACTTGGCCGCGGGCTATGCCTGGCCGGAGCGACGCTTACTTTCTTCAGCTCGATCTTCCTGATGCCGCTTGCGGAGGCGACGGCTCTGGTCTTCCTCGCCCCTATCCTCACTGCCCTGCTTAGTGGGCCGATGCTGGGAGAGAAAGTGCGCCGGGCCACGTTCGTCGCTTCGGTTGTCGCCTTCATTGGCGTTGTGATCGTGTTGCGGCCGAATGTGCTGGAACTGGGGGTCACTGCATTCCTGCCTGTATGTGCAGCTTTCTTCATGGCTCTGCTGATGATCGCCAACCGTGCTTCAGCGGGCACGGGCAGCCCGCTTTCCATGCAGGTCTACATGGCTGCCATCGCTGCGCCGATCCTGGCACTTGCCGCCTTGATTGGGCGCGAGACAGGGGCGGAAATTCTTCAGTTCAGCTGGCCGTCGCCGGATGTGCTGATCCGCTGTGCGATCGTGGCGGTCACAGCAAGTACAGCGCATTGGCTGGTATTCCACGGTACTGCCCGGTCGGGAGCAGCGACAGTTGCTCCGATGACCTACGTGCAGTTGCTTGTCGCGGGTGCACTTGGCTGGTGGTGGTTTGGCGATGCGCCTGACGGTGGGACAGTGATTGGCGCGAGTATCATCATCGCGGCTGGGCTCTATCTCTGGCGCGACGGCGCGAAAGCGCAGGTCCGAACCTCGGCGCTCCGCTAGGAAGGATGTATTGACATGATATCATGATATGATATCAGGATATCACTCATGACTCGAATTCTCGCCGACCTGCCCGATGACGACATCGAATGGCTCGACAAGCTCGCTGCGGAGCAGGGCAAGTCGCGCGCCCAGTTGTTGCGTGAAGCTGTCTCCGAATATCGGGCCGAGATTGGGCCAGCAGCCAACAAGGACTGGCTCAAGATCGGTTTCGGGGCCTGGAAAGATCGCACCGACATTGGCGATTCAGTCGAATGGCAACAGCGCGAGCGGGCGGCTGGGACTCGACCGTGGGATGATGATTATGAAGCGGTGAAGGCTCAATTCCCCGACCTGTTCGACGAGGAAGACGATCGGCAGCGCCAGATCCACCTGGACATGCTGGCGGGCAAGTATCCCCAGCCCAAGAAGCCTTCTTCCCGGTGAGCGGTTTCGCATTCGACACCAACATCATCATTGATGCGCTGTTGGGCTTTGACCAGGCTCGGGTCGAGATCGACCGTGCGACAGACAACGGTTCGCGGGCCTGGATCAGCCGTGCGGTCTGGATCGAAGTGATGTCGAAAGGCGAGGGCGATGGCTTGCGCCGCGCCGAAATCCTGCTTTCAGGCTTCGGGATCGACGAGATCGATGCAGAGATCGGTGTGCGTGCGGCCGCGCTGCGGCGCGAACGCGGTCGTTTGAAAGCGATGGACGCGATCATTCTTGCCACGGCCCAGACGCGTGGCCGCGTCCTTATTACACGAAATACCAAGGATTTCCCGGCAGCGATGCCGGGCATCCGTGTCCCCTATACTCTCTAGATGCGAAGGACCTGAGAACATGTGCGGCATTATCGGCATCGTCGGCAAGGAACCGGTGGCAGACCGGCTGGTGGATGGCCTCAGGCGTATGGAATACCGTGGCTACGACAGCGCCGGGGTTTGCACCATCGATGACGGGCAGCTCGTGCGCCGTCGCGCCCAGGGCAAGCTGCAGAACCTCGTTACCGAATTGGCTGATGCGCCCGCGCCCGGTACAATCGGTATCGCCCATACCCGCTGGGCCACTCATGGTGCGCCAACCGCCAACAACGCCCACCCGCATGCTACCGGTGAAGTGGCGCTGGTGCACAATGGCATAATCGAGAATTTCAAGCCGCTGCGCGACGAACTACTGGCCGCTGGACGCACGCTGGAAAGTGAAACCGACAGCGAAGTCGTCGCCCACTTGGTCAGCCATGAATTCGAATCCGGCAAGACTCCCGAAGAGGCAGTCAAGGCTGTGCTGCCGCAACTGCGGGGTGCCTTCGCGCTGGCCATCGCTTTCCGCCAGCATCCCGATATGCTGATTGGTGCGCGGCTCGGATCACCACTGGTTGTCGGTTATGGCGAGGGGGAAATGTATCTCGGCTCCGATGCGCTGGCGCTGGCGCCGCTGACCCAGCGTATCGCCTATCTCGATGAAGGCGACTGGGTCGTCATCACCCGCGATGGCGCGCAAATCTACGATTCCGAGAACAACCCTGTGGAGCGCGAGATCGTGACCTCTGGCGCATCGGCAGCTGCGGTCGAGAAGGGCAACTACCGTCACTTCATGCAGAAGGAGATCTTCGAGCAGCCGACCGTGGTGGCACAGACGCTCAACAGCTACGTTCGTCAGGCCGATGCCAGCGTGGCGTTGCCGCAGGTCGATTTCGACCTGTCGGCGATCAGGCGCATCACCATCGTTGCCTGCGGTACGTCGTTCTATGCCGGGATGGTGGCGAAATACTGGATCGAGACCTTTGCCCGCGTTCCCGTCGATATCGATGTTGCGAGCGAGTTCCGCTATCGCGAACCGGTGCTGGAGGACGGCGGCCTCGCCATTTTCATCTCGCAGAGCGGCGAAACCGCTGACACGCTGGCGGCGCTGCGGCACTGCAAGGACAATGGCCAAACCATCGCCGCTGTTGTCAACGTGCCGACGAGCACCATGGCGCGCGAGGCCGACCTGCTGCTGCCGACCCATGCCGGGCCGGAAATCGGGGTGGCCTCGACCAAGGCCTTCACCTGCCAGCTGGCAGTGCTCGCCGCCCTCGCTGCGCATCTTGCGGTCAAGAAAGGCCGCATGAGCCGTGAGGAAGAGCAGGAGGTGGTCAAGCACCTGCTCGAAGCGCCCGCCGCGCTCAACGCCGCGCTCGACCATGATGACGATATTGCCGCCATGGCACCCTTACTCGCCCCGGCGCGCGACGTGCTCTATCTCGGCCGCGGTCCAGACTATCCGCTGGCGATGGAAGGGGCGCTGAAGCTCAAGGAAATCAGCTATATCCATGCCGAAGGCTATGCCTCGGGCGAGATGAAGCATGGCCCGATCGCGCTGATCGACGAAGCCGTGCCGGTAATCGTGCTCGCGCCGTCCGGCCCGCTGTTCGAGAAGACCGTTTCCAACATGCAGGAAGTGCGCGCACGCGGCGGCAAGATCGTGCTGATTTCTGACGAGGAAGGCCTCGCCGAAGCGGGCGACGAATGCCTTGCCACAATCCAGATGCCCAAGGTTCATCCCTTGATTGCGCCACTGGTCTACGCCGTGCCGGTGCAATTGCTGGCCTATCACGTGGCAGTGGTGAAAGGCACCGACGTCGACCAGCCGCGCAATCTGGCGAAGTCCGTGACGGTCGAATAAGCGCGGGGAGAGCTCCGGCGGCTGCGCGAAACTCTGATACCTCACTTTACCCGGCAATAACCTTTCCCGGTTAACGCCTGCACCGGTGAGCGACAATCGATCTGAAACGCTGAATTTGCCGGCGAAATTGCCCCTGCTCGCCCTCTTGGGGTTCAGGGATAGCGAAGGGCTCGACTGGTCGCGCCTGCGGGCCCTGCAATATGCCCGCGTCGGGCAACGAACCAGGCTGCGGGTCATTTCGCATATCGTCGTCGGAATCTTGCTGGTGTGGACCGTGTGGGGCGTGCTTCCGCTGGTTGCCATTGCCGGCTGGGCTGCGGCGTTGGCTCTTGCGGTCGCGCACCTCACTGGGCGCGACTGGATGTTGCGCAGATCGGAAAGCCGTCGGCTCGGCCGCGAGGAAGCGAACCAGCACACGCTGGCTGCGGTGCTTTGCGCCATAGCGTGGTCCTCGGTCCTGGTCATGACCCATGTGTTCGGCACCCCGGCGGACTTGCTGCGGGTCTGGATCGTTGTTGCATTGCTGCCGGTCGGATCGGCCATTGTACTTGGCTCGGCGCCCGCCGGTGCAGTGGCATACCTGGTAACCATCTGTACGACTGCTATCGCCACGCTTGCCCTTGCCGGACACTATCCGGCGGCCGCCAGTGGTGCCTGTATGATTGTCATCATCGGCTATGGCATCGTGACCCGCGCCGATGCCTATCTGCGCGGGGTCGTCGCGGAAGAAGGGATGGCAGAGCGTAATGAAGTCGTCTCGCTGCTGTTGCGCGAATTCGAAGAGAACGAAGCCGACTGGCTGTGGCAAATCGACACCACACGCAAAGTACGGTCTGCCAGTCCGCGTTTCGCCTTTGCTCTGGGCTGCGAGCCGGAAGAAGCCGAAGGCAGGCCGTTCCTGCAACTGATCGCCGGCAAGGCGTGGGACACAGGCCAGTTTCCAACCAGCCTGCACGATCTTGCCGAGCGCTTGAAACGCCGCGAGAGTTTTTCCAACCTGCTGGTCAAGGTTTCCATCGGGGCGGAAAGCCGCTGGTGGGAACTTTCCGGAACTCCGATGCTCGATGGTAAGGGCCAGCACATCGGCTTTCGTGGCGTCGGCTCAGATGTCACCGAACAGCGCGAGTCCTCGGAAAAGATCGCTTACCTCGCGCGCTACGATACACTTACCGAATTGCCTAACCGCCTGATGCTCAATGAAGCGCTGGGCGAGGCCATGCGTTTTGCTCGCCAATGGCGCTCGCGCTGTGCCTTCCTGATGATCGACCTCGACCGGTTCAAGCAGGTCAACGATTCGCTCGGCCACCTGGTTGGCGATCGCTTGCTTGCGCAGGTTTCCGCGCGGTTAAAGGACATCATGTCGGATAATGAGCTGTGCGGTCGTCTGGGCGGTGACGAATTTGCCATCGTTGTTCGCGATGCATCGGACCGCAGCCGGGTCGACAAGGTCGCCCGCAAGATCATCGACCGGCTGTCGCAACCCTACGAAGTGGATCATCACACGCTTTATGTCGGTGCCAGCGTCGGCTCTGCCATTGCCCCGCGTGACGGCAAGACCGTCGAGGAGCTGATGCGCAACGCCGACCTCGCGCTCTATCGCGCGAAGGATCTCGGCGGCGGCGAACATTGCAGCTACGAGCCGGCGCTCCATGCCTCTGCCGAGGAACGCCGAAAGCTCGAATTCTCGCTCCGCAAGGCGCTTGAACAGGACGAGTTCAAGCTCGTGTTCCAGCCAGTGGTGCATGCGGGCAGCGAGGACATCGTCAGCTTCGAGGCCCTGCTGCGGTGGATCAGCAAGGAACATGGCTTCGTCGGGCCGGACAAGTTCATTCCGCTGGCAGAAGACACGCGCCTGATCGTTCCCATCGGGACTTGGGTACTGGAACAGGCCTGCATCGAAGCGGCAAGCTGGCCGGCACCGACCAAGATCAATGTCAATGTCTCGCCCGAACAGCTGATCGAACCGGACTTTGCGGCCACCGTGGTGCGGGCGCTATCGATCAGCGGGCTCGATGCCAGCAGGCTGGAACTGGAAGTGACGGAAAGTATCTTCCTGCGCGATGCCGATGTTGCGCGCGGGGCGCTTGAGGAAGTGATGGCGCTTGGCTGCCAGGTTGCGCTCGACGATTTCGGGACGGGCTATTCCTCGCTCGGATACCTGCGCAAGCTGCGGTTCTCGACGATCAAGGTCGATCGCACGTTCGTGCAGGGCGCGGCACAAGGCAGCAATGAGAGCATCGCGATCATCCGTGCTGTCGTGGCAATGGCCGACAGCCTCGGTATGACGACTACCGCAGAAGGGGTCGAGAACGCTGAAGAAGCGAAGATGATCCGCGACATGGGATGCACCAAGATCCAGGGCTATTACTTCGGCCGGCCGATGCCGAGCGATGAAGCCCGCATGCTGTTCGACCGTCGGGAAAAGCTCACCGCCTGAGCGGCCAGCTGCAATCAGGCAGTGGCAAGTCGCTCCAGCGCTGCCTTGAACAGAGCCAGCCCGTCGGTCCCGCCGTGCGCGGCATCAATGGCGCGTTCAGGGTGCGGCATCATGCCCAGCACATTGCCGGCAGCGTTGAGAATCCCGGCGATATCGCGCTGTGAGCCATTAGGGTTGTCGCGATAGCGGAACGCAACCCGGCCATCGCCTTCGAGCCGGTCTAGCGTTTCCGCGTCGGCAAAATAATTGCCATCGTGATGCGCGACAGGGATGTCGATGATCTGGCCGGCATCATAGCCCGCCGTGAACAGCGACTGGTTGTTGACCACTTCCAGCGATACCGTCTTGCAGATGAAGGTCTGTCCGGCATTGCGCATGAGTGCACCGGGCAAGAGGCCGCTTTCCGTCAGCACCTGAAACCCGTTGCATACGCCCAGTACGGGCACGCCGCGCTCAGCTTCCCGGATGACCGAACGCATGATTGGGCTGTTGGCGGCCATTGCGCCCGAGCGCAGGTAGTCACCGTAGGAAAACCCGCCGGGCAGGGCGATAAAGTCGAGTCCCTTGGGCAATTCGCTGTCGGCATGCCAGACCCGGATCGGGGCAGCGCCGCTGGCGACTTCCAGCGCCACCGCCATGTCGCGGTCGCAGTTGGATCCGGGGAAAGTGATGACAGCGGTCTTCATGGTGCGATCCTTAGTGCTCTCAGGCGACCTTCTCGATCCGGTAGTTCTCGATCACCGTATTGGCGAGCAGCTTCTCGCACATCTCCGTCAGCGCCGCGTCGCTGGTATCGTCAGCGACATCGAGTTCGATCAGGCGACCAATGCGCACATCATCAACTCCTGCAAAGCCGAGCCCTTCCAGCGCATGGTGGACCGCGCGACCCTGCGGATCGAGCACCCCGGGCTTGAGGCTGACATGGATGCGGATTTTCATGGGTGCTGCTCCGGTTCGCGAGTGCGATGCGTTTCGAGCCGTGTGCCTATAGCGATCCGTGGAGCCGCTGCAATCCCGCGAGCGGCAGCTTCCCACCTCAAAATCGTTACATTCCTGCACCAGTTTGAAGCGAAACGGTGCTGCAATGCCATGAAATGGGGGTTTGGGACGCTCGAAAGCTCGCCCCCTTAACCAATTCAGGGCAAGGGAGGCCCAGTATTTCTACGTTGCCGGTTTTACACTGATTGCCGCGAGGAACCGATGAAGACTTCCAGCACTATTCGCCGCCTATCCTTTGCCACTGCCAGCATTGCCGCTTTGGCTGTTGCCGCTCCCGCTGTCGCGCAGGACGGAGACAGCGCCAGCGCCGAAGCCAATACCGGCGGGTTGGGCGTCATCGTCGTCACCGCCAACCGGCGTGAGGAAAACCTGCAGGACGTGCCGCTGTCGGCCGCCACTCTGGAGGAATCGCGCGTCCAGGCGCTGTTCGCAGCGGGCACCGACAACACCGGCCTCTCCGGCCAGGTTCCGGGCCTGTTCGTCGAAAGCTCCAACGGCCGCGCGGCCCCGCGTTTCTACATCCGCGGCCTCGGCAATACCGACTTCGACCTGGCCGCTTCGCAGCCGGTCTCCGTCATCATGGACGACGTGGTGCTGGAGAATGTGACGCTCAAGAGCTTCCCGATCTTCGACGTCGAGCGGATCGAAGTCTTGCGCGGGCCGCAAGGCACGCTGTTCGGGCGCAATACCCCGGCCGGGATCGTCAAGATCGATACCAAGCGCCCGACCTATGACACGCAGGCCCGTGGCTCGGTAAGCGTCGGCACCCTCGGTTCTGTCGCTCTCGACTTCGGGGTTGGTACCGCACTGGTGCCCGACACTGTCGCTTTCCGCATTTCCGGCCTGTGGCAGCATCGCGGCAATTGGGTCGACAACGGCTTCACCGGTGAAGAAGACGCGCTGGGCGGGTTCGACGACATCGCCATTCGCGGCCAGTTGCTGATCGAACCGATCGAAGACCTGTCGATCCTGATCAACGCGCAATACCGCGACCTCGAAGGTACCTCGACATTGTTCCGCGCCAATATCCTTGGCCCGGGCAACAACGACCTCAACGCCAATTACGATCGCGACACCGTCTTCTTCGACGCTGGTGCGGGCAACCAGGCCGAGTACGAGACCTTCGGGATTTCCGGCACCATCGAATATGCAGCGCGTGGCGTTAAGCTGACGTCGATTACTGCGCATTACGAGAGCAAGGGTTCGAGCCGGGGTGATATCGACGGAGGCTTCGGCGCGTCGTTCCTGCCGTTCATGGGTCCGGGCTTCATCCCGTTCCCCGCAGATACCCAGGATTCGATCGAGCTGCAGCAGCTTACGCATGAAACCCGCATCGCTTCGGATACCGATGGTCCGGTCAGCTGGCAGTTTGGCGGCTATGCCTTCTGGAGCGATTTCGACGTTACCACCGTTGGCTTCACTTTCCCGCCACCGGTCACCGTGCGCCACCGCAACGATGCCTGGGCAGTCTTCGGACAGGTCAGCGGGCAGGTCGGCGACACCGTCCGCCTGACGGGCGGCCTGCGTTATACCGAGGATGACAAGAACTTCGTCGTCCGCTCGGGCGCACTGCCTCAGTTCCGCGCGGTCGAGGATTCGCGCCTGACGTGGGATCTCAGCGCCTTCGTCGATGTCTCGGAAGACGCCAGCGTTTACGCCCGCGTCGCCAGCGGGTTCCGCGCTCCGACCATCCAGGGCCGTGACGTGGCCTTCTTCCAGCCGCCGTCGATCGCGACGAGCGAGAAGATCATGTCCTACGAAGCCGGCTTCAAGTCCGAGCTGGCCGATCGCACGATCCGCCTGAACGGCGCAGTGTTCTACTACACCGTCGACGATCCGCAGTTCACCGCCGTCGGCGGTGGCGGCAACCTCGTCCAGCTGGTCAACGCCAACAAGGGTCACGGCTATGGCTTCGAGCTCGACAGCGCGTTCCAGTTGACCGACAACTTCGTCATCACGGCCGGCGTTGCCTGGAACAATACCAAGATCAAGGACGATACGCTGGCTGTAGGGATCTGCGCTCAGTGTACTGTCACCGACCCGACCACGGTTATTAACGGCAACACCCGCGCGCTGGTGGACGGCAACCCGTTCCCCAACGCGCCCGAGTTCACGGCCGACATTACCGCCGAGCTGACGGTGCCGGTGGGCGACAACCACAAGGTGTTCGTCTTCACCGACTGGCAGTACCAGGGCGCGACCAACTTCTTCCTTTATGAAAGCCTGGAGTTCAATTCGGACAACCAGATCGAAGGGGGCCTGCGCATCGGCTATGGCAACATCGACGACAAGTGGTCGATCGCCCTGTTCGCACGAAATATCACCAACGCCGACAACGTTCGCGGCGGGATCGATTTCAACAACAATACCGCTTTCGTGAACGAGCCGCGCATCATCGGGGTCTCGGCCAGCTTCAACTACTGATAGCGGCTACCGCATTCTTGAAAGGGGCGTCCGAACGGGCGCCCCTTTTGCGTTGGCGAGCTATTCTTCGGCGGCGATAGTCGCCTGAACTGGGCGCGGAAGCACGACAAACTGCACCGCGCCGTCTGCTGTCAGGTACTGCTCTGCCACTTCACGCAGCCGTTCGGGCGTCACCGCTTCGTAGCGGGCCCGCGCAGCAAGGAAGCGATCGATCACGACAGGTTCGGTTTGGGCCCTGCGAACATAGCCGAGCCAGCTGCCGTTGGTCTTTAGCGCGTTGTCGATCCCTTCGAGGATCGGTTGGCGGGCACGCTGCAGGATATCGGCATCGACCGGCTCGCTGCGCAGCCGTTCAACGGTTGCCTCGATAGCTTCGCGGGTTGCAGTGACTTCGTCGGTCTCGACCCCGGCGCGGACCCGGAACAGGCCCCAACCGGTGTAGCTACGCGATTGCTCATTGCTCACGGACGGGGAATAGCTCTTGCCCAGTTCCTCGCGCAGCGCGTCGGTCATCTCCAGCGCGGTGACAGCGCGGAGCAGGTTGAGCTCGATCGTCGCTTCGGCATCCCAATAGTCTCGCGTGGGCCAATTGTAGCTTACCAGCGCCTGGTCTGCCTCACCGTCGTGATAGATCGTATGCGACACACGATCCCCGGTAAACACGCGGTGCCGGCTGTCGGGATAGTCGCGAAAATCGCCTTCGCGTGCAGGCAAGGCGCCCAGCGTCTGGGCCACCAGCGCAATGGCTGCTTCCTCTTCGAAATCACCGACCAGCGCAATTTCCATCGCTCCATTCTTGAGGCGGTCTTCGATGGCGTTGCGCAAATAGTCGAAATCGAGTTCTTCGTAGGCTTGCCGGGACTGGATGGTGAAGCGAGGGTCGCCGCTCGAAAGAATCGAATCCGCCTGGCTCCGCAGCGCCGCACCCGGGGTTGCGACCAGTGAGGCGAAATAGTCCGGGATGCCGTTGCGATAGCGGGCAAGCGGCTCAGTGTGATAGGCAGGATCGGTCAGGAATGCGGCAATGAGCTGCAATTGCAGCTCCAGGTCTCGCGGGGTCGTGCGCTGGGTGACGGAGAAGCGGTCAGGCGTCGCACCGATAGAAAAATTGGCGCTGCGCCCGGCGAGCACCGATTGCAGTTCGTCCTGCGTGTATTTGCCCAGCCCGCCTGCCGGCAGCATGCCGATCAGGTTGGTCTTGAGCGGCTCTTCCCGCGTCTCGATGAATGTCCCGCCGTCAATAGTAACCGCGACCAGGATGCGATCCTGTTCGAGCTCGGTGCGCTTGAGATTGAGCCTTGCGCCATTGGCGAAAACCACTTGCCGAATGTCAAGCGGCGTGCCGATTGTATCGGACACGATTTCTCCCGCTGCGCCGAAGTCGGTATAGTCCCATTCTGGCAGCGACACGGCTTCGGGTGGGCTGACCGGTTGTGCCCGCGCTGTCTTCCACGCCTCGCGCAAGGCTGCTTCTCCGCCATCGGGGGCAGTGCGCCCGGCGAAACGGATCAGCGGGTCATCGAAGGGCACGATATCGGAGCGGATCGCAGCCATGACCTCATCCGGTGAAGCCTTGCTCGCCGTCGTCTCGAACAGCGCGAGGTTGGTCTCAGGCGAGGTCGGAATGCGTTCCTCGCGCGCCAGCCGGATTGCGCGGCCGGCGAAATAGCCATGGCTGCGGGTGTCCTGGCCCGAAACGGCATTCTCGAGAGCGGTGCGTGACCGCGCAACCTGTTCGGCAATCTCCGCTTCGCTGACGCCATATTCCAGAAACTGGCGGACGATTGCTTCGGCTGCGGTCATGCCATCGGCCCAGCGCCCTTCGATAGCATTGATGCGCAAGATAGTCTGCCGCCCGGCCTCGAAGATATCGGCACCTCCGAAGCTGGCCGACTGGAACGGCGGATCCTCGATCCGGGTCGCGCGGGTAAAGCGGCGCTGCAATATGGCGTACCCGATGGCGCGCAGGATTGCCTGCCTGCGTTCCGCCTTGGTGTCAGGTCGTTCGATCCATGGTGCGCCCTGCGCCACGATCAGGCCATCGCTGAGCGCCGGATCGAGATACACGTCGCTGGCTCCGCGATAGTCGGGATCGACCGGCCCGGCTTCAGGCTGTTCGGGTGTCGCGGCGTCTTCCCAGTCGGCAAAGCGCGCGATGATGGCTTGTTCGACCTCTGCCGGATCGAAGTCGCCAACCACCACCAGCGTCGTGCGCGACGGGACATAGGTGCGCTGCCAGAACGCCTTCAACGCCGCGGCATCGACCTTGTCGATATCCTCACGCCCGGCGACGGGAAATCGCTCTGCAAACAGCGAGCCGGGGAAGAAGAAATCAACCTGGTCGGCGCTTTCAAGCCGCGTGAAATTGGTCCGTTCGCGCCGCTCTGCCAGCAATACCCCGCGCTCGCGTTCGACCGCTTCGGGAGCGAAGGTCAGCTCGCTCGCAGTCTCGCGCATCAGCATCAAGGCAGTATCGAGCAACTCCGGTCGGGTGTTGGGTAGGTCAAGCTTGTACTGCGTGTAGGTGAAATTGGTGACGGCATTGGTGTCGGCGCCAAAGGCCAGCCCCAGCCGCTCCAGCAATTTGACCATTTCGCCTTCAGGTAC
Source organism: Parerythrobacter aestuarii (assembly GCF_030140925.1). Classification (NCBI taxonomy): domain Bacteria; kingdom Pseudomonadati; phylum Pseudomonadota; class Alphaproteobacteria; order Sphingomonadales; family Erythrobacteraceae; genus Parerythrobacter; species Parerythrobacter aestuarii. Next base: position 1,178,378 of record NZ_JARBWD010000001.1, read on the forward strand.
GTTGGTGGAGCCGTTGAAGGCCATATGCTCGACGAAATGTGCGAGCCCGCGCTCGTCGTCATATTCGTCGAGCCTCCCGGCAGCGACTTCCATCCGCACCAGTGCCGTGCCTTCAGGTGTTGCATTGGCGCGGATGACATAGCGCATGCCGTTGGCAAGCTGGCCGAAGAGATAGCCATCCTCGGGTTGCAAGTCGCTGGCTTCGAAGCCCCACGATGTTTCTGCCACGACCTCTGCAGGCGTGCCTTCCGGGCCTTCCGCCACCAGCGGGGTTGCGAACAGCAGCGCCAGCGGGGCTGCCAGAATGAATCCTCTCATGCCGCGCAGCTTGGCGAAGCGTGCAGGGAAGGGCAACCGCTTGTACGGCGGAATTATGCCTTTGGCTTGCTCGGCGCGCCCCGCAGGCGGCTGCGATGGGCGCTCATGTCGAACACTTCGCCCGGGCCGCCGTCGCCATTCTCTTCTTCCAGCAGTCCGAGCCGGCGTGCGACTTCCTGATAGGCCTCGCTCTCGCCGCCGAGATCGCGGCGGAAGCGATCCTTGTCGAGCTTCTCACCCGATTTCATGTCCCACAGGCGGCAACCGTCAGGGCTGATCTCGTCGGCCAGGATCACGCGGCTATAATCGCCGTCCCAAATGCGTCCGAACTCGAGCTTGAAGTCGACCAGCCGGATGTCGATGGCGGCGAACATGCCGGCCATGAAGTCGTTGATGCGGATCGCCATGCTGGCGATGTCCTGCATCTCTTCGGGCGATGCCCAGTTGAAACAGGCGATATGCTCTTCGGCGATCAGCGGATCGCCCAGCGCATCGTCCTTGTAGTAATATTCGATCAGCGTGTGCGGCAGCGGATCGCCTTCGGTCAGGCCCAGTCGCTTGCAGATCGAACCGGCGGCGACATTGCGCACGACCACTTCGATGGGCACGATCTCGACCTGCCGCACCAGCTGTTCGCGCATGTTGAGGCGGCGGATGAAATGCGTTGGTATGCCGATATGGCTGAGGCGCGTGAAGACATGCTCGCTGATGCGATTGTTGATCACGCCCTTGCCGCTGATGGTGCCTTTCTTCTCGGCATTGAACGCGGTTGCATCATCCTTGAAGTACTGGATGATGGTGCCCGGCTCAGGCCCCTCATACAGGATCTTGGCCTTGCCTTCGTAGATCTGGCGGCGACGCGACATGGACTTTTCCTTCGCAAGAAACACGTGACCCCGGCCTGCAAAGCTGCTGGGCTTCGCTGCGCCGGGGCAGGATTTCGCCAATACAGCGGAATGGCGGGGATAGCAATTGTCACAGGGCCAACGCCTCGCTAGCCGTGGCAGCATGACAGTGGAGATCCGCAGGCTGGCCGGCGCAGAGCTGGAAGGCGCGCTGGCAGCGCTGGCCGAACTGCGCATCGCGGTGTTCGCCGAATGGCCCTATCTCTACGAGGGCGACCTTGAATACGAGCGCGATTATGTGCGCGAATTCGCGGCCGAGCCAGGTTCAGTGCTGGTCGCTGCAATGCGCGGGGGCCGGATGGTGGGGGCCGCCACCGCCTCGCCGATGCTGGGGCAAAAGAGAGAATTTCGCGCACCATTCGAGGCACTTGGATATGATACTTCGCGCCTGTTCTATTTCGGGGAGAGCGTGCTGCTGTCCAGCTATCGCGGGCAGGGGATCGGCCATGGCTTCTTCACCGAGCGCGAAGCTGCGGCGCGTGAGGCTGGGGCGGCCCATGCCACCTTCTGCGCTGTCGTGCGACCGGAGGATCACCCGGCACGCCCTGAAGCGTACCGCCCGCTCGACGCTTTTTGGCGCGGGCGCGGATACCTCCCGGTCGAGGGCCTGACGACCAGCTTCGCGTGGAAGGATCGCGGCGACACGGAAGAGAGCAACCACCCGATGCAATTCTGGATGCGGGCGCTCTGAGCATGGCAGCTTTCACTTATCACCACTCGGGACTGTTGGTGCGCTCGGAGCTGGAGCTGCCTGAATGGCATGCTTTTGCAGTGGAACCCGACGACAGGGAACCCGACGCGCACATCCGCTTTGCCAGCGACCTCGGCGAGGCCGCGCCACCTGACCACCGCCCCGTGATGGAGGGTGATGCACTGCGTTTCTCCGTCCCCGACGTCGGGACATGGCGGATCGAGGGGGGGCGAGAGATCGCGATCGAACCCTTTGATGAGCCCAGTTCCATCGAAGTGCGGCTGTTCACGCTCGGCAGCGCCTGGGGCACGCTCGGCTACCAGCGTGGCTGGGCCATGTTGCACGGCAGCGCAGTGATGGGGCAACAGGGAGCGGTGCTGTTCTGCGGCCCGCAGGAGGCGGGCAAATCGACCATGGCGGCAGCGCTGACGGTGCGTGGGCTGCCGCTGGTGGGGGATGACCTCAGCCGCGTAGTGCCGGGCCGGACCGACCGGGCAACCCTTCTCCACCCCTCCAGTACGCGGCACAAGCTGTGGCAGGAAGCCATCGACACCCTCGACCTAAGCGGACGCGAGCTGGTGCAGGACTATTTCCGGGCCGAGAAATACCATCTCGAAACCAGCGAGACTGTCGCGGTCGACCGCCCGGTGCCGCTGGCGGCGATCTATGCGCTGGAATTCGGTGATGAGCTGTCAATCGAGCGGCTCAAAGGCGGCGGTGCCGCTACCTCGGTGCTCAAGGAAACCATCTATCGCCCGCGCTTCCTCGAAGCGATGGGGCGGCTGGCCGAACAGGCCGTCTACGCCGCCCAGATCGCCGGCTCCGTGCCCGTCTACCGCCTGACGCGCCCGCGCGACCTGGCGCTGCTCGACGACGTGTGCGAGCGGGTGCTGGCGGAGATGAGGGTGGAGTAGGAGAGTGGTGCCTCGGGGCGGGATCGAACCACCGACACTACGATTTTCAATCGTATGCTCTACCAACTGAGCTACCGAGGCATTCTCTCTGCGGCCTGGCCCAAGCGGGTCGGCGAGCGAATGAGTGCGCGCCTATGGCGAAGCCCCGCGCGCTTGGCAAGGGGGGAATCACTCCTCGCGGACAATCTCTTCCGGGGACGCCGGACGGCCCGGGACGGAATAGCCATCGTTGAACCATTGCGCGAGATCGCGATCCTTGCAGCGGCTGGAGCAGAACGGGCTGAACTCCTCGCTGCGGGGCTTCTTGCAGATCGGGCAGGGGCGGGGCTTGGCGCTCATAGCGGCACCGCCTGAACGTTTCCCGCGCCGAGTGCAATGCCCGGATCGGCGCGGAGGCGGAGCGGTACGCCGCGCCGTCGCAGAAACTCCTCTTCCCATTCGGGGCGAATCTTGGCCAAGACAGCGGGGTGCGCAGTGATTTCGATTGCGCCAGGGCCTGCGGTCTCTTCGGCCCGCAGCAGGAGGTAGCGGGCTGACGCGCCCGCCCGATCGAACTGGATGCGGTGCAAGAGCGACGGTCGCTCGAGCCGAGATACCAGTTGGACAAAGCCGAACCCGTTCATCGCCGTACGCTCGTGATCCCAGTCGGCAAGCGCATCAGCCAGGGCATTATCGACCTGTCGCCGGTCGGCCTTCGAAGGCAAGGTCGGAAAGTCGATCCCGATCGAACCCGACAGGTCGAGCAGGGCAATGGCGCTGGCGACAGATTCGACGGCTGCCAGCGCCAGCTCGCGCGGCGGCAACTCGCCGTCCACATCGATCAAGGTCATGGCTGGCGTTGGCGTAATCGTCAGCGAGCCTCCGGCAAACGGCCAGTCGCTGTCCCAAGCTCCCGACCAGATCTCGGCCCAGGTGTCGCGATAGAAGCCGTTCACCACCTTCGCGCCCAGTCGCTCAGCCAATGTCGGCGCAGGCCGCACCGCTTCATCGGTCACGCGTGCGTGAGCAAGCTTGTTGCGTCCGGCCTCGGCGATGGCCGCGCGGGTAATTCGAAAGCGCAGCGTTGCGCCTTCGCTGGCATCCCGGGGCAGGTAGTCTACGAGCGCTTCCTCGCCGCTGGGGAAACGAGCGCGGCCGCGCGACGAATTCCTCGGGTGGTGGACCAGGACTCCTTCGATGACCTGTCCTGGAGACAGCTCGCCGGGCCAGTCGATCTTGGCCGCGAAATAGCTTCCTTCACCGCACAATACGGCGCGGTGCTCCCCGATCCCTTCGACGACGTGCCACTCAGCCAAGGGCGAACCCCGCCGCCTTTAGCAACGCGCGCGTCTCGAACAATGGCAGGCCGACTACGCCTGAGTGGCTGCCGTCGATGCGGCTGATCAGTCCTTCGGCGCTGCCCTGTATGGCATAGCCGCCGGCCTTGCCATGCCATTCGCCGCCCTCGATGTAGGCGTCGATTTCACTGGTCGAGAGCCGCTTGAACACCACGATTGTCTCGCTCAGCCGCTCGCGCAGCGTGCCGTCGGGCGCGCGCAGGGCGATGGCGGAGAGCACGCGGTGGCGGCGTCCCGACAACAGCTCCAGGCATTGCCGCGCGGTCGCTTCGTCTTCGGCTTTGGGCAGGATCCGCCGCCCGCAGGCGACCATGGTGTCACCGGCCAAGACGAAACCCTCGCTCGATGCTGCTGCCTCGGCCTTCTCCCGCGCCATGCGCACGGCATAAGCGCGTGGGAGTTCGCCTTTCAGCGGGGTCTCGTCAATATCGGCAGGGGCGATTGCAGCCGGTTTAAGCCCCAACCGCGCGAGCAGTTCGCGCCTACGGGGACTGGCTGATGCGAGGATGAGAGTGGGCTTGCCCACAGCAGCTTATTGTGGGCCCGGACCCTGGCCCGGCCCGCCACGGCCCGGCATGAAGCGGTAGGTGATGCGCGCCTTGGTCAGGTCATACGGCGTCAGCTCGCACAGGACCTCGTCGCCTACCAGCACGCGAATGCGGTTCTTGCGCATCTTGCCGGCGGTGTGGCCCAGCACTTCATGGCCATTCTCGAGCTCGACCCGGAACATCGCGTTGGGCAGCAGTTCGACTACCTTGCCGCGCATTTCGAGGAGTTCTTCTTTCGCCATAAAGTTCCGTAATCCGTTGTGTTCGTGTTCAGGTGGCGCGCGCTTTACTCGCCCTTCGTCAAAAAGGGAACCCCAAGGCGCACAGGGTGGTTATTCGCCACAGGCATGGTGCGTGCCATGCGACCGTCCACTATCGAGCCCTTCTTGCAAATGTCCTGCTGCACCGTCAGGAAGCCGGGCGCGCAGGAAATATAATAAAAGGTTGAAAAACTTTGCGTCAGTTCGCTGTCCTCCCCCTGATAGCTATAGTATTCGCATCACCGGCATTGGCTCAGGAAAGCGGAACGCCTCCTGACGGTGGCGATCAACGTGCGCAATCCACCTCCGATGTCGATACAGATGGTGAAATCGTCGTACGCGCAGGGCGATTGCCGGGACAGCTAGATGTGCCGCAGGAGCCGCTGGTCGAGCTCGATGCCGAGGATATTGCCGCCTATGGCGTGAGCTCGATCGAAGACCTTGTGGCGCAGCTCGAACCGGCCACGGGCTCATCGACCGGGCGCGGGGGCGGGGGACGCCCGGTGTTCCTGATCAACGGTATTCGCGTCTCCAGCTTCCGCGAGTTCTTTGCCTATCCGCCCGAAGCCTTGCGCAAGGTCGAAGTGCTGCCGGAAGAGGTCGCGCAGAAATTCGGCTATCCAGCCGACCGGCGGGTGGTCAATTTCATCCTCAAGGAAAACTTCTCCAGCCGCACGGTTGAACTGGAATACGAACAGCCCTGGGATGGCGGATATTCGCGAACAGAGCAGGAATTCACCCTGCTCAAGCTGACCGACAAGGGGCGGATCAACCTGAACCTCGAAGCGCAAGACACCTCGCTGCTGACCGAATCCGAGCGCGACATCATCCAGACGCCGGGGAGTTTGCCGACCGTGCCGGGCGATCCCGATCCCGCCACCGGTCGCAGCCTGATCAGCGACAGCGCCGGGATCGAAGGTACGCTGAGCTACACGCAATCCTACCAGGAAAGCGGTGCTACCTTGAGCCTGACGGGGAACCTCGAACGAAACGACAGGCGCTCGCTTTCGGGGTTCAATACCGTCACATTGGTCGATGGGGCGGGCAACAGTGAGCTGCGCGCTTTCGGCGAGCCGCTCGAAGTTCGCAGCCGCACCGACAATGCAAACGCCTCGCTTGGCTACTCCCGCCCGATCGGCGACTTCCAGCTGACGGTGACAGCCAATGCCGGGATAGTCGATACGACGACGGAGATCGACCAGCGCGCCGACACACTCATCGTCGAGCAGCAGGCATTGGCCGGGGCGCTGGCCCTCGATGGGCCGCTCGGCAACCTCCGCAGCACCGCCTTTGATACCGCGCGCACGCAGTCGACCTCCGCCAGCACGAAGGCGACCCTGCGTGGTTCGCCGTTCAGGGTGCCTGGCGGGGAAGTCAACGTGACGTTCGATGCAGGCTACAACTGGAGCCGGATCGACAGTGAAGACACCCGCGGTTCCGCAGCCACCCAGCTGACCCGCGGAGTCATCGATGGTGGCATCAGTGTCAACATCCCGCTCACCACCGAACGAGAGAATTTCCTCGGTGCACTGGGAACCATCGGGCTCAACCTCCAGACCGGGTTCGATAATTTCTCCGACTTCGGAACGTTGAATGATTGGTCGGCAACGGTCTTCTGGCTTCCGTTCGATAACGACATCTTCCTGAGCGCAACCTATTTCGACCGGGAAGTTGCCCCGTCGCTGGCGTTCCTGGGTAATCCGCGGATCGAGACCTTCAATGTCCCGACCTTCGACTTTCGCAACAATACGACGGAGCTGATAACAGTCATTTCCGGCGGAAATCCGAACCTGTTGGCGGAAAAACAGAAGGACTGGAAATTCTCCGGCAATGTCAAACTGCCGATCAAGGCGGACATGCGGCTCAATGTCACCTATGCCCGCAATCGCTCGGACAATGTCTCGCGTTCATTCCCGGCGCTGACCGACGCGACTGAAGCAGCCTTTCCGGGCCGGGTGACACGCACCCTGGCGGGCACGCTGGTGGCTGTAGACCGCCGCCCGGTCACCTATGCCGAAGCGCGGTTCGAAAGTCTCAATATCGGGCTGACCTTGCGCGGGCAGATTGGCGGCGGGGGCGGTTCGCGCGGTGCCGGACAGGGCGGTCGCCGTGGTGGGCCACCGGCGGCAGGCGGTGGCGACGCGCCCGCAAGTCCGCCTGCGACCACGGGTGGCGCGAGGCAAGCGGTGGGCGGCCCTGGCGGCGGCGCACAGTTCCAGCAGATGCGCGAGAAATTCTGCGCCAATCCCGAAGGCGAGATGCCCGATCTCACCGGCATCCCTGAACGCATGCTGGCGCGACTGCGGGGCGAAGATGGCAAGATCGATCCGGCCAAGGTCAAGCAGGCGCGCGAGCGAATGTGCGGCGAAGACGGCGCGGAGCAGGGCGAGCGCTTTGCAGCGATCCGCAAGGCCCTTTGCGCCGATCCACCGAAGGTCGACGATTTGCCCGAACAGATGCGGGCGCGCCTGCGCAATGAAGACGGCACGATCAATGCCGAGCGACTGTCGCAGATGAAGCAACGGATCTGCTCTGCCGAAGGTGTGCAGCAAGGCGAAGGTCAGGCAGGGCAACAAGGAAAGCCGGCACAAGCAGCACCTGCGGTCAACTTCAATCCGTTCGACCGGCGTGGAGCGCGCGGCACGCGTTATTTCCTCAATGTGACCCACACGATTGAGTTGAGCAATACGATCCTCGTTGCACCCGGAGGGCCGCTGCTCGACGAACTGGCCGGAGACTCGGTCTCCGCCTTCGGTCTGGCGCGGCACAAGACACGGTTTTCGAGCGGGATATTCTTCGACGGCTACGGGTTCCGCGCCAATGGCAACTACACCGGGTCCAGCACGGTGCGTGGCTCCGGGCTGCCGGGCAGCACCGACCTGTTCATCGGCGACCTGCTGGAAATCAACCTCTTCGCCTTCGCCAACCTCGGCGAAGTCTTCAAGCAAGAGGAAGGCCTACTGAAGAACTTCCGTGTCAGCCTGCGGGCGGACAATGTCTTCAATGCCCGCCGCACTGTGCGCGACAGCAATGGCAACACGCCGCTGAGTTATCAGCCGGATTTGCTCAATGCGACCGGCCGCTATGTCGGGATCGACCTGCGGAAGCTGTTCTGATCGCTCAGTGCAGCTTGCCGGTCGGGAAGGCGAGGCTCGCCAACCCGCGCGCTTCGAACGGCTTCCACTGTCCTTCGTCCTGCGCCAGCCGGTCGGCAATGGCATAGGCAACCAGCGGGTTTACGCCGAGGCCGCAATGGCTGGCGTGGACGAGGATATTCTCCGTCTCGCCGCCTTCGTCAGCCTGCACTGACCCGCGCCAGTGAACCACGCCATCGGTCTTGGTCAGGATCGACGTTGTCGGCACCGGCGGGGCCTTGCCCAGCTGCAAGAACTTGCCTCCTTGCATCGGCTCCGGCTCCTTGCCGTTGAGATACTCGAACAGCTTGCGCGCATTGGTGTGGTTACGGTCGTCGCTGATGGGACTACCGAGGCTGATGACGAAACGCACATGGTCAGGCATCATCTTCGCCAGCTCGCGCGCAAACACGCCGCCCAGCGACCAGCCGACAATGGAGACCTTGCCACCGCTTTGCGCGTGTAGCCGCGCCACGCAATCCTGCATGGCTTCGATACGGATGTTGTCGACCCGGACATTTCGGCCCAGGCCCCAGCCCGCGGTGCGATAGCCGAGATCATCGAGCAGCGAGCGCAGCGGACGGGTCGAGCTGTCAGAAGCCATGAAGCCCGGCAGCACCAGCACGCCGTGCCCGTCGCCCTTGGGCAGCTGTCCCAGCAAGGGGCGCAAGGCCATGAAGGCGGCCAGTTCGCTCAGCGCGCGGCCCGGCTCTGCCAGGGTCAGGAGCTTGTGCGGCGGTCGGGCCATCGAAGCCTCGCTGTCCAGCGTCAGTGGTGCTGTTGCCATTATGTGGTGTTCCTCCTGCTACCCGAAGATTTCCTGCGTTTTGGCGCCGCCTTCTTGGCGGTCGTCGTTTTTCTGGTGGTCTTGGCCCCGGTTGCGGGGTTGGTTCCCGTCCGCGCCTTGGTCGAAGCCTTCTTTGCCGGTGGTTTCTTGGCGGCTGGCTTTTTGGCCGGAGCTGGCTTGGCCGGTGCCTTGGCGGGCGTCTCGCCGAGCGCCCTGGCCGCATCGCGCAGCTCGTTGAAGCTGTCTTCGATGCACTGGATGTAGAATTCCGGATCTGGCAGCAGCTCGCGGCAGGCGGTGAAGCTGATGGTGGCTTCGTCGCAATAGCTTTGCACCACGTGGCCAAGGCCGAGCCCGTCGTTGAGACACAGCAACCCCATCATGCTCTCCAGCCGCGCGCCGGTAGAATAGATCGGGATCGGCGGACCGGGAACATTGGTGACCACGGTCGAGAATGGCGGTCCGACCCCACGATTGGCGAGGCCGAGGCGGGTATAGAGCTGCGCACCCAGGCTCATCCACAAAGCCGGCGAAACCTTGCTCATCTCCGTCATGTTGCGCGCGCCCATGGCGTCGGTCATGGCCTTGGAATTGACGGTCTTGGAATGGACGTATTTCAGCCGTTCCACCGGGTCGGCGATATGCGTTCCGAGCGGCGCGATCATCGCTGCCACCTGATTGCCCATGTCGCCTCGCTCGTCCGAAGAGCGGACAGAGATAGGGGCCATGGCGGTCATCGTCGCCTTGGGCAGGTCACTCTTGGCGGTGAGATATTTGTTGAGCGCTCCGCCGACGATAGTGAGGAACACGTCATTGACCTTGCAGCCGGGATCGAGCGCGCGGATTGCCTTGATATCGGCCAGCGGCACGCTTCGGCCCTCGACCACGCGGTGGGCTGAAACCTTGCGGTTGAAGCGGGTACGCGGGGCAACCATGTCGCTCGACAGCTTGAATTCCTGCGTCAGCAAGCCCTTGATGGCATTGGCGAGGCCGGGGGCCGCCTTGGCAGCAACTTCGATCTGCTTCACCGGGTTGGCGAGGGCCCCGATATAGGCCTTGCCCAGCAGTTCGGCCGGGCCGGGGACACGCTCCGGCTTCCACTCGTCGGGCGCATTGGGCGGCGGCTGGTTGGGATCGAGCGTGTGCATCGCTTCCATCAGGTCGATCCCGCTCATCCCGTCGATGGCGGCATGGTGGACCTTGGTGACCATGGCGAAGCTGCCCGGCGCGACACCCGGGATATTGTCGAGCCCCTCGACCACGGTGAATTCCCACGGCGGCTTGTTGAGATCGAGTGGGCGGGCAAATATGCGCGCGGCCTGGATGCACAGCTGGCGCCAGTCGCCGGGCTTGGGCAGGGCGATGTGGCGGACGTGGTATTCGAGATCGAAGTCCGGATCCTCGATCCAGTAGGGATAGTCGAGGTCGAACGGCACCCGTACCATGCGTTGGCGAATGGTCTTGGACAGCTGCATCCGGCTTTCGAAGAAGCTGAGGATATCCTTGAAGCGGACGAACCCGCCCGGCGCCGTTTCCGGGTTGTAAATAAGGATTGAGCCGATGTGCATCGGCGAAGTTGGGCTCTCAAGCGCCACGAATGACGCATCCATCCCCTGCAGCTGGCGCAAAGGCATCCTCCTGTCCGGCCCACGCCTCGTTCGAAATTGAACGATTGTTGCGCGGAAACGCCTGCTTTTGCAGGTCTGTAATACAGGCGTAACAGGTGCAGGCACGACGTCAAGCTGCCGTCCCCGTCAACAGCTTCCCTTACGGAGGGGTTTCCCACAGCGGGGACGCCCCCTAAATCCTTCCCGACATGGCAGAAGAACAAGACGCACCCGGAATTTCTGACGCCCTGCTCGACCCTGCCCAAGGGTTTCTGCACCATGGTTTTCTCATAAACCCGGATGCGAAGCTCGTGGTGAACGTCACTGCTTCGACTTATGGCACAGACATCGGTCATCCGACCTGGAAGATCCTTTGCCTTTTCAATGAGAAACTAACTCACGAAAACGCACGCTCGACCGTCACCCGGAACATGAACGGGCACGAAGTCGAGCTCGGGTTTGCGACCTTGGACTCGCCGCGCCTGCTCGATATCTGGACCACGGCGCGATATCCTGACCGCAATCTCTGGCTCTTCATCATGGGCAATTCGCTCGGCAAGCTGGGTGAGCCACGCCGGGATTTCTTCGTTGATCCTGACGTCGGAGATTTCGATGGGACCGAGCTGTATCGCTATGTCCTGCGATCCGTACTCCGGATCATGCGCGAGACTACGAACTGGGAAGAGGGCGAGTTTCGCCTGTTCGTGCCCGGGAACCACCGCGAGCGGCTGGGCGGCGAGTGGGGCGAAACCATCAGGCCGCGCAACATGGACGAAGACTTCTGCGAATACCTTCAATCCAATGAGCGGAACGACTAGGTTCACGCTGCCATGAGCCGCACCAAAGCCGGATCCCCGCACGACCCCCGTGGTGCCGAGCGCTTCAATGAGGAGCGCGCGGCCTATACGGTCGCCTCGGCGCAGCCCGATCTCGAGGCCGGGATCGCGGCGATCCGCGAGACGGTGAAGACGCTGAGGCCCGTGCCCGGGGTATATCGCATGCTCGATGCGCGCGGCGACGTGCTCTATGTCGGCAAGGCGCGGGCGCTGAAGAACCGGGTGGCGAACTATACCCAGGTCACCGGGCTCACCAACCGCACGCTGCGGATGATCAGCCAGACCCGCGGGATGGAGATCGTCACCACCAATTCGGAGGCCGAGGCGCTGCTGCTGGAGGCGCAGCTGGTCAAGCGCTTTCGTCCGCCGTTCAACGTCCATCTGCGTGACGACAAGAGCTTCCCCTTCATCCTGCTGCGCGCCGAGCACGACTATCCGCGCATCATGAAACACCGCGGCGCGCGGCGAGCCAAGGGCAACTATTATGGCCCCTTCGCCAGCGCCGGAAGCGTCAACACCACGATTAATGCGCTGCAGAAGCTGTTCCTGCTAAGATCGTGCACCGACAGCTTCTTCGAACGGCGCGACCGTCCGTGCCTGCTTTACCAGATCAAGCGCTGCAGCGCGCCCTGCGTCGGGCGGATCAGCGCGGAAGACTATGCCTCGCTGGTGCGCGAGGCGAAGGACTTCCTCGGTGGCAAGTCGAACCAGGTGCAGCAGGAGCTCGAAGCGCAGATGCAGCAGGCGGCCGAGGATCTCGACTTCGAGACCGCCGCGATCCTGCGCGACCGGCTGCGCGCGGCGACCTTCATCCAGGGCAGCCAGGCCATCAACGCGCAGGGGGTGGGCGATGCCGATGTGTTCGCCCTCGCCAACAGGAACGGCACCATCGGCATCCAGAGCTTCTTCATCCGCGGCGGGCAGAATTGGGGCCACCGGGCCTTCTTCCCCAGCCAGACGAAGGAAGTGGACGATGCACAGGTGCTGGCCGACATCATCCTGCAATTCTACGAGGAAGTGCCCCCGCCGCCGACGGTGCTGGTCGACCGCGAACTGCCCGAGACCGAGCTGATCGAGGCGGCGCTGAGCGAACTGGCGGGGCGGAAGGTCCAGCTCTCCGTCCCGCAGCGCGGCGAGCGGCGCAAGCTGATGCAGCAGGCCGCGCGCAACGCGGTCGAGGCGCTCGACCGGCGGCTGGCGGAGACCGGCACCAAGGCGAAGCTCAACCGCGAGCTGGCCGAATTCCTCGAGCTCGACGCCCCGCCGGAGCGGATCGAGATCTATGACAACAGCCATATCCAGGGCGCCAAGGCCGTTGGCGCGATGGTGGTGGCGGGGCCGGAGGGCTTCCTCAAGAACCAGTACCGCAAGTTCAACATCCGCGAGGCGCAGTCGAACGACGATTTCGCCATGATGCGCGAAGTGATGCAGCGGCGGTTTCGCAAGCTGGCGGACGATAGTGAAGAGGGCAAGAAGGACAGTCACGAGACGCAGTGGCCCGACCTGGTCCTGATAGATGGCGGCAAGGGCCAGATGAGCGCGGTGCGCGATACGCTGGAGGAGATGGGGATCGAGGATGTCCCTTTGATCGCCATCGCCAAGGGGCCCGACCACGGGCGCGAGGGGCGTGAGGTGTTCCACTTCCCCGACGGGCGCGAGAAGACGCTGCCGGTCAATTCGCCGCTGCTGTTCCACCTGCAGCGGCTGCGCGACGAGGTCCATCGCTACGTCATCGGCGCCCACCGTGCCAAACGCAGCCGCGCAATTACTGCGTCACCTTTGGACGAGATCCCCGGCATCGGCCCGGCCCGCAAGCGCGCGCTGCTGCTGCACTTTGGCACCGCCAGCAAGGTCCGCGCGGCGGCGCTGGAGGACCTCCAACGCGCGCCGGGCGTCAGCGATGCGGTGGCGCGCAAGGTGTATGATTTCTATCATGCTGGTGGCTGAGGTGTAATCATAGGGTGCGCGGCCTGTCTCAGGCTGGTCAGCGACTGCCGGGCCGGAACCGGTCGGGCACGAATCCTATCCGCCCGGCAATCGCTGTGTGGTCTCGCGAGCGGTCAGGCGGTGACCAGCTCGCGAGTCTCGTTAGCCGCAGGGTCTGCAGCATAGGTCTTCAAGGCGTCGACAACATTGGTCTCCTCTGTCGTCGATGCCTTGCTGTTGCGCGAACGCGGCAGGCTGGCTCGCACATTTTTCAGGAACTCGACCGCCTGCGTCTTGAGAATCGTGGCCTGGCTTTCGAGTTCGCCAGACGACGATGTCACCTGCGAAGCGGCCGCGCCGGTGGCGACTGCGGTCTCCTTCACGGCGGTGATCCGGACCGATACCTCTTCCGTGTTGCGCGCGGCGATATCGATGCTTTGCGCCAGATCCTTGCCAGCAATGGACTGCTGGTCGACCGCCGAAGCGATGGCGACCGCTGTCCCTTCCAGCTTCTGGATCTGCTTGGAGATCTCGCGCAGCACAGTGGCACTCTCGCTGGTCGAGGACTGGATGCGCCCGATATGGGATACGATATCCTCAGTGGCCTTGCTGGTCTGCGTTGCCAGTTCCTTCACTTCGGAAGCGACCACCGCGAACCCGCGCCCGGCCTCGCCGCCGCGCGCTGCCTCGATCGAAGCATTGAGCGCGAGGAGGTTGGTGCGGTCGGCGATCGAAGAGATCATTTCCACGATCGAGCTGACCATGTTGGCGGTCTCGATCAGTTCGGAAATGGTCGCGTCGGCATTGGCCGCGCTGGCGCTGGCTTCACGGGCCAGCTCGGCCGAGCCGGAGGCCTGGCGGCTGATCTCATTGATCGACAGTGCGAATTCATCGCTGGCGGTGGCGGCAGTGGTCACTCCCGCCGATGCTTCGCTGAGGCTCTCGGTTACCGAGGTGACTTCGTTGGAAGACTGCTCTGCGCTGGCCGCCATGGCGAGCGCGGTGTCCTTGAGCTGGGTCGAGGCCGATGCGACCCCGCCTACGACATCGCCAACGGTGGTCTCGAACTGGTCGGCGAGCTGGTTGAGCAGGCGGGCCTGTTCGATCTTCTGCTTTTCGCGCTCGGCGGTGAGGCGCTCCACTTCGATGGTCGCTTCCTTCATCAACACGAGGCTGCGGGCGACATCGCCGATCTCGTCTTCCTGGTCGGCTTCGGGCACGTCGAAATTGGTGATCCCGCGCGCCAACCCGATCATCCTCTCCTGCAGCCGCAACAGCGGGGTCAGCAGGTCGAACTTGACGACATGCTGGGCGCTGAGGGTGAAATAAACCGAGACGCCGCCGAGCAGCAACATCAGTGCGAACAGCCAGTTGACGATGGTCACGTCGCTGTCCTCCATCGACACGAGTTCTTCGTCCAGTTCCTGAGTCAGCTGTTTTGTTTTTTGCGACGCCGAAAGGCCGATGCTGGTCGACGCACCGTTCGACAGCAGGCGTTCCGGATTGGCGATGGTGTCGATGGAGGCATATTCGCGGTCCATCTGGGCGATGATACCCAGCAGTTCGTTGACAGCGACGCCCTCGGTGATGTCCGCTTCTTTCATCACCGTTTCGAGTTGCTCGGCACCTTCGCGCGCTTCGCCAAGGGTTGCGCGCGCCTTGCGCAGCATCGCCGGGTCCCGGTCAACGAGATATTGGCCAAGCTCGATCGAGCTTTGGTACATGGATCGATCGACTTTGTTGCTGAGCTCTATGGCATGCACGCGCTGGCTGGTGGCATGCAATTCCATGTCGATCCATGCCAGCGAGAGAACGCCGAGGATGACCGCTGATACGGTAAACGCTGTCGAACTCTTGAACAGGAGCCCCAGTCGTTCGGCAATCTTCCTGCCGGCGAACATCCTCCCGAATACGCGATGCCACTTCATCTGTCCCACTCCACAGATTGCTTCCCCGTCAAGGGAAGGGCTTCGCGACCCTGACCCAAAGGCTAGGGGGGGCTGGTAAACAAGCTGTTTACGGGTGCAAAATTTTGTGAAGGTTCTCAAAAATGGCCGGAAATCGGGCTGACTGCCACGGCCCGGCGGCTCGCCAGGGCTGCAAGGCAGGCAGGTTTCCAGCCCCTTTGGCGAGCCGCCATTTTCAGGGTGTGCAGCTATCCCCCGGCTTGAACTGGGCAGCGTTGAGCAGGAAGGTCAGGGTCTTGAACTGGTCTTCCTCGAAGGCCTTTTCCGGAGTGCACTTGGGCTTGGCGGCTGCATGGCAAAGGATACAGCTGAAGTTCTTCTGCGTGTAGCTTTCCAGCGCCGCGTTTATGAGATTGTTGGTATTGGTATAGACCCCGGTGATCGGGCCCTGGTGGCCATTGAGGTTGCGTTCCCCGGGGGTGTCGAAGGCGAACGGGCCCTGATGACGGTTCTGTGTCCCGATCAGGCGATAGAACCGCATGACCGACCGGTTTCCGCCGACACTGCTGCCCAGCACGGTCTTCTGGTAGTGGTCGTTGATGGCCTCGATCGCATCGCTCAGCGGGGTAACGCGATAGATGTTTACCGGTTTGCGCGAGGGATTGGTGGTGGTCCCGCTGGAACAGGGGGCCTGCCCCGGCGAACGATCGGCCTCGGGACAAGGGGGGATCCGGCCGGCAAAGCCATAGGCCTCTTCTTCCGGCGTTTGCGGTCCGCCCCCGGGGTTGAACGAGGGCGTCAGCGTGCCGCCCAGCGGTTTCTCGAAATCGATCGCGACATTGTCGACATGCTCGAATGTCGCCGCCACGAAAGCGCCTTCGACGCCTTTAGACGGATCATACTTGTTGGGCGTGTAACGCAGGATATGCAGCGCCACGAGGCCATAGAGCTTGGTCGTGCCTTGGGCATCGACCGCGATCCGGCGCTGCAGGTACCGGTTGTTGTATGGCGCGCCTTCAGGCAGCTCCTTCCACGCTGCCTTAACGTCGACCATTCCCTGCCGGGCATAATCCGGCAGCCCGGCAAGGTAGCCGTCGCCGGTTGTCTGTGCGGGATTGCCGAAGGGCGGCCGCTGGAAAGCGTCGGCGGCCTTGGGATTGGCGATATAGGTCAGCACTGCGTCGCGTTGCCGACCGGCGTTGTAATAGCCGAATTTGCGAATGTAGGTGAAAAAGGCCTGGTTCACAGCCACTTCGTAGCGGACATAATTGCCGTTCTGGTCGATTAGCGGGCCGGTCGACTGACCGAAGAAATAGGGCTGCTGCACATCCGGGCGATAATCGGTCAGCTGGTCGGGGAAGGCCAGGAAGGCACGGCTGGTGTCGGTCGGGCTGTTGCCCCAGTTGGCGACGTCGGGATCCTCCCATCGGTCCGAACTGGTAAAGATCTGCTGCGGGGTCTTGTAAGTTTCCCACACCGCCAGCGGCAGCGTGCCGATCCCGCCGAAGATGGTCTTGCCCCGATCGGGCTGGCCGCGGTTGCCACCGGGGACCGCCGGCCAGTTCACTGCGATGAAAGAGCGCCACATGAAATCGTAGAACATGCATTGCTGGACCGTGGCAGCCAGCACGGGGTCATTCTTTTCCAGGGCGGCATCGACCGATGCCCATTCCAGCGGCAGGTACCCTTCCTGACCGGGCAGCCATGGCGCGCCCAGCGCCGGTGCAGGGCCATTACCTGGATCGCAATTGTAGGCGAAGGACTGCGGAAACTCTGCCGTCGCCTCGGGTCGAGACTCACCGGTCTGTTCCCGGCCATTGCAACCGTACAGCGCCAGTCCCAGCGCGATGGCTCCGAAAATTGCCCGCATGGCACGCACCCCCTCAAGCAGGGTCACTGTTATGACCGGGAAACGCGACTTGTTATGAAGTCGGAACTTGCCGTAGCAATGTGGCCACATTGTGGGCTGGATCGATTTCTCGGCTCGCTGCCACGCATGGTCGACAGACCGCAATCTTTCGGTGGCCCGATCCGTTTGCCATGCGAGCCCGTCCTCATGCCGGAACCGTATGTAAATTAGTGAAAAAATTAACCGTTCTTGTGCACATTGCAGAATTGTGACGGTCGTATCAGCAGCGCTGTCACGCCCATCAACGGGTCGCAATATAAGAATCAGGGGACAGCTGTTGAACAAGTTCCGGTCATCGCAGCCTCGGCTGCAAGGGACGATTGCATTTGCACTTGTCGCAGCCATTACTGCGCCGGCGCATGCCACCGACGGCTATTTCCAGCACGGGGTCGGCGTAAAGGGCAAGGGCACTGGCGGTGTCGCTGTCGCCCTGCCGCAAGATGCCACCAGCATCGGTGCCAATCCAGCTACTGCGACTGAGATCGACCATCGGGTCGACATCGGCGTGGAAGTGTTCGTGCCCGATCGCTCGGCACAGATCAGCGGCAATGCCTTCGGCCTCAATGGCAATTACAATGGCAATGGGGCCAACCCCTTTGTCCTTGGCGATGTCGCCTACGTCCGGCCCGTTTCCGACAAGGTGACTGTGGGCATCGTATTCTTCGCCAACGGCGGGATGAACACAGTCTACGAAACCAATCCGTTCGGGCCCCTGGGCGGCCAGGGCGATGCCGGGGTGGATCTCAAGCAAGCCTTCATCATGCCGACCGCAGCGGTGAAGGTTGCCGAGGGGCACAGCGTCGGGGCATCGGTGGTTGGCGTAGTCCAGTCTTTCAAAGCGACCGGCGTGCAGCCGTTCGCCGGGTTCTCTGCCGATCCGGCCAATTTCACCAATCGCGGCACCGACTGGTCGGTCGGGGTCGGCTTCAAACTGGGATATTACGGCAAGCTCACCGAAGGGTTTTCGGTCGGCGCATTCTACCAGTCGAAAGTCGGCACGGGCAAGTTCGACAAATATGCCGGTCTGTTCGCCGATGCCGGCGGGTTCGACGTCCCTGAAAGCTGGGGCGTGGGCGCTGCCGTCGATGTCAGCGACAAGCTGACCGTCGGCGTCGACTACAAGAAAATCAACTACGACAGTGCTCCGTCGGTCGGCAATTCGATTGCCAGCCTGTTCCAGGGCGTGCCCTTTGGCGCTTCAGACGGGCCCGGCTTCGGCTGGAGCAATATCGACGTGCTCAAGGTCGGCGCGGTGTGGCAGGCCAGCGACAAGTTTACCCTGCGTGCCGGTTATGGCCGCTCGGAAAACCCGATCCCTGCCAATGAAACCTTCCTGAACATCCTGGCCCCTGGCGTGGTGCAGGATCACTTCACGCTGGGCGGCAGCGTGCAACTGAGCAGCAAGGCGGAACTCTCCGCCTATGTCATGCGTGCGCCGACCAACCGGGTCTCAGGCGCAGGCTCGATCCCGCCAATGCTAGGCGGCGGTGAGGCCGATATCTTCCTCGCTGAAACCTCGGGCGGGCTCTCGCTCGGCTTCACTTTCTAAGCAGCTCAACAGTCCAGGATCGCAAGGGACAGAACCATGACGATTGAACCGGATACCAGCGCCATGCAGGCGCAAATCGACGAGAACACCAAGTCGATGACTCTGATGGTCACCAAGGGTACGCTCGACTGGGCCTACCCGCCGTTCATCCTCGCCAGCACGGCGGCAGCGTTGGATATGAAGGTGACGATGTTCTTCACCTTCTATGGCCTCGGCCTGCTCAAGAAGAAGCTCGACCTCAGCGTGACGACGCTGGGCAACAGCGCAATGGAAATGCCGATGATGGGCATGCACATGAAGATGCCCAACCTCGTCAGCATGATCCCTGGCGCGACTGCCATGACCAGCAAGATGATGAAAGACCTCATCGCCAAGAAGGGCGTCGCTTCGATCGAGGAATTGCGCGAGGCGGCTCAGCTTTCGGGCGTGCGCATGATCGGCTGCCAGATGTCGGTCGACCTGTTCGAATACACGCCTGACATGCTGATCGACGGCGTCGAATACGGTGGTGCTGCCACCTATCTCGAATGCGCCATGTCATCCAATATCGACCTATATATCTGATTTATAAATAGTAAGGGGAGCAATCATGGAAACCAGGACTCTCGACGCGCGCGGACTGAACTGCCCGATGCCGATCCTCAAGACCAAGCAGACGCTGGCTCAGATGAACGATGGCGAAGTGCTGGAAGTGCTCGCCACCGACCCTGGCTCTGTCGAGGATTTCCGCGCCTTCTGCCGGGCAACCGGTAACCAGCTGATTTCCGACAGCGAGGCTGGCGGCACCTTTACCTACCGGATCGAGCGGCAGGGCTGAAACATCGACCGGCGATGGGCGGCCAACCATGAAACCGACATTCGATCTTCTTTCGGGCCTCCGCAATCGCGGGGAGCATCCGGCTGGACCATCGGTCCGGCCGGCGGAGCCGTCCATGGAGTTGCAGGCTGCGCTACGGCGTGCGGAAGAGGCCGAATCGGCGCTTGAAGCGGAGCGCGCATCGCGGCGCGCCGCCGAAGCGAAGCTGAAACAGGCGCGGGCCGAGGCCCTGGCCGAACTGGCCAATGAGTTCCGTGCCTCTGTTGCTACTGTTACTCAGGCGCTGGGATCAGCCGCCGAGCAGCTGGAAAAATCGTCACACACGCTGCGATCCTTTGCGCATTCGACCAATGCCGAGGTGACGAGCGTTCAGGCGACCATGGCCGGTGCATCCAAGCAAGCCGGCCGGATCTTTGCCGATGCCAAGGACCTGCATGAATCGGTCGCGACAGTCGATATTTCCTGGGGTTTCCTCGCCCGCATGGGCTCGGAAGCGCGCGAAAGCACGGTCACCAGCGAAACTACGATTGCCGAACTGGGCGAGAATTCCGCCAAGGTGGGCAAGGTCGTCGATGTCATCCGTGGGATCGCCGACAAGACCAAGATCCTCGCCATCAATGCCAAGATCGAAGCGGCCCGTTCAGGCGATTCCGGGCGCGGCTTTGCCGTAGTCGCCAGCGAGGTGGAATTGCTGGCCGACACGGTCCAGCAAGTGACTGAAGAAGCCACTCAGATGATCGACGCGATCCGCGTCGGTGCGACCGATACCGACAAGGCGGTGCGCGACGTGACCGGGGTGATGCAGCGGCTGATCGATTCCGCCGAAGCCATCGGCGTCGAGGTCAGCCAGCAGGAAGGCAAGGCGTTGACGATCAAGGACAGCGCCGGAGACGGCGCGCGCCAGATCGAGGAAGCTGCGGAGCGTTGCCGCGACGTCGCTGAAGCAGCCGCCAACGCTTCCGACCTTTCGACGGAAATCGAGCAAGCGGCAGAACATTTGGCCGGGATTGTGCACGACCTGGAGAAGTCGACCGAGGATTTCCTCGGTCATCTGCAGTCTTCAGTCTGACCCGGGAAACCGCTTGGTCTGAAGAATGGGCAACGGCGGTCCAGGCACCGGGCCATGACTTTGCTGGGAGGGTGCAAAACTCCCTACGCGCATTTCCCAATTCAAATTTGACCCAGATCAACGCATCGGAGCATGTTTGCTGCCAGTGTGAATGTGTTGGAGGGGCTTCTCTCTACCCCCTCCGCGTCGAGAAGGAGATGGGCCATGAAAGCAATCACAGTTCACGCGTTCGATGACGACAGCTTCGAAGGGCGCCTGCAAGTCGGGTTGGGGTTGGCCCGTGCGTTCGGCGGGCACGTCACCTTCGTCAATGCGATCCCGATCGAAGCCAGCGTGCCGGGCGATTTCTATGGCGCTGCCTTTGCCGCCATGGTGCCGGTGTGGCGCGAAGCGGCGGACAGGCTGCGAGCGAAGACCGAAGCGGATATGAGCAACGAGGACGTACCCTGGAACTGGGTAGAGTTCGCGGGCGCATCGGTTACGGGGCTTCTGCGGCATTCGGCGATCAGCGACCTGCTCGTGGTTGGCGCGCATGAGCCGCAGATCGATGCCCGGGTCCCCTCGACAACAGTCGGTGATCTTGCGCTGCATGCCCGCTGTCCGGTGCTGGTCGTGCCTGATGGGCAGGATATCATCGATGTCGGTGCGCCTTTGCTGGTGGGTTGGGATGGTTCGGCCGAGGCCTCCCGCGCGCTGCGCACGGCGATGCCGCTGATCCAGCGCGCCAGCCGGGTCTTCCTCGCCAGCGTGCAGGAAAATCGCGCGGCTGGCGATGATTACGACCTGCCGCCGCTGGCCGGGGCAGAGTACCTCTCGCGCCACGGGATCGAGTGCGAGATCGTCGAACTACCGCAGGCCGGCCGCAAGGTTGCCGACATCCTGCGTGACGCGGCCCAGCAACGGGGCTGCAGCATGATAGTGATGGGTGCCTACGGCCATTGGCGCCTGGCCGAGCGGGTCTTTGGCGGGGCGACGCGCGATATGCTTCGCGACGTGCGGGTGCCGCTTTTCATGACGCATTAGGGCTGGGGCGGTTCAGGCCACCAGCCGCTCCAGCCTGAACGCCTTGTCCGCCTCCAGCTGGCTGCGCTCGACCCAGGTCGAATGCGTGCCGCTGCAGAGCTTGTGCGGCAGCGCGAGGCGGCAGATCGGGCCTTTGGTCACGTCCGAGGCATCGAGGATCGCGCATTGCGAGGTGCCGGTGTTCTCGTCGATCAGGAAAGTGACCAACCAGCCGTCATCCTCGCGTGTTTGTTCGCCTACCGCTGCGCTGCTTGAGGCGGGTTTGCGCGGCACCATCGGGCTTTCGCTGGCATAGACGCCTTCGGGCAGCTGGTAGACCTGCTCCTCGCCCGTAAGCGTGTCGTGGCGGCAATAGCCGTTGAACAGGAACCAGCCCGGTTTGCTCGTCGTCGACCAGACATAGCGGCTCGGCTGCATGGCATATCGCGGGTTGATCATGCCGAATTCGACGATCCGCTCGCTCAGCCGCTCCTCGCTTGTCTCGCCCGTTTTCAGGTTGAAACGCCAGCGGTGCAGGCGGCAGCCGAAGCTGTGCTCGTCGACATAGGACATCATGTGGGCATAGCGGCCGAACTCCTCGAGCGGTTCGGGCATGGGGTTGGACTGGTGATAGCCCTCCAGCACCACCTCATCCCCCAGCTCGTAAGCATTGGTCCAGTGCAGCACGAAGGTCGGCTCGGCCTCGAACCAGCGGATGTCCTCCGGCTGGCCGTGCCGCGGGATCAGCGCGAAGCGCGTCGGTATCCCCTCGTGCAGTCGCGCGGCGTGGATATCGCGCTTGAGCAATTCCTCGTCCCAGAACAGCGGCATGTCGTTGAGGATCGACCAGTTGGGGGTAATCGCCATGTCATGCGGCAGGCGCGGGCCGGGCAGCGGGATTGGCACATAGTGCACCAGCTTCCCCGCCCGGTCGACCACGCCATAATGCATGTAGGGCGTGTGCTTGGAATAGTTGAAGAACATCAGCTCGCCCGTGCCCTCGTCGACCTTGGGATGGGCGGAGATGCCGTCGAGCGGCCCCCACGGCGCCTTGCCCAGCGTCTCCAGCGTCTCCGGATCGAGCATCCACGCCTCGCCGCACTGGTAGAGCGTGGCATAGGCCACCCCGGCGTGGACGATGATGTCGGTGCTGCCGGTATCCTTGAGCCCCCCATGCGCGCCGAAGCCGGGTCGCTCGGAGGTACCCGCCGGGTCCATCAACCCGCCCCACAGGCTGCGCCCCGCGATCTGCTCCGCCTCGAAACACTGCGTGCGCACGAAGCGGTTGCGATAGCTCGCCTTGCCGCCCGAAATGCTGAGCTGGTGGATCATCGCATCGCCATCGAAGGGATGATGCCGCCCCAACGGCTGGTGCACCTGGTTCTCGGTATTGCGCAGGTAGATGCCGTCGATATCCGCCGGGATCGCACCCTCGATCACTTCGAGCTCGGCAACGTCGACTTCCTCATGCAACGGCGTCCACGCGCCCGAGAGATAGGGGTGGTTGGACGGTTCGAGACTGGTGCGGACCGGCGGGTGGCGGGTGATGTTCATGGGGTTCCTCTCAAATGCGAGAGTAACCCCCGCAGCACGTCACGCAAGTTTCAGTCCTTCTTCACCCGCTTCCGCATCATCCCTTCCTGTGCCACGCTCGCGACCAGCTGGCCTTCGCGGTTGAAGATGCGGCCGAGGTTCATGCCGCGGCCGCCGCCGCTCCACGGGCTTTCGGTGGCGTAGAGCAGCCATTCGTCGGCCCGCGCGGGCCGGTGGAACCAGATGGCGTGGTCGAGGCTCGCGCCGATCAGCTCGCCGCGGAACCAGCTGAGGCCGTGGGGCAGGGCGCTGGTGCCGAGCAGCGTGTAGTCGCTGGCATAGGCGATGATTGCGCGGTGCAGCGCGGCGTCGTCGGGCAGCGGGGCGACCGTGCGGAACCAGCTGTGGGCGCGCGGCTCGCTCGGTTCGCGGTTCATCCAGTGGAGCCGGCCGCAGGTGCGCATTTCGATCGGGCGCGGGCGCAGCATCATGGCGCGCTGGGCATCGTTCATGCGTTCGCCCAGCATCTCGGCCAGCTCGCGGCGCACCTCCATGTCGCTGCGCAGGTCGTCGGGGTCGGGCACGTCGGGCATGGGGGCATCGTCATGCTCCATGCCCTCCTCCGGGGCGTGGAAGCTGGCGGTGAGGTTGAGGATCGGGGTGCTGGTGCCGTCCTCGTTCTCCTGGCTCGCAACCACCCGGCGGTTGGCGAAGCTGCGGCCGTCGAAATCGCGCTCGATGCGGTATTCGATCGGCGGGCCTTCCTTGCCGCCGCGCAGGAAATAGGCGTGGAGCGAGTGGGCCTCTTTGCCGCCCGCAATGGTCTGCTGTGCTGCCTGCAATGCCTGGGCGATGACCTGTCCGCCGAAGACCCGCCCGGTGCCGCCCTTCTGCGGGCGGCCCTGGTAGACATCGGTGGCACGCTTCTCGACTGTCAGCAGCTTGACGAGGCTGCCGACGAGCTTCTCGGGCGGGATTTCGGTGGGTGTGGTGTCGCTCATGCCTCGCCTCCTGCGGCGAAGCGGGCTCCGCGTCAATCGGGCTTAGCCGGCCAGCCCCAGCTTGCGCAGCGCGCGGTAGGCATAGGCCTTGCCGGTGTTGCGGGCGGGCCAGCGGCCGGGGGCGGTGGGCTGGAGGCCGGCCTTGCGCAGCAGGCGGTTGAGCCCGCGGGCGTCGGCTTCCTCGAAGCTCCAGTCGCTGCGCCAGGTGATCGAGAGCGAGATCGAGCTTGCGGGCCCGTTGCGGACGAAGTGCGGGGCCATGACGGGGACGAACAGTGCTTCGCCTGCCGTGATGGCGAAATCGGTGCCGCCTTCGGCCAGCTCATCGCGCCAGGTCAGCTCGCGCGCGCCGCCGGAGTGGTAGGTCTCGTGGATCTCGTCGGGCGCATAGCGGGCGTCGCCGGCGGGGAACTGGGTCATGGTCTTGCTGCCCCTGATCTGCAGCAGGATGTTGTGCTCGGGGTCGAAGTGATAGGGTGTGACGGCGTCGGGGCTGGAAATGAAGATGAAGCCCTGCGGGCGCAGCATGGCGCCGGTCTTCTCTTCGATCTCGCTGCGGAGCTCGCCCAGCAGCCGCAGCAGCAGCGCCTGGTAGGCCGGGTCCTGCTCGATGTTCTTGAGCACCGCCCAGCTGTTGCTGGTGGAGATGTGGTGGATGGTCTGCTCGATGGTCATGCCGTTCGCTTCGGGCTTGCCATCGACGCCGATCGGCAAATTGCCGCGGTTGTATTCGATCGCGCTTTCGGGAAGCCGCCCGGCCAGCTGCGCCAACGCGTCGAGCGTCAGCAGCGGGTGGTCCTCCAGCGTGTGCTGCAGGATATGCGGCTGCTCGGGATAGTGGGCGGCAAAGCGGGCCCGCTGCTCGGCCGGGAACACGTCCTGCGGGATATCGGCATCGGCGGGCTGGTCGAAGGGCAGGGGCGGATTGGCGTAGTCCATCAATCGAGGCCTTTCGGGAAGGAGCCGGTTTCGAGCCGCGCCAGGATCCGCATGGCATTGCGGCGCAGCGGACCGCCCAGCGCGATGTTGAGCGACACTATCCGGCGTTTCTCACGCCAGATACGCTCGATCATCGGGTGATCCGCGGCGGCACAACTGTCGACCCAATCGATAACGGGGTTGGCGAGCAGTTCGAGGTTTTCGCGCTGGAGCAGGACACCGGGGGAGAAGCGGGCATAGTCCTCGTCGAAGGTGGTCTTGAAGCTGAACCCACCCGGCGGGGTGAGGAAGTTGGCGAGCATGGCGATGGGGCGTCCGTCGAGCGTCATCGTGAGCCGTTCGAGCTTGCCGGCATCTGCCGCTCCGGCGATTGCCGTACGGAAGAATTCGGTGGTGCCGTGGTCGTCAGCCAGTGAGGTGCCCTGGGTGCCTTTCCAGCCGGCCTTTTCCAGCCATAGGTAGGCCTCGATCCACGCTTCGATATCCTCGCCGCCCCGGCTGCGGTGGAAGCGCAGTTCGCCTTCCTCGGAGAGTCGCTTGTGCTGTCGGCGCAGTTCCTTGCGCTTCTTGGTACTCATCGACTGCATGAAATACTCCTCCGCCGAGAGGTCGGATGCGAGCAGGGCGCGATCCTCTTGCTGGACGACGCAGGCAGGGCGCTGCTGTAGCGCCAGGACATTGCGCAAGGCGGTATAGAGCGGCCCGTCGGTCGGTTGCTTGGCCAGGTGCAGGAAAGGCGCGCCCTTGCCCTCCGCATCGGCCCAGTCAAGTACCGCGGACCAGAAGGCGATCTCGTAACCGCTGGCGACCAGCGGTACACCGCAGAAAGCGTTCTGGTGCAGCCAGCATGACACATGCGGGATGACCTTACCGTAGTAGTCGCGACTGAGCGCGAGGGGCATCAGGCCGACCAGCGTATCTCCGTCGTAAAGCGTCAGTAGGCGAACCGGGTGATCGGAGGCGAAATTCTCTAGGGCGGGGAGCATCGCCCAGCGTTCAAAGAATGGGTTGGGAGAAGTAGCCCGGTCGGCCAGTTCGAGCCAGTCCCACCGGTTGTCGAGCACATGCGCTGCGCGCCAGGGCTGCACCATCAGGCGCGGACCTTCCTGTCCTGCCTGCGCCAGCAATCCGTCCTCGTGGCGTGTCATGCGTTAACCCTCGGCTGGCGCGGCTCACCTGCCGCTTGCGGCAAGGGTACGACGCAAGAGCTTAAACGGCGTTAACGCGCAGTTCGTGGAATGACCGCAATCAAAAGGGCGCGAGAACCAGAAGTTCCCGCGCCCCCTCTTGGTGTCGGTATTTCCCGATCAGGACATCAATGACCACCCGCCAGCGCAGCGAGCATCAGCAGCGCCACGATGTTGGTGATCTTGATCATCGGGTTCACGGCCGGACCTGCGGTATCCTTGTAAGGATCGCCAACGGTATCGCCGGTCACGGCAGCGTGGTGGGCATCCGAACCCTTGCCGCCGTGGTTGCCGTCTTCGATGTACTTCTTGGCGTTGTCCCATGCGCCGCCACCGGCGGTCATGGAAAGGGCCACGAACAGGCCGCCGACGATGACGCCGAGCAGCAGTGCGCCGAGCGCAGCAAAGCCGTTGGCTTCACCGGCGACCCAGCTGATCACGAAGTACACCGCGACGGGCGCGAGAACCGGCAGCAACGAAGGAACGATCATCTCCTTGATCGCGGCCTTGGTCACGAGGTCCACCGTGCGGGCATAGTTGGGCTTGCTGGTGCCTGCCATGATGCCCTTGTCGTTGGCGAACTGCTCGCGCACGTCCTTGACGACGTCCCCGGCAGCACGACCAACCGCAGTCATGCCCATCGCACCGAACAGGTACGGCAGCAGCGCGCCGAGCAGCAGGCCGACGATGACATACGGGTTCTCGAGGCTGAACGAGACTTCACCATTGGTGAGGTCGCCGTCGAGCAGCGTCGGGAAGAACACCCGAAGGTCCGTCGTGTAGGCTGCGAACAGAACCAGCGCGGCGAGGCCGGCCGAACCGATAGCATAGCCCTTGGTCACGGCCTTGGTGGTGTTGCCAACCGCGTCGAGCAGGTCGGTCTTCTCACGCACACTGTCATCGAGACCGGCCATTTCGGCGATGCCGCCGGCGTTATCGGTCACTGGGCCATAGGCGTCGAGCGCAACGACCATGCCTGCCAGCGCCAGCATCGCGGTCGCGGCGTAGGCGATACCGATCAGGCCAGCGAGCTGATAAGCGATGATGATGCCCGCGACGATGACGATGGTCGGCAGCGCGGTCGATTCAAGGCTGATGGCAAGACCCTGGATCACATTGGTGCCGTGACCCGTTTCCGAAGCCTTGGCGATCGAGCGGACCGGACGGTAACCTGTGCCGGTGTAGTACTCGGTGATCCAGATGATCAGGCCGGTGATGACGAGGCCGAGCAGCGAGCAGTAGAACAGCTCGCGGCCGTTGAAGCTGCTGTCGCCCACGGTCATCGTGGTCGCCATGCCGCCCAGCGCCACGTCGGTGGCAAACCAGATGGCCGGGATCGCCAGCACGGCGCTGACGAGGAAGCCCTTGTACATGGCACCCATCAC
Organism: Parerythrobacter aestuarii; assembly: GCF_030140925.1. Lineage (NCBI taxonomy): Bacteria > Pseudomonadati > Pseudomonadota > Alphaproteobacteria > Sphingomonadales > Erythrobacteraceae > Parerythrobacter > Parerythrobacter aestuarii. Next base: position 1,205,939 of record NZ_JARBWD010000001.1, read on the forward strand.
ATTCGTGCCGCCGCCGAGGCGGACGAAGTACGTGCCGATGATCGAAGTCACGATGCAAACACCGCCGATCAGCAGCGGCAGGGCCATGAGGCCTTCGAGCTGCGGCGAGTTCGACATCAGCAGTGCGGTCAGCACCATGGTGGCACCGACGGTCACGACATAGGTTTCGAACAGGTCGGCAGCCATACCGGCGCAGTCGCCGACGTTGTCGCCAACGTTGTCGGCGATCACGGCCGGGTTGCGGGGATCATCTTCCGGGATACCGGCTTCGACCTTGCCGACGAGGTCGGCACCGACGTCGGCAGCCTTGGTGAAGATACCGCCGCCGAGACGAGCAAAGATCGAGATCAGCGAAGCGCCGAAAGCGAGGGCCACGAGGCCGTCGACCACGGTCCGGTCCTCACCGCCTAGGCCGTATCCGCCGGGACCGGTAAGGTACCAGTAGAACACCGAGATGGCGAGCAGGGCTAGTCCGGCCACCAGCATGCCGGTGATGGCACCGGCGCGGAACGCCAGCGTGAGGCCGTTCTGCAGGCCCTTCTCGGCAGCAGCTGCAGTGCGGACGTTGGAGCGAACCGAGATATTCATCCCGATGTAGCCTGCCACGCCCGAAAGCACGGCACCGATGACGAAGCCGACAGCCGATACCGGGCCAAGGAACACGCCCACGAGGATGGCGACGACAACGCCTACCATGCCGATGGTGGTGTATTGGCGGTTGAGATAGGCCTGCGCACCCTCTTGGATGGCGCCGGCGATTTCCTGCATCTTTGCGTTGCCGGCATCTGCGCCGAGCACCTGGCGGCTGGTGACGAAGCCGTACACGACGGCAAGCAGTCCCAGACCGATCGCGATCACTACAAGATCCACGATGAGTTCCCCCTAAATTGTTTCATTCTTGCGTTTTAAGCCAAGGGCCCCGCGCGCACGGGGCCCATGTGGCACGCACCGCTAGAGGGCGAGGCGGCGTTAGGCAAGCCCTTCCGCCGTTCTTCCACCGGGGGTTCGGCAGCGTGCCGAAATGGGGCGGTGACTTGCTGAAAACCGCAGACTCTTGCCGGATTCCATGGTTACAAGTAAGTTAAGACCCATGCAGGTCGCGATAAAGAAGCTGTTCCTGGTGATGCCCTTCCTGTTCGGCATCGGATTTATTGCGCCCTTGATCGCGCAGTTGATGGCAGTTTGGGGCTGGCAGGCCCCGTTTGGACTGGAGCGAATCGTGTTCGGGCTGCTGATCGGCGGAGCATGGGGGCTTTACGCTACCATCCGGGGTCGCTGGATATGAACGATCGTGCCGACGTCACTGAAACACAGTTCGATTTCGATCTCGGACCGGCAGATGTCGCGACCGAAGCGGAAGATCGTGCGATCCCTCTTGGTGAGGACGCGGGACTCGACAGATACGCCCGGGTCGAATTGCTCAAGGAAGAGCGCGAGATCGCCGCTCGCTTCCACGGGGGGCCGATGTGGGGCTATGTCGCGGCGGCGTTTGGTGGGTTCGCATTATGGGTGGCCCTGTTTCCGCTGACCATGTTCGGCGTAGTCCATCCGCTGATCACGCTGGCGGTTTCGACGTTCCTCACCACCGCCGGCTACGTCACCTGCCACGAGGCAATGCACGGCAATATCGCCCAGCGGGGGGACAAGAATTTCTGGATGAACAAGTGGGTCGGTGAAGTCTCGCTGCTGCCAATCGCGGTTCCCTTCAGCATGGGCCGGATCACCCACCTCGAGCATCACAAGCATTGCAACGACCCGCTCAAGGATCCCGACTACACCGATGAAGCGCCGAACATGTTGGCCGCGTGGTACAAGACCTGGTGGAACCGCCAGCCACGCGTCGACGGGACGATTAACCGCTACAAGACTGTGTGCGAGGAGCTTGATACCGAGGAGTCCCGGCTCGCTTTGAAGCAGACGCTTTTACTGCAGATGTTCTACCTTGCGACACTCTTCACCATGGCATGGAGCGGCTATGCCATCGCTGCCGCAGTGTGCTGGTGGCTGCCGCGCCAACTCGGGCTGAGCTGGATCCGCTTCTTCCTCAGCTGGGCCCCGCACCACCCGCGCGAAGGGCATACGGGCCGCTATGACCAGGCCTATATCTTCAAGAGCAAGGTCGGCCACTTCTGGTCGATGTGCATGGAAACCCACCTGATCCACCACCTCTATCCGGGCATACCGAACCACCGGACGCGGCAGGCCTATTTCGCGCTCAAGCCGATTTTGGAGAAGCGCGGGGTCGACTGTTCGGCGCTTTAGTGCCGGTAGCCGAGTCCTTCGGTATCCCAGATCGCCAGCCCGTCCAGCAACAGCGGCGGTTCGCCTTCCTCGACCGTACCTATGGGGGTAGCCTTGACCGGCAACTCGGCGGAGGGCGGGGCGGTGAAGAGGAGCTGGTAGTCGTCGCCCCAGCGCAGGGCTTCGGCGCGGCGGTCTTCGGGGGCGGCGAGGGGGATGTCTTCGCTCGCCATCGCAAGGGTCACGCCGCTGGCGGTGGCGAGGCGCCAGGCGTCGAGCAGGACGCCGTCCGACACGTCCATCATCGCGCTGACATGGGGGGCGAGCGCGGCTCCTGCGGCGAGTAGCGGCTGCGGGCGGCGGAAGGCGAGGCTGTCGGCTTCCGAGCCGGTCTGCAACGCTTCGAACCCCATCATCGCCCCGCCGACCGGGCCGGTGATGTAGAGCAGGTCTCCAGGCCGCGCTCCGTCGCGCCCCGGCACTGGCGAGAATGTCGCCTTGCCAAGCGCGGTCAGGCCGAGCGCGCGCGGGCCACCGCTTTCGCCGACGGTATCGCCGCCGAGGAGCGGGACGTCGAAGGCATCGAGTGCTTCCTTGAGGCCGGCGAGGAAGCGGTCGCTGTCGCTGCCCATCATCTGGCCCAGGATCACCCCGATCGGCAACGCGCCCTTCGCGGCAAGGTCGGACAGGTTCACCGCCACCAGCTTCCACGCCACGTCGGCCATGTCCTGGCCTTTCAGCCAGTGCATCCCTTCGACCATCATGTCGTGCGTGACGACCAGCTCTTGCCCGCCGATAGTGAGCACCGCCGCATCGTCATTGAGGCCACGCGCTGCCGGGTCCGTCGCCAGTGCGCGGAGCTGTGCGATAAGGTCGAGCTCGCCGCTCACCTTACCTCTTTGGCGATCGCATCCAGCACGCCGTTGACGAACTTGGCTTCGCGGTCGTCGAAGAAGGCCTTGGCGACATCGACATATTCGCTGATCGCAGTGCCGACCGGCACATCGGCGCGGGCCAGCAGTTCGTAGGTGCCGGCGCGCAGCACCTGCACCATGGTCTTGTCGAGCCGGGCGATTGTCCAGCCTTCCGCCAGCTTGGCGGTGATCAGCGCGTCGATTTCATCGGTTCGCGCATCTACGCCAGTTACCACGTCGTCGAAGAAGTCGACTTCGGCTTCGGCATAGTGCTCGCCTTCCTCGATCTCGCGACCCAGCCGGTGCTGGTGGAACTCGTTGAGGAGACGGGCGAGCGGCGTGCCTTCCATATGCTTCTGGTACAGCGCCTGCACCGCGGCGAGGCGAGCGGCAGAGCGGGATTGGGAGCGTTGATTCATTACTTGAGTCGCAATTCTATCGAGGCAGCGTGGGCCGGGAGCCCTTCGGCATGCGCCAGCTTCACCGCGGCAGGCCCGATTGCATCGAGCCCTGCCTTGTCGAGGGAGATGAAGCTGGTGCGCTTCATGAAGTCGAGCACCGAGAGCCCGCTGGCAAAGCGCGCGCGGCGACCGGTCGGGAGCACGTGGTTGGGCCCGGCAACGTAGTCACCGACGGCTTCGGGCACCATCCGCCCTAGGAACACGCTGCCGGCATGACGTAAGCCGGCCATCAGCGTTTCGGGATCGTCCACCGCCAGCTCAACATGCTCGGCGGCAAGGCGATTGGCGAGCGGGATGGCCTGTTCGAGGCTCTCGACCACGATCATGGCGCCATGCGCGTCCCAACTGGCGCGAGCGGTTTTCTGCGTTGCCAGCATCGAACACTGGACATCGATCCGGTCTTCGACCTGCTCGGCAAAGGCAGCATCGTCAGTGATCAGGATCGACTGGCTGGTCGGGTCATGCTCGGCCTGGCTCAGCAAGTCGGCGGCAATCCAGTCGGGATCGTTCTTGCCATCGGCGATGACGAGGATTTCGCTCGGCCCGGCAACCATGTCGATCCCGACAACGCCATAGAGCTGGCGCTTGGCCTCTGCGACCCAGGCATTGCCGGGGCCGGTGATCACGTCCACCCGCTCGATCCGCCCGGTGCCATAGGCGAGCGCGGCGATGGCCTGCGCGCCCCCGACGCGCCAGATCTCGTCCACACCGGCGATGTGCGCGGCTGCCAGAACCAGCGGGTTGGTCTCGCCATTCGGGGTCGGGGTAACGATCGCCAGCCGCTCGACGCCGGCGACCTTGGCGGGAATCGCGTTCATCAGCAGCGAGGAGGGATAGGCTGCGCGACCACCCGGAACATAGAGCCCGGCGGCATCGACCGGAAGCCACTTGGCCCCCAGCCTTATGCCAGCTTCGTCGGTATAGTCGCGATCCTGCGGCAACTGCGCTTCGTGATAGGCCCCGATGCGGGCAGCCGCGAGTTCGAGCGCATCGCGCAGCTCGGCGTCGAGCGCGTCATAGGCTGCCTTGCAGGTCTCCGGCGCGATACGCCACCCACTCTCGTCCTCGCCCAGCGCATGCTTGTCGAAGCGCATGGTGTAGTCGACCAGCGCGGCATCGCCCTGCGCCTTCACCCGGGCGAGGATGTCGTACACATCACGACCGACATCCTGCGCGCTTTCGCGGCGAGCCTCGACCAGGCGCGTGAAGCGCTCTTCGAAATCGGTGTCAGTGGTGGAAAGGCGCTGCATCAGGCCGCGCTCTTCTCGGCGCTACCGCTTGCGCTGCTTGAGCGCGATTCGGCGTCTTCGCGAAATGCTTCCACGAGAGCCGCAACGCGCGGATCGGTCTTCAGTGCCGCGCGATTGACGATCAGCCGCGCGGAAATGTCGAGGATGCGCGAAGTTTCGACCAGGCCGTTGTCCTTGAGCGTCTGCCCGGTCGAGACTAGGTCCACGATCCGGCCCGCGAGGCCCAGCGACGGCGCAAGCTCCATCGCCCCGTTGAGCTTCACGCATTCGGCCTGGATGCCCATGGCTTCGAAATGGCGGCGGGTCAGGTTGGGATATTTGGTCGCGACGCGCAGGTGGCTCGCGCTGCGGACCTCGCCCGCGCCATCGGCCGGTTCGGCGACAGCGAGGTGGCAGTGCCCGATATCGAGATCGACCGGCGCGTAGAGATCCGAATAGTCGAATTCCTCGATCACGTCGGAGCCGACAATGCCCAGCTGCGCTGCACCATGGGCGACGAAGGTGGCAACATCGAAGGCTCGCACCCGGATCAGGCGCATGTCTTCCCGCGTGGTGGCAAAGCTGAGCGCGCGATTGGCCTTGTCGTGGAACCCGTCCTCGGGCACGACGCCGGCACGCGCCATCACCGGAAGGGCTTCTTCCAGGATACGGCCTTTGGGCACGGCGAAAGTGAGCGAGCTTTGCGGCATGGCGCGCCAGATAGGCAGCAAGCGGCCAAAGGGCAATTGGAAAGGGGCAGGAACGATGGCGGAATCGGGCGCGGTCATGGACATCAAGTCGGTTCCGGAGGCTATCGAATGGCAGGCGCGCCACGCTGAAGAGGGCGGCGCGCCCGGCACGGCGCGGGTCATTCGCGGGCTGCTCGCGCTGGAAGACAGCCAGGCCGCAACCGCGCGGCGGATCTTCGGCTGGCAGGGGCTGACCCTGAAGGACGCCATGCCGCTGCGCATCAATGGCGGGCTGCACAATCTGGTACTGACGGGTGAAGATACTCGGCTGGGTGCGGTGTATGCAGCGCTGACCACCGACCAGGCGGCGGTCGATGCGCTGGTGCGGGAACTCGTTGAAACCTACGATGCGTTGCTGCTGCCGTGGCTCGACGGGCCTCCGCAGACCAATGAAGCGGGACGTTCGGCCAGCCTGATGGCCGGGTTGCTGTGGTTGGCCGAGCGAGTGCCTTCGAGGTTCGAGATGCTCGAACTGGGATCAAGTGCCGGTATCAACACCATGATGGAGCGCTATTTCTTCGACCTAGGCGGTGTGAAGGTCGGGCCTGAGACCAGCCCGATGTGGATCGTGCCGGAATGGAAAGGCAATGCTCCGCCGGCCACGTCACCGCAGATTGTCGCCATCCGAGGCTGCGATATCGCCCCGGTCGATCTCAGCGATCCGGAGGCGGCCGTCCGGCTCAAGAGTTACGTCTGGCCCGAGGCGATCGCCCGAATGGGGCGGATCGATGCAGCGGTAGAACTGGCGAGCGAGACCCCGCCCGATGTCGTCAAGATGGATGCCGCGGGTTTCGTCGCTGAAGCGCTGGCGCGTCCGCAGGACGAAGGCGTCACCCGCGTCCTGTTCCATTCCATCGTCTGGCAATATATCCCTGACGACCAGCAGCAGGCGATCCGCGACGCGATGCGTGCAGCGGCGGAATCTGCAACCGAGGACGAGCCGCTGGCATGGGTCAGCCTCGAAACCAACCGCAAGACCTTCCGCCACGAGCTGCATGTCACCTATTGGCCTGGCGGGGAGGAGCCTGCGCTGCTCGCCTGCGCTCATCCGCACGGCGCATGGGTGGAGTGGCTCTACGACTAGCCCGGCGAGAATTCCTGATCCGGCATCCGTTCGGGCTGAGCTTGTCGATGTCCGGCCTCGGCACTGGCGCACTCATGGTGGCTGCCCTTCGACAGGCTCAGGGCGAACGGGGATTGGTTGAGTTGGCGAGGAACCCTTCCATCGCCGCATTGACCTGCGCGGGTGCCTGCCATGTCAGGAAATGCCCGCAGTCGGGGATGGTCACCAGCGTCAATTTCTCGACCCATTCGTCGAGCCCCTCAATATTGCCGGGGGTCAGCGCGTGGTCGTCGAGCGCCCACACCACCAGCGTGGGGATGGTCAGCACCGGCACGCGCGGCAGCTTCGCGTCGGGCGGGATTTCCAGCGGGGCATCGGCAGGCGGGACCGCCATCGGCGTGGCGCGGTACCAATTGAGCATGGCGATGGCGGCCGCTCCGTCGGACCAGTCGGCGAGGACAGCGGCGTGCTCTTCGGGATCATCCTCGGGCAGTGCGCCGGTGGCATTGCCGGTCCCGCCGATCAGCGCGATCAGGCCTTTCTCGCGGATTTCGTCGTCGCGCGAAGTGTCACGATAGACGCGCATATATTGCCCGGCCGCGCGCTGGACCGGATCGGTGTAGAGCAACTTCGCATAGATCACCGGATGCGCCGCATTGCACAGGATCGCGCGCTCGACGCGTTCACTTTGCCCGCGCATCGCGACCGCCCATGCCAGCGCGCCGCCCCAGTCGTGCCCGACGATGGTGAAGCGTTCGATCCCCAGTGCGTCGGCCAGCAGGAAGACATCGCCGACCAGCTCCGAAGGCTTGTAGTTCTCTGCCCCCTCGGGCTTGGACGAACCACGATAGCCGCGCTGGTCGGGTGCGATGCAGCGATAGCGGTCACGGAAATATGCGACCTGGTGCCGCCATGTGCGGTGGCTTTCGGGAAAGCCGTGGAGGAAGATCAGGACCGGCGCATCGCGCGGGCCCCCGAGCGGACCGGTGTCCACCACATCCAGCTCGATCCCGTTGGCGAGCTTGACCCGTTTCACCCCTCGGCTTCCATCTTGTCCATGTATCCGCTGGCGACCATCGCCGCGACCTGGTCGAGCAGCGCTTCGGGCGTGCGACGCATCTCGCCCATCGCCTGCTCGGCGCCTTCGGCCACGATGATCTCGCGCTCGCCCGCCGCCATCGCGTCGAGCATGGTCTTGGCCGCATCATCGGGCGCAATACCGTTGTCGATCACGCTGTCGCTGCGGCCGCGCTTGCTGCCATCGGCATTGAGCGCATTGCGGCTGACATTGGTCGCGATCGAGCCGGGATAGATCGCATGGACCTGCACCCCGTCGATGGAGAGCTCTGCCCGCAGCGCATCGGCATAGCCCGCGAGGCCGAACTTGGCAGCAGAATAGGCGGTGCGCATCGGCACCCCGACCTTTCCGGCGATGGAGCTGATGAAGGCCAGGTGTCCCGATCCACGCCCGGCCATATGCGGCAACAGCGCCTGCGTGGCGGCGATCTGGGCGACAAGGTCGATTGCGATAATGTCGCGATAGACCTGCATCGCGGTCTTCGTTGCGCGGCTGCGCTGTGAAACGCCTGCGTTGGCGACGAAGCCGTCCACGCCGCCCGACCATTCGATGGCCCTGGCGGTCGCGGCATGCATGGCATCCTCGTCGCGCACGTCGAACGGCAGGATCAACGCGTCGGTCGCGATACCTTCCGCGACTTCCGCCAGCCGCGCTTCATCGCGGCCCGACAGGATCACCCGCGATCCGCGCGCGCCCAGTTCCTTCGCCAGCGCCGCCCCGATGCCGCTCGATGCGCCGGTGATCCACCAGCATTGTCCTTGGTAGCTCATGTCCTCTCCTCGTGTTCGTGAATTCTAGTCTTCGCTCCGCGTCAGCGGCTGGCCGGGGATGGGGATATATTCCTCCTCATCGCCGGGCACCGCCGGGAAGCGGCCCTTGTTCCAGTCGTCCTTGGCCTGCTCGATGCGGTCCTTGCTCGAACTGACGAAATTCCACCACACATGGCGCTTGGTGGCAAAGGCCTCGCCGCCCAGGAGCATCACCCGCCCGCCGCGCCCGGAGCTGAGCGTCATATTGCGCCCCGGCTCCAAAACGGTCAGCTCGTACAGCCCAAGTGCCTGCCCGTCGACACTGGCTTTGCCGCCGACCACCATCACCGCGCGTTCGTCGGCGCTGACTTCGATCGGCAGCGCTCCAGTCGGTGCGAGCACGATCTCGGCATAGATGGTGTCGGCATAGGTCGTGGTCGCCGCGCGCTGGCCCCATAGCTCGCCCATGATGACATAGGCCTTGGCGCACTGGTCCTCGATCACGGGCAGGTCCGTCACCGCTTCGAAGGCCGGATCGATCTCCTCGCGACCATCTGGCAGGGCGAGCCAGGTCTGCATCCCGTACATCCGCGGTCCCGCATCGCGCTCGCTTTGCGGGCTGCGCTCGGAATGGACGATGCCCTTGCCCGCGGTCATCAGGTTCACCTGCCCTGGGCGAATGGTCGAAAAACTGCCGATGCTGTCGCGGTGATCGATCGCCCCTTCGAACAGCCAGGTGACGGTCGCAAGATTGATATGCGGGTGCGGCCGCACGTCCATCGCCTTGCCGATATCGAGCTGCGCCGGCCCAAACTCATCGACGAAGATGAAAGGCCCGACCATGGTGCGCCCCTTGCTTGGCAGCGCGCGGCGGACCTGGAACTGGCCAAGGTCATGGGTGACGGGGGTGATGGTCTGTTCGATCACGGCTGGGGGTCCCTTTCGATCAACTCGGCAAGGTCGCGGGGGTAGATATATTCGTGCCAGCTGGCGAGTTCCTCGGGGGTGAACCAGCGATGCTCCTGCATGACCCTTTGCTCAAGAGCGGTGTGTCCGGAGGTGTCGATCCGGGTTTCCGACACGCGCACACGGAAAAAGCGCTCGTCGGCCCGCACCGGCTCGCCTTCGACAGTGATGAATTCGGGCGTCTGCTGGGCGATCTGCGGGCCGGGATCAGCTTCGAAGCCGGTTTCCTCGCGCAGTTCGCGGCGGGCTGCCTCCTCGAAGCTTTCGCCCGGATCGCATTCGCCGCCGGTAGTGACCCAAAAAGGCGGACGATCGTCAAGCACGAAACGGAACAGGAGCACGCGATCTTCGGGATCGAGCACGATCACCCGGGCCGCGCGCCTGATCCGCCGAGAGGTGCCGGTCTCGCTCATTCGCGCGCTCATTCCCCCGGTGCGCTCGCCTTGATCGCAACGGCATGCACTCTCTCGCCGACGATATCGCCCAGCGCCGCGATCACCTTGCGCTGCCTTTGCAGCCGCGAGACGCCCGTGAAGGCCGCGCTCTCGATCACCACGGTGAAGTGCGATTCGCCCGAGCCGTCGTCACCCGCGTGGCCGTGGTGCTTGGCGCTGTCGTTTATCACGTCGAGCCGCGAAGGCGCAAAGGCCTCGGCCAGCAGCGTTTCGATCTCGGTCTGGATTGCTCCCACGGATTTTACCCTTCCAATTCTGGCGGTGCGTCACCATCATTAAGCGCTATGCGCGGTGACCGGTTCCATGGACGATACGAAGCCCAAGGGCGAGTCTGCGAACACCCCACCTGCCGCGAAGCCGGGGAATTTCGCGCTCCGGGTGGCTATGGCAACAGCTTCGACGGGCCCGGCCAGTGGCGCTGGTTCTGCTTGGACCATGTCCGCGAATTCAACGCCGGCTACGACTGGTTCGAAGGCATGAGCGCTGAGGAAATCCTCGCCGCGCAATCGCCCGCCAGCGGCTGGCAGACCGAAACCCGCGCCTTTCGCCCGACTGCAGGGGTCGACGGCATGCCGCGCTGGGCCGATTTCGACGATCCGCTCGATGCGATCGGTGCGCGCGCGGCCGGCATCAAGAGCCGTGCCCAGCGCGAGGCCGAGATGGCGATGGATGGCAGATTCTCGAAAGAGGAAGCACAGGCACTGGAAGTGATGGGCCTCGGCTTGCAAACCGACCGGCGCAGGCTTCGCCGTCGCTACTCAGAGCTCGTCCGCCGCTACCACCCGGATCGCAACGGTGGCGACCGCAAATATGAGGCGCGACTGGGGCGGGTGGTAGAGGCGTACCAGCTGCTCAGAAAGAGTGCTGCGATCGCCTAGCCTCAGGCAGGCGGCTCCATCAGCGACATGTCGATGGCATTGGCGGCCTGCTTGGCGTCGCGGGCGTTGATCCGGTCGCGATAGCCGGTGAACGCATCGCGCTGAGGCAAGGTGCCGAATTGCAGGCCCCAGTCGACATGGCTGCCAACATAAACATCGGCCATGGTGAAGCGGTCACCGCAAACGAACTGGCGATCCCTGAGCCATCCATCCAGCGTATCGACAGTGAGATCGAACGAGCCAAAACCTGCCGTTGCCCGCCGCTCTTCCGGTACTTCCCAGCCCATTGTCTTCGTCACAATGGCTTGTTCAAGCGGCCCCGCCGCGAAGAACATCCAACGGAAGTAGTCGGCTTTCTCTTCGACCGTAGGCAGCAGTTCCGGTCCGGGATGCGTTTCGGCAAGATAGTGGCAGATCGCCGCGCATTCGGTGATCACATGGTCATGCCCGTTGTGGTGATGAACCAGCGTCGGTACCTTGTTCATGGGGTTGAGCGCGCGATAGCTATCGGGACGCGTCTCCCACGTCATCATCTCGTGCTCGTAATCCGCGCCTGCCTCGTGCAGCGCCCAGCGCGCGATCATGCCGCGGCTCATGGCGACGGTGTAGAATGTGAAAGCTGCCATGGTCATGCCTCTCCGCTAAAAAGTGTCTCGAATCCGCCGAAGATCATCCGCTTGCCGTCGAAGGGCATGTCACTGCCGTCGGGCGCGCCGAACTGATCCTCCATGCGCGGATCGGCCATCATCTTGTCATGGGCAGTATCGGCGGTAGCCTTGTCGGGCCAGGTGATCCAGCTGAAGACGATCTTCTCGCCCGCCTTGGCCTTGACCGCCATGCGGAAATCGGTGGTTTCGCCGTCCTTTACGTCGACTTCCCAGCACTCGATCTGCGCCAGCGCGCCATAGTCGCGGGCGATTGGCCAGAATTTCTCCGCCACCTCGCGGTAGGCCTCGCGGTTGCCTTGAGGCACCGGAATCACGAATCCCTGAACATACATCGGGCCTCTCCTCCTGTCCTTGCGTCACCATGCGCCGGGAATGTGACGAGAGGAAGGTCTATTGCCGGAAGGCCCAGCGCAGCGTCTTGCCCATGCCCCAGGTCGCCGCGCGAGCGGGGAGCGCGGCGAGGCCGGGACGTTCGAGGTCGAGCATCGAGCGGGCGAAGGACGGGAGCAGGGCGACCGCTTCGGAACCCATCACCGCCTGCACGGCTGGCGGGGCGCCCTTGGGCTTCTGGTCCAGCACCAGCCTGGCGATCTCGCGCGCTTCCGGGCGCGCCTGCAAGTCATGGCGCAATTCGCGGAAGATCGCCTCGGCCTCATTGCGATCGAGCGGGACCGGATCGGCCCCGAGCGCGCGGGCGATCACTGCGAACTGGCGATAATACTCGTCCTGCTCGCTGCCCGGCATATCGGGCCGCACATGGCGCAGGTAGGCGGCGAGGAAGCTCTGCGCCTCGGCGACATGGACCCAGGCCAGCGTTCGCGGGTCGGTAGCGCGGTAGGGCGTGCCATCGGGCAGGGTTCCGCTAACCTTGGCATGGATGCGGTTGACCCGCTCGATCGCCTGCATCGCTTCATCGCGGTGGCCGAAGGTCGTGACGGCGATGAAGCGGGCGGTCCTGCGCAGCCTGCCGTGCATGTCTTCGCGGAAGTTGGAGTGGTCGAGCACGCCCTGCAGCGCTTCGGGATGGAGCATCTGCAACAGCAGGCTGCGGATCCCGCCGACCATCATGCCAACCACATCGGCATGCACCATGCGGATCGGCGAATTCTTCCCGAACAGCGCCTCGTCGCTGATCGGCACAGGTTGCTGTCCGGCCTCGACATCGTTGAACATCGCGCGCACGCGCCCAACCAGCTGCTGGCGCAGGAATTCCGAAGGCGATGGGCGGCTCATCCCTGCCCAATATAGTGTCACCGCCGCTAATGAAAATGTTGGCGTGTCCTCGCTTGCGCGCATGCGCATGCGCGTCTAGTCCCGCCCGCGAGATGAATGACATGACCGACAAGACCTTCGAACCCAACGCCAAGACCACGCTCTCTGCACCTGACACCACCGTCAACGTGCGCGAGACTTTCGGCATCGACGTCGATTGGGAAGTTCCCGCCTTCTCGCAGGCCGACGAGCGCGTACCCGATCTCGACGAGAATTACGTTTTCGATCCGGACACGACGCTGGCGATCCTGGCCGGCTTTGCCCACAACCGCCGGGTGATGGTGCAGGGCTATCACGGCACGGGCAAGTCGACCCATATCGAGCAGGTCGCCGCCCGCCTCAAATGGCCGTGTATCCGCATCAACCTCGACGCGCATATCAGCCGTATCGACCTTGTCGGGCGAGATGCGATCGTGCTGCGCGACGGGTTGCAGGTGACGGAATTCCGCGAAGGCCTGCTGCCGTGGGCGCTGCAGCACCCGGTTGCACTGGTGTTCGACGAATATGACGCTGGCCGGCCGGATGTGATGTTCGTAATCCAGCGCGTGCTGGAAACCGAAGGCAAGCTGACCTTGCTCGACCAGAACCGCGTGATCCGCCCGGATCCGAACTTCCGCCTTTTTGCCACGGCCAACACCGTGGGCCTGGGCGACACCTCGGGCCTCTATCACGGCACGCAGCAGATCAACCAGGGCCAGATGGACCGCTGGAACATCGTGGTTGGCCTCAACTACCTGCCGGCGGAGACTGAACAGGAAATCGTCAGCGCGAAGAACCCCGACACCGATCCAAAGGTCATCGCAGACATGATCAAGGTCGCCGACCTGACGCGACAGGGATTCATCAATGGCGACATATCGACCGTCATGAGCCCACGCACCGTGATCACCTGGGCCCAGAACGCAGCGATCTTCAACAACGTCGGTCTTGCTTTCCGTCTCAGCTTCCTCAACAAATGCGATGAGGCCGAGCGCATGCTGGTGGCAGAATACTATCAGCGAGTATTTGGCGAAGACTTGCCCGAGAGTGTGGTTAAGCCAGGCTGATAAGACCAAAACGGTTGGAGTTCTTGTCCGGCTGGATTATCCAGCCTGCCGGATTGTACATGCTTGGAAATGGGTCACATGCGTAAAATCTTGCTGTCGCTGGCGGTGCTCGCGGCACCGACGGTTCCTGCTTCTGCTGAAGACACGCCGAAGTGGATCGAATCACCGGTCATTTTCATGCCTGCCGATGTCGAGGCAGGCGAACGGCTGGTGACCGAAGGTGAAATCATCGTGGACGTGCCGCTGCGCTGGGCATTCGCCGGCAAGCTGGAGCAGGACGTAACTGTCATTGCTGCCGGGGAAGAGGTCGTGCTCAAGGCAGGCGAGGTCCTGCCGCAAGTGATGGTTCCCGTGCCGGGTAGCGGAGCAGCCGGCCGGATTCTCCTGTGCACGCGCAGCAAGGTGGTGTTCAAACGCGAAGGGATCGGTTTCATCGCCAAGCTGGTCGACGACCTCCGCGATAGCCTGAGCGATGCCCAGCGCTGCGTCGAGGATACCGACAACGATGGCAAGGTGGACCGGGCTCTGGTCCTGGGCGAAGGCAAGGAGGAGATCCCTGCCGAACCCATCGAGCCGGTAGGTTTCAAGCTGACGACAGCCGAAGTCATTCCCGGCGACGAAGACAAGGTCACTCTGACACTCGTGTCGGTCGGCAACAAGCGCAGCAGCCTGGCGCTCAATATCATCCAGCTGGGTGCTGCCCGGCAATTCGACACCATGGTCAGCGGGCGGTTCTACACCCGGCAAATGCCGACCTTCCAGCACAAGGACGGCCTGCCAGCCACGCTCAATGCGTTCGGGATCGGCGTGCGCCTGCTTGAAGCGGACAAGAAGGGAAATAACGCCAAGCTGAGCTGGTCGGGTCAGGCCCGCGAGGGTGAATATGCAGTCATCCCGCGGACAACCAAGGTCTCGTTCGGCTATTGAGGTTTGACCTCGCCATTGCCGTGTTAGCCTGCTAACACAGTCAGATGAACTCCCCCTGGTTCCGCAAGTTGACACTTTGGCGTCGCAATTCGGGCAAGCCCGAAGGTGCCTACGCCGGATTCTTCGCGCAATCGGGTGAGGAAGATGCGTCCACGCCCTACTACCGCTCGGGCACGCCGCAGCCGGATTACGACCAGTGGGACGATCGCCTGGCCCGTGTCGATGGCGCGGTCGAATTCGAACAGCGCAAGCGGGAGAAGTGGTGGCAGCGCCGCTACTGGCAGGGGCGGCGCAAACGCTGGTGGGCAGCGCGGATCATCGCGGCCATGCTGCTGCTGTTCATTATGCTGGTGGCCTGGCTGGCACTGACGACTCCACTGTCGAAATCGCTCGAGCCGGTCGTCCCGCCGCAGATGACTATTCTCGCCGCCGATGGCACGCCGATTGCCCGCAACGGGGCGATTACGGATGCGCCGGTCGAGATCGAGAAGCTGCCCCCGCATGTGGCCGAGGCGTTCCTCGCCATCGAAGATCGCCGTTTCTACTCCCACTGGGGGATCGATCCGCGCGGGATTGCGCGGGCGGTGTGGACCGGCCATGGCGGCGGTAGCACCATCACCCAGCAGCTGGCGAAGTTCACTTTCCTCAGCTCCGAACGCACGCTGACGCGCAAGGCGCGCGAAGCGTTGATTGCGTTCTGGCTGGAGACCTGGCTGACCAAGGACGAGATCCTCGAGCGCTATCTCTCCAACGCCTATTTCGGTGACAACGTCTACGGCCTCCGCGCCGCCAGCCTGCACTATTTCTACCGCCAGCCGGAAAATCTGAAGGTCGAGCAAGCGGCGATGCTCGCTGGCCTGGTTCAGGCACCATCTGCACTCCGGCCGACAAAGCATTATGAACGCGCCGAAAAGCGGATGCGACTGGTGCTTGGATCGATGGTGGCGGCAGGCTACCTGACGGAAAGTGAAGCCGACCTGCCTTCGCCCAGCCTTGATGTACGGACCAGGAACGACCTGCCAACAGGGACCTATTTCGCCGACTGGGCGCTGCCAATCCTGCGCCGCAACACCGAAACCGGTTACGAAGCGCAGACCATCACCACCACGCTCGACGCGCGGCTGCAAGGCATCGCCAGCGGGATTATCCGCCGCGCCAACCTCGGCGGAGCGCAGGCGGCATTGGTGGCGATGCGGCCCAATGGCGAAGTGGTCGCTATGGTCGGCGGCAAGGACTATGCTGCGAGCCCGTTTAACCGCGCCACACAGGCGCAGCGGCAGCCGGGCTCGACCTTCAAGACCTTCGTCTATCTCGCTGCGCTCAAGGCCGGGGCGACGCCAGATGACGCGGTCGACAATACCGAAATCACCCAGGGCAGCTATCGCCCACGCAATGCAGCGGGGAATTACTCCGATACGCTGACGCTGGAGGAAGCCTTTGCGCGCTCCAGCAATGTGGCTGCTGTTCGGCTCTACCAGTCCGTCGGCGATGAGGCCGTGATTGCGACCGCGCGCGAACTGGGCGTGACAGCCGGGCTCACGCCGGGTGATCCCAGTGTCGCACTGGGCACTGCCACCATGTCGCTGCTGGAGCTGACCTCGGCCTATGCGGGTATTGCGGCCAATGCTTATCCTGTCCGGCCCACGCCACTGCCGGTGGTCGAACAGGGCTGGTGGGATTGGTTCTGGAATGGGCCTGGCAGCTATTCCAGCCGGGTCCATGAGGACATTGAACAGATGTTGCGGCGCGCGGTCAACGCAGGGACAGGGCGTGCGGCGATGTTGTCGATCCCCAACTACGGCAAGACCGGCACCAGCCAGGGCAATCGCGATGCTCTGTTCGTGGGGTACGCTGGAGACCTGGTTGTCGGGGTATGGATCGGCAATGACGACAACACCCCGCTCGACGGTGTTTATGGCGGCGGACTACCGGCGCGAATCTGGCGTGATTTCATGCGGCAGGCACAAGGCGTGGCTCCGACCCGCGATCGCCCCCGTCCGAATCCGTCGGGCCCGGTCGAGCCTTTGGACGTGATCGAACCGGAAGAAATCCCGCTCGGCGACAATGTCCGGATCGAGGATGGCGGGCTCAACATAGACGCCGAGATCGAAGGCGTGCCGCTCGATATCCGCGTCGATGGTGACGGGATCGACGTCCAGCCCGCTGAGCGTTAGCCCTCCGGTTCCGCCAAGAGTACGTTCATGATCGCGGTCGCGCGCGGGCGGCTGCGATCCTCTTGCCAGCATTCGACTTCGATATTGGCGTTGCGCCGCCCCAGCTTGGTTATCCGTGCTTTGGCGAACAGCGGTGCGGCCTTCGCCGGAGCGAGGAACTGGACAGTGATGTTGATCGGCTTGAGCCGCGCGTCGCGCCCTGCCTGTTCCAGCGCCAGTCGCAGCGCGGCATAGCCCGCTGTTTCCAATAGACCGCTGATCGCCCCGCCGTGATAGACGCCGGGCCGCCCTTCGATGATCGGATCGCCACCGAGTTGCAGGACCGGGACGCCATCCTCCATCTCCCGCGTCGAAATACCCAGCGAGCGGGCATAGGGGGTTAGTTCACTTGCCATCGCGCGAGACCCCGGGGAGAGACATGAAGACACCGGCCATATGCGCTACCGGATCGTCTGGATCACCATCATGCGCGATCCCGCGCACGAAGGCGGCAGACTTGGTCAAGCGATAGCACTCGGCGCGGCCAATCACATTGTGCCGCTCGCGGGCCGGGCGCTGGTAATCGACGCGCAGGTCAAGCGTGGCGACAGCCTGGAAGTGCTTCATCTTCGTCCAGATTGACAGGCCGCTCGCCATATCCATCAGGCTGATGATCGGACCTGAGGCGAGCACCGGGCGATCGCTTTCGCCGACGAGATCTTCGCGCCACGGTAGTTCGAGCTCGGCCCAATCGTCGCCGCTGCCGCAAAACTTCATGCCCAGCCAGCCGGAATGGCCGTGTTTCAGCACGAAGGCTGCGGCTTGGGCGGGATCGAATGAAGAAGCCATGTCAGCGGCCTTGGCGCAGTTGGCGAGGGGTTACAATCCCCCACCACTCAGCGCGTCGAGCGCGGCCTGCAGGAACACCGCTGCGGCGTGGCTGTCGATCCGTTCGGCGCGCTTGGCGCGGCTCATGTCCTGCCCGATCATCGCTGCTTCGGCGCTTTGGGTAGACCAGCGCTCGTCCCACAGCAGCACCGGCAGGGTGAAGGCCTCAGCAAGATTGCGGGCATAGGCGCGACTGGCCTGTGCCCGCGGACCTTCGCTGCCGTCCATGTTGCGCGGCAGGCCCAGGACGAGGCCCTTGATCGTGCGGGCGGTGACCAGCTCCTCCAGCTTGGCCTTGTCTTTTCCGAAGCGTCCCCGCGAAATGGTTGTCCCCGCCGTGGCAAAGCGCCAGCCCGCATCGGCGGTGGCCGTACCGATGGTTTTGGTGCCGAGATCCAGCGCCAGCAACGCTCCGCCATCAGGTAGCAGGTCGCCAAATTCTAGCGTGTTTTCGGTTACGAGGCGGGCTGTTTCTGCCATGCCTCGACCCGGGCAGCGACATCGGCCTGCAGGTTCCGCCAGAACAACGGGATGTCGTATACGTGATAGTTATTGCCGGGCAGTACGTAGTTGCCCAGCTCGGGAGGCTCGCCGATCAGCAGGAGGCCGCGCTCATCGCAACGGGCCGGAACGGCTTGCGGGACAAGCTCTCCGCCGTCGAGATCGTTTTCCGGCACCAGCGTACCCAGGTTGCGCTCGCGCGGGGCATCGCCGCCGATGCCCCCTGTCAGCGGATTGGAGCACAGCAGTGAGCTTTCACCGCGTGGCTTTCCGTCGAAGCCGATCGAATTGGCGTAGGTCTCCAGCAGGTCGCTGGGATCGGCTGGTTCGGCATAGGTGGACCAGCTCATGATGCAGGCCGGCTGGTCGGCAGTGGCACAGGCGGGGAATGGAAGGGCGGGCAAATCGTGCTCAACCGAAATGGGCCAGCCAATGACGTAGACCGCCGATACGCGATCAGCGACGGGTTGCCCGGCGACCTGTTCGCGCAGCAGCCGCAGCAGGTGCAGCGCGCCCTGGCTGTGCCCGGCCAGCACGATGGGTGTATCGTCGTCGACCGTATCGCGGAAATAGGCGAAGGCCTGCGCGACATCGGCATAGGCGGCGTCGAGCGCCTGCTTTGCTTCCGGGGCATCGGTCAGGAAAGCTCCGACCGTTGCTTGTCGATAGCGGGGCGCCCAGATTTCATCGGCCTGGTTGAACGGACTGGCCAGGCCCCGGACATAAAGGCGGGCACGATTGTTGGCTTCCACGTTGTCGAGCGCTGCGTTCCAGCTGGCCCGGTCCATATAGCTGGTCGGATGGACGAAAAAGACTGCAAAGGCCGGTGGAGATTGCTCCGCCGGGGCCGGGATACTGCGTCCTTCGCCGCGCATGGCCGGCTGCCAGCGCGCAGGGTCGCTGGTGCCAATACCCGGGCGCGAGAACCACATCTGTGGATCTTGGTAGGCGTTGTCTGCGAGTGCATCCTGCTCCACGAATTCCGTTGTAGGGACCAGCGCGATTGCCGTCAGTTCGCGCGACCAGATGCTCAGCGCAAACCCGGCACCAATCACGATCACAGCGATGATTGCAATGAAGTAGAGGAACTTACGAGCCATTGCTTCCTTCCTGTACGAGCTTCGCCCGGCGTGCTGCCTCTTGCAGTTCGGCATTGCGCTCGGAGCGGCGCTCCAAAGCAACCTTGATCATGGCCATCAGCGGATCGGCCAGGAACAGCCCGAGGATACCGAACAGCAACCCCATGATCAGCTGGAATCCCAGCACCAGCGCCGGAGCGAGGTCGACGGTCTTCCTGGCGATCATCGGGATGACGACATAGCCGTCGAAATTCTGGACAAAGAAATAGACGAAGACGGTGTAGAGTCCCATGTCGGTCCCGCCCGAGAAGCCCACGGTGACCATCAGGAGCCCCGATATGATGGCACCGATGTTGGGGACGAAGGCGAGCAGGCCGGTGAGGATCGCTAGCAGTGCTGCCATCGGGACAGTGCCAACGCCAACCAATTGAGCGCCAAAGGTCAGCAATAGATAGGTAAACACGCCTTCGAACAGCATCCCGACCATGCGGCCAGCCATCAGCCTGCGCAAGGTCTGGGCCATGCGGTTGAGCGTGATATGAAGGTCGTTGCGCTGATGTCGGGGTGCCATCCATTCCACGCCGCGTTCGTAAAGATTGGGCTCCAGCGCAACATACAGGCCGATGATCACGATGAGCACGAAGGAGGTCAGCCCGCCAGCCAAACCTGTCAGGGCGCGCGTCAGGGTGCCGACACCGGTCATGACCTGGCTGACAATCGACTGCATGTCCGCAACTTCGACACCAAGCCCGTTGGCGCGTGCCCATTCAAACACCTGCTCGGCCTGACCCCGGACGATGGTGGGCAAGGCAGCGGCCTGCCGTGCGATCTGGTCGCCAGCATATCCCGTCAGCCAGATAAAGAATGCGACCGTTGCTACCAGCACAATCAGGATACGAATCGTGCGGGCGATGGGCAGGAACTTGCCAATCAACCTGGCACCCCCGTCGATCATGGCCGCAAAGACAAGTCCGCCAAAGATCACCAGCAGCGATTGCGAGATATAGACCACCAGAACGGCCAGGCCGACGACGCCGACCCATACCATGGCCTTGTAGGCTTCCTGCCGCAGCACCGGACTGTCGATATAGGAAGGGCTGGCACCCAGATCGGTGGCCTCTTCGCTATCCTCCGGTGGGGGCGGCGCTGGCTCGCTCATTCGGCCTCGGTGGTGGGTTTCCCGGATGCGATCTTCGTCGGCCTCAATGTCGACCATGACCGACCGTCACGCAGGGCGCTCCACCAGCTAAAGGGATTCCAGTTGGCGGTCCCATCAAGCGAGAAAGTGATAAACTCCGCCCGTCCGCCGATATTGCTGAGCGGGACCGGTCCGCCAAGACCGCCGCCCTTTTCTTGCAGCGGGGCTCGGCTGTCGGCCGAATGGTCGCGATTGTCGCCCATGACGAAGACAGCGTCGTCCGGAATCGGGAGCGGGCCGAAATTCTCGAGCCCTCGTACATCCGGCGAATCGATTACGAGGTACGAAACACCATTGGGCATGGTCTCGCGCAGGGTCGGTACCCGGCAAACTTCCTCGCCCTTGTCACTGGTTGTCACTTCGAACTCGGCCTCGTCGCACAGGTTGTTCAGGTCGAACGGCAGGTCGAGCGAAGGCTCCATGGTCTGCGGCACCGGCGTACCGTTGAGGATGATCTGGCCATTGCGCACTTCGAATGTGTCGCCCGGCAGGCCGACCACACGCTTGATGTAGTCTTCGCTGCGTTCGGGATGCACGGGGATCACGATATCGCCGTATTCCGGCGTCGACCCGAATACACGCCAGTCGCTCCGGGGCAGCAGGTGAAAGCTGACCGAGGACCAGTTGTAGCCATAGGGATACTTGGTCACCACCAGCCGGTCACCGACCAACAGGTTGGGCATCATCGACTGCGACGGGATATAGAACGGCTTGGCAACGAAGCTGTGGAAGGCGAGCACCGCCAGCAGCATCAGCGCAAGGCCGCGAATTTCCGCGATCCAGTTGACCTTCTCTTCGGTCTCGTCGGTTGTCTTTACGTCGGTGTCGGTCACGTTTGCCTGGGGGTTCGTTGTCATTTGCGATGTGCCTCGATGATCACGAAGGCCTGCGCCCATGGGTGATCGTCGGTGAGGGTAAGATGAATGCTGGCCTCATGGCCATCCGGCAGCAGTTCCGCAAGCCGAATTGCCGCGCCGCCGGTGAGCGCCAGCGTCGGCGCACCGGAGCGGGCGTTGACCACGCCGATATCCTTCATGAACACTCCGCGCCGGAAACCCGTGCCGACGGCTTTACTGAAGGCCTCCTTGGCAGCAAAGCGCTTGGCATAGGTGCCGGCGATGGTGAACGGCCGACGCCGCGCCTTGGCGCGTTCGATCTCGGTGAAGACGCGATGCTCGAACCGCTCGCCGAAGCGGTCGAGCGAGTTCTGGATACGCTCGATATTGCACAGGTCGGAGCCGAGGCCGATGATCACGCTGTTCTCCTCACCGCGCCTCATCCATCAGTTCGCGCATCGTGCGCACTGCGGTCTCCAGCCCCACGAACACCGCTTCACCAACCAGGTAGTGCCCGATGTTGAGCTCTGCCAGCTGCGGGATCGCAGCGATCGGCTGGACATTCTCATAGGTGAGGCCGTGCCCGGCATGCGGCTCGATGCCGTTCTTGGCGGCGAGCGCGGCCATGTCGGCGATGCGTTTCAGTTCGCGCGCTGTCTTGTCGCGATCGCCGTCGAGATGGGCATGGGCATACTCGCCGGTGTGGAATTCGACCACCGGCGCACCGAGACGAAGGGCGGCATCGAGCTGGCGTTCCTCAGCCTCGATGAACAAGCTCACACGGATGCCGGCATCTGTCATCCTGGTGATGATCGGGGCCAGCGTGTTGTCCATCCCCGCTGCATCGAGGCCGCCCTCGGTTGTGCGTTCTTCCCGCTTCTCAGGAACGATGCAGGCGGCATGCGGCTTGTGGCGCAGGGCGATCTCCAGCATTTCCTCGGTTGCTGCCATCTCGAGATTGAGGGGCAGGCTGGTGGCCGCCTGGATGCGGGCGAGGTCTTCATCGCGGATATGCCGGCGGTCTTCGCGCAGATGCGCGGTGATGCCATCGCCGCCGACTGCTGCGACGATTTCCGCCGCCCGCACGGGATCGGGATGGTCACCGCCACGCGCATTGCGGATCGTCGCAACGTGATCGATATTGACGCCGAGGCGGAGAGGGCTGCTCACGCGGCGCGGCTGCCCGGCTTGGTCACGGGGATGGCGGCAAGCTCCTCTGGCACTTCATCTTCGGCATAGGTCGGGAAGTTGATGGCAACCAGCGGATAGAAAGGCACGCCAAGGTCCGCCTCGCCGCCGGAACGGTCGACGAGTGAGACTTCGGCCAGCACATCGCCGCCTTCCGCCTTCACCGCTTCGATCGCCTCGCGACTGGAAAGGCCGGTTGTGACGACATCTTCGACCATCAGCACCTTCGCACCCGGTTCGAGCCGAAATCCGCGCCGCAGGTGGAACGTGCCTTCAGGTCGCTCGAGAAAGATTGCGTCCTTGCCTAGCGCGCGGCCCATTTCATGCCCGATGATGAGCCCGCCCATGGCCGGGGAAACCACAACATCGATCTCGCTACGAAGGTCGCGCGGCAGCTTCTGTGCCAGCGCAAGTGCGAGTCGCCCGGCGCGTTCGGCATTCATCAGCACGCGGGCGCACTGCAGGTAGTAGCCGCTGTGGCGACCGGAGGAGAGCTTGAAATGCCCTTCGAGCAGGGCCTCGCAGCTGCGGAATTCGGACAGGACTTCTTCGTCGGTCATGGCAGAAATGCGGTATTTCCCTGCTGGATGGGTTAGCCTTATGCTCGGTTGCATGGAGGCGAACCGTGCTTGTGTATTTTTCTCCCTAGGGACGCTTGTGACTGACGGCAAGCGCGCGTATAGCGCGCCGCAACTGCCCGCCACCGGGCTGATTTCGGCTGCCAAATCGGTGGCTCCAGAATGCAACATGGGAAGCGTCAGAAAGATGATCTCTGCCAACTGGCTCCGTGAAACCACCCGTTCGATGGCGCTGCTGTTTGCCGCGCTGGTCCTCGCGCTGGGCGCTCAGGCCGTGATGGCTGCGCCGGCTGACGAAGCGGCTCCGGCTGCCGAAGCAGTCGATGCCAGCGCCGATGCTGCCGCTTCAGAAGCCTCGGGCTACACCCCGCTTGGGCCTGAAATGATCAAGGGCCAGCCGACGTCCTACGAAGACGATGCGCTTGCCAGCATGACGTTCCAGGATCAGTACAACGACATTGGTCGCGAAGCGCTGTGGATGCACGATGTTGTCCTCATGCCGGTGATCACCATTATCAGCCTGTTCGTGCTGTTCCTGCTGCTTTATGTGATGGCTCGCTATCGCAAGGGGGCGAACCCGCAGCCTTCGAAGACCACGCACAACACGCTCATCGAAGTGGTGTGGACGGTCATCCCGATCCTTATCCTTCTCGTCATCGCGGTTCCTTCGATTCGCCTGTTGGCGAACCAGTATGAGACCCCGCCGGAAGACGCGATCACGATCAAGGCGACCGGCTACCAGTGGTATTGGGGCTACAGCTATCCCGACCAGGGCGGCTTCGAAGTCATCTCCAACATGCTGCCGGAAGACGAAGCCAAGGCGAAAGGTTTGCCAGGCCAGCTGGCGGTCGACAATCGCATGGTCGTGCCGGTCGGTGTTCCGCTGCGCATCCAGACCACCGCGGCCGACGTGATCCACTCGTTCGCCCTGCCAAGCCTGTGGTTCAAGAACGATGCAGTGCCCGGTCGAATTAACGAGAAGCTGCTGACCATCGACGAACCTGGCATCTATTACGGCCAGTGTTCAGAGCTGTGCGGCGCGCGTCACGGTTTCATGCCGATCGCAGTCGAAGCAGTCCCGATGGAACAGTTCCGTGCATGGGTCGCTTCCAAGGGCGGCTCCATGGGCGATGAAGCTGCCGCTGAAGATGCAGAATCCGCTGCCGACGCCGCTGAGACCGGTGACGAAGCGGGTGCCGAAGCTGCCGAGCCAGCTGAAGCGGCCGCCGAATAAACGTACGAACACACGAATAGTCGCGAAAGTAGAGACCAGATACCATGGCTACCACCGCTGAAGGCTTTGACACCCACCATGACGATCACGCACATGATGCGGATCACAAGCCGAGCTTTTTCGCTCGCTGGTTCATGTCGACCAACCACAAGGATATCGGCACCCTTTACCTGATCTTCGCGATTATCGCGGGTCTCGTCGGCGGTGCGATGTCGGGCGTCATGCGCGCTGAACTCGCCGCACCGGGCATCCAGTATCTGGGCTGGTGGGTAGAGTTCTTCGGTGGAGAGGCCAGCCTCGACACCAATTACCACATGTGGAACGTGTTCATCACTGCGCACGGTCTGATTATGGTCTTCTTCATGGTCATGCCGGCGATGATCGGCGGGTTCGGTAACTGGTTCGTGCCGCTGATGATCGGCGCGCCGGACATGGCGTTCCCGCGCATGAATAACATCTCGTTCTGGCTGACCGTCGCGGGCTTCTTCAGCCTCTGCCTCTCGCTTTTCGTGCCGGGTGGCACCGGACTTGGCGCCGGTGTTGGCTGGACCGTGTACGCTCCTCTGTCGACGACCGGTTCGGTCGGGCCGGCGGTCGACTTCGCGATCTTCTCGCTCCACCTTGCCGGTGCGGGCTCGATCCTTGGTGCGACGAACTTCATCACCACAATCTTCAACATGCGCGCGCCGGGCATGACCCTGCACAAGATGCCGCTGTTCGTGTGGTCGATCCTCGTCACCGCCTTCCTGCTGCTGCTGGCGCTGCCGGTGCTGGCTGCGGCCATCACCATGCTGCTGACCGACCGTAACTTCGGCACGACCTTCTTCAGCCCGGCTGGCGGTGGTGACCCAGTCCTTTACCAGCACCTGTTCTGGTTCTTCGGCCACCCCGAAGTCTACATCATGATCCTGCCGGGCTTCGGCATGATTTCGCAGATCGTCGCGACCTTCAGCCGCAAGCCGGTGTTCGGCTACCTCGGCATGGCCTACGCCATGGTCGCGATCGGCGTCGTCGGCTTCATCGTGTGGGCGCACCACATGTATACCGTCGGTCTCGACGTGAACACGAAGATGTACTTCACCGCCGCAACCATGGTCATCGCTGTGCCGACCGGCGTGAAGATCTTCAGCTGGATCGCCACCATGTGGGGCGGCTCGATGGAGTTCAAGTCGCCGATGGTGTGGGCGCTCGGCTTTATCTTCCTGTTCACCGTGGGCGGTGTGACCGGCGTCGTGCTTGCCAATGGCGGCGTCGATGACAACCTGCACGACACCTATTACGTGGTGGCGCACTTCCACTACGTGCTGTCGATGGGTGCGGTGTTCTCGATGTTCGCCGGCTTCTACTACTGGTTCCCGAAGATGAGTGGCCGCTGGCACAGCGAGTTCCTCAGCCATGTGCACTTCTGGCTGTTCTTCATCGGCGTGAACGTGGTGTTCTTCCCGATGCACTTCCTGGGCATGAACGGCATGCCGCGTCGCTATCCCGATTTCCCGGAAGCCTTCGCGCACTGGAACCAAGTCGCATCCTATGGCTACATGATCGTCGCCGTCTCGGTCGTGGTGTTCCTCGTCAACGTGGCCTATGCATTGATCGCCGGGCGCCGTGCGGAAGCCAACTATTGGGGTGAAGGCGCAACGACGCTCGAATGGAGCCTGTCGAGCCCGCCGCCGTTCCACCAGTACGAGACGCTGCCGGTGATCGAAGACCACCATGATTACCACAACCAGCTGCCCTCCAAGGCGTAAGCTGCTGAGCCCGAGAACGGGCCGGTAACAAACAAGAGCAAGAGGGGGCGTGCCAGCGATGGTGCGCCCCTCTTACAAGAAAGAAACCAAGACCCACGATCATGAGCGTCGCTGCCAAACAGGTTGTCCTTCCCGCCGACTGGCGCGATTTCTTCGCGCTGACGAAGCCGCGGGTGATGACGCTGGTGATCTTCACCGGAATCTGCGGCCTGCTGGCGGCACCGGGTTCGATCAACCCGATCCTCGGTTTCACCGCGATCCTGTGTATCGCCATGGGCGCCGGCGGTTCGGCGGCGCTCAATCAGTGGTGGGAAGCCGATCTCGATGCCGGGATGAAGCGGACCTCCAAGCGGCCGCTGCCGACCGGTCGGTTGCGGCGCGAGGACGCACGCGACTTCGGGATTGCACTCTCAGCCGCTTCGGTTGGCATCATGGGTGTGGCAATCAACTGGCTGGCGGCGGCGATCCTCGCTCTGGCTGTGATCTACTATGCCGTCATCTACACTATCTGGCTCAAGCCGCGCACGCCGCAGAATATCGTCATTGGCGGCGGGGCAGGGGCCTTCCCACCGATGATCGGCTGGGTTGCAGTGACTGGCGACGTAACCGCCATGCCAGTGCTGTTGTTCGCCATTATCTTCATGTGGACACCGCCGCATTTTTGGGCGCTCGCGCTCTTCGTGAAGACCGATTATGCCAATGTCGGCATCCCGATGATGCCGGTGGTGAAGGGCGAGAAGAGCACCCGCCAGCAGATCCTGCTTTACTCGATCCTGCTGCTGCCGATTGCCGTGGCACCTTGGTGGATCGGTGGTACCGGCGCGATCTACGGTATTGCGGCCGCCGCGCTGACGCTGGGCTTTGTCGTCCTGGCGATCCCGGTCGCAACGCGTACTGCTGTCGAAGGCGACGCGATGAAGCCTGAAAAGCGCCTGTTCGCTTTCAGCATCCTCTATCTGTTCGCCCTGTTCGGCGCGCTGGTCGCCGATCGCTTCCTCACCCCCCTGATGAGCGCATGAGCATGACCCCCGAAGAAGAAGCCGAATTCAAACGCCGCCAGAAGAGCCGCAACCTCGTGCTGGGCGGGGTACTGCTGTTCTTCGTGGTGCTGTTCTACATGATCACTATCGTGCGGATGGGTGACTGAGCATGGCAAGCGCGAGTCCTGACGCCCATCTCGACCGCAAGAATGCCAAGGTTGGCCTCTATGCCTTCCTCGGCGCACTGTTCATGCTCGGCATGGGCTATGCTGCTGTGCCGCTCTACGACCTGTTTTGCCGCGTCACAGGGTTCGGCGGGACGACCCAAGTGGCGAGCGAAAGCGAAGCGGCCTCGGCGGAAAGCCGCGCCCAACTGGCCGGGACTCCGACAATCTCGATCCGCTTCGATGCCAGCACCGCGCGCGACATGCCCTGGACGTTCAAGCCGGTGAAGAGCACCGACACGATCCGGATCGGGCAGCGCAGCCTCGCTTTCTACACGGCGAAGAACGATTCCAGCGTGCCGATTACCGGCACGGCAACCTTCAATGTCGAGCCTGAGCAGGCCGGCTATTATTTCAACAAGATCCAGTGCTTCTGCTTTACCGAGCAGACGCTGCAGCCGGGGCAGGAACTGCGCATGCCGGTGCTCTACTATGTCGATCCGGCAGCGCTGGACGATCCGAACATGGAAGGGGTGGAGCAGATCACGCTCAGCTACACCTTCCACAAGAAGCTGGAGGATGGCGAATAGCCGCTTCTAACCCCTAGACCCCATCCTGCATGGGCGATATGGGCAACCACGAACACGCGTAACAGGGTAATGATCATGGCTGGTGCCAAGAACCACGATTATCACATTCTCGAACCCGACATCTGGCCGCTGATCGGCTCGATCTCGGCGCTTACCTTTACCAGCGGCATGGTGATGATGATGCACCGCGCCGATTGGGATATGCCGTGGCAGATCGTGCTTGGGCTCGGCATCGCCGGCCTGATCGCGACCTTCTTCAGCTGGTGGGCCAATGTCGTGAAGGAAGCACAGGGCGGCGACCACACTCCGGTCGTGCAGCTGCATATGCGATACGGCATGATCCTGTTCATCGCTTCCGAAGTGATGTTCTTCGTCGGCTGGTTCTGGGCATTCTTCGATTTCGCCCTGTTCCCCGCGCCGATCCGCGACCTTGGCGAGAACGTGTGGGAAAACCTGATCGGGCAAGACGGCGCAGCTGCGCTCGCAACCTTCCCGGCGCAGGGTATCGAGGTGCTCGATCCGTTTAGCCTGCCCTTGCTCAATACGCTTATCTTGCTGTGCTCGGGCACCACGGTCACCTGGGCACATCACGCGCTGCTTCATGGCGACCGCGATGGCCTCAAGAAGGGCCTATGGGCGACCATCGCTCTGGGCGTGCTGTTCACCTGCATCCAGGCTTACGAATACAGCGTCGCTCCGTTCGGTTTCGGAGGCAACAACTACAGCTCGGCCTTCTACATGGCGACCGGCTTTCACGGTTTCCACGTGCTGGTCGGCACGATCTTCCTGATTGTCTGCCTCGTGCGCACCTACAAAGGGCACTTCACCCCGCGCCAGCACTTCGGTTTCGAAGCGGCTGCGTGGTACTGGCACTTCGTCGACGTGGTGTGGCTGTTCCTGTTCGTCGCCGTCTACATCTGGGGCGGCTGGGGCGCACCGGTCCACTGATGAATTCCGGTTCGCCGGACACACCAAAGGGGCGGCCCGCACTCAGCGAGGCCGCCCTTTTCGGTTTGTGCCCCGAGTGTGGTGGGCGGACGTTGTTTGCCGGATGGATCAAGCTGGCTCCGCGCTGCCGGGTTTGCAGTCTCGACTATGACCAGTTCAACGTTGGCGATGGACCAGCCGCGTTCCTGACACTCCTGATCGGCGCATTGGTCGTGGGACTCGCTGCATGGCTTGTCATTGCCGTCGATCCGCCCTGGTGGGTGCATGTGCTGCTGTGGGTGCCGCTCAGCATTGGTTTGACGATCGGTGGCTTGCGTGTGGCAAAGGCGGCACTGCTGACCAGCGAATACCGCAATAGTGCGCGCGAAGCGGGTACGAAGGACCTGTGACCATGCCGAAGTTTCCGCTCATTCCGACCCTGGTGGTTGTCATTGCCGTAGGGATCATGGTGTCGCTCGGCTTCTGGCAGCTCGGCCGGATGCAGGAAAAGGAAGCCATGATTGCTAGCTACGAGGCTGCGGTTGCGGATCATCAGGTGGACAACAGTCATTGGCCGCACGAATCCGAGAGCGCTTACCGGACTGTCGAATTCTATTGCGCAGGTCCGCACACAACCAAGGTTCGAGCCGGACGGAATGCCAATGGTGAAACGGGATGGCGACACATCGTCCAATGCCTCCTCGGTGGCCCGGATCCCACCGATGAATCGACACCGATTTTGCCGGATTACGAATACTTCGAAGGCGAGGTCGCACTTGGCTGGTCTCGCGACCCTGAATCGATCCGGTGGCAAGGGGGCATGGTTAGAGGCGTGGTTGAGCCCGGTAGCAAGTACGGTGGACGAATCGTCGCCGATCCGCCGCTGGCCGGGCTCCAGCCGCTCGCCAAGCCCGACCCGCGCAACCTGCCCAACAACCACCTGTCCTATGCGGTGCAGTGGTTCCTGTTCGCGCTGACCGCGCTGGTGATCTACATCCTTGCGCTCAAGCGCCGACAGCGCGGCGGCTGAACCATTAATCGCCCAACTCGATCCGCCGTTCGACACCGATGGCTTCGAGAAACGCCGGGTCGTGGCTGACGCAGACGATTGCGCCGTCCCACTTGGACAGCGCCTGCTCCAATACCTCTATGGCTTCGAGGTCCAGATGATTGGTCGGCTCGTCCAAGAGCAACAGCCATGGCGGCTCGGTACGGCTAAACAGGCATGCAAGGGCCAGGCGCACTCGCTCGCCTCCAGATAGCGTGCCAACTACCCGCTGTGCCCAGCGATTGCGAAAACCGTAGGCGGCAAGCGCGCCATGCGCTGTTTCCTTCGACAAGTCGGGGCAATGCCGCCGTATTTCTTCCAGCGCGGTGGCCTCGGGCGATAGCATGGAAAGATGCTGATCCAGCATGCCAAGCCGGTGTGTTTCCGCCTTCAACATCCCGGCATCCCGCTCCAGCTCACCGGCCAGGATACGCAGCAGGCTGGTTTTGCCCGAGCCGTTGGGGCCGCACACCGCGATGCGTTCGCCGCCCCGGATGGTGAGGTCGAGACCCTTGGCGAGTTGACCTGTGCCGCGTCCACAGACCAAGCCTTGTGCCTCCATGAGGCGGTGAGAACTCGGGACGTCCGCCCGAGGTAACTCTATGCGGACAGGTGTCAGCCGTTCAACTTCCTCCTCGGCCGCGCGCAACTGGTGTTCGGCAGCTTCGATGAGCCCATCGCCTAGCTTGTGTTTTCGTGCGGCGGTCGCTTCGGCCTGCTGGCGGCGGGCGTTGAGGACGATCTTGGGCTGGCTTCCACTGGCCGCAACCTTGCGCCCCGCACTGTCGCTGCGGGCCTGCTTTTCTCGCTCGCGCTGAGCGCCCTTGCGCGTCCGGGACAGCTCCTGCTTGCGGCGCTCCAGTTCGGTTTCGGCCCGTTCAATGCGATCGGCGCGGGCGGCGGCAAAGCTATCCCACCCACCAACCGAGACATGCGTACCGATAGGAGTCAGCTCGACGATCCGATCGACATGGCGCAGCAATTCGCGATCGTGGCTGGCGAGCAGGATTCCCCCTTGCCAATCGTCCATTAGGCGTAACAGGGCAGCGCGGCCTTCGGCGTCGAGATTGTTGCTGGGTTCGTCGAGCAGCAGGACGTCGGGCTGCTGCACCAGCAGGCCTGCCAACATCAAACGCATACGCTGCCCGCCGCTCAGGGTCCCAAGCCTTCGAGCCAAGGCCAGCGAGGGCAAGGCACAGGCAGCGAGTGCTTCCTCGATCCGAGCGGTGAGCGACCAGTCGGCGCAATCGAGATCGTCGCCTTCAGGCTTTCCCGCTTCGATCCGGGCAATCCGTGCGAGTTCATCCGCCAATCCGATAGCCTCGGCGAGCGTTTCTTCCGGATCGGGGGCTTGGCGGAGCAGGCCTATCGTACCGCTGCGGGCAATCGTGCCACTGACTGGTTCGCGTCCGCTGGCGATTGCCTCGAGCAGCGTCGACTTGCCGCAACCATTGCGACCGACAAGCCCGACAGTCTCGCGCCCAAGCGCGAGGTCGAGGCCGGGAAACAGCGGAGTGGAATCAGGGGCGGTGCAGGAAACCGCGTTGAGCGTGAGGAAAGACATGGAACACCATCGATCAGGGCAGTTGGGAAAGGTTGCGCTGAAAGATTAGTTGTTCACGTCGGCATGCTCCCTGTGTGCGGTTGGCCGCTCCCTACAGCTATTTGCCGTGCGGGGCAAACTGGCCGGGCGAAAGCCGCGCAAGGCCCGCCGCAAGACGGGCTTGCTTGCCCTGCGATAGCGCCCCGGCTAACGCGCCTCGCACCATGCGCTATATCTCTACCCGCGGCTCTGCGCCCACGCTCTCGTTCGAAGAGGTCACGCTGACCGGCCTCGCCAGCGATGGCGGGCTGTATGTGCCGGAGGAATGGCCCACGCTGACAGCGGACGAGATCCGTGCCTTCCGCGGGCTGCCCTATGCCGAAGTGGCCGCGCGAGTGATGGCGCCCTTCGTCGGCGACAGCCTCAGCTTCGAGGAACTGCGCGAGCTGACCGGCAAGGCCTATGGCCGCTTCTCGCACGCGGCAGTCGTGCCGCTGGTGCAGGTGGATGAACGGCATTGGCTGATGGAACTGTTCCACGGGCCGACGCTGGCGTTCAAGGATGTCGCACTGCAGATGCTCGGCCTGCTGTTCGAGACTTTCCTCGCCCGGCGCGGCGAGCAACTGACGCTTGTCGGGGCGACCAGCGGCGACACCGGTAGCGCCGCGATTGACGCGGTGGCCGGGCGCGAAGGGGTGGAGATCTTCATGCTCCATCCCAAGGGCCGAATCAGCGACGTGCAGCGCCGCCAGATGACCACTGTACGCGCGCCCAACGTCCACAACATCGCCATTTCCGGCAGCTTCGACGATGGGCAGGCGGCGGTGAAGCGCATGTTCACTGATCCAGCCATCGCCGGCAAGATCCGCCTCGGTGCCGTCAATTCGATCAACTGGGCGCGGCTGATGGCGCAGGTGGTCTATTACTTCACAACGGCGGTACAATTGGGAGCACCCGACCGCAGTGTCGCCTTCAGCGTGCCGACCGGCAACTTCGGCGATGTCTTCGCCGGCTATGTCGCGGCAAGAATGGGCCTG
Source organism: Parerythrobacter aestuarii (assembly GCF_030140925.1). Taxonomy (NCBI): domain Bacteria; kingdom Pseudomonadati; phylum Pseudomonadota; class Alphaproteobacteria; order Sphingomonadales; family Erythrobacteraceae; genus Parerythrobacter; species Parerythrobacter aestuarii. The sequence continues at coordinate 1,238,327 of NZ_JARBWD010000001.1, forward strand.
CCGGTCGAAAAACTGATCGTGGCCACCAACGTCAACGATATCCTCCACCGTGCCCTTTCGGATGGCGACTATTCCGCCGGGACCGTCACGCCGACTGCAGCGCCGAGCATGGATATCCAGGTCAGCTCCAATTTCGAGCGGCTGCTGTTCGATGTCGGCGGTCGCGAGGGTGCGGCGATGGCGGAGCAGATGCACGCCTTCGAAGCGAGCAAGGCGATGCAGCTGACCAACTCGCAGCGCGAAGGGGCGGCATCGCTCTTCACCAGCGTGCGGGTGGATCAGGACGCGATGGCACATTCGATCCGCCGGGCGTTCGAGAATTCGGGCGAGATCATCGATCCACACACCGCCATCGGGCTCTATGCCGCCTACCAGGTCGAATTGCCGGTTGAAGTGCCGATCGTCACGCTGGCAACCGCGCATCCGGCCAAGTTCCGCGATGCCGTCGAGCGAGCCACAGGCGCACGGCCTCCGCTTCCGCTGCGGGTCGGCGACCTGTTCGCACGCGAGGAAGCCTGTACCGACCTGTCTGGCGACTATGACGAACTGACTGGGTTCATTCTTGAGCACGCGGCACAGGGCAACTGATGGCTGACCTGGTCCGCCAGCCGCAGCTCATGGTGGGCGAGGGATGGGACGACTACGCCCTGCTCGACAGCGGTCACGGGCGCAAGCTCGAACGGTTCGGCCGTTTCCGCTTCATCCGCCCTGAACCGCAGGCGATGTGGACTCCGCAATCCGCCGAGTGGCAGGCCGATGGCGAATTCATTCCCGGAGCCGACGAGGATGGCGGCGGCCGCTGGCACCTCTCGCCTGAGGTGCCCGAAGAGGGCTGGCCGCTCAGCTGGCGCGAGGCGCGCTTTACGGCCTCCTGCACGCCGTTCCGCCACTTGGGCTTCTTCCCCGACATGGCCCCGGTCTGGGACTGGATGCGGGCGCAGCTCGACGGCAAGCCCGAGGCGCAGACGCTCAACCTGTTCGGCTATACCGGCGTCGGCTCGCAGGCGCTCAGCGAATGCGGCCCGGTGACGCATGTCGATGCTTCGAAGAAATCGGTCGCGCAGGCGCGTGAGAATGCCGAGCTGGCGGGCATGGGCGATCGCCCGATCCGCTGGCTGGTTGACGATGCCGCCAAGTTCGCTGCGCGCGAAGTGCGGCGCGAGCGGCGCTATGACGGAATCATCCTCGACCCGCCCAAGTTCGGGCGCGGACCCAAGAACGAGACCTGGCGGATCGAGGAAGGCCTCGCCCCGCTGGTGCGCGATTGCCGCGCATTGCTCGATCCGGAAAGCCGCTTCCTGTTCCTCACCGTCTATGCCGTGCGCATGAGCAGCCTCTCGCTCGCGGGTTTGGTCGATGAGATATTCGCCGGGATGCCCGGCAAGGTTGAGCACGGCGATCTCGCTGTCCAGGAACAGGGCACTGGCAGGTTGCTGCCGACAGCCATCTTCGCACGATGGAGCAATCCCGGCTAAGGGACGGCATGGCTGATTCGCTGATCCTCGAGTTCGACGATATCGAACATGATGTCCTGACCGGAATTTACTCTGAAGAGACCGGCAAGCCGCAGCCGCTGCGGATGTCGATCGCGGTCGAATACAAGGTTGCCGATCACTACGGGCCGGACAGCCATCTCGACGAGAGCAAGAACTACATGGACCTCAAGTTCGCAGCGACCGATGCGTTGCCCGAGGGGGTCCATTTCAAGCTGATCGAATCGGTCGCCGACCACATCTGCGACACGCTGTTCGCGCAGGATGCCAGGGTGCTGGCAGTCACGGTAAAGATCGTGAAGCTCGCCATTGCGACTGCCAACGAAAAGATTGGCATCACGCTCAGGCGCGAGCGGCGCTGAGTGGCGCAGGCGGTGCTCGATTGCGGGCGCTTGCCCGATGGTGCGGCCGAGGCTGCCCGGGTCTTCTACAGCGATTGGCTGCCCAAAGTGACGGGTGCGCTGGCTGGTGAGGTCGATACTCTCGCCATCGTGATGAATGTTGCCGATTATGACCATGCCGACTGGCGCCGCGCCGTGGCGCATGATCTCGCACGCCAGCATGCGCCCAAGCGTGTCAATGTCGTAAGTGGCGAAGGCGCTGCGCTGGCCGCGACTTTGGCGTATCTTGAGTGCGCGCCGGGTGTAACCGGGCATTATCTTCCGCTAGAACAGCAGCCATGAGCAGCAGCGATCTCATCGACAGCTTCGGGCGGCGTATTACTTACCTGCGCCTGTCTGTCACCGATCGCTGCGACCTGCGTTGCACCTATTGCATGCCCGAACGGATGGAGTTCCTGCCGCGCAAGGATGTGCTGAGTCTTGAGGAATTGCGCGACCTTTCGCTCGGCTTCATGGAGCGCGGGATCACCAAGATTCGCCTGACCGGGGGCGAACCGCTGGTGCGGCGCGATGTGATCGACCTGATCACAGCGTTGGGGCGGTTTGTCGGTAGCGGGCTAGACGAACTGACGCTCACCACCAATGGTACTCAACTGGCCGCCCACGCGCAGCGAATCGCCGATGCCGGGGTGCGCCGGATCAACATCTCACTCGACACGCTCGACCGCGAGACCTTCATCCGCCTGTCGCGCCGCGATGCCCTGGCGAGTGTGCTGGGCGGGATTTCCGCCGCCAAGGCGGCCGGGCTCAAGGTCAAGCTGAACACTGTCGCCATGAAGGGCATCAACGAGCACGAGATCCCTGCGCTAATCGAATGGGCGCATGGCGAGGGCCACGATCTGACCCTCATCGAAACCATGCCGCTAGGTGAAATCGACGAAGACCGGACCGACCAGTTCCTGCCGCTGGTGGCAGTGCGCGAGGTGCTGGAGCAGCGCTGGACACTGACCGACAGCGAGCATCGCACCTGTGGCCCGTCGCGCTATGTCGATGTGCGCGAAACCGGCGGGCGACTGGGCTTCATCACCCCGCTGACCAACAATTTCTGCGCTGGGTGCAACCGAATCCGGGTGACCGCGACGGGACAACTCTATCCCTGCCTCGGCGGGGGGGAGATGGTGGACTTGCGCGCCGCGCTGCGATCGGCGGACCCCGACCGCAATCTTGCCGAGGCGCTCGACACTGCGATGCGGATCAAGCCCGAGCGGCACGACTTCCGCATTGGCGAAGGCGAGGCTCCGGCGGTGGCGCGCCCTATGTCGACGACGGGGGGGTGACATGACCTTCCAATTCAAAAATGGTCATGTCATTCCCGCGAAGGCGGGAATCCAGACTGGCATCGGCACATTGTTTCGCTGGATCCCCGCCTTCGCGGGGATGACGGTGAAGTAGGTGACAATCACCATCGTCTTCCTAGGCCCTTTGCGAGACCTGGCTGGAGAGTCCGAGCGCGAGGTTACGGGCCCGCTCGACTGGGCAGGCTTGCTGCAAGCGGTTGGCCCGCAAGTTGCGGAGCAATTGCGGCTCGACCGCGTCAACGTCGCTTGCCGGGGCAAGGTGCTGGCCGACAAGACCGCGCTTGCCGCTGAAGACGGCGATGAAGTCGCGCTGCTCCCGCCTGTCAGCGGGGGCTAGCCATGCGGGACATCCGTCTCCTGACAGAACCCTTCATTCCCGGCATGCTGATCGGGCCGTTCACGAACGCCAATCCCGGCCTCGGAGGCGTTTGCACCTTCGTCGGTGAAGTGCGAGGTGAAGGCGGGGTTCAGGCGCTGGAATTAAGCCACTACGAGCCGCTCACCCTGCCGGGTATGGAAGAGCTTGCAGATAAAGCCTTCGAACGCTTCGACCTCATGGGTCTGCTGATGGTCCATCGCGTCGGAATCATGCTTCCGGGCGAACCCATAGTGTGCGTGTCAGCAGCTTCGAAACATCGCCGCGACGCTATCGATGCGGTCGATTTCTGCATGGATTATCTCAAAAGCGCCTCGTGGTTCTGGAAGCGCGAGAAACGTGCAGACGGCTGGCACTGGATCGAGCCGCGCGAGGCCGACTATGCCGACCGGGACCGCTGGGCGCAGGCTGGACGCAAATAATTTTGCGATTTGACCTGCGTCAAGGAAGCGACTCGCAGGGCCCGCCATAGTCACTCCAGACAAAAGGAGTGGCCCAAATGTCCCAGATGCTTCACCGCGAAATCGTTGCCGAAAAGGCGATCGTCTACACCATCCATCCGGTTGCCGAGAAGGAAGAGGCCCCGCGCGCTTTCTTCAATCACACGTTCGAACTGCCGACCGGCGTCTATATCGCCAGCCTCGCCTGCTTCATGACGTTCCTCGCCACCATGGTGGTGGGCTTCGGCAATCCCGAGCTTGGTATCCCGATGGCGATCTTCGGCGTCTTCTTTGCCGGTTTCTACGGCATCCCGACGCTGTTCGTAAAAGAATCACCGGAAGGCACAAACAAGGCACTGAGCTGGGGACAGTTCAGGAGCCGCGGAATCAACACGCTCACCGGCCCCCTCCCGGCAGGTGAAGCGTTGGCACAGGTCATGGTCCTGCCGGTCCTGATCGTCCTGTGGGGCGTGGCCTGTGTAACCATTGCGGCGCTGGTATAAGGGCGGAGGCTCTCTATTGAGAGGATAGCGGGCTTAACCCCTTACAGGCCCACTCCAACCAGCGCAGCAAGACGCGCGGGGTCGACCAGTTCGATCCCGCGCGCACCTTTTTTGGCGATCAGCCCGTCTTTCTCGAATCGCGTCATGCGGCGGCTGACAGTTTCGATTGTGAGACCCAGCATCTGCGCCATTTCCCCGCGCGACAGAGGGAGCTCGAACTGGTCGGCAGGATGGCACGGCGAATCGCTCGCAGCGCGCGCCAGCGACAGGATCAGGCCCGCGAGCCTCGTTTCTGCATCCTGTTTTCCGGTGAGTTCAAGCAATTCACGGGCTGCATGGAGATCATCCTGCGAACGCCGCAGCAGCGCGCGTGCAAGGGCAGGGTGCTTGTCCAGTGCGCGCTCCATCTCGCTGCGCGCAAAAACGCACAGGCGGCAATCTGTCAGGGCCACCACATCATGATGCGCAAACGGCTGGAAGAGCTCGCCGACAAACCCGGAGGGATGGATCAGGGCGAGGATTCGTTCCTCGCCGTTCTGGTCGAACGAGGTGACCTTGAGCGCACCGTAAACCAGCGTGGCGCAGGAATGCTCCTCGTCACCAGCGGCGAACAGCATCTCGCCTTTCTTGAGTTCTACCGTCCGGCCAGCGCGGGCAAGGTCCTCACGCTCTTCGTCGGAGAGGACGGCGCACGCTGCACTGTCCCTCACCGGGCATGTGGCGCAGGCGAGCGTCATGGTCGAATCATCCCTTGCAGGCGGATCAGGCTTTGATCCTGGCGGGCGAGGATGGCAGCAACATAGACGCGTGCGTCGTCAATGAAGTCACGACGCTCCAGTGCCACGGCGCGCTCGGCATACATCTTGTCGAGATCGGCTAAGGCGATGGCAGTTGTGCTGCGGTGCGAATCAAGTTCGGAAAGCGCCGTTTGCGCGCTTGCCCAGCTCTTGCTGGCGATAGCGGCGCCGCGCGCTGCTTCGAGCTGGAGTGTTGCGCCTGGCAGCTTGTCAAGAAAGGCATGATCGGCAGCGTCAGCTTGGGCGCGCAGGCGCGATACACGGGCTGCCAGTTCGGTTGGGACAGGTTCAATCGGGCCGGGGTCGGACCCTGTTTCGTGCGCAGCAGCGATCCGCTCGGCATCGCGGACCGCGAGCGATGGATAATCGGTGCTCGGCGAAGCACAGGCTGCGACCACTGGAAGCAGCAAAATCGGGAAAGCGGCCACTCTCATCCTTGCCCTCATATACGAGAGCGGGGTCGTGCCACAATGCTGTTGCCATGGTGCCAGAAAAACCCGCCACTCGCGCGTTGACTTTGCGCGGATGTTCCCTTAACGGCACCGTTCTTTCCGGGCCTCGCCATCGGCGGGTTGCCCGTCGCGCCATTTCCAAGCGGGAATGGCACAGCAACACGAATGGAAGTTAAACCGATGTTCGCAGTAGTGCGCACGGGCGGCAAGCAATACCGGGTTGCCGCCGGAGACAAGATCGCGGTCGAGAAGCTGGCTGGTGAAGCCGGCGAGACCATTGTGCTGGACGATGTCCTGCTCGCCGGCGAAGGCGATACCATCGCCGACGCCAGCAAGGTGACCGTTTCGGCTGAAGTCATCGCCCAGGCCAAGAGCGAGAAGGTCGTCGTTTTCAAGAAGCGTCGCCGTCACAACTATCGCCGCAAGGCCGGCCACCGCCAGCAGATGACCCTGCTGCGCATCACCGACATCGGTGAAGGCAAGAAGCCTGCTGCTAAGAAGGCCGCTCCGGCCAAGAAGGCTGAGGCTCCGGCTGAAGAGAAGAAGGCTCCGGCAAAGAAGGCGGCTGCTCCCAAGAAGGAAGCCGCTGAGAAGAAAGCTCCGGCCAAGAAGCCTGCTGCAAAGAAGGCCCCGGCCAAGAAAGCTGCCACCAAGGCAGCCGACAAGAAGTAAGGATCAGACACCATGGCACATAAAAAAGCAGGTGGTTCATCCCGTAACGGTCGCGACTCAGCCGGTCGCCGCCTTGGTGTGAAGAAGTTCGGCAGCGAAGCAGTCGTCGCCGGCAACATCATCGTGCGCCAGCGCGGCACCAAGTTCTATCCGGGCAGCAACGTCGGCATGGGCAAGGATCACACCCTCTTCGCTCTCGAAGACGGCGTGGTGCGATTCCACACCGGCAAGCAAGCGCGCAAATACGTGTCTGTAGACATGATTGCGGAAGCTGCCGAATAATCGGACGATCATAACGGGATCGTCCAGCGGGACGGTCCCAGTCGGCCATACGCCGACAGCCAAAGAGGGAGATGGGGCCGACCCGTCTCCCTCTTGTCGTTTCTCCCTCTCAATTCGCCGGATCTTCGGGTCCGTGTTCATTTGAGTGTCACGAGCCCGGACTAGGAGCCCGGGGCGGGGCGAAGAGGAGAAGTCCCATGTTCCATCGCAGTGAAAGACTGTTCCTGAGGCCTGTCTGGGAAGAGGATGCGCCGGCGATCTATCGCGGCATCGCCGACGAGGTAATCGTGCGCAACCTTGCCCGCGCGCCGTGGCCCTATGGTATGGAAGATGCGCGATCCTTCGCCAAACTGCCACGCAATCCCGCGCAACCGGACTTCGCCATCACCCTGCCCGACACCGGCGAATATGTCGGCCAGTGTGGCTATGGCCCCGACGAGGACGGGCAGCTGCAAGTGGGCTACTGGATCGCCCGCGAACACTGGGGGAAGGGCTTTGCCACAGAAGCGACGCGTGCGCTGCTCGATATCGGGCGGGCGCTCGGTTTCGGGCGCATCGTGGCTGCACATTTCGTCGACAACCCCGCATCGGGCAAGGTCCTGCGCAAGGCGGGTTTCCGTGCCACGGGTGAAGTTCGCCCGCTCTACAGCCGGGCGCGCGATGCCCGGCATCCGGCCGCACGCTATGTGATCGACCTCAGTGACGAAGAGACTTCCCCGGGCGGAATGCTTCGCGCAGCCTGACGAGACGTCACACGAAAAAGGCCCCGCAAGCGATTGCGGGGCCTTCTAATTGTCCTTGGTGCGATCCCCCGCGGAGGCGGGGGTTTCAGTCTATGGGGCAGAGCGCCAGTGGCCTGAGGTCCCCGCCTGCGCGGGGACTCGCGCTCACCTACTCCGCCGGCATCAGCGCATCTTCGAAGTCGCCTTCGTAGATATTGATCAGGGCGCGATCATCTTCGTTCCAGGGATGGAAGCCGGGCATGAAATAGGCCAGCCAACCGGGCACGATGCGGCGCAGGAAGCCTGGCTTGACCAGCAAATACTTGGCCAGCTCCCACCGCCATTTCCAGCCAGTGAGGCCGTCCTGTGCAAGCAGCTCCATTGTGTCTTCGCTACGGTGCTTGATGAAGCGAACGGTAACGTTGAGCATCATCAGGCTCTTGACCCACCAGCGCTTGAACCGGCTCCAGTCACGGGTGGCGTGAAGCCAGGTGTCGTAAGCGACACCCTTGTGCTCGACTTCCTCGGCCGAATGCCAGCGCCAAAGGTCGCCCAAGTCGCCATCGGCGCCTTCGAGATGGGCCGGGTTCTTGAGCAGTTCATGGCCGAGCATGGCGGTGAAGTGTTCGAGGGCCATGGTGGCGGCCAGGTTGAGGATGACTGGACGCCCTTCGAGTTGAGCGAGCAGTTCTTCCACCCGCTTGTCGATGGCGTCGATGTCGTAGCCATGATCCTGCGCCAGTCGGTTGAAGGCGATGTGCTCGCGCGTGTGGTTGATCTCCTGCTTCACGAAAGCGCGGATTTCCGCGGTCAGCTTGGGATCGGCACCCTCACGGAATGCCTTCACCGATTCGATGAAGAAGGCTTCACCGCGGGGGAAGGTGGCACTGAGCGCGTTGAACCAGGCCGAAGCGACCGGATTGCCGTTGAGCCACCAGCGGCGAGCATTGATGCCGCGTGCGAAGCGGCGATTGCGCACGGTAATTTCAAGATCTTGTGGGGTGGGGGTCGTCGCGTTGTCGACGGGGATGGAGGTATGAGCGTTCATGGCGTGAGAGCACCCGTGGTTCGTTACTGACATTAATGTTAGTAAGCACTATTTACATCAATGTCAATAATGAATGGTTACGTGCTTGCCGCTTGTGCTGATGCACGGTAGCTTCCCATACCGGATCGCAAGAACAGGGGCTTCGCTCGCACTCCATGGCTACTCGCAAACGCCTTTCTCCCGAGGAATCGCGCGCATCGGCGCTGCAGGCCGCCCGTACGCTGCTGATTGAAGCCGGGCCGCAGGCTGTAACACTCAAGGCGGTTGGCGCGCGGGTCGGGCGCACGCATGCCAATCTGCTGCACCACTTCGGTTCCGCCGCGGGGCTTCAGCGCGAGCTGGCGGCGCATCTGGCGCAGACCGTTTGTGAGAGCGTGGCCGAAGCGGTGCGGGCGACCCGGGCGGGGCTGGGGAGCCCGCGCGAAGTGGTCGATATCGCCTTCGACGCCTTCGAACGCGAGGGCGGCGGGGCACTGGTCAGCTGGATGCTCGCGACCGGCCATGAAGACGCTATCGAGCCGTTCGTGGAAACGATCCATTCCATGGTCGACGATCTCAATCCGGAAGAAGACGGGCATGATGATGCCATGGCCGCTCACCGGGTCACTCACACAGTCGTGCTGCTGGCGCTGGGCCAGTCGCTGATGGGGGCACCGCTGGCGAAGTCATTGCAATTGCCGGAAGAGACGGCGCGCGAAGTCGCGGAGAAGTTTATCGTCGAAGACCTGGTCGGTCGGCATCAGGAAGTGCCGCAGGATTAGGACGCCTCCAGTCGCATCCAGTCGGGTGCGATGTCCGCTGTAATATCGTCAATCCGCAAATGCGCGATCGCGAGGCCAAGGTCCCCGTGGCTGACCTTGATCCGCTTCTCGTCCGCATCTTCCAGCGGGACCACCACCAGCCGCCGGTTGACTTTCTGCCGCCAGTTCATGCGGGCGGTGTTTTCCTGCCCGACATAACAGCCCTTCTCGAAGCTGACGCCGTGCAGCTCGACCGCATTGGTCTCTAGCCACAGTATATCGCTGAGTTCCGCGCGGCCTTCCGGCACGCCCAGCCGCAGGCGGTGCGCGCGCCAGGCTTCGTCGGCGGCCTGGTCATCGTCGGAAGCCGGTGCAAGCCAGCGTTCTCCCAATGCGGTGAGACGCGGGTCGGCAGCGGCGCCATCGCCCATATGCCCAGCCCAGTGCACGCCAACGGCGTCGTCCCGCACAATCGCGATCTTGCGGCGCAGGCGGTAGAGGCTCAGCCGCTTGACCAGCTCGTCTGCCGCCTCGGCCTCGCAATCGATCAGCAGTTCGCCATTTCCGCCCGGCCAGACGATGAAATCGAACAGCGCCTTGCCCTGCGGTGTCAGCAGCCCGGCATAGGCCGGCAGCGTGCCTTTCACATCGTTGGTGACAAGTCCTTGCAGGAAATCGGCGACATCCTCGCCGGGATCTTGCGGGGTCAGCCGGATCACGGCGCGATCGAACAGGCGGGTAGCGGTCATGGTGCCTAGGTAGCGGGCGCGACCAGAGCTTCAAGGCGGCGCGCGATCGCATCGGCCATCATCGCACCGAGTAGGGGTCCCTGGGCCGGGTAAAGGAACGGCTCGATCAGCTCGGCTTCCATCAGCAGCAGGCCGCCGTCATGGCCGCGTACCATGTCGATGCGGGCGTAGAGCGGGCGGTGATCGATCGCAGTGACTGCCGTCAGTGCCGCGGCAATATCGCGATCCGACGGCGTGTAGGGCTCTTCGCTCCCGCCATAGATCGACTGCACGCGGTAATCGCCTGAGGCCGGGCGCTTGCACAAGACATGCGAGAAAGCTCCATCGACAAACAGGAAGGAGTACTCTCCATCCGTTTGAATCTGCGGTAGGAACGGTTGCAGCATCGCCGGATGAGCCATGCTCCAGTCCGGGTCGAGCGAGGCCTTGCGGTGGATCGATTGCCCTTCCGCGCCCGCGCCGACCTGCCGCTTTGCCACCACGGTGTCACAGCCGAACGCCTCCATGGCGGCGGCGATATCGGATGTGGTCGGTTGCTCAACCCAGCGCGTCGGGATCGTAGCGACGTCGCATTCGGCGAGATCGCGCAGATAGGTCTTGCGGGCATTCCAGCGGACGGTTGCGGCACTGTTGCAGACAAGGTGGCCGGCGGCTTCCAGCGCATCGAGCCGGGCGAGGAATTCGGCCTCGCTGTCCTGGTAGTCCCACGGGGTGCCTACCAGCACCAGCGGCATCCCGTCGAAGGCTGCAACCGGGCTGCGCCAGTCGATCTCCACCAGCCTGTGCCCGCGCGCCTCCAGCTCGGGCCGGATCGCGGCGACCTGGACGTCGTGCTCATAGGCATCGGCGCGCCGGTTGGGCGAGCCGGGATGGGTGCCGGGGCAGGTGAGGAAGGCAATATCCATGCGGTATGCGTTTAGGCGCGCGAATGCCCGCTGGAAAGTGGCTGCGCACGCGGTTAGGGGATGCAGCGATGACCGAGACGCTGACGATCCGCCGCCCCGATGACTGGCATGTCCACCTGCGCGATGGCGCGATGCTGGCGGGCGTGGTGGAATACACTGCGCGCCAGTTCGCCCGCGCGATCGTGATGCCCAATCTCACCCCGCCGGTGACGACTGCCGCGCTGGGTGCCGCCTATCGTGAGCGTATCATGGCGGCGGTGCCTGCGGGTCTCGATTTCACGCCGCTGATGACCGCTTACCTGACTGACCAGACAGACGCAGACGATCTGGTTCAGGGGCATACTGAAGGCATCTTCACAGCAGCCAAGCTCTATCCTGCCAATGCGACGACCAATTCAGCCCACGGCGTAACCGATGTCGAAAAGCTCTACCCGGTGCTCGAGAGCATGGCTGAGGCCGGCATCGTGCTGTGCGTCCACGGCGAAGTCACCAGCGCCGACATCGACGTGTTCGACCGCGAGAAGGTGTTCATCGAACGCACGCTGGCACCGCTGCACGCAGCGATCCCGCAGCTGAAGATCGTGTTCGAGCATATCACGACCAGCGACGCCGCCGATTTCGTGACTGGAGCTGGCAATACCGTTGCCGCCACGATCACGCCGCAGCACTTGCATATCAACCGCAACGCCATGCTGGTGGGCGGGATCCAGCCGCACAATTACTGCCTGCCGGTCGCCAAGCGCGAGGAGCACCGGCGGGCGCTGCGCAAGGTTGCGACGTCCGGCTCGGCCAAGTTCTTCCTTGGCACTGACAGCGCCCCGCATGAAAAGCATACCAAGGAAAGCGCCTGCGGTTGTGCTGGCATTTTCAACGCGCCCTATGCGCTGGAAAGCTACCTCGCTGTGTTCGAGGAAGAGGGCGCAATCGAGCACTTCGAAGGATTCGCATCGCTGTACGGCCCGGCCTTCTACGGCCTGCCGGTGAACGAGCAGAGGGTTACGTTGGAGCGGGTGCCGCATGTGGTGCCCGAGGTCATCGAAACGACGGGTGGCAAGCTAGTGCCCTGGCACGCCGGGCAGGAACTCAACTGGCGGCTGGCCTAACGGCGCGGCGCCGGGCGAACATATCCCACACGAAGATCGCCAGCGCGGTCCAGATCAGCGCGAAGCAGACCAACTCGGCCGTATGCAACGGCTTCTCGAAGACAGTGAGGCCGAGCACAAATACGATACTGGGGGCGAGGAACTGCGTGAACCCGAGCGTCGAATAGTCCATCCGCTTGGCCGCCACTGCAAACATCAGCAGCGGTACTGCCGTCAACACTCCGCCCAGCACGATTGCAACGCTCAGCCAGAGCGAATCGTCGAAACTCGATCCGGCCGGGCTCATCGCATACCAAGCCGCGATCCCTGCCGAGGGTAGCAGCAGGATCATGCTTTCTATGGTCAGGCCGGGCAGCGAGCCGACCGGTACCTGCTTGCGGATCAGGCCATAGGTGCCGAAGCTGAAGGCGAGCGTCAGGCTGACCCATAGGGTCGTCACTGCCCCTGATGAAAGCGCGGCCACCCCCGCAGTCGCAATCGCCACCGCGGTCCATTGTAGCCGCGATAGCTTTTCCGACAGGATCACCGTTCCCAGCAGCACATTAACCAGCGGGTTGATGTAATATCCCAGGCTGGCGGCGTAGATATGGTCGTTCTGGATCGCCCAGATGTAAGTGAACCAGTTGATCGCGACGAGCGTGGCGCTGATGGCCAGCACGCCCAGCACCTTGCGATTGCCCAACGCTGCGCGAACCTCGGGCCATTGCTGGCGGAACAGCACAATCACCAGGCAGATCGGGAGCGTCCACACGATTCGCCAGGCGACGAATTCGAACGGCGGCACGCTGCGGACCAGCACGAGGTAGAGCGGCAGGAATCCCCAGATGATGTAAGCGCCGAGCGCGGGCGGCAGGCCGGACGGCTGGCGGGGTTCTGTTGCGCTCATCCAAGCGCCCTAGGAGCGGCGAAAAGGCACTGCAAGCCACCATTCGTCGCCTGAATCCACTCGCCTCGTCGAATAGCGCAATTCTGACACCGATGTTGCACCCTGTTCAGCTTTGACCTTTTAAACATGAACACATCGGACGACGCACTGGTGGAGCCGCCCGACCCACCGCCAGTTCGAGAAAGGATTTTGACGATGCACATGACCATCAAAGCAGCCGCTCTCGCCATTGCCGCAACAGGCATGGCTGTCGCCGCACCTGTTGCCGCTGCTCCTGCGAGCCAGGCCGTGTCTATTAGCGTAACCAGCCATGGCGCACCTGCCTGGCAAGAAGATACCGCGCAACATCACCGCCGCTGGCATCGCAATGGCTACGGCAAGCGCGACCGTGATTATCGCGACTACCGCGACTATCGCTATCGCGACCAGCGCTATCGCGGCGACCGCTATTATGGCGAGCCGGTTTATCGCGACACCCGCGTATGGCGCGGCCGTGACGGTCGCTATTACTGCCGCAGGCGCGACGGGACCACCGGCCTGCTGATCGGCGGTGTTGCCGGTGCCCTGGCCGGACGCGAGCTGGCCGGCCGTGGCGACCGTACGCTTGGAGCGCTGCTGGGCGGTGTCGCCGGGGCCTTGCTTGGCCGTGCGATCGACCGGGGCGATTCGCGCTGTCGCTGAGACGACCTGACCTGAATTGACGACCTTCGGCCCTTCGGGGTCGCAGCGCGGCACCCCACCAAGCCGCGGAAGATGCCCTGTTCCCGCTTTGCCGGGGCAGGGCATCTTCAATTCCTGCAAAGCCGCGTGTTGACGGGGTTTTCATTCCCGGCGCAGTAAGGGGGCGACATGCGCCTGATGCTCACCCTTTCATCGCTTCTTGTGCTGGCGGCCTGTTCCAGCGAGCCTGAGGAAGTACCGGTCGTGCCGGAGCGTGACCCTGCAACGACGCAAGCGCTGAGTGACCAGATCATGGTCGATCCCGACCTGACGCAGCAGAATGAAGCCAATGCTGCCTTGACGGGGGGAACAGATCATTCGTTGCCCCCTATCGTCGCCACCCGCGAAGCGATCGAGGATGCAAAACTGGAAGCGGCTGACCTCGTTGGCGGTTCGAGCCAGCTCAAGCCGCTCGGAAAGACAAGCGAACAAGGTGACCCACTGCCGGAAGGGGCGCTCTATTCCGTGACCGAAATGGCCAAGCTCACGCCTGGCACCTCAGCTTGCGCTGATAGCGCCAGTTTCACTGCCATGTGGGCAGCGAAGATGCCCAAGGCATTTCCTGTCTATCCGCGTGGCAATACGATCGAAGCGGCGGGCAGCGACACCGACCCCTGCAGCTTGCGCGCGATCCGTTTCCTGACCCCGGTTTCGACCGAGGACGTGCTGGCATTCTACACAGCGAGCGCGCGGAAGGAGGGGTATTCTACATCGCACCTTCTGCGTGGCGAGATCGAGGAACTGAGGGGCGCCAAGGGAAAAGGCAGCTACGCTGTCTATGTCCGGCGGCGCGCCTCGGGTATTAGCGATGTGGGTCTGGTGACCAGCGGGGTCGATTAACCGGACCTAGCCGTCGCGGAAGCCGACACCGACAGTGGCGCGGGGCTGGTCCATCTCGCTACTTGCAACCGGATAGGCGCAATAGTCAGCAGCATAATAGGCTGCGGGCCGATGGTTGCCCGACAGTCCCAGACCACCGAACGGTGCCTTCGACGAGGCTCCATTGGTCGGCTGGTTCCAGTTGACGATCCCGGCCCTGACGTTGGCCCAGAACTTGTTGTAGTCCTGCGGGGAGCCCCCGATGAGCGACGCACTGAGGCCAAAGCGGGTGTTGTTCGCTTCGGCAATTGCAGCGTCGAGATCCTTGACCTTGATGACCTGCAGCAACGGCCCGAACAGTTCCACGTCCGGGCGATCCTTGATACCGGTCGTATCGATGATCGCCGGGCTGAGGAACGGCAGATTGTCGTCCGCCCGCGTCATGTGCTTGATCGCCTTGCCGCCGTTGGAGAGGAAATAGAGGAAGCTTTCGACCAGCTGGTCGGCCGACTGATTGTCGATCACGCAACCCATGAACGGCTGGGGCTCGGCAAAGGGCTGGCCCACGATCAGCCGGTCGGACAGGCGTTTCACCTCTTCGACGATCGGGTCGTACATGCTTTCGACCACAACCAGCCTGCGCGCGGCCGTGCAGCGCTGCCCGGCGCTGGTAAAAGCAGAACGGACCACCAGTATCGCCGCGTCGCGCACCAGCGGGGTGTCAGTCACCACGATGGGGTTGTTGCCACCCATTTCCAGGGCGACAATCTTGCCAGGATTGGTCGCGAGCTTCTTGTTGATCGCGATACCCGCTTGCGCGGAACCGGTGAATAGCACTCCGTTGACATCGCGATGGGCAACCAGTGCCTGCCCTTCGGCCGGGCCGCCCGGCAGGAATTGAGCCACAGCGGCGGAAATGCCGGCCTTGTTGAAGCACTTCATCAGCAGTTCGCCGACAGCGGGAGTTTTCTCGCTTGGCTTGAAGATCACCGCATTCCCGGCGATCAGTGCGGGAACGATGTGGCCATTGGGCAGGTGCGCGGGGAAATTATACGGCCCCAGCACCACCATGACACCATGCGGTTTGTGGCGGACCGCCGCGGTCCCCCCGATCCCGCTGTCGAGCTTCTTCTGGCCGGTCCGGTCGCTATAGGCGGAGATCGAAATATCGACCTTGGCGACGACCGATTCGACTTCCGTACGGGCTTCCCAGAGAGGCTTGCCTGTCTCCTTCGAAATCAGTTCCGCCATCTCGTCGCTGACCGAACGCACTTCGTTGGCGAAGCGACGGCATAGTTCGATCCGGTTAGCGAGAGGCTTGGCCGCCCATTCAGGCCATGCCCGGCGTGCGCGAGCCACAGCCTTGTCGACATCGCCGACCGGGCTGCGCCACAACTCTTCGCCGGTCGCAGGGTCGAAGGATATGATTTCGTTCTGCCTCACAGTCGCGCGATCAATTCTCTGGAGCCGGGCGAAAATGCCCTGCTCGACTCTCCGGCGAGGCTTCTAGCGCAATAGGCGAGAGCGTCAATTCAAGCATTCTTGGGCATTTACTCAATTTACATGACCCGCAGGTGCCAGGACTTCGCCATGCGCTTCGCCAGCAGCGCGCAAGCGCGCAACCTTGTCATGAAGCGGCTGCCAGTCGTTCCGTTCGGCGATGGCGGACCACAGGGTTTCCACCTCGTCGATCAGCATGCTCTCAGGTGGGCTCTCGCGCCAGTAGTCGTGCGTCAAAGCGTCCGGTGTCGCGGTATATCCTTGCAACAATTCTCCGAGATCGCCTTCGCCGCCACGCCCGCCGCGATGATGGTGGAAGAATGCATCGGGCTGCCACTTGCCTTCGCGCATCGCCTTCTCGCTAGCTCCAACAAGCTCAGTGTCGGCTTCCGGGCCGCGCGGTTCCAACCCCAGTCGCCAGCACCAGCGCCGGGCGATGGCTTCCCCATAGAGCGGGCCAAACCGGTTCATCGCCGCGATCAGCGGCTCGGCTTCGGTAAGAGCGCGCAGGGCCACGGCGAGCTGGCCGCAGTTCCAGTGCAGCGCTTCGGGTTGGCGACCAAAAGCATAGAGCCCGGTCTGGTCGAAATAGGCCGCGGTGAAGCCCGGGTCCCACGCCGGCAGCCACCGCCAGGGGCCATAATCGAAGCTCTCGCCGGTGATGTTCATGTTGTCGGTGTTGAGCACGCCGTGCACGAAACCTGCGACCATGTAACTGGCAGCAAGATCGGCCATCCGTTCGACCGCCATATGCATCAGCTGCACGGCAGGTTCGTCGCGCCCGGGCGCATCTTCGGGCGGAGGCGGGCCGGGGAACTGCGCAAGGCAATAGTCGACCAGCTGCGCCATATGCTCAGGCTCTTCCATCACCAGCAAGCGCTGGAAGCTGCCGATGCGGATATGCGAATGGCTTAGCCGCACCATGACGGCAGAACGCGCAGGCGAGGGTTCGTCATTGCGCTCCAGCTCCTCGCCCGTTTCAATGACCGAGAAGGTTTTCGACGTATTGACCCCGAGCGCTTCAAGGAATTCGGTGGCGAGGATTTCGCGCACTGCGCCTTTCAGGGTCAGCCGCCCGTCTGCAGTGCGGCTGTAGGGGGTCGTGCCCGAACCCTTGGTACCCAGGTCCAGCAGGCGGCCTGCCCCGTCGCGCATTTGTGCGAACAGGAAGCCGCGCCCGTCACCGATATCGGGGTTGAAGACACGGAACTGATGACCGTGATAACGAAGCGCGAGCGGCTGCGGGACATTGTCGCGCAACGGTTCGAAACGGCCGAAATGGCGGATCCACTTGTCTTCGGATAGTCCGGCGAGACCAACCGTTGCAGCATGGCGATCATTGCGAAAGCGCAAGATGGTTTCGGGAAAATCCGCCGATTCGACCGAATCGGCCAACCAGTCGGCAAGCGAATCGATGGGCGTGTCGGGATGGTAGCTCGCGGCTTGCGGTTCAGGGCGCATGGCGCGATAGTGGGGGCAAGGGCTTGGTCACGCAAGCGAAGGCGCAACGATTTCTCGAAGGCATGGCGATTTGACAGACACAGCCGTTCTCGATCGCCTGACCGACGATCGCCCATTTGCCGATCGCTTCTGGAATAGCGAGGACGGGCTGGCATTGCATTATCGGGACTATGACGGGTCGCCGGATCGGCTACCGGTGGTCTGCATGCACGGACTGACACGCAACGCCCGCGATTTTGCCGGGCTGGCGGCAATCCTTGCCCCGTCGCGGCGAGTGATCGTGCCGGAAATGCGCGGGCGCGGCGATAGCGCCTATGCCAAGGACAGCAGCACATACGAGGGCGGACACTATGTTGCCGACGTCGCCAGGCTGCTGGGGGAACTGGGCATCGATCGCTTCATCGCCATTGGTACCTCGATGGGCGGGATCATGACGATGTTGCTCGCCAACGCCTACCCGGGGCGGATCGCAGCGGCGGTCATCAACGATATCGGCCCGCGCATCGAGGCGGTGGGGCTAGCGCATATCGGCAGCTATGTCGGGCAAGGTCGCAGTTTCGAGACCTGGATGCACGCTGCCCGCGCCTTGCGCGAAGTCCAGTGTGCTGCGCATCCCAAGTTTGGCATCGAGGACTGGCTGGCGATGGCCAAGCGGGTGATGGTGCTGGGGCAAGGCGGGCGCATCGCCTTCGATTACGACATGTCTATCGCCGATACTTTTTCCGAGGGCGAAGCACCTGATTTGTGGCCGTTCTTCGAAGCGTTGGCAGACGTTCCGATGGTGCTGGTGCGCGGGGCGCGGTCCAATATCCTGTCGCAGACCACCGCCGAGCAGATGCAGTCACGCAGCAAGGCACTGGAGATCGTGACTGTAGCCGAGACCGGCCATGCGCCTTTGCTGACCGAACCCGAAGCGTTGGCCGCAATCGACCGCTTGCTCGAGGCCGCACCGTGACGGCCGCCAAGCCGCTCCCGACCGGGCGGATCTTGCACTTGCACTCGACCTTCTCGCCCGGCGGCAAGGAGTTGCGCTGTGTCCAGCTGATCAATGCGCTTGGTTCGAAAGTCGAGCATGCGATCGTCTCGGCAGTGCCCGAGGCGATGGGGGCCGCCGAACGAATTTCGAAGGCAGCGCGCGTCAGCTTCCCGACCGGCTTCCCTTCGCTTCGGGGATTGCCGTGGCCGTGGCGCCTGATGGCTCTGGCCCGGGCCATGAAACCCTATGACCTCGTGCTGACATACAATTGGGGCGCAATGGATGCGGTGATGGCGCATACGCTGTTTTCCGGTCCGCTCGACCTGCCACCGCTGATCCACCACGAAGATGGCTTCAACGAAGACGAACAGTCCGGGCTGAAATCTCGCCGCAACTTCTATCGCAAACTGGCGCTGGGAAAAACGCATCGCCTGGTGGTGCCATCGGAAACGCTCGAAGCCATCGCGCTGGAAGTATGGGAGCAGCCTTTCGGGCGTGTCCTCAATATCCCGAACGGGATCGATTGCATGGCCTTCGCGAAAACGCCTGCACGCAATGCTGTGAGCGGGGTGACCAAGCGTGACGGCGATCTTTGGCTCGGTACGCTTGCCGGCCTGCGCAAGGTCAAGAACCTGCCCCGGCTGGTGCGCTCATTCGCCGCCATGCCGGACCCGTGGAAGCTGGTGATCGTGGGCGAAGGTCCGGAAGAAAGCGCGATCCGGGCGGAAGCGGCCCGGCTGGGCTTGGCTGACCGGGTCATCCTGCCCGGTTTTACCCCCGATCCCGCGCGCTACGTCGGCCTGTTCGACATTTTTGCCTTGTCTTCAAATTCCGAGCAGTTTCCGATTTCGGTTGTCGAAGCCATGGCCGCCGGCCTGCCGGTGATTGCCCCCGCAGTCGGCGATGTGCCCCACATGGTATCTGGCGAGAATGCCTCGCTGATAACGTTGCCGGGCGACGAGAAAGCACTGGGTGAGGCCATGCTTTCGCTTGCTGGCGACGCAGCCAAGCGCGCGGGAATTGGCGCTGCCAACCAGGTTTTGGCGCGCGAGCGCTATGACCAGCATTCCATGATAGCTGCCTACCGCCGGCTCTATGCGCAGGCGATGGAAGGTTAGCTGGCTCCACAACTTCACCTGCCGTTCACGCGGCTCCGTGTTGATTTGCCCCGGTCGCGACCCTAAAGACGCGCTCAACCGATTTTCAGCTTCAGAAAGATGAGCCCCACGTGGCCCTGACACCCAGCAACTCCAAATCTCCCGACGACAAGAAAGCAGAGCAGAAGGCGGCGCAAGATGACGCTCTCTTGCGCGAAGTCGACGATGCTGTCCGGCAAGACCAATATGCCGACTTTGGCAAGAAGTACGGGCGGCCCTTGCTGGCGGCGCTGGTGCTGGGGCTGGCGGGCTTCGGCGGCTACTTGTGGTGGGACAGCGAGCAGGAAGCGGCCATGGAAGCCGATTCCGAAGCAATCGTTTCCGCGATGGACCAGCTCGATGCGGGTAATTTGCAGACCGGGCGCGAAGCGCTCGAAAAGCTCGGCAGCAGCGATCATGCCGGTGCGCGTACCGTTGCCTTGATGCTGCAGGGCGGGGCGCTGCTGGAACAGGACGATAGCGAAGGCGCTGCGCGGATCTTCGGCCAGGTGGCCAATGACGCAGAAGCACCCCAGGCCTATCGCGATCTCGCAGTGGTGCGTCAGGTCGCGATCCAGTTCGACACCATGGAGCCTGCCGACATAATCACCCGGCTCAAACCGATTGCAGTGCCGGACAACGCATTCTTCGGCAGCGCGGGCGAGATGCTGGCGATGGCCTATCTCGACCAGGGCAAGCGCAAGGAGGCGGGCGAACTGTTCAGCCAGATCGCGCAGGACGAAGACGTGCCGCAGTCGCTGCGGGGGCGCGCGCGGCAAATGGCCGGCGTGCTGGGCGTCGATGCAATCACCGATGTCGACAAGGTGCTGGAAGAAGCCGGTGCCGACACCGGAACGACGCCTGCAACGGGCAATTGAAATTCTATAGCTTCGTGGTCGCCCAGGAATGCTGTTTGACGGGATGGGATCGATGAATTCGACTGGAAAGACTTGGGCCATGAAGGCTGCCACCGCTGCAATGCTGGCGGTTTCCCTTGCGGGCTGTTCAGGCGGCCTGTTCGGCGGCGGCGAGGACAAGAACAAGACACCGACTGTCGGCAACCGTGTACCGGTGCTGTCGCGGATCGAAACCGGGGCGTCGGTCGATCCGGCGCTGGCAGGTGTCGCGGTCGTGCTGCCTCCGGCGCAAGTCAATACCACCTGGGCAATGGCAAGCGGCACTGCCAGCAAGAGCTACGGTCACCTGGCGCTAGGCGATAGCCTTGGTCGGGCCTGGACTGCGCAGATCGCGGGGGCGAGCAATCGCGTGCGGCTCGGCGCTTCGCCTATCGTCGCCGATGGCAAGCTGTATGCGGTTGATACCGACGGTACGGTTCATGCGTTCGATGCTGCAACCGGTGGCCGTTTGTGGCAGCACCGCGCCGAAATCGACAAGGGCGCGCGCAATTCGTCTTTCGGTGGCGGGGTCAGCTATGCCGGTGGCCGGGTCTATGCCACCAATGGTGTCGGCGAAGTGACTGCTCTCGACGCCAGTAGCGGACAGCTGGTCTGGAAGGTCAAGCATGGTGGCCCGCTACGCGATGCGCCGACGCTGGCTTTCAACCTCGTGATCGTGACGACGCAGGACAACCAGATCTTTGCTCTCAATGCCACCGACGGTTCGGTCGCATGGCAGGAATCGGGTTCGCTGGCGCAAGCCGGCGTGTTCGGAGTGGCCTCGCCGGCTGCTGGACAGGGCTCGATCATTGCCGGTTACAGCTCGGGCGAGCTGTCGGCCTATCGCTATGAGAACGGCCGGACGCTGTGGTCCGATGCACTGGCGCGAACCTCCATTTCGACCACTGTCGGCTCGCTGACCGATATCGATGCCGATCCGATCATCGATTCGGGCCGTGTTTACGCGCTGGGGCAGGGCGGTCGCATGGCCGCCTATGAGCTGGTCACTGGCCAGCGCATCTGGGAACTCAACCTGGCAGGGATCTCGACCCCCGCCATCGCCGGTGAGTGGATTTTTACCCTGACCGACGATGCCCGCATGCTCGCCATCCAGCGCTCGACGGGCAAGGTCCGCTGGATCAGCCAGCTGGCGCGCTACAAGGACGAGAAGGACAAGGAAGGCCCGATCTTCTGGACCGGGCCGGTGCTGGCCGGCAATTCGCTCTATGTGGCCAGTTCGCGCGGTGAAATCTGGCGTCTGAGTACCGGCGAAGGCAGCGCGCAGCTGTTCCAGGACATCAAGCAACCGGTCAGCGTACCGCCGATCGTCGCCAACCAGACGCTTTACGTGCTGGATGACAGCGGCACGATCCACGCCTACCGCTAGGTTTCCTGGCATCGATTTTGCAGGGTTAGCGCGCTGGAATTAACCTCTGGCGAGGTCTGCGCCCCGTTTCTGCACGCTGCCGGATCTCTTACCCGCAATTTAACCCTTTGCGCGTAAGGGAATCCCATGCGCGCGAGCGAGCAATCCCACCGGCTCCCCGAGAGCGATGTGTCGTCCGGAGTCGGCCTTGCCGGCCTGCTGGGGCTGGCCGCGTGGATCCTGTTCTGCCGCAACTACGCGCCGATCGCCGATACGCTGGGCCTGCCCGGTCCGCATGCGCCGATGTCTGGCCCCTTTGCGTCACTCGCGGCCATGGTGTTCACCGCCGGGCCGATGGTGGTGTGGTCCTTGCTGGTCGACAAGGTTCACTTGCGCCCTTCCACCGGGATCGACTGGACGTCCGTTCGCCCGCGCGATGAAACCTTGCCCGTCTCCTCGGTCAAGCTGATTGGTCTGTGGGCAACCTGGGCGATCATCGCCGGCTTTTACTGCCTTGGCCGGTGGTACTGGGACGGGCAATACCAGTTTGCCATGCAGGTGCTCAGCCTTGCGCTGGTGCCGATGCTGGTGCTGTCGATCCCCTATGTCATCTGGCTCGATCGGCGCATGATCGAGCCGCGGGACCATGCCTGGCACTTCGGGGCCATGCTGCTGGCGCGCGAGGCCTACGACCCGGATGAAGTGAAAAAGCACTGGCGCGCATGGGCCATCAAGGGCTTTTTCGGCGCGTTCATGATCTCGATACTGCCCGGCGGTTTCCAGCAAGTGGTGGAGGCTGATTTCACCGTGCTGGCGCAGAACCCCGCTCAATTCGCGTGGACGCTTATTGCCCTGCTGTTCGTGGTCGATGTGCAACTCGGCACGGTCGGCTATCTCGTCACCTTCCGCCCGCTCGATGCGCATATCCGCAGCGGCAATCCTTTCCTCGCCGGCTGGGTGGCAGCTCTGCTGTGTTACCCGCCATTCGTGTTCGGTTTCATGGGCGGCGAAGGGATCATCGCTTACGAGGTATACACGCCCGGCTGGACGCACTGGTTTGCTGGCAATCCCTTGCTGCTCGGCCTGTGGGGCGCGATGCTGGTGTTCCTTACGGCGATTTATGCCTGGGCGACAGTTGCGTTCGGCATTCGCTTCTCAAACCTGACCTATCGCGGTGTGCTGACCAACGGGCCTTATCGCTTTACCCGGCACCCCGCCTACATCTCAAAGAACCTGTTCTGGTGGCTTTCGGTACTGCCGTTCCTTGTCAGTGCAGACGGCTCGATCGTGGACGTGATCCGCAACACTTTCTTCCTCGGCGTCACCAGCGCGATCTACTATTGGCGCGCCAGGACCGAGGAAGCACATTTGCTGGCTGAGGATCCGAAGTACCGCGCATATTACGACTGGATGCAGCAGCACGGCCTCATCACCGCGCCGCTTGCCCGCATGCTGCGCAAGTTCCGCCCGCGCGGGCCGATCATCGCGCAACCGGCGGAATAGCGCGCCTCAGAGCGGCTTGCCGTCGTCGGTTTCGTAAATCCGCAGTTCGCGGCCCAGCGGCGGGTGCGCGGCCATGACTTTCTGGAACTCGGCCATGTGCGGCGACTGGCCGTGCGCGGCGAGCGATTCGGCATCGCGCCAGCGCTCGAACAGGATCAGCGTATCGGGATCGGTCAGGTCCTGCGCGAAGGTATAGTCGAGGCAGCCATCCTCGGCGCGAGAGGCCTCGACCTGGGTCCTGATCGCATCCATCAGCGGCCCTGCGTTAGCGACGGTGCCGGGGGCCAGTTTGACGGTGCCGTTGATCTGGATCATGCGCTCTCTCCCTTCGGTTTCAGAAACTGTATTTGTAGACCCGCTTGATATCGCCGCCCCATTCGCCGTGATATTTGTCGAGCAGGCGTTGGGCTGGGACCTTGCCGCTTTCGACGATCTCGTCGAGCGTGGAGAGGAAGCCGGTTTCGTTGTCGCCGCTCTGGCCCAGGCGGTTGCGGGCGGTGAGGCCCTGGCGGGCGATCTTCATCACGTCCTTCGCAAGGTCCTGCAGGCGGTGGCCACCGGGGATCTCGGCATCGAGCGCGAGCTTAGGCACCGCATTGCGCAGCGCCTCGCGCTCTTCCATGGTCCAGTCCTTGACCAGCTCCCACGCGGCATCGAGTGCAGCCTCGTCATACAGCAGGCCGACCCAGAAAGCGGGCAGGGCGCAGATGCGGCTCCATGGCCCGCCATCGGCACCGCGCATTTCGAGGAAGCTCTTCAGCCGCACTTCGGGAAAGGCGGTGCTGAGGTGATCCCACCAGTCGCTCTGCCGGGGCTTCTCGCCAGGCAGGACGGAGAGCTTGCCCTCGAGAAAATCGCGGAAGCTGAGGCCCGCCGCGTCGATGTATTTGCCGTCGCGATAGACAAAGTACATCGGCACATCGAGCATGTAGTCGACCCAGCGCTCATAGCCGAAGCCGTCTTCGAACACGAAGGGCAGCATGCCGGTGCGATGCGGGTCGGTGTCTGACCAGATGTGCGAGCGATAGCTGAGGTAGCCGTTGGGCTTGCCTTCGGTGAAAGGCGAATTGGCGAACAGCGCGGTGGCGAGCGGCTGCAGCGCCAGCGAGGTGCGGAACTTCTTCACCATGTCGGCTTCGCTCGAGTAGTCGAGATTGACCTGGATGGTGCAGGTCCGCAGCATCATGTCGAGGCCCAGGCTGCCGACGCGCGGCATGTGCCGCAGCATGATGTCATAGCGGCCCTTGGGCATGATCGGCAGCTCTTCGCGTGTCTTGTCGGGCCACATGCCGAGTCCGAGGAAACCGATCCCGCACTTCTCGCCGACTTCCTTTACCTGCGCCAGATGACGGCCGGTTTCGTTGCAGGTCTGATGCAGGTTTTCGAGTGGCGCGCCGGAAAGTTCGAGCTGGCCGGCCGGTTCGAGGCTGACCGCGCCGTCTTCGCCCTTGAGCGCGATGACATTGCCGTTCTCTTCCACCGGAATCCAGCCGAAGCGCTGCAAATTCAGCAACATGTCGCGGATACCGCAGGGCTCGTCGTAAGACGGCGCGCGGAAATCACCGCCGTCTTCGGGGCGCTTGTAGACGAGCTTCTCATGCTCGGTGCCGATGCGCCATTGGTCCTTGGGCTTCTCGCCACGCTGCATCGGCGCAACCAGCTGGTCGCGCGATTCGATGATGGGGTCCTCGGCCCCGCTCTCCTCCCGAGTGCTCATGCCCGCCGCGTTAGGCCGCGATCATCACGAGGCCAAGGAAAAACGGTTTTCCTATGCAACGTCTATCCTTGCCAGTCGCCGACGGTACCCATCCACAAAGCCGTCGCGGCGATGGCAGCGGTCTCGCCGCGCAGGATTCGCGGTCCGAGTGAGATTGCGCGCGCTTGAGGATGGGCGCGGATGACCTCGCGCTCGGTGTTTTCGAAGCCGCCTTCGGGGCCGATCAGCAGGGCGGCCTTGGCGAGTGGTGCGTTCCCGCGCAGGCGGGAACCTCCTTCCACCTGGTCGTCCAGCTGTGGTTCTTCACTGGCCTGAGGTCCCAGCCTCCGCTGGGACTCGTAACAGGATTTGAAAGCCGCTTCAGCGGGCTCGCCTCCCAATTCGTCGGCGAAGAAGAGCGCCCGGTCGGTGGGCCAGTCGCGTAGCAGCGCATCGAGCTTCAGCGGCTCTGCCAGTTCGGGCAACGCTGTGCGCGCGCATTGCTCGGCCGCCTCGGTGACGATGGTTCGCGCCCGCTCGGCGTTGAGCTTGTCGGCAACGCAGCGGCGGGTCACGACCGGATGGATGGCGCGCACGCCCAGCTCGGTGGCTTTCTCCAGCACCAGGTCGAACCGGTCTTTCTTGAGCAGCGCGGGGAGGAGCCATAGGTCGGGTACTTGCTCGCGTTCGCGCAGCTTCTCGACCGGTTCGAGCGTGACTGCGCGTTTCGCCGCATCGATTACTCTGCAGGCCCATTCACCGGTCACATCGTCGCACAGGATCACGGCGTCGCCCACGCCAATGCGCATCACCTTGCCGAGGTAATGCGCGGCGTTGCCTTCCACGGTCACCGGCACGCCGGCAGCGATGGGGTCGGGTACAAACAGGCGCGGTGCAGATCGCGGAGGCCAGGCGGGTATGGCAGGCATGGCTAGGCAGGTGGCACGGGGCGCGTTAGGGGGCAAGTGATGACTGAAGCAGCGCCGCCCGACATCGTCCCCGATACCGAACACCGCGGGCTGGTCGCACGGCTGCCGCAATTGCCGCGTGACCTGGCACAACTGGCGCGGTTCGACCGGCCGATCGGGTGGTGGCTGCTATACTGGCCCTGCGTGTGGGGTGTGTGGCTGACCGGCACGGGGTGGCAGCTGGCGATGCTGGCGTGGCTGCTGCTGGGGGCTGTCGCCATGCGGGGTGCGGGCTGCGTCTATAACGATATCGTCGATGCCGACCTTGACCGGAAGGTCGCGCGCACCGCGGTCCGCCCGGTGGCGAGCGGGCGAGTCTCCAAGAAGCTGGCGTGGGGCTGGCTGCTGGCACTGTGCGGGATTGGCCTCATCGTCCTGCTGCAATTGCGCTGGGAAGCGCAGCTGGTGGCACTGGCGAGCCTGGTGCTGGTCGCGGCCTATCCCTTCATGAAGCGGATCACCTGGTGGCCGCAGGCATGGCTCGGCATGGTCTTTACCTGGGGCCTGCCCGTCGGGTGGGCGGCGTTCCGGCTCGACAATCTCGATGCGCTGGCCGCGCTCTACCTCGGCTCGGCCTGCTGGGTAATCGGTTACGACACGATCTACGCCATGCAGGACCGCGAGGACGATGCGCTGGTCGGCATCCGTTCCAGCGCGCTGCGCATGGGCGCGCATGTGCAGGGCGGGGTGGCGGCCTTCTATGCCGGGGCGATTGCGCTTTGGGCCCTGGGCTTCTGGCTGCTGCGGGCCGACTGGATCGCGCTGCTGACGCTGATCCCGGTCGCGGCGCATTTCGCGTGGCAGGTGGCGACGCTCGACGGCGAGGACGGTGCCAACCCGCTCGAACGCTTCCGCTCCAACCGCTGGGCCGGGGCACTGATGGCGGCGGCGTGCTACGTGGTGGGCAACGCGTGAGGGCATTGGGGCAAGCCACCCAAATCCGTTCGCCCTGAGCCTGTCGAAGGGCAGCCACAACCGTTGCGGCTGGGCTTCGACAGGCTCAGCCCGAACGGACGTAGGGAAGTTGGCTGGACCGGGTGTTTACTTTTCGTTCCACCTTCCCCAACACTCTGACCGATGCCCGCGATCCCCCTTCCAGCGCTCCACGCCAGCCATGCCGGAACATGGCTGAAAGACGGCAACGCGCCGACGCGAGGGTGCTCCAAGGGTGAAGCGATCAATGCGGCAGCGGATACGCCGGTGCTGATGCTCAACGCCCCGCTGGTGGCGACGCGGCTGGGCTATCCCGACCTGTCCGGGCTCGATTTGCTCGAGCTCTACGCCTTCGTCCATCCGGCCAAGTTCTGCGTGCCGACGCCCAAAGGGCTGGCGCACGCGCTGGGGCTGGAGGAACCCGTCGGCGACGATGCTGTCCCCGAACTTCTGCAAACTGCGGCGGGCAAGCTGCTGGAAACATGCGAGAGTACCGACTGGGTCGAGCGTGAAGGCGCATGGAGCGTGCTGCAATCGCTGGCCCGGCTGCGCTGGCCGTGGGCGGGAGTGCTCGCGCCGCATGTCGCCAAGCCCGAAAAGGCAGAGAAGTGGCTGTTCAGCCGCCTACCCGAATGGGAGGAAGCGCCCGAGCGCCCGCAGCCCGCGCAGGTCGTGCTGAGGGACGAGGAAGTCGCGGCGCAGCTCGATGCGCTGACCGGCGAGGGTGCGGAGAAGCGCGAAGGACAGCGCGCCTATGCGAGGGATGTGGCGAAGGTCTTCGCGCCCCGGGACAAGCGCGCCCAGCCACACGTCCTCCTGGCGCAGGCGGGGACGGGGATCGGCAAGACGTTGGGCTATCTAGCCCCGGCCTCGCTGTGGGCGGAGAAATCGCACGGCACGGTCTGGGTCAGCACCTATACCAAGAACCTCCAGCGCCAGCTGCGGCGCGAGAGCCGCCGGGCGTGGCCCTCCCGCCGGGCCGACGGATCGCAGCCGGTTGTGGTGCGCAAGGGGCGCGAGAACTATCTCTGTCTGCTCAATCTCGAGGACGCGCTGCAGGGCGGCTTTGCGGGTCGGCCGGCGGTGCTGGTGCAGCTGGTGGCGCGCTGGGCGGCCTATAGCGCCGATGGCGACATGATCGGCGGGGACTTGCCGGGCTGGCTCGGCACGCTGTTCCGCAAGCGCGGGATCGCGGCGCTGACAGACCAGCGCGGCGAATGCATCTATGCCGGTTGCCCTCATTACCGGAAGTGCTTCATAGAGCGCGCGACGCGTGCGAGTGCGCAGGCCGATCTCGTCATCGCCAATCACGCGCTGGTGATGGTCAATGCCGCGCGCGGTCGGCACCAGGGCCAGCCGCCGACGCGGGTGATCTTCGACGAGGGCCATCACGTGTTCGACGCTGCCGACAGCACCTTCGGCGCGGCACTTTCCGGGCAGGAGGCGATCGAACTGCGCCGCTGGATCATCGGCCCGGAGAAGGGCAATCGAGGACGCCGCCGGGGCCTCGCGGCACGGCTGGCAGACGTCGCGAGCTATGACGAGGCTGGCGGCGAAGCGGTGGAAGCCGCAGTCGAGGCGGCCCACCAATTGCCCTCTGATGGCTGGATCGGTCGGCTGGCGGAGGGGCAGCCGTTCGGCCCGGTCGAGGCGCTGCTGGGGCAGGTCCGCGCGGTTACCTATGCCCGCGACGAGAGCGGGGCGCAGGATGCAGGCTATGGCATAGAGACCGAGGTTGCCTCGCTCGAAGGCCCACTGATCGAGGCCGCGCAAGAGGCCGGGGCCGCGCTCGCGGCGATCCGCGGGCCACTGATGAAGCTCGGCCAGCGGTTGGAGGCGGTGCTGGAAGACGCGCCTGACTGGCTCGATGGGCAGGGCCGGGCCCGGATCGAAGGCGCGCGCCACTCGCTGCGCTGGCGGATCGATCTGCTCAGTGCATGGGAAGCGGTGCTAGCGCGGCTGGGTGGCCCGGCGGACCCTGACTTTGTCGACTGGTTCGCGGTCGATCGCAACGATACACGCGAATTCGATATCGGCATCCACCGTCACTGGCTCGACCCGATGAAGCCCTTTGCACATATCGTGCTGGAGCCCGCGCATGGCGTGATGCTGACCAGTGCCACGCTGACCGATCGCGGCGATGCGGGGGAAGACTGGGAAAGTGCCATCGAAGCCAGCGGTGCGCCGCATATCGAACTCCAGCCCAAGACCTCCAGCGCGCAAAGTCCGTTCGACTATGCCAGCCGCGCCGAAGTGCTGATCGTGACCGATATCAAGCGCGGCGACCTCGCTGGCCTCGCGGGCGCCTATGCGAGGTTGATTGAAGCGGCAGGCGGCGGGGTGCTGGGGCTGTTCACCGCGATCAAGCGGCTGCGTGCGGTCTATGGCCGCATCGCCGACCGGCTCGCACGCGCCGGTCTTCCGCTCTATGCCCAGCATGTCGATCCGATCGACACCGGCACGCTGACCGACATTTTCCGCGATGATCGCAAGGCCAGCCTGCTTGGCACCGATGCCCTGCGCGACGGGGTCGATGTACCGGGTGAGAGCCTGCGCTGTGTGGTGATGGAAGCTGTGCCGTGGCCGCGCCCGACGATCCTTCACCGCGCCCGCCGTGCGGCGCATGGGGGCGGCAAGTATGACGACCGCATTATCCGCGCCCGGCTGGCGCAGGCCTTCGGCCGCCTGATCCGCAGCCGCGAAGATGCCGGCTATTTCGTGGTACTCTCTGCAGCCTTTCCCAGTCGCCTGCTGTCGGCATTCCCGCCCGGCACGCCAATAACCAGGCTGACACTGGATGAGGCTTTGGAACGGGTTGCAGCCGGGCCGCCCAGCGGCGATAGAGCGGTTGAGCGAGAGGTTGACGAATATATGCCGTGGGAGTCGCAACAGGAATGAAGATCTTGGGTCTGTTGCGGCATGCCAAGTCCGACTGGGACGATATGTCGACGCGCGATTTCGACCGCGGACTCAACCAGCGCGGGCGACGCGGGGCGGCGCTGATGGGCGAGCATATCCGCGAGGGCGACTATGATTTCGACCTGCTGCTCGCCAGCCCGGCAGAACGGGTGAAAAAGACGCTGGAGTCTGCGGAGCTCGGCATGACGCCGCGCTTTGACCAGCGGCTCTACCTCTCCAGCGCCGACACCATGATCGACGTGATCCATGAAAAGGGCGGTGAAGACCAGGCGATCCTTGTCTGCGCGCATAATCCGGGCTTGCAGGAAATGCTGCTGCGCCTGATCGCGCCGTCGAACGAGAA
This sequence comes from Parerythrobacter aestuarii, assembly GCF_030140925.1. Lineage (NCBI taxonomy): Bacteria > Pseudomonadati > Pseudomonadota > Alphaproteobacteria > Sphingomonadales > Erythrobacteraceae > Parerythrobacter > Parerythrobacter aestuarii. The sequence goes on from NZ_JARBWD010000001.1 coordinate 1,268,430, forward strand.
TGCGCTGTTCGACGAGGCGAGCATCAAGTTCCCTACCGCTGCCTTTGCGGTGATCGAACTCCCCATCGACGACTGGAGCGAGCTGGGCGGCGAGGATGGCCAGCTCGTCCACTTCATGCGCCCGCGCGATCTCGACCCCGAACTGGGGCCGGAAGGCAACTAGTCGAGCACCTGCCGCGGCCCCGGACCTTTCTCTCCAAGCCTGTCCTGCGGATTGTAAAGCGCGCATTTCTTGAGGCTCAGACAGCCGCAGCCGATACAGCCGTCGAGCGTTTCGCGTGCCCGCTGCAGCTCGGCGATGCGCTGGTCGAGTTCGGTGCGGATCGCGCGGCTGATCGCCTGCCAGTCGCGCGCGGTCGGTGTGCGGCCCTGCGGCAGGCGTTTCAACTGCGATTCGATTTCAGCCAGTGACAGGCCCAGCCGTTGGGCGATGAGGATAAAGCTGAGGCGGCGGATATCGCTCCGCAGGAAACGGCGCTGGTTGCCGCTGGTGCGGAAGGCACCGATCAGCCCCTTGTCCTCGTAGTAACGGATGGCAGAGACGGCGAGGCCGGTGCGCCGGGCGAGTTCGCCGATAGGCAGCAGGTCGTTCTTGTGCATGGCCGCGAGCATTAGCGCATTAATAGCTTGACCTCAACTTAGCTTGAGGTTGCAAAAGGATCGGCACGTGATTCGTTTCAACCGTTTCGCAGCACCGGCAATGTGGCGCTGCGGGGCAAAACCGAAGGAGTGCCACCATGCCCAAGGGCTATCTCGAACACGCCAATGTTACCGTCAGCGATCCCCAGCGCTCGTCAGCCCTGATGCAGGCACTGTGCGGCTGGAAGGAACGCTGGAGCGGACCTTCACGCCTCGGCGGCCAAACCATCCATGTCGGGGATGAGGCACACTATATAGCATTCTACACGGCCGGACCCGTTGCACGCCGCTATTCTAAGGGCCAGCCGCTCAACCACCTCGCAGTGGTCGTCGACGACCTTGATACAGCCGAGCAGGCGGTCCGCGACGCAGGACTGGAGCCGGGCGAGCGTGACGTCTACGAACCCGGCCAGCGGTTCTACTTCTTCGATTGGGACGGGATCGAATTCGAGGTGGTCAGCTATGAATGAGCTGATCCCACGCCAGCCGCTTTTCCCTGTGCGCCAGCGCAGTGACCGTCAGGCCGCGATGGACAACTCCGAGGCTGCCAGAGCCTGCCCGAGGTCTGCGAATATGTCATCGAGGTCTTCCAGCCCGACCGAAAGTCGCAGCAAGCCCTCACCAATCCCGTGGGCCGCGCGCTCTTCGGGTGTGTAGGTCGAATGCGTCATCGACGCCGGGTGTTGCACGAGCGTTTCGGCATCACCCAGCGAGACGGCCCGCAGCACCATCTGCAGCCGGTTCATGAAGCGGATGCCCTGATCGTACCCACCGGCAAGGTCAAAGGCGATCATCCCGCCCGGCAGTGCCATTTGCTTCGCTGCGAGATCGTGCTGCGCAAAACTTGCCAGGCCGGGGTAGTGAACGGCCGATACCTCCGGCCGGGCCTCAAGCCATTCGGCCACTTCCACGGCATTGGCGCTGTGGCGTTCCATTCGCAGGGCCAAAGTCTTCAGGCCGCGCATGACAAGAGTCGCGGTGAACGGGCTCATGACCGCTCCTGTCATGTCCTTGAGCCCTTCGAGCCTGACCCGCTGCATCATCTCAGCCGACCCTGCGACGAGACCTCCGACAAGGTCGCCATGCCCGCCGAGATATTTGGTCGCAGAGTGCACCACGATATCCGCACCCAGTTCGATCGGGCGGGTCAGTGCGGGGGTGGCATAGGTATTGTCCACGATAACGCTCGCCCCATGGCGCTGTGCGACTTCGCTGATGGCAGCAATATCGACCAGCCGCATGTTGGGGTTGGCCGGGGTTTCAAAATAGACGACCTTCACATCGTCAGTCATGACCTCTTCAAGTGCGGCCGGGTTCGTGAGGTCGACATGCACCAGCTTGACGCCGAACTTGGCGAGCCCGTGGCGGAAGAAGGCGAAGGTACAGCCATAGAGCGTCTTGTCAGTGACGATGGTATCGCCTGCCTCCAGCAAGGTCCACATCACAGCCGTGATGGCACCCATTCCCGAGGCGGTGGCGACGCCCGCTTCTGCGCTTTCCAGCGTGGCGATGCGTTGTTCGAGTAGATCCAGCGTCGGGTTCGAAATGCGTGAGTAGAAATATCCCGGCTGTTCCCCGGCAAAGATCGCTCCGCCTTGCTCTGCACTTTCGAACGCAAAGGTCGAAGCCAGATGCATTGGCGGCGTGAGTGCACCCTGGTTGTCTCTCGGGTCATACCCGTGGTGGATGGCGCGGCTGGAGAAACCGGAAAGCGGGGAACGACTCATGCGAAATGCCTTCTTGCTGGTGTTTGCACGAGATTAGCGTCTTTCGATTGGAATTTCTCTCCAATCTATGCCACGATTGCGTCCAGTATTAGCAGAATATGCTAAGGAAGCTGGGAAATGGACCGCAAGGACAGGCAAATTCTGCGCGAGCTGCAACGCGATGGTCGATTAAGCAATGCGGACCTGGCTGAGCGCGTGAACCTCTCGCCGTCGCCCTGCCTGCGGCGGGTCCGCAATCTTGAGCGGGCCGGAGTGATCGATCGCTATGTCGCAATCGTCAATCGGGAAGCTGCCGGCTATCCGGTCACCGCACTGGTCCAGGTCACGCTGGCCCGGCACGAACGCGAAGTGGTCGAAGCGTTTGAAGCGCGGGTTCGCGAAACACCCCAGATCCTGTCCTGCCGCCTGCTGACGGGAAGCTCGGACTACCTGCTGGAAGTGGTGATGCCGGGCATCGATTCCTACGAAGCCTTCATGCGCGACACTTTGCATACGACCCCCGGTATCGCGACCATCAACACCAGTTTCGTCTATGGCAGCATCAAGGAAACCGTCGAGCTGCCGTGATCGGGTGATCGACTACGCTGCGTGAGCTTCTACGCGGTTCCGGCCGCGTTCCTTGGCACGGTACATGGCGAGGTCCGATTTCTGCAGCGCTGTATCCAGCGATTGGCCTGACCTGACGCTGCACAGGCCGATGGATGCGCTGGTTGTGACGCCTTCAAAATTGCGAACCTTGGTCCCGAGCTCCTCGATCCGGGTGCGGATGAGTTCGGCTGAGGACAAGGCGAGCGCCCGGTCGAGATTGGTCAGCACGAAGACAAACTCTTCGCCGCCCAGTCGGGCTGAGACATGCGGTCCGCCGGGGATGGAGGTTTCGAAATCCCGCAGGATATTGGCCACCGCAATCAGCACATGATCGCCGGTTGCGTGGCCGTGGGTGTCGTTGACATGCTTGAAGTGATCGAGATCCAGCGTCAGCACATGTTTGCGCTTATGGGGGGCAAGGCCGGGCCATTCCTCCTCGAACAGGCAGCGCCGGTTGCGCAGGCCGGTCAGCGGATCACGATGCATCAGGAATTCCGCGTGTGCGAGTGAGTCCGCCAGTTCCTCTCCCAGCAGGCGGTTCTCGACCAGCATCTCGGCTGAAAGTCTGCGCTGGTGCGAGGAAGCATAGGCGAAGCCCGCGATCGCAAGCAAAAGGCCATGCGCATAGATGAAGGCCTGTAGAGCCATGAATTCCGGCGCGGAAAAGAGACCGGCGGTCACTGTCACGCTGAAGCCGGCGATAAAGGCGATCATCAAGCGCGGGGTTGGTGACAGGAGCACAGTCACCAGCGCCACACCGACAAAGGTGCCGGCACCAATCGCCATGCGTGCGGGGTGCAGGAAGGGATCGACCAGCAATGGCAGCAGCAATAGCGCCCAGCTCGCCCCGCCGAAGGCGAGTGTGAAGCCAAGCCCCCACATCGTTGGCCGGATCACTTTGCCGGCCTCGAGCTTTTGCCGCAGCCGGTTCCACATCGTGCGAGTACCGAAGATGGCCGCAGCGCGCGCCAGCAACGGGATCACGAAGACGCTGGCATTGGGCATGAGCGTGGCAGCGAGGCCCATCACCAGCAATCCGACAAGGTTAGCGACCAATGCCTTTTCTTCGGTGATCGCAACCCCGCGCACAGTCTCGTAGCGGACCTCGCGATACCAGGATTCGTCGCGCACGACGGCCACCGTGCCAGAGGCATCCTGGTCGAACCGATCGATAGAGAGAATTGCCCCCTGCGACATCAGGTGGTTGCTATCGCAGATTGTGGTTAAGGTACGGTAAGGCCTTGCTGGCGCTGCCCCTTGGTCTGGGCAGCAACATCACTCTGCAGGCTTGTGTGCTTCCCTACACGAACAATTTGTGCCTTTATTGGGTTCGGGCAGCCCGGCTTCGCCAGATGGGCCGGTGGCGGGGGCCTCCCATGTTGGTCTAGTTCGGAGTAGTCCGGACAAAACCCATTTAAAAACAATTTGATGGAGTGATTTGGCGAAGTTGACACGGTGTCAATTTCGTCAAGCAAATGTCAACCGCGCCGACCGCCGACTCTCCTTCGCACTTGCAACACGCATCGCCCTCACGCAAAGGCGCTTCCCATGAGCATGCAAGACCTGATCGACGCCGCCCGAGTATCCAAGTCCTGGCCTTTCCAGGAGGCACAGCGGCTGCTCAAGCGCTATCCCGATGGTACCAAGCCCGCCAAGGACGGGAGCACGTCGCCCGTGCTGTTCGAGACCGGCTACGGCCCCAGCGGCTTGCCGCATATCGGCACCTTCCAGGAAGTGCTGCGCACCACGCTGGTCCGGCGCGCGTTCGAAGCGATGATCGGCGCGCGGCCCGAGGATGGCAAGACGCGGCTGGTCGCTTTCAGCGACGACATGGATGGCTTGCGCAAGGTGCCCGACAATATCGACCGCAAGGATGTGCTCGAGGCCAATTTGCACAAGCCGCTCAGCCGTATCCCCAGCCCGTTCAGCAACGAGCACGAAAGCTATGCCGCGCACAACAATGCGATGCTGCGCGAATTCCTCGATCGGTTCGGGTTCGACTACGATTTCGTTGCTTCGTCCGACATGTACAATTCAGGCAAGTTCGATGACGCGCTGCGGCAGGTCCTGCGCAAGAACCAGGACATTCTCGACATCATGCTGCCGACCCTCAGGGCCGAGCGTGCCGCGACCTACTCGCCGGTGCTGCCGATCAGCCCGGTCACAGGCAAGGTGTTGCAGGTCCCGGTCGAAGTGGTCGATGCCGAGGCAGGCATGGTTCGCTTCACCGACGACGACGGTACAGTGGTTGAACAGTCTGCGCTCGGCGGCCTGTCCAAGCTGCAATGGAAGGTCGACTGGGCGATGCGCTGGTATGCGCTGGGCGTCGATTACGAGATGTATGGCAAGGACTTGACTGACAGCGGCGTGCAGTCTGGCAAGATCGTTCAGGTGCTGGGCGGCCGCAAGCCGGAAGGACTGATCTACGAGCTGTTCCTCGATGAGAAGGGCGAGAAGATTTCCAAGTCGAAGGGCAATGGCCTGACGATCGAGGAGTGGCTGACCTACGGCACGGAAGAGAGCCTGGGCTTCTATATCTTTCCCAATCCCAAGAGCGCCAAGCAGCTGCATGTCGGGGTGATCCCGCGTGCGGTCGACGATTACTGGCAGTTCCGCGAGCGGATTCCGGAACAGGATCTGGACAAGCAACTCGGCAACCCGGTGTGGAACCTGCTGCGCGTCAATGGCGGCTGGGAAGCAGAGGAAGCGCCGGGTGCGGGGGATAGCCTGCCAGTCAGCTACGGCCTGCTGCTCAACCTCGCCAGCGTGCTGGGGACCGAAGCGAGCGAGGCCAACCTGGCCGACTATCTCGATACCTATCTCGGCGATGTCGAGCGCGGGCCGGAGCTCGACAAGCTGATCACCGCAGCGGTCAATTACACTCGGGACTATATCGCGCCGACGCTGAGCAAGCGCGCGCCCGAAGCCAATGAAGCCGAGGCGCTCAAGGCGCTCGATGCGTTCCTGGCCGACGCTTCAGGCGACATGAGCGCGGAAGATTTGCAGACCGAGGTCTATGAGATCGGCAAGCGCGAGGAGTTCGGCTTCGAGAACCTGCGCGACTGGTTCAAGGCGCTCTACCAGACCCTGCTCGGCAGCGACCAGGGCCCGCGCATGGGCAGCTTCATCAAGCTCTATGGAATTGAAAATAGCCGCAAACTGATTGCAGAGGCGCTTGCTCGCTAGGCCTCAGTTCCATTTGCGGGTGCGATACCACTTGGTGATGACATATTTGACGCCCTGCTGCACCGGGGTTCCGGCGTGGAGAGTGTCTTCGTTCGGGGTTCCGTCGGGCAAGGCGTTGTTCCAGCATAGCAGCACGCCCGGCTTGGGTTCGATATTGATACCGACCTCGGGAAAGCCGGTTGCCCCGCCGGCCTCGACCTTGTTGAGGAACATCATCGCTGTCCAGCTGCGCTGGCCGCCACGCTTGCGCTCGCCTTCCCAATAGGCCTGGTTGGTGTGGAAGAAGTCATGGTGCGGCTTGAATTGCTGGCCCGACATATAGCGCTGGCCCTGCATCGTCTCGCCAATCTTGCTGGGCAGGCCCAGCACCTTGTCGATGCGGTCCGACAGCACTTTCACGAACGGATCATGCGGGTTGAAATTGCCGGAATAGGAGGTGCGGAAACCTTCGCGCTGGGTGCCGTCATACAGCGTGCTGGGCTGGGCGACGACGTCGATCATCATCATCAGCTTCTTGCACTCTTCGGCGCTGACGAATTCCTTCACGGCATAGATCTCGGCCTTGTCGGTCGGGATCTTTTCGGCCTTGGGGTTGGCGTCGAGCGCCTTGCGCGCCATCCGGCCGACCCGGGCGAGCGCATCCTTGTCGGGAATGAGTGTCTTCGTAGCCATGGCGGCAACGCTAGCAGCGCGGCCCGGCTCCTGCTAGATGCCGCAATGGGATTGAGCGGAGAGATTGCATGACCGCAATAGGTCGCAGCAAGTATTCAGGCGTGGCGATGATTTTCCACTGGGTCATCGCCATCGCCGTGATCGTCAACTGGCGCATCGCCGAGGCGGCCGAGCACGGCGCCACCGATGCCGAAAAAGGCGCAATCATGGCCAACCACAAGGCACTGGGGATCACGATCCTGGTGCTGACGTTGGCGCGGCTGGCGTGGCGGCTGAAACAAAAGGTGCCGCCGCTGCCGGACAGCTACAAGGCGTGGGAAAAGGCTGTCGCGCGCGGCCTGCATATCCTGTTCTACGTGCTGTTGATCGGTCTTCCTCTGGGTGGCTGGCTGGGCAGTTCGTTCTACGGCCGCGGGATCGAATGGTTCGGAATGTTCAGCATTCCGGCACTGCCAGTGGGCGAGAACTTCGAAACCGGCAAGGCTATACTCGAGCTGCATCACACCGGTGGTTCGATCTTCATCTACCTGATCGCGCTACACATCCTTGCGGCGCTGAAGCATCAGTTCCTGGACAAGGAAGGCGGGATCACCCGCATGCTGCCGTTCGGGCGGGCCTGACGCCCGGACCGATCCAGGCACCAGATGTAGGAAACCCCCGCCCGGGCAGGAACCGGGGCGGGGGTTTCACTGGTCCGGGCAGACCCCCATCGGCCCGGCGTATCCTGTGACTCTGACCTACCAGAAGAAGTCGTAGATCACGTCGACCACTTCCCCGGTGTAGATATTCACCAGCATCACGTCATCGTAATAGCGGACCCAGCGATAGGGGCCGTAGACTTCCGGCAGGCGATAGGTCCACGGATCGTTGATCCAGTAGCGGCTGCCGAAGAACAGGCTGTCGAGATAGAAGCCGATATTGACGCGGTTGTACCGGTGATAGCGGTACGGCGCATAATAGCGGCCGAGGTTGTAATAGCTCCGGTTGTGCCGGCGGTAGTTGTGCCAGTCGTAACGCCGATTGTGGCGCCAGCTGCGGTTCCAGCGGCGATAGTCGCCTCTGCGATAGTCGCGTCGGTGATCGCGGCGTGCGTCGCGGTACCCGTCCCGGCGACCATCGCGATAGGCGTCGCGCCGGTCGTAGCGGTTGTCGCGGCGCGTGTCGCGGCGATCATTGCGCCAGTCCCGCCGGGTGTCGCGACGATCGCTGCGCCAATCACGGCGGGTATCGCGCCGGTCGCTGCGCCAATCATTGCGGCGCTCGGTTCGACGTTCGGTACGGCGCTGGTCGCGAGTGTCCTGCGACCAGCGATCGCTACGCCGGTCGAGACGCCGGTCGGCGCGGCGGTCAGAACGACGTTCGGTCCTGACCGTCCGATCCCTGTCACCGCTGCGCCATTGCTCGCGGCGGTTCTCCCGCGCAATCTCGCGCTGGGTGTCCATGCGTGTGGTCTGCTGGGCGCGGCGCGGCGGTGTCTCGCCGATCCGCTGGGGCGGGGCAGAGGCGTTGCGCTGGACCTGCCGGCGTTCCTGTCGTTGCTGGCGGAATTCGCGTTGCTGCGCGCGGTTGGGGCGCGCTTGCTGGCGATTGCCACGATTCTGGCGCACCTGCTGACGCTCGCCGCGCTCGCGGTCGGCGCGCTGGGTGTCGGCGGTCTCGCTGGCCTGGGCCGGAGCAGCACTGAGCGCGAGCATGGCGGCCAGTGCGCCAATCCCGCTCGCATTGAGGAGTTGCTTGATCGTCATGGGTACCTGTTCCTTCCTGTTGCCGCGCTGCCCACCCCGGCGGCCCTTGACGGTGAATCGATAATTAAGGGAGGGCAAGTGAGCCGGAACTGAACCGGCCTGCTGGCCTCCTGTTAATGTTGAAATAGCCTTAGCTGAATGAACCTGCGCTTGACGGATCGACGGGAAAGGGAGCATTGCGCGGCCATGCTCGCACCCCCGCAATCGCTCGAGGACATCCGCCGAGACATTCAGCAGCGGCTGACTCGCGCTACGAACGATCGCAAGAGCCCCATGCACACGCCGGTTGTCGCCACCGCCGACGCCGATCTCCGCGTGATGGTGCTCCGCGCTTTCGACGCCGATTCCATGACCTTGCGTTTCCATACCGATATCCGTGCCCCCAAGGCGCAACTGATTGGAAGCGGTTCGCCGGTGGGTGTGCTGTTTTATGACAAGGGCGCCAAGATCCAGGTCCGTACGCGCGGGAGGGGACGGATCGAGCAGAACGGCCCGGTGGTCGATGCCGCCTGGGCACAAAACACCAACTTCGCCCGCCGCTGTTACCTCGGCGATGGTCCGGGCGCGGCGAGCGACACTGCGACCAGCGGCTTGCCTTCAGGGCTGGAGGGCGTGCAGCCAAGCGATGAGCAGGTGCTCCCCGCGCGGGAGAACTTCGCAGTGCTGCTGGTGCAGGTCGAGCATTGCGACTGGCTTTACCTCGCGCACACCGGGCATATGCGGGCGCAATTCGATGGCCAGGATGCAAGGTGGGTCGCGCCCTAGCTTGCCCACAGGCGGATTCGCCTTGGTCGCTGCCACCATGCTATTCTCAGCCCTGCGACCGCTGAGTCGCTTGGGGTCGCGCAAGGGTTATCTGGAGGGGGATACCTTATGCGCTTGGTTAGAGCTTTGTATGCCGTTGCGACCTACTTTCTGTTTTTCGCGACATTCGTCTACCTGATCGCTTTCGTCGGCGGGGTGTTCGTACCCAAGACCGTGGACAGCGGAGTGGCCGGGCCGATGGGTGTGGCAGTTGCCGTCGACCTGGTGCTGATCGCGCTGTTCGGGGTGCAGCATTCGGTGATGGCGCGACCGGGCTTCAAGCGATGGCTGACCGGCTTCCTACACCCGGCGATCGAGCGCAGCACCTATGTGCTGATGACGCTGGTGGTCCTGTGGATCATGTTCGCCTTCTGGCAACCGATCCCAAATGTGATCTGGGCGGTGGACACGGAAACCGCGACGCTGGCGCTATGGGCGCTGTTCCTTGTCGGCTGGACCATCGCTTTCATCAGCACCTGGCTGCTCAACCATTTCGAGCTGTTCGGGCTGCAGCAGGTGTGGCTGGACTTCACCGGCAAGGAACCGGTCGAGCAGAAGTTCCGCCAGCCGCTGTTCTACAAGGTTAGCCGCCACCCGCTCTATCTCGGCATGCTGATCGGCATCTGGGCGATCCCGGTTATGACCGCCGGGCACCTGCTGTTCGCAGCCGGCATGACGATCTACGTCCTGATCGCGATCCGCTATGAAGAGCGCGACCTGGTAGCGTTCCTGGGCGAGCAATATGCGGAGTACCGGACCAAGGTCGGGATGCTGCTGCCAGGGATCGGGAAGGCGAAGGGGTAAGGGGGCCCTTAATTCATCGTCGCCCCCGCTTAGGCCGGGGTCCAGGGCAGCAAAGGCTTTTCCAGCCAAACTGGATCCCCGCCTGCGCGGGGATGACGAACAATGGCGTTAGGAGCTACCTAGTCAGCTTCTTATACGCCAACCGCGTAGGTCGATCAGCCGCATCACCCAGACGCCGCCGCTTGTCTTCTTCGTAAGCCTCGAAGTTCCCCTCGAACCACTCGACGTGTGAGTTGCCTTCGAACGCCAGGATATGGGTCGCCAGGCGGTCGAGGAAGAAGCGGTCGTGCGAGATGACCACGGCGCAGCCGGCGAAGTTTTCGATCGCCTCTTCCAGCGCACCGAGCGTTTCGACGTCCAAATCGTTGGTCGGCTCGTCCAGCAGGAGGACATTGCCGCCTTCCTTGAGCATCTTGGCCATGTGCACGCGGTTGCGTTCGCCGCCCGACAGCTTGCCGACGTTCTTCTGCTGGTCCTGCCCCTTGAAGTTGAACGCGCCGACATAGGCACGGGTCGACATGTCGTGGCCGTTGACCTTCATGTAATCGAGCCCGTCGGAGATTTCCTCCCACACATTGTGCTTGGGATCCAAATCGTCGCGGCTCTGGTCGACATAGCCCAGGCGCACGGTCTCGCCGATTTCGATACTGCCGCTATCGGGGGTTTCCTGACCCGTAATCATGCGGAAGAGGGTCGACTTGCCCGCGCCGTTGGGCCCGATGACGCCGACGATGCCACCCGGGGGCAGCATGAAGGAGAGATCTTCGAACAGCAGCTTGTCGCCATAGGCCTTGGAGATGTTCTTGGCTTCGATCACCTTGCCGCCCAGCCGCTCGGGCACCTGGATCACGATCTGCGCCTTGCCCGGCTTGCGGCCGTCCTGCGCGTCCTGCAGCTGCTCGAACTTGCGGATACGCGCCTTGGACTTGGTCTGGCGCGCGGCCGGGGTCTGACGGATCCACTCGAGCTCGCGGCTCAACGCCTTCTGGCGGCCTGATTCCTCGCGGCTTTCCTGCTCGAGGCGCTTGGCCTTCTTCTCGAGGTAGGTCGAGTAGTTGCCTTCGTACGGGTAGTAGCTGCCGCGATCGAGCTCGAGGATCCAGCCGACGACATTGTCGAGGAAGTAGCGGTCGTGGGTGATCATCAGCACCGCACCCGCATATTCCTTCAAGTGGTTTTCCAGCCATTCGACAGATTCCGCGTCGAGGTGGTTGGTTGGCTCGTCGAGCAGCAGGATCGACGGCTTCTGGATCAGCAGGCGGGTGAGCGCGACGCGGCGCTTCTCGCCGCCCGAAAGGTTTTCGACCGAGGCATCGGACGGCGGGCAGCGCAACGCTTCCATCGCGATTTCGAGCTGGTTGTCGAGCGTCCACCCGTCGACCGCGTCGATCTTTTCCTGCAGCACGCCCATTTCTTCCATCAGCGCATCGAAATCGGTGTCGTCCTGCGGGTCGCCCATTTCGGCGCTGATGGCGTTGAAGCGTTCGACCATTTCGGCGGTCTCGCCGGCACCGTCGCGGACGTTTTCGAGCACGGTCTTGGTCGGGTCGAGCTCGGGCTCCTGCGGCAGGTAGCCAACAGTGATGTTCTCGCCCGGCCAGGCTTCACCGGTGAAATCGGTGTCGATCCCGGCCATGATCTTCATCAGGGTGGACTTGCCCGCGCCGTTGGGCCCGACGATGCCGATCTTCGCGCCCTGGTAGAACTGCAGGTTGATATTGCTCAGCACCGGCTTCTGGGCACCGGGGAAAGTCTTGGTCATGTTCTTCATGACATAGGCGTATTGCGCGGCCATCGGGGTCGTCCTTCGGATCGGAGAATCTGCGTGGATTTGCCGGTGCAGATAGGGGGCGAAGAGGCCGAGGGCAAGCGGTTCGCAGGCCTGCCGAAGCGGCCCGGCCATGTGCCGGAATTACCCCGCAAGTATGTGGCGCCCCTAAAGACGCTGTTAACCTTATTGGCCTAACCCGCAGGCGAGGGAGTGTGGCAGGGTCGATGCAGACACAGATTCTAGGACTGGTACCACCATTGATGTCGCTGTTCTTCGCAGCGACGTTCGTGGTGCTCTGGCGAGCGGGGCAGCTGAAGCGCCACGTGCTGGGCTTCGGTATTGCCTATGCCCTGGCCTCGGTCGGCTATCTCTTCACCCACCTGTTGCCACCTGACTCATTCTACATCTTTCATACCACGCAGGTCTTCTACACACTTGGCTCGGTCACGCTGATTGCCGCCGTGTGCGAGCGCTGCGGGCAACGGCTGCACCTTGGCAGCATGGCTGTCGTGTACGGTTTGAGCGCGCTGATGCTGGCTGTGACTGTCGGCGTCTCCGATGATGTCGGGCCCCGACTGATCATCGTCAACGTGGGGTATGGTGTCATGTTCGCCATGGGCGTGACGACCCTCCTAACGGCGCGGCGGCGGGACGTTGTCGATGTTGCGATCATCGCGATAATGGCTTTCCAGGCGGTCGATTTCCTGGTCAGGCCGACCATGACCCTGCTGTTCGAGCAATCGATCCCGGCCGAGGTCTACCGCCAATCGATCTATTATTCGCTGATTGGGCTGGTGCTGGCGGTGAAGGGCATCGCCACCGCGATGGTACTGATCGGCGCGACGATTGCCGAATGGACGAGGGGACTGCGCGAAAGCGGCGAACGCGATCCGCTGACCGGCCTGCTGAACCGAGGCGCGTTCGAGCAATCGATCCGCAGTATGCTGCCGCGTGCCCAGGTCGAAAAGCGCGCGCTCAGCCTCGTGGTTGCCGATATCGATCACTTCAAGCAAGTGAACGACATTTGGGGGCACCAGGCTGGCGACGCGGCGATTTCGAACTTCGGCGAGCTGATCCAGGCCACGGTGCGCGGTTGCGACGTGGGTGGGCGCATCGGCGGGGAAGAATTCTGCATCGCGGTGTGGAACTGCGAGAACGAGCCGGCCGAACGGCTGGCCGAACGGATCAGGCTGGCGTTCGCTCGCTTGCAGCACGATGGCCTCAACGACGATATCCGCCTTACCGCCAGTTTCGGCATCGCCACGGCGCGCTCCGGCGAAACTTATCGCAGCCTGTTCGCTCGGGCCGACGAAGCGCTCTACCAGGCCAAGTCGAGCGGTCGGAACCGGGTGGAAAATGCCGAGCGCGAGGCCTTGAGCAATGCTGAGCCTGACCCCGAACCCCAACCCGTTGAGCTGAAGCAGGCCGCCGCCGGCGGTTAACAGTCTGCTGGACACAGGCAGGCGGCACCATTAGCGGTTCCGCCCATGAAAACATCCCTGTTCGCGCTTGCCGCGCTTTCGCTTCCCGTTTCCGCACTGGCGCAGGTCGTCATTCCAGAGAGCACGGCGACCCGCGTCGCCGCTTCGGCAGATCGCGCCTTGGAAAGCGATGCACTGGCGTGGGACTTTGTCGAAGGCATCACCACTGAAGTCGGTCCGCGCCAGGCAGGAACCGAAGCGGAGGCTCGCGGGCGAGAATGGGCTGTGAAATGGCTCAAGGCCAACGGCTTTGACAATGTCGCGATCGAACCCTTCGAGATGGAGACCTGGGTGCCGGGCGATCAGGCGAGCGCCGGCATCGTGTCGCCATTCCCGCAGTCCTTTGTAGTGGCTCCGCTCGGCGGCAGCGCTTCGACCGGGCCAGAAGGTATCACGGCGGAGGTTGTGAATGTAGGCACTGTGGCAGAGCTGGCAGCGATGGCAGACGGCAGCCTGACAGGGAAGATCGCCTACATCACGCATTACATGACCCCTGCGCAAGACGGCTCGCATTATGGCTTTGCCGGCCCGGCCCGCTGGGTGGGTTCAGGGATCGCAGCCCAGAAGGGTGCGGTGGCGACGGTCATCAAGTCGGTCGGCACGGACTATCACCGCAATCCGCACACCGGTGGTGCGGGTTTCCCCGAAGGTGTTAAACCGACGCCAGCGGGTGCACTGAGCCTGCCCGATGCGGCCAACCTTGAACGGATGTTCGAACGGACGCAGGGTCCCATCACGATGAAGCTGACGCTGACCCCGCGTGACCTTGGTACCACGATGAGCGGCAATGTCGTTGGCGAGATTGTCGGCAGCGATCCTTCGCTGCCGCCGGTGCTGCTGGCCTGTCATATCGACAGCTGGTGGAACGGCACGGGTGCTTTCGATGATGGCGCGGGTTGCGGTATCGTCGCGGCGGCGGCCAAGGCGGTCAGCGACGCAGGGCAGCCGCTGCGCACAATCCGCGTCTTGTTTGCCGGGGCTGAGGAAACCGGGCTGTGGGGCTCCAAGGCCTATAGCGCAGCGCATCTCGACGAACCCGTCGCAGTCGGCCTTGAAAGCGATTTCGGGGCCGACCGGATCTGGAAATTCGAAAGCAATTTCCGCGAAGCCAACCCGGCGCTGCACAACCGGATCGCACGGGCCGTTGCGCGCTTCGGGGTGTCGAACGGAATGGCAGTCGCCACGGGCGGGGCGGATATCAACATCGCCCGCGACCAGAAGACCGCAATCATCGACTTGCAGCAGGACGGCACCCGCTATTTCGACCTGCACCACACGCCGGACGATACGCTCGACAAGATCGATCCCGTCCAGCTGCGCCAGAATGTAGCTGTGTGGACGCAGGTCGTCGGCATCCTCGCCAACGAGCCGAACGATATCCAGGCCGGCGAGTAGGAATTAGACGCGCAACAACCCGGTCTCGGCTGCGGCATCGCGACCCGGAAACAGTTCTGCCATTGTCCGCCAGGAATCGAGGCCAAAATGTTCGGCAATCGCGCCGGCCAGCACGCTTTCTGTCGAGCGGGTCGGCATCAGGTCGCGGGACTGGTAGAGGTCGCCCTCGCGCAAGCCCGGCCAATCGCTCAGCACGCGCCCGCCTCGGACTCCGCCACCGATGACCATCATGGCGGCACCAGTGCCGTGATCTGTGCCGCGAGTGCCATTGAGTGCGGCGGTTCGACCGAACTCTGTCGCCACCAGGACGAGCGTGTCCTGCCATTCCGGCCCCATGCGTTCGCGGAAAGCACCAAGCATCGCATCGAGCCGCCTTGCTGCGGCGGGGAACTGGAATTGCTGCCCGGCGTGGCTGTCCCAGCCGTTCGATTCGACCATCATTATCCGCGCCCCTTGCGGCCCGGACATCAGCGATGCCGCCAGCTGTCCGGCTGCCTCTGCATTGCGCAGGTTGCGGATATCGACTTCGCCCGCCATCGCGCGTGTCCTGACAGCTTCATCGAGCAGCGGCGCAAGCTGTTCGTCACCCTGGTAGAGCATCGCGATGCGTTGCAGCAGGTCGGCGCTCGCTTCAGGCAAGGCTGAAGGGGCATAGCTGGAAACAGGCTGCGGGCCCTGCAAGGCGGTGGGAACAGCAGCCGACAATGCCAGCGCCCGAGGTTCATCGTCTGCCAGCAAGCCGACCAGCCGGTTGAGCCAGCCATCGCGCCTTGCATAGGCCTTGAGCCCGCCCGTTTCGAGCAGGTTCTGGGCATCGAAATGCGATCTCTCGCGATAGGCGGAGGCCACGGCGTGCACGAACAGCACTTCATTCTGCGCCGCCATGGTTCCGATATTGGCAAAGGCCGGGTGGGGACGAAAGAAAGAACCCAGCGCTAAGGACTCCTCATAATCTTCCAGCATCGGTCCGCGCAGTCGCGCGAAATCGGGATCGCCGGTGGGAGCAAGGGTCGCCAGCCCATCGGCAGCACCGCGCTGGAGCACGAACAGCAGACGCTTGCTACCTGCGGCTGCCGCAAGGGCAGAGCCGGGTGCTGCCACCACCATGCCGCCAAGGACCAGCGAACCGAACGCAAAAGAACGTCGGGTGAAGGCAATATCGATCATGCTTACCTCCGCATCATTTCCGGCGACGACAACAGCAGTGCCAATGCCTGCGCCGGGCTTTCGGCCCGGGCAATGGCCCGGTCGGTAGTTTCGTTGATCGCTTCTGGAAACAACCGCCCTGCCAACGCAGCGACATCGTAGGTCGGCGCATTCTCGGCCAATCTCGCGGCGACTTCGATGCGCCGGATCAGCGCGTCCGGAGCAGCCCAACTGTTGGACGTATCGGGGAAGCCTTGCGGGGAAGGCGGCCCCCAGACCGGCTGGCCCAGTTCGCGCTGCATCCCGAGAAACCGGCGTGGGTTCATGCCTCCGCTGCCAACGCCGCGCAGTGCACCGATCGACCATTCCCATGGCGTGCGGAACTTCGACCCTGCCAGCTGCCACGGTTCAGGCGCATCGATGAGTGCGCGATAGACAGTTGGCAGGTCGCCATCGCTCTCGATGAAGGCCCGTTCCAGCCGGGCGACGAGGGCCGGCGGCGGGTCGTCGGCAGCGAAATGGCGGGCGAGCTTGGTCGCGATGTGGCGCGCGGTGGCCGGATGGCTGGCGAAATCGTCGAGAACTGCCTGCGCCTGGGCCGCATATTCCTGGGCATAGCGCTTGCCCATGATAATGCGCGGGCCCGGCTCATGGATGACCCGGGCATAGGCTGATCCATTGGCAAGATCCTTTGCCCTTCGCAGCTGCGGAAATCCAGCGAACGTATAGCCGGTCAGCGCTCGGGCGAATTCCGTTACGTCGGCCTGGCTGTAGCCGGCCTCCACACCGAGCGTGTGCAGCTCCATGATTTCCCGGGCGAGGTTCTCGTTGAGGCCAAGTTGCCCCCCGTTTTGCTGGCGGCGATTGCCTCGTCTGGCTGCCGGACTCCCGGGTCCGACGGACTGGACCTGGTCGAGATAAAGCAGCATCGCGGGATGCAAGGAGGCTTCGCGCAGCATGGTGCGGAAATTGCCCAAGACATTGGGCCGGATTACCTCGAACTCAGCGGAGCCGACCAATGACAGCGCTTGTGCCTTGGCTGCCGAGACAGCGAAGTGGTTGGACCAGAAGTGCACGAGGCGCTCGACAAATGGCGTATCGCTTTCGATTGCGACCTGCGCTCGGGCAGCGACGTCCGCGAGGTAGACCTCCCGGCTTTCCCGGGCTGCGGCTTGCAGGTTTTCCTGGACCGCTTTCGGATTGCCTCCTTCTTGCCCTTGCCTGCGCGCAGCACGGACCAAGGCGCGCCGCTCCTGGCGATAGGCAACCAGCTTTGCGACCCCTTCGCGCGCGCCGGGGCGATTGGCGATCGCAAGCGGCTGGGGGTCGAAACGATCGAATTGGTGCAGCAGCCAGCGACGCGCATCGTTCGGCACTGGTTCTCCAGCCCGTGCACCCAGGCCAAAACGGTTCAGGGCTGTCGAAATTTCGCTCATGGAGCAACCATGCCTTGCTGTGCGCGGAAAGTCAGGTCGCAAAGCGTATCAGAATGTAGCTGAATAGGTCCCTACAGGCCGGGTTGCCGGGGCGAAAGGATCTGGGAGAATATCCGGCGCATCCCTTGGATGATTTCGGGACATGAAAACTGGTCGGGGAGACAGGATTCGAACCTGCGACCCCCTGTACCCAAAACAGGTGCGCTACCAGGCTGCGCCACTCCCCGACCGATTTTCATGCGGTGCCCAATGGTGGGCCCGGCAGGACTCGAACCCGCGACCTAGCCGTTATGAGCGGCCAGCTCTAACCAACTGAGCTACAGGCCCCCATACGGGCATCCCGCATGCGCGCCGCTAGCGGGGCTTGGCGCAAAGGGCAAGCGGTTCTGGCACCGGAGCGCTCAGACTTTCACATGACCCATGATGTCTTGCACCGTAGTCGGCGCAACTCCGCGCTGGAAAAGGTAACCGTAGACCTGACGGAACCATTCATACAGCAAGTCAACATCGGCCTCGTTTTCGACATAGGGTGTATAGCCGGGTGCCAATGATGGGCTGTGAAACGATAGCACGATAACCGGCAATCCGTCGTCGAGTGCGATGTCGATCCCGCGAATGGCATCCTCGATCCCGACCCCTTCCGGGGTCAGCGCGATCCGTTCCAGCAAGCCGAGCCTGGCGAGCAGGCCGATCGCAGCCTGGAAACGATGCAGGGCCGGGAAGATTGCATCCGCCTGTTTGCGAAGCGGCCCCCAATAGACTGTCGTTACCGGCAGTTCGAGCAGGGTACGGTCTTTGCCAACCCACCACGGCACCAAAGGATGGCGCGCATAGTCAGGCCCGTCACTGGCGGAATAGTCGAACTTCGACCGCACCGATGTATCAACGGCAATCCCGGCCTGTTTGAGGAGCTTTGCCGTGGCCGGGCCGGTTCCATAGCGGCCCGCGCGATAGATTTGCGGCACGCAATTGAACTTGTCGGTGATCGCATCGCGCAGCATCATCAGCTTCTCGCGCTCGAGATCTGTTGGAAGGTTGCCCGCAAAGCTGTTGAAATTGCCCACTTCCTCTTCGAAGGGCGGATTGACCCAGGGATGCAGTTGGATTCCAATTTCAGCCTTGCCCCGGGCGCAGGCGTCACCGAGGATTTCCTGGGCCATCGGTGATTGCGCGATCGGCCAGTCGACGAGGTAGACAGGCGAAACCCCCAGGTTCTCGCAGAACTCCTGGAAGCGGGTCAGCTGACGGACGTGGTCGAGACCGTGTTCTGTGGCGCTGAAGTCGCCGTCCCAGTCAAACTCTTCCTCGGTATCGACAGTGAGCAGTACGCGCGGAGCGAAGCCAGGTTCGAACCTGGCGAAATTTTCCTTCGGGGGAAGGCGTTGCATCGGCCTCGGGCTGCCCTGTGTTGGCCCGGTGCAATGGTGTCAGGATACTCCTGGCCGGGCGGAAGTGGTTGCGTCCCCCTCCGGGCTAGAGTCGGCCTCTGCGGCGGTCAAGAGCGGCAAGGTAAGAGTGAGCCTGTCATCCACCCTTGCCATGCTGCCACCTGCCGAACGTGCCTCCGCACGCGCCAATCGTAGTGCGAAACCGCTGCCAAAGGATCCGGGGGTGAGCAGGCCAGTGCCGCCGGCCTTCGCGGTGGCTGCAGCGAAGATGTCGTCGCGCGCCTTCAGAGCTTCAGGCAGGTCGCATTGCAATTGCAGCGCTTCGCCACGCGCCTTTGCCGCCCCCTTGAGCGAGATACGCAGCGTTTCGCCCGGGGCGAGGGATGCGGCAAGGGCAGCGAGGATACGCCAACTCAGAGCTTCTGCTTCGCCATGCGCGAGAGCGATGCTGCAGTTCTTGTCCAGCTTGCTTGCGAACCCGGCATTGCGCGGCTTGAGAATGTCTCCGAGTTGCTTCAGTTGGCCTGCGACAATGGCCGAGAAATTCGCCTCGCCCTCTTCCAGTTCACGGACACCGCTTTCCAGTTTCGCAAGGCGGTCGAGCTCGTCGAAGCCAGCAAGGATGCGTGCCGCGTCGCCAGCAATGGCGGCGGCATGGGCACGGTATTCATGCGGAACCGGACCGAACAGTTGCTGCTGGATCACTTCGGCAAAACCCTGGATGGCGTTCACCGGAGTGCGCAGTTCGTGCAGCAACTGGCGGATGCGGTCGCTTTCCGAAGATTCTTCCTGAGCATCGTCCCTGCCGCTGGCGCGGCGGAGCCTGGCAGCATAGCCGACAAAGCGTCCGCCGAGCGGATCGAAGCGCGGCGCGGCGTCGAGATACCAGGTGCCAGCGATACTGGGAGCGCCTTCGAGCGTGACTGCGACCGAAGCGAGTGGGAGCCGGCGCTGCCAGGCCAATTGTTGCGCCCGGGGCAGGATATCGGCCACTCCCAAGTAGCGCAGCATCGGTGCGACATGCTCTTCGGCCCAGTCGATCCGTCCTTCGGCATCGGTGGTGAAGACCAATCCGTCCTGCCGTTCTTCCTGCGATTCCTGCTCCAATTCAATGAACGGGAGGTGCGGATCGGACTCTGCTGCCGTTGCCGGAGCCTGCCGGGCTTCATTCCGGCTGCGCTGGAACGCCTCGATACGCTCGACCAGCGCTGCGATCGGTGTCTGTTCCTGCTCGACCGCCTCACCCCTAGTCGGCTCAGCCACGAGTTCGGGATCGGTTTCGGGCTCAATCTTCGGCCAGGCCGGGTCTTGATCGGCCGCATCATTGGCCGGAAATGGCATGACGTTGCTGGGGCGTTCTTCGGATTCCGGATCCGCTTCTTCGGTCAGCACGAGCGGTTCATCGGTTGTCGGTAACGGCAAGGCACGGTCACTGACGCCGAGGCGGTCAAGCACCCGCATGGCCCCGTCGGGCAAATCGCGGCGCAATCGCAGGAAGCCGCGCGCGCGGATCGGCAGGCGCGGGATCAGTGCTTCCCAGTCATCTTCGTCGAGATGGGCCGAGGCCAGCGCTGCCGCCGCGACCGCCGGTTGGTCTTCGGCGAGATGCGCGGCCAGCTCCGGGTTGCGAAAGCGCCAGCTCGGCTCACGCACTATGGCGGCGCGGTCGATGGCCGGGATGGTCTCGCCCAGCGCCCCGAGCCGCAGCCAGGCCGCCGCCAGCAGGCTTTCGTCGCGCCCATGGCGGCGCTGGCCCAACAGGTCGAGCAACTGCCGGTACTGCGTGCGCGCAGCCCGCTCGCCGCTGGCGCGGTGGCGCAGCACAGTGGCAAGGCGGTCGTCGAAATGCATGGGCGCGAGCGGGCTCCGGCGGAATCGGGGTTGGCCGCTTTGTGCGGCATCCGGCGGTCAATAGCAGTTTATAAAAGGTTAAGAACCACAGCTGCGTGGTGCGTTGCAAAGCGGGACAATTGCTGTCATGAACAATATTATTAGCGAGAACGGGCGTTGGTGGGCCTGTTCCTTTCGCAACCTTGCAGGGAAGCCATAAATAAGGGGCACAGCATGGCCAATCTCGACGATATCGACCGGCGGTTGCTGGCGGAATTGCAGAGCGAAGGGCGTATCACCAATGTCGAACTTGCGCAGCGGGTGGGGCTGACGGCTCCCCCATGCCTGCGCCGGGTACGCGCGCTGGAGGATGACGGCGTCATTCGCGGCTACCATGCGGAGCTGGAACCGTCCAAGCTGGGCTTCGCCATCACCGTTTTCGCCATGGTCAGTCTGAAGAGCCAGGCCGAGGATTCGCTGCGCGAGTTCGAGGACCATATGCGCGACTTGCCTGAAGTGCGCGAAGTGCACATGCTCAATGGCGAGATCGATTTCATCCTCAAGATTGTCAGCAAGGACTTGCAGAGCTTCCAGGAATTCCTGACCAGCAAGCTGACGCCTGCGCCCAACGTGGCGAGCGTGAAGACATCGCTGACCATTCGCACCGCCAAGCATGAACCGGGGGTCCCGTTGGGGTGACCTTCTTGCGGCTCCACGCCACGATCTTCGCGCTTGGCTCGTCGGCGTTGATGTTTGCGGCCAGCATGACTGCTACCTTGGCCACGGAAGCTGAATTGACCGCCAGCTATTGGGCGGCAGCGATGTCCTGTTTCCCTTGGCCTGTATAGCGGCAACCCACCGCTCAGTCGTTTCCAGCCTCGCGCTGCCTGCCCATTACCCGATCGCTTTGTTCTGCATGATGCCGTGCCTGCTCGGCTGTGAGTGATGAAGCAAAGCTCGTGAACAGGATCTTGGTGTCGAGTTCCATTTGCGGCGGCAAAGTGCCAGTGAACACGGTGGCCGACCTGACGCCCGCCAGCGGGGTGAGCAGCGAGCGCATCGACCAGTCCGGGCATTCGCGATTTTCGCGTTCGTCCTGTCGTATATAGGTGATACCGCTGTGGCGGCTGTCGCGCTCGATCCCCCGCATCGTTTCAAGGACCGCAGCGCCTTCACCTTCGAGCAACTGCATGAAGCTCAGTGAGTTATAGGCCAGAAGCCCGGTTACCCGGCGCCGCGCATTGTTTTCGGCAGCGCGGTGAGCAAGACCTTTGACGTCTTCAGGTGTGATGCCCGGCTCAGCCCGGCTCACATACATCAGTGACAGCAAACCAGCCCCTCCCTTGCTCGCTTACACGGACCCTGGAGCGTCCATTGCAAAAGAGAAGGTCAGTGGCAACCCATTACAATTGCTGCCTTTCCTATTGAGCTAGCTTTCTCGCTCGGCCAGCCACTCTTCCAGCCACTTGATGGAATAATTGCCGTTCAGGACGTCATCCTGCCGGAGCAATTCCTGGTGCAGCGGGATGCTGGTTTTGACGCCTTCGACCACCATCTCTTCCAGCGCCCGGCGCAGGCGCATGATGCAGCCTTCGCGGTTGCGGCCATAGACGATGAGCTTGGCGATCATGCTGTCGTAATAGGGCGGGATCGAATAGCCCGCGTAGAGACCGCTATCGACGCGCACATGCATGCCGCCGGCCGGGTGGTAATAGCTGACCTTGCCGGGCGAGGGGGTGAAAGTGAACGGATCCTCGGCATTGATGCGGCATTCGATCGCATGGCCGGTGAAGGCCAGCTCTTCCTGCCGAACCGATAGCGGCTTGCCATCGGCGATGCGGATCTGTTCGCGCACCAGGTCGACGCCGGTGATGGCCTCTGTCACCGGGTGCTCGACCTGCAGGCGGGTGTTCATCTCGATGAAGTAGAACTCGCCGTCTTCCCACAGGAACTCGATGGTGCCAGCGCCGCGATAGCCCATCTTCCTCATCGCATCGGCGCAGATTTCGCCCATCCGGTGGCGCTCGGCGCTGTCGAGCACGGGGGAGGGTGCTTCTTCCAGTACTTTCTGGTGGCGGCGCTGCAGCGAGCAGTCGCGCTCGCCGAGATGGATCGCGCTGCCGTTGCCGTCGCCGAAGACCTGGAATTCGATGTGGCGCGGGTTGCCGAGGTATTTCTCGATATAGACCGTGTCGTCACCAAACGCGGCCTTCGCCTCGCTCCCGGCCTGTTTCATCAGGGTTTCGAGCTGGTCTTCGGAAGGGCAGACCTTCATGCCGCGTCCGCCGCCGCCGCTGGCCGCCTTGATGATGACCGGATAGCCGATCTCGGTCGCGATTTTCTTCGCTTCCTCTGGATCGGAGACCGCGCCATCGCTGCCCGGCACTAGCGGCAGGCCCAGCTCGCCGGCGGTCTGCTTGGCGGCAACCTTGTCGCCCATGGTGCGGATATGTTCGGGCTTGGGGCCGATCCACTTGATGTCGTGCGACTCGACGATTTCGGCGAAACGGGCGTTCTCGGAGAGGAAGCCGTAGCCGGGGTGGATCGCGTCGGCATGGCTGACTTCGGCAGCGGAGATGATCGCCGCGACATTGAGATAGCTGTCGGTGGCGCTCGGCGGGCCGATGCACACCGCATGGTCGGCCAGCCGGACATGCATGGCATCGGCATCGGCGGTGGAGTGCACCGCGACCGTCTCGATGCCCATTTCATGCGCGGCCCGGTGGATGCGCAGCGCAATCTCGCCGCGATTGGCGATAAGGATGCGGGAAATGCCCATGCGTCTCGCCTCAGCCGATGACCACGAGAGGCTGGTCGAACTCGACCGGCTGGGCGTTCTCGACCAGGATCGCCTTGATGGTGCCATCCCTGTCGGCGGTGATCGGGTTCATCACTTTCATCGCTTCGACGATGAGGATCGTGTCACCCTTCTTCACGCTGTCGCCGACATTGACGAAATTGTCCGCGCCCGGCTCGGGCGCGAGGTAGCAGGTGCCGACCATTGGCGACTTCATCGCATCGGCATGGGCTTCGGCGGCAGGCTCGCTTGCAGCGGGTGCAGGCGCGGCTGCCGCCGGGGCTGGAGCCGGTGCCGGTGCAGCCATCGCGACAGGTGCGGGTGCCGCAGCGACGACTCCGCCACCACGCGAAACGCGCACCTTGCGGTCGCCATCTTCCACTTCGATTTCCGTGAGGCCGGTTTCCGCGAGCAATTCTGCAAGCTCGCGAACCAGCTTGGTATCCACATTCATCCCGCTCTTGCGTGCGGGGGCACGTTTGGTTTCGGCCATAAATGTCCCTGTTGGTAACCCGAAGCCAAGCCGTATGCGCGGGGGCGCGCGCGGTTGCAAGGCTTCAATTGGGGCGATTTTGGGGCGTTTTACAATTCTGCCGCCTTCTCGAGCGCCACGATATAGGACTGCGGCCCGAGCCCCTGAACCGTAGCGGCAGCGGCCATGCCGACATAGGAGAGGTGACGGAATTCCTCGCGTTCCTCGGGGTTCGACAGATGCACTTCAATCACCGGCAGTTCGATCGCCTTGATCGCGTCGAGCAAAGCAATCGAAGTGTGGGTGTAGGCTGCGGCATTGAGCAGCACCGCCTTGGTCCTGCGCTCGCGCGCTTCGTGGAGCCAGTCGACCAGCTGGCCTTCGTGGTTGGTCTGGCGAAAGTCGATCTCGAGGTTGAGCTGCGCCGCCTTGACCTCGCATATTGCCTCGATGTCCGCGAGCGACTGGTGCCCGTAAATCTCCGGCTCACGCGTGCCGAGCAGGTTAAGGTTGGGGCCGTTGAGGATGAAGACTGTGTCCATGCGACCCGCTCTAACCGTTCAGGCTGGGGCCGGGAAGAGTGAATGCTGCACGAGACATGGACCGCATGGACCACAGTCCAGGCGCGAAAAAGCGCGCCCCGGCACGTCCCTATTTCTCGACGCCTTTGACCTTCCCCCACTGGCGGGCGGCGGTGTAGCCAAGGTAGCCGGTGCCGAAGAGTGCGTAGAGCGGTTCGGGCAGGCCGCCGAGATAGGCGTTGATGCCGCTGGCGATGGCGGTGGCGGAGGCGGGCGAGACTGCGGCGATCAATCCCATCGGCAGGGCGAACAGCAGGATCACATACATTACATAGAGGAAGCTCGGTCGGGCGCGGCTGGTCCAGGGATCGGGCGATTGCGCTTCGGCGACGATGGCGGAAAGGCGTGCCTCGATCGCCTTGAGCTCCTGCGTGCCTTCGAGTTCGAGCAGTTGCAGCTTGGCCTGCGCGCGGGCCTGCTTGTCGGGGATGATCTTGTCGATGATCGAGGCGACCGGTCCGATGAGGGATTCGAGGATTGCCATGGGGATGTCCTTTTGGGTTTTTAGGAGATACTTCCGATAACCAAAAAGGTTCGTGTAGGAAAACGATTGAACCTGTGGGCCGTGCCCGGCTATCGCGCGAGGACACCGCACGAGAGGAGCGCACACATGGCCGGGATCTGGTTCGACGAGATGCAAGTGGGGCAGGTCATCCAGCACCCGATCCGCCGCACGGTGACCGAAGCGGACAATGTCTTCTTCACCTGCATGACCCACAACCCGGCCCAGCTGCACCTCGACGAAGAATATATGAAGGGCACCGACTACGGTACCCGCATCGTCAACAGCTGCTTCACCCTGTCATTGATGGTGGGGATTTCGGTCAACGACACGACGCTGGGGACAGCGGTGGCGAACCTCGGCTGGGACGAAGTGCGCTTTCCGGCACCGGTGTTCCACGGCGATACGCTGCGGATCGAGACGGAGATCGTCGGCCTGCGCGAAAGCAAGTCACGGCCCAATGCCGGGATCGTGACCTTCGAGCACCGCGCCTACAACCAGAAGGACGAGCTTGTGGCGACGTGCAAGCGGTCGGGGTTGCAGTTGAAACGGCCGGTGGAGGGGTAGGGTGTTTCTCGAAACCGTCAATCGCTCGCTGCAGACAGCCCATATGCATTCAGTGCAAAAAGCGCCAGAAGCGCGAATAGGCTCGCGAAAACAAACGGTCTCGCTCGTTCGCTTAACGTACCCGACTTCTCTTCCATAAACGGCTCAGTCAAGACATCTGTAATTGAACTGTAGCAGACCATGATACTCAGCGGCGTCAGCAGTATCAAAGCCTTTACGGCAACATGGGCGGGACGGAAATTGTTGTCGAAACCGCGATAAGTTAGGTCGCGTATGGCCCCAGAGCGAAGCAATGTGGACGAGCAAAGGAGTTGAAGGGCCAAGACTTCACGCTGAAATGTTGTGAGTCGCCAATCAAAGGGCCAACCAATCCAGCCCAAGCTCCAATTCGCTAAGCGCCGATAGTATTCAAGTATGTCGCCTAAGACTGATGACACTCCGAATTGCCAGATTTGTTCGGCCATCGAAAAGAGACTTACAGCCCCGATCAAGGCACCCACCAACTGGAATGTCGACAGGCTCAAGGGGAGGTTTCGGGATCTTCCTATCAAGGTCGTGATGCGCTGCCGTGTATATTCCGCGATCTTCAAAGCCTCCCCGCCGCCCGCAACAACCCCTTCGCCCGGTCAAGATGTGGCCGGTCTAGCATCTTGCCCTCATGCCCGATGGTCCCCGCTCCGGGGTTGGCGGCGAAGATATCGACGATCTCCTGCGCGGCGGCGAGTTCTTCCTCACTCGGCGTGAAGACGCGGTTGATGACCTCGACCTGCGCCGGGTGGATGGCCAGCATGCTTGTGTAGCCCTGCCGCTTGACGTCGCGGGCGCGTTGCTCCAGCCCTTCGAGATCGCGGAAATCGGCGTGGATGGTCTCGACCGGCTGCACCCCGGCATGGCGCGCGCCGAGCAGGCACAGGCTGCGGGCGAGTTCGTAAGGGTGGTCGTAGGTTCCGTCGGGCGCGCGGTTGTCGCTCGCACCGAGAGCATCGGAGAGGTCCTCTGCGCCCCAGGTCAGCCCGCAGACGCGCGGCGCGTCGGCATAGTCGCCGCAGTGGAACATCGCGCCTGCCGTCTCGGTCGCCAGCACCAGCACGCGGGTCGAGCCCAGTTCAATCCCGTTCGCCGCCTCCAGCGCGGTCAGGAAATTGTCGAGCGTGTGCACATCCTCGCGCCCGCGCGACTTGGGCAGCAACAGCCCGCCGGGCCTGGCAGGCATGATCGCGGCCAGGTCATGCGGGGTTAGCCCGCCATCGAGCGGGTTGATCCGCACCCACAGCCGCGCACGCTCTTCGTCGCTGGCGCTGGCGAGCCTGTCATGCACCATGCGCCGCGCTTCGGGCTTGTTCTCGGGCGCGACCGCGTCTTCCAGGTCGAAGATCGCGATGTCGGCCTCGCTCGCGGCGGCCTTGTCCATCTTCTTTTCGCTGTCGCCGGGGGCGAACAGCCAGCTGCGGGCGGTGGTCGGTTCGGTCATGGCAGCAGCGTTAGCGTCTGTCTTGCGCCTTGGGTAGGCCCGCTGCAGCATCCAAAGCGATTGACCTTGCACGCAGCTTTCGGCCAAGCAGCGCCAAGACCATAAAACAGGGTGAGGAACAGCTGTGAGCAGGGATGAGAGGCGCCTGACCTCGTTCGACGTGGCGGCCAAGGCCGGCGTCTCGCAATCGACCGTATCGCGCGCGCTATCTGGCTCGCCGACCATTACCGAAGCGACCAGGCTACGCGTGGTCGAGGCAGCGCGCGAGCTGGGTTATGTTGTCGACGAGCGCGCGGCGCGGCTGCGCAGCGGGGTCAGCAAGACCATCGCGGTGGTGGTAATCGGTCGCCCGGGTCAGGGCGCGGCATCGGTCAATCCGTTCTATTATTCCCTCCTCGGCAGCGTCTGCACCGCAGCAGCGCAGCAAGGGTACCAGGCGCTTGTCTCGATCCAGTCGGAACCGGAGCAGTTCTTCGGCCAGTTTATCGAACGCGGGCAGGCCGATGCCGTCGTGGTCCTCGGCACCGCAACCAACCGCGAGGCCTGGCGGTATTTCAGCGACTATCGCGAGGCACAGGACAATCTTGCTTTCTGGGGTTCGCCCTTCGACGGTCCGGGATATGTCCGGTCCGACAACCGCACGGGGGCAAAGCTGGCGGTCGAGCGCCTGGTAAAGGGCGGATACAAGAAGATCGCCTTCATTGGCGAAACCGATGGGGCCCAGCGGCAATTCCGCGAGCGATACGAAGGGTATTGCGATGCGCTCAAGGCGGCCGGGCTTGAATGCTTCGAGGCGGTCACTGCCCCGGGCGATACGCGTGAGGAGCAAGGCGCGGGTGCAATCGCGGCCCTGCTCGCGAACGGGCAACCCTTCGATGCGGTATTCTCTGCCTGCGACGCCATGGCACTGGGGGCACTTGCAGCGCTGCGCGAGGCCGGCAAGTCCGTCCCCGAAGACGTTGGAGTAATCGGCTTCGACGGCCTTGGGGTCGGGGCGCATTCTTCGCCGCCCCTTACGACGATCGAACCCGATTTTGCCGAAGCCGGGCTCAATCTTGTCGAAGCGGCCCTGGGCGGTGCCAATGACGACCGTGACCGTCGGGTCTCGGTCCACCTGGTCGAACGGGCCAGCGCACGCCGCTAGCATTGCCGCCGGCTACATCGTGCGAGGAGCTCGAGCGAACAGCTAGCAATTGTTAGGGCGAGACCGCTATAGGATGAGCCATGGGCAGCCTGCCGATCACCCAGGACAACGACCTTGAGCCGCCGACCGAGGCGCGCGAGCGCTATTTCAACCGCGAGCTGAGCTGGTTGGCCTTCAACGACAGGGTTCTGTCCGAGGCCTGCAACGATGCCTATCCGCTGCTTGAACGGCTGCGGTTCCTTTCAATCTCGGGCAGCAATCTCGACGAGTTCACCATGATCCGCGTCGCTGGCCTGGTCGGCCAGGTACAGCGCGGGATCGAGAAGCTCTCCGACGATGGACGCACGCCCCGGGAACAGCTTGCCGCCGTGGTTGAGCGGCTGGAAGAGCTGACGGCAAGGCAGCAGGACATCTGGCGGGAGCTGCGCGAGCAACTGGCCGATGCGGGGATCCATGTCGCTGCGGAAGAGCGCGTGAATGCCGAGGCCTATCACTGGCTCAGGCGACACTTCCATGACGAGATAATGCCGCTGTTGACCCCGCAGGCACTCGATCCGGCCCATCCGTTCCCCTTCGTCGCCAATGAAGGGCTGGGCCTGCTGTTCACACTGCGTCGTGGCGGACGGGAATTGGTCGAGATGATACTCATCCCGTCGGCCCTACCGCGATTCATCCGGGTGCCGGGCGAGGATGCGCTATACATCAGCATCGAAAGCCTGATCACCCGCTTTGCCGGGCACCTGTTCCCCGGTTTCGAGATTATCGGAGATGGCGCATTTCGCGTGCTCCGCGACAGCGACATCGAGATCCAGGAGGAAGCCGAAGACCTCGTGCGCACATTCCGCAGCGCCATCCAGCGGCGGCGACGCGGGCAGGTGATCCAGCTTGAGATCGAGGAAGACTTCGAACCGACCGCGGAAGCCTTGCTGCGCGAGAAGTTGGACGTGCCGGGGGCCACAATCGTCAAGACCGATGGCATGCTGGGCATCGAAGGGTTGGGCGACATTGTCGATGAAGATCGTCCGGATCTGAAATTCGACAGCTATTCACCGCGCTACCCCGAACGGGTGCTGGAGCATGATGGCGACCTGTTCTCCGCCATTCGCGAGAAAGACATCGTCATCCACCACCCTTACGAGAGCTTCGACGTGGTGGTCGATTTTGTGCGGCAGGCCGCGAGCGATCCCAACGTCGTGGCCATCAAGCAGGCGCTCTATCGCGCGGGTAACCAGTCCGAAGTGGTCGACGCGCTGGTCGAGGCGGCAGAGAACGGCAAGTCTGTCACTGCCGTGGTCGAGCTCAAGGCCCGCTTCGATGAGGAGCAAAACCTCTATTGGGCCAACAAGCTGGAGCGGGCCGGGGTGCAGGTGATCTACGGCTTCGTCGACTGGAAGACTCACGCCAAGGTGGCGATGGTCGTGCGCCGCGACGAGGATGGTTTCCGCACCTATTGCCACTTCGGGACCGGCAATTATCACCCGATCACGGCCAAGATTTACACCGATCTCAGCTACTTCACAGCTGATCCTCGAATGGGCCGAGATGCGGCCAAGCTGTTCAATTTCGTCACTGGCTATGTCGAGCCGCGCGAGACAGAGTTGCTGGCCATTTCTCCGATCGACCTACGCGAAACGATCTATGCCGCGATCGACAATGAAATGGTCAACGCCCAATCGGGCAAGCCCGCAGCGATCTGGATGAAAATGAACCAGCTGGCCGACACTGGCATGATCGACCGGCTCTACGCCGCAAGCCAGGCCGGGGTGGAGATCCAGCTGGTCGTGCGTGGCATTTGCGAACTGCGCCCGGGCGTGCCGGGCTTGTCGGAGAACATTCGGGTCAAGTCGATCATCGGCCGCTTTCTCGAGCACAGTCGCATCTATGCCTTTGCCGACGGCGAGCCGATGCCGGGACCGCAAACGCGGGTCTACATCTCGTCGGCCGACCTCATGGTGCGCAACCTGGATCGTCGGGTCGAGCAACTGGTTCCGCTGGAAAACGAAACTGTGCGCGACCAGGTGTTGCAGCAGGTGCTACTGGCTAACCTGCTCGATACCGAGCAGAGCTGGGAACTGTTGCCCGATGGCAGTTACATTCGCATCCCCGACGGTGAAAAACCGTTCAACTGTCATCGGTATTTCATGACCAACCCGTCGCTGTCCGGGCGCGGCGGTGCGCTGGAAGCTGGCGCTGTTCCCAAGCTGGCCTTGCGCCGGGGTGCTATCTGAATGGTGCGAGCGGGGCGCAGGACGGACAGGGAGGGGCTGTTCTCCGGCAATACCCCGCATCGCGCGATCATCGATATCGGGTCGAATACGGTGCGGCTGGTCGTCTATGGCGGCTCGCCGCGCGCACCCACGGTGTTGCTGAACGAGAAAGTCGCTGCCCGGCTGGGGCGCGATATCGCCAGCACCGGGATGCTCGCTGACGAGGCCATCGAGCTGGCGATGCGCGGGCTGGATCGCTACGCGCTGATGTTAGGTGATATCGGTATCGATGAAGTCGATGTCGTCGCCACTGCAGCGGTGCGCGATGCCAGCAACGGCGGCGAATTCCTCGATCGTTTGCGCCAGCTCGGCTTTGCCCCCCAGCTCCTGTCAGGCGAAGATGAAGCCGGGCTCAGTACCTGGGGCGTGATCGGGGCCTTTCCCACTTCGCAGGGTATCGTCGCCGACCTTGGCGGCGGCAGCCTCGAACTTACACGGATCGGCGAGGGAGAGCCTTGCCCGGGCGTCAGCCTGCCGATCGGTACCTTGCGTTTCGAAGGGCTGGGAGGTGGCGACCAGGGCAGATTGCGCAAGGCGGTACAGCAAGCGATCAAGAAGTCGGGCATCGGCATTTGCGAGGGTGGCGATCTTTACCTCGTCGGCGGAACCTGGCGAGCCATGGCCGTCTATGCCATGGAGCGGCTCGACTTCCCGCTGACCGATCCGCACGGGCTGCGCCTGCCGGCCGGCGAAGCCGTGAAGCTGGCGAAAGAGCTCGCCAAGAAGGATCCCGAGGAATTGCTGCAGAATCCGCGCATTTCGACGATGCGTGCTGGGTTCATGCCGGATGCTTCAGTGGTGCTGCAGGCGCTGGTCAAGAAGCTGGAACCGCGCAATGTCGTGGTGTCGGCATGGGGCCTGCGCGAAGGGATCCTGTTCGAAGGGCTGGCACCGCATGCCCGGGCGCAGGATCCGTTCATCGCAGGGGTTTCGACCTTCGCCAGTTCGCGCGGGGCCTCGCCGACGATGGCGGCCAAGGTGGCGAGCTGGACTGTAGATGCGCTGCCCGAATCAGGTCCCCGGTCCGAGCGGCTCAGGCTGGGTGCGACCATGCTCTCGCTCGCTGCAATGCAGATCGAGCCCAACCTGCGCATGCGGTCGGGCGTGGAATGGGCGCTGCACAAGCGCTGGATTGCAGTCTCGCCGCAGGGACGGGCCATGCTGGCAGCGGCAATCTGTGCCAACGGCAACAACCTTGATTTGCCCGCTGAGGTTCGGGCGCTGGCACCGAAAGAAAGCCTTGATCAGGCAATCGGATGGGGGCTGGCAATCCGGCTGTGCCGCCGCCTGGGCGCACGGTCGCGTCAGTCATTCCAGCGCGCCGGCCTTGCAAGCAATGGAGACAAGCTGGTGCTGTCGCTCGAGGAAAGCCATGCAGCACTGTTCGGCGTACCCAATGAGAAAGACCTCAACCTGCTCGCCGGGTGGATGCAGCTGGAGCCGGAAATGCGCGTCATCAGCCAGGGCGAGGCGACGGCAGTGCGCGACAGGGTCTGACCCCTCCGGAAATCAGCGAGTGACCGAAAGTCC
This sequence comes from Parerythrobacter aestuarii, assembly GCF_030140925.1. Classification (NCBI taxonomy): domain Bacteria; kingdom Pseudomonadati; phylum Pseudomonadota; class Alphaproteobacteria; order Sphingomonadales; family Erythrobacteraceae; genus Parerythrobacter; species Parerythrobacter aestuarii. Next base: position 1,300,373 of record NZ_JARBWD010000001.1, read on the forward strand.
ACAAAATGCGCACAATCGCGCAATCCTATTGCAAGGCATACGTATTCCGGTTTAGCTTCCTTTCTTAGATGTCGCGGAAAAGCGGCACTAAGGGAGAGGAGAGAGTTTATGAGGATCAGGGCTTCCCTGATGGCCGGCATCTGTGTCGGCGCGATCGCTGTACCTGCCTACGCACAAGATGGGGATACCGAGGAGGCAACAAGCCGCAGCGGCAATCCCGTCATCGTCGTTACCGCGCAACGCCAATCGCAAAGCCTGCAAGAGGTTCCGATCGCGGTCAGCGCCTTCTCGGCAGAAGCACTCGAAGCGCAGCAGATCGAGAACGCAAGCGACCTGCAGCTGACGCTGCCGAACGTCTCCTTCACCAAGTCGAACTTCACCGGGTCGAGCTTCACCATCCGTGGTATTGGCGACCTTTGTGTCGGCACCAGCTGCGATAGCGCGACCGCAATTCACATGAACTCGGCACCGCTGTTTGGCACCCGTCTGTTCGAAACCGAGTATTTCGACCTTGAGCGGATCGAAGTCCTGCGCGGCCCGCAAGGCACACTGTTCGGTCGCAACGCTACGTCAGGCGTGGTCAACGTCGTTTCGGCCAAGCCGGACCTGTCAGGCTTCGCCGCCCGCGGCGAATTCGAGTATGGCAACTACAACAGCATCAAGGGCAAGGGGATGGTCAATATCCCCATCGGTGATTCCATCGGTGCCCGTTTTGCAGGCTTCTACCTGAAGCGAGACGGCTATACGACCAACCTCTATGACGGCAACGACATCGACGGTCGTGAAATGTATGCCGTCCGTGGTTCTCTGCGGTTCGAGCCAGGCCCTGATACGACAATCGACCTCATGGGATACTACTTCCGTGAAGACGATGACCGCATGCGTATCCAGAAGCAGCTGTGCCAGCGCGATCCGACCGGCATTCTCGGCTGCCTCAACAACCGGCGCGATTTCGACAAGACCAATTCCAACTCGACCTTCACCGGTACGCTGGGTTCGTCGGAATTCCTCGCCATCAACGGCATCCCGGCGACCTTCGGGCTTAACAGCCTCTACGGCCCCGATGCTTATGCCAACTTCATCGAGCCGGCCGATGTCCGGCAGATCAACACGCAGTTCACGCCGGAATACTTTGCCGACGAACTGCAGTTGCAGGCGCACATCGAACACAACTTCGGTGCCATCCAGGTCGGGCTTTCGGGCACTTACCAGGAAACCAGCGTCGACTCGCGTCAGGATTACAACAACGGTGTTGGTGCAATCCCGCAGGCGGCAACCGCATTCGGCACCCTGGCCGTATTCGCCAACCCGCTTGCTGTCGGCCCGGTCGTGGCTTCCTACTTCCAGCCGGTGGTGGATGCCCTGTTCGATGGCAATGGCAACCTCTGCGTCTCGGACACGCGGGCAGATAACCGTGGTGCCTTCGAAGGCTTCGCAATCTGTACGCCGGACGGCACTCAGTTTGACCGCTCGCGCACCAACGGCAAGTCGTGGTCAACGGAAATGATCATCTCGTCGGACTTCGACGGGCCGTTCAACTTCCTCGTTGGCGGCATTTATGCCAATGCCAAGGCGACTGACACCGACTACTACGTCAACGCTTTCGCGATCGACTATATCACCGGTGTGCTTGGTTCGTTTACGTCGCTGGGTGCAGGCTTGCCGCCGAGCTACCTCGCAACCTCGTTCTATCGCAACAATACCCAGCGGTTCGAGCTCAAGAGCTACGGCCTGTTCGGCGAAGTCTATTTCGACGTCTCCGACAATCTCAAGCTGACTGCGGGCCTGCGGTACAACAACGACAAGAAGGCGCTCGATGCCCGCACCACGCTGGCGAGCTTCCTCAACCCGTACTCCAACGATGGCGATCCGTTCGCTTCGCCCTTCGTTGGCAGCTTCGATGCCGACCCGGGCACCGCTGGCAACCAGTTGCTGCAATCACGCAGCGTGGGCTTCGACGAGATTACCGGTCGTTTCGTAATCGACTGGCAGATTTCGCAGGACAACCTGATCTACGCTTCGTATTCGCGTGGCTACAAGTCGGGTGGTATCAACCCGCCGCTGTCGCCGGTGTTCGCGGTGAGCGAGAGCTTCGGTCCGGAATCGATCGACGCCTTCGAAATCGGTTCGAAGAACACCTTCGCCAACGGGGCACTGCAGGTGAACGCCACGGCGTTCTACTACAAGTACTCCGGCTTGCAGCTGAGCCGCATTATCGCGCGGACCTCGGTCAACGACCAGATCGACGCAAAGGTCTGGGGCCTGGAGCTTGAAACGCTGGTTTCGCCTTCTCCTGAATGGCTGATCAACGTCAACTTCAGCTACCTCAACGCTACGGTGTCGGGTGACCAGTTCTTCTCCAACCCGCGTGATCCGGGTGGTGGCGATCCGAATGCGGTCATCATCAAGGACATCACCAACGGTGCGCTGTGCGCCGTCACCGGTGCCGGTGCGAATGCTTTCGTCAATGCCGTCAACCCGGCGCTGGGTCTGCAGGGCACCACGTCCTTCCCGTCCGACAGTGGTATCGCTTCGAACGGTGCCTTCAGCATCTGCTCGGTGCTCGACGCACAGGCGACCGCCATCGGCGGCCTGTTCGGCGGCGTCCAGGTGCTGAGCCCGGGCGTGCAGGTCAACCTCAAGGGCAACAAGCTGCCCCAAGCGCCGGAAATGAAGGCTTCGGCCGGCATCCAGTACACCGCCGATCTCAGCGGTGACATGACGCTGGTTCCGCGCTTCGACATTGCCTTCACCGGTGAGCAATACGGCAATGTGTTCAACGGCCGGGTGAACCGGATCGAACCGTTCGTCCAGGCGAACGCCCAGATCCAGCTCAACGGTCCGGACAACAAGTGGTTCGTTCGCGGGTTTGTCCAGAACATCTTCAACAGCGATTCGGTGACGGGTCTTTACGTGACCGACGCCTCGTCGGGCCTGTTCACCAACGTCTTCACGCTCGATCCGCGCCGCTACGGCATCGCGGCGGGCTTCAATTTCTGACCCGATAAGAGGTTAGGGAGAGGGGAGGGCCGGCCTTCGGGTCGGCCCTTTTTCTATGCCTGCTCTATTCGCCCTTGGTGGTGGAGAACGGCGAAAAGTCGGTATCGCTGTCATAGACATCGACCCCTTCGCGCTGCTTCAGCGTACCAACCACGACATAGGTGACCGGCGTCAGCACCGCTTCCCACACGACCTTGAGCAGCCAGTTGGTGACCATCACGGTCAGCACGTCTGACGTTTCCCAGATGCCGAGAAAGGCAATGGGATAGAAGATCAGGCTGTCGATGCCCTGGCCGAACACGGTTGAACCGATTGTGCGGCTCCACAATGCCTTGCCTTGCGTCCAGACCTTCATCTTGGCGAGCACGAATGAATTGACGAACTCGCCCGCCCAGAAGGCGGTGATTGAGGCAAGCACGATCCGCCACGTACTGCCGAAAACCGATTCGTAGGCTTCCTGCCCGTCCCAGCTGGCGGCCGGCGGCATGGCGACGACGACATAGCTCATGAACGCCATGAAGATCATCGCTGCAAATCCGGTCCAGATCACCCTGCGGGCGCGGGCATAGCCATAGACCTCGGTCAGCACGTCGCCGATGACATAGCTGACGGGGAAGAACAGGATCCCGGCGCCGAAGGTAAAGCCGGCCACTGTCGAGAGCTTGGCTGCCCCGATCAGGTTCGACAGCAACAGGATTGCGACGAAGGCCGCCATGACCAGGTCGAAGTAGCGGAAGTGGGTCGGCGCGCTGCCTGAAACGCGGTTCGGGGTGCTGTTTTCCATGGCCGAGCGCCTTATCTTGGTTTTGTGTCGCGGCAAAGCACGCTAACACGCACCTCGCGCGCGCCCGTAGCTCATCTGGATAGAGCGCGAGACTTCTAATCTTGAGGCAGCAGGTTCGAGTCCTGCCGGGCGCGCCAGATTTCCATCAGGCCGAAGGATTGATGGAAATGTGGCGGGTCCCCAAAGGATCGAACCCGTTCGGAGTCGGAGCGAAGCGGAGACGAACGAGCCGCTTGGCGGCGAGGACAGTCCTGCCGGGCGCGCCAGTTTCTCTTCGCTTAACCCCGCGCCACGCTCTCCAGCGGCTCGCCGGTCACCGGATAGCCGAGATCGGCGTCGATCTCGAGCCAGCGCTCGCCGTCGCGCTCAGTCATGAAGGGTGTGATGGTGCGGACCGGGATATCGCGGGCCTGCTGCCTGGCCTCGCCGTAGCTCCCGAACAACGCCAACCGCTCGATATTGCGGCGGGTCGGGAAGATCAGCTTGATCTCGCCAGTTTCCGCCATGTCGAGAGCGCCCTTGGCCGTGGTCCAGAACAGGTGAGTGTTCTCCGAATTATCGACTGCAATGTCGACCGCTCCGGTGCCGAGATTGGCAAGATAAAAGCGGGTGTCGTAAACGCGCGGGATGCGCTCGTTCTTGGGAAACCAGCGGGCAAACGGTGTCAGCTGGTCAAAATCGAGCGTCCAGCCGAATTCCTCAAGCACCGGTGCCAGTGCTTCGGTTTCCAGCAAGCGGCGGCGCGCACCGGCCGCAGTTTCTGCGGTCACTTCGCCCACGAGGCCGATAGCGAGACCGGTCTCTTCCAGAGTCTCGCGCACCACAGCAATCTGGTGCGCCGTTTCATCCTGGGGCAGCTCGCCTTGGACTGACCGGGCAAGTTCGAAATCGGCATCGTCAACCCGGCCACCGGGGAACACGGCCATGCCTCCCGCGAAAACCATGGTCTTTGAGCGGACAGTCATGAGGATCTCGGGCGGTCCGTCTTCGCTGCCATCGCGAAAGATCACTACGGTTGCGGCGGGAATTCCATCGGCTGGTTGCGGGTCGTTTGCCATGCCAATCTTGTGGCGTGCCCTGATGCGAATGCCAAGTCGGCATTTCGCAGTGCCTGTCGGAAAACCTTACACACCGGACCCGGGTAAAGTTTGGTTTACCATCGTGTCGCCCAGAAACCTGCGGCTCGCACAAACTGGCACGCGATGTGCACAACCTTGGCTGGACCCGACAACAGTCTTCGATACGAGGCGGGGTCACTGGTCTCCCGACCCCGCCTCCCCGAAGCCTGTAATGAAAAAGGCCCGCCATCACGGCGGGCCTTTTCGATTCTGGCAGATGGAGAAAGCTCGGTTAGCCCCTTAGCTGGCGCGGGCGACGGCTTTTTCCTCCAGCATTTGCTGCAGCTCACCAGCTTCGAACATTTCCATCATGATGTCGCTGCCACCGACAAATTCGCCCTTCACGTAAAGCTGGGGAATCGTCGGCCAGTCCGAGAAGGTCTTGATCCCCTGGCGAATTTCCATGTCCTGCAGTACGTCCACGCCTTCGTAGGCGACGCCGCAATGTTCGAGGATCGAGACCGCCCGGCTGGAAAAACCGCACTGCGGGAACAGCGGGGTACCCTTCATGAACAGCACGACGTCACTGCCTTCGACGATGTCGGAGATGCGGGAATTGATGTCAGACATGGGGCCGATAGCCTTCCTGTTTGAATTCGGTGTTGTCCGTCACTTGGGGACGGCAGTTGTCAGTTGCAAGGCATGGAGCACGCCGCCCATGTTCCCGTCCAGCGCGGCATAGACCAGCTTGTGCTGCTGTACGCGGCTCTTGCCTGCAAATTGCGGTGCGGTGACCTTGGCTGCCCAATGGTCGTTGTCGCCAGCAAGATCGGTCATTTCGACAACCGCCCCGGGCAGGGCGGCGGTGATCATGTCCGTAATTTCGGTTGCGGTCATAGGCATGGGACAAGCTCTGCCTTGCTCAGTTTTCGCTCATGTACTGGCGGCGGGCTTCTATGGCCATTTCTTCCAGGGCGGCACGAACGCCTGCTTCGTCGATTTCGACGCCAGCGGTGGTAAGATCGCCTAGAACCTTGCGGATCACGTCCTCGTCGCCGGCCTCTTCAAAATCGGCTTGCACCACGGCCTTGGCATAGGAATCGGTTTCCTCTTCGTTGAGGCCCATCTTTTCCGCAGCCCAATGCCCCAGCAGGCGATTGCGGCGCGCTGCAACCTTGAATGCGGTGTCTTCGTCCATGGCGAACTTGGCCTCTTCAGCGCGTTCGCGGTCTTTGAAATCGGTCATATTTGTCCCTCGAAAGTGAATACTTGGCCGAGATAGGGGGGCTTCGGCAGACGGCAATGCCGATCAGTCCATCAGGACAACGAGTTTTCCAACAGCTTCGCGGTTTTCCAGCTTGGCGATGGCCTTGCCGCCATCTGCGAGGCTGAATGTTTCGGAGACCAGCGGGTCGATCTTGCCGGCCTGCATCAGGTCGAACAATTCCTGGACCTGCTCGCGGTACTTGACCGGTTCGCGTGCGGTAAAGGCACCCCAGAACACCCCGGCGATGTCGCAGCTCTTGAGCAGTGTCAGGTTGAGCGGCATCTTGGCGATGCCCGCAGGGAAGCCGACCACGAGGAAGCGGCCTTCCCACGCGATCGAGCGCAGCGCCGGTTCGGAATACTGCCCGCCGACGATGTCGTAGACGATATTGGCCCCTTCCGGGCCGCAGGCGGCCTTGAAGGCGTTGGCGAGTGCCTTGGAGGCATCCTTGTCCATTTCCTCGCGCGGATAGATCACCACTTCGTCGGCACCGGCCTGCCTGGCAACTTCGCCCTTGGCTTCGCTGGAAACGGCCGCGACGACGCGTGCACCGAAGGCCTTGGCCAGTTCGACCGCCGAAAGGCCTACGCCGCCCGCTGCACCCAGCACCAGCACGGTGTCACCTTCCTTGATGTGACCGCGATCCTTCAGGCCGTGGATAGTCGTGCCATAGGTCATCAGCAGCGAGGCTGCCTTCTCGAACGGGACACCGTCAGGCACCGGGAACAGTCGCCCAGCATTGACGATCACCTTTTCGGCGAGGCCACCATTACCCATGCCGCCGAGCACTTTGTCGCCGACCTTGAAGTTCTCGACCCCTTCGCCGATCGCCTCGACAACGCCGGAAATTTCGCCGCCGGGTGAATAGGGGCGCTCGGGCTTGAACTGGTAGAGGTCGCGGATCATCAGCGTGTCGGGATAGTTGATGGCGCAGGCCTTCACATCGACCAGCACTTCGCCCGGGCCGGGGGTGGGGACTTCGATCTCGTCGAGCGTCAGGGTCTCAGGTCCGCCAACGGCGTGGGTGCGTAGGGCTTTCATGCGGCAATCTCCGTTCCTCGTGTCAGCCATGGCATCGCCGATGCCTGCTGCTTCTCATATGTATCGATAGCGCCTGCCTGCTGCAGCGTCAGGCCGATTTCGTCCAGCCCTTCGAGCAGGCATTGCTTGCGGAAAGGATCGACTTCGAAGGCGAATCGATCCTGGTAGGGGGTGGTGACCGTTTGCGTCTCGAGATCGACCGTGATGGGATCGGTCTGTGCAACTTCCAGCAGCCGGTCGACCTGCTCCTGCGGCAGGGCGACGGTCAGGATGCCGTTCTTGAAGGCATTGCCGCTGAAAATGTCGGAAAAGCTGGGCGCAATGACCACGGTGATACCGAGGTCGAGCAGCGCCCAGGCTGCATGCTCGCGGCTCGAACCGCAGCCGAAATTGTCGCCAGCGATCAGGATCGGCGCGCCTTTGAACTCATCGCTGTCGAACAGGTTGTCGGGATCTTGCCGAACCGTTTCGAAAGCGCCTTTGCCGAGCCCTTCGCGAGTGATGGTCTTGAGCCAGTGTGCCGGGATGATCACGTCGGTGTCGACGTTCTTGGCACCATAGGGGATGGCGCGCCCTTCAACCTGGCTCACAGGATCCATCAATCGGTCTCCGGCTTCTCGCCCGAGGGGATCGGCCCGGGCTGGGGCTTGTCGTCTTTCTTTTTGCGCTTGCCCGCATAGAGCAGAGCGGCGGCAATGGCAGCGGAGCCGATGGCTCCGGCGATGGCTTTGGTGGGGATCTTCTTGGTCATGGAAACGCTTTGGTATCGCTGGCGACTTCTCGCAAGGGGGTTCAACCGGTCAATTCACGAACATCGGCGAGCCGCCCCGTCACTGCGGCGGCAGCGGCCATGGCTGGGCTCATCAGGTGTGTACGTGCACCGGGACCCTGGCGACCGACGAAATTGCGGTTGCTGGTCGAGGCGCAGCGTTCGCCGGGCGGGACCTTGTCGGGGTTCATGGCGAGGCAGGCTGAGCAGCCCGGCTCGCGCCACTCGAAGCCGGCTTCGGTGAAGATTCTGTCGAGCCCTTCTTCCTCGGCCTGGGCCTTGACGAGGCCGGAGCCCGGTACGGCGATGGCCCACTTCACTCCTTCGGCCTTCTGGCGCCCCTTCAGCACGGCGGCGGCGGCGCGAAGGTCTTCGATGCGGCTGTTGGTGCAGCTGCCGATGAAGACATTCTCGATCGGTACGTCCTGCATCCGCTGTCCGGGGGTCAGGCCCATATAGTCGAGGCTCCTGGCGGCAGCGGCCTGCTTTGAAGCATCGGCGAAACTTTCGGGGGAGGGCACTGCTCCACCAATCGGTACGACATCCTCGGGGCTGGTGCCCCATGTCACGGTCGGCTCGATATCGGCGGCGTCGATGACCACGCTGGTGTCGAACTGCGCACCTTCGTCGGTTGCGAGCGAGCGCCACCATGCCACGGCCTGCTCCCACTCCTCGCCTTTCGGCGCATAGGGGCGGTCCTTGAGGTAGGCGAAGGTGACATCGTCGGGCGCGATCAGGCCGGCGCGGGCACCGCCTTCGATGCTCATGTTGCAGACGGTGAGCCGACCTTCTGCGCTCATCTGTTCGAACACCTTGCCGCGATACTCGATGACATGGCCGGTGCCGCCGGCAGTGCCGATCACGCCGATGATGTGCAAAATCAGGTCCTTGGGCGTCACACCTGCGCCCAAGTCTCCTTCGACCCGGACTTCCATGGTTTTTGAGCGCTTGAGCTGCAGCGTCTGTGTAGCAAGCACATGCTCGACTTCGCTGGTGCCGATGCCAAAGGCCAGTGCACCAACCCCGCCATGCGCGGCGGTATGCGAATCCCCGCAGACGATGGTGGTACCGGGCAGCGAGAAGCCTTGCTCTGGCCCGACGACATGGACGATGCCCTGTTCGCGGGCGATGGCGTCGATGTAGCGGATGCCGAATTCAGGCGCGTTGCGCTCGAGCGCGGCGAGCTGCTGTGCGCTCTGCGGATCGGCGATGGGAAGGCGCTTGCCCGATGCGTCGACTCGAGGGGTCGTCGGGACGTTGTGATCGGGCACCGCCAGAGTCAGGTCGGGCCGGCGCACCGTGCGCCCGCTCAGCCGCAAGGCTTCGAAGGCCTGCGGGCTGGTGACTTCATGGACGAGATGGCGGTCGATATAGACCAGCGCGGTGCCGTCCTCGCGCTGGTCGACGACATGCGCGTCCCAGATCTTCTCGTAAAGCGTGCGCGGTTTGCTGCTCATGGAGCGATGCTTTGCGGCCTTTGCGCAACACAGGCAAGATTGCGTGCCAAAAGCAATTGCGGGGTCATGGAAATGAAAGCTATTTGCGCCTAACTTACACCCATGTCAGCAAAGGTCCCCTCTCGCCCGTTCGCCTTTCCCATCCGCGTCCTGCCCGATGATATCGACTTCATGGGGCATGTGAACAATGCCCGGTATCTCAATTGGGTGCAGGATGCAGTGCTGGCGCATTGGCGCAAGCTGGCCCCGGCAGAGGAAGTCGCGAGCAAGGCGTGGGTCGCGCTCAAGCATGAAATCACCTACCGCAAGCCTGCGTTCCTGGAAGATGATGTCGTCGCCAGGACGGTGCTGGAACATTTCCAGGGTGCACGGGCATTTTATCACACAGTGATCAGCCGCGGCGAGGAAGTGCTGGCCGAGGTGAAGTCCAGCTGGTGCTGCATCGATGCCGAGACGCTGCGCCCGGCGCGCATCGGAGACCATTTGCGCGAGTTCTTTTTTCCCGACGCCGACTGACCTATACAGACATCCATGCTTGATTGGCTGGTCCCTGTCCTGATCGTCGTCGCCACTATCCTTGCGATGGAATTCGTGGCGTGGTCGAGTCACAAATACATCATGCATGGCTTCGGCTGGGCCTGGCACCGCGACCATCACGAACCGCATGACAACATGTTCGAGAAGAACGACCTCTACGGAGTCGTCGGCGCGGTCATGAGCATCTCGATGTTCCTATGGGGCAGCCCGTTGATCGCGGCAGAATATGTGTGGCCGCAGGCCACCTGGATCGGGTTCGGCATCCTTTGTTACGGCATCATCTACACGCTGGTGCACGATGGGCTGGTCCATCAGCGCTATTTCCGCTGGGTGCCAAAGCGCGGCTATGCCAAGCAGCTGGTGCAAGCGCACAAGCTGCACCACGCAACCATCGGCAAGGAAGGCGGGGTCAGCTTCGGCTTCATCTTCGCGCGCGACCCGGCCAAGCTCAAGGAAGAGCTCAAGCGTCAGCGCGAAGCGGGCATCGCGGTAGTGAGGGACGCGGCAGGAGCCTGATCACTCGTTGCGGGTCGCGATCCAGCTGCCACAGATCACCAGCACTGCGACCGAGACCCACACCCATGGTGCGCCCAGTGTGGCCCATGTGAACAGCACGCCAGCGCTCATCGCGGTCACCGCTGCCAGCTTGGCCGGGCGGCGGATAACGCGGTTCTCCCGCCAGTCGGCAATCTGTGGGCCCCATTGCGGGTGGTTGAGGATCTTCTGCTCCCATGCCGGGTTGCTGCGGGCGAAGCAGAACACTGCCAGCAGCAGGAACGGCACAGTCGGCATCAGTGGCAGTATAGCCCCGATCGCTCCCAGTGCGACGCTGGCGATTCCACCCGCGAGATAGAGCGGGCGCATCGTGTCAGGCGGTCGCGGCAATTCGCGCGGCGTGTTCCCGGACCAGCGCGATCATGTTGGGGACGCCTTGCGTGCGGTTGGAACTCAGCTGGTTTCTCAGGTCGAAGGGTTCGAGCGCCGCGGCGATATCCATGGCCGCGACCGTCTCGGCCGGCTTGTCCTGCACCGCGGCAATCACGAGAGCGACGATGCCCTTGGTGATTGCGGCGTTGCTATCGGCAAGAAAGTGAAGTTTGTCGCCTTCGCCCGTAGGATAGACCCACACGCTGGCCGAGCACCCACGCACCAGCGTGGCATCAGTCTTGAGGGCATCGGGCATGGGGTCCAGCTCGCGGCCCAGCTCGATGAGCAGGCGGTAACGTTCGTCGCCTTCAAGGAACTCGTATTCTTCCTGGATGTCTTCAAGCGTTCGCATGCGGGGGCATGTAGTCGCTTCGCATCACAAATCCACCCCGCTGGCGATGGCCTCGAGCTTGCGGATGCGTTCCTTGAGATCGGCCATCTCGATCCGCGCCGCGCCTTCACCTGCGCCGCCTTCGATCTCGACCAGGCCGAACGACCTGGTCTTGTCCAGCTCCTGCCGTTTGAGCGCGAGCCAGCCGTGCCAGGCGCGCAACAGCGCAGCGACGACAACGCTCAGGCCAACCAAGGCGGTTACGGCAATGACGAATGTGGGGTCACTCATCTCGATCTTTCCTCCTGATGGGGTATTTCCTGCCTACCCCGGTCCCTTTCCTGTCAGCGCTCGTCGCGCAATTTCTCAATCTCTTCGGCCGTACGACGGGCGGGATCGGTAGCGATCCGTTCCAGCACCTGGATCCTGTCCTTCAACTGGCCCACTTCCTCTTGCAGCTCTTTCTCGCGCTGGCTCTGTTCCAGTGCCGCTTGCTTGTCGGCACCGTGCTGGCGGAGCCGCCGGCTGCCGCCGCCGCGCGATCGCAGCACACCGGCAACGGCGCTTATCAGCACGATCAGGACAATGGCGGTGGCCCAGTTCACGACGTCTTCTCCCGGCTATCGAGCCGAAGGTCCGTATCCTGCAGGTCGCGAAGTTGTTCGATCTGCCGTGCAAGCGGCTCGTTGTTGTCGGTCGCAATGCGCTCCAGCACACGGACACGCTCTTCGAGTGCTTCGTATTTCGCGTCGCTGGCCTTGCCGCTCTGGTTGGTGCGGTGTTCTTCGAGCCAACGCTTGTGCTTCAGGCTCTTGCTGGCGATGCCGTTGATACCCAGCGTCACGATAACGATGATCGTCAGGACAAAGCCGAAAATCAGGATCAGGTCTCCGTCCATTATGCTGCCTCCTCGGTCTTGCGGGCCGGCGCGGAGGCGTCCCGCAAGGATTCGATCTCATCAGCGAGGTCATGCGAGCGATCGGTTGCGATCCGCTCCAGCACTCGCACGCGGTCTTCCAGCGTTCCGGCTTTGGCTGCTGGCGTCGTCCCACTGCTGCCGCTCTTGCGGCGAAGGAACAGCCAGACCGCGCCACCCGTGGCGACGGCGGCAAGGCTGGCCATCTGCAAGGCGTCGATGACCAGGGGGGTGTCTGCTCCGAACATCAGGCGTTCCCTTCTGGTTCGCGGTGCTCGAGAGCCCGCTCGCGCAGTGCCTCGATCTCGCTGCCCAGGTGATAGCCACTGTCCGTGACGATCCGCTCCACATTGGCGAGCCGGTCCTTCATTGCGCCCAGTTCGGCACGCAATTCGGCGTTTTCCTGAGTCAGCAAGGTCACGCGTTGTTTGGCTTCGGCATTGTCTTTCGGATAAACGGCGCGTCCCCAGCTGTTCTCCAGCGGATAGCCGTTCTTGACGCGAAGCCATGTCGTGAACACCCAGCCTGCAACAGCGCCAAGGCCAACGACAGTGAGAAGTTCGGTGGTGATAAGCTCCGAAATCATCAGGCTTTTTCCTTGCTTTCGATGTTGAGTGGGACGCCGGCGTCCTTGTCGCGCAAGGCTTCGATTTCATCCGCGAGCGAATAGCCACGGTCTGTGACGATCTTCTCCAGCACGATCATGCGATCCTTCATGGCGTCGAGCATGTCGTGCAGCTGGCGGTTTTCGGCCTTGAGCGCCTTCGTCTCGCCGGTTTCCGCCCGTTCAGTCTTGCCGCCCCACTCGTCTTCGAGCGGGTAGCCATGTCGGGCACGAATCCAGTTATTGAGAACCCACCCGCCAGTGGTGATCGCGATGATAGTCAGGACGAAAGCCTGTCCACCCCATTCCATTACACATTCTCCTTGCGAGCGATGTCGAGGGGGACGCCGGCACCCTGGTCTTCGACCTTCTTGGTGTCGCGCAGGGCTTCGATCTGGGTGGCGATATCGTAGCCGCGATCGGTAACGATGCGTTCAAGAACCTGCACCCGGTCTTCCAATCGCTGCACCTGGCTCGAATACTGGGCTGCTTTCTCGGCGGTTGCGGCAGCGGTCGTGGTGACCTGCATCTGGGCAACCTTCTCCTTATGCTTGGCCCAAATCGCGACCATCGGGATTGTGCACCCGAAAATGATTGCGACTATCGGTATCAATTCACCCACGTCCTAATCCTCCCTTGTGCGCTCGATCAGCGCAGCTTCTCGATTTCCTCTGCCGTCCGGCGGGCCGGGTCGGTGGCGATGGTTTCCAGCACCGCCATCCGGTCCTGCAGCATGGCGATGGTTTCCTTCAGCTCGGTCTTGTCGTGCACCAGCTGGGCCTCGCGGTCGCTGCGACCAAATTTGATCTCGGCCATCTTGCGGCGGTGCTTGAGGACCGAGTCTGTGATGCCCCACAGACCCATTGCACCAAACAGGACAACCAGCGGGATCATGAATATCGCTTCGGTCGGCATTGGCTTGCTCCCCTCTGTCCAAGTCGCTTAGCGCAGGCGCTCGATTTCAGCGTTGAGGCGCGGGTTGGATGAGACGTAGAAGGTCTCGACTTCAGCCAGCCGACGGTCGATCTCACGGAACTTGCCGCGCACTTCGCGCACCGTCCGCTTCGGGTTCTGGCGCATGCCCTGCCAGTACTTCTGCTCGTCATGGTCGGTGTAGAGATGGGACGGCTTCTTGTTCAGCAGGATGCCGGCCACGAAGTAGGCGAGGATCGGCCAGCCCATCGAAAGGGCAAGGACGATGAAGCCAAGCCGGACCCAGAGGGCGTTGACGCCGGTGTAGTCGGCAATCCCGGAACAGACACCCAGGAACTTGGCGTTCTGCTTGTCGCGATAAAGCGTGGTGCGGGGGGTGTTCACGAGTTTGCTCCTCTCTTCTCGGCGACGAGCTTCTCGAGCTCGGCCAGTTTCAGATTGTCTTCTTCCGGATCCTGCACCAGGCGGGCCGGCTTGAAATCGACGTGGTCGTGGGCGACCAGGCGTTCGACGGTGTCCATGCGTTCATCGAGGCGCTTGGCCAGCTGGTACATTTCTTCCAGCAGCACTTCGTCGTCGCTGGTGATGGTCGCTGCGGTCTTCCACTTGGTGACATAGTGCAGGATCAGCCACGGAAGCCCGATGAAAATGGCCGGGATGATGATGATTTCTTCCATGGTGAATTAGTCCTCCTGCTTGTCTTTCTTGCCGCCCATTCCCAGGGCACGCTTCATTTCTTCGAGTTCCTCATCGACCTTGTCGCTACCCGCGAGGGCATTGATTTCGTCGGCGAGGCTGGGGGTACCCGACTGGTCGGCGATGCTGAGCGCTTCGGCACGGCCTTCGGCATAATCGACCCGGCGTTCGAGCTGGTCGAAACGGGTGAGGGCATCGTCTACGCGCTCGTTGGTCATCAGGCTGCGCAGCTTGACGCGGTTCTCGGCGCTCTCGAGGCGGGCAGCGATCGCAGTCTGGCGGCTGCGGGCTTCGCGCAGGCGGCCCTGCAATTTGCTGATGTCCTGTTCATAGGCGCGCAGCGCATCATCGAGCACGGCGATTTCCTGCTTGAGCTGGTCGCTCATGTCGGAGGCCTTCTTCTTTTCCACCAGGGCGGCGCGGGCGAGGTCTTCGCGGTCCTTCGACAGCGCCAGCTGGGCTTTCTCGGCCCAGTCGGCCTGCAGCTTGTCCAGCTTGACCGTGTGGCGATGCATTTCCTTCTGGTCGGCGATGGTGCGCGCGGCAGAGGCGCGGACTTCGACCAGCGTTTCTTCCATCTCCAGAATGATCATGCGGATCATCTTCTGCGGGTCGTCCGCCTGATCGAGCATGTCGTTGAAGTTGGCGGCAATGATATCGCGGGTGCGGCTGAAAATTCCCATAAAGGGTGCTCCTGAAAGAAATTCGTTGACCTTGGCGTTGACCTTGTCCGGCTGCGTCCATTCCGATGCAGTGAGTGGATCGCTGCCCTTGCCCTGTGTCGGGGTGGGGCTGCGGCGCAGCTTTTCTACCTCGGCTTCGAGGCGCGACAACCCGGAACGGACCGGAGCCCTGTACGCCATATTGGCGCGAGGGGACTGGGGGGAGCCTTGGGGGGGGCTGGCGGGCTCCGGTCCTAGGGGGTTGGCAGGCTTGCTCACGCGATTTCCACCTGCTGGTAAGCAGCGGTGGCAGCGTAAGCAGGCGTAATCTGAACCTGCGTGCTCAGGGCCACGAATGCCGTCATTGCGGTGATGCTGGCGAGAGCGGCCTGACCGAGTTTGGTCTGGAAGAATTCGCGGTTATACATGGTCGGGTTCCTCCCTAGTGTAAGTGCCTCCAAACTTTCTGGCGGCGTTTGACCAGCACTCTGCAAAGGCCGTGCCAAACTGCAAAAACGGGAGAATTCAGAGGTCCTTAAGGTTTTTCACCAAATGTCACTTGGTGCATATTGCCAACCCTTGGGAAAAATCACTATATATCGGTCATGGAGCGCGGGAATCAGTTTGTTGGCCAGTCCACGGCCTTTCTCGATGCGGTCGAGCGGGCCAGCCGTGCGGCCCCGATGCAGCGCCCGATTCTCATTATCGGCGAGCGGGGGACCGGCAAGGAACTGATCGCCGAACGCCTGCATCGCCTGTCGTCGCGCTGGGACGAGCCGCTCGTCATCATGAACTGCGCGGCGTTGCCCGAAACGTTGATCGAAGCCGAACTGTTCGGCCACGAAGCGGGTGCCTTCACCGGTGCTACCAGAGCGCGCGAAGGAAGGTTCGAAGAAGCCGACAAGGGCACGCTATTTCTCGACGAGCTGGGCACATTGTCGATGGCCGCACAAGAACGGCTTTTGAGGGCTGTCGAATATGGCGAAGTGACACGGATCGGTTCGTCGCGCCCGGTCCGGGTCGACGTTCGGATTGTTGCGGCCACCAATGAAGACCTGCCCAAGCTGGCCGAGCAGGGCAAGTTCCGCGCCGACTTGCTCGACCGGCTCAGCTTCGAAGTCATCACCTTGCCGCCCCTGCGCGTACGCGAAGGCGATATCGGTGTATTGGCTGAATATTTCGGACGGCGCATGGCGGCCGAGCTCGAATGGGAAGGGTGGCCGGGCTTCTCCGCCCATGTCCAGGCGCAGCTGGAGGAGCACCAATGGCCCGGGAACGTCCGCGAATTGCGGAACGTCGTGGAGCGGGCGGTCTATCGGTGGGACAGCTGGGAAGAGCCGATCGGCCATGTCCAGTTCGATCCCTTTGACAGCCCGTGGAAACCGATTGCCGAGGAAGGTCCGAAGCGGACCGAGGGCACGGATTTCCGCGATGCTGTCCAGCATACGGCGCGGCCGACACTTGACCTCGAGAACGTCGACGATTTGCGCGCGGCAGTGGACGAGCATGAGCGCAAGATCGTCGAGCATGCGTTGGGCAAGCACCGCTGGAACCAGCGGCAGACGGCCAAGGCACTGGGGCTGACTTACGACCAACTCAGGCATTGCATCAAGAAGCACGGCCTGATGGAAGAGGATTGACGGTTCACACAACAGGGGGATGAGGGTTTGCGTTTTTCATCTTTGGCAGGGAGCTTGGCCCTGCTTTTCGCGATGCCGGTTGCGGCTCAGGATTCCGGCACCGATTCTGCACCAGCGGCTACAACAACCGCTGAACTCGGGCGTCAAATGTATCGCTACGATCAGGCTGCCTGGCACGGCACCGATGCCGTCGCTGCCCAAGTCAACCTCAGGGACTACCCAGAATTGCGCGGCTATCTGGTCGAGCCGCTGGACAACGGCAATCTGTCTTTCGTGTTCTTTGCCGAGGATGATGCGGGGCGCTACGAATTCGCGCGGCTGGAAATGGACGGTTCTAAGGTCCTGTCGGGCGGTATCCTTGAATCAGAGGAAAGAACGCGCCTGTCGCCGCGGCTCGAAGCGATGGCTGATGCCCGCGCCAGCGCTATCGACGAGTTGAAACGGCAGGAATGGCGCTTTTGCAGCAACAGCCCGGCCAACACACTGATCTTTCCACCCGATGACGAAGGTACCGTACCGGTCTATTTTCTCACTTCGACAACCGAGGCCAATCTGTTCCCCTTTGGCGGACACTATCGGATCGATGTAAAGGCGGATGGCAGCGTCGCCGCATCGCGCAAATTCACCAATTCCTGCCTCAACCTGGGCCTGCGCAAAGGGCCGAATGGTGAGAAGCCGGTCGGGATCGGAGTCTCGCACTTGCTCGACGAGGAGCCCACCGAGATCCACTATTTCCAGAGCTACTACGTCCCCGCAAAGGTGTTCGTGATGATCGATGGTGCTGCCTGGGTTATCGAAAAGGGCAAGCTTGACGAGAAGATCGAGGACTTTGGCCAGTAGACCGGCATTGTCTCCGCCGTGGTCAGGGCTCGCCAGTCGAGAGCCTTGCTGCCACGTCGTGACTTGACATTTCCGGATCATTTCCATATTTCTAGAAACATGGAAATATTGGATCACGACGCTGCTGCCTTAGCGATGGTCGATCGACTGTCTGCGCTGGCGAGCGAGCACCGGCTGGCGGTGTTCCGCGTGTTGGTGAAGGCAGGTAAGACCGGCCTTCCGGCAGGCGAAATCGCTGCCAGGCTTGGTTTGCCTGCCAGCTCGCTGTCGTTCCACCTTTCGCATCTGCGTCAGGCAGGGCTGGTGCAGGACGAGCGCGTCGGTCGCTCGATCATTTATCGCGCCGGCTTCGATACGATGCGGTCGCTGGTCCAGTATTTGCTCGAAGAATGCTGCGTCGATGATGCAGCCGGCACGCCGTGCGCGGATGCATGCGGCGAACTGAAAGGATAAGTTCATGAAGCGTCTCCATGTCAGCCTCTCCGTCTCCGATCTCGCCCGGTCGAAGGCCTTCTATTCGCAGATGCTCGGCAGCGAGCCCACGCTGGAGAAGGATCACTATGCGCAATGGATGCTGGACGATCCGGCGGTCAATTTCGTGATCGAAGACAATGTCGGCACAACGGGCCTGTCCCACCTGGGTGTCCAGGCCAATGATGCTGATGAGCTGGAGGCTCAGTTTTCACGCGTCCGCGCTACCGGGCAGGATGTGTTCGAGGAAGGTGACACGCAGTGCTGCTATGCCAAATCGACCAAGAACTGGGTGTCCGACCCGGATGGTGTCGTGTGGGAGACTTTCCAGACACACAGTCGCACAGCCGACTTCGGTGTGCCGTCGCGGCGACCGAATGAAGCTGCGTGATTGACCGGCGGCCCTACCTGATTGTTCGCTTGCCCGCCGGTTCGCCAGCGGGCAAGCAGCGTCCATGTGCAATCTCTACAAGGTAAGAAGTTCGCATACTGAAGTCGCCGACTTCTTCGACGCAATTGTCGAGGATTTCGGCGCCAATACCGCCGAGGAAGTCTATCCCGGTTACCCCACATCTGTAGTCGCCGACGGCAGGCTGCAATCTATGGTGTGGGGCTTCCCCCTCGCTCGCAAGGGTGCAAAAGGGCAGCCGCTCAAGCCCAAGCCGGTCAACAATACCCGCACCGACAAGGTGAAGAGCTATTTCTGGCGGGAATCGTTCGAGGAACGTCGCTGCCTTATCCCGGTCTCCGAATTCGCCGAAGCAGAGGGCCCCAGGGGCAGCATGACGCGCACATGGTTTTCCATGCCCGACGCGCCGCTGTTTGCCACCGCCGGGATCTGGCGCCAGACCGACGAATGGGGAGCGGCGTGTTCGATGCTGATGACCGAGGCCAATGCGCAGGTTGGACCAATCCACAACAGGATGCCCGTGATCCTCCCACGCGACGTATGGGGGCAATGGCTGGGCGGGACTCCGGGCGAGGCCTATGACTTGTGCGTGCCCTATGCGGGACAGCTAGCGGTCGATCGGACCGAAGAGCCGTGGTTCAAGCGTCGCGGCGGGTCGGCCTGAACCCGCCTTGTCGCAAAGCTGCAACAACATTGGCGAAACAAACACTCCTTAACTTGTCGGCGCCGCATCGACTGCTAAGAGTGTGCGCCAGAGTTTGGGGGTCGTTTTCGTATGCATGTGTTGGCTGCCCGTTTCCGGAGGCACCAGACTTTTTCATTTTTCCTGTGGTTGGCATTACTGCTGGCTACAGTCGCATGCGCCTTTCCCGCTCGCGCGCAGGACGGGGCGACCACGCTCACCGATGTCCAGCTGATCGCCGAGAGTCAGGACCAGACGATTGTCCGCCTTCGTTTCTCCCCTGCAGTCGCGACTTTTTCCGACGTCAGCGAGGACGGAGTTGCCGCGGTGCAGCTTGCCGATACGCGCCGTGCGCAGGGGGCAGCGCTCAATCGGCAGCTCAAGGGATTGGTTACCGAAGTCAGCTTCAGCCAGGATTCTGACGGGCTGACGGTCCGTTTTCGTAGCCGCAATCCGGCAATCCTCGAAACGCGGACCAGTGGTGAGACCAATTTGCTCGTCACGATCCGGCGGCCTCGCCCAGGTGAATCCATCCGGTCGGGCGAGCGCGTCAAAGGTGAAGGGTTCGCTTATGGCCAGGAAGGCGACCTGCCAGAATTCCGCGACCCGGCCCCGGGCGAAGACGGATTCGCGCTGATCGAACTCAAATATGCCGACGTGAGCGAAGTCGTGGGGCTGCTTTCCGACGGTGCTAGCGTGAAACCGAACGATGCCTTTATCCGCTCGGAACCTGGTTTCGGTTCTCCGGGAACAAATGGCACCAATTACGGCAATGTTGTGCGCCCACAGGAGGAGGAGGAGCTCCCTCTCGGGCAGAAGGTCAATTCCAGCCTAGGCATCGATCGCCGCCTCAATGCCATCTGGGTCGAAGGCTCGCCTGAACGGATCGCCCGGGTCAGGCGCATGATCGCCCTGATCGATCGCCCGGTCGACAGCGTCATACTCGAGACCCAGTTCGTGGAACTGACCGAAACCGGAGCCCGCAATGTCGGGTTCGATTTCACCGATGGCAACGGGCGGGTCGGCTTCGGCACGATCCAGTCCGGGCAATTCCTCGACTTCGGCTTCAGCCCCGAAGCGACGGTGGAATCGTTCAGCCTGCAGGCGGCTGTCTACGCCCAGGTGCAAAAGGGCGAAGGAAGGATCGTCTCGGCCCCGCGAATAGCTGCGCAAAGCGGAACCACGGCCAAGATCACCACCGGCGATGCCTTGCCGATCCTCACTTCGATCCAGCTGTCGGGCGTGAACGGTGTGTCGCAACAGGTGCAATATGTGAATGTTGGCGTCACCTTGCAGATTGCCCCGAGGGTCAATAGTGACGGCTTCATCACTTCGAAGATCTATGGTGTCGTCTCAAGCGTGACAGGGTTCTCGCAGGGCTTCCCGACGATCAGCCAGCGCGAGGCCGAGACCAGCGCGACGGTCCGTGATGGCGAGACCTTCGTGATCGGCGGCCTCACCCAGGAAGCGCGCCTGATCTCCAAGAGCAAGGTGCCGATCCTTGGGGACATCCCGCTGATCGGCGAGCTGTTCAAGCGCGAGAACTCCACCGACAGCAACACCGAGCTTTACATCATCATTACGCCGCACATTATCCGCCATGGTGACAGCGCAAAATTGCGCGAGGTCCTGCGGCGCGAGGCTGATGGCGAGTCTTCGCTCGAAAGTCCCAAGGGCCAATAACCCAAGAAATCAGTGGCGTTTGGAGATGTTTTTACATTCTGCGCACAATAATGTCGTTAATACTGGGTATATGCGCAATATCTTATAGTTAACTCCGGGTTGATGTTGATTTTTCTCCAGTAGCCTTGACCGCGGCCTTCCGAAGCGTAGTGTCCGCCTTACTGGACTGAGGAGCAGGGGTCGTAGTCACTGGTTGCAGCCATCGGGAGAAGGCTGTCGGTGAAGCTCTTATCCGCTTTCCGGGACTGAACTCGCCTTTGAGGGGGAATACATGAAACTTACCAACCGCAAGACCGCGCTCATCGCTGGCGCAGCTGCCGTGGCGGCATTTGCCGTTCCGGCTGTCGCCAACCATGCCTGGAGCAACTACCACTGGGAACGCACCGGTGATGCCGTAACCGTTCCGGTGATCGACAACACCACCGGTATCTGGGCTCAGCGCAACCACACCGGTCTGGCCGTCGCCGATTGGAACCAGTCACCTGTGATCGACGCGCCGCTGCTGCGTGGTAATGCCGATCCGTCCTGTGCAGGCGTCGCCAACCAGATCAACGTCTGCAACGACGACTATGGCAACACCGGATGGCTCGGTATCGCCAGCATCAGCATCTCGCGTGGCCGTAGCTCGCACATCACTGCCGGCATCACCAAGTTGAACGACTATTACTTCAACCAGCCGCAGTATAACAACGACACTTGGCGACAGCTGGTGACCTGCCAGGAAATCGGTCACGATTATGGCCTCGGCCACCAGAACGAGGACTTCAGCACCGACCTGACGACATCGTGCATGGAATACACCAGCCAGCCGGCAGGAAATGAAAGCCCCGATGCGCACGACTACGAGCAACTGCTCGACATCTACGCGCATAGCGATGGCGGCAGTGGCGGCCCGGGCGGCGGCAAGGGCGGCGGCAAGAAGTTCGATGCGGGCAATCACCCGTCGAACTGGGGCCAGGCCATCGCATTCGATGCCAAGGGGCGTCCCAATGTCTATCGCCGGGTGCAGGGCAACGAGATCATCGTGACCCATGTGACCTGGGCTATCGGCGAAGGCCCGAGCCACGATCATTGATCTGACCTCGATCGAAAAGAAGAAGGGTCCGGTGGAAGCCGGGCCCTTTTTCGTTGCAATCGTTACGCACCGCGCCTATCTGGCCCTCATCCCGACATTGTCGTGACACTGGAGGGGCTGGCGCCACACGGGGCCGGCACCGAACCCGCTTGTCATGTCAATGCCGAGCAAATGGAGACCGAATGGCCGATATGGCTCGCCTGACTGCATTGATCGAACCCGAAGCGGAAGCGCTGGGTTTCGAACTCGTGCGCGTCAAGATGATGCCTTCGGAAGCCGGCGATGGCGGCATGGCGCTGCAGATCATGGCGGAAGACCCGGCAACGGGTCAGCTGGTGATCGAGCAATGCGCTGCGCTGAGCCGCCGCGTCTCCGACGTGATGGATGCAGTCGAAGAGCAGGGCGAAGTGCTGATCGAAGGGGCCTATCACCTCGAAGTGAGTTCCCCCGGTATCGATCGCCCGCTGACCAGGCCTAAGGATTTCTCCGAGTGGGCTGGTCACGAAGCGAAGGTGAGCCTGACAGAAAAGGTCGATGGCCACCGCAATATCCGTGGTATACTGCGCGGCATCGAAGGCGAGACGGTCACCATCGAAGACCGCAAGGCGGGCGCAATCGCCGTCTTGCTCGAACAGATTCACAGCGCCAAGCTGGTCCTGACCGACGAGCTTATCGCTGCCACCAAACCCATCGACACCAGCGGTGTCGAGGATATCGAAGAAGACCAAGAAGAGAAGGCTGACGACTGATGGCCAGTGCAATTTCCGCCAACAAGGCCGAGCTGCTCGCGATCGCGAACTCGGTTGCTTCGGAAAAGATGATCGACAAGGCGATCGTCATCGAAGCGATGGAAGAAGCGATCCAGAAGAGCGCGCGCAACCGCTATGGTGCTGAGAACGACATCCGCGCCAAGCTCGACCCGCAGACCGGCGATTTGCGCCTGTGGCGTGTCGTTGAAGTGGTCGAGGAAGTCGAAGACTACTTCAAGCAGGTCGATCTCAAGGCCGCGCAGAAGCTTGAAGCCGATGCCAAGATTGGCGACTTCATTGTCGATCCGCTGCCGCCAGTGGACCTTGGTCGCATCGATGCGCAGAGCGCCAAGCAGGTGATCTTCCAGAAGGTCCGCGATGCGGAGCGCGAGCGCCAGTTCGAGGAATTCAAGGACCGTGCGGGTGAGATCATCACCGGTGTCATCAAGTCGGTCGAATTCGGCCATGTCATCGTCAACCTCGGCCGCGCCGAAGGTGTCATCCGCCGCGACCAGCAGATCCCGCGCGAAGCCGCGCGTGTCGGCGAGCGTGTCCGCGCGATCATCACCAAGGTCGAGCGCAACAACCGCGGCCCGCAAATCTTCCTCAGCCGTGCGCACCCCGATTTCATGCGCAAGCTGTTCGCGCAGGAAGTGCCAGAGATTTACGATGGCATCATCGAGATAAAGGCCGCAGCCCGCGATCCGGGCAGCCGTGCGAAAATCGGTGTGATCAGCCATGACAGCTCGATCGACCCGGTCGGCGCCTGTGTCGGTATGAAGGGCAGCCGCGTGCAGGCCGTCGTGCAGGAACTGCAGGGCGAGAAGATCGACATCATCCCGTGGTCGGAAGACACCGCTACCTTCATCGTCAACGCGCTCCAGCCGGCCACGGTCAGCCGCGTCGTGCTCGACGAAGATGAAGGCCGCATTGAAGTCGTGGTTCCGGATGACCAGCTGTCGCTGGCAATCGGTCGCCGCGGCCAGAACGTGCGCCTCGCCAGCCAGCTGACCGGTCACCAGATCGACATCATGACCGAAGAAGAGGCGAGCGAGAAGCAGAGCAAGGAATTTGCCACCCGTTCGAAGATGTTCGAGGAAGAGCTCGACGTCGACGAAACGCTGTCGCAGCTGCTTGTGGCCGAAGGCTTCTCCGAGCTGGAAGAAGTCGCCTACGTGGCGATGGAAGAACTGGCGGCCATCGAAGGCTTCGACGAAGAGCTTGCCGAAGAGCTTCAGAGCCGCGCGCAGGAAGCACTGGACCGACAGGAAGCTGCCTATCGCGAGGAGCGCCGTGCGCTGGGCGTCGAAGACGCGCTGGCCGATATCCCGCACCTCACGGAGCAAATGCTGGTCGTGCTGGGCAAGGGCGGGATCAAGACGCTCGACGACCTCGCCGATCTTGCCACCGACGAACTGATCGCCAAGAAGCGTGAAGCTCCGCGCCGCCGCAACAATACCGACGGTCCGCCGCTGCGCCGCAACCAGCGTACCGAGGACAAGGGCGGTGTGCTGGGCGAATTCGGCCTTTCCGAAGAGCAGGGTAACGAGATCATCATGGCCGCTCGCGCGCACTGGTTCGAGGACGAAGAGCCAGCTCCGGTCGAGTCCAAGGATGATATGGAAGCCATCACCGGCCCTGAGGTCGATGAAGGCGACATGCAGGAGGCCGCCGATGCGGACTCCCCCCAATGAGCGCGTAAGCTCCGACATCTCTGACGGTGGCAAGGCCCGGAGCGATTCCGGGCCTGAGCGCCGGTGCATTCTTTCTGGAGAGCATGGTGCACGTAATGCGCTGATCCGACTGGCGATTTCGCCTGACGGTGACGTGTTGCCCGATGTCCATGCGCGAGCGCCGGGCCGCGGTGCCTGGATCAGCGTCTGCCGAGCCGAACTGGAAGCGGCGCTGGCGAAAGGCAAGCTGAGGGGTGCGCTGGCGCGAGCGTTCAAGGGCGCGACACTCAATGTGCCGGAAACGCTGCCACAATTGATTCAACAGAGCCTCACCAAGGCGTTGCTTGATCGGCTGGGCCTCGAAATGCGGGCGGGGCACATTATCTTGGGCTCCGACAGGATTGCCGAACACGCCCGCGGCGGGGTGTTGGAGCTGCTGCTCCATGCCGCCGATGCCAGCGAAGACGGGTCGAAGAAACTCGACCAGGCCTGGCGGGTCGGGAAAGAAATCGAGGGATCGGGGGCACGTGGTACCCGCTTGCCACTGGACCGGGATGCTTTGTCTGTGGCATTGGGCCGCGACAATGTCGTCCATCTGGCGCTTGCCGACGCTGCCGCGGCGGCACGGGTCGATCTGGCCCTGCAGCGCCTGCTGCACTTTTCAGGAACGCCTTCCGGCGTACCGGATGACGGTGGAACGGGTGACCGCGCCGCCGCTGAGACGATTTGAGATCGAAGGAAGAAACGAGTTTTATGAGCGACGACGACAAAAAACCCCGGGAACGCAAACCCCTCACTCTGAAGGGTAGCCAGCCGGGCGAAGTCAAGCAGACCTTCAGCCACGGCCGCACCAACAAGGTGGCGGTCGAGGTGAAGCGTAAGCGCAAGCTCCTGAAACCGGGCGAAGCGCCACCGCCTCCGCCACCACCACCTCCACCGCCGCCCGTGGCAGAGGAGCCCAAGAAGGCTGCGCCGAAGAAGAAGGCTGCGCCACCCAGCGAAACCCCGCAGGAACGCGTTGCCCGCCTCCAGCGCGAGGCCGAGGAAGAGCGGCTGAAGATGGCCGAAGAAGCGCGCAAGCGCGACGAGGAGAGGGCCAAGCAGAACGCCGCTGAAGAGAAGAAGCGGGCAGAAGAAAATCGCAAGGCCGAAGAAGAGGCCGAGAAGCGCGCAGCGGAGGAAGCCGAAGCGGCGGCCAAGGCCGAAGCCGAGGTGGATACCACCGCCGCCGATGCCCCTGCCGATGCTGCCGAAGGTGCCAAGCCAACGGTATCGCGCAAGTTCACGCCGGTTGCTCGTCCTGAACCCAAGAAACCGGAAAAGAAGAAGAAGGAAGAGCGCAAGCCGGTCATCGACGACCGTTCGAAGGACAAGCGCCGGGGCGGCAAGCTCACCGTCAAGCGTGCGCTCAATGAAGACGAAGGCCGCCGTGCTCGCTCGCTCGCTGCGCTGAAGCGTGCGCGCGAGAAGGAGCGTCGCTTGCATGGCGGGCCGACTGCACCGCGCGAGAAGCAGGTTCGCGACGTGGTCGTGCCGGAAGCCATCACCGTCGGTGAACTCGCCAAGCGTATGGGCGAGAAGGGCGCTGACCTCGTGAAGGAGCTCTTCAATCTCGACATGATGGTCACCGTCAACCAGACGATCGACCAGGATACCGCCGAACTATTGGTCGAACAGTTCGGCCATAACATCCAGAAGGTGTCCGAGGCCGATGTCGACATCCAGGCCGAAGAGGATGTCGATCCCGAAGACACGCTGAAGCCGCGTCCGCCGGTCGTCACCATCATGGGCCATGTCGATCACGGCAAGACCTCACTGCTTGATGCCCTGCGCGGTGCCAATGTGGTGAAAGGTGAAGCAGGCGGCATTACCCAGCATATCGGAAGCTACCAGGTGAAGACCAAGGGCGGCGATACCATCACCTTCCTCGACACACCGGGCCACGCTGCGTTTACCGAAATGCGCCAGCGCGGTGCCAATGTCACCGATATCGTCGTGCTGGTCGTGGCCGCTGACGACGGCATCATGCCGCAAACAATCGAAGCCATCAATCACACCAAGGCGGCAGGCGTCCCGATGATCGTGGCGATCAACAAGATGGACAAGGAAGAGGCCAACCCGGACAATATCCGCAACCGCCTGCTTGAACATGAGGTGATCGTCGAGAAGCTGTCAGGCGATGTGCAGGATGTCGAGATTTCGGCTTTGAAGAAGACCGGCCTCGACGAATTGCTGGAGAAGATCGCGCTGCAGGCCGAATTACTCGAGCTTAAAGCCAATCCCGACCGTATGGCCGAAGCCACGGTCATCGAGGCCCAGCTCGACAAGGGTCGTGGCCCGGTTGCGACCGTGCTCGTCAACCGCGGTACGCTCAAGCGCGGCGACACCTTTGTCGTCGGCACCGAAAGCGGCCGAGTTCGCGCCATCGTCAACGATCAGGGCAAGCAGATCAAGGAAGCCAGCCCGTCCATGCCGGTCGAGGTCCTTGGCCTCGGCGGCGTGCCGAGCGCAGGCGATACGCTGACCGTGGTTGAAAACGAGCAGCGGGCCCGCGAAGTTGCCCAGTACCGCCAGGAAAAAGCGACCGAGAAGCGCACCGCGCTGGCTCCGACCAGTTTCGATACGATGTTCAACAACCTCGCATCGAACGTGATCGAATTCCCCGTGCTGGTGAAAGCCGATGTGCAGGGCTCGGTCGAAGCGATCACAACCGCGCTGCACAACCTCTCGAACGACGAGATCAAGGTCCGCGTGCTGCACGCAGGCGTGGGTGCCATCACGGAGAGCGACGTCACCTTGGCGGCAGCTTCCAACGCGCCGATCATCGGCTTCAACGTACGCCCCAATGCCAAGGCGCGCGAGCTGGTGAAGCGCGACGGGGTGGAGATGAAGTATTACGACGTCATCTACCACCTGACCGAGGAAATCGCGAAGGAGATGGCGGGCGAGCTGGGTCCGGAGCGGATCGAGAACGTCGTTGGCCGTGCCGCAGTCAAGGAAGTCTTCAAGTCCGGCAAGAAAGACAAGGCAGCAGGCCTGCTGGTCGAGGAAGGCGTCATCCGCAAGGGTCTGCACGCACGCCTCACGCGCGAAGACGTTATCGTCTCGGCCACCACCATCGCCTCGCTGCGCCGCTTCAAAGACGATGTGGACGAAGTCCGCGCAGGTCTCGAATGCGGTGTGGTCCTCGCCGATACGAACGACATCCAGCCGGGCGACCAGCTGGAAGTCTTCGAAGTCGAGGAGCGTGAGCGGACGCTGTGAGCGGGGCCAACGACCCGACACAGCACGCTCTCGGAGCCGCGCATGCGGACCTGATGGGCGTCGAGTTCGACAGCTTTGATGCGGAGCGTGAGGAAATCACGCTCCGTTTCCATGCTCCCGACAGCTTCATCACCCCGCGCGGCAGCGTGCAGGGCGGTCTTGTCGCGGGGTTTCTCGATGAAGTGATGGGCTGGGCGCATGTCTGGGCCACCAATCACGAGGAAGCGCCGCTCAACCTCGACCTGACGATGACGATCCTGCGGCCCGTGCTGGCGGGACCGTTGGTGGGCAAGGGACGCGTTATCCGGCGCGGTCGGAAGGCGATCTTCCTCGAAGGTGAACTGTTCGACATGGACGGAAAGCTGCTGGCCCGCTCGACCAGCACGGCGATCCCGACACCGCGCCCCGTGGCCAAGGACTGATGGCACGGTTGGTCACTTTCCTTGGGAGCATCAATGTCGGCGGCAACAGGATCAAGATGGTGGATCTTGTCACGGCGCTCACGGACGCTGGGTTCAGGGACGTCTCGACCGTCGCGGCGAGCGGAAATGTGATCCTGACCGATGATCGCGATCCGTCGATGCTGGAAATCCAGTTGGAAAGCGTCGTCGAGCAGACCTTCGGGTTCAAATCCTGCGCCATGGTGCGGACCCAGGATGAAATCCGCTACGCGATCGACGAAAACCCGTTTCACGGCACCGGGCCGCGATATGGCTCGGACAAGATGGTGCATTCGATCTTCCTCAGCCAGCAGCCGGACAAGTCAGCCGTCGATGCGTTGATCGAGGAGCATCGAAGCAAAGGCAGCGAACGGCTCGCGCTGGGTGACCGCGTGCTGTTTCTCGACTATGTGCATGGCGTCGGCGTGTCTTCGCTGTCGAACAAGGTTCTCGAACGGAGGCTTGGCTGCAAGGGCACGGCGCGCAATATGATTTCGCTCAAACGTATACTTGATAAAATGGTGGCCTGATGGCGCGACAGCAATTCACACCTGAACAGCACTCGGTCCGGGTCCTCAAGGTCGCTGAACGGGTGCGGCATATCCTGAGCGAACTGCTGGCGCGGCAGGAGGTGCATGACGAGACAGTCAGCGCGGCCAATATCGCCGTGACTGAAGTCAGGATGACGCCTGACCTCAAGAATGCGACCGCCTATGTGAAGCCGTTGTTGGGCAAGGACGAGGACGAGATCGTCAAGGCGCTGCGGCAGAACACCGCTTTCCTTCAAAAGGAAGTGGCCAAGCGGCTGGGCCTGAAGTTCGCGCCCAAGCTCAAGTTCCGGGCCGATGAGAGCTTCGAGGAAGCCGATCGTATCGAGAAATTGCTGAGCGATCCGCGCGTGGCGCGGGATCTCGATAGCGATCCTGAAGAATAGCACGCGTCCCAGCGTTGACCTTTGGTCAGCTTCGCTTCCGCTGGGACCCGTCCTGGGGGAGAATAATGTCGGACCAACGCATTTCCTATGACCAGCCCGCTGAGGGCGTCGCACGGATTACGCTGACGCGTGCCGACAAGGCCAATGCGCAGGACAAGGCTATGCTCTACGCGCTCGATACGGCCCTGACGCGGGCGGCGCAGGATGAAGCGGTGCGCTGCATCGTGCTCGCGGCGGAGGGCCAGCACTTCTCCTCCGGTCATGATCTGAGAGACGATAGCGCGCTGGCGGATTTCCCGTCCGTCACCCAATGGGCCGGCTTCGATGCGCCGGGGCAGGCCGGACAGATGGCCGCCGAGCACGAGATGTATCTCGGCCTGTGCTGGCGCTGGCGCAACCTTCCCAAGCCGGTGGTGGTGCAGGTGCAGGGGCTGTGCATGGCGGGCGGGCTGATGCTGGTCTGGCCGTTCGATATCGTCATCGCCAGCGAGGATGCGGTGTTCTCCGACCCGACCGTGGCGTTCGGCGTCAACGGGGTCGAATATTTCGCGCATGTGTGGGAGCTGGGCCACCGCAAGGCGCGTGAGCTGCTCTACACTGGCTGCGATCTGTCGGCTGAGGATGCGAAGGCGCTGGGCATGGTCAATCATGTCGTCCCGCGCGCCGAGCTTGAGGTGCGGACGCTTGAAATGGCGCTGCGGATTGCTCAGCGTCCGATGATGGGCCTGCGGTTGGCAAAACTGGCCTGCAACCAGAGCCAGGATGCGCAAGGCCTCGGCAATGCACTCCATGGCGTGATGGGCTGGCAACAGGTCGGCCACGCGCAGGCGCGGCTGGAACATGGCATGCCAATCGATCCGGAAGGGGCGGAGCTGATCCGGGAAGACCGAAAGCGCTAGCCCTTGGGGCGCAGCCGGGCCTTGAGCTGGATGGTCACCTTCTTGCCGACAATCAGCGAATAGGACTTCATGCCGAAGTCGTAGCGGTTGATCGTGGTCTGGCCGGTCAGGGTGATTGGCTCGCCGGCAGAGGCGCTGGCCGGCGGGGTATCGAAGGCGATGCTCAGCGTGACCGGTTTCGAGACGCCGCGTGCTGTGAGCATGCCATCGACGGTGCCGTTGCGTCCGTCACCAAGCGTCATCCGGCTGCCCTTGAAGCGGACGGTCGGGTATTTCTCCACCCAGAAGAACTTTTCACCCTTGAGTCGCTCGGCCGTCAGCTTGTCGGATGCGGTCAGGGTGCGGGCGTTGATCGAAACGTCGAGGTCGATCTGCTTCGGATCTGCCGGAGAAAGCCGCGCAGTGCCGGACATCTCGGGAAAGCCGGCGGTCTTGCTGCCCACGCCAAGGAAGGCGACCTTGGCCGAGACGCTGCTGCCCGCGCTGTCGACGACATAGCGGGTGGGGGCAGGGGCCGCCGCACCGAGCGCAAGGGCAGCCAAGAACAGGCAGGGTTTGCTGATCGACCACATGCTATCCCCATACCATTCGGCGCATCGCTTGTCGAAGCCGTTGTCGATCCTCTAGCACTCTTTCACGGGTGATTTGGGGGGCAGCTTGGCCAAGCTCTATTTCTACTACGCCAGCATGAATGCGGGGAAGAGCACGACCCTGCTGCAGGCCGCCTTCAACTATGGCGAGCGCGGCATGAAGGTCTCGCTGTGGACCGCAGCGCTCGACGACCGGCCCGGATTCGGTGCGATCAGCAGCCGGATCGGCCTGTCCAGCGATGCCAACCGCTTCACCGAGGATACCGATATCCTCGAGGCTGTACTGGAAGAGCATTCACGTGGGCGGGTCGATTGCGTACTGATCGATGAAGCGCAGTTCATGACCGAAGAGCAGGTGTGGCAATGCGCCAAGCTGGCCGACGAGACCAACACGCCGGTCGTCTGTTACGGCCTTCGTACCGATTTCCAAGGGAAGCTGTTTCCAGGCTCGGCCGCGCTGCTGGGCATCGCTGACGCATTGGTAGAGCTAAAAGGCGTCTGCCATTGCGGGCGCAAGGCGACGATGAACATGCGGGTCGACGAACGCGGCAAGGCAGTGAAAGAAGGCGCGCAGACCGAGATCGGCGGCAACGACCGCTATGTCGCGCTGTGCCGCAAGCATTTCGTGCAGTCTCTGGCGCACTAGCCGCGCACGCCCTATCTACCGCTCATGACCGACACTCTCCTGCTCGCGGCGATCCTGATCCCGTGCCTGATCGTGGCCATCGTGTTCCATGAGGTCGCACATGGCCTCACAGCGAACCTGCTGGGCGATCCGACGGCGAAGGAGCGCAACCGGCTGAGCCTCAACCCGATCCGCCATGTCGACCCGGTCGGGACGCTGCTGGTGCCCGGCTTCCTGTTGGCGGTGGGCGGCCCGGTGTTCGGCTGGGCCAAGCCGGTACCGGTGATCAAGGAAAGACTGCGCAACCCGCGCTTCGGGATGGTAGCGGTGGCGGCTGCAGGACCGGGGACGAACCTCGTGCTGGCTCTGCTCGGTGCGGTCGTGCTGGGGCTGGTCGGACCGGGGCTGGTGTTCGACAGTGCGGGCGAGCCGACGGTGTGGTGGGACGTGTTTCAGTACTTCCTGATCCTCAACGTCTTCCTTGCCTTCTTCAACTTGTTGCCGATTCCGCCGTTTGATGGCTCGCACATCGTCGAAGGGTTGCTGCCACCGTCGCTGGCGCAGCATTATGAAAAGCTGCGCCCACTGGGGATGCTGCTGTTCATCGTGTTGATTGCCGCGACATGGGCCTTCCCCGATGCCGGGATCATCGATCGCACAGTCGGGCCGCCGGTCGAGTGGGCGCTGGACCAGCTGTATGGGCTGGCCGGCGCTATCGCAGGCTAGCCGCCAACCGCGTCGACAAAGCGCGCTTTGGTGTGACGCGCGAGCAGCTCGGCTTGCCATGCCTCGCGCCGGTCGTTGGCGATACAGGCGACGATGCAGCCGCCCCAACCGCCCCCGGTAAGCCGCGCACCGACTGCACCCAGCTCGACGGCACTTTCCACCAGCGCATCGATCGCCGGCAAGGACATCTCGAAATCGTCGCGCATGGAGGCATGGCTCATGTTCATGAGCGCACCCAGCGTGCAGGTGTCGCCGCCTTCCAGCGCTTCGACAGCTGCCAGCACCCGGCGATGCTCGGTGGCGCAGTGGCGTGCGCGCTTGCGGACACTTTCGTCGAGACCTCTCGCGGCTGCGATTTCCTCAGGATCGAGCCGGCAGATATCGTCGCGCCCAATCGCTTCGCGGGCGGCGTCACATTCTTCCTTGCGCGCCTTGTAGCGGCCATCGGTCAGCTTGCGGGTGAGGCCCGAATGGATCACCACCATGGTGTGGTCGGCAGGTAGCGGGACGACGGTGTAGTCCAGCGTCGCGGTATCGAGTGCAATGGCCTGGCCCGGTTGCGGGATGGCGACCGCGACCTGGTCCATGATGCCGCAGGGTACGCCCAGATATTCGTTTTCCACCCGCCGCGCCGCCAGCGCCAGCTCGAGGTCGCCAAGATCGCTGCCGCCCGACGCGCGCGCAGCCTTGAGGATCGCCACGATCAGCGCGGCCGAGGAGGACAGGCCCGAGCCTGCCGGGATGGTCGACTGGATCGAGAGCGCTGCGCCGCCCGCAAGCAGCCCGAGCGACACCGCTTCGCGTAGCGCCCCGACGGAGGGATCGGACCAATGGTCCTGTGCAGGCTCGTGCAGCGCGCGTTCGGCCGACCCGGAATAGCCGCGGGCGGAGACGCTGATGCGGTTGTCCGCGCGCGGGATCAGGTTAACCGACATGGCGACGGAAAGCGCCGCCGGCAGCACCATGCCGCCGTTGTAATCGGTATGCTCGCCGATCAAATTGACGCGGCCGGGTACAGTGGCGGTAAAAGCCGTTATCTCACACCTCCCGTAGAGCGGCTGCGGCTGCCTCGGGCATCACGTCCACCGTCATGGTGCCCGAATGTTGCTCGACCGAGGCAAGGTATTTGACCCGGCCCGGTGCGCGTAGCAGCGGGTAGAACTGCGCCGTGAAGTGATATCCTGCCGAGCCGCCACGCGGGGCGGCGTGGAGCGCCAGCATCGTGGCGGCGGGCTGCTGGAACAACGCGTCATATCGGCGAGTGATCTCACCCAGCAGCTGCGCGAAGCCCGATTTCTCGGCGTCGGTCATGTCGTGCAGCCCTTCGCGGCGGATACGCGGGGCAAGCCAGACCTCGTAGGGAAAGCGGGCGTAGCGAGGGCAGAAGGCCGCGATGCCGCCTTCCTCGGCGAGGCCGTAGTCAGGCATGGCGCGGCCTATCTCCGCAGCGAGGTCGTATCCATCTGCAAAGGCATCGATCGCGCGCTGCTGCACCTGGGGGACGGTGTGGAAGCCATAGATCTGACCGTGCGGGTGGGGCAGTGTCACGCCGACCTCATCGCCACGGTTTTCGAACGGGAGCACGTAACTGCATCCCGACTCGAACAGCGCGGCATAGCGATCCTCCCACGCGGCAAGCAGCAATTCGCGCCGCGCCTGCCCTATGGAATGCAAATTGCCCGTGTCTTGGGGGCCATAAACCACGACATCGCAGGCTCCGAGCGCGGGCGCTGTTTCCATGCCTTCCAGCACTGGCGGCTGTGGGGCGGAAGGGTGATAAGCCGACCAGCGGTTGTCGAACACCGCGATCTCGAAATCCTCGAACGGGATTTCCGTCGCCGGGCCACCGGGGAGGGTCGGCGCGAGCGGATCGTCGCTGGCCGAAGGTTTGAAGGTGCGATTCTGGCGGTGCGCGGCGTAGGTGTTCCACTCCTGCCGCAGCGGATGGAACCGCAATTCGCCGCCGAGCGCGACATCGTCGGCCTCCTGCGGTTGCGGTGCCAATGCGTGCAGCGCATGGCCATAGAGCCGTAGCATGCGTCCGTCGGCCTTGGTAAAGTCACGCCGGTGGACCGGGCGGCCTGAAGCGTCGGGGCCAATAATGCTCTGGCTGTCGGTCATGCTTCGCCTTGCTGGGCGAACCAGTCCGCGACGCGTTCCTGCGCCTCTTGATCCAGATGCAGCCCCAGCTTGCCGCGCCGCCACAGCACATCCTCTGCGCTGCGGGCGAATTCGTGCTCGACGAGGTAGCGCAACTCGGCCTCGTAGAGATCGCCGCCCATATGCTGGCCCATCTCGGCGAGCGAGGTCTTGCCGTGCAGGATATCGTCAATGCGGGTTCCATAGGCGCGATAGAGCCGCCTGATGCCATCGGGCGGGAACCAATCGTTGTGCATCTGTAGCTGGGCGAGGCGATTGTCGACCTCCTCGATCGGGATATCGCCACCGGGCAGGTGCTTGGATGCTGTCCATGGCGAACCATGAAACTGCAGCTTTTCAAGCGCATGCTCGGCGAGCTTGCGATAGGTTGTGATCTTGCCGCCGAAGACGGAGAGGATTGGCGCACCGCCTTCGCTGTCGAGCTCGAACACGTAATCGCGGGTGACCGTGGAGTTGCTGGACGAATGATCGTCGTACAGCGGCCGCACACCGGAGTAGCTGGAGACGGCTTGTTCGGGCGATACGGGCACCCGCAGGTATTCGTTCACCGCATCGCAGATGTAGCGGCTTTCCTCGTCCGAAATCGCGATCTGGTTGGGGTCGCCGGTGAAGAGCACGTCGGTCGTCCCGACCAGCGTGAATTCGCGCTCGTAGGGAATGGCGAAGACGATGCGGTTGTCGCGGTTCTGGAAGATGTAGCAGCGGTCGTGCTCGAACAGCTTCGGAAAGATCAGATGGCTGCCCTTGACCAGCCTGAGATTGGTGTGGTTGCGCCCAGGATCGGCGAGGCCGAGCACGGTATCGACCCATGGCCCAGCCGCATTGATCACAGTGCGGGCAACGACCCGCTCTTCGGTGCCGTCGGCACTGCGCAGGTCCGCGATCCAGACATCCTTGCGACGATCGAGCGCCACGCATTCCGTGCGGGTGCGGATATCCGCGCCGCGTTCTCTCGCATCGACTGCATTGAGCACTACCAGCCGCGAATCCTCGACCCAGCAGTCCGAGTATTCGAAGCCGGTGACCAGCCGGTCCTTCAACACGCTGCCATGCGGCGGCTGGCGCAGGTCGATCGTGCTGGTCGGCGGCAGGAGCTTGCGACCGCCGAGGTGGTCATAGAGGAACAGGCCCAGCCGCAGCATCCACTTCGGCCGCAGCCCCTTGTCATGCGGCAGTACGAAGCGCAGCGGCCAGATGATGTGCGGGGCCATGGCGAGCAGCCGCTCGCGCTCGATCAGGCTCTCGCGCACCAGCCGGAATTCGTAGTGCTCGAGATAGCGCAGGCCGCCATGCACCAGCTTGGTCGAGGCGCTCGAGGTATGCCCGGCGAGGTCATCTTTCTCGACCAGCAGCACGCTGGCCCCGCGCCCGGCCGCGTCGCGGGCGATCCCTGCGCCATTGACGCCGCCGCCGATGATCAGAAGGTCGAAGATCTCGCTCGCCATCTCACTCACGCATGTCATTCACCGGGCGCGCCCTACCGGGGATTTTCGCGCTTGCCCATTGGTTTGAGAGAAAAACGTCGGTAGGCCTCGGTGCCGATAGAATGACGCTCTGGGGAAGGCGCAGTAATGAATATTGTACAGGTCGCGGTTTTTCTTGGCCTGATGGCGCTGCTGGCTTTCCTGACATGGCGCAAGGTCGCCGCCGCCCGCGCCGCCAGCCATGCCTCGGCCGACCGCGAGATATTCCTCGCCGGGGGTGGGCTCAACTGGGTCTTCGTAGCCGGGGCGATCACGCTGACCAATCTTTCGACCGACCAGCTGGTGGGGATGAACGGCAACCAGATGCTGCTGCTGGCGTGGTGGGAGCTGGCCGGATTTGCGGGTCTGCTGCTGCTCGCCTTCGTGTTCGTGCCGATCTACTATCGTAACAATTGCACCACGATCACCCAACTGCTCGAGCAGCGCTATGATGGTGCCAGCATCCGCACGGTCATTTCCGGCCTGTTCCTGCTCGGCAATTTCGCGATCTACCTGCCAGCGGTGATCTATTCCGGGGCGTTGTTCATGCAGACGCTGTTCGGGGTCGAGGCTTCGGTTACGGCGGTGGCGGCGGTCTTTGCTGTGGTGGGGGCAGCCTATGCCATCCTCGGCGGGCTGCGCGCCGTCGCAGTGCTCGATACCTATGCCGGGGTTGGCATCCTCGCGCTGGCGCTGGTGGTGGTGTTCCTCGCGCTGCAGGCGGTCGGCTGGGACATTACCACCGGCGTCCCTGCAGAGCGGCTGAGCATGATCGGCGCGGTGGACAGCCCGATCCCGCTCCACACGCTGTTCACGGGCATGCTGTTCATCCAGATCTTCTACTGGTCGACCAACCAGAACATCACGCAAAAGGCGCTCGCCGCGCCCAATGTGAAAGAAGCGCAGAAGGGCGTGATCGCCGCTGCCATCATCCGCGTGCTGATCGTGCCGCCGATCGTGGTGCTGCCCGGCATAGTCGCCTTCAAGCTGTTCGGCGATGTCGGCGACCGGGCCTATGCGATGGTGGTCGGAGAAGTCCTGCCCAGCTGGACCAGCGGCATGTTTGCCGCGATGATCGCGGCGGCGGTGCTGACAACCTATTCGGCGGTGATGAACGCCACCATCACGCTATGGTCGGTCGACTTCCACCGGCGCTTTATCAATCCCGATGTGGACGTGCAGCGCCTCAACCGCCTGGTCGGTGTGCTCGCTATGCTGGTCTCGATTGCGCTGGTGCCGGTCTATGCCGGGGCCGAGAGCATCATCAACCTGTTGCAGGAGCTGAACGGGTTGCTGTCGATGCCGATCCTTTCGGCCTTCATCGCCGCGCTGCTGTTCCGCAATATGGATGCGCGCGCGGCGGTGGCGGGGCTGGTCTGGGGTTTCAGCATCTACGCCTTCCACACATTCTATCTCTACGTGCCGGAGAATTTCGGCGGGGTCAGCTGGTATGCGACCGCGGGCCTGCCGTGGGTGCACTATATCGACGTGATGGTGTTCGTGCTGTTCAGCTCGGTGGCGGTGGCGCTGCTGACCAACCTGCTGGTGTTCGGTAACCGCGCGACACTTGCGATTGGCAAAGGCGATCCCCAGACTGACGGGGTATGACCGAAAAGCTACCTCCACCTCACGGCTGGATCATCCTCGATAAACCGCGCGGCATGGGCTCGACGCAGGCGGTGGGGGCGGTGAAGCGCAATTTGCGCGAGGGCGGCTATGCCAAGACCAAGGTAGGGCATGGCGGGACGCTCGATCCCGAGGCGGAAGGGGTGTTACCGATTGCGCTGGGCGAGGCGACCAAGCTGGCCGGGCGGATGCTCGACGCGTCCAAGATCTACGAGTTTACTGTCCAGTTTGGCGAGGAGACCGATACGCTCGATGCCGAAGGGGAGGTTGTTCGAACCTCCGATCATCGTCCGCCTATGGCGGCGATCGCGGCGGTGCTGGAGCATTTCACCGGCGACATCGAACAGGTACCGCCGAAGTATTCCGCGCTGATGGTGGACGGCAAGCGCGCCTATGACCGGGCGCGGGCCGGGGAAGAGGTCGAACTGAAGACGCGGGCGATCACTGTCTACGACCTCCATTTCTCCCGTCATCCCCGCGAAGGCGGGGATCCAGAGCTGCAAAGTTCTGACCAAGCCGCCCTGGATTCCCGCCTTCGCAGGAATGACGAGGCGGGGGTTGAACTGGAGTCCGCCTTCCAAATTACCTCCGGTCGTCCCGACCCCTACGATCCCGGCGCGCCGCTCGAACTGGCCGACGCCATCACGCTCACTGCTCATGTCTCCAAGGGCACCTATATCCGCAGCCTTGCACGCGATATCGCCCATGCTCTTGGAACTGTCGGCCACGTTACCTATCTCAGGCGGACGAAGGCGGGCCCCTTCGCTGAAAAGCAGGCGATTTCGCTGGACAAACTCAACGAAATCGGTAAGGGCGCGCCACTTCAAGACCTCCTCCTGCCGCTCGAGGCGGGGCTGGACGACATCCCGGCTCTGAAACTCGATCCCGATAGTGCGCAGGCGGTCCGCCAGGGCCGGGTCGTCTCGGGAATGCCCCAAACCGACGGGCTCTACCTTGCGAAGCTGGAAACTGTTCCGGTTGCGCTGGTCGAACTCAGCGGTGGTACGATGAAGGTCGTCAGGGGCTTCAACCTGCCAGATGTCGCTGAGTAAGAGAGAATACACATGTCGGTAGACGCCGAAACGAAGACGAAGATCATCAAGGACAACGCTCGTGACAAGAACGACACGGGCAGCCCGGAAGTCCAGGTCGCGATCTTGACGCAGCGCATCAAGAACCTGACCGAGCACTTCAAGGATCACCACAAGGACAACCACTCGCGTCGTGGCCTGCTCCAGATGGTCAACAAGCGTCGCAGCCTGCTCGCCTATCTCAAGAAGAAAGACGTAGAGCGCTACAACGCCCTGATCGCGAAGCTGGGTCTTCGTAAGTAAGAGTTTCTCGGAGCGGCCCAACTTGGGCCGCTTCGTTTATCCGGCTCCCGCACAATCCGGTGCAGGGGCGGTACTACGGGGCGCGAATAGCCCCATACCGGACCGGGACGGAATACCCGGCACAGTAGGCCCCGCACCGCAATAAGGCCGTGCGGGTCAAATTAGGAAAATCAATGTTCGACACGAAAACCGTATCGCTGGAGTGGGGCGGAAAGACCCTCACTCTGGAAACCGGCCGTATTGCCCGTCAGGCTGACGGCGCGGTCCTCGCCACCTATGGCGAAACTGTTGTTCTTTGCGCGGTCACCGCAGCAAAGAGCGTACGCGAAGGGCAGGACTTCTTCCCGCTCACCGTCCACTACCAGGAAAAGTTCTCCGCTGCGGGCCGTATCCCGGGCGGCTTCTTCAAGCGCGAAGGCCGCGCAACGGAGAAGGAAACGCTGACCTCCCGCCTGATCGACCGCCCGGTGCGGCCGCTGTTCCCGGAAGGCTTCTACAACGAAATCAACGTTATCGCGCAGGTTCTCAGCTATGACGGCGAGACCGAGCCGGATATCGTTGCCATGATCGCGGCTTCGGCTGCGCTGACCATTTCGGGTGTCCCGTTCATGGGCCCGATCGGCGCTGCCCGCGTTGGCTTCCGCAATGGCGAATACGAACTCAACCCGAGCCTGGCGACCTGTCTCGACGAAGATGGTCGCCTCGACCTCGTTGTCGCTGCGACCAATGACGCGGTGATGATGGTCGAATCCGAAGCCAAGGAGCTGACCGAAGAGGAAATGCTCGGCGCTGTCATGTTCGCGCATGAGGAAAGCCGCAAGGTTATCGGTGCGATCATCGATCTCGCCGAACAGGCCGCCAAGGATCCGTGGGTCATCGATAGCTCCGACGACACCACGGCGATCAAGGAAAAGCTGCGCGGCATCGTTGGTGACGACATTGCTGCCGCTTACAAGCTGACTGACAAGTCGGCCCGTTCCGAAGCGCTCAATGCCGCCCGTGCCAAGGCCAAGGACGCCTTTGCCGAGGAAGAGCCGCAGACCCAGATGGTCGCCAACAAGGCGGTCAAGAAGCTGGAATCGGAAATCGTGCGCGGTGCCATCCTCAAGGACGGCCAGCGCATCGACGGCCGCAAGCTCGACCAGGTTCGCCCGATCGAAGCCATGGTTGGCCTGCTGCCGCGTACGCACGGTTCGGCGCTGTTCACCCGCGGGGAAACGCAGGCAATCTGCACCGTCACGCTGGGTACCAAGGATGCCGAGCAGATGATCGACGGTCTCGAAGGCCTGTCGTACAATCACTTCATGCTGCACTATAACTTCCCGCCCTATTCGGTCGGCGAAGTGGGTCGCTTCGGCTTCACCAGCCGTCGCGAAACCGGTCACGGCAAGCTCGCCTGGCGTGCTTTGCATCCGGTCCTGCCCAAGCATGAAGATTTCCCGTACACCATCCGCATCCTGTCGGACATCACCGAATCCAACGGATCCAGCTCGATGGCGACCGTTTGCGGTGGCTGCCTGAGCATGATGGACGCCGGCGTTCCGATCGAGCGTCCGGTTTCCGGCATCGCGATGGGCCTCATCCTCGAAGGCGACGACTTCGCGGTCCTGTCGGACATCCTGGGTGACGAAGATCACCTCGGCGACATGGACTTCAAGGTGGCCGGTTC